>NZ_SGXL01000001.1:0-847825 GCF_004216955.1 Fictibacillus sp. BK138
TGTGGCCGATCACCCTCTCAGGTCGGCTACGCATCGTCGCCTTGGTGAGCCGTTACCTCACCAACTAGCTAATGCGCCGCGGGCTCATCTGTAAGTGTCAGCCGAAACCGACTTTCAAAGAAGAAACATGCGCTTCTTCTTATTATCCGGTATTAGCCCCGGTTTCCCGGAGTTATCCCCGTCTTACAGGCAGATTACCCACGTGTTACTCACCCGTCCGCCGCTAAATCAGAGGAGCAAGCTCCTCATCATTCGCTCGACTTGCATGTATTAGGCACGCCGCCAGCGTTCATCCTGAGCCAGGATCAAACTCTCCATAAAAGTGTTTGACTTGCTCTCATTTGTTACTGACGGAATTAATTCTTAATTCCTTACCTTTGCTTTTGTTCAGTTTTCAAAGAACTTGTTTGCGTCACTTGTTTTAGCGACTTTAATAATATACCACGCTAAACTGTCAGAGTCAATAACTTTTTAAAACTTTTTCAATTTAACTCGTTATCAACTTAAAGTGTTGCAGCGCTGTTCCTAAGACAGCTTGATTAGTCTACCATGGATGGAGCCAGGTTACAATACCTAAAAACAAAAAAGCTTCTATCCTAAGATAAAAGCTCTTCTATAAAGAGATCATTCCTTGTTTTTAAAGCGATGAATTCACCACTGGAGTCTAATTTGACCATCGGACGTGTAGGCTGGCTTTCTTCTATAAAGACGATTTCACCTACTTCTTGATTCGTAAGTTTTACACGGCTGCCTGTAGAGAAGGTTGATAATCCTGATAACAGTGCACGAATGACTTGATGATCGAACTTGCCGAATTGATCCTTCATCATCATTTCGAGTACTTTGAATGGAGATTGCTTGCTTCGATACGGACGCTCAGCTGTCATCGCTAGGTACACATCTGCTACAGCAAGTATTTTACTGAATGGATGCAGTTTGCTTCCTAGAACTTTTAACGGGTACCCTGAACCGTCTTCCCGCTCGTGATGCTGAAGAACACCGAGTAAAACACCTTCTTTTATAGAGGGGATCTTTTTCAGCATGTTATATCCGTGTATGGTGTGTTGCTTTATCTCATCAAACTCTGCAGGAGAAAGCGCGCCGCTTTTTTTCAAAAGAGTCGGCTGAACTTTTGCCATTCCGCAATCAGATAAAACGCCAGCAAGACCTATTTGAATACAGTCCCCGTTTGAATAATTAAGCTTCTTTGCTAAAAATGTGCTCAAGATCCCAACAGAAATGGCATGATGATAAATATAATCCGTGCTAGTGGCATAGTGATGCAGCAATAAAATTTCTCGAGGGAAATTTGAACCTTCTTCAAGTACTTGTAAAACAGCCTGGCGAACTTCCAGCATATCTAATGGGCTTCCTGACTGCCAATTCGTAAACAATTGCTTATAGCGCTTGACCGTCTGCAAATACATGCTCGGAAATGAAGGGATATCTTCTTTATTAAGCTGCACAGACGTTTTCTCTTCTTGTTTCGCTGCAGGAGCTGCTGTATTTTCCTTCATGCTGTTTGGGTTGAGCCCTGAATCATGAAGGATATCAATCTCCTCTATATTAAAACGAGTAAGTACTCTTAAGTGTTCTGAATTTAATACAGTGTTTTTATTAACGATCGGCTGATTCGTCATCGAGAAAACATCTTGAACTAGCATTTGGCCAATCTTCGCCTGACTCGTTTTAACTTTCATACAATAAACTCCTTTTGTCGGAAAATTCATAGTTTAATTGTACATATAAAAAAGAGGAAAATGTATACTCATTTTCCTCTTTTAAGAAATTATTCGTTATTCTCTTCATTGTTTTGTTCAGAATCAATCTCAGAAGCTGATGATTCTTCGCCTTCAGTTACGATAGGCTCACCATTTTCATCTAACAGTTCGTCTTCTGTTTCTTCTTCTCGTTCTACAACGGCAACCGTAGCAACATGATTGCTTTCATTCATTGACATCAATCTTACACCTTGCGTATTTCGGCCCATTGTCGAAATACCAGAGATGTTCATTCTGATGATGATCCCTTTTGCAGTAATAATCATCAAGTCTTCTTCATCCGTAACAGTCTTTAAGGTGACGACAGGACCGTTCTTTTCAGTGATATTAACCGTTTTGATCCCTTTACCACCGCGTGACTGCAGACGGTATTCACTCATCGGTGTCCGTTTGCCGTAACCTCTTGTTGTAACGATCAGGATATCTTGTGACTCATCCAATACTTCCATTCCAACAACTGCATCATCTTCACCTAGAGTAATAGCTTTAACACCTGTAGCTGTTCGTCCCATCGATCTTACGTCAGTTTCCTGATAACGTATGGACATTCCTTGTTTTGTACCAACGATAATGTCCTTCGTACCGTCAGTTAAACGTACTCCCATCAGTTCATCTTCATCTCGAAGATTAATAGCAAACAGACCGCCTTTGCGGATGTTGCTGTATGCAGATAATGGAGAACGCTTTGTTATTCCCTGTTTCGTCATAAAGTTAAGGTAAATTTCATCACTTTCCATATCCTCAACAGGGATAACAGCTGAAATTGTTTCCCCCTGCTCGATCTGCAGCAGGTTGATGATCGGAATCCCTTTTGCTGTTCTTCCGTACTCAGGAATCTCGTAACCTTTTAAGCGGTATGCTTTCCCCTTATTCGTAAAGAACAGGATGTAATTATGAGTATTGGTTGTAAACAGCTGTTCAACAAAATCATCTTCACTCGTTCCCATTCCTTGAATCCCTTTACCACCGCGTCGCTGTGAACGGTAAGTAGAGATTGGAAGGCGCTTAATATAGCCTTTATTCGTAAGCGTAATTACAATATTGGAACGCGGAATCAAATCTTCGTCCTCAATACTGTTGAATCCGACAGAAATAACAGTACGTCTTGGGTTATCGTATTTTTCTTTAATCTCAGTAAGTTCCGTGCGGATAATTTCAAGAATTTTTTCTTCATCCGCTAAAATCGCTTTTAATTCAGCGATCAAAGCAACCAATTCACTATATTCGTTCTCGATCTTGTCACGCTCTAAACCTGTTAGACGCTGCAAGCGCATGTCTAGAATCGCTTGAGACTGTTCATAACTTAATTCGAACTTCTCCATTAACCCTTCACGAGCAACGTCAGTCGTTCTGGAACCACGGATCAATGCGATGACTTCATCCAAGTGATCAAGCGCGATACGCAGACCTTCTAAAATATGAGCTCTCGCTTCAGCTTTTTTAAGATCAAATTCCGTACGGCGACGAATGATTACTTGCTGATGCTTCAGGTAATGGTAAAGACATTCCTTAATGTTAAGCACTTTTGGATGCCCATCAACAAGGGCAAGCATGTTGATACCAAAGCTTGTCTGAAGAGCAGTCTGTTTATATAAATTATTTAAAATAACATTTGCATTCGCATCACGGCGGATCTCCATCACGATACGCATACCGTTTCGGTCAGATTCATCACGCAGGTCTGTGATACCTTCAATCTTTTTATCACGAACGAGTTCAGCAATTTTTTCAATAAGACGAGCTTTGTTTACTTGGTAAGGAAGCTCCGTTACGATGATCGCTTGCTTTCCGCTGGCCATTTCCTCAATTTCAGCTTTTGCACGGATGATAATCGATCCTCTTCCGTTTTGGTAAGCCTTGCGGATTCCTTCACGTCCTAAGATTTCACCGGCAGTAGGAAAATCTGGACCAGGTATGATTTCCATTAACTCGGGAATCGTGATATCCGGATTTTCACTTAATGCTAAAATTCCATCGATTACTTCACCAAGGTGATGCGGAGGGATGTTCGTTGCCATACCAACCGCGATTCCAGCTGCACCATTAACGAGCAAGTTAGGAAAACGCGCAGGCAATACAACTGGCTCTTGTTCTGATCCATCATAGTTATCTTTGTAGCCGATCGTGTCTTTGTTGATGTCTCGAACCATTTCCATGGCAATCTTGGACATACGCGCCTCTGTATAACGCATCGCTGCTGCTGCATCACCGTCGACAGAACCGAAGTTGCCGTGGCCGTCGATGAGCATATGGCGGAAGTTGAAATCCTGTGCCATACGAACCATCGTATCATATACAGCAGAGTCGCCGTGAGGGTGATACTTACCGATTACTTCACCCACGATACGCGCAGACTTTTTATAAGCTTTGTCCGCTGTCATACCAAGATCGTTCATGGCATAAAGAATACGCCGGTGAACAGGCTTTAATCCATCACGTACATCTGGCAGTGCACGGCTGACGATAACGCTCATGGCATAGTCCATGAACGATGTTTTCATTTCCGTACTAATATTTATTTCTTTAACCCGGGAACGTTCCATTTCAGACATTCATTTTTACCTCCATAACCTCTAGAAAAACAGGTTTTTAAAGCCACTAATTCGGCTTTTAAACGAACCGAAACTGGACCTTGTCCAGCTTCAGCATTTTCTATGTTCAGCTTCAGCACCTTAATGTAAATGCTGAAACTTAATTAGATATCTAAATTCTTAACGTACTGTGCGTTTTCTTGAATGAAATCACGGCGTGGTTCTACTTTATCTCCCATCAAGATCTCAAACGTTTCGTCAGCAGCCATTGCATCTTTCATTTCCACTTGAAGCAATGTACGTGTTTCCGGATCCATTGTCGTTTCCCACAGCTGGGTTGGATTCATCTCACCAAGACCCTTATAGCGCTGCAGCTGCGGCTTTGGAACTTGCGGAAGTTCAGCCAATAATTTTTCAAGTTCTTTATCATTGTAAGCATACTCGATACGCTTTCCTTGCTGCACTTTATAAAGCGGCGGCTGAGCGATATAGATGTAGCCATGCTCAATGATCGGACGCATGTAGCGGAAAAAGAATGTCAGTAGCAGCGTACGGATGTGTGCTCCATCGACATCGGCATCTGTCATAATGATGATCTTATGGTAACGGGCTTTTGTAATATCAAACTCGTCGCCGATCCCTGTACCTAAAGCCGTAATGATAGCACGGACTTCGTTATTTGATAGAATTTTGTCCAGCCTTGCTTTTTCAACGTTAATAATTTTACCGCGAAGAGGCAAGATCGCTTGGAAATGACGGTCTCGTCCCTGTTTAGCTGATCCGCCGGCAGAGTCACCCTCAACTACGTACAGTTCAGATATACTTGCATCTTTAGAAGAGCAGTCTGCTAATTTCCCCGGTAATGAAGAAACTTCTAATGCACTCTTGCGGCGTGTAAGTTCACGCGCTTTTTTAGCAGCGACACGGGCACGCAGCGCCATCATTCCTTTTTCAACAATCGACTTCGCTACAACTGGATTCTCAAGCATGAACGATGAGAACGTCTCAGAGAAAATAGACTCAGTGATCTGTCTTGCCTCAGAGTTTCCTAGCTTCGTTTTCGTCTGTCCTTCAAACTGCGGATCAGGGTGCTTAATCGAAATAATCGCTGTTAACCCTTCACGGACATCTTCACCTGTAAGATTCGTGTCGTTGTCTTTAAACAAGTTATTCTTTCGCCCATAATCATTGATCACACGAGTCAGAGCTGTTTTGAAACCAGATTCGTGCGTTCCGCCTTCGTGAGTGTTGATGTTGTTTGCAAAAGAATAAATATTGCTTGCATAGCTGTCATTGTATTGGAACGCGATTTCAACAGAGATGCCGTCTTTTTCACCTTCGACAAAAATCGGCTCTTCATGAAGGACTTCACGTGTACGGTTAATATGTTCAACGTAGGACTTAATGCCGCCCTCATAGTGATATTCCTTCACTTCAGGCTCTTCGCCGCGTTTATCTTCTGCAATAATCCGAAGACCACGGTTCAAGTATGCAAGTTCACGAATACGATTAGAGAGAGTAGGGAAATCATATTCTAATGATTCAGTAAAAATTTCTGGGTCTGGCTTAAAGTGTGTGCGCGTACCTGTCTTATCTGTTTCACCGATGATTTTCAAATCGGCAGTCGGTATACCACGCTCATATGATTGATAATGAAGCTTCCCATCACGGGATACGGTAACTTCAAGCATTGTGGACAGCGCGTTAACTACGGATGCACCAACACCATGAAGACCGCCTGATACTTTATATCCGCCGCCGCCGAATTTACCGCCGGCATGGAGCACAGTCATGATAACTTCCAGTGCAGGTCTTCCCATTTTTTCATGCATACCAACAGGAATACCACGTCCATTGTCTTCTACAGTGATGCTGTTATCCTCTTCAATCGTAATGCGGATCGTATCACAGTATCCTGCTAACGCTTCATCGATTGAGTTATCGACAATCTCCCATACAAGATGGTGCAGACCGCGTACATTTGTTGCACCAATATACATCCCAGGACGTTTACGTACAGCTTCAAGTCCTTCGAGTACCTGGATATTGCTTTCATCATAATTTTGCTGATGTTCTAACTTTTGTTCAGTCGTCAATTGGTTCACCTTCATTCCGGTTTAAAAACGCTTTATTTATAAAACCTTTATTTTATATTCCAGCCATTTTCAAGTTCGAGGCGATCAGAGGCTCTCTTTTTTAACGTTGAGGCAGAAAGGGGAGACAAATAAATCGTTTTGTCAGTAATAATTACGGATTTTGCAGCATTCCCGCTCAGATCGGTTAATGTCTGATTCTTTTCATGCTTTTTAAGAAATTCCTTCGCAAGCTCAGAAGTCTTTAACGCATTAATATCCAATATAGCTAGTACATCTTTAGAATGAATAACTTCTTCATCACCTAAATGCAAAAGCAAATCCCTCACCTCATTTCAAACGTTCTATGGAGCCTGAATGAACTTGATAGGTTGCTGCCTTGATCAATGTTTCATGATGAATTCCTTCAACACTGGTCGTAGTAACAAAGGTTTGAACTTTACCTTGGATGGTATTTAACAGATGAGATTGCCTGAAGTCGTCTAATTCAGAAAGTACATCATCCAGCAGCAGAACAGGATACTCTCCAACTTCTGAATGAATTAAATCAATCTCAGCGAGCTTCAGTGAAAGTGCTGTCGTGCGCTGCTGTCCTTGAGAACCAAATGTTTGTACATCTTTCCCATTTACCGAAAACAGCAGATCATCCCGATGGGGTCCAAACAATGATGTACCCCGTTCAATCTCTTTTTCTTTTATTTTACCAAATTTCGAATGAAACGCTTCTATCATTTTCGACAAATCGGGCTCTTCGCATACCTCTACGGCAGGTTTGTAATGAATTTTTAAGCTTTCTAGCCCTCTCGATATGCCATGATGGATCGGTTCTGCCCATCCTTGCAGCTTCTCCATGTACTTCATGCGTTTCAATGTAATCCTTGCCGCTTTATCTATAAGCTGTTCTGTTAATATCTCAAGCATCGTCATATTTTCCGTGCTCTTATTGCGATACATGTCTCTCAAAAGAGAATTTCGCTGAGACAGGATCTTCTGGTACACCGATAGATCGTTCAAATAAACTGCGTTTACCTGTCCGATTTCCATGTCAATAAAACGACGACGCACCTGCGGACTGCCTTTTACAAGATTTAAATCCTCAGGTGCAAACATGACCACATTAAAATGACCGACATAATCTGTTAAACGTCGCTGTTCAATGCGGCTGATTTTCGCTTTTTTTCCTTTTTGTGAAATGACGAGGCTCAAATCAAAAGAACTGTTTTTCTTTTTGATGCTACCCTCTATTTTAGCATATTCTTCGTCCCAAGTTATTAACTCTTTATCTTTTGACGTCCGATAAGATCTCGCCATGGCCAAAACATAGATCGATTCCATGACATTCGTTTTACCCTGCGCATTTTCGCCAAGGAAAACATTGACCTTATTTTCAAAGCTTAAAGACTGGTCTTTATAGTTGCGGTAGTTCCTCAGATAAAGCTCTTCAATATGCAAAGGGATACCCCCTATTCCGTTGTTACCTTGAACTCTCCTATATCTGGAATGGACACGACATCACCCGCATATAATTTCTTCCCTCGGCGTGTTTCATGTTCTCCGTTCACAAGAACTTCATGTTCTGCTAAATACCATTTTACCATGCCGCCCGACTGGATGACATCGGTTGTTTTCAGCAGCTGCTGAAGCGTAATAAATTCTGTATTAATCTTTACGTTTTCCATTTCAAAAACCTCCTGGACATTTTCTGTGCTGCCTTTGAAAGTGGTTGATTTCCGTTCCAGGCACTCGCTTTCCGCGGGGCGGGCGGTGAGCCTCCCTATCGCTTCGCGCATACGGGGTCTCACCTGTCCCGCTGATCCCGCAGGAGTCTCGCACCTTGCACTCCAATCAACCGGTCAATGATGAAAATGAATAAACAAGATTTCAGACCACAATCTTTTAGAAAAAATCTTTTCTTACTAGTTTCTCCAAAAAACGAGACTCTTAGAAAAAGAAAAGAAAGCCGCCGGTCATCCGGCAGCTTTATATTTTAGTAAGTTCTTACCGGCAGGATTAACTGGCGGATCGTGTCATCTGAAACAGGCTGGATAAGGAACGGTCTCATAGCACCTGTGAAAAGAATGCTTATTTCAGAACAATCCATAACCTTAAGTGCCTCCATTACATATTTTGCATTAAAAGAGATCTTAAGTTCTTCCCCTTCGATGTCTTCAGCGATCATATGTTCAAAAACTTTACCGATCTCAGGTGAATTCGATGAAAGTTCAATCGTTTTGTTGTCGAGCGTTGCCAGTTTAACTACGTTGTTTCTTCCTTCTCTTGCTAATAGAGAAGCTCGGTCGATTGCTTGCAAGAACTCTTTTGTTTTTAAAACAAATGTTGTCTTGCTCTCAGATGGAATTAATTTTGATGTGTCAGGGTAGTTTCCATCCAATAATCGTGAGAACAGCAAAATGTTCTTTGCTTTAAACAAGATTTGATTGTTCGTAACAACAATTTGTACTTTCTCTGCAGATTCATCCAGAATCTTGGAAAGTTCGTTTAAGCTCTTTCCTGGAATCACTACGTTTTGAAAAGATAACTCTTCCGCTTGTGAATCAATTGGCATCTTACGTTCTGCTAATCTGTGGCTATCTGTTGCAATACAGTTAAGTAAACCATCAGATAATGTCCAATTCACACCTGTTAAGATAGGGCGTGTTTCTGAGGTGGACACCGCGAAGACAGTTTGGCGGATCATTGTTTTAAGGAGATCGCTTTGGATTTCAAAAACAAGATTCTCTTCAATCTGTGGCAGACGCGGGTATTCTTCTGGATCAAGTCCCAATAAGCTGAATTCAGATGCACCTGATCGCAGCGTTGTTTCAAAACGCTCTCCAACTTCGATCTCTACTGAATCATTAGGAAGTTTTTTAACGATTTCTGAGAAATAGCGTGCTGGAAGAACAACACTACCTTCTTGTTTTACCTCAATATGTACAAGATCTCCTTCTTCAATCGGTATCAATCTTTCAATGGAAATATCAGAATCACTACCAGTTAAGTGCACACCTTCATAAGTCACTTCCATTTTTATTCCTGTCAAAATCGGAATTGTTGTACGTGAAGAGACTGCCTTCATGACATCTTGAACTGCTTCAATCAATTGGTTTAATTGAATCTTAACTTTCATTGTTTTACCCCCCTAATATTAATTAAAATCTTTTAAAAAAATAGTAGTAATAGTACTAGGCGCTGTGAATGTGTGGATAACCCGCTCAAACAAAGATAGAACAGCCTATCCACATGTGGACAGACTGTGTATAAAGCAACAGTAGTTATTCACAGTATTCAAGGTTGCTATTTAGATCGATTTTAACTGATCATGAATTTCTTGTACTTTCTTTTGCAGCACTTGATCTGTAATAAGCAATGTTGAAATCTTTTCATGTGCATGAAGAACCGTTGTATGATCACGGCCTCCAAATTCTTCCCCGATTTTAGGAAGTGAGTTATCCGTTAGCTCACGTGAGAGGTACATAGCGATCTGTCTTGGAAAAGCAACGGATTTTGTTCTTTTTTTCGCCGTGAAATCTTCGAGCTTAACGTTGTAATGTTTGCCGACTACTTCTTGTATATGATGAATGGTAAGAGTTCTTGGTTTTGCTGACGGTATAATATCACGCAGTGCTTCTGCAGCCAAATCTGCGTTCATATCTTGATTAATTAAGGAAGAATAAGCTACAACTCGTATAAGTGCACCTTCAAGTTCACGTATGTTTGTATCAATTTGATTCGCGATATAAAGCATCACTTCATTTGGAATATCAAGGCCTTCAGCTTTCGCCTTTTTCCGCAGAATTGCGATCCTTGTTTCCAGATCTGGCGGCGTAATATCCGTGATCAACCCCCATTCAAAACGTGAACGGAGTCTGTCCTCTAATGTTGGGATCTCCTTTGGAGGCCTATCACTCGAGATCACGATCTGTTTGCTTTCTTCATGCAGTGCATTGAATGTATGGAAAAATTCCTCTTGAGTCTGTTCTTTTCCCGCAAGGAATTGAATATCATCTATAAGAAGCACGTCCACACTACGGAACTTATTGCGAAATTCAACGGTTTTATTATCTCGAATAGAATTTATAAATTCATTTGTAAATTTTTCTGATGACAAATAAACAACTTTTGCCCCTGGATTATGTTCCAGTACATAATGTCCGATCGCATGCATCAAATGCGTTTTTCCTAACCCAACTCCACCATAGATAAATAGCGGATTGTAAGCTTTCGCCGGTGCTTCTGCTACAGCTAGTGATGCAGCATGCGCGAAGCGGTTTCCAGAACCGATTACAAACCGGTCGAACGTATACTTTGGGTTTAGCATACTTTGTGATACTTCTTCATGAGGTTCATTTGGCGTTTTAGGTGCCTTTTTCATCGCCAGCTCTAAGTCTAAATCTATTTCTGACTGATTTTGTGGAATGATGAACTTTACATCCAATGCCGCCCCAGTAACGTCCAGCAAGGTTTCTGAAATAATGCCAGCATACCTTGATTCCAGCCAATCGCGTGCAAATTCATTAGGTGCTGTTATAACAAGCGTATCATTTTGCAAAGCATGAGCTGTTGTTGATTTTAACCAGGTTTCAAAGCTGGGCTTACTAACTTTTGTTTCTATAGCCGCAAGTGCTTTGGACCATAGGTCATTAATGTTTTCCAACCAATTTACCCCCCTTATCTCTTTTAAGTCATCCTATTTTAGCAGTCGTTTTCCCTGTTGTTTAAGGTTTGTACATGCAGTGAATACCTATGCATAAAAATAAAAGTCCACATGATATGTGAATGATAATTAATATAGTAGATAATAGGATTATAAACAGCCATACAGTGTTTGTGGACAACCTTTTTAACAGTGAATTCAAACTGTCCACAACTTTATCCACAGCATGTGAATAACTTTGTACAACTGAGATGTTATTAACGAGTTAAAACACAACAAGCATATCAAAAAAAAGCAAGCTTGGCAACGGATTATTGTTACTTATCCACAACGCCCATACCTTGTGTAAAGAAGTTGTCCACAACACAAGATTTTGTGTAAAAGATGTCGATAATTGGTGTGGATAATGAAAAACGTGTCGAAAAAGATGTCCACAGGCAAGAGGATAAAGAATTTGGAGAGCGTTGTAGAATGACATGAATTGCTTTTGAAGTTTTCTTTTACATAGTTTTGGCGATTTAACTAAGCGAGGATCTGTTCTAAAAAATTAATGCAGACTGGGATTTTTTTATCATTTACCTTCATTGGCAAGTTGATTGGAGTGGAAGGTGCGAGACTCCTGCGGGACAGGCGGGCAGGTGAGACACTTAAAAGTGAAACGTTAAGAATGTGGCTCACCGCCTGCCCCGCGGAAAGCGAAGCACTTGGAACGGAGGTCAACCACATTCAAGAACAACGAAGCATAGGAAACACAAAAACAACCTAAAACAAAAACTACCTTGACAAATGAATAGGTCAGTCATTATACTTTATTAGACTGTCTTTTATAAGAGATATCCTCAGGGAGGTGTAATATACATGAAACCTACATTTCAACCGAACAACCGTAAGCGTAAGAAGGTACATGGTTTCCGTGCACGTATGGCTACAAAGAACGGACGTAAAGTTCTAGCTCGCCGTCGTCAAAAGGGAAGAAAAGTGTTATCCGCATAGGCCACTGACATCAGTGGTCTTTTTTTACTTTTATAGACCTATCCGCTCATTCCGTTTTGAATTTTTTAGTAAAGAATCATTCAGTTTTTGTCTAAACCATGTTTTACAAAACTAAATTAAACCGATACTGGAAGAGATCGCAGGACAATGGAATGAGATTGCTTAAATTGATGGAGTGTTAAATGGAATGAAGAAAGAGCAGCGCATCAAAAAAAATGAGGAATTTCAAGAAGTCTTCAAAAAAGGAAAATCAACGGCTAATCGCCAATTTGTTATATACAGCTTAAAAAAAGAGGATCAAGACGTTTTTCGCATTGGTCTGTCTGTCAGTAAAAAGGTAGGAAAAGCTGTTACGCGTAATCGCATCAAGCGCTCGGTTAAAGAGATTTTTCATAAATACAGCGAACAATTGCTGCCAGGCAGGGATTATGTTGTTATTGCGAGAATACCGACAGCGAATATGGATTTTCATGAGATTGAAAAAAGCTTGCTTCACGTATTAAACCGAGCGAATGTTTTTAAAAAGAGGGTGTAAGAAGTGAAATCCTTATTTATAGGGATTATACGTTTTTACCAGCGGTGGATCTCACCGATGACTCCGCCTTCATGCCGCTTTTATCCGACTTGTTCGCATTACGGTATAGAAGCTTTCAGGCAGCACGGTGCAATAAAAGGACTTTGGCTGACGGTTATCCGGATTTTAAAGTGCCATCCTTTTCATCCCGGGGGCGTTGACCTCGTGCCTGAAAAAAGAGACAATAAATAATTGAGATGAGATTTATGATTTTTAAGGAGGATAAGAGTGTGCGTAAGAAAATAGGTTTAATGATCGCCCTTTTCGCACTCATGGCTGTCCTGTCAGGATGTGGATCGATGAATGATCCTATCACAAAAGACAGCACGGGAATTTGGGACACATATTTTGTTTATCCATTATCATGGCTGATCACATATTTTGCAGATCTGACTGGTGAAAATTATGGACTAGCTATCATTATTGTAACTTTATTGATTAGAACGGCTTTGCTTCCATTAATGATCAAGCAAACGAAAAGTTCTAAAGCGATGCAGGAAATTCAACCTGAAATTCAAAAACTGCGTGAAAAGTACAAATCAAAAGATGCTAACTCACAGCAAAAACTGCAGCAGGAAACAATGGCACTTTTCCAAAAGAATGGTGTAAATCCGCTTGCAGGTTGTTTACCATTACTTATTCAGATGCCTATTCTTTTAGGTTTCTACCATGCAATCATGCGTACGGGAGAAATTGCTAACCACAATTTCCTTTGGTTCGATCTAGGGGAACCAGATCCTTTCTTTATTTTGCCGCTAGTTGCAGGTCTTACAACATTCTTGCAGCAAAAAATTATGATGGGCGGAATGGACAATCCAAATCCGCAAATGAAGATGCTTTTATACATCATGCCAGTCATGATCGTTGTATTTGCGATTAATTTCCCAGCTGCATTATCTTTATATTGGGTGATCGGTAACATCTTCATGATTGCACAAACATATTTCATTACGACCCCAATGAAAAAGAAAGAAAATCAAGTTGATGGGGGAGCTAAAAAGTGAAAAAGGTACAGGTAACAGGGAAAACGGTTGAAGAAGCAGTAGAAGCAGCACTAGAACAACTTCAGACTTCAAAAGATCAAGTAGAAGTGAAAATTCTTGAGGATTCCAAAAAAGGCTTTTTTGGACTCGGCGGGAAGCCGGCAGTTGTTGAAGTAACAGTAAAAGCTGATCCTGTTAAAACTGCGATCGAATACCTTCAGGATGTAACATCCAAGATGGGGGTACCCGTTACCATTTCTCAGCGGCAGGAAAACGATCACCTAGTGCTTGATTTAACCGGTGAAAAAATTGCGATTTTAATTGGAAAACGCGGACAAACGCTAAATGCGCTTCAGCTTTTAACAAATATGGTTGCAAACTCAGATCCAGAAACTAAGCATGTGAAAATTGTTCTAGATGCTGAAAATTATCGTACCAGACGGCAGGAATCGCTGGAACGTCTTGCTGAGCATTCCGCTCAAAAGGTGTTCATCACGAAAAAGAGCTTCGCGCTTGAACCGATGCCTGCTAATGAACGTAAAGTGATTCACTTAGCACTCAAAGAAAACCGGGATGTTGAAACGACGTCCGAAGGGGTAGAGCCATTCCGAAAAGTGGTTATCCGTCCCAAGAATACGATCAAGAGATAATGAAGCTTCAGAGGGTATTCCTCTGGGGCTTTTTATTTACTGCGGGCTCATAATACGGTACACTATTTTTTATTGTGGATATTTATGTCCTTTTTTACGTAACAATTATCACAGCTGCCATTTAAGGTCATACTAATTGATAAATAGATAGAGCGTTTTATAAGGGAAGTTGAGGTGAAAAAAATGGAATACGATACGATTACGGCTATTTCTACGCCGATGGGTGAAGGAGCAATTGCAATCGTGCGTCTTAGCGGTCCGGAAGCGGTATCGATCGCTGACCGTGTTTATAAAGGTTCAAAAGTGCTTGAAGAAGCTGACACACACACGATTCACTATGGAAAACTGGTTGATCCGAAAACGAATCAAGCTGTAGAGGAAGTCATGGTAAGTGTAATGAGAGCTCCGCGAACTTTTACACGTGAAGATGTTGTGGAGATCAACTGTCACGGCGGATTAGTTTCTGTTAATAGGGTTCTTCAACTCATTCTGCAGCAGGGAGCACGTTTAGCCGAACCAGGAGAATTTACGAAGCGTGCTTTTTTAAACGGACGAATCGATTTGTCACAAGCGGAAGCAGTTATGGACTTGATCAGAGCGAAGACAGACCGGGCCATGAACGTTGCGCTTAATCAGATGGAAGGCCGCCTTTCATCTTTAGTCAGCAGACTAAGACAGACACTTTTAGAAACCATTGCCCACGTCGAAGTTAATATAGATTACCCAGAATACGATGCTGAAGAAATGACGCATTCATTATTAAATCATAATCTTTTAACGGTTAAAAAAGAGGTAGGGTCCATTTTGCAGACGGCTCAGCAAGGGAAGATTCTTCGCGAAGGATTATCTACGGCTATTATCGGACGTCCGAACGTAGGGAAGTCTTCGTTAATGAACGCTTTAGTTCATGAAAACAAAGCCATTGTTACAGATATAGCTGGGACTACAAGGGACGTTATCGAGGAGTATGTCAATGTAAGAGGTGTCCCTCTAAGGCTTGTGGATACGGCAGGCATCCGAGAAACAGAAGATATTGTTGAGAAAATCGGTGTTGAAAAATCACGAAAAGTATTAAAAGAAGCGGATTTGATTCTGCTCGTTTTAAACGGAAATGAACCGCTGTCCCATGAGGATGAGAATTTATTCCGTGCAGCTGCAGGGCTGGATAAGATTGTGATCATAAACAAAACTGATTTAGAAACAAATCTGGATATAGACCAAGTGAAAGGTCTAGCGGAAGGTTCACCTGTTATTGCTACATCATTAGTTAAAGAAGAGGGAATAGATGAACTAGAACAAGCGATAGCGAATCTATTTTTTGCAGGCGGAATCGAAGCACAAGATCTTACTTACGTATCAAACTCAAGACACATCGCATTGCTGCAGCAGACTATTCACCATATTGACGAAGCGTTAGGCGGGATTGAAGCTGATCTTCCAATAGATATGGTTCAGATCGATATTACGAGAGCATGGGAGATACTCGGTGAAATTGTAGGAGACACTGTTTCAGAAAGCTTAATCGATCAGCTCTTCTCACAATTTTGTTTAGGAAAATAATAAAGAAGGAGGTAAGAACACATGGGATATAAAGCTGACATTTTTGACGTTATTGTTGTTGGTGCCGGGCATGCGGGTGTTGAAGCGGCTCTAGCGTCAGCTCGCATGGGTGCAAAAACACTTTGTCTTACGTTAAATTTAGATGCCGTAGCCTATATGCCTTGTAATCCGTCTGTCGGAGGACCGGCAAAAGGGATCGTAGTGCGTGAAGTGGATGCACTTGGCGGAGAAATGGCGCGGAACATTGATAAGACGCATATTCAAATGCGGATGCTGAATACTGGTAAAGGCCCTGCGGTACGTGCACTGCGTGCTCAAGCGGATAAATATTTGTATCAGCATGAAATGAAGAAAACGATGGAAAATACTGAAAACCTTACATTGCGTCAAGGGATGGTAGAACGTCTTATTATGGAAGGCGATGTATGTAAAGGTGTTATTACGAAGACGGGGGCAGAATACGAGGCAAAAGCCGTTGTATTAACAACGGGCACGTATTTAAGAGGAAAAATTATAATCGGTGAACTTGCTTATGAGAGCGGTCCGAACAATATGGCACCGTCCATTAATTTATCCTATCACCTGCAGGAACTTGGATTTGATATGGTTCGCTTTAAAACCGGTACTCCACCGCGTGTTAACAGCAAAACCATTGATTATTCGAAAACGGAAATACAGCCTGGAGACGATGTTCCAAGAGCTTTTTCATACGAAACGACTGAATTTATTACAGACCAGCTTCCTTGCTGGCTGACTTACACGGGGGATGAAACGCACCAGCTGATCAACGGCAACCTTCACCGTTCACCGATGTATTCTGGAATGATCGAAGGAACTGGTCCTAGATATTGTCCGTCGATCGAAGATAAAATTGTACGTTTCAATGACAAGCCGCGCCATCAGATTTTCTTAGAGCCTGAAGGGAAAAACACAGAGGAAGTGTATGTGCAGGGCTTATCTACAAGTCTTCCTGAAGATGTGCAGAAGAAAATCCTTGCTACGATTCCTGGTCTTGAAAAAGCGGAACTTATGCGTGCAGGCTATGCCATTGAATATGATGCAATCGTGCCAACTCAATTATGGCCATCTCTTGAAACTAAAAAAGTGAGCGGCTTATTCACTGCAGGACAGCTGAACGGTACGAGCGGCTATGAAGAGGCAGCTGGACAAGGGCTTATGGCAGGTATCAATGCTGCGTTAAAGGTAAAGGGGAAAGAACCGCTTATTCTTGATCGTTCTGAGGCTTATATTGGTGTGCTGATCGATGACCTGATCACAAAAGGAACGAATGAACCATACAGACTTTTAACATCGAGAGCGGAATACCGTCTTTTATTAAGACACGACAACGCTGATCTGCGATTAACGAAAAAAGGTTTTGAAATCGGACTGATACCGCAAGAACGTTACGAACGCTTTGAGGAGAAAAAAGCACAGATATCGATGGAAATTGAGCGTTTAGAGCATGTTTCAATCAAGCCATCTGAAGAGGTTCAGCAAGTTCTTGCAGAGGCCCATTCTTCAGCGCTGAAAGAACCGATGACAGCTGCAAATCTGCTTAAACGTCCTGAAGTAACTTATCCTGTGATCCAACGATTAGCACCTGCCGAAACACCTCTAAGCGAAACGGTTTCAGAGCAGGTCGAAATCCAAGTGAAGTATGCAGGTTACATTGATAAACAGCTTGCACAGGTAGAAAGAATGCGCAAGATGGAGAACAAGAAACTGCCTGTTGACCTTGATTATATGGCGATTAACGGTCTCGCAACAGAAGCGAAGCAAAAGCTGCATGAAGTACGTCCGCTTTCTGTAGGACAGGCATCACGAGTATCCGGGGTAAACCCAGCGGACATTTCGATTCTGCTGATTTACCTAGAACAAGGCAAACTGGCTAAGATTGCACGTTAGAAGTAGTTGGTTTCTGTTCGAGGATGCTCGCTTTCCGTAGGGGCGTGAGGTGAGCCTCCCTATCAGCGGGGTCTCACATGCACGCTGTTCCCGCTGGAGTCTTGCGCCTTGCGCTCAATCAACTCTGATCAACGAAGGGTCTTCAAAAAAGGGGGACGCAACAAAAATGAATATCGAGATGTTTCAAACTTCCCTGAAGGAAAAGGGAATCGAGTTATCAGAAAAACAGCTGTCACAATTCGAAAACTATTTTCATTTGCTTGTTGAATGGAATGAAAAAATGAATTTAACGGGGATTACAGAAAAAGAAGAAGTGTATTTAAAGCACTTTTATGATTCTGTTACAGCAGCGTTTTATTTTAATTTTAATCAGGACATTACGGTGTGTGATGTTGGAGCAGGAGCTGGTTTCCCTGCTATACCGCTCAAGATCTGTTTTCCTGAGATCAAGTTAACTGTTGTGGACTCTTTGAATAAACGAATTGGTTTCTTAGAGCATGTTGTAAAAGAACTTGGATTAGAGGATGTTTCAATGTACCATGATCGAGCAGAAACATTTGCTCACAGACCAGAATTCAGGCAGCAGTTTGATCTTGTTATGGCAAGAGCAGTTGCCCGACTATCAGTTTTATCCGAGTTATGCTTGCCGCTTGTGAAAAAAGGCGGTCATTTCCTTGGGATGAAAGGTGCAAATCTTCCTGAAGAAGTGAAAGAAGGCGAAAAAGCGGTAAAGCTTTTAGGAGGAAAGATTGAAGATGTTCATTCTTTCTTGCTTCCAATCGAAGAAAGCGAAAGAAATATTGTCATTATCGAAAAAGTTAATGAGACGCCTAAAAAGTTCCCGCGCAAACCTGGAACTCCTAACAAGTCACCGATTCAATAAAAAAACTGTCTGTGTTTCACGTGAAACACAGGTGTTACATAAAAGAAAGATTTTTACAGACTTGCAGGATTTTAGGACTAGTGGGAAGAAATAGATTAACAGGCAGATTACAAAAGGTGGTGTATTCGCATGAAGCATCCTTTTTCACGTTTATTCGGCATCGGCGAAAAGAGCCAGCAGACATTAGATCCAGAACCAGCTGAAAAAAACGACAACGAAGAAGTACTTCAAATTCCGGTTCAGTATATTATTCCAAACCGGTTTCAGCCCAGAACGGTTTTTATAGATGAACGAATTGAAGAATTGTCACAAACCATCGAAGCTCACGGCATCATTCAGCCTATTGTTGTTCGCGTTATTGGAGAAGACCAGTATGAACTGATTGCGGGAGAACGCAGATGGAGAGCTGTCCAAAAACTTGGCTGGGAGAAGATTCCTGCTATCGTAAAGGAAATGGACGATTCACAAACAGCGTCTGTAGCTCTTATTGAAAACCTTCAGCGGGAAGAATTAACAGCGATTGAAGAAGCAATGGCCTACGCCAAGCTGCTGGAATTACATGGACTTACACAAGAAGGACTGGCGCAAAAGCTAGGCAAAGGCCAGTCAACGATTGCAAATAAACTTAGATTATTAAAGCTCCCTCAATCCATTCAAGATGCTCTCTTGCAAAAGAAGATTACAGAACGTCACGCAAGAGCTTTGATCGTCTTAAAGACACCAGAGAAAATGGAATTGGTCCTAGGAGAGATTCTTGAAAAACAATTAAATGTTAAACAGACGGAAGACCGAGTGAAAAGAATGATCGAGTCTGAAACCGCAGAGAAAAAACCTCAGGCGCGCCGCAAGTCTTACAGTAAGGACATGCGCCTTGCGATCAATACAGTAAGACAATCAGTAGATATGGTCGTTCAAAGCGGACTTTCTATTGATACTGAAGAAGAAGAGCACGAAGAGTTCTATCAATTCACCATTCGAATCCCTAAAAATTAAGAGTTAAGACCATCAGCTTTTTATAGCTGATGGTTTTTTGTATTATTTCCTCGAAAAAATTGCTCTTTTATAAATGCTCATCCTTAAAGTGTTTTTGCTTTTTAATATTTTTTTTGGATCCCCACTTCTTCGACAAGTTGATTGGAGTGCAAGGTGCGAGACTCCTGCGGGATCAGCGGGACAGGTGAGATCCCTTAAGCGCGAATCGATAGGGAGGCTCACCGCACGCCCCGCGGAAAGCGAGCACCTGGAGCGGAAATCAACCACTTCCAAGAGCAGCGAATTTTGTACAAACATAATTTCTAGAAGCTTTTTGTTTTTTATAAAAAACACCTCAGAAAAAATCTTTATTTTTCATTATTTCAATAAGTTATTTTAAAATCTTCATGATAGAATAATAGATAATTGATTGTTCATAAAGTGAGGTAGGTGACAACGTGGCGAAGATCATTGCAGTAGCCAACCAGAAAGGCGGAGTCGGAAAAACGACTACGTCAGTCAACCTTGGTGCATGCTTAGCGTATTTCGGTAAAAAGGTATTGCTAGTAGATATAGATCCTCAAGGTAACGCGACAAGCGGTGTAGGAGTAGACAAAGGAGATATTGATCAATGTATCTACAATGTCTTAGTTGAGGATGTGGAAGTTAAAGATGTAATTGTCGAAACGATCTGTGAAGGACTACATATTCTCCCTTCTACTATTCAGTTAGCAGGAGCGGAGATCGAGCTTGTACCGACGATTTCAAGGGAAGTACGATTAAAAAGAGCACTTGATCAGGTAAGCTCAAATTATGATTTTATTATTATCGATTGCCCGCCATCTCTTGGTCTGCTAACGATCAACTCTTTAACAGCATCAGATTCTGTCATAATACCGGTGCAATGTGAATATTACGCACTTGAAGGGCTTAGCCAGCTGTTAAACACAGTACGTCTTGTGCAAAAGCATTTAAATACCGATCTTATGATTGATGGTGTACTGCTAACAATGCTTGACGCCCGAACGAACCTAGGGATTCAAGTCATTGAAGAAGTGAAAAAATATTTTCAAGATAAAGTGTATGAAACGATCATACCAAGAAATGTTAGACTATCAGAAGCGCCAAGTCATGGAAAACCGATTATTATTTATGATCCTAAATCCCGGGGTGCAGATGTTTATTTAGATTTTGCGAAGGAAGTGATTGGCATTGGCGAAAGGGTTAGGTAAAGGGCTTGGAGCGTTAATAAAAAATGAAGAAGAACACGTCCAAGAAGTCAGTGTAAAAGAACTAAGACCGAATCCGTATCAGCCCCGAAAAGTTTTCGATCAAAAAGCGATTGACGAGCTGAAGGAATCCATTCAAGAACATGGAATATTGCAGCCGATCTTGGCTAGGAAAAGCATAAAGGGCTATGAGATCATCCTTGGAGAGCGAAGGTTCCGAGCTGCATCAGAAGTGGGTCTTAAGACTGTTCCTGTTATCATAAAAGACTATTCAGAAGAAAAAATGATGGAAGTAGCGCTGATCGAGAACCTTCAGCGGGAAGATTTAAACCCTGTGGAAGAGGCTCAAGCTTACCAGAAGCTAATAGACCATCTTAAACTTACGCAAGAAGAATTGGCCTCTAGAGTCGGAAAAAGCCGTCCGCACATTGCGAACCACATCCGCCTCTTGCAGCTGCCGAAACCCGTTCTAGAGCTTTTATCCAATGGCTTGATTACGATGGGACACGGCCGCGCATTACTTGGACTTAAGAAAAAATCAAAAATGCAGCAGGTCGTTCAGCGGATTACCGATGACGGGTTAAATGTAAGGCAGCTCGAGAAGCTCATTCAAGACATCAATATGAATGTTTCACGTGGAACAAAAAAGAAAACAGTTCAAACGAACGTGTTTTTTAAAGAGAAGGAATCATCATTGCGAGATCGTTTTGGTACAAGCGTTTCTATCAAAAAGTCAAAACGCAAAGGGAAAATAGAAATCGAGTTCTTTTCTCAGGATGATTTAGAACGAATTTTAGATCTTTTAGAAAAGTAGTTGAAACCATCGATAAGGTGGTTTCTTTTTTACACTATAGGTTATTTGTAAAGTAGTTCTCAACATGCAAGGAGGAAGAGTATTTGTCTATCATCTATTTTGACCATGCGGCAACCTCATATCCAAAACCCAAGGGAGTTATCGAAGCTGTTGGACAAGCTGTTAACTTAGGAAATCCTGGCCGCGGCGGCCATTTCTTGTCTAAAGAAGCCTCAAGAGTTGTTACAGATGCAAGAGATGAGATCGCTTCCTTCTTTGGCTGTGAGTCTGCAAAATCGGTCATTTTTACGAAGAGTGCGACTGAAGCAGTCAATCTTGTATTAAAAGGGTATCCTTGGCAAACAGGGGATCACATTATTGCTTCTGGCTTTGAGCATAACGCTGTCTATCGGACTCTCCATTTTCTTGAAAAAACACTAGGCATCAGCGTCACTTATCTACAAGGCGATGAAGCACTCCATAAAGAGAACATCATCTCTAACATCAAAGAGAACACCAGGTTATTGGTATGTACACACGGATCGAATGTGGATGGAACACTCTTACCGGCAGATATATGGGGCGGTGTTTCAAAAGAATATAAATTAAAATTACTCGTGGATGCTGCTCAGACAGCTGGTGTTCATCCCATTCATATGGAAGATGATCATATTGATTATTTAGCGGTACCAGGTCATAAAGGGTTATTAGGTCCGCAAGGCATAGGAATGCTGCTCATAAACAATAAAGAAACGCTGCTTTCTCCATTGATTTACGGCGGCACAGGAACATTCTCTGAACTTCCTGATCAGCCAGAAGAACTGCCTTACAGGCTGGAGAGCGGGACATTGAATGTTTCTGGAATAGCAGGAGTTCATGCAGGTGTTAAAGAGGTCATAGATAGAGGATTAAAGAACATTCAAAAGCATGAAGAAGAGATACTTTTTGATTTTCTGAAGCAAATCGAATCTATACCTGAAGTAAGCATAACGAAACCTGCTTCATTTCCGGATCGGCTACCGGTTATCTCGTTAAGAGTGAAAGGGCTGGATGTTCATGAAATCGCTGTGATTTTAGATGAACATTACAATATTGCTGTAAGAGCCGGACTGCATTGTGCACCGCTTGCTCACAGTCGGACAGGAAGAAATAATGAAGGAGCTTTGCGAATCAGCTTCGGTTATACCACTACAAAAGATGAAGTAAACACTTTAATCAGGGCTTTAAAGGAAATCATCAATGGTCTACTAGGATAGGAGATAAATGACATGTCACTTTTAGGAACATTTGTTAACGGGATCGCGATCATCTCTGGCAGCTTTTTAGGTCTGTTTTGGACAGCGATACCCGATCGGATAAAAGACACCATTCTTCAGGCAATGGCACTGGCAGTTACTATTTTAGGAATAGGCATGGGGCTAAAGAGCGAACAATTTCTTATCGTAATCGCCAGCCTGGCTATCGGAGGAGGTCTAGGCGAGTGGTGGAACCTTGAAGAAAAACTGAACTCAGTAGGAAAATGGCTTGAGACAAAAGTAGGCAAACAAGATAAAGGATCAGTTGCAACAGGATTTGTTACCGCTACTCTCGTTTTCGTAGTGGGTGCTATGTCGATTGTCGGTGCTTTAGACAGTGGCTTGAGACAAGAGCATGATGTCCTTTACACAAAGGCTTTGATCGACGGATTCTGTGCCATTTTATTTACTTCAGCACTTGGAATTGGTGTGATGTTCTCTGCTGTTCCGGTTGTTTTATATCAGGGTGCCATCACGCTATTAGCAACACAGATCGACCGGTTTGTTCCTCAAGAGCTCATGGATGCCCTAATTGTAGAAATTACAGGCACTGGCGGGATCATGATCGTCGCAATAGGTCTTAATTTGCTCGGAGTAGCTAAAATTCGCGTTGCTAATTTGCTGCCAGGACTTTTAATCGCAGTGATACTTGTTTTTATTGTAGAAAAATGGGATAACATCCTTGCATTTTCACAGGGAATTCTATAAGAAAAGCCGCTTGTATCCATTGATACAAGCGGCTTTGATTTATTATTGGATTTTATATATGTCTTGTGAGCGAGATTCTGTTTGATGCATCATGTTTTTTTGCTGAATCTTTTTTCTCAGGCAAGCCATGTGAAGAGAGTCTGCAATTAAATCAGCCATTTTCATTACAATGCTGAGCCTCGTATTCTGAAGAACGAAATATTCCATAAACCCGCTCACGTTTACAATACCAGTGATATGCATGTCCCCGACAGGCGGAAGCTGTTTGTTCACTCCTGCTCCGGGTTTAACTGGACCATCATTAATGGATACCATTCCAACATGATTTAACCGGCCCAGACAAGCATCAATACCGATAATAAATGCTCCTGGATGTTCAGTTTCAATCATTTTTAGTTTTTCTTCTAGATTCACCGCATGAACGGGGTCATCAAGGGTTCCATACACATGAAAGGGAAACGTATCTTTATTGTATAGCTTGGTGCCAACGAGGGGGCCGAGTGCATCGCCAGTTGATCTGTCTGTCCCTATACATACGATAACGACTGGCTGGCGGCTCGATTCCGGAAGCATAGGTAAGATTTGTTCTGTAATTCGTAGAGTGGCTTCCTTTTCTTCGTGGTGCAATTTATATTGAATGGATTTCCCTAGTCCTAGCTTCCGTTTGAGGAACATGACATCCTCTCCTTTATTATGGTACTACTTAGTATACGGAAGAATTCCTTTTCCTATACATGGTAGAATAGAATAAACACAGACTTTTATTTAAGGACTATACCCGTTTAAACCATGCTCGTAACCGAATAAATTTTTCATACTGTTTTTCATTGAATGACATTGTAATTCTATGTAAAAGCTGATTAAATAATTTCATATTCTTGTGAGAGGATGGAGACTTCATTGGCAGGTACAGATCTACCTAAAAAAGCAGAACAAGCCGTTACGATATTCTCAGATAAAGATTGGTGGGCCGGAATTGGTGCTACTGGACTGAAAATTACAGCAATCATTATTATTGCAGTCATCTTTAAATATGTTATTAAAGCGGCAATCGCCAATATTTTTAAGGTGAGATTAAAATCACCCCTTCGGCTTAGTGAAAAAAGAGAAAACACGTTATTCAGGCTCTTAAATAATGTAGCGACTTATGTAATTTATTCTATAGTCATCATAGCCATATTAGGTGAATTCATGGATGTAAGAGGGATACTGGCAGGGGCAGGAGTCTTAGGGCTCGCAATCGGTTTTGGTGCTCAGAACCTCGTAAGGGACATCATTACAGGCTTTTTCATTATTTTTGAAAATCAGTTTTCTGTCGGAGATACGGTACGGATTGCTAGTTTTGAAGGAACGGTAGAAGAAATCGGTCTGCGGACAACTAAAATTAAAAGCTGGACAGGAGAATTGCATATCCTGCCGAATTCGTCTATCACAGAAGTAACAAACTTTTCTGTCCATAACAGCATTGCCGTAGTGGATTTAAGCATTGCGTACGAAGAAGATATCGATAAAGCACAAAGAATCATTGAAGATGTTGTGAAACGAGTAAAGCCTGATTATCCTGAAATGGTGAAGGATCCAGAAGTACTTGGTGTTCAAATGCTGGGTGCTTCTGAAGTGGTCATTCGTGTAACATCTGAAGTGCTCCCGATGACTCATTTTAAGATAGCCAGAGAACTAAGAAAAACATTGAAACTTGAACTTGAAAAAGCGGGTATTGAAATTCCGTATCCGAAAATGGTCACGTATCATAAAGAAGGCAATTCGAAAGAAAATAAGAACAAGATGGAGGGCTGACAATGCAGCAAAAAGAATTTCACCTTCATGATGAGGTGGAAATGAAGAAACAGCACCCTTGTGGAACGAACCGTTGGAAGGTTATTCGCATGGGTGCAGATATCCGGATTAAATGTATGGGTTGTCAGCACAGTGTCATGCTGCCCAGGTCCGAATTTGCCAAGAAAATCAAGAAAGTATTAGCATCGCCAGGAGAGTAAGAATTGCTTCTGGCAGTAAGTGCATTTTATGACTGTATGATCGAATTAAAAAAATATGCAGAAGGTGAACCGGGTATATCATGACCCGGTTCTTCTTGTTTTTTAAAGTGATAAAACCTATAATTGGGAAGGATATTTTTTTAACTGAAAAGTCTCGGCTTTCCGAGCTTCATATAAAACAGAGGAGTGAAATAACAGTGGCTCTTACAACTGGAATCGTTGGTTTGCCGAACGTAGGTAAATCAACATTGTTTAATGCTATTACTCAAGCAGGTGCTGAATCTGCCAACTATCCGTTCTGTACGATCGATCCTAACGTAGGGATCGTAGAAGTGCCTGATCACAGACTTCAAAAATTAACTGAGCTTGTACAGCCTAAAAAAGTTGTTCCGACAACTTTTGAATTTACTGATATCGCAGGAATTGTAAAAGGGGCAAGCAAAGGGGAAGGACTTGGTAACAAGTTCTTATCTCACATCCGTCAAACTGATGCAATCTTACAAGTTGTTCGCTGTTTTGATGATGAAAATATCACACACGTTCACGGAAAAGTAAATCCGATCGATGATATCGAAGTAATCAATCTTGAGTTAATCTTTGCTGATTTAGAGTCTATCGATAAGCGCGTTGCACGTGTTGAGAAACTGGCAAAATCCAAGGACAAAGAAGCGGTAGCTGAATTTGCTGTACTTTCAAAAATTAAAGAAGCACTCATGCAAGAGCTTCCTGCAAGAAGTGTTGACTTAACACCTGAAGAGAGAAAAATTGTTCATGCGATGCACTTGCTGACAATGAAGCCGATCCTCTATGTAGCAAACGTAAGTGAAGAAGAGCTTCTTGAAGGAACAAACGAGCACGTTGAAGCGGTAAAAGAGTATGCTGCTCGTGAGAATGCAGAAGTTATCGTAATCTGTGCAAAAGTTGAAGAAGAGATCGCAGAGCTTGATGGAGACGAAAAGATGGCATTCCTAGGTGAACTTGGGATTGAAGAAGCGGGTCTTGATAAGCTGATTCGTGCTTCTTATTCACTTTTAGGTCTTGCAACTTACTTTACAGCAGGTGTACAGGAAGTTCGCGCGTGGACGTTCCGTAAAGGAATGAAAGCTCCTGCATGTGCTGGTATCATCCATACTGACTTTGAAAGAGGATTTATCCGTGCAGAGGTTGTTGCTTATGATGAACTTATGGCTGCAGGCAATATGGCAGCTGCTAAGGAAAAAGGGAAAGTTCGTCTAGAAGGTAAAGAATATGAGATGAAAGATGGAGATGTTGTTCATTTCCGTTTTAACGTTTAATAAAAAAGATTTAGAAAGTGTTGATTTCCGCTCCAGGTGCTCCCTTTCCGCGGGGCGTGCGGTGAGCCTTCTTGGCGCAAAGCGCCATTAGAAGTCTCACCTGACCGCTCGTCCCGCAGGAGTCTCGCACCTTCCGCTCCAATCAACTCAATGAAGTTTTTTATAAGAACCTATTTAAAAGCTTGAATAGTGAAAAACGGAGGAAAAGCGATCGCTTTTTCTCTTTTTTATGCTTTATTTCAAAGTAAGCTTGTTTTATGCAACATGTTTTGATATAATTCTTTATTGTGAGTTAATTGTCAACAAATATTGTTTTTGATGATTTTCTCCTTGCCCGGAATGAATGTTTTGGGCCGCTTAGACCAAAAGGAGGTGAACGGAATGAAAAAGTACGAAATCATGTACATCGTCCGTCCGAATATTGAAGAGGAAGCTCTTAAAGCAACAAAAGAGCGTGCGAAAAGTATCCTAACTGATAACGGTGCGGAAATCGCGAACGAAAAGGAAATGGGTAAGAAGCGTTTAGCTTACGAAATCAATGACTTCCGCGATGGATACTACACACTATTAGACGTTGTAGCTCCAAACGAAGCGATTAATGAATTTGACCGTCTTATGAAGATCAACGAAGATGTTCTTCGTTTTATGACAATCGTAGACGAAAGAAATTAATCCTTTAAGGAGTGGTTCTGAATGCTAAATCGTGTAGTACTGGTGGGACGTTTAACGAAAGACCCAGAATTAAAGTACACTCCAAACGGTGTGGCGGTAGCTAATTTCACACTTGCTGTAAATCGTCCTTTCTCGAATCAGCAGGGTGAGCGTGAAGCAGATTTTATTAACTGTGTCGTTTGGCGAAAGCCCGCTGAAAACGTGGCAAACTACCTGAAAAAAGGTTCTCTTGCCGGAGTGGATGGACGTGTCCAAACACGTTCTTACGATAACCAGCAGGGTCAGAGAGTCTATGTTACTGAAGTAATGGCAGAAAGTGTTCAATTCCTTGAACCTAAAAACGCTAACGCAGGCGGCCAGCAATATCAAGGCGGCAGCAACTTTGGTGGACCATCAAATGACCGCGGATTTGGGCAGCAAAATCAGAACCGCAGCTATGGAAGTGACAACGGATTTGGCGGACAGCAGCAACAGCAGCAGAACCCAAAACGTAATAACTTCAACGATGACCCGTTTGCAAATGATGGCACGCCGATCGACATTTCTGATGACGATCTGCCATTCTAAACAACTAACGTAAACTATGAATCGGTATATATAAAATAAAAAAATTAAAGGAGGGGACCATCAATGGCTGGACGTCGTGGTGGACGCCAAAAGCGTCGTAAGGTTTGTTTCTTCACTGTAAACAAGATCACTTACATCGACTACAAGGACACTGATCTTTTGAAGCGTTTCATTTCTGAGCGCGGTAAGATTCTTCCTCGTCGTGTAACTGGTACATCTGCTAAATATCAACGTCAATTGACTCGTGCGATCAAACGCTCGCGTTACATGGCTTTGTTACCATATGTATCTGAATAAGATTGAATAAAAGGAGCAGCGAGATTTCTCGCTGCTTCTTTTTTTGGCTATTTGAAGGATAAATGCACTATTTGTTAGAAGTATGAATGGAAAATGAATGAAAGAGTGTGAGAAGGAGCTTTTTTTATGTCACCTAAATTTGAACTAACAGCTCCATATTCAGAAGTTTTTATGCAATATTGCTTGAAAATCGCTCCTGATACTAAGGAAGCTGAAGAAATATATCAGGAAGGTATGCTGAAAATTCATAGTCAAATTTTGAAGCAGTCTGCAAAAACATTCTCTAGAAGGTATCTCTATCAGATGGCGCAATCCATCTTTATTGATATGAAAAGAAAAGAGAATAGGCAAAACATCTTGCACCCACAACCGATGAATTATGATCATCCAGAAGAAAACATTTTTAATGTTGAATCATTATTAAATAAGCTTTTAGAAGTTTTAACGCCTCAACAGCTGGCAGCTTTTATTTTAGTTAAAGAGATGGGCCTGTCCAATAAAGAAACTGCCGCGGTTCTAAGAACATCAGAGGGATCTGTGAAAGCCTTACTATCTAGAGCAAAACAAAATTTGAAGAAGATTTCTATTGAGAGTCTAGAGCAAAGAACTAATGGAGGATTGGAGAAAAAACATACCCTTTATATACATAATCTTTCTCAAGCCATTATTAACGGAGAAGCTTTAGGAATTGCTGAAGCCTACGTAGATTTTTTGAAGATTGGTTTTTCCTTTGTTGAAATCGAACGGAAAATGGGTGGCTTTTCTTTTCATTTTCGTGACCCTGATGGATATTTGGTAAAAATATTTTCTGTTTTTTAACCTACCCGTATCTTTTTTGTGATCCAAATCGTTATATAAAAGAAAACTCATAAAGGAGCGATATTTCTATGCAAAAAACGAAAGTAACGCCTTTTCAAATTCCATATCTTCAATTGCCGGTAAAAGATCCAGTTCGATCTGCCGAATTTTATCAAACTATATTCGGGATGGAGTTTTCCTTTCCTTATAATCCCGAAGATGGTGCAGCGTATATGATGTACCGTGATAATGTCGCTGTTGGCTTGATCGAATGCGAGGAAATTCCAAGCTTTGATTTTGTGAATAAAAAAGGGGAGCGTCAAGCAGTTCTTACGTTTGAGATAAATGATATTCACACATTTTATAAAGAACTTCAAACACAGGGAATTGAAACGGAAGAAATGACATTTAAGCCTGACGGGGGTTATAACTTTATCGTCAGAGACCCGGATGGGCATGCTTCACACGTATGGAGCGGATGGCCAGAGGAAGTCGTATAATTACCCAGAAAAACAGCTTATAGCTGTTTTTTCTTATGTAGGCTGTTTTCAAAAATTGTTACTTTACGGTCATCACTGAATAGTTGATTGGAGCGCAAGGTGCGAGACTCCTGCGGGATTAGCGGGACAGGTGAGACCCCGGCAGGCTTATTAAGCCTAGGGGGCTCACCGCACGCCCCGCGGAAAGCGGGCATCCTGGAGCGGAAATCAACAACTTCCAAATACAACAAAGATTTCGAAAAGAGTCTTCTAATATAAGTACAATGTCACTTTTTGTTTACATCTAATGAAGTACGTCTATGCTAGAATTATCGTTAAAGTTGAATTACTGCGGTTATGTTACTACAATTAAAGCATATGAAGAATTTTTATGAGGTGAATCATGCGCAATACTAAAGTGTTGGTTGAGGGTGCTGTCGTTTCAGGCATATACACTCTTCTTTTTTTAATGAGTATGTACATACCGTTTTTTAGTATTTTCTCTTTGTTTATTCTGCCGCTGCCGTTTATTATCTATCTCTACCGGCACAACCTGAAAGCCGGGTTGCTTCTTTGGGCAGTAACATTTGGGGTATCCCTTGCATTCGGGGGACTCAGCGGTATTATTATTACCCTGTTTTCTGGATTGACCGGAATTGTGATGGGGGAACTTTATAGAAGAAAAAAATCTGCTTTTGCAGTTCTGCTTGGCGCCAGTTTAGCGAACCTATTAAACATGCTGGGTACAATTGTGATCGCCCAAGTTGTGATGGGCATCAACTTTGTTAAAGAGCTAGAGACTCAGTTTCAAACTGCCATAGGGACTGCAGAAGAGTTTTATAGATCGAGCGGTCAAGATCCAGCTCAAATTGAAAAGTTCAAAGAGCAAGCGGAAATGATTCCAATGATGCTGCCTACTTATATTATAGGGGGAGCAGTCATTCTTGCCTTTTTAACACATCTCGCCGCAAGAATGCTGATGAAAAGACTCCGGTATGATATCCCTTCGTTTCCTCCATTCAGGGAGTGGAACCTGCCGAAATCATTTTTGTGGTATTATATTGTAGCGATTGTTTTAACTTTTAGTACGCCTGACAAAGGTACTGCTTTATATATTGTAACGATAAATTTGTATATGATATTATCGTTTGTACTAATCATACAAGGTTTTACAGTAATTTTTTATTATGCCTGGATAAAGAATTGGAAGAGAAAAAGAATCATATTGTTGATTATACTATTATTTTTGCTGAACTCTTTCCTGCCAATTCCTCTGGAAGTCGTGAAATTCTTAGGTATAATTGATTTAGGTTTTATGATTAAAAAACGGTTGAAACCAAAACAGTAGGAGCTGAAAATATGCCAAAGTTTTTGTTAAAACGGTGGCATGGTTATCCCGTCATCGCCTTATTCGTTACTTCTGTTGTGCTGGTCAGCATCATCACATATTTCCAATGGATGATCGGAATGGCAGGCTTTGTGTTATTAGGCGGCTTATTTTATTATGCCATGAAAGCCGAAGCAAGTTTTCAGGAGGAACTAGGTGACTATATTTCTACGCTTTCGCATCGCTTAAAGAAAGTGGGCGAAGAAGCATTGATGGAAATGCCGATCGGGATTATTTTGTATGATGAGGATTTCAAGATTGAGTGGGCCAATCCGTATATGGGCGCATTGATTGAAGAAGAATCCTTTATCGGGCATTCTCTAAACCATGTTTCAGAAGAACTTATTCCTTATTTGAAAAGTGATGCTAAGGAAGAAGTTATAAAGATTAATACACATAAATTCCAAGTGAATTTTAAGAAGGAAGACCGGCTTCTGTACTTTTTTGACGTAACCGAGCAGCTTGATCTTGAGCGTTTATATGATGAAGAACAAACGGTTATGGCGATTATCTATCTAGATAACTATGATGAAGTCACACAAGGGCTGGACGATCAATTCCGTTCGACGATCAACTCAAAAGTAACATCTGTCCTAAATGCGTGGGCGAACGACAATGGTATCTTCCTTAAACGAACGTCTTCAGAGCGTTTTTTAGCTGTTTTTAACCAGCGCATTTTATATGAATTAGAAAAGAATAAGTTTAGTGTTCTAGATGAAGTCAGAGAATCAACGGCAAAGCAGAATGTTTCTCTTACGTTGAGTATCGGTGTCGCAGCCGGAACTTCTTCGCTGCCTGAACTCGGCCAGCTTTCCCAATCCAGTCTTGATCTTGCTCTCGGACGCGGAGGCGACCAGGTTGCCATCAAGCAGACGAACGGAAAAGTGCGTTTCTACGGCGGTAAAACGAATCCTGTAGAAAAACGGACTCGTGTACGTGCTAGGGTTATCTCACATGCACTGAGCGAACTTGTAGCTGACAGCGATAAGGTGATGATCATGGGGCATAAGAACCCGGATATGGATTCTATCGGGTCTGCTATCGGTATTTTAAAAGTAGCTCAAGTCAACGGAAAAGACGGTTATGTTGTGCTGGATCAATCAGATATCGATATTGGTGTTCAGCGACTTATGGATGAGATCAAAGAAACCGAATCCGTGTGGAAGTTCTTTATTACGCCTGAAGAGGCATTAGAGATTGCTTCAAGGGATACCCTTCTTGTTGTCGTCGATACACACAAGCCATCGATGGTTATTGAAGAGAAACTCTTAACCAAGCTCGACCATGTTGTTGTGATCGACCATCACCGCCGTGGTGAAGAGTTTATTAAAGACCCTGTACTCGTTTATATGGAGCCTTATGCATCTTCTACCGCAGAGCTTGTAACAGAGCTTTTAGAATATCAGCCTAAGAGGCTGAAAATGCGTATGCTTGAGGCGACGGCTCTTCTTGCAGGGATTATTGTAGATACGAAGAGTTTTACCCTTAGAACCGGTTCTCGTACGTTTGATGCTGCTTCTTATTTAAGGGCGCACGGTGCGGATACGATTCTTGTTCAAAAGTTTTTAAAAGAAGATTTAAATACGTACACAAGACGCTCAAAGCTGATCGAGAGTGCTGAAGTTTATAAAAAAGGTATTGTTATCGCGAAAAGTACACATGAGGATGCTTATAATCAGGTAGTTATCGCACAGGCCGCTGATATTTTATTATCGATGAACGGTATTCAGGCGTCCTTTGTTATTTCAAACCGCATTGATGGCAAGGTAAGCATCAGTGCACGCTCACTTGGGGATATCAACGTGCAGATGATCATGGAACGATTAGAAGGCGGAGGCCATCTGACAAATGCCGCCTGCCAGATCGAAAACAGCACGATTGACGAAGCTGAAAGACATTTAAAGCAGATCATTGATGAGTATATCGAAGGGGGAGAAGAGGAATGAAAGTAATTTTTCTTCAAGATGTAAAAGGCAAAGGTAAAAAAGGCGAAGTAAAGAACGTTTCTGAGGGGTACGCACGCAACTTTCTTTTTCCTAAAAACTTAGCTTCTGAAGCAACTGCAGGTGCGATGGCAGCACTTCAAGGTCAGCAGAAGAGCGAAGAGAAAAAGCAGCAGGCACAGCTGGAAGAAGCCGAGGCACTTAAAGCGAAGCTAGCTGAAATGACCATCACGATTAAAACAAAAACGGGTGAAGGCGGCCGAGTATTTGGTTCTGTCACAAGCAAACAGATTGCTGATGGACTAAAGGAACAAGGCATTAAAATCGACAAGCGTAAAATCGAGCTTGCTGATCCGATTAAATCACTAGGCTACACGAATGTACCTATCAAGATTCACTCGCAGGTAACAGGAACAGTGAAGGTACACGTAACGGAAGAATAAAAAAGCCGGGCTTTCCCGGTTTTTTCGGTGTTTATAAATAAGCTTTTTTCTAAACGAATCTTGCTTAACTTTTTTTGTTGAGTACGCTTCTTAGACCTTGATTGGAGCGCAAGGTGCGAGACTCCTCGAAAATGACAAATCACATTTTCTTCGTGCGATGTAACGCTGCCGAAGCCTTCCTTGTCCTGCGGGATCAGCGGGACAGGTGAGACCACGGCAGGCTTGATGAGCCTAGGGGGCTCACCGCACGCCCCGCGGAAAGGGAGCACCTGGAGCGGAAATCAACATCTTCTTATAGCAGCAGTGTAAACGAAAACGATAAAAAATGAGGAGAGGAGGAAAATAGAATGAGTGATTTGTTTGCTGATCGCATACCGCCGCAGAATATTGAAGCGGAACAGGCGGTGCTTGGCGCTATCTTTCTGGAGCCGGAAGCTTTGATTACTGCTTCAGAAATTTTGCTGCCCGAAGATTTTTACCGAGCGACACATCAAAGAATATATCGTGTCATGCTGGATTTAAACGCAAAAGGTGAACCGGTAGACCTCATTACCGTAACTTCTGAGCTTGCCGATAATAATCAGCTGGATGAAGTAGGCGGTTTATCCTTTTTAACGGAACTTGCCGACAGTGCTCCTACAGCAGCAAACATTGAGTACTACAGCAAAATTGTAGAAGAGAAGTCACTGCTGCGCCGTTTGATTCGAACTGCTACTGACATTACAGCGAACAGTTATGCCCGTGAAGAAGAAGTAGAAGCGATCTTGAATGAAGCTGAGAAATCTATTCTAGAGGTGGCGAACCGAAAGAATACGAGCGCGTTTACTCAGATCAAGGATGTTTTAGTACATGCCTATGACAACATTGAAGCTCTTCATAACCGTAAAGGGGATATCACTGGGGTTCCGACAGGCTTTAATGATCTGGACAGGATGACAGCTGGTTTCCAGAGAAACGATCTGATTATCGTAGCCGCACGTCCTTCCGTTGGTAAAACGGCATTTGCCTTGAACATAGCTCAAAATGTTGCTACTAAAACGGAAGAAAACGTTGCGATATTTAGTCTCGAGATGGGTGCTGAGCAGCTTGTCATGCGTATGCTTTGTGCGGAAGGAAATATCGATGCACAGCGTCTGCGTACAGGTGCACTGATTCCGGAGGATTGGCAGAAGCTTACGATGGCGATGGGAAGTCTTTCAGCGGCTGGTATCTATATCGACGATACGCCGGGGATCAGAATCAATGACATCCGTGCAAAATGCCGCCGCTTAAAGCAGGAAAAAGGCTTAGGTATGATTCTTATCGATTACTTGCAGCTTATTATGGGGAGCGGGAAATCGGGTGAGAACCGTCAGCAGGAAGTTTCTGAGATCTCCCGTTCATTAAAAGCTCTTGCACGTGAGCTGGAAGTGCCTGTTATCGCATTGTCTCAGCTATCCCGTGGTGTTGAATCCCGTCAGGACAAGCGTCCGATGATGTCTGATATTCGTGAATCAGGTTCCATTGAGCAGGATGCCGATATCGTAGCCTTCCTGTACCGTGATGATTATTATGATAAAGAATCCGAGAGCAAGAACATTATTGAAATCATTATTGCGAAGCAGCGTAATGGTCCTACTGGAACCGTAGAGCTAGCATTCGTAAAAGAATATAATAAATTCGTTAACCTGGACAGGCGGCACGATGAGAGTGCCATACCGCCTGGCGCATAAAGAAAGCAGCTGGATTTTAGTCCAGCTGCTTTTCCAATTCTATAATCTGTTTTTCGGAAAGCCAACTTTCGATGCGGCTTTTTACTTTTTCTTTTTGAAAGGCATGCCATTTTTCCGTTAAATTTAGTTGCTCGATTGTTTCATTAAAACGTTCAAATGGATTATTTTCATTAAGTGCATGCAACAATTCATTATGCTGATTTTGATTTTCAAATTCGACCATCCAGCTAAAGGACTCAACGTTCATCACTTTTGGGATCTCAATAAAACGTTCTGGTTCATCAACATCTAAAAACTCGAGATTAGGCAATCCTCCTGGTTCAATCGCATCAAGAAGAATAACTTGTTCATTTTTATCCAAATAATATATGTGGTTAGCCGCGTTATCCATGTAAGCAACCATTAATTTTTCAATAAACAAAGAATCATACCTCCTAAACAAGGTGAATACTACAGGATACGTTAGAGTTTTTAATCTTTTGACTATGGGAATGTAAAATTTTTACGAACAAATATATAAATTATTGATTTAATGTTCGTGTTTTTCGTTGACTTTCGCAAAAGATATTGCTAAACTAAGCATGGTTTTCAAGATTAGGCGATAATATCGCCAGTCGTTAATTTGATGGAGGTGCAACCATGTCATCAGTAGTCGTAGTGGGAACACAATGGGGAGATGAAGGAAAAGGTAAGATTACCGATTATCTCTCAGAAAAAGCAGAAGTAGTAGCAAGATATCAAGGCGGAAACAACGCTGGGCATACAATTGTTTTTGAAGGTAAAAAATATAAGCTTCACTTAATTCCATCTGGAATCTTTTATAAGGACAAAATTTGTGTAATCGGAAACGGTATGGTTGTTGATCCAAAAGCTGTTCTTGAAGAGCTTGCATATCTTCACAGCCACGGAGTAAGTACAGATAACCTTCGTATTTCAAACCGTGCTCACGTTATCCTTCCTTATCATCTTCGCCAAGATATTCTAGAAGAAGAAAGCAAGGGTGCTAACAAGATCGGGACAACGAAAAAAGGCATCGGACCTGCTTATATGGATAAAGCAGCGCGTATCGGAATTCGTATCGCTGACCTTTTAGACCGTGAAGTGTTTGAAGAAAAGCTAGAGCGCAACTTGGCTGAAAAGAACCGTTTATTCGAGCGCATTTATGAATCAGAAGGCTTTACGAAAGAAGAAATCCTGGACGAGTACTTTGAATACGGCCAGCAGATCGAAAAGTATGTTGTAGATACATCTGTCGTATTAAATGATGCTCTAGATGACGGCCGCCGCGTTCTTTTCGAAGGCGCTCAAGGTGTAATGCTTGATATCGACCAAGGAACATATCCTTTCGTTACATCTTCTAACCCAATCGCAGGTGGAGTAACGATCGGTTCTGGTGTAGGTCCATCTAAGATCAACCATGTTGTAGGAGTTTCAAAAGCATACACAACTCGTGTCGGTGATGGTCCATTCCCTACTGAACTTCACGATGAAATCGGAAATCAAATCCGTGAAGTTGGACGTGAGTACGGTACAACAACTGGACGTCCGCGCCGTGTCGGCTGGTTCGACGCTGTTGTAGTACGTCATGCTCGCCGTGTATCAGGTATTACAGACCTTTCTCTAAACTCAATCGACGTTTTAACAGGTATTGAAACATTGAAAATCTGTGTAGCCTACAAGTACAAAGGTGAACTAACTTATGAGTTCCCTGCTAGTCTTAAAGTACTTGCTGAATGTGAGCCTGTATTCGAAGAAATGCCAGGCTGGACGGAAGACATTACAGGCGTAAAAGATCTTGGAGAACTTCCTGAAAATGCGCGTCATTATGTAGAACGCATCTCACAAGTAACCGGTATACCGCTTTCCATCTTCTCCGTTGGACCTGACCGTGCACAAACAAACATGGTTAGAGGCGTGTTTGCTTAAATAAATTATTTATTGAAGGCTCCTTGTTCGCAAGGAGCTTCTTTTTTTGTTTAACAGAGGCATTTTTCTTTGTGAATGTATATACGGAAAGGATAATTTTAGATAATGACCTTGTGGAGAGGACACTGGAAATTAATCGCACGATAAATAGGAAAATCGCACGTTAATCCCGTTTATTCTCACGTTAAATCCAATAATCACACGTTATTTTCAATAAACACGATTTTCGACATTATGCGGTAAATAGACATTAAATAGTGATTCCCTATAGCTGTTTTTTTATAAAAACAGCAACCTTAAAAGTTTTTATGAAAAATAAAACAAAAACATATTGTCAAACCCTCAATATCGTGATAAAGTAACACTTGTCGTGAAAAAACGACATCGTTTGTTTTTGAGCAAGAGCCATTAGCTCAGTCACGAGCATTACAACGTGATTGAACTACGAGTTGTCTCGACGGATACCCATACATATCTTACTTTTAGAGGAAGATACAGGGTACCGATAGACACCATTAGCAAGAGCCATTAGCTCAGTCGGTAGAGCATCTGACTTTTAATCAGAGGGTCGAAGGTTCGAGTCCTTCATGGCTCACCACTTTTTTCAAAAAGTGGCCCGTTGGTCAAGCGGTTAAGACACCGCCCTTTCACGGCGGTAACACGGGTTCGAATCCCGTACGGGTCACCATTTTTTATATAAATATTTTTCAGCTTCAAATGGACTCGTGGTGTAGTGGTTAACATGCCTGCCTGTCACGCAGGAGATCGCCGGTTCGACCCCGGTCGGGTCCGCCATTTTATTTTCACAGTAATTAAATAGAATCCAAAATTTCTATTTTTGGCTCGATAGCTCAGTCGGTAGAGCAGAGGACTGAAAATCCTCGTGTCGGCGGTTCGATTCCGTCTCGAGCCACCATTTTACTTTTACTTTATATCCTAAATCATGCGGCATGCCTTTAGAGGCATGCTTTTTTTATATACTAAAGCTTGTTTGAAAAGCATACATATGAAACAGGACTTTTTCTTTTATCAACAGGGTTAGACACGTATTGCTTCGAATATAGTGTTATCAAACTGGGATGAGGAAGGCAGATGATCATTCAATGGAATTCCAATGGGTATTGTATTTAATCGCAAGTTATCTTGTCGGTGGTTTGATGACAGGATTCCTGGTAGCAAAGGTATTAAGAGGGCACGATCTAAGAGTGATGGGAAGCGGCAATATAGGTGCAAGAAATGCTGGCCGTGTTCTTGGACCATCTGGTTTCGTGCTTACATTAGCCGGTGACATTCTTAAGGCGGCTGCGGTAGTTTGGGCAGGGATTGAATTAGGTTTTCCATCCCATATTCAGCTGCTAGGGTTTTTAGCAGTAATTATAGGACACCTGTATCCAATATTCCTTAGATTTAAAGGGGGAAAAGGAGTAGCTTCGTTTATAGGAGGATTGCTGGTTTTTAATTGGCTTTCTGCCGTACTGGTGGGCGCTGCGTTCCTGCTTTTCTATTCCATAAAAAGAAGTCTTACAGTAGCGGGTCTTTTCGCATTTGCACTTGCTCCGTTTTTTTATTGGCTGTTAGAAAAGCAATGGCTGGAAACACTTATCCTCATTCCAATCAGTCTATTAGTTGTATATGTACAAAAGGATGATATTAAAGATCGGCTCATGTTAAGAGAATAAATAAAATAGTTGAGAGCAATAGGAGAAAATTACTATTGCTCTCTTTTTTTAATCAAATTGTTTACCCGATTTCCCCCTTCCTGAAACATCCGGTTTTTTACAGTTGCATTACAAAATCCGCGAAATTCTGACAAATGGAATTTCATTATGATAGGATACAAAAGGGATTAAGGAGAATTTTGTCATAGGACAATAGACTTAGCTGAGATATAGCAGAGGATCTTTAGGGGGAACGAAAAGGTGCAAAATCGAAAAACCACTGAAAGATTTATAAAAAAGACAATGCCATTTTTTGTGGCGGTTATCCTATTACTAACAACTTTTACGATGAATTCATCGGTAATATATGCACATCATGACGATAACCAATTAATCAAGACCGTTTTTCATGTCTATGTAGATGGGAAGAAAATCGGTACAGTTCGTGAAAAAAGCGTCGTGGATCGCGCAGTCGAACAATACATTCAAAATGCAAAAGGCAAAAAAGGAGATTTTGCTTTTACATTAAACGAATCTATTGAACTGAAGCCAGAAAAGATGTTCAGACCACAGTTTGATAATGAAGCTGTAAGAGAAGCGTTATCGAAAACGCTGTCAGTTTCATTAGAAGCTTACCGTCTCGTGATAGATGGACAAACTGTAGCTTATGTATCCAGTGAGAAAGAAGCAGAAGATATTCTACTTAAAATGAAGCTGGAACATGTTTCAAAAGAGGAACTGGACGCAATTGAAAAAAATAAAGCTGAAGATAAGGAAGTTGAAATTCCTGAACTGCAGCCAGGTGAAAGTAAAGTAATTGATATAGACTTTTCATCGCCGATTTTAGTTAGAAAAGCACAAACCTCTTTAAGTGAATTGGTTTCAGTTGATGAAGCAATTTCTCGTATTAAGGAAGGTACGCTTCAGAAAAAGGACCATATCATCCAAGAAGGCGAAACGGTAGAATCCATTACGGAAAAGTATCACCTTACAATGGATCAGTTTTTTACGTTGAACCCGCGTCTTGTATTGGCTCCTGTTATCCGTATCGGAGAGAAAGTAACGGTTACAGAGAAGAAACCTTTTACACAAGTACTTGTATATGAAGCAACTCGAACTCAAAATGAGATCCCTTTTAAAATAGAAAAACAAGATGATAGTACGCTTGAAAAAGGCGAAACGAAAACCGTTCAAAAAGGTCAAAAAGGATTAGAGGATATTACGTATACCGTTAGAAAAACGAACGGTAAAACGCTTCAAAAAGATATTTTGAACCAAGAACAAGTGAAGGCGCCGGTAACAGAGATTCAAAAGATCGGAACGAAAGTAATTCCTTCTAAAGGAACAGGACAGCTTTCGTGGCCAGCTGTTGGAGGTTACATCTCCAGTCATATGGGCTCACGCTGGGGACGCCAGCATAAAGGAATGGATATTGCCCGCCCTTCAAACCGTTCTATTCTTGCAGCAGACAACGGAACCGTTGCGTTTGCAGGATGGGATGGAGATTACGGAAACAAAATCATCATCAACCATAACAATGGGATGAGAACTGTCTATGCACATTTAAACTCCCTTTCTGTTTCAACCGGGGATGTTGTGCAAAAAGGGTCTAAGATTGGTGTTATGGGAACAACAGGCCAGTCAACAGGTGTTCATCTGCACTTTGAGGTATACAAAAACGGAGTGCTGCAAAACCCTGAAGACTATCTGTAAAATAAGCGCAATGCCTCCTGGGAAAGATTTTTTTCCTGGGAGGTTTTTCTTATTTGAATTTAAAGGTTTTCCCGGTATTATGGAGAAAGTTTCACTTATGATAAAATAGTAGAGATATAGCATTTTACACGATACTAAAATTCAAAATTCATTCAGGCTTTCATTAAAATAGAGTTTCCGAAAAAAGGAGCGTTCCCATGGATAAGAAAATTCTCGTTGTGGATGATGAAAAACCAATTGCAGATATTCTGCAGTTTAATCTTGAAAAAGAAGGCTTCACGGTTATGTGTGCATACGATGGCATCAATGCGCTGGAAAAGGTTGAAAAAGAGAAGCCAGACATGATTCTGCTCGATATCATGCTTCCCTTGAAAGATGGTATGGAAGTATGCCGTGAGATACGCAAAAAATATGATATGCCGATCATCATGCTGACTGCTAAAGATTCGGAAATTGATAAGGTCCTTGGACTTGAGCTGGGTGCAGACGATTACGTGACGAAGCCATTTAGTACAAGAGAGCTGATCGCACGCGTTAAAGCGAATCTGCGCCGCCATCAGCAGGAGTCTGAGCGCGAGGTAGATGAGAACAACGAAATTACCATTGGTTCTCTTACGATTCATCCTGACGCTTATATTGTTACAAAGCGCGGGGAAACGATCGAACTGACACATCGGGAGTTTGAACTGCTTCATTATTTAGCTAAACATATCGGACAAGTAATGACCCGAGAACATTTGCTGCAGACCGTTTGGGGCTATGATTACTTCGGTGATGTCCGTACAGTCGACGTTACGGTTAGACGTTTGCGTGAAAAAGTGGAAGATAATCCGAGTCATCCTTTATGGATCATTACTAGACGCGGAGTGGGGTATTACCTAAGAAATCCTGACCAGGAGTAATCATCATGGATAAAGTCAATTTTTTTAAATCAATACATGTGAAATTTGTATTGATTTATGTTTTGCTCATATTAATAGCGATGCAGGTGATCAGTGTCTATTTTATCAACAATCTAGAGAATGATCTGCGGCAGAACTTCACAAAATCACTTTATGACAGAGTGAATTTGCTGGAGTTTAATATTGAGCAGAAAATGAAGGACGAAAAGAGCTACAAAGATCAAAAAACAGAAGATGGTGCCAAACCTGAAAAAACGCTTGAAGGTGATATTCAAGCGTTAATTGACGAGGAATTTGAAGAGAAAGAAGTTCAAGTACTCAATAAAGAAGGTACTGTCCTGGCAAGCAGCAATCCTAGATTACTAGGCCAGGTCAGCTTCAATTCAAAGATTAAACTGGCGCTTGAGGGGACAGTGGATGACGAGGTCATGCTCACACCTGAAGGCGAACGGGTTATGGTTCTTGCCAAACCGATCAAAATTGACAATAACGGACCAACTATTGGTGCGATTTATTTAGAAGCATCGATTGAAAGTATTTTTAAACAAATACAGCGCATTAATAATATTTTAGTAACCGGTACTGTAATAGCTCTGCTTATTACAGGACTTCTCGGTGTCTTTTTGGCACGCACGATAACGCGGCCGATGGCAGATATGAGAAAACAGGCTCTCGTTATGGCTAGAGGTGACTTTTCACGTAAAGTACAGCTATATGGTGACGACGAGATCGGCCAGCTTGCGATGACGTTTAATAACCTGACGAAAAAGCTTCAAGAAGCGACAGCTATTACAGAGAGTGAGAGAAGAAAACTTCGTTCGGTCTTAACTTATATGACAGATGGAGTAATTGCAACCGACCGCGATGGAGCGATTATTCTGATGAATGACCGGGCTGAAGAGATGTTGAATATTTCAAGACAGAACGCACTTGGTACATCATTGATGGAACTATTGCGTTTGAATACAAATTACACGTGGGAAGAGCTCTATAACGAATATGAATCCATGCTGCTCGATTTCAGTACAGATGATCTTCATTATGTCGTGCGCGCTAACTTTTCAACGATTCAAAAAGACGACGGGCCGATTAACGGTCTGATCTGTGTATTGCATGATGTTACAGAACAAGAGCAGATTGATAATGAACGAAGAGAGTTCGTTTTTAACGTATCACATGAATTAAGAACACCTTTAACTACGATGAGAAGCTATCTGGAAGCATTAGCCGATGGTGCATGGCAGGATGAAAACATCGCACCGCGTTTTTTAGAAGTGACACAGAACGAAACAGAGCGGATGATCCGTCTTGTTACAGACTTGCTTCAATTATCAAAAATGGACAGCAAAGACTATCGTTTTAATTTCCGTGAAATAGATTTAGTAGAATTCCTTGATGGCATCATTGAGCGTTTTGAGATGCTTGAGAAAGAGAATATTGTATTATCCCGCTCCCTTCCCGACAGTGTGATACCTGTTCAGTTAGATACCGATAAAATGACGCAGGTGCTGGATAATATTATTTCCAATGCCATGAAATACTCTCCTGAAGGCGGTACGATAACCGTTGCTGTTTCAATCACAGGAAGAAAAGTAAAAGTAAGTATTTCTGATCAAGGTGTAGGAATACCTAAAAACAATGTGTCTAAAATTTTCGACCGCTTTTTCCGTGTCGACCGAGCACGTTCCAGAGATCTTGGAGGTACGGGGCTTGGCCTTGCGATTGCAAAAGAAATTGTTCTTGCGCATGGCGGGGATATTTGGGCTGAAAGTGAATGGGGACAAGGTACGACCATACATTTTACTCTTCCTTTAAGAAAAGTTAAGGAGGGGCAGCGATGAACTGGTTAAAATGGATTACACATGCCAGAAAAATAATTACTCTTTATCGCGAGAACTATGAGTTTATAAAATCGATTACACTGACTGCGCTCATTTTATTAAGTCTTGTACTTACATGGAGTCTTTGGACGTTTAAGCCAAGCCATCCATTATTAGAGGATGCGCGAACGGTAAAAAAACAAGAAGTAGAAGATCCTGCGGAAATTAAAGACGTAGTCAATCCAACGCAAGTTATCTATCATAGTGGAAATAAGTTATATGGTGCAGAAGCCAATGAGGTAGTTGAAAAGTTTCACAACCTATTAAACGAAACGAAATTCATATTTGAAACAGGTACAAAAAACAACCGTACATTTGATCCGGAAGAAAACTTTTTAAACGACATCCCGCATATTGAAGTCATTTATCCGGTAGATATGACAAAGGAAATCTATAAAGAAGTATTTTCAATTGAATCTGAGATTACTGCAAACAAACCAAATGATGTAGACAGGATCTTTCTCTTCCAAAATCCATCTACAGAAAGCATTGAAGGCTATTTAGTCTCCTATGAGACAAAAAAGATGCACAAGATTAAAGCTTCTAATAATAATCTGCTTCCATTAATAAAAAACATGAATGAAATGGTTACGGACGAAAGCATGGTTCCTTATATTTCTTATGATATCGAAGAGCGGGAAGAGAATGGCATGAATGAAATTAAGCAAAGGTTCTACTTCCCGAAAAATAAGCTGAAATTAAACAGGTACAACTATATTTCCAGACCAACAACTGAAGACACGTATGAAATGTATAAGAAAGCTCTCTTTAAAGATCCACAAGCTGTAAAGAGTGCAACAGGCGATAATGAAATAACGTATGCCGATGGAACAGCTGCAATGGTCGTTAAAATCCTGCAAAATCGTTTTGCCTATACAAACTTTGCTGGATCGCCTAATCCGGATACGATCCAGATCTCACCGCTCTTTCAATCGGTCGAATATATCAATACACATGCAGGGTGGGGAAATCCATATATCTTATCAAATCTTGGTTCTTCTACTGATTTTTGGCTGTTTGTTGAAAACTTGCCTGTACTCGATCCAGAAATGCAAATGAGTTTAACTTGGTACGAAAATGAATTACAGGAGTATGAACGGTCCCTAGTACAATTGGATTTGAGCGAGACGTCCATTCCTTCATCGTTAACAGAAGAAATTACGATACAATCTGGAGATGCAGTGTTAAGAAAATTGAAAGAATCTGATTACAACACGAACTATATTAAAGATATTCGTATCGGATATACGATGAAGAAGCGTGAACCACATCTCTATATGCTTGAGCCGCAGTGGTTTATCAAATATGACATAAAAGGCTGGGAGCTATTATTTAAAGAAGACGGAGAGGAAGGGTTTTAATTGGATTGGAAGAAAACAAAAAGCATTTTTATCCTTACCTTTCTTGTCTTAAACTTGTTTTTGGGATACCAGCTCTATCAAAAGAACGATATAAACAATATTGCTTATCTATCAGAACAGCCTTTAGAAGAAAGGTTAGCGATCAATAAAATTTCTTATCAGGATAAAATTCCAAAATACAAAGATGAACAGACCTTAATCAGTGCCCAGCGCTATAAATTTACAGAAGAAGAACAAAAGCTAAGTTCAAAAAACATCTCACTTGATGAGGATACGAGCACTGATATCACTCTTCACTATAAGCTGAAAGAACCTATTGATCTCCCTGAAAAGGATACAAAAGATCTTATCGCTGATTTAGAAAAATTTATAGAAGAGAATGTTACCCGCGGCAAAGATTACAGGTATTATGAATGGGATAAGGAAGAAAATATCATCTGGTTTAATCAGGTTTACTTAGAAAAGCCGATCTTTTATAATACTGCTAATTTTGTAATTCCAAATAGTTCAAAACTGGATTATGAAGCACCTAATGGAATGATTAAATTCAAACTCGATGATAATGGAAACCTAACACAATTTACCCAAACGTATCTACTTATTATGCGTCAGGGTGCCTTTCAAGAAATCATTACTCCTAAAAAAGCATTAGGACGTTTATTAGATACGAACAACCTGAAAAAAGGACATAAAATCAAAGATATTAAACTAGGATATTACAGTCTTGTAGGTGTAGGGGATCTTCAGGTTTATGCACCGACCTGGCTGATTGAAACAGAGCACGGACAATATTTAGTCAATGCAACTGACAGTTCCATTCAAGTTTTATCTGAAAAAGAGGAGTAGAAAGGAACATGCGGTTATGAGTTTAAAATTCAGTGTTCTCGCTAGCGGGAGCTCGGGGAATGCGATTTACGTAGAAACAGAGAAAACAAGATTGCTTGTTGATGCTGGACTAAGTGCTAAGCAGATACAGATTCTTTTTGAAAAAGCCGCTTGTGGAGAAGTGGGAGATATCGACGGAATCTTAGTCACTCATGAACACAGCGACCATATAAAAGGGCTGGGTGTACTTGCCCGGAGGTTTAAGCTTCCGATCTATGCAAATAAAAATACGTGGAACGCGATGGACGGATTGATTGGAGAAGTAAACACGGAACAGAAGTTTGAGTTTGAGATGGAAACGGTCAAAACGTTTAATGACCTTGAGGTAGAGTCATTTGGCGTTTCTCATGACGCTGCAGAGCCGATGTTCTATGTGTTTCACCATAATGGCAGGAAACTCGCTCTGATGACTGATACAGGCTATGTGAGCGACCGTATGAAAGGCATCATCCGCGACAGTCATTCGCTTGTTATTGAATCCAACCATGATATCAATATGCTGATGATGGGGAGATACCCATGGAACATCAAGCGCCGTATTCTAGGAGACCATGGACATATCTCGAACGAAGATTGCGGACATGCTCTTGCTGATGTGATCGGCGACGGGACTAAGCATATCTATTTAGCCCATCTAAGTAAAGATAACAATATGAAAGACATCGCTAGACTTGCGGTTGAACAAACACTGAAAACCCATGATATTTTGACTGGGGATCAAGTCATTTTACACGATACGGATGCCAGTCAGCCAACAAAGCTGGCAGTCGTTTAAATAACTTACTTGTTTAAAGTAAACCGTTTCAGGAAATAACAATAAGTGTGGGAAATTATGAAAAATAACCCAAAATGTCCATAATTTAAGGACTTATTACTTATAATGGGTTATGAATTCGAACACTTCATTGTTGAAAGGAACGGTGATGACTTACATGGGTTATTATGATGGAGATCATGAATCCTCATCTCGACAAAAAGGAAACCGCGGAGGTAAGTTTCTACCAGCTTTGCTAGGAGCGATTCTGGGCGGTTTGCTTGTATTATTTACAGTACCAGCACTAGGGGGCGCAGGTTTGCTTCCGGATAACCTGTATCCTTCGAATGGGGAAGAAAACGGTTTAGGTGCTGATGAAAAAGCAGAAGAACGAAGGATTGATGTTGATTTAGCTACCAACGTTACAGAAGCAGTCGATAAAGCTTCTGACGCTGTAGTGGAAGTAATCAATATCCAGCAAACCGATTTCTGGAGCCAGCAGCCAGCAGGAACAGGATCAGGCGTTATTTATAAAAAAGAAGGCGGTAAAGCCTACGTTGTTACGAACGATCACGTTGTAGCAGATGCGAGTCAGATCGAGATCACATTAAGCAACGGAACAAAGCTAAAGGGTACACTTCGCGGTACAGATCCTTTAATGGACCTTGCTGTGGTTGAAATTGATGGCAGCAAAGTGAAAGATGTTGCAGAGTTCGGTGTTTCTGGTGACTTAAAACGTGGAGAGCCTGCGATTGCGATCGGGAACCCTCTCGGGAATTTTCCTGGCTCTGTAACGCAAGGGATTGTTTCCAGTGCGGACCGCTCCATTCCTGTAGATATTGACCAAGATGGCAACCCAGATTGGCAGGCAGAAGTTATTCAGACTGATGCAGCGATTAACCCCGGAAACAGCGGTGGAGCTTTGATCAACATTGCGGGGCAGGTTATCGGAATCAACTCTTCTAAAATCGCTCAACAGGAAGTCGAAGGGATAGGCTTTGCAATTCCATCCGATGTAGCAAAACCGATCATTGAAGATCTTGAAAAGTATGGAGAAGTACGAAGACCTTTCCTAGGGGTTAACATCATTCCCCTATCACAGGTAAATTCTTATCAGCGTGAACAGACATTGAAGATTCCTAATAGTGTAAAAGACGGGATCGTGGTAATGGAAATAACGCCAACCTCTCCAGCTGCACGAGCGGGGATTAAGGAAATGGATGTTATCGTTGAGATGGGCGGAGAAAAAATTAAAGATCCTATCGCTCTTCGCAAATTTTTATATACGAAGACGAAGATCGGTGAGGAAGTCGAAGTCGTATTCTATCGAGATGGTAAAAAGAAAACAGCCAAAGTTGAATTGGGTAAACAAACATAAAATGGTAAGAGCAGGGGGCGATCAACCTCCTGTTTTTATTTTATATACAAAACGCTATATGTGGACAACTTTTTTGCATGTATGTCGTTTACAGAAGACGAAGAATTCGGTAGTGTAAGATAGAGAATTGTGGATAAGTAAGGAGAATTGTAAAATGAAGATTATATGCTGCAAAGAGCATGCTGAGCTTGCGATTGACATCATTGTGGATGAGTTTGAAACAGCACCGGTTGTAGAGTTACTAACAGGAAAAGATGAGTTATCAACAACATGTGAATACTGCAATGAACCAGGTGTATATAAAGTATCGAACATATGAACGCCTACAATATATGGGCTTAATTGTGCATATGTGGATAAGTTCTGGGGATAACTTATTTCGAAAAGGAGTTTTCAACAAGTGAATATATCAATTGTTTCCGTAGGGAAGCTAAAAGAAAAGTACTTGAAACAAGGTATAGACGAATACTTAAAAAGGCTCGGACCTTACGCAAAAATAGATATCATAGAGGTTCCTGATGAAAAAGCACCTGAAACGTTAAGTGACCAGGAAATGATCATGGTGAAAAATGCAGAAGGTGAACGGATTCTAGCAAAAATCGGACAAGATGTTCATGTCATCGCAATGGCCATTGAGGGAAAAGCGATTTCATCAGAAGATCTTGCTGAAAACTTAGATAAGCTGGCGACTTATGGGAAGAGCAAAGTGGCATTTGTTATTGGAGGTTCTCTAGGACTCAGTGAAGCTGTAATGAAGCGGGCTAATGAGAAGATTTCTTTCGGGAAAATTACTTATCCGCACCAGCTTATGAAGCTTGTTTTAGTTGAGCAGATCTATAGGGCTTTTCGCATTAATCGGAATGAGCCTTATCACAAGTAGATGGCTAAGGAATTAATAAATATATGTAAGTCGATCTGAAAATTGGCGCCCTGTACCCACTATAAGTACTGTTCATTTGGTTCATTTTGCTCTAATACGGGTAATTTATGTTACTGACCGTTTTAGTTAGGGAGATGATTATGAAAGTCTATACGATTGGACATTATAACCATTCGAAAGAACAATTTTTGAAGTTGTTGGGAGCAGCTGAAATTAGCTTTGTGGCAGATGTTCGAGCATTTCCTGCAAGTCGCAGGAGTTCACACTTTAAAAAAGAAGACATGGAACAGTGGCTGGAAGAAGCGGGGATTCAGTATCACCATTTTTCCGGTCTTGGCGGGAGAAGGAAAATGTCGGGACAGGTAGGCGAGAAATTAAACGAAGGATGGAATAATCGCTCATTTCAAAACTATGCGGATTATACACTGACCGATGATTTTAAGGATGCTTTGGACCTGCTCAAGGAACAGGCCCAAGAAGGGAATCTCGTCTATATGTGTTCAGAACATCATCCGGCAAGGTGCCACCGTCTTCTCATCAGCAACTGTCTGCAGGCAAATGGATGGGATGTGAACCATCTCATACCTGATGCCAAGGGAAACCCTAGGATAGTGCCTCATGAATTGGGGAAGTGGGGAGCCATGCCAATCATTGAAGAAGATGGGACCGTTGTGTATCCGAAACTATCAAAATAAAAAATGAGAAGCACAGGTGCCTACCCGCTGTCTCTTGAAACTTTGAATAGGAATTAATTAAATTCTTACTTTAACTGAAAATTGTTTAAGAAAAGCACGAGAACGAGTCTCGTGCTTCCTTTATGCATAAAGAGAAGATGTACTTTTCTATTTTTCTAAAAGTCCAATCTACCTTTACGATTTATTGGTAATGGGGTACTTCAACCCATTCTTTTTAATCTTATCTTTAATAATTGTCTCAACATCCAAATCTAATTCATTACAGAGCATAAGTCCGTATATGAATACATCAGCGATTTCTTCTTTAATGTTTTCAATGTTTTGGTCTACAGCTTCTTCACTGCTTTTCCACTGAAAATCTTCTAGTAGTTCAGCAGCTTCAATCGAAAGTGAAATGGCAAGGTCTTTTGGGTTGTGATACTGTCCCCATCCTCTAGCTTCTCTAAATTCATTGATTGAGTTCATTAGTTCCTTGATTTCATTCAAATTGCTCATCCTTTGTAGAATTGTCTTTTTCTAAGAAAAATCTTTAATACTTCCTTTGGTCTTCCGCAGCCACATATACTTGTCTTGGTGACATATCATCATAAACTACAGATTTTTTTAGCCGTTCTCTGAAATACTCATTTAATTCTGGGTCCGTACAGAAGATAAAGCATCCCTTCTGTCCTCTAGTCATAAGCGTTCTGTAAGTATTCCTAATAATTTGGTCCGCAATAGCATGAGCTTTTTCTGGGTTTATTTTTGCCATTGTTTTGATTCCTTTGAGAGACTGATCAGTTTTAGCACGTTTCGTATAGTCTGTAATCACCATATCATCCTTAAGACCAAGGTCTGGTCCTATGATAACACCAACATAATCAAATTCAAGTCCTTGGGAAGTATGAATGCACCCTGCTTCAGAGACAGAATCCTGTTCAATTGCCCAGATGCTGTCAGACAGGTTCCAGCTAATACTAAAATTGTGCTGGGTTATTTCGATGTCTTTATGGAGGGTATTAGTCCGGCCATTTTTGGGCCATTCCCAGCAGTAGCCAGCAAGAATACGTGACTTGTTATTTTTCTTATTCAATTCTTCAATTTCCTTCAGCATAGCACTGGGATCATCATATACTCTGAAGTCATAATCTACGCCACGGTCGTTAGAATTCGCAGTTTCCCTGATTTGAAGTACGTCATCCAACCAAGCAATATATGCATCAGATCCATCGCAGCGAAATTGTGAAATGAGTTTGCCCTGAATCAGTTCGGCATCTAACTCTTCTGCATACGTTTTAATTAAGTCCATACTTCCAATGTCTTTTAAGGTAACTCTTTGATTTTCATCGATAAAGAAAATCGTGAATTTAGAAGAGTGAATTAATTCCTTTATTTGATTTTCGCCTAAATTATTGTAAATTCCTGACTTTTCATTCAATCGGTGTGCTTCATCAATTATAAGTACGTCAAATTCATTCTTTTCAGATTCATAAAAGCTGCCGGACCCTTTAAATAAGTTGTCAATTTGTGTTTTCTTGATCGTTCCTTTCAGTTTAGAAGCATAAACATTACGAGGAGCTGAGTTTTTTGATACATAAAGCGCCGTTAAACCCTGATTAATAAGATTTACAAGAAGGTTTACAGCCATTACGGATTTACCAGTCCCAGGTCCACCCTCAATTACCATTACTCTCTTTTGGTTATTTTTAATACTCTCGAGTGCTAAATGATAAGCATCTTCATAAAAAACCTTTTGTTCATCAATAAGCACAAATTCCTGATTTCCTTTCAACAAGCTTGCAAGAGAATCTTGTAATGCCTTAGATGGTCGGATTTTGCCGCGCTCTATCTGATAAATCAATTGGTTACGATCTCCGTAACGCACGTACTTCTTAATAAAATCTCTTAATCTCTGTATCTCACCTTTTGCAAACACAGGTGCTTTAGCCAAATGAGCAGAATAGTGGGGATCCATTAACGGATCATCTTCTGTCTTTCGGTAATTATGTAGATAGGCACATGGTTTCAACACAATATCCATATCTTGCACGTTCTGGTTAAAATCTTGAATTAAAGCAGCATATGACCATGCCTGATAAGAAGGATGTGTCACAGTCCGCTTACTCCCACCAAGATAGGTAGACACGAGTGCATCTTTGGTTGTTACCTTTTCAACCTCGGACCATTGCTTTAATTCAACAATTACAACATGATCTTGGATACCATCGTGACCAGCCACTAAGAAATCTACTCGTTTAGATGTATTTGGAATCTTAAACTCTATTGCGACAGATGTATCATCAGGAATCCCGTTATCCTGCATAACATTAGACATGCGATGGAGTGAATTTTCCCATGAGTTGATTTCACTTTTAGTAGTCCTACCTATTTTATTTTGATATGACTCGTAAAGACGTTCTACGAGTAGCTCGTTCGTAACATCAGAAATAAATTCAGTTTTTGTCGCTTCGTAAATAATCAAGTCGCTGTCACCTCTTTGGGGAGTCTAATAAATATATTCTAGCATTTATTGTAAGCAGCTGTAGGAACGAATTCAAAATAATGTAAACTTGATTTTTGACAAGAAAATCTGTTTTCCCGTTCTCTATTAATTCGAATATAGCACCTTGTGCATCAGCAATAACAAACAGGAAAGGTTTTGATTCATGTTTGTTTTTTAATTGGTTAATAACCCATGTGAAATGTCATACATTAGCATAAATAGGATTTTCACATGGGAGGAGAAATTGCTTTGAATAGAGCATTACTTAATTCCCTTAAACAAGGAGGATTTATATTCTATACAAGGCATGGAGAAGCGACCGTTGGAAGAGATTCACCCTATTTAAACTTTAAAAATTGTTTAACCCAAAGAAATCTTTCTGAAAAGGGACGCAGACAGGCTAAATACTATGGGGAAATTCTTCGATACCTGCAAATACCAATTGAATACCCTGTTTCCGCGAGTCCTTTTTGTAGGACCATCGAAACAGCACAGTTAGCTTTTGGAAGCGTTAATGTTCAAGTTGATCCTTTTTGGATAGAGATTTATAAGTTAAGTGGAAATTTACCGAGTTTTGAAAGACAAAGGATCCTAAGCCATTTTAGGTCCGTGTTGGAAACAATACCTGAAAGGGGAAGAAATACAGTTATTGTTGCTCACGGCTTTCCAAATGAGATTGGCTTAGGTCATATTTCTAATATGGGAACAGTCATAATAAAACCAGATGGACAAGGAAACGGTTATAAAGTAGTTAGCCAATTGTCTATAGCAGATTGGAGTTCAGTAGATAGTTAAAAAAGTTTATAAAAAATATATATAAGTTGTATTATAATACCCGTTTATCACGATAGTTTAAGAACAGAGAACAGCGAAGAGCTGTTCTTTTTCATTTGTCCGAGGAAGCTTTTTATTGATAAATTAGGTTCACAGCCACAAAAAGCTGTTCATAGGATAGTTGTAAATGATAAATAAGGTGATGTAATGAAGGAACCTTCGATTGTTTACAGTAAAAGTCCTTTTATAGCGAGTTATGACAATGTTTTAAGTCAGGAAGAGTGTCAAATCATGATGGATCTCGCTAAAGCAAATCTGCAGCCATCTACTGTAGTAGGTGGAACCAATACACGAAAGTCGGATACAGCTTGGCTGCCGCATAGTTTGAATGAACATGTACAACTGATAACAAATCGCATAGCATCTATAGCTGGGCAGCCGCTTAGTCATGCCGAACAGTTACAAATTGTTAGGTATCAGGTTGGCGGGAGGTTTGATGCCCATCTAGATACGTTTAGTCCATCTACTCCATTAGGAAGAAAATATTTGGAAAATGGGGGACAGCGCATTTTAACCGCACTACTTTACTTAAATACTGTACGAGGTGCAGGAGGAGAAACTTTTTTCCCTTCCCTTAATTTTGAGGTAGCTCCTTCACAAGGGAATTTGCTTGTATTTGAGGATTGCTATAAAAATACAAACCAGCCACACCCACTTTCACTGCATGGTTCACATCCTTTAAGAGCGGGAGAAAAATGGATAGCCACCTTATGGTTTAGAGAAAAGCCTAGAAGTTAACCGAATGATAAAAGCCAGAAAGAAGCTCTCTGGCTTTTATTTTTATAGTTTTGAATCTATAAATTTTACGATTCTTTCGCATATTTCATGCGTAATTAATGAATCTTGGATGGATGGCTCAGGAATCCTGTCGTTTTTTACACAATCTATAAAATGATCTGTGATCTGGTTGAATCCGCGTTTATACAGAGTGGGCTCCCAGTCTCCAAATTTAGATATGCTGATCTCTTTATCATGAAAATGAGTCGTTTCCACAAGGCTGTTGACTACATATTTATGCTGGCCAGTACTATATTCGATAATTTCTTCGGTAACTCCGCCATTTCTGTTCATGACGCCTATAGCTATACAGCCGTCGCCAATTAGCTGTATAACTAATTGATTCAGCATTTTTCCATCTTTAAGAAACTCCACTTTTACATCCTTAACTGGTGTATCCATCAAAAACCTAAGTGTATCCACCACATGAATAAAATCCTCTACAATAAATCTTCTAGGATAATCAGGTGAAGAAAATCGATTTTTTTGCATGATAATCAGGCTGGCTTTACCGTGTTCCTTTAGTTCTCTTACTCTTGGAATAAATCTTCTGTTGAAGCCTACCATGGCTATTTTACCTGTCTTTTTTGCGAGTTGTTCGATTCTTTCTGTTTCTTGAAAATGTAAGGATATTGGTTTATCTATGTACACATGTATCCCGCTCTTTAGTAGTTTTTCTGCTATTTCAAAATGTGCCTCTGTAGCGGTACTGATAAATGCTGCATCAATATTCTTGCTTACCAGTTCGTCAACGGTATTAACTTTTTCCTGTATTCTGTACTTTCTTGATAATTGGTTTAAGGTGTCTTCATTTCTTGTACAAAGCACAAGTTCCAGGCCAGCTTTTTCAGAAAGCACAGGCAAGTAGGCTTTCTTTGCGATGTCGCCTAATCCAATGATACCAATCTTCATGATGTCACCCCATTTTAGGAAGTATTATTTTCATTTGATACAATAGTAATAGCTTTTATACAAGTCGATTCTATCTTATTAAAGTTGGTGCAAGTTTGGAATTTTCATTATATTTTCTAATCATACTGACTGCTTCTATCCTGCAAACAAGCACAGGGTTTGGATTTTCGATTCTAGCTACTCCATTTCTACTGCTAATTTTTGAACCGATGGAAGCTGTACAAATAAATTTGATTTTGTCTTTGTTTATATCGTTAGCTTTAATAACAAAAATTAAAAAAGATATAGACTTTGCTATATTAAAACGGTTGATAGCTGGAAGTCTTTTTGGTCTGCCGATTGGGATTTATATCTTTTTGTTGGCAGACATAACGAGATTAAAAATAGGAATCAGTATGATCATCTTAGCACTAACCCTTTTGCTCATGCTAAATTTACGGGTTAAACAGAATAATAAAAATGACCTGGCAGCAGGTGTATTTTCAGGCTCTCTAACAACCAGTATAGGAATGCCAGGACCGCCATTGCTGTTGTATTTTTCAGGTACGGATACGCAAAAAGAAAAATTACGAGGAACAACGCTTGCCTTCTATTTATTTATCTATTCCATAAGTATAGTGACTCAAACAATTTTTGCTGGAACAAATAGAACTGTCTGGATTTCTAGTTTATACGCTCTGCCGCTTGTTTTAATAGGCTTGTATGTGGGACAACGTTTATTTAAAAGGGTGAGCCAAAGAATATTTCGTATATTTACGTATATCATATTGTTGTTTACAGGTGGTTACTTGTTAATTGAAAGTATCATGAAATAAGGCTATGGTAAAATCGATGTACCGAATGGAGGAGAAAAAATGTCTAGCTTGCCGAATTGTCCTAAATGTAATTCTGAATATACATACGAAGATGGCAGCCTGTTGGTCTGTCCAGAATGTGCACATGAGTGGTCGCTCGATAATGAGTTTGAGGGCACAGATGATAAAAAAATTATAAGAGACTCAAATGGAAATGAACTAAATGATGGAGACACCATCACTGTAATTAAAGACCTGAAAGTTAAAGGAACGTCATCTGTCATAAAAATCGGTACGAAAGTCAAAGGTATTCGTTTGGTTGATGGCGATCATGATATTGATTGCAAAATTGATGGGTTTGGAGCTATGAAGTTAAAGTCTGAATTTGTTAAAAAGGTCTAAAAAGTAAAGAGGGAATGACTCAAAGGAAAACTTTGAGTCATTTTTTAAATTTTACGGTACGTTTTCTTATAAATATTACACGTTCGCCGCATCCACCGCTGTTTTTTCCTGTATTCGATATTTTTTCGCCGATACAATCTAACTTTTCGCCTGTAAATAGTACTTTTCCGCCTCTGGTTGATGCATCCCCATAAAAAATGATCATAATCTTCTATTCACTGAATTCACGCAGCATTTTAATTAACTCTTTTGTCGCGTATGTTGCATATTTGTCTTTCTTTTTAATAATTCCAAGCTCATATGGAAGAGATGGATTCGTTATTGGGATCGCCTTCACTTTATCCTGATCCACCTTTTTCGCAATAGACTCTGGAAAGATCGATACTCCTAAATTTTCTCCGATCATACCGCTTATAAAATCCCACTGAGAGCTTTCATAGGCAACTTTCGGCCGGAAGCCTGCGTTTAAACACTCCTGAATGACTCTGTCATGCAAAGTAAATCCTTCTTTAAACAAAATAAAAGATTCATTCTGCAGCTCTTTCATTTCGATGCTTTTTCGTTTGGAAAAAGGATGAGAGGCATGAACGAAAAGCATCAGCCGCTCTGTCAAGAATGAGACGATTTCATATTTCTCTTTATTTATTGGCAAGACAACCACAGCGAGATCCAGCAGACCATCACTCACTTCTTGCTGCACTTTATTCGCACCGTGTTCGACCATTCTGATCTGTATGTCCGGATAGAGTGTTTTGAATTTCTTAATGATTTTTGGGAAAAATAAGAAACCGATTAGCGGCGGTATTCCGATGGTGATTTTTCCTTTTTTTAAGTTCATCAGGTCGTAGAGGCTCGATGAAAGGTTATCGAGATTCTCCAAGATCATCTTGCTTTGTTCAAAGACTATCTCACCGGCTTCTGTTAGTTCGATCTGTCTGGAGGAACGGTCTATTAGTTCCATCTCAAGTTCGTCTTCTAGGTTCTTAACCATTTTGCTTAGGCTTGGCTGTGATATATGCAAAACGGCAGAAGCCTTGGTGAAGCTTCTGTATTTTGCAACTTCATAGAAATATGTGAGCTGGCGTATATCCATTCTGTAACTCCGATCTATAACTTTTGTGCATATTATCTATAGTTATAATTCATTTTACTAATTAAATACACAAGAGTAAAATGTCCTTCGTGCAATGAATCCATTTTAAAAGAAGTGCCAAATGATGAAAGCGCACTCTTTTCATATACAAAAGGAGGAAAGATTTTGATAAGTATCATAATAGGGCTTGCCCTGCTTATGTTCTTTGCCTACCTCGGATGGTCAATCATTTGGGTTGCTCCAATCGTCGCAGGTATTGTCGCTTTAATGAGCGGATTAGACCTAATGAATGCATATACAAACACGTATATGACAGGCTTTGTGAATTTTGCGAAGCAATGGTTTCCGATCTTTTTATTAGGAGCTGTACTTGGAAAACTGATGGAAGACACCGGTGCTGCAAAATCAGTTGCCATTCAGTTTACAAAGTTTATAGGGGAAAAGCGTGCCATTTTAGGAGTTTTGGTCGCATCGGCTGTTTTGACATATGGCGGTGTAAGTTTATTCGTAGTCGTTTTCGCGATTTACCCGATAGCCCTTGCTCTATTTAAGAAAGCAGATATCTCCAGAACACTGATCGCTCCAACGATTGTTCTCGGTGCTTTCACATTTACGATGACAGCTGTACCAGGAACGCCTCAGATTCAGAATTTAATCCCGATGAATACGTTTAAAACAACGCCTATGGCGGGTACTATCATCGGTATCGTGGCAACGCTGATCATGGCAGTAGGCGGTTACCTATGGCTGAAATTCAGAGAGAAACGAATGACGGCAGCTGGTATAAAGTATACAGAACCTGATAAATCGAAGGAAAAAGAAGAAGAAAACGAAGAGAATCTTCCAAATTGGATTCTTTCTTTAATCCCTTTATTAGTCGTTGTTATTTTACTTAACTTCTTAAAAATAGCTCCAATCCCATCATTATTAGCAGGGATTCTAGCGATATTACTTATTAGTTTAAGGCAATATAAAACTTTCATTCCATCTATGAATGAAGGAGCAAAAGGGTCAGTAATGGCCATTATCAACACAAGTGCAGCGGTTGGATTTGGTGCAGTAGTAACGAGCGTTCCTGATTTTGATCGCATCACAGACATGCTACTAGGTATCTCAAGCAACCCGCTCGTGTCAGAATCCCTTGTTGTTCAGCTTCTGGCAATGATTACGGGCTCTGCATCAGGCGGTATGGGTATTGCTTTAGAAGCGCTTGGAGGAACGTACTATGAGTTGTCTCAGTCAACCGGGATGAGTCCTGAAGCGTTTCACAGAATGGCATCTATAGCATCTGGAGCTTCTATTCTTCCTCATAACGGGGCCTTGCTGACTCTTCTTGCTGTAACTCAGTTAACGCATAAGGAAACGTATAAAGATGTGTTTGTTGTTGCTTTAATCATCCCTACAATCGCTGTAATCGTTGGTATTATTATGGCGAGCATGGGTATCATCTAAAAATTAGGAGTGAGAATTGTGGTAGAAAACAAAGTTGTTGTAATTACAGGATCTGCAAGCGGAATTGGTTTTGAAATCGGAAAGACTTTTGCTGAAAATGGAAGCAAAGTCGTTTTAACCGATTTGAACGATGAAGGTGTAAAAAAAGCAGCTGAAGAACTTAAAAGCCTTGGGTATGAAGCGATCGGCCTTAAAGCTGACGTAACGAGTGAAGAAGACATCAAGAACATGATCGAGACTGCTCATAAGGAGTACGGACGTGTGGATGTTTTAATCAACAATGCTGGCCTTCAGCATGTATCACCAATTGAAGAGTTTCCTACAGACAAATTTGAATTGATGATCAAGATCATGCTTACAGCTCCATTTATTGCAACGAAGCATGTTATGCCTATCATGAAAGAGCAAGGCTTTGGACGCATCATTAACATTTCGTCCATCAACGGTTTGATCGGGTTTGCCGGAAAAGCAGCTTATAACAGTGCAAAACACGGTGTAATCGGTCTTACTAAGGTTGCAGCACTAGAATCAGCAGCAGAGGGTGTTACAGTTAACGCACTATGCCCTGGTTATGTAGATACTCCACTTGTTCGCGGTCAGTTAGAAGACTTGGCGAAAACAAGAAATGTATCTTTAGATAAAGTGCTTGAAGAAGTTATTTATCCGCTAGTTCCGCAAAAACGTTTGATGGAAGTAAGTGAAATCGCTGATTATGCAATGTTCTTATCAAGTGAAAAAGCGAAGAGTGTTACAGGACAAGCGATCGTTATCGATGGCGGTTACACGGCTCAATAAGTTTAATAAAGAGAGTGCAGGCAAAAGATGCCTGCACTCTTTTTTTATTTAACAGTAATCTCACTCATGAACGCATGTGTATTGTTTTCCGTATCCTTAAAGAACGCCATCCATATTTCAGTGTTGCCCATTTTGCCGACAATATGAGGTTCATCAATAAAGGAGACACCCTTTTCTTTTAAGTCATTGTATGTACTTGAAAGGTTCTCGACTTGGAAGTAGATTACGGAACTGGATTGAGAGAATTCTTCTTTTTCAGGCAGACTCAGAAAAATACGTAGCCCATCACATTGCAAGAAGGCAAGGCGGTCTGTGTTAAATAAAAGATCGAGCCCAAGTGTATCTTGATAAAAAGCAAGAGCACGTTCCAGGTTTTGAACAGGTACTCCGATTTGGCCTACTTTTTGTATTACTTTTCTGGTTATAGTCATAACAAATCTCCTCATTTCAGTTATTTATTAAGAGAATCATAATCTTTTTTCTCTATTCATTCTTATCCAATATCACTTTTTTTCGAAATTGAAGCGGGGAAAGACCAGTATGCTGTTTAAACCATTTGCTAAAGGAAACAGGATTATTCAACCCAACTTCAAATGTAATATCTGTCATGCTGTAATCAAGGTCTTTTAGAAGCGAAATCGATTTTTGGAGCCTTAATTCTGAAATTTGCTGATAAGGCGTTTTGTTATAGATTTTTGAGTAATTTCGTAAGAGGTGGTTTGGTGATAAACAAGCCACACGGGAGATCTCTTCGAGTGTGATTTGCTGATCATAGGACGCTCTGATAAATTCATGGGCCATGCTGATCCTTTTATAGAGTTCTGTTCGGGTAGAGAAGCGCAAAGCATCGAGTGAATCGAGGTCTTTTAATGACTTTATGTGTTCCAATAAAATAGACTGCATGATGCTATGAAATTGCTGTTCTTGCCAAAGAGAGTCATTAAAAGATGAATGCTGTTTTAATTGGTGGATCTGATTAGAAATGGTGCTGCTTATTGCGTACGTTTTTTCAAAAAAACCAATAGAATGTGTTTCTTTAAATGGGTCAGACAATAACCGGTCAGACGACTCGTTCATCGTACGAAAAACGTGATCACTAAATCCATGCTTGAAAAAAAGACAGAAAGACTCAACCTCAATTTGGTCTTCAATCGTAATGGAGTAGGATCCTTCATTAAGCAGGAGGTATCGGTTTTCTTCAACCGTATAATATCCCTTATTCGTCTTATAGTGAGCTTTACCGTTTGTGAAGGTCTTAATAGAGAGCTGTCCGTTTCCTTCCCAATGGAACTGGCTGCTTTTAGCATGAAGAATATAATTTGCAGAGCTAGTGTTGCCCATTGCATCGTCTCCTGTAAAATGATTGTCTGATAAATAGAATTATACATAATATGGATAGGCATGTGGGGAACAAAAAAAGTAATGTTTCACATGGAACATTAATAAAAGAGAATCAATAAACAATAAAAAGAAGGTGACCTGGATCACCTTCCTTTTTAGTACTACGAGGGTGGTTAAATCTTCTAATATCCTTTACACGTACAAGGGTTAATTCTTAAGGCGCTTTTCTAAAAGATTGTTGCTTTTTAAGTATTTTGTTTTGTTCATTATCTTCGCTGACAAGTTGATTGGAGTGGAAGGTTCGAGACTCCAGCGGGACGAGCGGTCAGGTGAGACCACTCAATGGCGTAAAGCGGCGAGGGGGCTCACCGCACGCCCCGCGGAAAGCGAAGCAACCTGGAACGGAAATCAACTACTTACAAGAGCAACAATGTTTGCGAAAACAGCTATTCTTAAACATCCGTATATTTTACAACTGGCCATTTTTCCTTACGAAGGGAAGTTAAGAGTTCCTTACTGGCATTTAGATTTGTTTGTACGAGTTCTTTAGGTGTCAATGCCATCCATTGGTTTAAGGAGACATCAGCAAAAATCTTGCTTTTGAAAATCTCGAGAAACCATAGACTTTGATTGCCGGTGTTCTGAATATAGTGACCGAAAGCAAATGGAACATATCCCACATCTCCAGCACGGACGTTGAAGGTTCTTGCAGCCCCATCTCCTGCAAAAACGGTCATCCTTCCCATTCCTGTCAAATAGTATTGCCACTCATCATTGTTTGGATGCCAATGAAGTTCTCGCATTCCGCCAGGCTTTACTTCGACCAATGCAGCAGAAATGGTTGTAACAGGAAAGTTAGTAGAATCTACGATGCGGACGGTTCCGCCTGGAAAAGTTAAGGGTTTTTGCTTTGACATTCGGTACGAAAAGGACTGAGGAACCGTTCCATAGGGGTCGGATACTGCTTGTGTTTCAATAGGACCTGGCACGTTAGCTTGGTAAATGTAGCGCTGTTTTGCTGGGATATGAGCAAATGCGCTCTCTGGTACTCCAAAGTTAGCAGACAGTATTTCTTTCGGTGTGTGTGCAAACCAATCGGAGATCGATAACGTACTCAGATCAGAAAAATCACCGTTATCAAAAACAAGAATAAACTCACAGCCTTCTTCTAATCCTTGAATGGAGTGGGGGATACCTGGAGGGAAGAACCAAAGATCGCCAGGTCCTACGTCTGCAATAAAATTTCTTCCGTTTTGATCAACCGATGTAATACGGGCGCGCCCAAGTATCATGTAAGCCCATTCTGCTTCTTGGTGCCAGTGCAGTTCTCTGACGCCTCCTGGGGTAAGCCGCATATTTACGCCTGCAAGTGTTGTTGCTACAGGAAGCTGTCTAACCGTAATTTCTCTCGACCAGCCCCCATGATTTAACTGCATAGGAGTATCTGAAAAAGAAAACCGCATATTTGGAATCGTACCAGCATCCGTTTTAGGAGGAACTAGCATATCAGGATTTTCTATATCACGCATAATATCCCGAGGTCCAAAATCAGTTGCACCAGCCCCATCATCCCTTATTGGCTGGGGAATCTTCTGATAGGATTGATTTCTAGATGTATCATCCATGAAAACGACTCCTTTCAGCTGAAATTACCATTGTAATAACATATGAAGCCGTTGTTGTTTCCATGATAAATTATGGTCTCGTCTTATGGTTTACCTAAAACCGCATCAGCAAGGTTATAGACGATTGCATCATCTGTCGGAGGATTATGAAGGCCGGCACGTACATCACGAAAATGTCTTTGCAGCGGGTTTGAAGCAGAGAGACTCCTAGCTCCGACAATTCTCATTGCTAAATCAACTACCTTGTTGGCACTGTTTGTGGCAATATGCTTAACAGCGGACAGCTCTGAAGCCATCTTTATTCGCTGATCTGGCTGTTCGATCCATTTCCTTGCAACAGCATATAACACTTGGCGAGCATTAAAAAGTTCAAGCTCAATCTTCCCAATTTTCCTTCTTACTTCTGGTACATCTTTTATTGGTCCAGGCAAGGTATTCGGACTGTATTCTGAAGCGAATTTTATCGCATAATCCTTTGCAGCTGCGGCAATCCCAATATAAACGGCAGGTACTTGAAGATACCAGCCTCTTGTTGTGGAGGAACGGTCATCTTCTACAAATAAAAGGTCTTCTTCCTCAACGAGTACATCTTTTAGGACAAGGTCATCACTTTTGGTGCCTCTCATAGATATGCTGTCCCACGTTTCTTTTATAGAGACACCTTCTCGTTTATGATCAACTAAAATAAACCCTTTTTTACCGGTGTAATTAAGATCAGCGGTAATGATGGAACAATCGAGAGCTTCAGCCATAGAAGTAAATGCTTTAATTCCGTTCAAACGCCAGCCGTGTTCTTCTTTTATGGCAATTGTGCCGGGAGTTCCGCCTCTTGAAGGGCTTCCAGTAGCTCGTTCTGTCTGAGCCAAATTTAATAGAGTTCTCTTCTGAACAATATTCGAGCTGACTCTTTGTAATACAGAACCTTGCCAATGCCTGTTTTCGGCCGCTTCAAGCATGACACCTAAGTGCCATCCCAAAGATAAGGCCGTAGGAGCGTCGCCTTGAGCAAGTATTTCTTGAACTTGTAAATATTCAAGAAGGTTGAGACCTTGGCCGCCAAACTCTTTTGGTATGGTAAGAGATAGGAAGTTCGCTTTTTTTAGGTCTTCGAAATTCTTTTAAGGGAAAGTACCTTCTGAATCAATCGCATCCGCTCTTGTGCTGAAAATTTCTTTTAGATCTTCAGCTTTTTTTATGATGTTTTCGATACTTGTTTGATTTTTGTTTTGCTCTGTTTCTACATAAGTTTTGATCACAATTTTCCCTCCGGTAATTTTTTTCAGAGGACATAAAAAAATCCTCCTTTCAAAATGACGAAAGAGGACGGTGTTAAAGAACTCTCTCTCATCTCTCAGACACAAATTTGTCTGCTGGACTTAGCACCTTTCCTATCTGGTAAAGATAAGCGGTTGCTGCAGGATCTTAGGACCAGTTCCTCCCCTGACTCGTGATAAGAATTAATAGATTATAAATTTTAATAGTCCTCACTATAAAATACAAGAGAGGATATTGTCAATGAAAAACTGAAAACTTAAAATTTTTTTATTATTTATAGAATGTGCGTTGACAGACTATTTTTATTCCTGTATATTCTGTTGATAAATTGAATACTATCGATTTCTTATCGAGAGAGGTGGAGGGACTGGCCCTTTGAAGCCTCGGCAACAACTATTTTAGAACTGTGCCAATTCCAGCAAGCTTACAAGCTTGAAAGATAAGGAGAGATCAAATGCGTTTTTATATTTTACGTATTTTATTAACCTCTTCTTATTTCATGAAGAGGTTTTTGTTTTTCTCTTGGGAGCGGTACAAAAAATTTTAAAGGTTACGGAGGAAATCATTTTGACTAAAGAAATTTTGTTAAACGCATTTGAGATGACTAGTGCTATGCACAACTCTCACGGGCTTTGGAAGCACCCGGAAAATAAAAGGCATAAGCGTTATAAAGACTTAAATTATTGGATCGATTATGCCAAGCTTCTGGAAAAAGGGAAGTTCGATGCGATATTTTTTGCTGATGTGTTAGGGGTCTATGACGTTTATCAAAAGAGTAAAGCTCCTTCTATCAGAGATGGACTGCAGGTTCCGCTAAATGACCCTGCTCTGCTCATCTCTGCGATGGCTAGTGTAACTAAAAACTTATCGTTTGCGGTTACGGTCAGTACCACTTATGAACAGCCTTTTGGAAATGCACGCCGTTTTTCTACGCTCGATCATTTAACGAATGGAAGGATTGCCTGGAATGTTGTCACATCCTATCTTCCTAATGCAGCTAAAAACTTTGGTCTGGAGGATATGATCAAACACGATGAGCGTTATAACATCGCTGATGAGTATCTCGAAGTGTCTTACAAGCTCTGGGAAAACAGCTGGGAAGACGGTGCAGTTGTTGAAGATATCGGTAAAGATACGCTGGTTGATCCTGAAAAAGTCCATGAGATCAACCATGAAGGACAGTATTTTAAAGTGGAGGGACCTCATTTAAGTGAACCATCCCTGCAAAGAACTCCTGTTATATACCAGGCAGGCACCTCAGAAAGAGGACGTGATTTTGCCGCAAAACATGCAGAGTGTATTTTTGTGGGAGGTCCAACAGCAAAAAGGATCCGCTTCTACGCAGATGATATTAGAGAACGGGCAAAAAAACATGGCAGGCACCCTGAAAACATTAAAATCTTCTCGTTCCTAAACGTAGTCGTTGGAGAAACAACAGAGGAAGCAGAACGGAAATTTGATGAATATTCAAAGGCTTGGAGCTCAGATGCAGCAAAGGCACAATACGGGGCGAGCGGATATGATATCGCTGAATACGAAGATCTTGATCCCGACCTTCCGTTTGAATATACAAAATCTACCGAAGGCGGTCATTACAAAGCTGCCACACTTACAAAGGATGCGCCTAAAAAACTCACTGTAGGAGAAGTGCTTAACCGGTTTGAGTCACCTGACAGGGGTAGCTATATTGTGGGGAACCCAGAGCAAGTTGCAGACGGTATTCAAGCTCAGTTTGAGGAGTCTGGTGTTGATGGATTCAATTTAAATCACCTTGTAACCCCAGGTGATCTGGAAGCTTTTGTGGAACTCGTCATACCGGTTCTTCAAGAGAGAGGATTATACAAAAAAGAGTACAACAAAGGTACGCTGAGGGAAAAATTATTTAGTGATAGATTATTGCCAGATGACCATCCAGCAGCGAAATATAGAAGAGTTTTAACGGAAGCAAAATAATATTATTCAGGAGTGAGGAGAGAATGAAAAAAATTACTCGTTTAATCATAGGGCTTACAGCTATCATTGCTTTAGCTGGATGTGGAGCTTCAGGAGAAGGAAAAAAGAAAGAGATTACACTCGGAGCGACCGTTCCATATAGCGATATGCTTGAAAAAGGTGTTAAGCCCTATTTAGAGAAAAAAGGATACAAAGTCGAAGTTAAGGAATTCAATGACTATGTGCAGCCGAATATATCCCTTAAAAGCGGTTCGCTTGATGCAAATCTCTTTCAGCACAAGGTATATATGGATGCTTTCTCAAAAGAGAATGATATGAAGTTATCAAGTGTCGTGACTGTTCCGACAGCACCGATCGGTATTTACTCCAACAAATATAAATCGCTCGAGGAAATTAAGCCTGGGAGCACGGTCGCACTAGCAAATGATCCTACAAATTTGTCTCGAGGTCTAACGGTTTTAAGAGATAACGGATTAATAGAGATTGATGGTAAAGCAGATCCGTTGCGCGTATCAGAAAAAGACGTTACAAAAAATCCGAAGAAATTTAAATTCCAGCCGGTTGAGGCGGCTCAAACTCCCCGAACATTGGAATCGGTTGATTTAGCAGCGGTCAATGGAAACTTCGCGATCTCATCAGGTTTAAACTTAGAGGATGCCCTTGTGAAGGATAAGCTTCCAGAAGAAATCATTAATCGAATCGTTGTTTTAGAAGAGAAAAAGAACTCTAAATTAGCAAAAGATCTTAAAGCAGCAGTTGAATCTGAAGAATTTAAAAATGTAATAAATAGTGAATTTGAACAATTCCATAAACCCGAGTGGATGAATAAGAAAACTGCTTCAAAGTAAGTTTACTATAAACTTTTTTGACTTTATTTTTAAAAGATTATTGTTTTTAAATTTCATTGCAAGTTGATTGGAGGCTCACCGCCCGCCGGGCGGAAAGCGAGCACCCTGGAGCGGAAATTAACCACTTACTACCCACGAATTTTACAATACATCCATTTTTATTAATATATCTAGCAATAGCCGTTACCTTTTTTATACGGTTTCATAGTATATGTTATGTTGAAAAATGGGGGGTGATGGATAGTGAGTAGTTGCCCGCACTGTGGCTTGTTCCGATACGACTTAAGCGGATGTATATGCAGCGATCAGGAGTATAACAATGATTGGAACAGAAGAGCTATAGATGAAATTTTCAGCAGTGAAAATACGTTCCTAAGAGCACCTAAGAAATTAAAAAGAAATAAGAACCTGCAAGATCCAACAATCTTTTAGGACAAACAGTCTCATATATATATTTTAAATACAGACAAGCTGGCTCAACTAATGAGCCAGCTTTAATATGTATACAAAAAAAAGCAGACCCAACGATACTCTTGGATCTGCTAATTTAATTAAATCACATGGTTAAACCTAGTGATGGAGGTGAACCTAGCTTCCTTACATTAGAAGTGCGAGCGCGGTTTTGGTGATTTGATGAACCTGTAAGATTTTTTTGGATAACGATACTTGAGCCGATCTGTCCTTGTACTTCAAAGCCCCATTGTTGAAAAACTCTAAGAGCATCCGTGTTATCTTCATCTACAGTGCCATAAACCACTTGAATGCCTTGTTTTAATAGATGGTTCTCGAAGACAGGAAGAAAAGAACTGGCGATCCCTTTTCCTTGATGCTTTGTATCCAGCACCACATAATCTACATAAATCATGTTGCCCAATCTAAAGCGGTAACTAACAAAGCCTGCGATTCTATCGCTGCTGTCACAAACAACCATAACCTCATTAGCCATTCCTAAAATTAGCTGGATGACTTCTCTTTTTACTTGAAAATTGTTAACGACCATCTCAACTAATACAGGATTGTCTTTACTAGGATTCCATTTACGAATATACAAAGATATTCCCCCTTATAATACTCTGCGAAGGGGAAGGATAGCGTAAAACTCAAAACTATAACTTACATGAAAAGATAAGTGTTTAGTATTACTTTCGTTTGTATGATTTTCCCCCTTGCTTGTACTATATGTGGTTGTCCTAACAATGGTTTGGATAATATCCTAGTTTTAGATAAAAGGGGCCGTTATAATATGTAACAGAAAAAGCCGGGGAAAATCCCGGCTTTTTCTAATTCGTTATGAATTACGCTGGATTTACGCCGTTCGTTTGCTTCTTACAGCGCTTCTTTCTTTTCTTAATAGGAAATAAGATCGGTAACACTATAGACCCCCCCTTCTATATGTGAACCTTGAAAAGAGAACATAAACCTCTCTCTTTTCTCTTTTATTTTACGCAAGCTTGTCTAAAAGGTTTGGACAAACAATCATTTTTTTTACAGATACTGCGTACAATTTCTATTACTTGCCGATAGGTATTATGGTTTATAATTTAAAAACAGATTTATGAAGATGGGGAAAGAGGTATTTTGATGATTTATAATAATGAGCAGCGAAAGCGTATCTTTAAAGTTCTGGAATACATAGATGAACATCTGGAAGATTCACTAACACTTGAGAAGCTGTCGGCCATCTCAACATATTCTCCTTTTCATTTTCAAAGAATGTTTAAAAGTATAGTTGGGGAAACGCCCTCCGCTTATGTAAAACGTAATCGTTTAGAGAATGCAGCACATCTTTTAATATATGAACACCATATTCCTATCACTCAAGTGGCATTAATGTGCGGTTTTTCTTCTTTGTCCTATTTTACTTATTCCTTTCAGTCTTATTTTCAAACGAACCCAAAGAAATGGAGAGAGGGCGCCTATTTAGAGCGCTTTCCCCGTGAGTACGAAGGTAATAGCAAGAATTCTAAAGAAGTAAGCAAAATGATGAAAGAGAACAAAGAACATACTCGCTATAATAAATTCAAATGGCTGGACTTAGCGAAGGTTGAAACACGTATTTTAACAAAGTGTATAACAGTAAAAAACCAAGTAATAGGTTCTTATACGAAGGGAATACCTGCAGCATGGGAAGAGGTCTTTCGCTGGTGTGATTCGAGAGAACTTCTTAAAGAAAATACACTATTTTTAGGGATTCCAAGAAATAATCCATATATAACTCCACCTGAAAAAAGCAGGTATGATTGTCATATTGCAATCTCTGAAGGGTCTGAAGATGAGAATGATGAGGATACTTTTATTTTTAACGGCGGAAAACATGTGGTTTATGAGTTTGAAGAACCTATAGATTATAGTGAAAGAAACATGTTAATCGAATGTTATTCTGAATTATACAGCTATTGGCTCCCTAAAAGCGGTTATAAATATTTAAGTAACCCTGTTGAACTGATTACCATAGTCCGAAATAAGAACTCCTTAACACTTGAGTGCAAGATAAAAGCTATTGCCCTAGCCATTGAACCAAAATAAAAAGGGGGCAGTTTTATGTTTTTAGAGATCAATGAATTAAATGGAATCGCCATTCTATTTGGTGGTCTATTGTATATGCTCTATGGGGGCATGTACTATTCCATTCTGCTAGGAAAGAAAAAAGAAGCGGGTAGTCAGGGTCCCTTCAAATATATGTTTTCTGTCGTTACTGCTTTTATCAGCTCATTTTTGGTATCTATTTTAATCAATGCTGCTGGAGTTGAGAATTTTATAGAAGGTACAGTGACAGGGTTAATGATCGGCTTGCTTATCTCTTTGGTTTATATAAAGAACTCACTGTTTGGATTGTTAACAAAAAAATCTTGCATCATAGCAATCGGGGATCACTTCGTTATTTTCACATTGCTTGGAATGCTCCATGGTTTCATGAACTAAATGATTATGCGGAGATGCCTTTTCAAAAGGTTTCTTTTTTTAGTCTTTTTTTAATCCGTTCATATTAAAAAAACCACTGGCATAATGGTTTCCATTACACCAGTGGTTTAAGTTACTAACGATTAACGAATACCTTTCATGAACCCTTGAATCTTTGGAGAGATCACGAATAGGATCAAACTTAATAGGATTGCTACTCCACCGATTGTACCGAAGTACATCATTTCTGTTTCTGCAGAATAGAACTTAACGATTTGTGCGTTGATTGCTTGTGCAGCAGCACTTGATAAGAACCATAAGCTCATTGTTTGAGCAGAGAAAGCAGCTGGAGCTAGTTTTGTTGTTGCTGAAAGTCCAACTGGTGACAATAGAAGCTCACCAAGTACGACGATAAAGTAACTAAGAACAAGCCATAATGGATTTACCAACGCGTTTTCTCCGCCAAAATAAGCAGGCAGAAGAATAACTAGGAATGATAAACCAGCAAATAATAAACTTAAAGCAAATTTCTTAGGTACTGTAGGCTGGCGATCACCAAGCTTCACCCAGATCCAAGCGAATACAGGTGCAAGAACGATAATAAATAATGGGTTCAATGATTGGAACCAAGCTGGAGAAATCGTAAGTCCAGCAAATTCTAGATCAGTACGCTTGTCCGCATAAGCAGCAAGGATTGTTGATCCTTGTTCCTGAATAGCCCAGAACATAACAGAAGCAATAAACAATGGAATATATGCCAAGATTCTTGAACGTTCTGTAGCTGTTGTTTTTGGACTGCGGTACATTACGATAAAATAGATGGTTGGAATCGTAATACCGAAAATACCTACAAGTGTAATAAATACATCAAGTGTAAAGATTCCAGCAGGAATTGTAATTCCTAAAATAACAGCTAATACTACTGCAGTTAGCCCAACGATTAAAGAATATTTTTTCTTCTCAGCTGGAGAAAGCGGGTTAGGCACAGTAGCACCTGCAAGACCTAAGTTTTTCTTTTTTGTTGCAACAAATACGATTAGACCTAATAACATACCAACTGCTGCAATTCCGAAACCTAAGTGGAAGCTCGTTTTTGAAACTTCACCTACGATTAACGGAGACAAGAAAGCACCTAAGTTAATACCCATATAGAAAATACTGAACCCTGCATCACGGCGATTATCTTCAGGAGCGTACATATCACCTACAACGGATGATACGTTAGGCTTTAGTAAACCTGTTCCAATAACGATAAATACCATTGAAATAAATAACATCGTCAGATCGCCTGGCAAGGACAAGACAATATGACCGATCATAATTAAAATACCACCATAGAATAATGCTCTAGATGTACCAAAAACTCTGTCTGCTAACCAACCACCGATAACACCAGACATATATACTAGTGAACCATAAATGGACATGATTGCTAATGCTGTGGATTCTTCAATTCCCAATCCACCTTTAGAAACTTCGTAGTACATGTAATAGATGAGGATTGCTCTCATTCCATAGTAAGAAAAGCGCTCCCAAAACTCTGTGAAGAAAAGTGTAAACAAGCCTTTAGGATGTCCGAAGAAACCTTTTTGAGGCACACTGTCCACAATTTTCTGTCTATTTATGTCTGACATAAGACAACCTCCTTTAGTTCATTAAATATAATACTTTGAAATATTTATTATTGTCAAAAGTTTTCGGCTTATCTATTATTACAGGTTATTATTTATTCGTAAATGGAAATTACAACCTATATAGGTGAAAAGCCTTATATAACAGCATAAAAGGGCTAGACAAATGATTAAGAAAGACCCAAAACATAGTATGGTTTAAAAGTTGAAATTTTAATATGAATGTATTGGAAATGACATGATAACATTGTGGGAATGATAAGTTTTCAGTAGTATAGAAGAATAAGTTTAAGGTTTTGAAAAGAGGTCTTTTTATGATTACTAATTCCATATATGGATTAACATTTGAACAGCTTGCCGCATGGCTTTTAAAACATGGACATAAACAATATCGTGCATCACAAGTGTGGGAATACCTTTACCGGAAGAGAGTAACAAATTTCTCTGAAATGACAGAAGTTAATAAGGATTGTATTGTTCTTCTGGAAGAAAACTTTGTGATTCATACGTTATCCCATCATGTTAAACAAGAAGCTTCAGATGGCACAGTAAAATTTTTGTTTAAGCTTAAGGACGGCAACTTAATTGAAACCGTCTTGATGAGACATAAATACGGTTTATCTGTTTGTGTAACCACTCAAGTAGGGTGCAACATCGGATGCAGTTTTTGTGCAAGCGGCTTATTAACGAAAACGCGTGATTTGTCTAGCGGTGAAATTGTAGAACAGATCATGAATGTTCAGCATCATTTAGACAATGCAGGAAACGGAGAAAAAGTAAGTCATATCGTCGTAATGGGGATCGGTGAGCCCTTTGATAACTTTGAGAACATGATAGACTTCTTGAAGGTCATCATTGATCAAAAAGGTCTTGCTATCGGATCTAGACACATTACGGTTTCAACCAGCGGGATCGTCAACAAGATCTACGAATTTGCCGATACAAACATTCCTGTTAACTTAGCTATTTCTTTGCATGCACCAAACAATGACCTGCGTACGAAAATCATGAAGATTAATCGAGCTTATCCTTTGGAAAAGCTTATGGACTCGATCAATTACTACATCGAGAAAACAAACCGCCGTATTACGATTGAATATATCTTGCTCAAGGATGTAAATGATCATATAGACGAAGCAAATGAACTTGCAGCACTTTTTCAGGATAAAAAGAAGAAAGTATATATTAACCTCATTCCTTATAATCCGGTTGATGAGCACAGTCAATATCAGAGAAGTGAACAAGAATCCGTTTTAGCTTTCTATGACACGCTTAAAAAGAACGGAATCAACTGTAAAATCCGCCAAGAGCACGGAACAGATATTGATGCAGCATGCGGACAGTTAAGAAGTAAGCAGATAAAAAAGGAAAAAGACAATTCAATAACTCTTTAATCAAGATGAGGACGTCTCTATTATGAGATGTTCTCTTTTTATATGTAAAAACGAGGGCTCATAGAAGAATAAGATTGGCTCATAGAACGTTAATTTAGACTCATAGAAAAACGAATGACCTATAGAAGGCTCTGTTCGACTCATAAGGGGTCTAGTTTGGCTTATAGAATAGCTTTTACGACTCATAGGGTATCGTTTTTTGTTCATAGATCCCCATCTTTATTGACAGTTTGTAAATTAATTACATATAATGGAGGTATCAATGGAAGGGATGGTGTGTTTGTGAGCGTGAGCGTTCTTAACTAAAACAATTTGGATATAGGCACACAAAAGAATTTTAAGCGTTAGTTACGTTTATTTGTTATGCTTTTTTGTTGCCGCCATTAGTTAAGAACAGCGGTCAGATACAAGCCATCATATTCAAACCCTTGATGCTGCCGGACTCTTCTTAAGAGCCGATTTTTTTATGCATTTTTTCAGGGTGAAGTCTATCTATGAGGCGGAAATGACATGTTCATTTCTGTCTTTTTTTATTGGCAAGTTCCTGGCCTCTGTTAGGAGGAGGGGATTTATACAAATCATGTGAGTACACCTTTTTAAAATGTTTTACCCTATAAAAAATTCGGAGGTCGTTCCATTGAATACACAAACAACAAATATGCTTGAATATAAAAAAATTAAAGAGATTCTTGGCGGTTATGCCATAAATGAAGTAACGAAACAAATGATCGAAAAGCTAGAACCGTCGGCAAGCCTCCCCATCATTCAATCCTTGATGACGGACACCAGTGAAGCCCGGCTTGTTTTAGAAAAGAGTGTAAGTGTTCCGATAGCCAATTTAAACGGTTTGGAGCATATACTCGAACTCACGAAAAAAGGACTAAATCTGTCACCTGATCAACTGACACTGGTGTTAAGCCTTCTTGAAAATGTCAGCAGGATGCAGAAGTTCATGAAAGACAAAGAATTCCTGGCACCTGCAGTATCGAGTTATGCTTACTCTATGTTTGATCTTCCAGAGTTAAAGGATGAGATCTCTAAATGCATCCGAAATGGAAGAGTGGATGATCATGCCAGTAAATCTCTTCTCAAAACGAGAAAAAAGATTGCAGTCATGGAAGAACGAATTAAATCAAAGCTTGATAACATTTTAAAATCTGCCGCCTACAGGGATATGATGCAGGATCAAATCATTTCTATGAGGGATGGGCGTTACGTCATTCCGGTAAAAAGTAAATTTAAAAGAAATATAGATGGACAGATTCTTGATCGTTCATCGAGTGGCAGCACTGTGTATATGGAACCGAACGATATCCGTAAACTACAGACTGAAATCACCATGCTCAGAGCAGAAGAGGATATTGAAATCTCTAAGATTTTAAGTATTTTAACTGGTATGGTAGCAGGATTTGAACGTGAAATCGGTATAAACATTGAAGGCATGGTCCATTATGACTTCATTTTTGCAAAAGCAAAATATAGCAAATTTTTAAATGCTGCAGATGTTGAGCTGAATGCAAATTATACAATTAAAATCGTAAACGGCAGACATCCATTATTGGGTGAGAAATGCGTTCCATTACATTTTACTCTTGGAGAAACGTATCAGGCACTTGTGATAACAGGACCGAATACAGGGGGGAAAACCGTTGCGATTAAGACTGTTGGACTTTTAAGCATGATGGTTCAGTCTGGACTTCATGTTCCCGTAGGTAAAGGAAGTGAGTTTACAGTATTCCGCCAGGTATTCGCAGACATTGGTGATGGTCAAAGTATTGAGCAGTCATTAAGTACTTTTTCCTCACATATAACAAATATTATTTCTATTTTGAGGGAAGCGGGACCTCAAGATTTAATTATTCTTGACGAGCTTGGAGCTGGAACAGACCCAGCAGAAGGAATGGGGCTTGCGGTAGCGATTCTGGAGAAGCTGTACAGTCAAGGAAGTATGATTGTAGCAACAACTCACTATAGCGAGATCAAAGATTTTGCAGAGGTAACAAAAGGGTTCGAGAACGGTTCTATGGAATTTGATTTAGAAACATTGCAGCCACTTTATCGTCTAATAATCGGAAAAGCAGGTAAAAGTCAAGCGTTATCCATAGCGCTTAAATTAGGAATGGGCACTGATGTTATTAAACGCGCTAAGGAGATTACGAACACCGATAGCGTTTATCCACATGTGGATAAAACGAATGGAGAAATGTTATCCACAACAAGTAATAATACGCTTCAGAAATTGAGAGAAAAAGCACAGTCCACAATAAAGAAGCCTAAAGAAAAAACAACACCTATACAAAATGAACAAGATGAGATCTACCAAATAGGTGACCGAGTATATGCATCAAGTTTAAAAACAGCAGGAATCATCTGCGAGTTAGAGAATACTCAAGGGGAGTATGCTGTACTCATTGGTGAAACAAAACACCTCGTACACAAAAAACGCTTAAAACTTCATATTCGAAGCGAGATGCTATATCCAGATAATTATGATATGGATATCGTATTCGAAACCAAAGAGAATCGAAAAAAAGATAAATTGATGAATAAGCGTCATATGGATGGCATGACGATTGAAAGAGAGAACTTGTAAAGCGGGGAACATGCATGAAAAAGGCGATTATGTTTAAGCTGTTAAGTCTAGGGGAAGTTAAGGACACTTTTCTAAAACGTTTTAAGCGTTATCAAGTTACCAATCAGGTGTTATTCGTGGATGATAACCAATTTAAACTGAAGTCTGATCATTTTATTGATGATTGGGATGACAATAAAAAAGCTCAAGTAATCTGTGATTTGCGTACTTGTATCATGGAAGGCGGTAAGGTGATCGGTGCCTTTGAGGGTGAAGAATTAGCTGGTTTTGCAAATTTAGAGGGCTGCTTGTTCGGATCAAAAATGGAATATATTGAGCTTCCCTATATTCATATCTCATCCGAGCTGCGAGGTTATGGAATTGGGAAAAAGCTCTTTGAAAAATGCTGTGAAGAAGCGAAGAGGCTTGGTGCAGCAAAGCTTTATATTGCAGCACATCCATCTGTTGAATCACAAGGGTTTTATAAAGCGGTTGGTTGCAGAGAAGCTGTTGAAATCAACGAAAAAATATGGAGCAGGGAACCACTTGATATTCAGCTGGAAAAAATTTTATAGATAATAAAATGAGGCTCCTGTCACCTGGCAGGAGCACTTTTTTACGCATAGACATTTACTTTATCAATTACAGCACTTTTTACATCTGTTCCAACTTCTATCGGGTTTGAAAAGTACTTATCACAGGTGATATTTTGAATGACTACTTCGTCCGCACGATGGGTGCCACCATATACTTTTATAGCAGGACCAGCAGTAGTAAAGTCTTTTATTGAAACATGCTGCAGCATGACGTTGCGTGCACGATATTGTATAGCAATTACAGGGTTCTTCTTATAATCATACAAAGGATCACCAATTAGGGTGAAGTGATTGATCAATACATGATTGTACCCTGATACGACAAGTCCTCTTGGGGTTGAGTCCTTATACAAATCAGTAAAAATGGGTGCAACAGCAACTATATTTGTTGCAGAGATATGAAAAGCTGTTTTAGATTCAGGATCAACATCCTTATGGTGGCCGATGTGTCTAAAATTATATGATCGATTATCATTTATAGATAAGTGGCCAATGATATGGACGTTTGATGCAGCGGAAGCATTATGGTGAGCTTTAATTTCCAGACCTCCAAAACACCGAGCTGTTGAGTTGTTCAAAAGCCATACATTCTGCGATCCATCATCTATTTCGATTCCATTAGAGTTGGAAAATCCTTTTTTATGCGATCTTCCGCTTGGATCACACATGTGGGAGTTAGAAATAAAAATATATGAGGAATGATGAGTCGTTATTCCATCATCACCGAAACCATAGCCATTCAGATTATCCAGCCATATATACTTACTTCCTCCCCTTGAAAGTGTTCCATCTCCTAAGTAGGTATAGACAGAAGATGAGACATCAAAGCAATGAAGACCAGGGTTAATGGCTTCTATATCATGGATCCAGCTATATTTTACGTTAGCAAAGGTAAGGCAGCTGGAACGATTGTTTCCTGCGCTTGTCTTTTCGGCAGCACCAAGTCTTTCGATGTTCCAATCCAGGCTCAGTCCTTTTACTAAAATGTTGTTGTTGCCCCATAAATGATTCTTATTTGTTATCAGCCATTCACTCTTTGGCGACTGATCATGCAATTTTAGAACAGACTTTCCCTTTCCTTCCCCTATTAAGCATGTCCAGGAGGGCAGTTTTATTCCTTTTGTGACATAGATGCCCTCTGGAACACGTACGATTACTCTTCCTCTGCCTATTGCTTTCTTAAAAGCTTCTGTATCATCTGCTACCCCATCACCAATTGCTCCATAATCTTTAACGTTTACTTCCTCTTTTAATTCTTTTAATAGTTTTAAATATTGATCGTCCAACTCCTTTTTCCATTCTGGATAAATAGATTCTTCTGAATCACACCGAATTTGAGTCGTAGATACTTTTTTATAGCCAATATTCTTTACAAGAGTTCTTTTGGTAAGTAACTTTATCCAATTAAATATGGATTGCCTCTGTTCAGTTCTGTTCGTATGATGGCTCCTTTCATTAAATAATGCTTCCGTATTATTTAACGCTTTTTTTAATGATAATTCAGTATGTTGATATTTTTTTATTAGAAATGCATTCTTTTTTGGATCATGTTTTTTATCTAAATTAATCAAATCAATAACACCTCTGCTTTATATAAACAGTATATAGTAATGATTCCCGTTCAATAAATTTGTAATCAGAAAGGAAAAACAAGGGTAGGGGAGAGGTTGTTTACAAAAACGTTTACTTGTAAACAAATCAGTTTACATGTTTGCAAAAATGTTTGCGATTGTTTGCAATAAAGTTTGCATGTTTACAAATATGTTTACATGTTGATATAGAAGGGTTTTTGAAGTTTCAGTACATGTGTTTACAACAATGTTTGCATGTTTACATTTTTGTTAAAAGAAAAAATAGGCATTGTTTAATTTGCTAATACATTCTAATCTATTAACATAGCAACAAAATAACAATTGAAATAAGAAAGGATGAATGCCCGTGAGTAAATCTAGAATTGCAGCAATTGATGTAGGCAATGATTCATTAAAAGGGATATTTGGGAAATTAGATTATGAGCTGAACATACCAAACGTTATCGCAAGAGATATTGAAGACCGTCCTGTTATTGGAATTGAAGAATTAGACAGCAAAGATCCTTTAGAAGGAATACATATTAAAGTCCACTCCCCTGCTCTTAAAGAAAACAACGTAATCTACCGTGTAGGAGAATTGGCAGCAAAAAGTGACAATTCTACAGAACTAGATCCAGGGAGCAGCAAGTCTGAAGAAGATCAGACATTGATCATGCTTTTTGCAGCACTTGCTCTCGACGCTGTTAGAGACGAAAATGAAAAAACGTTTACTAAAAACAATAATGTACTTGATACAAGCTACATCTTAGGTACTGGGTTGCCTCTCCGCGAAGTAAAAGAAGGGAAAGACGCTGGATACCGCTCTAAGTTGTTAGGCTCTGTTCACCAGGTTGAGTTTTTAGTTACACCAAAGTATCAAGGATTAAAAGTGAATCTGAAGTTTGAAGAAGTAAAGGTTTATCCAGAAGGATTTGCAGCGTTCATTAACCTTGTGATGGATAACGATTTGAACATCATTAACAAGGATTTAATTGACAAGCCTATTCTTATCCAGGATATCGGAGGATTATCTACAGATATCGCTGTAATCAAAAATAGAAATGTTGATGATGACAAAGCACAAGGTTTTAACCTCGGAGTCTCTGAAGCATTAGAACAAATCAGAGAAGAAATTCGTTCAAAACATGGTGTAGAACTCGACAGCCGACGTGATGTTGTTGACATTATTACGAAAAAGACAAACCGTAACCATATTATGGTGCGCGGAAGCCGTACAAGCGTTCACGATATTACAGACCGTATTTTAGTAGATTTGGCTAAAAAGCAATACCGTCTGCTTCGCAATGTGTGGCAAAAAAATTCTCAGACTGAGATCTGCTACTTTGTTGGAGGTGGTTCTGCAGTTCTGAAGGATTATATTAAGACACTTAATAACAATCTTGATGGATATAACATCGACTTTTTTGAGGATGAAAAAGAGAGCATCTGGATGATGGCAAATGCTTATTATAAGCTGATTTCTGATCACCTTAAGAGAACGACGAAAGATCAAAAGAGTGAGGACAAAGAGAAAAAAGCCGTTAAAGCTTAAGTAGGGTGATGAAATGGATAAAAAAGCTGCCAATGAAATAACCAGAGGCAAAACGATTGCTTTTCGTATACCCTCTGATACCCCTGATCACGTCTTAAAGCAGCTTCAAAAGCTAAAAGAGACAGAAAGACGTAACTTTTCTAGCAGAATTTCAGAGTTCGTCATGCAGGGTGTTGGACAAACCATCCAAAAAGATAGAGAGACAATCACCATCCCGCTCCCAAAAAATCTAAATAAAATGCAAAGGGATTGGCTAAAGCATGAACATTCTGAAGCCTTATTGGGCAATATTATGTATCAGCTTATATCGAATCCTGTCAGAACCGCTTCATTACTCGCAGCTTTAAACAGCAACTCTACAGATATTGACCAAGCGTTATATCTGCAAGAAGATGAGAATGAAGATGATGTAACTTTAGATGTTTATGATGATGCACCAGTTAATCTCGATACAGTTGATGACTTTGACGATGATGATTTAAGTCAATTTGATTGGGATAACGCTAAACGTGACGAAGACGAACCAAAAGAGGAACCGAAAGATACTGAAAAAGAAATGGAAGATTTACTAGGAGATTTCCTCGCACATATGAATAAGTAATCGAAAGCGCAGCTGAACGTATAGCTGCGCTTTTTTTCAGAATATATCAGTTTGCTCACTGTCTACGAAGGGAAGGGTTCTAATGTAAAGTAAAATACCTACAGAGAGGAACAGTTGAATGAGCGAAAAGAGTAAAATGAGCGGGAATACCAAGGACGAACAACTGGAACAATTTCGTGTAGATGACGAAGGCAAGAAGCTTACGACAAATCAAGGTGTCAAAGTTTCAGAGGATGAGCATTCTCTTAAAGCTGGGGAACGTGGACCAACTTTAATGGAGGATTTTCACTTCCGAGAAAAAATGACACATTTTGACCATGAGCGGATTCCGGAAAGAATCGTACATGCCCGGGGTTTTGCAGCTCATGGGGAATTCGAATTATATGAGTCTTTGAGTGAATTTACGAAAGCCAATTTTCTGCAGGATACATCTAAAAAAACCCCTACCTTTGTTCGCTTTTCAACGGTTGCTGGGTCACGCGGTTCTGCCGAAACAGTGCGTGATGCGCGCGGCTTCGCAACGAAATTTTATACAGAAGAAGGGAATTATGATCTAGTAGGCAATAATATCCCGGTGTTTTTTATTCAAGATGCTATTAAGTTTCCAGATTTGGTGCATGCTTTGAAACCTGAACCGCATAATGAGATGCCGCAAGCAGCAAGCGCTCATGACACGTTCTGGGATTTTGTTGCGAACAATCAAGAATCTGCACATATGGTTATGTGGGCAATGTCTGATCGTGCTATTCCAAGAAGTTTTCGCATGATGGAAGGGTTCGGTGTACATACGTTCCGTCTTGTTAACGACGAGGGAAAAGCTCATTTTGTTAAGTTCCATTGGAAGCCCGTACTAGGCACCCATTCTCTTGTATGGGATGAAGCTCAAAAAATTTCAGGAAAGGATCCTGATTTTCATCGCCGTGACCTCTGGGAATCGATCGAAAACGGTGATTATCCGGAGTACGAATTAGGACTTCAGATAATTGCAGAGGAAGATGAGTTCAAGTTTGATTTTGATATTCTTGATCCTACGAAATTATGGCCTGAAGAAGATGTTCCGGTAAAAATCGTTGGGAAGATGACGTTGAACCGAAATGTAGATAATGTTTTTGCTGAAACGGAACAGGTTGCTTTCCATCCTGGCCATGTTGTGCCGGGTATCGATTTTTCAAATGATCCATTGCTTCAGGGGCGTTTATTCTCCTATACAGATACACAATTACTTCGTCTAGGAGGTCCGAATTTTCATGAACTTCCGATCAACCGCCCTGTTTGTCCGTTTCATAACAATCAAAGGGATGGCTTTGGTCGTCAGACAATAAATAGAGGGCAAGTAAGCTACCACAAAAATTCCCTTGCTGCTAACACGCCATCACCAGCAACCGAAGAGGAAGGCGGCTATGTTCATTATCAAGAAAAAGTAGAAGGAAGAAAGGTGCGGAGCAGAAGTGAAAGCTTTAAAGATCACTTTTCTCAAGCTACACTTTTCTGGAACAGTATGAGTGAACCAGAGAAGCAGCATTTAAAAAATGCGTTCAGCTTCGAACTGGGGAAAGTTAAGAGCAAATCCGTTCAGCAGCAGGTTGTTGATATGTTTGCGAATGTAAGCTTAGAACTTGCAGCGACATTTGCTGAAGCGATTGGAGCAGAACCTCCTGCAGGTGAACAGTCAGAAGTTACAAAATCTTCTCCTGCTTTAAGTCAGCTCAATACGAAGAAAAACCCAAGCACACGCAAAGTTGGAGTTATTATTGGCAATGAAATAAGCGGGAAAGAAGTCTCGGACGTACTTCAAGCTCTAAAAAATAAAAGGATTCAGGCAGAAATCATTAGTGACAAGTTAGGTAAACCAATAGCTAACGATGGTACTGAATTGGAAGTCATGCATACATTCTTGACTGCATCGTCAGTATTGTTTGATGCAATTTATCTTGCAGGGAGCAGTACTGATAAGAAATTCAAGAAGAATGCTTTGCACTTTATTAACGAAGCTTACGCGCACTATAAGCCGATTGGTGCTACCCACGAAGGTGCTTTATTGCTGAAAGAAGCCGAAATAGTGGACGAAGCAGGGGTAGTAACCAGTGATAACATGAATGATTTCGCAGAACGCTTTACTGATGCTGTTGCAGTTCATCGTCATTGGAACAGGCAAATTGTATAAATATCAAAGGGTTGCAGCTTCATATTTGAAGCTGCTTTTTTTTATGTCAAAAGAATGAAATGAAGAGATTTATCCAAACTACCTATGAAGGAAAAAATATTAAGGAGAGATTTTATGAAGAAAAGAATCATATCTATACTGATGGTGTTAGCAATGGCTTTCCCTGTATTTTCAACACCGCTACAAGTCGATGCAAAAGTAAAACGTGATCAGGGACCTTGCTATAGTCAGAATGCAATGAACCTATATTCTACTCAAAGAAGGCTTTGGAAAGACCATGTTTACTGGACAAGAAGCTATGTGCAAAGTGCTCTGTCAGGACATCCAAATAAAGATGCTGTTCTAAAAAGATTATTGCAAAACCAAGCTGACATCGGTAATTCAATCAAACCATACTATGGCGATGCAGCAGGCAACCAGTTAACTAAATTACTGACAGAACATATTGTTATCGCAGGACAACTGGTAGATGCGTTAAGTAAAGGCGATAAAGTAAATGCAGAGAAATACAATAAAGAATGGTACCGAAACGCTGATGACATCGCAAAATTTTTAAGTAAGGCAAACCCTAACTGGGCAGAGCAAGAGATGAAGGATCTGCTGTACATGCATTTACAGCTATTAACAAATGATGTTGCAGCCTTTCTAAATAAAGACTGGACTGGAGAAATTGTAGCATTTGATAAAAGTGAAAATCATATTATTCTGATTGCAGATGAAATTACTAACGGTATTATGAAGCAGTTCCCGCATCAGTTTAGAAACTAACTCATTAAAAAAGCCTCTCTTCATGAAGAGAGGCTTTTAACATTAAGTCATTCTTTTTATCCGCTGATGAAGTAACCCATCAGACGTTTCATTTTTGCCTGTAACAAAATCCTGCATATAATAAGATAAATATTCACCATACTTACTGTTTGCTTCCAGTAGGAGCTCATCTACGTAGTGAGCACCATTAGGGATCGGATCTAGCAGCAGGCTAGCCAATCCTCCATAAAGACCGCAGGCTACTTGAAAATATGTGGCGTTTGTGTTGTATTTTGGATAGATTTGCTTCGTATTCATCACGTTGTACATATATTCTTCATGGTCTTCATATACGAGAAGAACGCCGACGAGATCTTCCCCTTCTATTTCTCCCAGTTCAGGGTCCAGCAGCTGGTGTTCCCAATCCCACAAGTCATCGACACGGTAGAGGTTGTCCCTTATTAATCTAGTTGTATGTTCATTTACACGATAAATAAAGCCAAATTCTATATCATAAAGCTTACCAAGGGAAAGTACTTCTTCATGAGGCATTAGGCAGCCTTGGAACTTTTTATCCCCCATTCTCACTGTGTATTCAGTACTGTATACTTCTTCATACATATATAAAGGCAGCTGATGTGAAACAAACATCGGATAGCTTAATATGGCTTCATCAAGAAAGCATTCAACTGACCACGAAGTATAGATTGTGTCTTTTTTTATTAGGTCTTTATCGCTAAAAAATGAAGTGTCATGCTCAACAATATAACAACCGAGCGGTGGAGTGTTCTTATTTTTCTTAATCAGCTCGTGAGCCATCCATTGAACAACGCCAGGATTCATTCCTGAGCTTACAATTGCTTTTGTATTCGTGAACAGGTGTTTTTTCTCTTCAAATCGTTTGAATCGCTCAGCTAAAGGAAATCCGTAGAGGGTCTCATCTTCATCAACATTAATGTTCTCTAATGCAGAGTTCAAATAAAAAACACCTAACTCATTACAGCAAGTAAGCATATCGATCGTATCAGCCCATGAAACATCGATAACGATCGTCGAACTAGTTTTTTGCAGATGTTCTCTAAATAAGGTCAGATTCTTTAGATCTTGTTCATATAAATAAATTTGATTGCCTAAGTTTGGATATAAGTTTTCAAAGTAATGAAGTGTTTTTTGTTGGATATCAATCAGATGAATGGTTGATGTATTTAATTCCTCATGAAGAGGGTCGTTTTTATCTATTACAACCTGGTTCAAAATGGATAATATCGCTTTTGCGGCACCACCACTGCTGCCAAGAATCGTAATTGAGGCTTGTCTCTTATTTTGGGTCATCCTGACATCCTTCCTGATGTGTAATACTTTATTGTATTACCACCAGCCAGGATACGTATGGATTGATGACGGGGTATAAACGCATATTTCTAATAAGAAAAATGACCCGCTTACGATCAAGCGGGTCATTTTATAGTACGATCAATCTTTTTTCTTCTCTTGTTTTCCCTTTTCATCAATGGTCCCTTGATTAAAAGTGTCATTGATTTGTTGATGTACAGTTTCTAAGTTTTTTTCGGTGTCTGATTTATTTTTCTTATTAGGCTCATAGTTTTCTTCAGCTACTTTTTCGGATTGTTTATTTTTATCAGTCATAACTTTTTAGCCTCCTTAATAAATCATGATAATCAGCCCAAGTTGGCTTATATATTTCAATTCCCTATAGTATTTGCCTGAAACATCTCAAAATATGAAAAGTGCCCCATCCTAAGTTGAGGATGGGGCGTGAATAGTATTAAAAGAAATCAATAAAGGCTGCCGGAAGCTTTGTGATGCTCTGTTCAAGTTGAAGCACGTCTTCCTGCTTACCTTTAATCCTGCCGCATTCATGTAGAAAGGCAGGTTTCTGAGACCCTAATAAGACTGCAGTCAATGTTTGTACATCCATGCAGAGCATACCTTTCTCGCTCGCTGGTTTTGACACAATCCCATTTTGAGAAATGAAGTAGGTTCTGTTATTCCACTCTGCTTTTTCATCGATAACCGAAATAGAGAGAGGGGAGTCTATTGCTTTAAATGGATACTGTTTTAGAAATTCTTCAACATCTACAATTCGTGCCATAAAGTAAGGATATTGTTCTTGATCAATCCTTGGGTTATTTAATAAAAATGGAAGCTTGTCATTCGCTGGTGCAATGATCTTTACTTTATCAACCATTGAGTCATGCTGACAGATAAAGTTCCATAGAGCTCGTCTGGCGTCTTCCGTTACATATACATACTCTTGAACATCTAGCAGCTTGTCTGCAGCCTTGCAGCATAAATAGCCTTGAGGCTCTCCATTTTCATCTTTATAAACGATCCGGTTGTATCCCTCTGTGAAAACGTGGTTATCCCACCAATAATCCGGACGTATCAATAAATGGTTGTATTTTGTAAACCATTTTTCATAAACCGTATTTAAAAGGGAGTTTCCATCTTCTTGGTGAAGTCTTAATACATGACCTGGGATATCCTCATAACGGTATAGATCATTTTTTTCGATTGTATACTTATTTACTGATGCCGTCAGTTCCCATCCGAACTTGCGATAAAAGGGAATGTTAAAAGGATGCAGCAGGCTGATTGTCTGACCTTTTTCCTTCATCGATAATAGAGCTTTATTAAGAAGTCGAGTTACAGAACCTTTTCGTCGATGCTCAGGCCATGTAGCTACTCCCGCCAATCCCCCCATATCAAATCGACAATTTTCTATGATTATTTCCAGGGAAAGAATATGTACCTTCGATATTAATTCTTCGTTTTCAAATTCTCCCCATATTTCATGCCGCTTCAGCATCTCATATCGTTTAGGAAGATCTTCTTTTTTTACTTTGTATTGAAACGCGTATTCAGAGAGTCGGATAGTTTTATCTAATTCTTCTTCTTTTATTTTTCTTATTTGCATAATGAACAGCCTCCCTTTCCCTTTACATTTTACAAGTTCATGAAGTTTCTTGGAAAGTGATTTATAGTAAAATTCTGATAACAAGTTCGATACGAAATAAGAAATAAAAATTAGAGAAAAATATTGGATATTTATAAAAAGTATCGAAAATATATTCAAATGAGGTTATAATTATAAACTGTTGTGCATAAAGCAACGATGAAGTGAGGACATTCATGCGAATTCATAAATATATAAGTCTGACGGGATTTTGTTCCAGACGCGAAGTTAAGCGGCTTTTAGAAAACGGTCGTATTACAGTGAATGGTGTTGTTTGCAATAAAGATACAGAAATTGATGAAGGCGATACAGTATTAATCGATCATAAGCCTATTCCTAGAAAACAGTCTTCTCTATATATCGCTTTTAATAAACCGGTTGGCATTACATGCACAGCTAACCCACAGATAAAAGGAAATATTCTAGAGTGTGTAAAAGTACCCGAACGCGTTTTTCCGGTTGGACGATTAGATAAAGCATCACAAGGCTTGATTCTTCTCACAAATGACGGGGAACTTGCAAATCGCATCTCCCAATCTGACTTTGGGCATGAAAAAGAGTATGAAGTGACTGTGAATGAGCCTGTAACGGAGCTTTTTCTTCAGAAAATGGCAGAGGGTGTTCCTATACTTAACACAATAACAAAACCGGCAAGAACAAAGTTTGTCAGCAAATATGTGTTTCGGATAACGCTGACCCAAGGGCTCAACCGTCAGATCAGAAGAATGTGCAAAGCACTTGGTTACGAAGTACTGAAACTGGAACGCATACGCATAATGAATATACATCTTCATGCATTGGAAGCTGGAAAGTGGAGAGAACTTAGGTCTGACGAGCTTCTTGCATTAAAAGAAGGTTTAGATCTCCTGTAATTACGGGAAAGAAACTACGCACTGCGTATACAATTCTACAAGTCTTTAGATTATTTATAAATTTGCGAAAACTAGGAAAACCCCATATACTTGGTAATGGAAAGTGTATGAAAGCGTTTTACATTATAGAAAGAGAGGCATAGCATCATGGAATTACAAAAGCAGCAATCTTACAACCAGATGAGACAGAAGAGCTTCAGTAAGTTTATCGTTCCATCGTTAATCGGTATTTTTCTATTTATGATTCCTATTTCTTATAAAGGGGAAATTACGATTCCAGTAGCTATACTTGCAGGGATTCTGCAAGATGTCATTGGTGAATTCATTCCCCAGATCATGACTGCTATTATTGCGATAACAGTTGTTGGTTCGTTGATCACTTACTTTGCAAAACCTAAAGTAATCGTTAGCAAACCCTTTTTAAACACATTATTTAATGTCAATATCGCGTGGCAGTTGATTCGTGTTCTTGGACTGGTCTTTGCGGTGATGACATTGTTTAAGCTAGGACCGGAAGCCGTTTGGTCAGAAAACACAGGACAGTTATTGCTCTATGATCTGATTCCTGTATTATTTTCCGTTTTTTTGTTTGCAGGATTATTCTTGCCATTATTATTTAACTTTGGATTACTTGAATTTTGCGGAGCTTTACTCGTGAAAATCATGCGTCCCGTATTTAAACTTCCAGGACGGTCTTCAATTGATTGTTTAGCGTCTTGGCTTGGAGACGGAACGATTGGTGTTCTTTTAACGAACAAGCAGTATGAGGAAGGGTATTATACGAAGCGTGAAGCAGCAGTTATTGGAACGACGTTTTCGGTGGTATCTATTACTTTTGCGATTGTTGTACTTGCACAGGTAGATCTGGCTCATATGATCGTTCCGTATTATTTAACAGTAGTTCTTGCTGGGTTGGCATGTGCGATCATTATTCCCCGCATCCCTCCACTTTCAAGAAAAGCGGATACGTACTATGAAGGTGCAAAGGAAAATGTTGCGGATGAAGTGATTCCTCGCGGAGAAACACCTTTAAGTTTTGGTCTTAAAAAAGCATTAGATCGTGCACATCAAAACAGAAAAGCAGCACCTTTAGTAAAAGAAGGCATCCAAAATGTTCTAGATATGTGGATGGGAGTCGTTCCGATTGTTATGGCAATTGGGACTTCAGCACTGATCGTTGCTGAGTTCACGCCTTTCTTCTCTTATCTTGGAGCACCTTTTGTACCGATCCTAGAACTTCTGCAAGTTCCTCAAGCATCTGAGGCAGCTCAGACGATTGTTATTGGATTTGCGGACATGTTCCTGCCGTCCATCATTGGTGCGGGTATTGAAAGTGAGTTAACGCGTTTTGTGATTGCGGCAATGTCAGTCGTACAGTTGATCTATATGTCTGAAGTAGGCGGACTGCTATTAGCATCAAAAGTACCTGTTAACTTTAAGGATTTAGTAATTATCTTCTTCTTGCGTACATTTATTTCCCTGCCGATCGTTGTAGGAATGGCACATTTAATGTTTTAAATAAAGAAAAGCTGTTCAGAGGAAATTTCCTTTGAACAGCTTTTTTTCTTTTCTAATTGATTGGTGCTTTTGGTATATTGTTACGTTCCTTCATTGACAAGTTGATTGGAGCGCAAGATGCGAGACTCCTGCGGGAACAGCGGGACAGGTGAGACTCCTAATGGTGCATAGCGCCAAGGAGGCTCACCGCACGCCCCGCGGAAAGCGAGCGTCTGGAGTGGAAATCAACCACTTTCAAGGGCAAACAAAGTTTTCTTAAAGCAAATCTTGTATATCTTTTTCTGGTTTCAGGTTTATCGGTTGGTGCATATCGTTTTACCACACGACCTTCACGATCTACAAGGAATTTCGTGAAGTTCCACTTAATCGCTTTGGAACCTAGAATACCAGGAGCTTCGGCTGTTAAATGTTTAAAAAGTGGGTGTGCATCATCTCCGTTCACGTTCACTTTCGCAAACATCGGGAAGTTAACTCCGTAGTTCAGCTCACAAAACTCTTGTATCTCATCACTTGACCCGGGCTCTTGTGCACCAAACTGGTTACAAGGGAACCCAAGAATAGTGAATCCTTTATCCTTATTAGCCTCATAGATTGCTTGAAGACCTTGATATTGAGGCGTAAATCCGCATTTACTCGCGGTATTTACAATCAATACGACTTTGCCTTTATAAGACTCTAGATTGGTATGGTCACCTTTTATCGTTTCAACAGGAAAATCATAGATTGACATTTTATAGTCTCCTTTTGTTTTGATTCTCTTATTTTACCGATATTCGAAATGGCTTTCATGGAAAATGCTCTTAATGGTAGAATAAGGATACTTAAAAGGGGGATGGGAAAAATGGATGCAGTGTTTCATGTGGAACATCAAGTTTTTAACTACCGTGTAGCAGGGGTTTTGATTCAAGACGGACATGTTTTGATTCATCGTTCAAAGATAGAGACGCACTGGTCTTTGCCAGGAGGCAGAGTAAAGTTGGGTGAAGATGCGAGAACTAGCTTAAAGCGTGAGATGGTAGAGGAATTAGCATTAGATGTGGAAACTGTGAATCATCTCTGTACGATTGAAAACTTTTTTACATACAACGGGAAAAACATCCATGAAGTTGGACTTTACTTTGGGTTAAAGACACACGGTCATTTATCTCTATATAACGGGGAAGAATTTACGGTTGAAGAGGCAGAAAGACTTGTATTAAAGTGGGTACCTATAGGCGATCTTTTAGCATATAAATTATATCCTGAAGTAATAAAAAATAAATTAATGACGGGTTCTCTTGAGTCGGATTATGTTTTTGTAAATGATCTGCAGAATGTATAACAAGATAATAACTCGTGAATGGGCACATATTGGGAAAACAAAAAAGACCAGAGTTCCTTTGGTCTTTTTTGTATGCACTTATTCATTAAAGCCCCTGTAAGCTCAATGACATATGGAAATCCAAAATGTTATTTCTCCCATAGCTCGATCAGCCGACCTTCTGGATCTTCAATCCAAATAAACTTTCCAAATTCACTAACCTCTTTTTTCTTAGCAAGAGGTACACCAATATGTTCAAGATGGTTAATTGTTTCGTTTAAATCATGTACTTGAAAATTTAACATCACCTGTTGTTCAGTTGGAAAATAACTGTCATCCTCGGTAAAGAAAGAAAAGATAGTCTCATTTCCTAATTGGGGTGTTATCATAGTCCCATTCCAATTCTCCATGTCAATCTTCAACACATCACTGTACCATTTCTTTATAACTTCAAGATTCTTAGTTCTCCAAAATATTCCTCCAACACCTTTTATCATCGTACCTAACTCCTGTCTGTTTTCAAATTTTAGCTATCCGATTCCTTTAGATATTCGAGATGTAAATTTAAGTTCCTTTTTCAACCCGAGACCGCGTTTGTTAATGTGTCGGTTGTTTCTTTTTTATTGATTTTGGAGGGGGGACAGACCCGGGTCTGTCCCCCTATACGCCTCAGGTCTTATTGGAAAATACAGCCAAGGTCAGTTTTGAGAAATCTTGCAGCGAGGTAAGCTAAAGATACGAAAGGAGGCAGCCATTATGAAAAAATTAGGCTTGCTTGTTGTTGGAGGAATTGCTGCTATCGTATTGATGGCTAACTTAGGTCCGATGGTCGGACTCGCGATCGGTCTTGCTGTTATGTACTACGCTTATAAGAAATGTGTAGCTGCAGAAACGGGCAGAAAGAAATTTTGGTGGGGAGCACTTTCCGTTATTGGACTATGTGTATCTGTTGCAAACATCCCTGCGATTTTAGGAGCAGTTGCCATTTATGTACTGTATGTTGTGTACAAAAAATGGAACGAAAAAGAATCAATCGATGAGCACACAGAAAATGATCCATTCACTAACTTTGAAAAAGAATGGGCAAAACTTAAAAACAGCTAAAAAACAAACAAAAAGGAGCTAATAAAAAATGAACTTATTAGAAAGAATTAAAAACTCAATCACAGCTGATGTACACGAGCTTTTAGATCAAAAGGAAGAGAAGAATCCTCTTTCTCTCTTGAATCAATATTTAAGACAATGCGAGCAAGAAGTAAACAAGGCGCGTAAGCTTGTTGAGCGCCAGCAGCTTTTAAAAGATCAATTTGTACGTGAAATTCAAGAAGCAGAGGCAAAAGCAGCTAAGCGCAGTCATCAGGCAGAATTAGCTCAACAAGCGAATGAACAAGAGCTTTACCAGTTTGCTATAACTGAGAAAGAACAGCATGAAACACGTGCAAGCAAACTTAAGGAATCAGCAGCTCAAACGGAAAAAGATCTTTCAGAGCTTGAGCAGAAGTATGAACAAATGAAGCATAAGCTGAAGGATATGCAAATTAAACGTATGGAATTAATGGGTCGTGAGAATGTCGCTAGAGCTCACCGAAAGATGGACCGAGTCATTGAACCTTCAAGTGTGCTGAAGAAAACAGCTTTTAGATTTGATGAGCTTGAAAATTATATGGACCGACTTGAGCAGAAAGTAAACGCTGATTATTATGCGAGCTCCATGGAAGCAAAACTCGCAAAGTTAGAAAAAGATTGGAAAAAAGAAGAAACTCCTGCTAGTGTTTAATTCAGTATGTGATACGATTATGAAAGATAGAGGCGCATATTTCCTGCGCCTTTTTATGCCGTTTAGACAGACAGAAAGTGAGTGAGTGCAGATGCCGATTAAAAAGAAGAACGATGTTATCAGCTGGATGCTTTTAATTGCATGTGTCATGGTGCTTTTAGAAGCGACTATTAATGGCGAGGGTATTGTATTCACTATTCTAATCTGTGCTGGACTTATGTATTTTGGACGGAAAAGAATGCCCAAACGATCCGGTAAAATCATGTTTTGGGCTGGAGTAGTTATAGCCATCATTACGATCTTAAGCATGTATACGTTTAAATTAATCTTAGTCGCACTAGTCGTCTACATTATTGTTCAATTTTATCAATCCAAACAGAATCCGTTTGTTATCAAACCGCAAGTGAATGATGAAGTAACGTATTCATCTGAAGATCTTTACATGAAAGAATCTCTGTTGAAAAATATAGCGTTTGGTACACAGCAGACCCCATACCATGTCTATGAATGGAACGATATTAACATTCAATGCGGTGCCGGCGATACGATCATTGATTTGAGCGAAACACTTTTGCCTTCAGGGGAATCTGTTGTTTTTGTTCGAGGTCTTATTGGTAATATTACGATTTACGTTCCTTATGAGATTGAAGTAGCCGTAAAACATTCTGTCTTTGCAGGAAGTACGGTGATCTTTGACCATCAGGATTCCAAGATGTTTAATCAAGCGGTATCCTACCGAACTAAAGACTACAATGAATCTGATAAAAAAGTAAAAATCATGACAAGTTTATTTGCTGGGAGTCTGGAGGTGAAGCGGGTATGAGTACCGTTTTGCGCCACATGTTTTCTGGTATCTCATTAGCATTTGCTGTAACCATTCTTCTAGGATCTGTTGTATATACTCTTTTCCCAATAAACGATTGGACTTTTTTGCTGGAAGAGCATTTATTAGACTTTCCAATAGCATTTGTGGTTCCATTTCTTGTCTTTATCATGGGAGCATTTTTCGGACTAAATTCTGGCATTACTGCTCGAAAGCAATTAAATCTCATAGACCGTACGTTAAAGTCGATTGAAGACGGCCGTCAAGTCAATATGAAAGAAGTTTCGAACCTTGAGTTAAAAGCGATTACGAAACGTATGGAAGGGATTCAGCAGCAGTTAGGAGAAAAGATTCGCCAGTCACAAAAAATGGCAACAGAGAAGGCGGTCGATCAGGAAAAACGTATTCAGGAAATCATTTCTCAAGAAAGAAACCGTTTGGCTAGAGAGCTGCATGATTCTGTTTCCCAGCAGCTTTTCGCAGCAAGTATGATCATGTCCGCTGTAAATGAAGTAAGGACCGAATCAGAGACTCGTGAATCGAAGCAGTTAAAGCTCGTTGAAGAAACTATTCACCAGACACAGCTTGAGATGAGGGCACTTCTTTTGCATCTGCGTCCTGCTGCACTGAACGGAAAATCGCTCCAAAAAGGGATGGAAGAACTGCTGCAAGAGCTTCTGCAAAAAGTTCCGATCGAACTGAAATGGAAGATCGAAACCATTCCGCTTGATAAAGGTGTAGAGGATCACCTGTTTCGTATTTTACAAGAGTCTGTGTCTAATATTCTTAGGCATGCACAGGCAAATAAAGCGCAGATCTTGCTTGTGCAGCGCGATGATCTAATCATCCTGCGCATAGAGGATGACGGGATTGGTTTTAAGATGGAACAAGAAAAAACCGGTTCGTATGGACTGCAGAACATGCATGAACGAGCTGCTGAAATCGGCGGGTCGCTTAAGATTGTAAGTTTGCCAGGCGAAGGGACTCGTCTTGAAGTTAAAGTTCCAATTTTATCTGCGGGAGAGGAAAAAGCATGATAAACGTTTTGTTAGTGGATGATCACGAAATGGTGCGGATTGGGGTTTCCGCTTATCTTTCTGCACAGCCGGATATTGAAGTAACTGCTGAGGCTGAAAATGGGAAGATTGCCGTTGAAAAGGCATTAGAAATGAAGCCGGATATCATTTTGATGGATCTTGTGATGGACGAGATGGACGGAATCGAAGCTACCCGTTTGATTACACAATCGTGGCCAGAGGCGAAGATTATCGTGGTAACGAGCTTTTTAGATGATGAAAAAGTGTATCCTGCACTTGAAGCGGGTGCCTCGAGCTATATGCTAAAAACGTCGAAAGCAAGTGATATTGCGCAAGCCGTTCGGGACACCTATCACGGTAAGTCTGTCTTGGAACCAGAAGTAACTGGCAAGATGATGAGCAAGATGAGGCAAAAACAAACGCGCGAGCCGCATGAAGAGCTGACTGCGCGCGAGATGGAAATTTTATTGCTCATGACAAAGGGCAAAACCAACCAGGAGATCGCCGATGATCTGTTTATCGCTCTAAAGACGGTAAAAGTACACGTTAGTAATATTTTAAGCAAGCTGGATGTACAGGACCGTACTCAAGCTGTTATCTACGCGTTTAACCACTCGCTCGTATAGATAGAAACCTAATTGGCTTTTACAGAAATATGCTTAAACGTTTTAAAATCAAAAAGTCCCATGTCTGTAAGTTTAATTTCCGGTATGACGGGCAGTGTCAAAAAAGAAAGAGTTAAGAACGGATCAAAATCCCCTTTAAAGCCAAGTTCTTTCAAATTTTTCTTTAACCTGATGATTTCTTCGTTTACTTTTTCGAAAGGGCGGTCTGCCATTAATCCTGAGATAGGAAGCGGTACTGAAGCAAGTACCTCTCCGTCTTTAACGATGACATATCCGCCTTGCATCTCTTTAATGGCATCTATTGCACATAGCATATCGCGGTCATTCGTTCCTGCTACAACAAGATTGTGAGAATCATGGGCAACCGTTGAAGCGATCGCACCACTTTTTAATAAAAGTCCTTTTACTACACCGAGACCAATATTTCCTGTTTGATTGTGGCGTTCAATGACTGCCATCTTCAGCAAGTCCTCTTCAGTAGATGATATAAACTCTCCATTCTCAACTGTGGCACGAAGGATTTTCTTTTTTGTAACAAGGTGATTAGGAATAATCTCGATCACATGAATTTGGTCGCCTTCTTCAAGTTTAATAGACAGCTCTTCACTTTTTATCTCACGGATATTGACTGACTTCATCAGGGGTTCTGGAGGAGAGGGAGAAGCAGCAATTTGCCCAGTGAACGAGCCTTTGGAAGCTACTAAAACACCTTCTACAAAAACTTCTGAAATCGCAATTTCATTTATGTCATCGAGCAAAAGAAAATCCGCTTTGCATCCTGGTGATATAGCCCCTTTTTCATGCAGCCCATAACATTCAGCCGCGTTTAACGTTGCCATTTGAATAGCTTGAAGGGGAGAGATCCCTTCTGAAATCGCAAGTCTTACATTGTGGTCAACGCTTCCTTCAGCTACAAGATCATCAAGGTGTTTATCATCTGTGCAGAATAAAAAACGGCGGGCGTTTGCAGGTGTCACCACTTTAATAAGTGCTTTTAAATCTTTTGCTACAGATCCTTCACGAATTAAAACATACATTCCCCGGCGGATGCGATCGAGTGCTTCCTCTGCAGTCGTGCATTCATGATCCGTTGTGATGAGAGCAGATCTGTATACATTAATGCCGTTTGCGTCGATTCCAGCTGCGTGTCCGTCAATGATTGCATGATGTCTGTTCGTAGAAACTATCTTCTTAAGCATATCTTCATCACCGTTATAAACAGCGGGAAAATCCATTACTTCGGCCAGCCCTTTTACACGGGGATGTTCGTAAAAAGGTTCAAGATCACGAGCGGTAAGAACAGCACCAGCATTCTCAAAAGGTGTTGCAGGAACAGAGGAAGGAAGCATAACTCGAACATCTAACGGCAAACCTTCTGACTGCTCCAGCATGAATGTAATCCCATCTTTTCCTGATACGTTTCCGATCTCATGCGGATCTGTAATAACGGTAGTAACTCCATGGGCGAGAAGGACTTTACTGAACTCAGCAGGAGTTACCATCGATGATTCAATGTGAACATGGCCATCTATGAAAGCAGGACAAATATAGCGGCCGGTTGCATCAATCGTTTCCAGGCCTTCATATTCTCCAATGCCAGCAAAAAAGCCATCAACGATAGCGACATCTCCACTGATGATTTCAAGATTAAATACATCGATGATCTTGCCATTTTTGATAACGATGTCTGCTGGAACTCTTTTCGTGCTCACATCAATCCGTCGTTTTAGAGAATCTTGGTTCATGATTCTGTCTCCTTCAAAGGAATATACAAACTAGTATGCTAAAGTTAACCGGTTCTTATTTAATCCTGTTTCTTATTTATATAGAACCACATGGAAAACGGTCCCTCATTACAAAAAACGAATTCAATTTGGTTTGGTTACATATTGATTAAGTTTAAGACTCAATTATAAGGAAACAAAAAAGCTTGGGAGCTCCCAAGCTTTTTCATTATTCACTTAGTATGTCGATCACACGGCCAACCTGACCGTCTTCTAGTCTTACTTTAATGCCATGCGGGTGATTCGGCGAGTTCGTCAGGATATCTTTAACAATTCCTTTTGTTTTCTTCCCAGAACGCTGATCGGCTTTTAAGATAACATTAACCGGAAGTCCGGGGGTGATGTTAGAACGTTTGCGATGCATTATACACCGGTTCTCCGTGCTTGGTTGTTCGCTTTTTTCGTTTGCTGGTTCTTGAGCTGGTTTGCTACTTTAACAGGTCCTTTATGATGCGACCCGCCTGATTGCTGTGCTTTCTTTTCTGCAAGGCGCTGTTTTGCAATTTCTTGAAAACTTAACTTCTTTTTCTCCTCTGCCATTTTGACACCTCTATATTTTATTTTCTCTTTTTAAAGTCTGCTTCTTTCAAATAGCCTTCTGCTTCTGCGTACGTTTCAAATGCTGCTTCTAGTGCATCATCTTCATCAAAGATAAACCACATGCCATCCTCGCCAACAAGTCTGATTTTTTCATGACTGTGGCTAAACCAGTGTTCTTCCTTGCGTTCACCATCATCTGTGCGGTCTTTCTTCGGCTGCTGCCATCCGTGTTTTTTTGAAAGGAACTCCATAGATTCTTTAATAAGCGCGATTAGCTCATCGGCTTCATAATCCCGGATATTCACGTAGCCTTTTTCGTTCTTTACGCTTTGCGGAAGGTGTCCGCCATATACAAAGCCGTTGCCGTTCGGGTGAAGGTGATACACGACGATCTTCTTGTCCTGTACACTTTCCTCATAGTGAAAATTCAAACGGCCAAGTGACACCTCATGCATGTCCAGCTCTGGGAAATTCTCTTGAATTAAAGCAATTTTATCTTCAAATGAAAGCATTTTTTATACTCTCCGTTTCTTTTATTGTGATTGGTTGATTATATCATACCCAATAAGCAAAAAGAAAAGGTGCTTAACCTTTGAATGTGAGGTACTGCGTGAAACCGGAGTTGTTGTGCGTGGTACGAAGCTCATTCCGCGTGAAACGGCATATGTTTTGCGTGAAAGTAATGTAAGAACGCGTGAAACTCCCTGCTTTCTGCGTGAACGTGTAATAAATATAAGAACACGTACCGTGAAAACGTACGAAAGTAGAATGTACACTAAAAAAAGGCTAAACGTAACTAAGTTCAGCCTTTTTTATAACAACTCTTATAGAGCTGATGCTTCTTTCTTAATGGATTTCTCCAGCTCAAACCAATAGTCAGCAAGGGTCTCCATACCTTTATCGAAGTTTTCCAGATGGAAGTGTTCGTTTGGTGCATGGAAGTTCTCTGTTGAAAGACCGAAGCCCATCAAAACAACTGGAATGTTTAACATTTGGTCGAAGGTTGCAACGATTGGAATAGATCCGCCGCCGCGAGTGAAGGCTGTTGGTACACCGTACACTTTTTCATAAGAACGTGCTGCAGCTTGAATCGCTGGGTGGTCAAACGGTGTTACATAAGGCGCTCCTTTATCAAAAAGAGTAACCTTAACATCAATACCAACAGGCTTGTGTTTTTCAATGTGAGCCTTTACTTTTTCAATGATCTCGTCTGGCTCTTGGTTTGGTACGAGGCGGCAGCTGATTTTGGCATGAGCCTCTGCAGGGATGACCGTCTTGATGCCTTCGCCCTGGAAGCCTCCCCAGATTCCGTTAAGCTCTAACGTAGGACGAGCCCATGTGCGTTCGATGTGAGAATAGCCTTCCTCACCAGTGAGCTCTGTTACGCCAAGCTGCTTTTTCAATGCTTCTTCCGTAAGCGGAAGAGCACGGAACGCTTCTCTTTCTTCCTCTGTTAGCTCTTGAACATTATCATAAAAACCATCCACTAAAATACGTCCGTTTTCGTCACGGAAAGATTGCAAAAGTTCGGTAATCGCATGCAATGGATTCTGAACAGCTCCGCCATAAAGACCAGAGTGAAGATCGCTGTTCGGTCCAGTTACGTCAACTTGCATCGCACACATGCCGCGCAGACCGTAGCAGATCGCTGGCTTTCCGCGATCGAGCATGCCTGTATCAGAAATCACGATCACATCGGCTGCTAAAAGTTCTTTGTTGTTTTCGATAAACTTCGGAAGGCTCGGACTGCCGATTTCTTCTTCTCCTTCGATACAAAACTTAAAGTTAAGAGGAAGAGTTCCTTCTGTTTCTAAAATAGCCTGCAAAACTTTTAAATGCATGAACGTTTGGCCTTTATCGTCAGATGCACCGCGTGCATAAAGTTTATTGTCGCGGATCGTAGCTTCATAAGGAGGCGTCTCCCAAAGCTCAAGTGGATCAACAGGCTGAACATCATAATGTCCATAAACGAGCACAGTCGGTTTTCCTTCTGCTTTCAGCCAGTCCGCATAAACAACAGGGTGTCCGTCTGTCTCGTGAATCTTTACGTTATCCATACCGATCTTAGATAGCTCGTCTGCGATCCACTCCGCACCTTTTCGAACGTCTTCCTTATGTTCAGGCAGTGCGCTAACACTTGGTACAGCAAGCCAGTCCGTCAGCTCTTTTAAATGGGTATCACGGTTTTCTTTTAAATAGCTCGTAATCTTTTCAGTCATTTAGAGTCCTCCTTATGTATTACGCTTTAGTTCCTAGTTTAATAGAGTTCAGCTCGGAAATGAAATATTCTTTATCCTCTTTTTTTGCGATGTTTTCTGCCGATTTTGATGCAAGTGAATAGTATTCCTCCATCTTCACTTCTTCTCCTTTGACCATATACGCCCGGGCGACTGCTTCATAGGCGAATGATAGATCGAAATCTTTAATCTCATTTTGAAGACAGAGTTCCAGAGATTGCTGACCGTGAAGCAATGCTGATTCACCCATTTTTAATAGGGAATAGACCCTAGAAATCTGCCATTCGCCACGTGCATAGTTCAACGGGGTTCCAGCAGCACCCCAATGAAAGCGGGAAGCGTGTGCTGTATGGATCATCTCGAGGTCTTCCTCATTCGTACGATCCTTCTTTTCAATGAGATCCCACGTTTTATTAAAATTCTCCACTGCTTGTTTGCGATGCCATTCTTCTTTTGTAAACTTGTCCATCCATTTCACACACCTTATGTATTTGTGGTTTACTAAAGGTAAAGCTAACGGTAAAGATATTCTGTAAAAATGAGCGTAACCCTTTTAAAAGTTTTAATAGAAAGAGTGGAGACACATTGAATAAAAAAATTGGATTTATCGGATTTGGCAAAATGGCACAGGCGATGGCAGGCGGGATGATTCATTCTGAATTAGTCAGAGCGGATCAGATTATGGCAAGCATGCGTACAGAGAAATCCAGAACGCTTGCAGCTGAACAGTTCGGAATAGAAGTTTCAGCAGTTAACCGTGATATAGCGGTATCCGCAGACGTCTTATTCCTGGCAGTTGCTCCTTATACGTATTTTGAAGTGATAGAAGAAATAAAAGAAGACATCAATCCTGAAGCTATTATCATTACCGTTGCAGCGGGTATTACGACGTCAGATGTAGAGAATGCGTTCGGTAAAAAGGTAAAAGTGGTGCGTACGATGCCGAATACACCTTCCCTTGTAGGAGCGGGTATGACTGCTGTTTCGGTGAACAGTGAAATTACAGATGAAGATCTGGAAACAGTCGAAAAATTATTAAGCAGTTTCGGAAAAGTAGAGATTGTTGCAGAAGAACAAATGGATACGATCCCAGCGATCAGCGGTTCTTCGCCAGCTTATGTATACATGATGATTGAAGCGATGGCAGATGGCGGCGTAAGGCAAGGGCTCACGCGTGATCAGTCGTATCGTTTAGCGGCTCAAGCTGTCTTAGGTGCAGCACAGATGGTCCTAGAGACAGGAAAGCACCCTGGTGAGTTAAAAGATCAAGTAACATCACCAGGCGGGGCAACAATAGCTGCGGTTTCAACGTTGGAGCAGGAACGATTCCGCGGTGCCATAATAGCTGCAATGGACAGCTGCACAGCAAAAGTTAAAGAGTTGGGGAAAAAATAATGAGATTTAAAGAATTAGGCATATCAGATGCTCTTGTAGATGTTTTATTACAGAACGGAATAGGGGAACCGACACCGATTCAAAAAGAGACGATCCCCATTATTTTAGATGGAAAAGATGTGGTAGGACAGGCACAGACAGGAACGGGAAAAACTCTTGCTTTTGTGCTGCCGATCCTTCAAAAAATAGATAGTGAGAATCCTTACATTCAAGGTTTGATTGTAGCTCCGACAAGAGAGCTAGCCATTCAGATTACAGCGGAAGTTAGAAAGCTGACAGAGCCGCTGAATGAAATTAACGTTCTTGCCGTTTACGGGGGACAGGATGTTATCGCACAGATGCATAAACTGGAAGGGAAAGTGCATCTAGTAGTAGGGACGCCTGGCAGACTGCTTGATCATATTCGCCGTGAAACGATCGATTTGTCTGAAGTCTCAACCTTTGTGCTTGATGAAGCCGACCAGATGCTGCATATCGGTTTCTTAACAGAAATTGAGGACATCATGGAACAAGTACCAGAATCCCGCCAGACCTTGCTTTTTTCAGCAACAATGCCTGATGAAGTAAAGAGGCTGGCTCAGACTTACACGAAAAATCCTCGGGACATTCATATTAAAACGAAACAGGTTACCCTGAAGGAAATCCGGCAGCGTGTGGTTGAAACGACGGACCGAGGCAAGCAGAACGATCTCGTTCAAACCATTCGTTTATTGCGTCCTTACCTCGCTATTATTTTTTGCCGGACAAAGCGAAGAGTAAGCAAGTTAAATGAGGCTCTGCAGAACATGGGGTATAACGCTGATGAACTGCATGGTGACCTTTCCCAAGCGAAAAGAGAAGACGTCATGAAACGTTTCCGCGAAGGAGAGATTCAGTTTCTTGTGGCAACTGACGTAGCAGCCCGCGGTTTGGACGTAGAAGGTGTTACACATGTTTTCAACTATGATATCGCACTTGATACAGAGAGCTACATTCATAGAATCGGAAGAACGGGCCGTGCTGGAGGGAAAGGCTTAGCGGTTACGTTTGTGGCACAAAAGGATCGCAGGCTGCTTCAGATAATCGAAAGGGAAACCGATCAGCGTTTAAAGAAATTAAAACTTGAATTTATGTAGCAAAAAAGGAAGCCAAGTGAAATGGCTTCCTTTATTACTTATTGAACAACTTCTTGTCCCGTAAAGATTTTCACATTAGGTGGAGCATCCATAAAGCGTTGTGCTTTTTGGCCAAACTGAATGAAATGGTCACTTGTATTGTGGTTTTGAACGGCTTCTTGATTTTCCCAAACTTCCACCATCATGTATGTGGACTCTGTTTCAGTATCTTTCATGAGATCATATTGAATGTTTCCATTTTCTTTTCGAGATGCTTCAATCAGTGTTTTTACCTCTTGAATGAAATCTTCTTCTTTCTCTTTTAAGACTGATAATGCAGCATGAATAATAATCATGTTTTCCCCTCCTTATCTCCACTCTGTTGTATCTTCAACGGATAGACGAACGGATTGATATCCTTTGTCTGCGGCTTTACCGATAGAGATCAGCATAACAGGGAAGTATCTTTCTTTATCTAATTCAAACGCTTCAGCGATCTTGTCTTTTTCATAGCCGCCGATTGGGTTTGTATCATATCCATGTGCACGTGCCACTAGCATTAGCTGCATAGAAACAAGTCCAGCATCAATCAGATTCATGTCTTTAAATTGCTCTCGTGTCATTTGTTCCAACAGACCTCTGATCGCAGGTACTTGCTGCTCTCTTACTTCTTGAGGCATGTGTCCTTCTTCAACAGCTTTATCATAGATTGTTCCGAGGTAATCTAAGCTATTATTATCGGCAAAAACAGCAATAATGGCAGCGGATGATTCAACTTGCCTCTGATTAAATTTAGCAAGAGGCTTTAATGCTTCTTTTCCTTCTGGCGTATCAATTACTACAAAACGCCAAGGCTGCAAGTTAACAGATGAAGGTGCAAGAGATGCTTCTGTTAAAATTTCCTTCAACTCTTCTCTTGAGATTTTTACAGATGGGTCGTAATTGCGAATTGAACGGCGTCCGGTAATAATTTCATGAAAATCATTTATTTTTGTTTGTTCCATGTAAACATTCTCCTTTATGACTAGTCATTGTTGTTAGTAGTTTGTTTTATTTATAAATCTCGATATTGTGTTGAATACGAGTTAACATTTCGAGAAGAAGCTTCCTTTCCTCTTTAGAGAAATCTTGCAATACACCTGAGATGAATCTTTCTTTTTCTTCTCGGTATTGAACGATTTTCGTTCGTCCTTCTTCTGTTAATGAAACGTAAGTAAAGCGCTGATCTTTAGGATCTTTTCTGCGAGTCACAGCACCTTTTTCTTCAAGCTGCTTTAAATGGCGAGTTACTGCCGCGTGGTCAATGTTGACTTTTCTTTGCAGCTCTCGTTGGCTGATCTCATGTACTTCATATAATTCATGAAGAATTTCAAGCCGGGATTGACTGATTCCTGTACAGCTCTCAAATTTCGGTGCCGTTCGACGGTGAATCTCATATAATCGTTGTATTATTTTATCTTCTTCTCTATATGAGTGAGACAAGCGACTCCCCCTCTCGTTATATAATTGATGGGTCAATTATTGATACGTCAACTAATATACAAAATGTAATAATATATTGTCAATAAATGAAACTTATTATAAAAGTGAATATTTTTAACGATACTAAACAAGATTAATCTTATATAAAAAAATTAACAAATAAATAATAGAGATTGAGGTTAGCAACAAATAAAATATGGGTATATAATACCAACTGTTATTACCAGGTATTAAAAACGGTTGCTTCATAAAACAAACCTTGTTACCATAATAAAGTACAAGAATTCAAAAGAGTCAGATTTAGAGGAGTTGAGCAAATGAAAGATCTACAATCGTTTGGCTGGTATGCAGCAAAAATCGCTCCCAAGCTGCCGAAAGAGGCTTTTAAACCGGTACCATCACGGTTATGGGGAGGACTTGTCTACTTATTGATCGCAATCGCCGGTATTTTGGTTATCGGTTTATTAAATAATCTGCATCCTTGGTTAGGAATCGGAATTGCTGTAATTCTAGGTACTAGTTTCGCAGGGATGGGCTTTTTAGGACATGAGATCTTGCACGGAACAGTCATTCGCAAGCCTTGGCTGCGTGACTTTTTAGGAGCGGTGGCATTCTGGCCGTTAAGTGTTGGACCAAAGCTTTGGCGTAAATGGCATAACACAACACATCATGTTCATACACAAGAGGACGGCGAAGACCCAGATGCGTGGCCGACATTAGAAAATCTGTCACATAAGCCTTTCTTACAAAAAGTGTACAAGCTTCCAATGTGGATGCGCTCCATTGTAAGTTTTGCTTTTCTATCCATTTCATTTACAACGCATGGACTCTTCATGTTCAAGCGCTTTATTAAGGAATTTAAGCCTAGCAAACGTCCGTCTGTATGGCTACAGCTATTACTGCCTTGGGCAACTTGGCTCGGACTATTGGTATGGCTTGGTCCTGTTAAATGGTTCTTTGCTGTATTGCTTCCGCTATTGATCGCGAATGCGATTGTAATGAGCTATATTTCAACAAACCATCGTCTGAATCCAATGACTGATGTGAACGATCCGCTCGCAAACAGCTTAACGGTCACTGTACCAAAATGGGTGGACGTGCTTCATTTTAACTTCTCTTACCATACGGAACATCATTTGTTTCCGGGTATGAGTCCAAAATATTATCCGCTCGTTAAAAAGCATATTAAAGAAATGTGGCCTGAACGCTATCACGAGATGCCGCATTGGAAAGCATTAGTGACGTTATGGAAAACGCCGCGAGTGTACTTCAATCAGCATCAATTCGTAGATCCGGCACCAGGCAACGTATATCCTTCGCTTGGACATGGTCTGAATCCTGACCGTATATCCTATCAAAAAGGAGAATCATCAGAACGAGAGATGAATTCTCCAAAAGGAACACCTAAAAGCATCCATTAATTTGGGTGCTTTTTCTTTTTCCAATTAACTGTAAAACTCATTTATAATGAAGTACAGGGGGGAAAGATGTTGAAAAATTTACGGGGAGATATTAAAGATTTTTTAGAATTCTACAAGGAACTCTTATTAGAAGTTCTGCCTGCTGAACGAGTTCATGGCATTTATTTGTACGGTTCTTTGGCATTGGATGCATTCGATCCCGATACGAGTGATATTGATTTTGTTACAGTGATTAACGGGCGGATTGGAAAGAAAACAGAGGAATCATTGAAGCTTGTCCATTTAAGAAGCAATTCACATCCTCTTGGTGTTAGGATGGATGGCTGCTATGTCACGGTTGATCAAGCAGGAAAGGTATATCGCGAAATAGAGGAATATCCGTTCTTTGCTGACGGGAAACTTCATAAAGGACATTATGATTTAAACTACATAACGTGGTGGACACTTCAGAACAAAGGTGTCGTTGTATACGGTGAACCCATTTCTTCACTTAATTTAGATATGAAGTGGGAAGATGTTCAAAAGACATTGAACTATAATGTAAATACATATTGGAATGAAAAATTAGAACGTGACATGTGTTTCTTTTATGATGACTGGATCGAGTTTGGTATCATTACGCTATGCAGAATATATTTGTCGCTGGAATATCGAAAAATCTTCAGCAAGAAAGAAGCGGTTGCTAAAGCAAGGGCGTTATTGCCTGCAAGGTATCATCCGATTTTGCTGGAGGGGCTTAGAATAAAAACAAATCCAGAGTCCGAGTCTTACTATCACTCAAAAGAAGTCCGGAAAGAGGATATGAAACGGTTTGTTGAGTATGTCATTATATATTGCAATGAAACCTATCAGCTTCAAAGAGCGTAATAACTGTTTGGGTAATGAATGTCCTGAAAGTGGTTGATTTCCGCTCCAGGATGCTCGCTTTCCGGGGGGCGTGCGGTGAGCCTCCTCTGCGCTTTGCTCCGTTAGGAGTCTCACCTGTCCCGCTACCTTGAAGTATCCTTGCTCCTGCGTCTACAAGTAATTGCTAAAGATGTAAGCTTCCTCGTCGCATGCCTAGCGAGAAGCTTCTCATGTGGTAGACACGCACCTTGCGCTCCAATCAACTAGTCAAAGAAGCCTTTTTAACAAAAACTCATAAGCAACAATCTGTTAGAAATAAGCTTAACTAGAAATATAGAGTAAGATTGAGGGGATCTAATTGAAGAAGGAAATGCATTGTGAGAGCTGTTTGATGCCGATTAAGACAAGGGATGATTTGATTACGGTTTGGGCATTTTTTAAAGTGCGGCCGTATCATAGAGCCTGTTATGCAAATTCCCTTAAAGGGGCTGCAACCTTATTTGTGTCTAATCAGCCGATAAACGGTTTTTCGGGAAACTTCACAGCATTTGTGGCGTTTATATTAGCGTGGATTCCGTTGTTTACGGATGTTACTTGGGGATTAACGGTTGTTTGTGTATTAATTGTACTCATGCGTTTATATTCGTTTATTCGTTTTGAAAAGCAGCTGCCATTGTAAAAAAGCGTGCTCTCCCTTTTTGGAAAGCACGCTTTTTTATATTAAGGCTTCACTCGGTAGACACGAGCTTCATAAGGCTTTAATGAAATGCTAGTCATATCGCCATGTGCTGCGACTTCTTCGTTTGATAGAAGGAGGTTTTCAGCGTTTAACGAAAGCTCTGTCTCAAACACTGCTTCCTTTTTAGAAAGATTCGTGATGACAACTACTTGCTCTTCACCTAATGTGCGTGTGTAGGCGTAGATCTGCTTGTCGTCTTCAAGCAATAAATCATACGTTCCATATGTGAAAATCTCGTTCTCTTTCTTTAAAGAAATCATCTTTTTGTAGAAGTTCAAGATCGACTTCTCTTCTTGTTCCTGTTTTTCTACGTTAATCTCTGTATAGTTAGGATTCACTTTCATCCAAGGTGTTCCGTTTGTAAATCCAGCGTTCAATGTGCTGTTCCACTGCATAGGTGTACGGCTGTTATCACGTGAAGATGCCCAGATTACAGCCATGATGTCTTCGTGTGAAACGCCTTCTTCCCGCTTAATGCGGTACATGTTTTTAACCGCTACATCATCATAGTCTTCGATGGAATCAAACTGAACGTTCGTCATTCCGATCTCCTGACCTTGATAGATAAACGGCGTTCCTTGCATAAGGAAGTACATCGCACCCATGCTTGTTGCACTTTGATACCAATATTCTTCGTCGTTGCCCCAAGTGGAAACGACACGAGGCTTATCATGGTTCTCAATGAACAGAGCGTTCCAGCCTTCTTTTTCAAGACCTTTCTGCCAGCGAGTCAGGACTTTCTTTAACTCTACAATATCAAGGTCAGGATTCGTTTCAGCATCCCAAAGGCCAAGGTGTTCGAATTGGAAGATCATATCCATCTTCCCTTGTTCTTTGCCAACCCAAAGGTCTGCTTCGTTGATTTTAACCCCGTTTGCTTCACCAACCGTCATGACATCGTAATTCGCATATGTGCGGTCTTTGAACTCTTGAAGGAAAGTATGGATACCTTTTTGGTTCATATGCATGTCGAATGAAGATACGTACTTTTCGTTTTTCGGATTCGGCATGTCCGGGAAGCCTTCACGTTTTTTAATATGGCTGATCGCATCGATACGGAAGCCGTCGATACCTTTATCAAGCCACCAGTTTACTGTATCGTAAAGAGCTTCACGCACTTCAGGGTTTTCCCAGTTCACGTCAGGCTGTTTTGTTGAGAAAACATGAAGGTAATATTGGTCTGTTTTTTCGTCAAATTCCCAAGCAGAACCTGAGAAAATACTTTCCCAGTTGTTTGGCTCTTTACCGTCTTTGCCGTCTCTCCAGATGTACCAGTCACGTTTCGGATTGTCCTTTGATGAGCGGGACTCGATGAACCATTGATGTTCATCGCTTGTATGGTTAAGAACGAGATCGATGATTAACTTCATATCACGCTTATGCACTTCATTTAAAAGGGCATCGAAGTCTTCCATCGTCCCGAAGTCTTCCATAATGTCCTGATAGTCAGATATATCGTATCCATTATCATCATTCGGAGACTTGTACATCGGACAGATCCAAATGACATCAATCCCTAAATCTTTAATGTAATCCAAGCGCTGGATGATCCCTTTTAAATCACCGATTCCATCTCCGTTTGAATCTTGGAAGCTGCGAGGGTAAATTTGATAGCCAACGGCTTCTTTCCACCAAACTTTTTCCATAATGTTACCTCCATCATCTCTTAACAACAGGGCAGGGGATACCGTAAAAAAACGACTCCCCATAGTCTGTTAGTTTTCTAATTCTAAAGTTACGGATACACCAGCGTGATCAGAGACCACCGGCGTTTCTTTTCCATTAAATCGAACATAAGAACTTTTTACGTTGAGCGGTTTGCTGCATAAGATGTAATCGATTCTTCGTCCGTCGTCTTTACCGTTTTGATTCCAGCCAGCGATTGCGCCTTTGATGGTTATTCCATCATCTTTTTCTTTAGCTAATTCATACGTATCGTAAAAGCCGTTTGATTTTACATAATCAAATCCTTCGTCTCTCACGTTAGCATCATTGTTTAAATCGCCCATTAAAAAGGATAGTTCGCTTTCGGGCACATGCTTAAAGAATGCATCAATCTGTTCTTTAAATGGTGCTATTTCATCGTCCCACCAGCCAAAGTGGCCTGAGAAGAAGTTTAGTTCTTTTCCATGATAAGAAACCACTGCTGAAATGATTTTTCTTGTTTTCCAGTTGTTCATGTCCTGAAGCTCTGTAACAAAAAAACTTTCGTTTGACTTAATCGGATGACGGCTTAAAATGGCCAGACCTTCTTCATACGTTTCAAAACCATAGTGAGCCATGTCCCAAACGAAATCATAATCATTAACGCCAAGTTCCTGTAACAGCTGAATTAACACCAATGCATAATTGTTTTGTTTTATGTTGCCATTCACAACAGGAGCGTCGATCGACTGCATGACCTCTTGAAGTGCGATGACATCATAACGCTCGCTCGCGATATCGCGAGCAAGCATCTTTAACTTTTCCATCTGGTTCTCTTCTTGCCAGCCATGGACATTTAACGTTAGAAGTTTCATTGATTACATCCCCAAACGATCTTGAATATCAGATTTCAATACGTCCGCTTTTGGTCCGTAAATCGCTTGAACACCTTTATCTTTAATAATGAGACCAAGTGCGCCGTTATCTTTCCATTCTTTTTCCGTCGCAACACCAACAGTGTCTTTTACCGTTACACGAAGGCGAGTCATACACGCATCAACGTCTTCAATGTTATCAGCTCCGCCTAACAGCCCGATGATTGCAGATGCTTGAGAGTTATCTGATCCTGCTGCTGCATCATTTTTAGCCGGTGAAGCAGATTCACCTTCCGTTGTTTCGATATAGTTTCCTGCACGGCCTGGTGTCGGCAGGTTGAACTTCTTGATCAGCACATAGAAGATCGAGAAGTTTAGTCCAAAGAATACGATACAAGTCAGTGCAAAGTTGATTAAGTCTCGTGTTAATCCTGCTTTTACAAGCAATGGTGTACGCGTTAGTAATTCGATAAAACCAAATGCGTGAACACGTACATGGATAAGGTCTGCTACTGCGAATGCAAGACCTGTTGTGATCGCGTACACGACATAAAGCAATGGTGCTGCAAACATGAACATGAATTCGATCGGCTCTGTAACACCTGTTAAAAATACAGCAAGTGCTGCAGATAAGAACATTGACTTGTACTTCTTGCGCTTGTCTTTATCAACGTTCATGTACAACGCAAGTGCGATCGCTACTAGAGAAGCTGTTGAAAGTACAACTTGCCCCATTTTAAAGCGGGCAGGTACAACATCGTTTAATAGTGCTTGATACGCTTTTGTATCTCCAGCTTGCAAGAAATTGTTCAGATCATTGATCCAAGCAAGCCATAGCGGATCTTGTCCGGCTACAGAAGAACCTGCACCAGAACCAGTCATGATTTGGTATGTTCCGCCAAGTTCTGTATAGTTGATCGGCACCGTTAACATGTGGTGAAGACCGAACGGCAATAATAGACGCTCTAACGTACCGAACACGAATGGTGCGATAACTGGAGCCGTGTTACGAGATGTTGCGATCCATTTACCAAAGTCATTTAAAAGACCTTGGATAAACGGCCAAACTAATGCAAGGATCAGTGCCGTAATAACAGACCATAAAATAACGGCAAACGGCACAAAACGCTTTCCGTTAAAGAATGCTAAAGCATTTGGAAGCTTGTTATAGTTGTAGTATTTATTAAATAGAACGGCACCTAGGAAACCGGATATGATACCGATAAAAACACCCATGTTAAGAGCAGGAGCTCCTAGAACAGATGTGAAGTAATCGCCAACGATCAGTTCACTGCCAAAAAGGGATTTTACTTTTGCCCCTTCTTCAAGCATCATTGCACTGTTTACACCAAAGATAGCACCAGTAATACGGTTGATGAGGATAAAAGCGATGACAGCTGCAAATGCACCGCCAGCACGTTCTTTAGCCCACGAACCACCTATGGCTACGGCAAATAAAATGTGAAGGTTCGTGATAATTGCCCATCCGATGTCTTCCATAACTCGGGCAATCGTTTGCACCAAAGTGATGTCGCCACCTGACATAGCAATAACCTTACCTAGTGATATCATTAAACCGGCAGCTGGCATAACGGCTACTACTACGAGAAGAGCCTTACCAAGCTTTTGCCAGAAATCAAACGAAATTAGTTTTCCACGTTGTTTCAAAACGATTTCCTCCTTTAAGTATATATCTTTCGCTGCGTTTTTGAAATCGCATTCATTAGATTGCTAAAATTATTTATAAATCGCTTACAAATTTGTATATGCAAGTAGGTGCAATCGTTTGCATAAATGGATTGTAAGATAAAACGGTTACATTTACAAGCGATAAATTTGAAAAAGGAGATAAAAAGTTTTTCCAGTGGAGGATTATAGGTGTATTTAGGAGGAGAAATGGTTTTGAGGTACTGTTTTGAGCGAAGAATAAGGATTCTGAGCGAAGATCCACATAGTTTGAGCGTAGCGGAGGTATCTAGAGCGAAAAGGGGAGCAAATTGAGCGTAGATGAGTTTTTTTGAGCGAACGTGTAATAAATATCAGAACACGTACCGTAAAATTGCAAGAGCAGACTCATTGTTTTGAGCCTGCTCTCTCTATATATGAATGAATATTTGATTTTACCGTTTCTATCCTCCGCATCCCGATCATCGCAGACAATATCTCAGGAGTGTTCAGAACAAAACGAATAAGCTGATCTGCATTTTGATCTTGATTCCCTCGCAGCCTCCCGCAATCAAGCGGTGCGCTAGTGGTCACATACACGTCGAGTTCTTCCGCTGCTTGAAATAAAGTGCGCCACTTGCCTTGAACTTGTTGATTTTGATCAGTACATGCCTTCTGGTTATAAAAGTTGAATGGAGTTTGGATAAATCGGAAATGGTGAGATGAACCAGCCACTTTCTGTGCGGTATGCATCACTTTTTCAAGTGAAATGTAGCCAGGTGCAACAGGGTCTTCAGTAAATGCGGTCCAGACGGCCATCCCATAGAAACGAATCGTGCCACGCTCGACTTGATCTTCATAAAATTTGAATAACCTTTCTAATTCCATATAAAACTTTTCATCTTCCAAAACGTGCTTGGAGATTTCAGGGTTATGTATATAGTGGATGTCAATCGTTTCGAGATTTAAATGATTCAAGCTTTGCTCAATGGCAAATTCATAATAGGAAGGCTTTAACACATGTTTATGATTATCGATAATATGAAGGTCTTTTTCTTGAAGTATTCCAGTGGCAATTAGTTTTTCTTTTAAGTAGTTTTCAGGGCGTAGCTGCAGATCGATATCTCCTGGAATGATTCCGGCTTTCGTCGAAATAACAATTTCTTCTCTTCTAATCTTTTTTTCATTCTTAATTAGTTTGGAGAGAACCGCTCCAATATCTCTTTCAGAACGCATTCCCCGGTAATTTAATGCTGTATCGATAAAATTGATGCCATTACTTAAAGCAAATTCTATTGATTCTTGATATAAGGTTGAATCAGCTTTGTTCATATCGCCTAAATGAGTGCCCATTGCCATGCGAGATACATGAAACCAAGGTGTGCTGCGAGAATTAGAAGAAAAAGAATTTAAATAGTGAAGTGTTTCTATTTTATTAGCATGTCCTCTCATATTTTCACCCTTTCACTTCATGATTAATTCAATTATAATACCTTTTTTGCTTTTTAATCCATTTTGTTACATTAATAACATTTTGGGGAAAATGGAGAATACCAAATAATAAGCAGGGAGTAAAGGTATGATTTTAAAATTACTATTGAAGATCAGACATAATATATGGATTATTCCCAGTATTTATAGCGTAATTTCAATCATTTTAGCACTCATCGTTATTTATATAGATTCAACTATTGATGTTAAAAGAGATTCTCTCATAATGAACCTCCTTTTTACGGAAGTTGATCTAGCTCGAACGATATTAGTTTCAATAGCTCCTTCTTTATTAACGATGACTACTTTTACTTTCTCTATCATAATGGTGGTCTTAACGACGTATTCTTCTCAATACTCACCACGGACACTACCGACTTTTATGACAGATCGTATTACGATGAGAATTCTCGCTTTTTTTATGGGAAGTTTTATTTACTCCGTTATCACTTTGTTATTTATGAAAAGGTCGATATCTGAACCTTATGTAGTGTCTGCTACAATTTGTATTTTACTTGCTATCGTCTGTCTTGCATTCTTTGCCTTTTTTATCCATCATGTAGGTACTTTTATACAGGTTAGTAAACTCGTAGAACGTTTAACGAACGAAGGACTAGAAGTGCTTGATGATCTAAGCAAGATGGAAAAGCAAAAGCGTATGCGTATTGAAGATTTACATTTTCTAATTCACATTACGATGGTGTCGTTATTACATCAAAAACATATGGATATCTTGAATTAATTGATCATGAAGGGTTGACCGAATGTGCTAAAGAAAAACAATTAAAAATAGATATCCTTTGCCAGACAGGGGACTTTTTAACGCATGACCAACCGGTAATGATGGTGTTTTCTGATAAAATAGCGATTAATGATAAGTTAAAAGATTATCTCGTATCGTATTTGACATTCGGAAGAGATAGAAGTGTTTTTCAGGATATTGGGTTTAGTACTCAAAAGTTGGTTGAAATTGCATTGCGTGCAATATCTCCGGGAATTAACGATCCCAACACGGCTAACCAGTGTATATTAAACATTGGACGTGTACTTGCTAAGGCTGGAGAAAAAAAGGATGGTTACATCGTTTTTTTTGATACAGAAAATGAACCAAGAGTAACGGTACCTAAACACACCTTCAAAGATGTGATCTACCATACTTTTTATCAGATACGTCATTATGGTAAAGAAGACATTTCCGTAAATTTAAGTATTTATCAAGCACTGTTGATTGCTGTAAAGCATGCAAGTCCAGAGAATCACAAAGTGATTTGGGATTTTGAGAAATATATAGATCAAGGTATACACAAAGAAGTTATGCAGCAACTTGATCTAGAACAACTAGCTTTAAAAAAACGAGAACTTGCGGAACTGACAGGTAATGCTTAAAAAATTAGGAACAATCAACCTCGTTGAAAAACGAGGTTTTTTTGTGTGTATAAAGAACTATGAATATTTTCTTATTTTTATACATTTTAAAAAGATACAAAGGCTTTTGATGATTGTTTATTGAATAAACGTATGCAGAAACAAATGTGTAAAAATGATAAATATAAATTGAATAAATATACATAAGTTAGTATAATTACTTTCGGATTAAAGGAAGGGGAGAAAGAATAAATGAAAAAACAATGGTTTGCCGGGGTGTTAAGTGTCAGTTTACTAGCTTCGACACCTTATGCAGTTACAGCGGAAGCACCACAGAAACAATGGAAGAATGTAAATGTTAGTGAAGAGGCAGACGGAAGCCCATTTAACTCTGAGCATTATGATTTCGTAAAATATTCTAAGTTTGATGAAATACTTAAGAAGATCGATAAGGAAAGTGAACGTGTATCATTAGAGGTGACAGGACATTCGGCAGATGGACATGCGCTATATGCGATCACGATCTCAAATCCTGAGGACAAAGGAAAATATGGTCATTATAAAAAACTGCGCAAGCAAATGATCAAAAATCCTGAAAAAGCACAAAAATGGGTTGCTGAAAATGATGATTTTAAAGTACCGGTTATGATTAACGGGTCCATTCATGGCACGGAATACATAGGCTCTGATGCTGTTCTTCAGTTGATCGAACGTTTTGCGTTTGAGAACGATGAAACGACAAAAGAAATTTTAGCTAGCAATATATTAATCTTCAACGTATCTGCAAATCCAGATGGACGTGTGGACGGCACCCGTTTTAACGGTGAGGGAATCGACTTGAACCGTGATTTTATTACGCAGTCGCAGCCTGAAACAAAGCAAACCGTCGATCTTATTACAGAATGGAATCCGATGGTGTTCTTAGATCTTCATGGGTACGTGAACTGGATAGAAAATAAGCCCGGTTTGATCGAACCTTGTACTCCGCCGCATAACCCTAACTATGAGTATGATCTTTTTTCAAAGTGGGCGTTAGATCAAGCGGAAGCGATGGAAGCTGAGATCGTAGGCAACAAAGCTGAATATGAAAGTGAAACCTATCAAGATATGAGCGGGACATACATTCCTCAGCGTGATGACAGCTTTGGCTGGGACGACTATCCACCAATCTTCACCCCTATGTATGCGATGTATCATGGAGCTTATGGCTATACTCTTGAAGCGCCGACAAATACGTGGGATGGCGTGAAATGGGCGAATGATGCAGTAATGGGAGCTCTTAAGTTTTCAACAGAAAATAAACAGGGCATGCTGACGGATCAGATTGAAATCTTTAAAAGAGGAATCAATTTTGACCACCCTTATCATGAAGAAGGGTTCTTCCCGAATGCTTATGTGCTTCCTGTAGATGAAAAAGATCCGACGGTTACAGAGAAGGCGGTTAACCATCTTATTGATAACGACATTGCTGTTGAAAAAGCGAATAAGGCTTTCACTGCAGATGGAGTAACTTATCCTAAAGGAACTTTTATTGTACCGATGGATCAGGCGAAAGCAGGACTCGCGAACACAATGTTATGGAACGGCGAGGACATCACGAATGATACTCCGGCTATGTATGACATTTCCGCTTGGAGCTTGCCAGAACTTTGGGGCTTTGAAGCCGTTGAAGTGAAATCTGAAATAAACGCAAAAACCTCACCAGTAAAGAACGCTGATTTCCAGGGCTCTTTAAATGGGAAAGGTCCTTATAAAGTTGAAAATAGCTCAGTGGAAGCGGTAGAGCTGGTTAATGAATTGCTGCAAGCTGGTGCGACGGTTTATAAAGGTGAAGACGGGAACTTTTATCTGGAGAACATTCCGGGAATGAGTAAATCTCTTGTAAAGGAATCAGGGTTAAAAGTAGAAACGGCAGCGATTCCCGCAGAAAAAGAAAAGCTATCTTCCATTGAAATCGCAATTTTAAAAGACGGCGGTATTAATAAAGCACAATCACATGCCGGCACAAAACTTGCCTTGGAACGACTTGGTTTTTCTGTGACAGAAGTGACACCAAAAGAGGTGGCTGAAAACGGCATTTTAAACTTCGATGCCTTTATTTACAGCGGAACAGAAATGATGCTTCAATATGAGAAAGTTAGGGAAGCGAACAAGCCATTTGTTGTAGGAACAAAAGAAGCGTATGACAAGTTTGCAGAGAATGTTCAGAACTTTGTAGACGGCGGCGGTAAATTTATCGCGGTAGGCGCAGGCGGTGCAAAGGTATCCAGCATGATTGGTCTGACAGATGTTAAAGTGAATACAGGCGGATCTGACAGCAACGGAATTGTGGAAGTAGCATACGGCGAAGATGAGCTAAGCAAGGGTTATAAAGAGAATGACCTAGGTTTTGTGTATAAGCCAGTTTGGTTCACAGAGCTTGGTGAAGCAAAAACTGTTGCTTCGTTTAAAACAGGAGATTTCTTTGTGGCAGGACATTGGAAGAATAATGAGCTTGCAGCAGGACATGCAGTGATCGTAGAAGAGACCGATGAAGATGTGACACTGATCGGACTTGAAGCGGGTTTCCGTGACCATACAGACTATTTATTCCGTCTATTATCTAATGCGCTTTATCAATAAGGTGAGGCCTTTCTAATTGACATCCAATCCAACACTGCCTTATTTTTATATGTAAAGTTTACCGAGATTACTAAATAAGAGACCTGAAGAACATTGAAACATTACTTTCCCTGTTCTTTGGTCTTCTTTTGTATCACTATTTTTAAAAGTCGAATGTTTTAAAGCGTTCCCACAAGTGTAAATTATAAAGGTAAGCAGACGGAAAGGTGAGTGAAGTAATATGTTTAATAAATTATTTGGAAAAAAAGAAGTAAAAAAAGAAGAGACGATTGTTGCTCCTTTAACAGGTAAAATCGTATCCATAGAAGAAGTGCCAGACCCTACATTCTCTCAAAAGATGATGGGAGACGGGATTGCGATCGAGCCATCAGAAGGTGTAGTCGTATCACCTGTTGACGGTGAAATTGTGCAGTTTTTCCACACGAAGCATGCGATCGGTATCCAGTCTGAATCTGGCGCTGAAATCTTGATCCATGTGGGGCTTGAGACGGTGAACATGAACGGTGAAGGGTTTGAAGGCCACGTAAGTGTTGGAGATAAAGTAAAAGCTGGCGATAAACTGCTATCTTTCGACTTGGATCTCATTAAAGAAAAAGCAGCAAGCACGGTAACACCGATTGTTATCACAAATGGAGATGCTGTTGAATCTCTGGATAAGCGCGCTGCTTCAGAAGCAACAAAAGGTGAAACATCTCTGCTGCAGATTAAGATGAAATAAAGAAAAAATCAGGCTTATTCTGCCTGGTTTTTTCCGTTGGAAGACGTTGATTTCCGCTCCAGGTTGCTCGCTTTCCGCGGGGTGTGCGGTGAGCCTCCTTGGTGCTATGCACCATTAGGAGTCTCGCCTGTCCCACTCCATGGAAGTCCCTTGCGCCTGCGTCTACAAGTAATTGCTACCGATGTGAACTTCCTCGTCGCATGCCTTGCGAGAAGATTTTCATGTGGTAGGCACGCACAACTAATCAAAGATGAACTTTAAAATCGTCCAGAGTAACAACCTTTTAGAATTAAGCCAAAAAACAACAAGGGGGAGGAACTGATGAAAGAAGGAATTATCTCTTTAGGTGAAGCACTTGTTGATTTTATCCCTACTGATGAAACGAATACGATGTATTACAAACGACCGGGCGGTGCACCTGCTAATGTAGCAGTGGGTGTTGCACGTCTTGGATCAGATGCTGTTTTTTTAGGCAAAGTCGGGGACGATGTACTCGGTGCCTTTTTGATTGATACATTGAAAAGTTACGGTGTAAATGCCTTTCATGTCTATAAAACGGATGCGGTTCGAACGGGAGCTGTTTTTGTAACTTTATCTGAAAAAGGTGAAAGGTCTTTTGACTTTTACATCGACCCGAGTGCAGACCGTTTCTTGGAAGAAAAGAACATACAGGCTAGTCTTTTCAAAGATAAAAAAATTCTTCATGTCGGCTCTATTTCTTTGATTGCTGAACCATCCAAAAGTGCGACGAAAAAAGCAGTTAAACTTGCAAAAGAGAACGGCATGTGGGTTTCTTTTGACCCAAACTTAAGGCTTTCGCTTTGGAAGACACCTGCTTTGGCACGTGAGACCATTCTTTCTATGCTTCCTCATGCAGATATCGTTAAGCTTTCCGAAGAGGAGCTTGAATTCATCACAGGATTAAAAAAGGTAGAGGAAGGTATTAAAGTTCTTCAGCAATACGATATCCCACTGCTTTTTATCACTCTGGGAGATGACGGCAGCTATGTCGTAACGAAAGATGGCGGTGAGTATATTCCAGCAAAAGGTGTTTCAGCCATTGATACGACGGGGGCAGGGGATGCATATGTCTCAGCGGTATTGCATCAGTTAAATGAATATAAGGGGACGCTTGAGGAACTTACGCTCGATGAAGCAGCGGATATGGCGGTTTTCGGCAGTATTTCAGGGGCACTTACGGTATCGAGTAAAGGTGCCATGACATCTCTGCCAACTTTGGAACAAATTAAAGAAGAACTTGCACAATTGAAGTAACAAAAGCATATAATAGGAAAATATTTTGACTAATGTTTTTGTTTTTTGGTAATATTACTTTATTATAAAAACATGATATGCAGCCGTGAAGGATGAATAGTAGCTAATCTGACACTCTTTAAAGCGAGCCGGGGCCGGTGCAAGCCCGGTAAGAGACATTAGTGAAACGGCAATCCGGAGCTGTTTTTGAAAAGAGGATTCGTTTTACATACGGACGGATCAACTAGGGTGGAACCGCGGGAGATACAACTCTCGTCCCTGGGCATAGCGCCTTGGGACGGGAGTTTTTTATTTTTTTATAAAAGACGAACGGTCCATAAGGCATAATCCGAATGGGAGGAATTACAATGTCAAAAAACATGGAAACCATCACAAATCATGCGAAACATCGCGGATTTGTATTTCCGGGATCTGAAATCTATGGAGGTCTTGCAAACACATGGGATTACGGTCCGCTTGGTGTTGAACTGAAGAACAACGTGAAAAAAGCATGGTGGAAAAAATTTGTCCAAGAGTCTCCTTATAACGTAGGTTTGGATGCTGCCATCCTAATGAATCCTCGTACATGGGAAGCATCAGGACATATTGGAAACTTCAACGATCCGATGATGGACTGCAAAAACTGTAAAGCGCGTCACCGTGCGGATAAGCTGATTGAAGATGCAGCGGATCAAGCTGGAAAAGAGATTATCGTTGACGGACTTCCGTTCGAAAAGATGGAAGAGTTAGTGAAAGAGTACAACATCGCTTGTCCCGAGTGTGGAAGCCACGACTTTACAAGCATCCGCCAGTTCAACTTGATGTTCAAAACGCACCAAGGTGTAACAGAATCAAGTTCAAACGAGATCTACATGCGTCCGGAAACAGCACAAGGGATTTTCGTTAACTTTAAAAATGTTCAACGAACGATGCGTAAAAAATTGCCGTTCGGTATCGCTCAGATCGGTAAGAGTTTCCGTAACGAAATCACGCCGGGTAACTTCACATTCCGTACGCGTGAATTCGAACAAATGGAGCTTGAGTTCTTCTGTAAGCCAGGAAGCGAGATCGAGTGGTTCAACTATTGGAAAGATACTGCTGAAAACTGGCTGAAGTCATTAGGTATGACAGAAGAGAACCTTCGTCTTCGCGATCATAACGAAGATGAGCTTTCTCACTACTCTAACGCGACAACAGACTTTGAATACAAGTTCCCGTTCGGGTGGGGCGAACTTTGGGGTGTTGCATCTCGTACAGATTTTGACTTGAAGCGTCACATGGAATTCTCAGGTGAAGATTTTAACTACATTGACCAAGAAACAAACGAACGTTACATTCCTTATTGCATCGAGCCTTCTCTAGGTGCTGACCGAGTAACGCTAGCGTTCTTAATCGATGCATATGAAGATGAGGAATTAGAAGACGGTATAAGCAGAACGGTGATGCACTTGCACCCGGCATTGGCGCCTTATAAAGCAGCAATCCTGCCATTGTCTAAAAAGCTGTCTGAAGAAGCGACTGAAGTGTTCAGTTCATTAGCTAAAGACTTCAACGTAGATTATGACGAAACAGGATCAATCGGTAAACGTTACCGCCGTCAAGATGAGATCGGTACACCGTTCTGTATCACGTATGACTTTGATTCCAAAGAAGATGGCATGGTAACGGTTCGTGACCGTGACACGATGGAACAAACACGTGTGAAGATTGCTGACCTTAAGAGCTTTATCGAGGAAAAAGTACAGTTTTAATAAAAAGCTGTCTTCGTAACCTTGTTGCCGCTAGAAGGGGTTGATCTCCGCTCCAGGTGCTCGCTTTCCGGGGGGCGTGCGGTGAGCCTCCTCGGCGCTTTGCGCCCATAGGAGTCTCACCTGTCCCGCTGATCCCCCAGGAGTCTCGCACCTTGCGCTCCAATCAAATTTCAATGCGGCCAATTCATTCTAAAGCAAAAACCTTTCATCAATGGAGCTAACAGAAAAATTAGAGCACACATTTGTGAATTGTAAATGTGTGCTTCTGTTTTTTTATTGAGGTTTCTACTACAATAGACAGTGAGAGATAAATCTTTATGCCGATTGAGGCTTTAATGGAGGTATACATATGAACGAAGGACGTATTCAAAAGGTCAAGGATTGGTTGAAGGAAGAAGGTTATTCTTTAGCTTTCATCCATACGACGGCGAACGTTTTTTACTTGTCTGGACTTTACACAGATCCCCATGAGCGTGTGCTTGGAGTAGTAGTGCTGCCAGATGGTGAACCGTTTATGGTGTGCCCGGGAATGGAGCGCTCACAAGCAAAAGGCGCAGGCTGGACACATGAGATTGTGGGATACAGTGATTCTGAAGATCCGTGGACTAAGGTGCAAGAAGCGTTGGCTAGCCGTGGTGTGACGGCTGCATCTTCTATTGCAGTTGAAAAAGAAACACTCCCATATGCACGGGGAGAAAAGCTGCTTGGGATGTTTGACGGTGCAAAATTAGTCGGAGCAGAAGAACTGCTGAACGAGCTTCGTTTAATAAAAGAAGAAAGCGAACTTGAAACGTTGCGAGAAGCAGCACGACTGGCGGACTACGGAGTTGAAGTCGGTGTAGCGGCACTTAAAGAAGGCGTTACAGAAATGGAAGTGCTCGCAAAGATCGAGTACGAACTGAAGAAAAAAGGCATCAGTCAAATGTCGTTCTCGACAATGGTGCTGTTTGGAGAGAAAGCAGGACAGCCTCATGGTAAGCCAGGCTTAAGAAAACTTCAGCATGGTGATTTTGTATTGTTTGACTTAGGTGTTGTGTTAGATGGGTACTGCTCTGACATCACGCGGACGGTAGCGTTTGGCGATCTGGATGAGAAGCGCCGTGAGATTTATGATACCGTGCTGCAAGCTCAGTTGAAGGCGCTGGAAGCTTCCAAGCCGGGGACGCGCATCGGTGATCTTGATGTGATCGCGCGTAACCATATTACAGAAGCGGGCTATGGAGATAACTTCCCGCACCGTATCGGGCATGGCCTTGGAATCGATGTCCATGAGTTCCCGTCCATGAGTGATAACAATGACGGCGTGCTGCGTGAAGGTATGACATACACGATTGAACCAGGCATCTATATTGATGATATCGGCGGAGTTCGTATTGAAGATGATGTTTATGTGACTGCTGATGGGCATGAAACATTGACGAAATACCCGAAAGAATTGCAGATTATTAAATAAAACAGGTGAAATGAAGAAGGATGACTCGTGATTGGGTCATCCTTTCCTTTTTAGTGGGTCTTGAGAGGAGCATTTGGCTGTGTGATAGTGGTTTTCGGTAGTGCTGCGAGACCCAATCCAAAAGTTTTAGATGTTAATCCACAAAAAAAGGTGTTGAATCCAAAAGTTTTGCCCTTGAATCCAAAAGTTTTATCTGTTAATCCACGAGTTTATATTTCCAGACATAGTTCGACATTAGTCATAAATGCTAAATCAAGTTTTTGAAATTTGCACTTCGATCTGCTCATCTAAGTCCGCATCCCACATTCTTTGAATCTCAAAAGTTCCTGATTCAAAGAACAACGGGAACCGCTCTTTGAACCAGGTTTGCATAGGCAGTTCAAGAGCTTCAGAAATCGACACCCACACAAGTTCACCTTCTGGTGGATCTTCCATTAATTCGCCAGAAAACGTACCAGTCCAATAGTTAAAAACCATGTAGCGTACGTTCTCTTTTGGATTAACATACTCGTCAATTCCTTTAAAAACAAGCTCGGAGACATCGAGTCCAGTTTCTTCTTTTACCTCTCTGATTGCCCCATCTATCAAACTTTCAGGAAAATCAATTTTGCCTCCTGGAGCTAAATAGCCTGGAAAGCCACGGTTGTCTGGACGCTTAATTAACAACACTTTATCTTCATTTTGAATCATGCACATCGTATAAAGACGGTGGTCAATTGTCATTTTAAAAAACTCCTTAAAAATTTGTTTACTAATTTTAACATATCACTTATAATAATGATTGATTAACCAATCATTCGTGAAAAGGAGATCGTTATTTTGCCTTTATCAGACAAACAAATAAAAGCGATGGAACAAAAACGTGAAAAAATACTGCAGCAGGCGATTATCTTATTTGCTGAACAAGGCTATGAAAGTACAACGATAGCGAAAGTAGCCAAAGCTTCTGGTGTTAGCTTCGGCAGTGTTTTTACATACTTCGAAAACAAAGACCAGCTTTTCTACCATGCTGTTACAGAGCCATTGAACACCGTTTTTAAAGTGGACCTTCTAGATTTCGATCCAGAAGCTGAAGACTTACTGAATGAAATTAAAAATATGATAGACAAACATATTCGCATCTTTATCGAGATGCGTACGTATCTGCAATTAGTTGTGCAAGTCATAGGACAGCATACGAAGTTTCCTGAACCATTTAAAGAGCTCGATGAATTTAGCCTTGAGTTTATTCAAAAGCTCATACTAATGATTACAAATGCGCAAAGAAGAGGAATTCTTGAAGAATCTGAAGCTGATTTAACAGCAAAAGCCTACTTGGGATTTTTATTAGGAATCAGGTTAACATTCACCGACTATGCAGTGTCATATATCTGGGAAAAACTTAAGATACCGGCTTTCCAATTGTTATATCCGAAACGCTAAATGGGTTTCGGTTTATTAATGATTGATTAATCAATCGTAAAAAAGGAGGCATGGTTATGAATTATTTTTCATTTCATCGCAACATTCAATTAAGACTTGCTCTTCAATTTTTCACAACACTCGCATCATCTGCGGTGATTCCATTTTTGGCGATATTTTTTTCCAATGAAGTTGGTGAATTTGCAACAGGGCTTATGTACATCGGGGTGATTTTATCAGGAATAACAGGAGCTTTGTTAGGGGGGAGACGTGCAGATCAGAGAGGAAGATAAGATACGATTTTATTATGTGAGGGAATGATAGGAATTGGTTATCTATTAGCAGGAGTTAGTAATCTTATATTTTCTTTATCTCCTTACGCCAATTTTGGAATTTTTCTCTTCATCTTATTTTTTACGGGAATGGCTGGTCCGGCCTATGGGGCAGTAATTATTGATGCCAGTACAAAGGAAAACAGAAAAGCCATTTATACGGTGTCATATTGGCTTAATAATCTCGCTGTTGCAGCAGGAGGTATAATTGGAGCTTTTCTTTTTAAAAAGTATCCATATGAAATGTTTATTGGAATTGCACTTGTAGCTTTTCTCTCATGGGTTGTAACGAAAATATGGCTGCAGGACATTCATGTATCAGCAACTGCTGCTAACATTAGTCAACAAGCAACGAAAAGCTGGCTTGAGAATTATAGAAGAATTTTATCAAATAAACGATTTGTATTTTTCACAATAGCAGGTTTGTTCCTTTTTTCCTTAGAAGAGAGTTTAACGACGTATATGGGAATAAAGCTTGTAGAAGAAATAAAAAATCCAGTTTCAATATTTCCACTCACTGCTTTTTTTGAGGTAGATGGCTTCCAGCTGATTGGTTTGCTTAAAGCAGAAAACACGATCTTAGTCGTTTTGCTAAGCCTAGTGATAGCGGGTTTGTTGAAGAAGTATCAAGATCGTCTATTAATGCTTGGCGGCGGGTTTTGTTATGCATTTGGCTTTATTGTTATCAGTTATAGCAGTGTCCCTGTTGTTCTCATAATAGCAATGTTTGTAGCAACAATTGGGGAGCTTGCACATATTCCGGCAAAGCAGGCTTATCTGGCTTCTTTAATACCAGATGATGCAAGAGGATCGTATATGGCGGTATATGGTTTATCCTTGCATTTTTCTGGAATTATAGCTGCATTATTCGTGATGTTAAGCGGAATTATTTCAGCAGGTATGATTACATTTCTCTTTATGGTCATGGGGTCAGTCAGTTTAATTATTTATTATGTTTTATTTCAAACGGAACATGAAGAAAAGAGCTTGGAGAAAACCACGGCATAAAAATAGAGCAGAGGCCATCTCTGCTCTTAAGAAATTCTTTTCATCAGCCATCTATATACCACAAAAAGTACTGCAAATATCAATAAAACAACGATTAACGTAAGCGTCCGTTCACCCGGCATGCCATCTGCCATCAGAACCGGACCTAATCCGAAAAAGGATACTAGCAAAAAGGCAATTCCAAAAACAATCCTCAGCACGATTTTCATTTTTGTCACCCCATATCTATTCTATGACAGAGGCAGCACATAAAACATCATAAGAAAATGTAAAACACTGCCCGCTAAAACGAACAGGTGCCAAACCGCGTGGTGAAAGGGGAAGCTGCGCCACACATAAAAGATGCTTCCGAGCGTGTAGATGATCCCGCCGGCGACAAGCAACTGAATTCCTTCAGGAGGCATGTTAGCCGAGATATCTTGAAGCGCAAATGTAATCAGCCAGCCCATTGCTACATAACCAAGCGTGGACAATACAACAAACTTCTTTGTAAAAAAGACTTTAAAGACTACGCCAAAAGCGGCAAGACCCCAAACGACTCCGAACAATGTCCAGCCCAATGCGCCGCCGACAACGATCAATACGATCGGAGTATATGTCCCTGCTATAAACAAATAGATCGCCGCATGATCCATGATTTCAAATATATCTTTTACCCGTCCTTTAGGAAAAGCGTGTACGAGAGTGGATGCTGTATAAAGCGCAAGCATGGTTCCACCGAATACCGCAAAACTTACAATATGAACAGCTGTCCCTTTCCATACTGCAAACACAAGCAGGATGGAGGTTACAGCAACACTTAAAAGGACACCTATACCATGCGTGATAGCGTTCGCTATTTCTTCACGTTTTGTAAATACATGTGTACTCATTACGCTCACCTTCCTTTACGTTGTAGTAAGTATAACAGAAATCAATACCCTTTAATCAAATAAAGACTTTAAGATTCTGTGAAAAAGAGGTAATCGATTTGTAAAAATTGAAATATATAAGATTACAGAACATATATAAGAGAGGGTCATCGGCATGGAAGTTAAACGTTATGAATCTATTTCTGCATTCTATGATGAAGTGGAAACGTTCTTGCTTGATCAGGAAGACAGAGCACAAATTATGTTAGGGAATTGCCTGCGAAACAAAGATAGAGTATGGGATAAAGAAAAACCATTCTTAGCAACAGTAAAGAAAGACGGGAAAATCATGCTCGCGGCAATGCTGATTCCTCCGCATGCCATCTTGCTTTTAGAAAAAGAAGAAGCGGACGGTATCGAAGCAGCTCCTCATCTGGCTGACTATTTAATAAAAGAAAATTACGCGATACAAAAAGTACATGCACCAAAAACAGTCGGGAAAGCTTTTTCCGAGCATTGGACAGCAGCACATCATTTGGAGGAAAAAGTGTTAATGGATGTGCGCTTGTATACGCTGCAGTCTGTTATACAGCCGGCGGTACGTCACGGGAAATTGCGGCCGGCAACAGAAAGTGACTTAACGTTTTTACCGCAGTGGATTGTTGAGATGACAGGTGAGATCAATCAGCTCATGACACGTGAAGAAGCAGAGGAATATGCGACCACAAGAGTAAGGGATGGCTTCCTTTTTGTTTGGGAAGATGGCGGGAAAGCCGTATGTATGGCATCTAAAACGAGACCTAATGTTAAAGGTGTAGCGGTAAATCTTGTTTATACGCCAAAGGAGTTAAGAGGAAAAGGCTACGCGAGTGCATGTGTTGCTGCATTAAGTGAACACCTTTTACAAGAGGGGTATGAATTTTGCTCCTTATTTACGGATTTAGCGAATCCAACTTCAAACAAAATCTATCAAAATATTGGATATCAGCCTGTATGTGATTTCGTTGAATTTAAGTTTAACGAAAAAAGAGCAGAGACACCGGCTTAATTACCGGTACGCTCTGTTCTTTTCTTTTTGTTCGAGATAATCGTTTATGTATCGTTGGTCGCTCTTTAACACCCCTTCTGGAAGCTGTTCTGCAGGAAAGTAGCGAAAATCATAAGATTCATCTTCATCTATGATGAGGCTGCCTTTTACGTCTGTTGCCGTATAGACAGCAGTTACGCAATAGAGTTCATCCCCATTTGAAACTTTTAAATAATGTTTGGCTCCTGAATATACATGCAGCTGTGTTAGGCCGCCAATATCTAGACCTGTTTCTTCTTTTACTTCACGAATGGCTGTTTCTTCAAAACTTTCACCTAGTTCCATCAAACCGCCCGGAAGTCCCCAGCCGCCATCCCTGCGGTGCTGCAGTAATATTTCCTCTTTTTCGTTTAAAATGATTACAACCGATCCCGGTAATATAAGCGGAGCACTTCCTACATGTTTTCGAAGATCTTCATAATATGCCATCGAACCTCTCCTCTCGTTAACCAACATTTTACAGAAAAGATGATAAAAAATCACCTGAAAATGGAAACACTGTTAGAAAACATAAATGAGGAGCAGAATGGATGGAAGCTTATGCAAGACCAAGAGTGGTCATCAGCAAGTGTCTAGAATTTGACGCATGCCGCTACAACGGTGATGTGATCTATAACGATGTGATAAAAAAATTAATAGATTACGTAGATTTTGTCCCCGTATGCCCGGAAGTGGAGATTGGCCTCGGAACACCGAGGGAGACAATCAGAATCGTAAAACAAGGAGAAGAACACCTGCTTCTGCAACCTTCTACGAAAAGAGACGTAACTAAAGAAGTGACTTCGTTCTCAGAAAATTATTTAGCAGGCGTAAAGGAGACTGATGGATTTATTTTAAAAACACGCTCTCCATCATGCGGAATAAAGGAAGTAAAAGTGTATGCATCGACTGAAAAGGGTCCAGCGATCGGGCATGCAAGCGGATTGTTTGGCGGAAAGGTCACGCAACTCTTTTCCCATCTGGCTGTTGAAGAGGAAGGAAGACTGAATAATTTTACGATCCGTGACCGGTTTTATACGAAACTTTTCACGTTAGCCTCGTTTCGCAGATTGCTGCCTATGGGATTAGATGCAGTTAACGATTTTCATAAGAAGAATTACTACTTACTCATGGCATACAGCAAGCCGACATTAAAGGTGATGAACCGGATTTTAAAAAATGTCCAGGAGAACGGTGAAGAGAAGACGATTGAGCTGTATGCAAAAGCACTGCACAAATTGTTTAACCGAGCAGCCAGAAACGACTCTAACCGCAGTGTTGCAAAAGAAATATTCAATCGGTTTGAACACGAGCTATCCAAAAGGGAAATAGCTTTTTTTGAAGAACTCATGCAAAAATACGCCAATAAGAAAGAGCCGTTTTCTAGTATTACCACACTATTAAAATCACACGCTATCCGTTTTGAAGATAACGAGGTATTGCAGCAGACGTTCTTTGCTCCATATCCTGAGATACTGCTTGAGATCTCTGATTCAGGAAAAGGACGAGATTATTAGAAGGAAGCTATATAAAGCTGGAATGGTTATACAAGAAAGAAAAGTACTTAAAGCAACTCCTGCTGCTGCATAAGAAGCATCTTCTCCATATGCTTGAGCGTACATTGAGATCGTTGGAGCTGAGGGCATCCCGGCTATTAAAAAGGCTACTGCGAAAAGCTGAATCGGTAATGAAAAAAGTAAGAACGGCAGCAATAAAGCCGGAAATAGGATCAATTTGTAGAAGGATGCGAGCCAAAGAGCTTTGTTTTTCAAATAAAGCTTTAAATCTGCAAGCGGCATCCCACCTAATAGAGAACCGATCAACAGCATGGAAAGCGGCACAGTAGGTTTACCTGTCAGTTCTAGTGTATTTGATATAACGACAGGTAGAGTTCCTGGCAGAATCATCAATAATAGCCCGGCTAAGGTAGCAATAACTCCGGAATTCAAGAATACTTTCCGCCATTGGACACTTTCTGCATTCCTTGCAAAAAGGTAGATCGCATAGGTCCAGATATATAACAAATATACGAAGTTAAATAGAGTACCATAGAATACTCCTTCTTTTCCGAACAATAAAAAGCAGACAGCGATGCCAAGAAAGCCTTGATTACCAAAGATCATGATGCCTTCTAAGGCATTTTTCTTTTCAACCTCAATGTTCAATTTTTTTACAGTAAAAGAGGAGATGACAGATGAGAGTATGAGCACAAACGCTGACAATAAAGAAAGCCAGCCGAACTGAATTAAATTTTCAATTGAAAACGTAACGTCCATACCAAATAGAATAAGTGCAGGCATTGTAACGTTTAATATAATTACTGTTAATACTTTTTCACTGCCGTCCGGCAATATTTCTTTTTTTCGAAGCATGTAACCGATCAGGGCTATGCTGTACAATAGTGTTAATTCCTGTGTGAAATGAGTGAACTGGTTCATTTTGTTTCCTCCCCATATAAAAGAGTATGGGCATGGGGTGAAATAGGTGAACACGAATGACGCAAAAGGGGGATGAAGTTCTTCATGTTTATTGCAAAAGGAGAAACATTATTTAGACAAGGGGAAGAAGGACCTCTATACAAACTGGATAAGGGCTTATTAAAAATAGTCAGGGTACACGAGGATGGAAGCCAGTTATTATTAAATTTAATCGTTCCAGGTGAGATGATCCCGCATCATTCACTGACAAGCCATAAAGAATACAACGGTTCGGCGGTTGCACTTTTGCCTTCAGAGGTCACAAGAATTGACCCGGAACAGTGGTACAGGTCTTTAGAGGAAGATCCTAAAGTCTTTAAACAAGTAGCGCATCTGTTAGAAACAAAATTAAGAATGATGCAGCAAAGAATCAATCAGATGTCGACGTTAACGCCTGATGGGAAAGTCGCGAAACTTCAAAAATGGTTTGCGAGTTATTTTCCAGAAGTGCCTGTTGAAAAGGTTCTGACTCAGGAGGAAATCGGCCAGTTTATTGGATTACGAAGAGAAACGGTGAACCGGGTTTTAAAAAAGCTAAAATAAATTGTCAAAGAATTTACATACATGTGAACGCAAGAAATTCACTTCTTTAACAAATGATACAAGTATAACAGTTAAGGAGTGATATAGATGAAAAAAATCTTACCAGCTGCATTGGCTTTTGCTTTACTATCGAGTGGATCAGTAACGGTTTTTGCGCAACATGCGGATAACGTTCAAGTTGTAAAAGAGAAAAGAGAACATCATTTCAGGCACATGAAAAACTTCGAGGCCGAGGTACATAAAGCGAATGAGCTAAAAATAGAACGTCTTGAAATCAAAAAAGAGATTGTTCAAAAAAAGGATCAGTTGTTCAGCCTTCACGTAAAAGCTGCTGAAGGTGGAAAAAAAGAAACAAGAAGCGAGAAAAAGGCAATCTGGCAGGATATGAAGCAGATCCACAATGATTTGAAAGCCTTAAAGCAAGAAGCGCACAAAACGAAAAAATCGATGCATGAAGCAATGAGAGCTGATGATGAAAAACTTGCAAAAGAAAAAATGACTCAATGGCTGAGTATCAATGAAAAGATAAACAACAAACTTAGTGAAAAATCTCAGAAACTTGATGAGATCATAAAGCAATACAATTAAACAAAAAAGTGTTGAAGCGCTTCTGACGCTTCAACACTTTTTCTTTATTCAGCTTTATGTGCTGGAGGATAATCAGGATAATCTGTGATAATACCGTCGACACCTGCATCGAGCAGCGGCTGAACTTCTTCTTTTTTACGTACAGTCCAAGCCATGATCCCCATGTCACGCTCATGAACTTCATTTACAAGAGAGGAGTTAACGAGGGATTTGCTTGGATTTACATACTCTGCATATGAAGAAAATTCATTCAGTTTTTCTTCGCTTAAATCAGTTGCACGTCCTGTTAGTACACCAACTGGAACAGTTGGCAAAAGCTCGTCCATTTTTTTCATAGATTCAAATTCAAAGGACTGAACGATAATTTTCTCATTGTTAGGAAGATGCATGTTGCGTTCCTTTAAGGCATCCGTTACTTTTTGTTCGATTCCGGGATAGTAATAAGTAGCTTTTAATTCTATAAGAATACCTGTCTTCCCTCGAAATTCATCAAGCACTTCCTCAAATGTAGGAACCTTTTCTCCAGCAAATTCCGGTCCGAAATAACTTCCTGCATCCAGCTGGCGAATCTCTTGGAGCGTATGATCTTTTACATATCCAGTGCCATTTGTTGTACGATCAAGTGTCACGTCATGGATAACTACAAGTTCCCCATCTTTTGTTTGCTGAACATCAATCTCGATATAATCAGCTTTCATATCAACACCTTTTTGAAAAGCAGCCATCGTATTCTCTGGTGCATATCCTGCCGCACCACGGTGAGCAACCGTTTCTACTTGGTCGGATGCTTCATAAGCGTATGTTGTTGTAGTAGTGAATAATGAACTGATAAGTCCCATCGAAAGAAGTGAAGCAGCTGTCATTTTCTTTACGTTCATCTTTCCATCCCCTTTGCACTGGTTTTATGTGTATCCTGCCTGCCTCATGCAAACAGGCAGGACTCACAAGACTTATGCTAACAAAGGTATTTTGGAAAAGAATGGTCAGATATTCCCTACAATTCTAAAGAAAAAGAGGCCATATAGAACAGGAATCTTAATAAAACTTACTTTTGTAAAGTGGGAGTGAATGACGTTTCATTTATGTTAAGATGACAAAGACATAAGGGGGCTAAAATAATGCTTGTTAAAGATGAAATTTACGGTGAGTATGAAGTTGAAGCTGTGCTGCAAGACCTTATTCAATCCCAACCTGTTCAAAGATTAAAAGGCATTCATCAAGGCGGAGCTTCTTATTTAGTAAACCCAACATGGAACGTAACCCGATATGAACATTCGATTGGAGTTATGCTTTTGATTCGCAGGCTTGGAGGACCGATTGAAGAACAAATCGCTGGATTGCTGCATGATGTATCACATACAGCGTTTTCTCATGTCATCGACTTTGTTTTAAAGAATGAGTCCGAGAACTTTCATGAGGAAATCTTTGAAGACACACTTTTGCAGTCTGATGTGCCGAAGATCTTGAAAAAACATGGCTATTCAATGAATGTGATAATAAATGGGGTATTCCCGCTTCTAGAACAGCCGCTTCCTCTTTTGTGTGCCGATCGAATCGATTATACGCTAAGAGATTTATCTCGATACAACTACATAACGACCGATGAAATTGAAGCTTTTTTACCTAGTCTTTGTGTGAACGACAGCGAGATCTCCATAAAAGGTATCCAACATGCTGAATGGTTTGTTCAGGCATATTACAAAGAAGTGCAGGACTTTTTTATGAATCCTCTTAATGTATATGGCTATGATAAATTGATTAAGTTACTTCAAGAGGCTTTGCGGGCTAAAGTGATTACAAATGATGATTTTTTGCTGACGGATGAAGAAGTGCTAGAGAAAATCAGACATTCTGGGGAATTTGAATTGAACAGACGATATGAGGAAATCATTAATCCTGTAAATCTTCAAGAAAATGAAAAAGAGTATGAAATTCATTTAAAAGTAAAACCTCGTTTGATAGACCCAACGGTGATTGACAGAGATAGAATTGCTGCAGCATCCGAAATCTCTTCTGCAGTAAAAGAGATGAATGAAAGAGCGAAAGAAAGAGCACGAAAAGGAAGTTATATAAAAGTGATATAGAAAAAACCAGGCGATTAAATGCCTGGTTTTTGGGTTTCTTCAGTGTGTTTGAAACCTCTTGCTATATAGATGAATGGTGTAGATGCTGCTGATACAACAAACTTAATCACATACGTTGTGAAGAAGATCTGAAGCCATACGTCCCATGAAAAAACGCCAGCGAATGCAATCATACAAAAGATGAATGTATCGATCAGCTGACTCACCATCGTGCTTCCGTTGTTTCGAATCCAAAGCTGGTCTGGACGAGAAAATTTCTCTCTTAATTTAGCAAATAGCTTCACATCAAGGTATTGGCTGACAAGATAGGCTGTTAAGCTTCCAAGCGCTAGACGCGGCATTAAGCCAAAAAGAGCTTCAAGGTGCGTTTGGGCAAAGTCACTTTCATGCGGTTCGAATACAAGAACAAGCTGCATGATGATTGTGGTCATAACAAGTGTGAAGAATCCGAACCAAACGGCTTTTTTAGCTTCTTTTTCTCCATATTTTTCGTTTAGCAAATCCGTTGCTAAATAAATGGTACCGTAAATAACGTTTCCAAGTGTCATAACTAGACCGAACATCTCGATCGTTTTTACGACCTGTAAGTTTGCTAAGATGGTTGCCGCAGCGATCCAGGCAAATAAACCTGCTTTCCCAAACCACTTATAGCACAGTAAGAAAAGCACAAAATTCACAAGTGCAAAACCTACCCCAAAATAAAAATTAAACATAAAATTCCTCCTAGTTTTGTTAACGCGGGAGTTTTCGAACCGCGAAAATACATAAATGACAACAGTTTCCCATTATAAGTCAGTTTATGCAGATAAGCAATAACTAGAATGTTCCTGTAGCAGTTATTATAGATAGTCAATTATCAGAAAATTCGACAAAATTTCCCGGAAAATAAAAACACCCCAAAGGGATGTTTTTAATTAAAATTCACCTGAAAAGAGAGAGGATCTGAGATTATCTTTTTCTTATTGTTTAAGACTTCACTCGATTTAATCGTTATTTGCTTAATTTTTTCTGGGTCTGTATCTTCTAAAATAAAACCTAGACTCCCGACTTTTACTTCACCAGGCTTGATTTCGCCGTTCAGCTTTTCTAAATAAAAATCTTCTTTCCACGTTACTTTTTCTCCTTGGTCGGTCTTTATTTCAGATACAGGAGCAAAGTGGACGGGTTTGTTCCCGTTATTTTTAATTCGAACATTTACTCTCACATAAGGAAACTCTTTCTGCTCATGAGTGTAGCTGTGAAAAAAGTCAATCAGGTCTACAGAAGGCTTGTATTGTAATACTTTTACCTCTGATAAGGTTAGTGAGATTAAATCTGCCTTTTGTTCCTCGTCTAACTTTTTATATTTTTTTAATGTGACAATCCCATCGGCATCTTCAACTGACTTATTTACTTTTGTAAGTTTGGTATCATCTGGTGCTTGAGAACTGTCTTTAAAGGTCATTTTATCTGAATTTTTGTCAGTTTCTTTTTGTCCAGATTCTTCTTGCTGTGTATGATCTTCTTTATTTTTTTCAGTATTATCGGTAGAACAACCTGTTATAAGTGCTGCTGTTAACCCTAGTATCATCCATCCTTTAAAAGGCACGGAAAACACCTCCTAATAGATAAGCATCCCGTAGAATTGAACGGGATGCTTTTTAAATAGAGTACCCAATTAAAATTGAGTTTATTTTTGAATAGCAGATTTACTTTTTTTAAGGATAGCAAAGATTTCTTTAGCTGTATCTGTATTATCGATCTTACCAGTAAATTTCTCCATGCCAGGACCATAAGCGTAAACTGTTACGTCTTCACCAGTGTGTCCATCAGTTGTCCAACCTGTACCTGTACGAAGGTCAAAGATTTTTTCTATTGCGTTATCGATTTCTAATACATCGCCGCTCTTTTCTTTAGCGTCTTTTACAGATTGAACTTCTTCTGGTGTAAGTTCTAAATCGATATACTTCTTAAGTGTTTCTTCAACTGGTGCACCTTCTGCAATTTCTTTTGAGATGAAGTCAGGTGTTTTCTTAGCAGCTTTAATCGCTGAAGGATCCCACTTGTATTCACCATCACGGCCCATTGTCATACCACCTGTTGAGTGGTCAGCTGTAGCGATAACCAATGTGTGCTTGTCCTTTTTAGCAAATTCAATTGCGGATTGATAAGCTTGTTCAAAGTCTTCCATGTCGCTCATTGCTGCAACTACGTCGTTATCGTGTCCAGCCCAGTCAATCTGGCTTCCTTCAACCATTAAGAAGAACCCTTTATCGTTCTTGTTTAAACGATCAAGTGCAGAATTGGTCATATCTTTAAGTGAAGGCTGTTCTGCGGGACGGTCAATCTTTTTATCTAAACCTTTAGGAGCGAAAAGACCAAGAATTTGTTTGTTTTTATCATTAAGCATTTCTTCTTTAGAAGTTACATATGAATAGCCGTCTTTTTCAAATTCCTTCGTGATGTCACGGTCTTTACGAACAAAATAGCTCGTACCGCCGCCTAGTAAAACATCAACTTTATGTTTGCCATCAATCATATCATCATAGTAATCATTTGCGATTTCGTTATAATTCTCACGCGATTCATCATGAGAGCCGAAAGCAGCTGGAGTAGCGTGGTTTATCTGAGAAGTTGCAACTAATCCAGTGGATTTTCCATCCTCTTTCGCTTGTTCTAAAACGGTTTTAACGTCTTGTTTTTCCATATCTACTGCAATGGCACCATTATATGTCTTGATACCTGATGACATTGATGTTGCTGCAGCTGCTGAGTCCGTTATACTCTCTTTTTCATCTGAAGAGTATGTTGACTGCATCCCAACCAAATGCTTATCAAACGCTGTGTCTTCCATCATCGGTGTTTTTGGATCATCTTTAAGCGCACGGTATCCTGTTGTGTAAGTTGGACCCATACCGTCACCAATCAAAAAGATAACGTTACGGATTTCGTTTTTGTCTTTGTTCTCTGCAGAAGCATTATTGAAAGCTAAGCCACTTACGGCTAGCGTAGATGCAAGTGCAACGGTTAAAGCCTTTTTAGAAAATAGCATATTAGAACCTCCTGAAATGATTTTGGTCACTCAAGGAAATTATATTTGGATAATATTAAGATGAGGTTAGTGAATTGTTAAGGTTTTATTAAATGTAAAAAACCTCCCAAAATAGATGGGAGGTTTGGAATTAATTATTATACAGTTTGAACTGCTTTTTCTAGAGCTGTTTCAGGAGCAACATAATCGTAGCCAAGGTCTGTTGCGACTGCTTCATATGTTACATAACCGCCAGCTGTGTTAAGTCCAGCTTTTAGAGATGGGTTATCAGCGATCGCATTTTGTGCACCTTTGTTAGCGATTTGAAGCGCGTAAGGTACTGTTACGTTTGTAAGTGCGATCGTAGAAGTACGAGGCACTGCACCAGGCATGTTCGCTACTGCATAGTGAACAACTCCGTGCTTGTCGTATGTTGGGTTGTCGTGTGTTGTGATGCGGTCAACCGTTTCAAAGATACCGCCTTGGTCGATCGCTACATCAACAACAACTGATCCTGGAGTCATGGCTTTGATCATTTCTTCTGTTACAAGCTTAGGTGCTTTTGCTCCTGGGATAAGAACTGCTCCGATAACTAGGTCAGATTCAGCTACTGCTTGTGCGATATTCAATGGGTTAGACATTAATGTTTGAATGCTGTTTCCGAAAATATCATCTAATTGGCGAAGACGGTCAGGGCTAAGGTCGATGATCGTAACATCTGCTCCAAGTCCGATCGCTACTTTCGCTGCGTTTGTTCCTACAACACCGCCTCCGATGATTGTAACTTTACCGCGGCGCACGCCAGGAACGCCTGCAAGAAGAATACCTTTTCCGCCTTTTGGCTTCTCAAGGAACTGTGCACCGATCTGTGCAGACATACGTCCTGCAACTTCACTCATTGGTGTTAATAAAGGAAGAGTACGGTTGAATTCAACTGTTTCATAAGCGATTGCTGTTACGCCGCTTTCAGTTAGAGCTTTTGCCAATGCTGGCTCAGCTGCTAAGTGAAGGTATGTAAACAGAATTAGGTCTGAACGGAAGTACTTGTATTCAGAAGCTAGAGGTTCTTTAACCTTCATTACCATTTCTGCTGCCCATACATCTTGAACATCTTCTAAGATCTGCGCGCCTGCTGATGCATAATCTTCGTTTGTAAATCCGCTTCCTACACCTGCATTGTTTTCAACTAATACAGTGTGGCCAGCCGCTGTTAGCGTCATTACACCCGATGGCGTGATCGCTACGCGGTTTTCATTGTTTTTAATTTCTGCTGGAACTCCAATAATCATTTGTGAATCCTCCTATATAAGTAAACTCGTTGAGTGCGTTTTCAATTGTGGTTTCAGTATAAAAGGAGGTGGTTGGCTTTTCATTGTTAAGAAACTAGAAAAATAAAAAAAGCATTTGTGATAATTCACAAACGTTTTTCCTAGTGAGGGTTCTTTTCGTAAATTTTGAAAGGCTTGGCAGGATTGATTTCCGTTCCAGGATGCTCGCTTTCCTAGGGGCGTGCGGTGAGCCTCCTGCCGCTTTGCGCCTTTAGGAGTCTCACCTGTCCCGCTGATCCCTCAGGAGTCTCGCACCTTACACTCCAATCAATTTGTCGAAGATGAGTATTAAACCATCAATAGCAACTATCTTCAAGGAAACATTTTTTTAAAACAACCTATTTATCTTAAAATCCAAGTAGATCATGATCTTTTGATGAGGGCTTTTTAGATCAATGTTGGTAATTTCACCGATTCGCTTTAACCGGTAAAGCAGTGTATTCATATGGATATGAAGCACTTCTGAGGATTTATTCAGGTTCTCATCCATTGTCAGGTAGGTCTCTAATGTGTGATAAAGCTCTGTTTTGTGAAGCCGGTCATATTCCTGCAAACTCTTTAGCATTTCGTTCTGATAGCCTTGTCTTTGTTGTTTTTCATAAATCGTATCTAAAAATTGGTAAATGCCAAGTTCGTGATACCCGGTTAAAGAAAGTGTCTCCCCACCGAGTTTTTCTTGTACCGCCAAAACGCTCGATGCTTCTTTATAGCTTTTCTCGACTTGTGTGAACGATGTTACTAAACTTCCGTAGGCTGCTTTTATTTCCGATACAGAAAATCGCTCTTTCATATGAGTGAAAAAGGATTCAACAAATGACTTGGCCAAATCGAGCGGCTGTTCTTTCCCGACTGGAGAGGCGAGCAGCAGCATTTGGTTCGAGTCAGCGGCAGACAAAAGGACATTTATTTTTTGATTAACAGCAGCCAGGTACAAAATATCTTTTTCCAAGGCAGGTGTGACCTCTTCCTGCAGCTGTAATATAAAGACAACTGCAGGGAGGACGGGTAATATATTAAGCTCATGCAGTTTTTCTAAAATGCGTTCTTCATGAGGAAGGTTGCCGGTCAGCATCTTCCAGAAAAGCTCCTGGCGGTTTTCTTCCTTCTTTTTTGTTCCGATCTGCATTTGGAGAAGCTGGCTTTTAGCGGATACAGCAGCTAGCTTTAAAAGATGCATGTCATCTGCGGTTAACTTTTTTTCAACTTCAAGAACCCAAATATAGCCGAGGACCTCGCTGTTCTTCCTGATGGATACAGCAACACGGTCTCCGAGCCCAACTTTCTGAATGGAGCTTACGCGAACGGGGTCATCGCTTTCCTGCAATCTCGGTATCACTCCGTCTTTCCATAAGCTATTCACAACTTTTTCAGGAACGCGCCGTCCGATGATCGTTGCGACTCGTGCAGGATCTGTGCTGTCTTCATGCGTACTGTAAGCAAGGAGACGATGGTTCTGGTCTTCAATGGTAACAGGGCATGACAAAACATCACTGATTTTATCAGCTAAATTTTCGAGGCTTCCGAATGTGCCTTTAAAAGGATCTGTTTGATACTCTTTCATTTGTTCTCCCGCCTTCAATTCTTCTGTCTTTATTCTACCGAAAAAGTATGGGATATTACAGGAGAAAGGGAGCGGTTTGTAGAAATTGGTAGTAAGCAAAATTTATAGGGGGCATCGATATGAAATTTAGTGAATTTACATATGAAAGACCGAATGTGGAAGAGCTGAAAAAAGCTTTTGAAGAAGCAGTACAGATTTTTCGTGATGCGTCATCCGCAGATGAACAGAATGAAGCGATGAAAAAGGTTGTTTCACTGCGCAACAGCTTTGAATCAAAAGCGAGACTAGCAAAGATCCGTCATACGATTAATACGGAAGACACTTATTATAAGGAAGAACAGGCATTCATGGATGAGAACCTTCCTGTTTATCAAGGGATGGTAACGGCGTTTCATGAGGCGCTTGTGCAGTCTCCTTTTAAAGATGAGCTAGAAAAGAAGTGGGGCAGCCAGCTGTTCCGTCTGGCAGAATTAAAGGTCAAAACCTATTCTGATGATGTACTTGAGGATTTAAAACTTGAGAATAAATTAAGCTCTGAATATGTGAAAGTAATGGCGTCGGCGAAAATTGAGTTTGATGGAAAAGAGCTGACACTTGCTCAGCTATCACCGTACAGCCAGTCTTCAGATCGAGAAACAAGAAAAAGAGCCAGCTTGGCGGGGAATGCATTCTTGAAATCGAACGAAGAAAAATTCGATTCGATTTATGACGAGCTAGTAAAATTGCGTACAGGAATCGCACGCAAACTAGGTTATAAAAATTTTACAGAGCTTGCTTATGATCGTATGGGAAGAACCGATTATAATGCGGCAGATGTGAAGGTGTTCCGTGAACAAGTAAAAGAAATTATTGTTCCGCTTTGCACGCAATTAAGAAAGAAACAGCAAAAGCGTATTGGATTAAACGAACTGAAGTTTTATGATGAACCGTTCAGTTTCACAACAGGCAACCCTAAACCACAAGGCGATGCGGGCTGGATTGTTGATAAGGCAAAGCTAGTGTTTGCAGGGCTCGCTCAAGAAACGGGTGCTTTCTTCAACTATATGGCTGAAGATGAGTTAATGGATCTTGAAAGTAAGGCAGGCAAAGCTCCTGGCGGTTATTGTACGTATCTCCATGATTATCAAGCGCCGTTCATCTTTACGAATTTTAACGGATCTGATAATGATGTGCGCGTGCTGCTGCATGAGATCGGTCATGCGTTCCAGATGTATACGAGTCGCGGATACGAAGTGCCTGAATATCAATTCCCGACACTGGAAGCTTGTGAGATCCACTCCATGAGCATGGAGTTTTTAACATACCCATGGATTGAAGAGCTGTTTGGTAAAGACACAGAAAAGTATTTATACTCCCATTTAACTGGGGCAGTAGAATTCATTCCATACGGCGTAGCGGTGGATGAGTTCCAGCATTTTGTGTATGATCACCCAGAAGCAACACCGGCAGAGCGTCGTGCGAAATGGAGAGAACTTGAGAAAACATACTTGCCTCACCGTGATTATAATGGAGTGGAGTATCTGGAAAACGGCGGATTTTGGCATAGACAAGGCCACATTTTCCGTTCGCCGTTCTATTATATCGACTACACGCTAGCTCAGATTTGTGCGCTTCAGTTCTGGAAGCGATCTGTTGAAAACCGTGAAGGTGCTTGGGAGGACTATTTCGCTCTTTGTCAAAAAGGAGGAAGCCTTCCATTCACGAAACTAGTGGAAGAAGCGGGATTGATCTCGCCATTTGAAAAAGGCTGTGTATCGTCAGTCGCAGGGGAAGTAGAGAAGTTCCTTTCCGCCATTGATGAGGAGCAGTTTGCGAAAGCTTAAATAAGTGTTCGATTGAGGGGAAACCGGCCTGAGTGCCGGTTTTTCTTTTTTGATTTGAGAGTGTAGAGGGTAAGGGGTATGTAGTGTGCGGAAATTGTCGAGGAATGACATCTCGTGGATAAAAGACAAAAACTTTTGGATTTAAGGGCCAAACTCGTGGATAAAGAAGCAAAAGTTTTGGATTGAGCACCAAAACTTTTGGAGTTATTCAGCAAAACCGTTGTGTATACCTAGGGGTGTATCCCAATTCGGTTCGTTTCGGCAACCGAAACTGTACATTATTTGAAGAATTATTGACACTTGCATCGGGCATGCTGATTTCAGCGGTTATTAAGTTTGGAATTAGGGTGCAGAATGGTAAAATGAAGTTGGGGAACGTGTAGAAAAGATATAAGAAACTACATTTTGTGTTGAAAAGGAGTAATACACTATGGCTGAAACGAAACAGCGTAATTATACACCGCTTATTATCGGGTTATCGATTGCGATCAATGTATTGGTTGCCGTGCTCTTCTTCTTGCCCGAGTATGAAGGGGAGATCGCATTTGATGTAACTTTGCTGCCGCGATTGAATGCAATCTTTAACAGCTTTACATTCGTTTTTTTACTGGCTGCTCTTTATTTCATTAAGCAGAAGAACATAACGCTTCATAAACGGTTCATTTTTGCCGCGTTTACGAGTACGACTTTCTTTCTGCTTTCTTATGTGACGTATCACTATTTAACGGAATCAACATCTTACGGCGGAGAGGGTCCGCTTAAGTATATTTATTTCTTTATATTGATCACACACATTCTGCTTGCGATCGTGATTGTGCCGCTTGCTTTGATCACTGTAACACGCGGATTGAACATGCAGGTGGAGAGACACCGCAAGATCGCTCGCTGGACGATGCCGTTATGGCTGTATGTAAGTTTAACAGGTGTACTCGTCTATTTGATGATAGCACCTTATTATGCATAAAAAAGAGAAGGCTTTTGCTGAGGTTTTTTTAGCAAAAGCCTTTTTGTTTTGTATAGCTTTTAGTAAGCGATACCGACGCGTGACTCAGAGAAACGCGGCTCTCTGATGAGAGAAAAAGTGAAATGTGCGGTGTCACCTGTACTGATTTTGCTGCCGTCCACAGGCAAGAAATCTTTTTCCACCCGATATGTTCCAGTGATCTCACCGTCCGGCAAGTAAGTCGGGCAAACGATCGTCCAGTCCAGACCGCTTTCTTTTAAAAGAGTATACGCTTTATGGTGATCTTCAGCTGCTCTTGTTAATTTTCGCTTTGATTCAGAAGACTGGTAGCGCAGCAGATCAGGTTCAGTGCGGCTCTGCAATATGCCAGCCGTACCAACCGATATGATTCGTGATACGCCTTCTTTTTTCATTGTCTCTATAATGGCATGCTTTCAGAAAGAACGTTTCCGCCGTCAGTGGAGAGAGCGCTGACCACCATATCGCTACCCGATATGGCTTCTTCTATTTGCTCTTTATTTAAGACATTTCCGTGTGTATACGTTATTTTTTCTAAAATAGATGATGGGAGTTTGTCTGGGTGGCGAAGAAGAGCATGCACTTTCATTCCATCTTGAATGGCAAGTTCTGCAATTCTTTGTCCTACTCTTCCCGAAGCACCTAAAAGTAGTAATTTCATGTGAATACCTCCTGCGGTTAGGTATCTTTATCATATCATTTAAGCTTTCTTGAAAAAAATCTAACAAAGTGTAAATTTTACTAAGCAAATTAAAAGATTTTTAATTTCTTCTCATGCTAAGATAGGAAATATTGTTTAGATGAAAGAGGTGAACACAATGGCTGTAGAAGAAGCGCGTTTTGGTACGATTCAAGAAAACCGGATTATCCCTTTATGGAGTTTAACGGTGTGGCTGGTTGTCATGAATACGACCATGTTTAATGTTGCTCTTCCGAGTGTCATTTCACAGTTTGATTTAAGTCCTACGGCTGGTTCCTGGATCGTATCAGGTTATTCCATTGTGTTTGCCTTGTCGACGATTACATTCAGCCGCTTGTCTGATTTTATACCGATTGGCAAGTTATTGATGACGGGGCTAGTCATATTAGGCATCGCATCGATCATCGGCTATTTTGCTAACAGCTTTGTTTTTGTGCTGGTCAGCCGCATGGTACAGGCGATGGGAGCCGGAGCTGTTCCGGGACTCGGAATGGTGCTTGCGACAAGGTATATTCCGATCTCAAGACGAGGACGCGCAATGTCTTTTATTTCGTCGGCTGCATCTCTTGGTTTTGGACTCGGGCCAGTGATTGGCGGAGGCATCACACAGCTTCTCGGATGGAACTTCTTATTTATCGTGACAGGACTTGTATTGCTGCTGCTGCCTATTTTTAAAATATATCTGCCTGTAGAACAAAGAAGGGCCGGTTCTTTTGATTTTGTCGGAGCCCTCTTAACAGGTGGAGGAGTTACTACTCTTTTACTCTACCTTTCCTCGTTCTCTTTCTGGCAGCTTGGATTGAGTGTCTTGTTCTTTACGATTCTTGTGTTGTATTCAAAGAAAAAAGCGGAGCCTTTTATTCGGATCAATCTGTTTAAAAACAGCACGTATGTATCTCTTTTGCTTGTTGGGCTCATAGCGTTCATGACTCACTTTGCTTTCTTGTTTGTTATGCCTGTGATGCTTTCTAATCTGTTTCAAAAAGAACCCGCTGTTATAGGTTTAGTCATTTTTCCTGGAGCCATGCTATCCGCGTTTGCTGCTATATTCGTGGGGCGCTGGATCGACCGTTTTGGCAATCTTCCTGTCATGCGTGCGGGTCTTCTGTCGTTGCTGGTATCAGCAGTGCTGTTTTCGCTTCTAGGAACAAAAGCGTTTTACATGACAGCTATCTTTTATATGTTTACGAGCATAGGGTTCTCCAGTCTTACTTCTAGTTTGGCAAACGAGAATTCTAGAATCTTAAATAAAGACGAAGTAGGTTCTGGCATGGGGATGCTCCAGCTGGTGCAATTCTTCGGCGGAGCACTTGGCGTGGCTATTGCGGGACTCTTGATTGAAGGGCAAAGAGCTTTTGCATTAGAAGTCGTATACCGAAATGTGTTTATTTTCTATACGATTCTCGTATGTATAGCGATCGCGATCTATCATTTCAAAATAAAGAAAAAAGTGTAAGCCAGTTTGGTGAAACCCGAACGGCTTGCACTTTTTTTGTGCGGAATTTTAATAAGGCAGCTTATTCATATATGAAATGAAGTAAATAGTCTAGGGCAAAATCTCGAAAACAGTTTGGGAAATAAATTGTTGGGGGTCAGACCCCCCTATTATAAAAAGTTGTAGAACTTTGTCAGAAAATGCCGATAAGTAAACTGGAAAGATAAACAGGCTAATCATTAAGCATCCATATAAATGATTGTGAAAGGACGAGGGAATAATCGTGGAAAGAAATAAAGAACTGATTGACTCATTAATTAAGTTTCAGAAACTATTAAACACACACCCAGATAATGTTGATTCCATTCCGGTTTTCACAAATTACATACGCTCTTTTTTACGCATCAAACCCATGGGCAGAACACTGCCTACTATTGAAGTTATGACTTTATTAAAGAAAGAAAAGCCCCAAATGTTTTATCTACTGAAACGGCATTCGAAAGACGATATCATGACGATGTTAACGTATTTAAATATGGATTATGATCAAGCTCAAATTAAGATTGAACGAATTTTACAAGGGGAAGTCATCGCATAAGTGCGATGATTTTTTCATTTCATGTACTTTCGTTATAATGTAGAAAAAAAGGAGTGAGAGAATTGAAGACAATCGGATTTATTGGAACAGGCGTTATGGGAAAAAGCATGGCTGGCCACTTGATGAAAGCGGGACATCCCGTTCATGTTTATACACGAACGAAAGAAAAAGCGAATGACCTCCTTGATAATGGTGCGAAATGGGCCGAAGCACCGAAGGATATTGCACAAAATTGTGATGTGATCATCACGATGGTAGGCTATCCTCAGGATGTCGAAGAAGTATATTTAGGTACTGATGGTCTTATTGAACACGCTAAGGAAGGTTCCTATTTAATCGATATGACGACTTCAAGTCCTCAGCTCGCTCAAAAAATTGAAAAAGCAGCTGCTGAAAAAAATCTTGCAGCCTTGGATGCACCCGTTTCAGGCGGCGATATCGGAGCAAGGGATGCTAAATTGTCCATCATGGTCGGCGGCGACGAATCAGCATTTAAGGAACTTCTTCCAATCTTCTCTAAAATGGGAACAAACGTCGTATATCAAGGGAAAGCAGGCTCTGGTCAGCATACAAAAATGTGCAACCAGATCGCGATTGCATCCGGAATGATTGGTGTATGTGAAGCGATTTTATATGCTGAAAAAGCAGGACTGAACCCGGAAACTGTGCTGAAGAGCATTGAATCAGGAGCAGCGGGAAGCTGGAATTTAAGCAACCTTGGTCCAAGAATGTTAAAAGGTGATTTTGCACCTGGATTTTACGTGAAACATTTCATCAAAGACATGACGATTGCTTTGAACTCTGCTGAAGAAATGGGATTGTTGACGCCAGGATTATCTTTAGCTAAAAAGCTGTACGAAGAACTGGCGGAAATGGGAGAAGAAGATAGCGGAACACATGCATTGTATAAGCGTCTAGCAAACCAGGGTTAAAAGCCCTGGTTTTATTTTTGTACTTTACAAAGCGTAATAATTACGATTTAATATAAAGTGGTTAAATACAAAATTAATAGATTACATAAATGGATCAAAACGATAGGAAGGGAGATTCGTGTGATGAGAGATATTGCAACTAGAGATTCTGTAAGAAAAGAGATGATCGGTCTTTTATTGCTGGCCATATTCATCATTTCGTTTCTATTTATGGAAGAGATTAAAAATGATTCAGTGTTTAAAAATCTCCCTAATTCAATCATGCACCTTAATACCGTATTTTTAAGTATTTTAATAGAGGCAGTTCCATTTATTTTATTGGGAGTTTTCATTTCTGCTCTGATCCAGACGTTTATTACAGAGAATCATATCAGAAAACTTATACCCAAAAATCCTTTTGCAGGTATTGGAGCAGTGATGTTTTTGGGCGTAATCTTTCCAGTTTGTGAGTGTGCCATCATCCCAGTGGTTAGGCGTTTGATGAAAAAAGGCATGCCGCTTCATCTAGGTGTGGTTTTTCTTTTGACAGTGCCAATCGTTAATCCTGTGGTTATTCTGTCGACATTTTATGCATTCCGGACAAATATGACAGTTGTATACGGCCGTGTTGGCCTTGCTTTGGCTGTTGCAGTTGTAATTGGGATCATCATTTATTTTCTTTTTCGCAATCAAAATCAGTTGAAATCTGAAGTGCTTCAAGCGGGGCATGACCATTCTCATGGATTAACCCAAAGCCGTTGGAAGCAGACTTTGTATCATGCTTCCGATGAATTTTTTGATACAGGGAAATTCCTGATCATGGGTGCTTTTTTAGCGAGTATGTTCCAGGTTTTTCTGGATCGAAAAGATTTACTCGCGCTTGGCAGCAATGAATGGATGTCAACCGGACTGATGATGGGACTCGCATTTTTGTTATCGATCTGTTCAGAAGCGGATGCCTTTATCGCAGCTTCATTCGGAAGTACGTTTACAGTTGGATCCATTATCGCTTTCTTGGTTTACGGGCCGATGCTGGATGTAAAAAACATGTTTATGATGTTCGCTTATTTCAAAACACGATTCGTTTTTGTGCTCATGGGATTAATTACATGCATAGTGTTTGTCGCAACAATGGTGTTTCAGTATTTTTAGAATGGGAGAGAAGCTGATATGAAAAAGAATGACCAAGACTTTCATATTTACTTAAGAGGCATTATTTTGATCGGTTTCATGCTACTGTTGATCGGACTGATCACATCAGGAAAGCTTACTTATTATGTGGCTCCCAAAATGCATATCTTCGTTTATTTTGCTGTTGCGATATTTGGAATATTAGGAGTCATGCAATTTTTCAGAAGGTCACAGCATCATCATGAAGAGGGATGCGGGTGCGGCGTGGACCATACACCAAAGGGTACGCCGATTAAACACTTCTTAATTTATATGTTATTCGTGATTCCCTTGTTAACAGGATTTATGATGCCCGAGAAAGCGATGGACAGCTCTATTGCAGAGAAAAGGGGAATCCGTTACGGTACCGGTTTGTACGCGAAACCTGCTCAAAAGACTGAGGAAGGTAAAGTCGTGGCGTCTGAAGAAATAGATGTTGAAGCATATCTAGAGGATCCCGAAGGCTATTTAAAAGAGATGGAAGAGAACGTGAAGAAAGAGAATCCTATCGAAACGTATGATGTGACCGATTACTATGAGAAATTAGGAAAAGAGTTATTAAAAGAAGATAAAATCACCGTTACATCAGAACATTATTTAGATGCAATGAGTGTTCTTAATATCTATCTTGATCAATTTAAAGGAAAAGAAATTGAAACGACTGGATTTGTTTATAGAGAAGAGGGCCTAAAAGAAGACCAGGCTGTCATTGCCCGTTTTTCAATGAACTGTTGCAGTGCGGATGCGGTAGTATACGGAACCATTGTTGAAGGAGATCAAGTATCAAAGCTAAAAACGGATACTTGGTACACAGTAACAGGCATTATTGACGAAACCGAATTTAATCATGTTCGGCTTCCTCTTGTTAAAATAGACTCTTTAAAAAAGATTGAACCTCTTAAAGATCCATATGTATATCCGAGTGCAGAGAGTTTTGTGACAGAATAAAATAAAGAAAGCGGAGGATTGATCCCCCGCTTTTTCTTTTTGGTTTTTTTAAAAAGATAGTTGCCAGACACTTCTTTGAAAAGTTAATTGGAGCGAAAGGACGAGACTCCAGCAGGATGAGTGGGACAGGTGAGACCAATCAATGTCGCGAAGCGACGAGGGGGCTCACCGCCACCCTGCGGAAAGGGAGTCCTGTAGCGGAAATTAACTACTTTCAATAGCATCAAAGTTTGCTACAACAGCTATTAATATACATACGTTCCAACAATAAACAACTGGAACAAAACAGTTATTCCGATAAAGTAAGAGACTTGAGCAAAAAGGCCCCAATCCTTATTTTTAACAGCTTGCATGACATACAGTGCTACGATGGAAACGATAATTGGAACGACGAGTGAGCTGCCGTCAAAAGTTAAATATTCAGGTGCCAATGTATAGAATCGATTGTTAAACAAAGATTGAATCACGTAGAGCTGTGTAAGAACAAAGAGCGCAATCGATACCCATTTCACCCAAGGTCTTTCTTCTTCAATCACATCAATTCGAACAGCATACAGAATACCTAAAAATAAAATAGTCGGTACAATCCATATAAATGCATTTGTCATTGCGATAAACGAAACAATTGAAGCGGCGAAAGCGTCAAATGTGGCGTTGTAGACATCCTGCTTACTGATGGATTGACTGCTTTTTATTATTGCCGGATCCTGACTTGCTGCGTGAACCTGATAATCCTGAACAGACTCCGCTTTTAACCAGAAAACGGTTTGATCATCTGCTTTTACAGGGTAGATTGAGAAATCGTTAGTCGTACTAATACGTGTTGCTTCCCACGTATCATTTTTAAGCGATGCCCTATAAATATTACCCGCATCTTTCTTATTAGATATTGCTCCTCTGGCAGAGAAAAGAATAGTTGGTGCATCGTTTTCTATGTTTAAATTCAGGTATGTTGGGTTTTCAATTTCGTACCCTTCTGATACATCTTTAAAATTAACGCTTGTAAAGGACATCTCTTTCAACTGGTTCAATGGTGCTGCACCGTAAAAAGTTTTAAAGGATTTCGTTCCTTGCTTGGATGAATAGAACGTGTAAAGAATATGAACGTCATCACCAGCTTCAGCCAATCTGAAGTTATAAATTTTATCAGTTGGCGTTTTGCTGTACTTAAGTATAGAGACTGGTTCATATTGTCCGCTTTTTTCAGTTAAATAGAATGCTTCCATTTCAACCTTTTCACCGACAACGGCAATAAATGATGTGGATTCCGGATTTGCGTTTAACTCTGCAATTTTTTCTTTAGCCGAGAAAATTAATTTACTTTTACCGTCTTTAGGATCATACGCATAAACTTCATTTCCTTTCGTATACGCAAATCGATCCTTTGTATCGGCTAAGAATTCAACGCCTTTATCTAATACACTTTGCTTGCCGTCTTTTTGAATGATCAAATCGCCCTGCGATACGAAAGCGATCTGCTTGCCGTTCGTCCAAAAGTTTCCTCTTTCATCCATCGACAGCTTTTCAGTTTTCTCGGAAACTAGATTTAGCTTTTCATCCAATATGGTAGCTTTTAAACCATCTTTAATATGAGTATAGATATGATATTGATTTTCTTCCTTAAATGCAATAGGTTCTGAGCTTATGGACTCGGCCGATATACTGACGGATCGGCTCCAGTCCTTGTTTGGAAGTTTAGTCTCCTGGCGGATATTGTTCCAAACCACCAATCCTACCAAAAGCAGAACAATGGCAAGAGGAAGAAGATAAGCTTTTCGATTCGAATGATTCTTTTTCTTTTTTACTTTCGAATCTACGTTCATGGTAATGCCCCCTTTTTTCTATAAAAGAACAAGATTATTAGTATTCGATATATAGACGGATATTCCTGTAAAAATTATTCATTTTTTATAAAAGAATAGATATTTTGTATGGATTGAGGCAGGTTAAATAGTCCTAATAGCGTTAGTGAGGGGGAAAAAACACATTCAGGGTAAATTGGCTCATAAGAATTTTTTGAATATTAAGTAATTATAAGCTTTTTGCTTTGTTATGAAACTATTAACTGAATTAGAGTTGAAGATTTTACGGTTACTTGGACCTACAATGAAAAAATCTTAATATGTTTAAATAACTAAAAGTTGCAATATAAAAATAAGCAACAGGTCTGATTTCCTATAACAGGAAAAAAGATAGAATTTGGTTATAAGTCAGATTCATCGACACATCTTGATAAAATCCTACAAAGCACGCTGAATCTCGATAAAGGCAAAACTGGTGAAAGTCAGTGACGCAAAACTACAGGGGCTAAGGTGTACAAACTTATCGATCGTACATGATGCCAGCCAGTTACCGAAAGAGCCCGGGGTGTTTTTTATTTGCCTATAAACCCCATTTTTCGGTAAAAAAGTAAAAATATATGTAATAGGAGGTGGGAGACACTTGCTGCTTAACCTGGAAACGGGTGAATTGCTGGCAAGAGAAGTGAGGCCGGCATACCGTTTTTCCAAACGATTAAAAGGGCTCATGTTTACGAAAGAGCTTTCAACTGAGAGTGCTATGCATATCAAACCTTGCCATTCTATCCATACTTTTTTTATGAATTATGCAATCGATGTACTTTATTTAGACAGTGAAAAGCGAATTGTGGCAATGGATGAAGACCTACCCCCAAAACGGTTCGGAAAATTGTACAAGCATGCTGCATCTGTCATTGAACTTCCGTCTGGAACGATCGCCAAAAGCCAGACCAAAGTGGGACACAAACTATTGATTGAAACCAAAAACAAATTCTTAGGAGGAACTAATCATGAAAAACAAATTAATGGGTCTTATTAAAGAAGAGCAAGGACAAGGGATGACAGAGTACGGTTTAGTTTTAGGATTGATTGCAGTTGCGGCTGTTGGAGCACTAGCAATGTTACGTACAGAAATCGTTGAGATGTTTACTACTGCAAAAGATATGGTTGTAAACCGTGAATCTGGTGGTACAACAACTCCTTAATACAAGGCACCACAAGGCCTTACGTTACTTAACGTAAGGCCTTTTTTAAACAAACAGTCTAACTTGGCGGTCAGATGACATTTGTCCTAGCTACCAAGTTTTAAGTTTATGGAAGACTTTCTTAAATAGAAGGTGATAACAATGTGGTTCGATGCCATTTTAATTTTCGTATTAATGATCTGTGTCATAACTGATTTAAAAAGCCGCAAAATCTATAACAACGTCATTTTTCCTGGGCTTATGATCGGCGTTTTTTCTCATGTAATCGCATCTGGATGGACCGGCTTGTTCTTTTCGTTAAAAGGGTTCTTTCTAGGTCTCGGATTGCTGCTCATTCCCTATCTTTTGGGAGGTATGGGTGCAGGTGATGTGAAGCTGCTTGCTTTAATTGGTGCCTTAAAAGGTTCGTTGTTTGTTTTTTATACAGCGATCTATATGGGTTTGATCGGAGGCGTAATGGCTCTCGGAATCATGTTATTCAGAAAGGGATTTATTACAAGAATAAAAGGCATCCTCTATTCTATGGGTTGCTGGAAATTCGGCATTAGAATTCCTGTTTTTATTGAAAAAGATGCTCTGACCCAAACCTACCCTTATGGCCTTGCCATTGCCGGCGGAGCAGCGGTATGCCTCGCAATGAAGGGAGTCTTTTTATGATGAAAAACGAAAAGGGACAATCTCTTGTTGAAATGGCACTTGTTCTTCCGCTGCTGCTTTTGCTCATTGTAGGCATTTTTGATTTTGGGAAGCTTTTCTACACATATATGCAGATGCATCTTGCCACACAAGAAACGGTCAGGCTTGGAGGGCTTGGTAAAGAGGATGAAGAGATCCGTGCATTCGCACGAGATTATGTTCAGATAAAGGATCCATCACTTCTTCAAATAGGAATTACGCCCGACTCTTCAACAAGAGAATCTGGCCAGTATGTGACTGTTACCTTGTCGTATCCGCACAAATTTATTACACCTGGGATGGGAAAATTGTTTGGAGAAACGATACCTGTTGAAACGGAATCTACTATTCGGGTGGAGTGAGGTGAATAAAGATGAGGCGTCTTATAAAAAAAGAAGAAGGTAATACAATCATACTTGTTGCGTTTAGCCTTGTAGCGCTCATAGCGATGACAGGACTCATTATTGATGGCGGTAAGCTGTTTTTAACGAAAACCCATCTGCAAAAAACAGCGAATGCTGCGGTTCTTTCTGGTGCTCAGGAACTAACACATGAAGAGGAATCGGTTCGCACGATTGTTCATGAAACACTTGAAAAACATAGTGAGAATCATAGTTTGGAAGATATGAAGATTCAAATGGAAGACAAAGTGAGTGTAGATCTTTCAAGAGAAGTTCCGTTGACGTTTTCACAGCTTTTTGGTTTTGATACGGTACCAGTAAACGTACATGCTGCTGCAGAGCTGGGAACGATGGGGAAAGCCGCAGGCGTTGCGCCGCTTGGCATCGATGAAAGTTTAGGTTTGGAATTTAATAAAGAATATTCGCTGAAAGTAGACCAGACTGGTGTTGAAGCCGGAAACTTCGGAGTTCTAGCTCTTGGCGGAACGGGTGCTGCAACTTATGAAGATAATCTATTAAAAGGATACCTAAACGAGCTTGAAGTGGGAGATGTTTTAGAAACACAAACAGGTAATATCGCCGGTAAAACACGTGCTGTCATTCAAGAACGAATCAATAGTTGTCCATATCCAGAAGGAGAAACACACCATCGGGATTGTTCTAGAATTATATTGATTCCTGTATATGAAAAGCTTGAATCAGACGGCAACCAGTTAAAAGAAGTAAAAATCACAGGGTTTGCTTACTTTTACATTACGAAACCTATGGATTCAAAAGACACTTCAATTACTGGAATGTTTATTAAACGCGCAGGAACGGGTTTTGTTAAGCCGGTTGATGTGAACAAAGGTGCATTTAGTATAAGACTAACAGAGTAGGTGAAGACATGAGAGCAAAACTCATTTTAGGAACGGCAATCTTTATGGGACTTATTACAACTTTTTTATTTTATAACTATATGGGTGATTACAATGCGGCAACCGTTCTTTCTGAAAACACGGTTAAAGTCGTAACTGCTAAACGCGTTATTAAACAGAATGAAAAAATTACAGCCGATATGCTGACGATTGAAAACGTTCCAGAAGCTTCTGTGCACCCAGATTCAGTAAAGAGTATTGAATCAATAGAAAATCACTATGCTACGACAAAAATGGCTGAAGGCGAGGTTTTCTTAACCCATAATGCCCGTACGACGACAGAAGAATCACTGCGTATCAGCCGAAAGGTAAAAGAACAATTCCGGGCTGTATCTGTTGGTGTTAATTTCGTACAGTCGGTTTCGAACCTAGTTGAACCAGAAGATTATGTGGATGTATTTGCTTCTATTAAAAAAGGCGATCAAATTGAAACAAAGCTGGTTTTGCAAAATGTAAGGGTTCTTGCGATCGGAAGAAAGATGGTGGAGCCGGTCGAAGGTGAACCGTATGTGGAATATAGTTCCGCTACATTGGAGCTGTTTCAAGATGATGTTCTAAAGCTTGTAAATGCAGAGGAGAATGGAAATATTCATCTTGCAGTACGAAGCAAACTGAAGAAAACAAAGTAAGGTTTAAGTCAAAGAATATGCGGAAAAAGGGGTAGGCAAGCATGGACAGCCAACTGGGAGAACAAAGAGAAGTGAAAAGACAGGTACGGGGCGAGATGATTGCAGTATGCAGTGCGAAGGGCGGAATTGGCCGCACCGTGATAACCGTCAACCTTGCTGTTGCACTCTGTAAAAAGAACATACAGATCGGTGTTGTAGATGCAGACTTTCAATTTGGCGATGTAAGTCTAGCACTGGATCTTCAGACCACTTTTACCATTAAAGATGTTGTTGAAGAAATACAGCAGATGGATCAGCATTCTTTGCTGAGTTATTTGAATCGGCACGAATCTGGAATAAAGGTTCTTGCTGCCCCAGAAAGACCGGAGCATGCAGATCTAATTGGGGAAGAAGCTGTCAGCAAGATTCTCGACTTATTATTAATAGAGCACCATTATGTTCTAACTGACACTGGAGTAGGTTTGCCAGAGCGAAACCTGCCGATCATCGAAAAAGCGGACCAGATTCTGCTTCTTACAAATCTTGAGATGGCGACGCTTAAAAACACAAAACTAATGCTGGAAACGTTCGATATGCTCGGATTGAAAGACAAAGTTCAGGTGGTTGTAAACCGTGCAACAATGGAAAGCGTCATCAATGCGTCAGACGTAGCGGATATCTTAGGCATAGAAAACCCTATCTTTATCCCGAACGACTGGCAGGTAGCTACACAATCTTTAAATATAGGAATTCCCTTTGTTGTAAATCAAGGAAAAACAGATATTGCGAAGGCTGTTTTTAAAATGGCTGAACAGATTTCAACTAGACGAGAAATCACTTTAATACCTGCTGAATCTAAAACAAGCAGCCTATTAACCAAGCTTTTCCGCAAATCAAAAGTTAAAAGTTAAGGAGAGGAACACATGAGTTTATTAGAAAAAATCCAAGCCAAAAATCCAGGTGGAGCCTCTCCGCAAGAAGAACAGCCTGCTGAACAGCAAGCTGCAGCTAAAAAGGATTTGCTGTCAACCTTTCGCCAGCCTAAAAAACCAGATGTGAAAGGGAACGATAAATCCTCTGAACGCCTGGAAAAGGTAACGAAGCATCAGCAGCTTAAAAATCTTCTGCACAAACAAATTTTAGATGAATTAAAAGATATTTCGGTAGAAGAGATTATTCCGAAACTAGATGGCATGGCCATTGATTTTATAAAAGATGATGAGACATTCAGAGGTGCAGTAGATCGCAAGAAGGTTATCGATGAACTGATTAATGACCTGACAGGGTTTGGTCCGATCAATCCATTGCTTCTTGATGAAAACGTAACGGAAGTCATGGTAAATGGTCCGAATCAAGTATATGCAGAGCAAAAAGGAAAACTTATATTAACACCTATTCAATTTAGAGACGATGAACATGTGCTGAATGTTATTGAAAAAATATGTGCACCAATCGGCAGAAGAATAGATGAAAGCAGTCCGATGGTTGATGCGCGCCTGCCCGATGGCTCTCGTGTAAATGCTATTATTCCGCCACTGTCTTTGATCGGTCCTACAATAACGATCCGTAAGTTTTCTAAAGACCCTTATACGATTGAAAATTTAATAGATTTTGGGACAGTTACGAGAGAAATGGCTGTATTTATTGAGGCTTGTGTAAAAGCCCATTTGAACATTTTTGTCAGTGGCGGAACAGGATCAGGAAAAACGACAACATTAAATGTACTTTCATCTTTTATTCCAGGTGATGAACGTATTATAACAATTGAAGATGCAGCAGAATTACAGCTTTGGCAGGAGCATGTTATATCGCTGGAATCGCGGCCGCCAAACATAGAAGGAAAAGGCGCGATTTCAATCAGAGATTTAGTTCGAAACTCTTTGCGTATGCGCCCTGACCGTATTGTAATCGGGGAGGTGCGAGGCGGTGAAGCGCTTGATATGCTTCAGGCAATGAATACGGGTCATGACGGGTCTCTTGCAACGGGTCACTCGAACTCGCCAAGAGATATGATCGCCAGACTTGAAACGATGGTTTTGCTCGGTGGTGTTGATCTTCCTGTTAAAGCGATACGCGAGCAGATTGCAGGAGCTGTTGATGTTATTATTCAGCAGGCACGCCTTAAAGATGGTACGCGAAGAATTACGCACATAACCGAAGTGCAAGGGCTTGAGGGTGATGTGATCGTCCTTCAGGATATTTTTGAATATAAGCAAGAAGGCGTTGATGAAAACGGTAAGATCATAGGACGTTTAGTGCCAACTGGTGTGAGACCTAAATTCTTTGAGCGCCTTGAACAATCTGGCATCCACATTCCACCAAGTGTCTTTATGGAAGGGGACTGGCAGTAATGGTTTATTTATTCCTGCTTCTTATATTACTGACTGCCTTTTTGTTCTTTTATGGATTGTTAAAGTTGATCTTTATGTCAAATAAGCGGTTAGAGCGTCGCATGAAGTATTTTTTAGAATTAAAAGGCGGGAAAAAGCCTAAGAATTCTAATTTCAATGCTTTTGTTCAAGTTCAAATGTATAAGCAGAAAGTGAGAGATGAAGTTCTCTCAAAGGAAAAAAATAAAAAGCTTTCAGTCATGCTTGAGCAAGCTGGTATTCCATTAAAGCCTGAAGAGTATGTGCTGTTTCAATGGATCTTGATCGCCCTATTAGCCATGCTTTTTTTACTGATCACAAACTCTTTCTTCCTCTTAATAATTGGAGCGATAATCGGTTTTATAACTCCAGGAATATGGGTTAAGAAAAAGAAGAAACAGCGAATTAAACAATTTAATGATGGTTTGCCGGATTTGATTACAACCGTTGTGGGTTCTTTGCGAGCAGGGTTCAGTTTTCCTCAAGCGTTAATGACAGTAGTTGAAGAGGCGCAATCTCCGGTAAAAGAGGAGATGGAGAGAGTACTGACAGAAATGCAGTATGGAAGCACGATTGAAGAAGCGTTAAATGAATTAAAAGTACGTATGCCAAGTGAAGACCTTGACCTTATGATTCAAGCGATTATTATTCAGCGAACGGTTGGCGGCAACCTTGCAACAGTTCTGGATAAGATTGTAGAAACCATTCGGGACCGGACAAAAATACAGCGCCAGATTACAACATTAACGGCACAAGGAAAACTATCAGGAATTATTATCGGACTATTACCGCTTATACTTGCGATTCTCTTATATATGATTGAACCAGATTATATCGGAACACTGTTTGAAAACGTGATTGGGTGGGTGATGATCGCATGCGGTTCTATTTCAGGAATCATTGGCTTTGTTTTAATCCGGAAAATCACAACGATCGAGGTATAGACGGATGATGTATTTTACTTTTTTTGTGACCATTACGTTAACAGCCTACGCGGTATATGTTTGGACGAGTGAAAAAAGACAGTTTGTAGAAAGGCGGCTTTCAACGGCGTTAGGGAAAAACGGTCAAAAAAGCAATCTGGAAACAGCAGCTGCCTTAGAAGGGACTGTTTCTTTTGCGGATCGATTCATTATGCCGTTATGGAAAGATTTTAAAAGAAGTTTCAAACGAAAAATGCCAGGTGAAAAAGAAGCAAAGATTGAAAAATTGCTAAACCAGGCTGGACATCCTTTTGGAATGACACCTGTAGACTATCGCATGCTGCAGATCGCATTGTTTGTTTTCTTTCCAATCGGCTCTGTGCTTTACAGTCAGCTGTTGAGCGTTTCGTTTGGGGCAGGATTGTTATTTTTTATGATAGGGTTTGGAATTGCTGCTTTTTTACCCGGTTTCTATTTAAAACAAAAAATTAAAACGAGAAATTATTTGGCATTGCGTGAGCTTCCAGATGTTTTGGACCTTTTAACCGTAAGTCTTGAAGCGGGATTAGGCTTTGATGGAGCATTAAGTAAACTAGTCTCGAAAAAAGATGGCGTTTTGACAGGAGAATTTCATCGCTGTTTAGAAGAGATGAGGCTTGGCAAGACGAGAAGAGAATCATTAGGTAAAATCCGTGAGCGGCTAACCGTTGATGAAGTAAATTATTTTATCAGTGCTATCTTACAGGCAGAAAAACTAGGAATCGGAATGGTTCAGGTGTTGAGAGTTCAATCGGCTGAAGTGAGAGACAGACGAAAGCAGCGAGCAGAAGAAGCTGCGATGAAAGCCCCTGTAAAGATGCTTTTTCCACTCGTTCTTTTTATATTCCCAAGTCTATTCATCGTTTTGCTGGGACCAGCGATCATTGATTTTGTACAGACCTTTACGGAAATGAATCGAAAGTAGTATGAGGTAATGCTGTAAAAGCGATTAGTTAATAACTTTGTATAAGCCTAAGGGATAAATTATTTCCTTAGGCTTTTTTAATTTATTATTTTTGTAGAAAAATGATTATTCCCGCGGAAATAATGTCGAATCCTCTGAACAATTTTACAAAAAGTGAGAAAACGATTTCTTTTTAATATCGGTTAAATAGTATAATACGAGTACTAGGTTTATAGAGGGAAGGTTGATGTTTTGGAAGAAACCATTCATATATATGTAACGAGTGATATACATGGAAACGTGCTTCCATTAACATATGGAAGCAATGAGAAAGCGGATTTGGGACTAGCTAAGGCTGCGGCTCTCATTAAAGAGAAAATAAATAAGAACGATAACTGTCTGTTAATTGATAACGGTGATCTCATCCAAGGAACACCGCTTACCTATCATTATGCGAGGCTGAATGCAGCATCCATCAATCCAATGGTGCTTCTATTAAACGAGCTTGAATTTGATGCAGCTGTAATCGGAAATCATGAATTCAATTATGGATTGCCTCTGTTACAAAAATCAGTAAATGAATCAAAGTTTCCATGGCTGTCTGCAAATATTGTATGGGAGGAGTCAGGTGAACCTCTTTTTGGTAAGCCTTATCTCATAAAAAACTTTAGAAGCGGCTGTAAAATAGCTGTTCTTGGCCTTACGACACAACATATTCCGAATTGGGAGAACCCTGAACACATAAAAGGCATAGCCTTTCTGGATGCCGTTGAAACGGCAAAAAAATGGGTTCCGGCTTTAAAAGAAAAAGCAGATATTGTGGTCGTTTCCTATCATGGAGGGTTTGAAAGAGACATAGAATCTGGAAAACCTACGGAGACATTAACTGGGGAAAATCAAGGATATCAATTATGTATGGAGGTTGAGGGTATTGATGTCCTTTTAACGGGTCATCAGCACCGTTTGATAGAAAACAGAGAAATAAATGGTGTAACGGTTATTCAGCCAGGTACACAAGGAACTTCGGTAGGGCATGTAGAAATAACAACTAGACAGAGTAACGGGTCTTGGAAAGTGGTCAATAAGAAATCTGCTCTTCTTTCTGCAAAAGGCTATGATCCAGATCAGACTGTACTTGACTTAATTGCTCCATATGAAGAAAAAGCTCAGGAATGGCTGGATCAGCCGATCGGCGTTATCGAAGGAGATATGGAGATTTCCGATCCGATGGAAACGAGATTAAAAGACACTCCTTTGATCGAGTTTATTAACAAAGTGCAGATGGATGCAGCGGGTACAGAGATTTCGAGCACGGCATTGTTTGATAATCGTTCAAGAGGGTTCTCTTCCCGGGTGACGATGCGTGATATCGTTTCGAACTACATTTATCCAAATACTTTAAAAGTCGTTGAGATCACAGGCCGTGATATGAGAGAGGCTTTGGAGAGATCGGCTTCTTATTTTGTCTGGAATGAGGATGGTACTGTAGGCGTAAATCCTGCATTTTCTGTTCCGAAGCCGCAGCACTACAATTACGATATGTGGGAAGGTATCCGATATACGATCGATCTATCAAAACCTTTTGGACAAAGAATTACTGAATTAACCTTCAAAGGTGATGAGGTAGATGATGACGCACTGTATCAAGTAGTAATGAACAACTACCGTGCAGGCGGTGGAGGAGACTACCATATGTTCAAAGGAAAGCGTATTGTAAAGGATATACCAATTGATGTATCAGAACTGATGGCTAACTATCTATTAAAAAGAGGTACAATACAGGCATCGTGTGATCATAGCTGGAGAGTAAAAGTACCATCTTCCAAAAAATAAAGGAATGGGTGGGGCGGTTGAGTAAGCAGAAGCTTTTTGTTTACCTGGTTATTATTGTCTTTCTCGCTGGCTGTTCAAGCGATGCTGGACAAGGTACGTTAAATGACAAAAACTTAAAACTGCAGGACCATATAAAAGGTGCTTACCCAAGATATTATGAACAGGTTTCAAAAGAAGAGGCACAAAAGGCTCTGCCGTTTTCTTTAGAACTTCCTGATAAGCTGCCGTTCAAAGTGGCTTTATCTACCTTTCAAATTTCAGATTGGGGAGAAAAAAGAAATATCCTCCTTGATTCTGTTTTTTATCCAAGGCAGGAAGGCAAGAATGTCTATTTAGCCTACCGGATCTCTAACTTTCTTCCGAATGCAGAAAAACTGGAAACGAACGAAAAGGTTAAGCTAGAGAACGGGGTAAAAGCCTATTTCTCTGGAAGTCCAGACTTGCCGATACTAGCATGGGAAGAGGACGGTCTGTATCATAAAATGGAATATTTGAAAGAAGAAGAGACCGACAGCAAGAAGGCAAAATCAAATTTGCTGAAAGCTGCGAGTTCTATCTATGAATAAATAAGAAAGCTGACTCGAATCGTGGTAAACACGGTTAAGAGCCAGCTTTCTCTATTAATTAATTCGTTCTGCTCTTACGATAAGACGAAACTCGTCAGAATAAAGGGGTTCGCAAGTTATTAATGTGATTTCTTCTTCTTTTTTAGCTTCTAGGACAGTAAGGTTGTCAGGCTTCACGACTGTTTTTTCATATATTCTGTACAGTATCGGTCCAGAAGTGGTTTCTATCTTGACCGTATCGCCTTTATCCACTTCATTTAAACGATGAAAGAACTGGCCGTATGTGTGAGAGCGATGTCCTGCCATAACGGTGTTTCCTTTTTCTCCAGGAAAAGATGTTGATGTCATCCATCCAATCGCATTTTGGAGATCTTTTTGTGTTACGCCAGGAACCATCATGGACTCTAAATCTATTTTAGGAATTGACATTTTTCCTATAACGCCTTTTTCCATTGCTTTTTTCTTGGATGATTCATTGGATGTGTTTGGATTTTCTTCGTTTTTATTCTCTGGTGCTTTAGCAGCTTTAACGGAAGGAAGAGTAAAAGGATTGTCATAAGAGGTGTTTAGGTCATTCCATTCCTTTTCAAGTGCCTGTTGTTCGCTGCTGGTCTGCCAGCCTGTTATTACAGGAAGAATAAGAAGAGCGATGCCGAGAAGAAAGACTGCAATTCCTCCGCGTTTTATCATTTTTTTATTCATGCCTGCATCCGGGCTGCTTTAACATACAGTCCGATTCCTAATAGTACAAAAAGTGATCCGAGCATTGACCAAGTTAACTGACTGAAAGGACTTCCTGTCTTAGGAAGGGTATTCACTGACCCGCCGGAAGCATTTGTTGGTTTCTCAACTGTGATGACCTCAGTCGTATCACTATCAGTCGAAGTCATGCCTTTGACAGTTGTTGAGAGTGTTGCGGCAACTCCATTCGAGCCTTCGGTCACGATGTCGGTTGATAGATCACTTGAAGAACCTGTGTACGTTCCCGTTAAGCTTACATGAAGGTTTGACATTCCTGCGTTCAAAGTAGGGATGATGATCCATATTACACCTTCTGTATCCATTTCAATTTTTGCTCCTTCTAATTCAGTAACTTTAAGGTCTTCAATTTTAACCGATTTAGGAAGAAGCAAGCGCAGTTTATACGTTTTTGCAGCTGCAGTGTTTTTGTTGTCGATGTTCAGTTTATAATCTAAACAAAGCTTGCCTTTTTTCATTTCAGCCATAAAATCGCCTTTTGCCATGATCTTCGTCCAGTCGATCTCAGGCATATCTGTTAAAGTGAATGTAAGCGGAGTAAGAGATACATCAGTCATTCCATCCATTCCAATCATCAGTGGAAGATGAAGTTTGTCCCATCCTTGCATTTTTTTCATGTTAAAGTGGAGGACAATATTTGAATCCCCTTTTACCATCTTAGGAAGATAAAGAATGGCATAGCCATCTTTGATTGTTACTGTAGCACCTTCAATGCCGGTAACCATCGCATCATGGATTTCAATTCCTTCAGGAAGCTTTAATTTCAGCATCACTTTTTCCATCATTCCGTTGTTCGAGTTGTGCATCATCAGCATCAGTCTTACCTTTACATCCTCTTTAAACCATTCCACGACCTTCGCTTCAGGTTTAATCATTACTTTATGAAGATCTATAACCGTTTTTTCTTCATCATTTTCTAATGGAAGCAAGAAGAATTTTACATCAAATGTTAATATCTCATCCTTTTCCATATCAGAAAGCGTTAGTTTAATACCTGTTGTAGTATCATAGTTTGCAATGATATCTTCTTTGTTGCGGTTTTTGTTGGTTTCAGTTATCAGTACTTCAGGAGGGTATGTAGTATCTAGCTGTGTTCCAGTGGGATAAGGGATGTTTACCGTTAAATTGCTCAATGAATCCATCGTTTTATTTTCAAGCTTAAACTTGTAAACCGGACGCATTTTATTTTCAGCATCGGGTACATTTCCGTTTAGGTTGATGGAGCCGCTTAATTTACGCATAGAATCACTTACGGTAAAATCAGAAAATGCAGTCACATCTGAGTGGATTTCTAGAAGGTTAACCGGCAACGTTTGAGTTTGCGCTTTTGAGGAATCATTTCCGGCAGCCAGGGCACTCATAGGCGCCAGCATGACACTTACTACAAGTAAAGCAAAAAACCATTTTTTCAAATAATTCACATCCCTTTCTAATTTTGGTTATTTGTGCACAAGGAAGATATACCCAAGAAAATTGTCGGAATAACCTCTTTTTTGAAAAATGTGTATAAAAATTTATGATAAGATGAATCGAAAGGGTGATAAACCTTGCAGAAATTGGTATTCGAATCCGCATGGGACAGGACTATAGCAGAAAAGGATAGACATGATATTGAGAGAGTTTTTTCTGAAATTAATGCTGAAGGAAAAGAAGGGTACCAAGCTGTTCTTTTAAAAACTGCATTTAATCATAAGCGTGAATTTTTAGTAACGGTTTTATTAAACAATTATTCTAAAATTCCGATGTCACTTTTAGGCAAGAAGGTCGTATACAAAGAGAAAGGTCAAACTTTAGGAGAGTTCGATTCGGAATATACATTGGAGGTTCCTGCTCAAACAAGTATGCCATGGACGTTTATATTTCCAGAGGGAAGTTTGCTCGATCCACCTAATGATGATTCAGGTGAGTTAATAATCAGTTAAAGGATGAGTAGTTTTGAGGACGATTATTTGGTTTGGTTATTTTTGGACGGTCTTAATTAAGTTGATACCTGCATTAAATCGCGTAAAGAACCTGCAGAAATCTGGCAGGATTAAAGAACGTGATGAATTGGCTGATAAAAAGGCGAAAGAATGGGCGAGGTCTTTAGTAAAGCTTACTGGATCGAACGTTTCCGTAAGCGGGGAAGAAAACATCCCGAAAGATACAGCTGTGCTTTTTGTAAGTAATCATCAAGGGAATTTTGATATACCTCTCTTACTGGGATATATTCAGAAGCCAAAAGCTTTTATATCCAAGATAGAAGTGAAAAAAATGCCGTTTATCGGAACGTGGATGGAGCAGCTGAACTGTCTGTTCATGGACCGGAAGAATGTGCGTCAGTCTGTAAAAGCGATCAATGAAGGTGCACAATTGCTTCAAAATGGTACATCTCTTGTTATTTTTCCAGAGGGGACGAGAAGTAAAGGGGATGACATGTCTGAATTTAAAGCGGGGAGTTTTAAGCTGGCGACTAAATCTGGTGTGCCGATCATTCCTGTTACCATCAATGGTTCTTATAAAATCATGGAGCAACAGGGATTCTGGATCAAGCCTGCAACCGTCCATATTGAGGTACATCCTCCGATCTATCCTCAACAGCAAGAGGCGAAGGAACTGGCTAGGTTATCAGAACAAATCATTAAAGAAGGCGTGAAAAAGGCGGTTTCTTAACATTTTGAAAAGGCACTTTCACTTTCGGTGTGGGTGTCTTTTTTAGGCGGACAATTTATTTGGTAAGTTATTTTTTGTTCGGTGGAGAAGAAAAATTGTACGGTTACGACACTTTTTTGTACGGTAAACATTGATTTTTGTACGGTCACCATCGATTTTTGTTCAGTCCTAATTTCTTTTGTGCATTTCAAAAAGACCTAGCAATCAAAATCTGAAATGGGAGCTTGTTTAAGAGGAAATACAAAATCAATTAAATCTTTATCTGTACGAGCCGATTCTTTATTTGTTATTATTGGAACATAAGGTAAAAATTACTAGGAGGAATACTATGACGGGGACAATTTCAGTCATTATGATATTCTCAATTCCAATTATCGCAATCGTATTGGGACATTTTCAATCACAGACCAAACTGAAGCACAAAATGCTTAAAGATGAGCTTGAACTTGAAAGGCTGAAGCACGATAACTATGTGATCGAAACGCAAAAGATGAGGCTGGAGCTTGAACAGATGAAACTTTTAGATACCAGCGACAAGAAAGAATCCGTATAAATGGAGATCAGTTTGCTATGGATCGGATTAGGGCTAGCGGCACTCGGATATTTTTTAGGGGATGGATTGAAGAATTTTAAGAATCCTGGCAACCGTTTTTCGGAGTATCCGGTGCTGATTAAAGAAAAAGATTTGCACTCATATGTGGGATTAACGGCTGATGAAGTAAATGAGCTTCTTCAAAAGTATCCTGATATACCTAAAATCGAACTAAAAGGTACGAGATACTATCAATATCATCATTTTTATGAGTGGCTTTCAACAAAAGAAAATTTTAAGCAAAAAGCTTGAGGAAAATAGTAAATCCCTCAAGCTTTTTTATGTTTATCTGTAGTTAATGAACTGCACGTCAATCGGCAGGTTTGCTTCTTTTACAAGGGCAATGATCTGCTGAAGATCGTCTCTGCTCTTTGCTGTTACACGAACTTGGTCATCCTGTACTTGGCTCTTTACTTTTAGACCGGAATTTTTGATCAATGTGTTGATTTTCTTTGCATTGTCTTTATCAATTCCAGTAACAAGCTTTGCACGCTGGCGAACGGTTCCACCTGAAGCTTGTTCGATCTTGCTGTAATCCAGGTTTTTCGTTGGAACACCGCGTTTAATCAGCTTTGTAATAAGTACATCTTTCAGCTGTTCAAGCTTGTATTCATCATCAGAAACTAAAACTAATTCTTCACTTGATTTATCAAGCGTGATCTCACTTTTGCTGCCTTTAAAATCATAACGGTTTGTAATTTCTTTTGTAGCAATATTAATGGCATTGTCGACTTCGGATAGATCGACTTGTGAAACAATATCAAATGAACTTTCTTTAGCCATTTTGAAACCTCCTGACTTCACTATCGTTAATATACCTATAGTATAAATAGAAATACGTCATGTTTCCAGTTTGTACACATTCTTTTGCCCAGATGGGGGTACAAAACATGTATAGTATGATAAAATGAAGGCTGGAATTTTTCATCGACGTTTAACCAATAGGAGGAGTACTTAGTGCTTCATTACAAAACTTATACACACGAAAAAAATCATCAATGGGTGATTTTTGTCCATGGAGCAGGGGGCAGTTCATCCATTTGGTATAAACAGTTAAGAGAATTCAAACAACACTTTAATATTCTGCTTGTTGATCTAAGAGGTCACGGAAAATCTCAATCTGATAAATTTCTGTTAAAAAAATATTCTTTTAAAGAAATAAGCCTTGATGTGCTTGAAGTTATGGACCATTTGAAGATTGAAAAAGCACATTTTGTTGGCATTTCACTTGGTACGATACTGATTCAGACGTTGGCTGAGTTGAAACCAGAGCGAGTTGCCTCTATGACACTTGGCGGGGCTGTAACGAAAATGAATTTCCGTTCACAGTTTTTAATCGCCATGGGGAATCTATGCAAATCTTTTATTCCTTATATGTGGCTTTACAGTTTATTCGCATGGGTGATCATGCCTAAGAAAAGACATGAAGCATCACGCTCACTGTTTATAGGAGAAGCGAAAAAGCTGTGTCAGAAAGAATTTAAGCGCTGGTTCAAGCTAACGCTGAAAATAAATCCGTTTTTGCAAAAGTTAACGAAAAAAGAAATGCCGATTCCTACACTGTATATCATGGGTGAGGAAGATTATATGTTCTTGCCGCCGATCCAGGCATTTATCGATAAGAAGAAGCATTCAAAGCTTTTGACGATTAAAGATTGTGGACATGTCTGCAACGTCGATCAGCCGGACATTTTTAATAAAAAATCGATTGATTTTATCAAAAAACAAATTGCCGCAGCACCGACTGCTTCATAAATTAGGAAAAGTCAGCTAAATTCAGCTGGCTTTTTCTTTTTGATTAGGTGCAAAAATACATCATCACATAAAAATAAGAGGTCATCACATAAAAAAGAGACAACATCACATAAAAAATGCCCTTCAACACATAAAAAAGAGGGTTCATCATATAATTATCCATTTTATGGAACTTTATATACACATGAAAAAGACACTTTTCCTAAAAGGGGAGAAGTGTCTTTGTTTCACAAGCTTACGGCCCTTGCTATTGTGAACAATCTGGATGCAGGGTGGAAGCCTTTTGTGATTAAATCTTTAATCATTTCCGCACCTAGCATACTGTACACGGTGCCATTGCCGCCAAAACCTAAGCAATAATATTCGCCTAAGCGGTTAGGGTGTTCACCGATATAGGGTAGTCCATCATGCGATTCGCCAAATGTTGCGCACCAGGAATGTGAAATTACAGGTGACAGATCAGGAAAGTGTTCCATGATCTTTTGCCTGATTCGCTCTCCGCGTTCTTCAATCAAGCCGTCATTTAAAGGCGCTTCTGCCTGATCTTCATCCAAGCCTCCTGCAATGATCCTTCCATCTTTCGTTGTACGCATATACAGGTACGGACGCTTCGTTTCCCAGATCATCCATTCTTTGTACCAGGTCTTTAAGGATGGGAGTGGTTCCGTTGCAATCGCATAGGAACGATTAAGGTCAGCGCCTAGCTGCTGTGCGAGAAAATCATTTTCGTATCCCGTCGCAAATATGATGTGCCTTGCTTGAACCGTTCCATTCTCAGATTCGCATGTAAACCCGTGTACGGTTTTTGTTTTTCGCATGAGAGGCGTTTCCTCAAAAATTCTTACACCAGCTGCTTCAGCATCTTTTAACATGGTATGAACAAATTTATACGGGTTAACATCAGCATCACCGCTCGTTACGAGTGCAGCTGGTTTTGAAAAAGGAAAACGTGAGGAAATCTCTTGGGGTTCGAGATATTCTACAGGGAAATCAAACTTCTTTAAAGCTTCATATTCACGGACTAGCTTTTGGACATCTTCAGCCGTACTGGCATAATAGAGGCTCTTTTGTTCTCTGAACTCAGGATCTTCTGATAAATTTTGTGCGGTCTTTTTTAATTTTTCTAATGCATTTTGACAAAGCTGATAAAAGTAAACCGCATCTTGCTCACCTTTTTGTTCGATCAGCTCGTGAAGCATTTTATCGCTTGAGAACTGTAAGAGTCCGGTGTTGGCTGATGAACTGCCATAGCCCGGCTTTCTTCTGTCAATGACGACAACGTCGAGATCGGTCTCTTTGCCTAACGTATAGGCACATAGCGCTCCGGACATTCCTCCGCCTACGATGAGCACGTCACATGTAATATTCTCTTCAAGTACTGGATATTGAACGTCATCGGTATATGTTGAAGGCCAAAACAGCTGGCCATTGTGTAAATTCATATTTACTCCTCCTCGTCCTCTTTTCATTCCCGGGAAAAGCAAAAGAGAAACCGCATGAAAGGAAAAATTTTTCAATAGAATAGAAAACAGGAGGGATGCTCATGGTGGTTTGGCTATTTACAGGGATTGTAATGATTTTATTTGTTTTGGCAGCGCTTTTTATCCCAGCTAAATGGAGGGTAAAAGAAACTGCTGATTTGAACATTTCATGTTTGGAGTTATATGAATTCTTATTGAATCTGAAAAATTGGCCCAGTTGGCAGATGGATGAAAATACAGCTATACCGTTCATGTATGTGGGACCAGAAAGAGGAGAAGGAGCTTCGAAATATTGGGAAATCAACGGCGTCCCGGCTAGTTTAAAAATCGGTCTCTGTGTACAAGGAAAAAATATTCAATACGAGATGAGGATTAATAAAGGCGAAACCATCTTGAGATTCGGTATTATCCTTTCAGGGAATCAACGTTCAACAACACTAACATGGATGTGTGAAGGGACATCTAAGAAGAATCTATTTGAACGGTATCTTACTTTTTACGATAAATGGACGATGAGACGAGAAATGAAGGCGGCGCTATTCAGGCTGAAAAAGATACATGAGCCTCAGTTAGAAGAGTTGAAGCAGCCTGCATAAATGACTAAAAGAGCCGCCAAACCCAAATTGGGTTCGGCGACTCTTTCTTTTTCTTATGGCATGTTCGTTACTTTGTCTTCGTCTTTTACAATGAGTAAGATCTTACCCATGTCGAGTCTCTTCTCATATTGATCTGCCTCAACATCAGATAACCCCATTTCGGTCATCTTCTTGCGCAGTTCATCGCCTCTGGACTCAAACACGTTGCTGAGCGCCGTGCCTAATCCTTCTTCTTTTAATCCGATTGTGCTGATATCCGCATTATCAGCTAGATCACGGGTATCGTCTTTTTCGTGTGACAGGACATAGAGATTGTCTTCATGAATACCTTTTGCTTTCAAATCACTTGCAGCAGCAATCAATTCTTGTTGTGAGTTAAATTCATGTACAATAGGTTTAACCATTTTTTATATCCTCTCCTTTAAACGAAGTTATAGTGTGTATTCACGCAATCAGGAGTTTCTAAACACCAAAATCGTTGTCAATAACAGGAGGATTTTACTATCTTTGAATAACGTTCGTTGCACATTGTTTGATAAAAACAAAAGGCACCCCGCTTGGAGGCACCTTCCTTTATTTATTAATTATCTGCATCTACAACGTCCAGTCTTCCCGTGGCAGGGTCGATAACAAGCCCATGCACTTTGATTCCTTCAGGCAGCAATGGGTGATTTCTGACTAATTCTACGCTGTTTTGTACGGATTCCTCTACACTCTCAAAGCCTTGAACCCACTTTTTAAGGTCAAGACCGGAATATTTCAAGGTATCGAGTGTGGAGGGTTCCACACCACGGTCCTGCATTTCGGCAATCAATGCGTCTGCATTTACATTGCTCATCCCGCAGTCATAGTGGCCGATAACCATTACTTCCTCAGCTTTTAAAGCATAGATCGCAACAAGTATACTTCTCATTACAGAACCAAACGGGTGGGAGATAACCGCTCCAGCGGATTTAATGATTTTCACATCTCCGTTCTTAATGTTCATGGCACTTGGCATTAATTCTGTAAGACGTGTATCCATACAAGAGACGATGACGAGCCCCTTATCTGGAAATTTAGTAGTTTGAAAAGGTTCATATTCTTTGTTTTCAACAAATTTTTGATTGTACGTTAGTATTTCGTTAAGTATGGACATGATTTTCCTCCTCTTTTCTACAGAAAATAATTCACTAATAAAGTAATCGTAAAGTATGCGTCTTTTTCTATCATAATCAGCCTGAACTCGCTAACTTATTCAAGCTTCTACTACCTATTATACAAAAAAGGGTGCTCAATCTGCTCTTTTTTGTATGTGAGGCAGTTTTTTTGTTGATAGAAACTTTGAAACAAAAGCACATTATGACAAACATTTTATCATAAGGTACGTATAATCGCAGTTAACACCACATAAATTGGTAAGTTCGAAGGGAGGAAGAATATAAATAGCTTGCCAGTAGGTTTTTAAATAGATCGGGAACTTATTATTCTTATTTTGAAAGGGGAAGGGACATGGAAGTTATGACGTACATCCTTTGGGTTCTGCTGTTAATGGGGTCTGTTATGAAGAACTATATGGTTGCTGCTTCACTGCCGAAATCGGGACAAGCTCTGCCTGTGGTGGATCATTGGGGGAGATTGCAGCTGGATGATGAATCGGAAAATGTGATTGCAGAATACTTTCAGCAAGCAGTTAACAGCACTTTCAATAATCAGGCGTTCAGTTGGGTGGATACGTCATAACGATTGTTTAACGGATATAAAAAATAGATGAAAAGGGGGAATTCCATTTATAAAACAAGATAAATAGGGATTTGTATGTTTAGCATTCATCTGCATGGCTTGCGGCCTGGATCACCGCACGCATGTTGGTTAATGAGGGTTATTGCGCGGATTTGGAAAGTGAAGGCAGCTTATTTGGAGCTGCCTTTTTGTGCGTTATTTTATTTCTGTTGCCCCGTTTGGTAGAATAAGAAAAAAAGATAGTTGTGGTGAAATAGATGAATATACCAGTAAGCCAGTTTGCGAAAAAAATAGAAAAGCATCTCGCGGAAATCAAGCAATTAGGAGAAAACTCTCCTAAGCTTCGAGAGCATGTCACAGCCATCCATACACTGTGCGAATTAATGATGGAAGCAGGAGATGACGATCAGCTTTCAGTAAAAGAGTGGGTTCCTTCGCATCCGGTTCAAAAACCGCTGAGCATGGTTACGGCTCCCCCAGCTAAAAGCCACAAAAAATCCATGATGGACTATGACATGGAATATGATGATGACGATAACGATGATAACGATGGAAATGGAGATTCCATTTTTGATTTTTAAGTTAGGATTTGGTAAAAACCTGCTCTTTGGAGCGGGTTTTTTCTGTTTTTAGGTGCTCGGTAGTTTATGAGCGAACAAAAAAAGTGGGCGACCGAACAAAAATTTAGTGTGACCGAACAAAAATTAAATGTTACCGCACAAAAATGGCAGGCGACCGAACAAAAATTAATGATGCTTTTTTTACACAAAAAAAAACAGCGTCTATTAAACGCTGTTAGATCGATACGTACGTATGTTGATTTTCCATTCTTTCATCTTTACGTTTTGCGATTTCGATTTTTTCGTTGATCTTTTTATTAGAAAAGTAAACTGCAGCTGCTGTTGCAATTAAACTGAGAGTGGCAAGTCCTAAAATAGTATATATCATCGTAATAATAAGTTCCATTTTGTTGTTCCTCCTTTGTTGTTTGTTCCGTCTTAGTATCTTTATTCCACTATAAAAATTATTTAAACCTATTTTTTGTATAGGTCTAAGGAATCAAAAATGAAATATGAAAAAGGAATGATGGTAAAAATTTCTCCTTCGTTTTATAATAAATTTACGAACATATGTTCGATAACGTTCGAAAAAAATGAGGGGTGAAACAGATATGACGCAAGCGAATGATTGGCTTAACTTAGTAAATCTCCTCGGTAATGTAGGATTTCCTATCGTCATTGCAGGATACCTGCTCTTTCAGTTCGAGAAGCGGATTCAGAGTCTGGAGGGAATTATTAAAGAACTGCATGCAGAGTTAGTAGAAAAAGAGGAGCTAGAACGAAAAATCGATCAATACGTCCGGATGCTGGACACCGAACGCCAAACCAAACAACGTTAGCGTTCGTTTTTTTATCATGGACGAGCTGTCCGCCAAATTCTTTACAATCCTGTGGCAACCTTTTGATTCGGTGAGTTTCAATGGTAAGATATAAGAAAAACAGGAGTGGAACTATGAAGCTTTTTCTTATATTAGGAGCGGTTAATGCCATGCTTGCGGTTATGCTTGGAGCATTTGGCGCACATGCCCTCGAAGCCAAATTAACAGAACGCAACATGCTGGACGTGTATCAGACAGGTGTTCAATATCATATGTATCATGCTTTGGCATTAGTTGCGGTTGGAATTCTTCTTGGAAAATGGCCAGCATCTGCTTTATTAAGTGGAGCAGGGTGGTCATTCTTGATCGGCATTCTGTTGTTCTCTGGCAGCTTATATGCTCTGTCGAACACAGGCATGAAGTTTTTCGGGCCGATTACACCTCTTGGTGGAGTAGCATTTATCGTAGGCTGGATCTTACTGATCATTTCGGTTGTAAAAGCATAATGAAAAGGCGTTCCTTTTGTGGGACGCCTTTTTTCTTTAAAGTGACCTGTCTTGACCAGACATTTATCGTTTTCTTATCAGCGCGGGCTATATTGGGAGAGCTGCCCGGATTGCTGCTGTGTTCCAAATGGATAGCTGTAATTGATCTCCTCATCGAACGTTACGTAGTTTACATATACCATCAATAACAAATAGCGTTTGCCTGTTTGCGGATCACTTAGGATAATGTGATCGCGGCCAGCAGCTTCAATGATTCCTTTAAAAACTTTAGCGTTCCACTTTTCGTTGTTCTCAAAAGTCATATAAACCGTTGCGACCTTGCCTTTGTTGAGACGAAGAATGTTTTCGATATAGGATTGTTCAAGCGGGAGCTGCCCCGGTGCACCGATATCTGCCATTGGTCCGCCACCCATACCTGGTGCCTGCTGGCTTTGGGCCATGTCCTGCGGCACGCCCATACCAGCCATGCCTCCCATCATGCCGCCCATTCCATTCATGCCGTTCATACCATTCATTCCATTTTGCTGCCGGTAATAAGGATTAAAATTATTCATCAACAAGCCTCCCTAAAAGGTGTTAAACACATTCGGACAATCACTTTGTCTTGGCTGATAAAAACAGTGTGCTTTAAAGCTTCCTGAATGCGGCTGATTGTACCACTTAGGCGGACAAGCGCCGCTAGGATCAAAAAACCATAAAGCATTTCTGGCTGGGTGAAACCGCTGGCCGTTAATTACTCTTCTTGCGAGCCGTCTTTCGTTCTCACGTGCACCTTGATAAAAATATCCTTTGATCGTAGCTTCAAATCCACCTGGTTTTTGGAACACCATCTGCTGCATTGTTCTGATATTTTTAAAATCAAGACAGTTTCCACGAATCCGGTTAACGCCTGTATTGCCAACAAGCAGCATGCCTTGGTCGCCTTCACCTTCTGCTTCGGCACGTATTAAACGTGCAAGCAGGTCAATATCTTTACTGTTTGCTTTAATAACAGCCAATTGCCTTCCCCCTCTATGTGTTGATTCTTGGTGTACAAGCAGGGAAACAGAACATTCGATATATGTGTATGAGCCTTTTTGGAAAACTAGACCTTGCCATAAGAAAAAAACCTTTGTCTGAAACAGACAAAGGTTTAAATGATATACATTTTACACTTGTAAGAATGCAGGCACAGCTTCTTTTGTAAGGATATTTCCTACATAGAAAGATCCGAATTCACCGTACCGTGCACTCACTTCATCAAAGCGCATTTCGTATACTAGTTTTTTAAATTGAAGCATGTCGTTTGAGAACAGCGTTACGCCCCATTCCCAATCGTCAAAGCCTACAGATCCAGTGATGATCTGCTTTACTTTCCCTGCGTATCCGCGACCGATCATACCATGGGAGTACATCATTTTTTTGCGTTCTTCCATAGAAAGCATGTACCAGTTGTCGTCACCATCACGGCGCTTGTCCATCGGATAGAAGCAAACATGTTTCCACTTTGGAAGTTCTGGGAACAGGCGGGCTTTGATCATCGGATCCATCTCGCCGCTCTCGTTTTGCGGGTTGTATGTGCTTAGCTCTACGACTGAAACGTAAGAATAAGCTTTAATCGTATATTGAGCAAAAGCTGTTTTATTAAAAGCGTTCTCGATCTCGTTCAATTCTTCCATTGTAGGGCGAAGAAGCATCATCATAAAATCAGCTTTCTGCCCCATAATGCTGTAAAGAGCATGACTGCCTGTTTTGTTTGCTTCTACGTTCTCCCATTTTTCAAGAAACGTTAGAAATTCGTTAATCGCATATTCGCGCTCGTCACTCGTAAGCGTTTTCCAAGCGGCCCAATCCATCTCACGGAAATCATGAAGGCAATACCAGCCTTCTAGTGTAATAGCTGCTTCACTCATCGTTTTATTCACTCCCTGCTAAAAATAAACACGTCCCTACAAATATACCATAAGTAGGGACGAATCCAAAAAGGGTTAGCTGAATTGACGGAGTGTGTGTTCGATCTTGGCTTTTACGCTTGATTGGTTTTGGAGCTCAGTACGTGCAAGGGTCATGCGCACTTTTGTTTCATCAAGGTCCATTGCTTCTTCCAGCATGCCGAACAACCCTTTTCCGCGCTTGTCGATCTCCATTAAAAGCTCGATGCTGTCGCTTTGCGGAACTAAAATAACTTCAAGTTCATCAAGTTTCCCAGCATATGTACCTGAAGTTGGTACGTACTCAAATTCCTGCAGGAAAGGAAGTCTGCGGCGCATATAGCGCGGAGCAGATCCGCAATATGCTTTGCGAAGCCTAAAGCCAAGCTGCTCGATCGAATCAAAAATGGCAGATGTTTCTGCATCAGGGTGTACACGGATCTGATCGTTGTCTGTTGGGTCAACGGCCATCTGAATATCCAGACCGGTCTTGATCCAAACAGGGGTGTGTCCGAGTGTATAAGGCGTATCATATGGAAGTTTAAGAGAGAAAGGAATCTCCTGAGAACTCCCTGCCTTGACAACAAGACTTGTGCCAACCGTTGTGTTTCCAATCGCTGCTGTATCACGCACTTTTTTATCATCAACTTCACGGTAAAATTCAGTCATCACATAAAGCGTGATGTGGTCAATGTTCTGATCCACTTTTCCGCCTTCTATTTTAATCGTACCTGTAATCGTTTCGCCAGGTGAGTAAGTATCCTTATCTAAAATCGTGTCTACCTTTGCTGCTCCAATTCCTACACTAGCCAACATACGGTTAACAAAAGACATGCCGATTCCTCCTCCAAATTTATCTCTCAATTTTACGGAAGGAAAAGGAAAAAGATTCATTTTCAAATAAGAAAACTTTCTCCCGTTTGGAAGAAAGTTTTCTTGGTTTTTATTATGCGACCATTTTTCTGCAAACTTCTGCACATCTGAAGCAGGCTTTCGCACACTCCTGACAGTGCTGGTGATCATGCTGTTCACATTCTTTTCCGCAAGCTTCACATACTTTCGCACATAGTTCACAGATCTCGTTGATGAATGGACTGTTACGCGCCATCATCTCTGCGGCAAAGCTACAGATGTCAGAGCATTCACGGTCGAGTCTGATACAATTAGCCATCATCTTAACATCCTCTTCCTGCAAACAAGCATCATAGCAGTGGTTACACGCCTGCATGCAGCGCAGGCATTCATCGATACATTCTTGATATGTTTGGTGCATTCCAAAAACGCCTCCCTAAATAAGATTTCAGTTAAAGGTTTCCCTCGAGTATTTGTTTTAAACGACTAAACTGCAGGCGTTGAAAAATTCAAAATAAAAGAACTTCTCTTATCAAGCGCTTACAACTGTATGGATAGGTTTAAAAGGTCATAAAAAAGGAGTAACCTAATAGGGAATGTAAATTGCAGAGTCAGATATATAGGAGGCTATTTTTCTTATGAGTGATCTTTTTATAGATTTAAAAAACAAAGTACAAGCAGCGAATCCGGTTATCGTTTTTCCTGAAGGAACGGATGAAAGAATTCTAGAAGCAGCAAGCCGTCTAGCTTCTGAAAAAGTGTTGCAGCCTATTTTAGTAGGAGACCGAGCGGAAGTTTCTGCAAAAGCAGATGCAGGTGGGTTTTCACTTGATGGAGTAGAAGTTCTTAACCCAACTGAATATCCAGAGTTTGATGCGTTAGTTGCTTCACTGGTAGAACGCCGTAAAGGGAAAACAACAGAAGAGCAGGCAAGCAAGATTTTATTGGATGAAAACTATTTTGGCACGATGCTCGTTTATACGGGAAAAGCACAAGGACTAGTAAGCGGAGCGGCTCACTCAACTGCTGACACGGTTCGTCCGGCTCTTCAGATCATCAAGACAAAAGAAGGCGTTAAAAAAACGTCTGGTGCGTTTATCATGGTGCGCGGCGACGAGAAATACGTATTCGCTGATTGCGCGATCAACATTGCACCATCCAGCCAGGATTTAGCTGAATCTGCGGTTGTTTCTGCTGAAACGGCTCGCGTTTTCGGCATCGATCCGAAAGTGGCGTTGCTTTCTTTTTCAACAAAAGGATCTGCAGTTTCGCCAGAGACTGAAAAAGTAGTAGAAGCACTCGAAATTCTTAAGGGTATGGACCCGAACTTTACGTATGACGGGGAGCTTCAGTTCGATGCAGCATTCGTACCGTCTGTTGCAACGAAAAAAGCGCCATATTCACCTTTAAAAGGGGAAGCGAACGTATTTATCTTTCCAAGTCTTGAAACTGGGAACATCGGCTACAAGATGGTTCAGCGTTTAGGCGGATTTGAAGCGATCGGACCGATCCTGCAAGGATTAAATATGCCTGTTAACGATCTTTCCCGCGGCTGTAATGCAGAAGACGTGTATAAATTAGCATTGATTACAGCAATGCAGTCATTAGATGTAAAATAATTAGGAAAGCCAGCTCGGCTTGAGCTGGCTTTTTCTTATGGAGTACAGGATTTTTTCTGCAAATTCTTTGTGGAAAAAACAAATAAATAGGCGACCGAACAAAAATTGCAGGTAACCGAACATAAAACAACGCTAACCGAACAAAAAGGTCGGCCGACCGAACAATTTTTCTTCTCTACCGTACAAAAAATGTTTGTGTCCGCTTGGAAAAGACACTGCCACTCATAGTGACAGTGCCTTCTCATTTCGATCCCACATTCTCTGTATATTTCCTGGAAGCAGCTCGCTTTCTTCAGATGATAGCTGGCCGCTGTAAAAAAGCTCGCTGTTTTTATGAAGCACGTTTAAAAGACGAGCATGGATATCAGCTACCGTCAAAGGACGGCCAAGCAAATCCGCTAGACTTGCCATAACTTCCGGCCGGATCTCAGGGTATTGAAATTTTGTTTTTTCGCCTCTTAAGCCACGCTTGTAAAACTCGCCGATTATAGATGCACGCTCTGAACCGCTGCCGTCCACACAAAGGTAGATCTGCACCGCAACACCGCCGCGCATACGCCGCTGAGAAATGCCGGCGAATTTTTTTCCGCCGATGCTTAGATCATAGCTTCCCGGGCAATAAGAGCCGACGATCTCATAGGCATCAAATGACGCTCCATAAGGTTCTAGCAGCTGTTCCACTAATGCAGTCATCGTGTCATAGCCTTGGTTGATGTCGATCGTCCCTTCTTTTTCAGGGAGAATGAGGGAGATGTTCAATACACCTTCATCCAGAACAACGGCAAGACCGCCAGAATTCCGTACGATCACCCGATAACCGAGAGCCTCCAAATGCTCGATCCCGTCCTTTAGATAGGGAAGGCGTGTATCCTGAATGCCGAGAACGATCGTATTGTGATGGACCCATGTGCGTGCCGTGGCAGGAGAGTTTTCGCTTCCGATCGATGTGCACAGCGTATCGTCGGTCGCAAAAGATTGTCTCGCATCAAATCCTGGTCCGAGCGTTGACTGGTCGATCAGTCGCCAGGCAGGCTGCTCTAACAGATGATTCGTCATTACAGTTTCTCCGCAACGATAATGAATGATTTTGGAATGCCTCGGTCCAGTTCGTCTGGGTGTGGCTCTTCAACGAGCTGTTTGATCCATAGGCTCTGGCTTCCAATTGCCGTAACGATTTCTCCAAGCGTCCATTGTCGGATCTGAACTTGGAATGGAGCTCGTTCTTCAGACGTTGCATATTGCAGTTCAGGCAGGAATTTGGAGTAAGCAACATCCATCGTTACAAGCTCTTCACTAAAGTAATCACCAGTGACTTTGTGCTTTCTTACAGCTTGGCTTTTACCTTGAGATTCTATCAGTTTTGTAGAAACAGGATGGAAGTCTTGCAAAATCAGTTTTCCGCCCGGCTTTAATAAGCCTGCGACTACCTCAAAATAGGCGTTCAAGTCGGTAAAATAATGCAGAATGCCGTTTTCCATGAAGGCCATGTCATAATCAGCTGTTAATTCTGACTCTGGCAGATTTAAAATATCTTCAACTACATAGCGAATGTTTACGTCGGCCGCTTCAGCCAGTTCGCGAGCATATGCAGCGTTTGATTCTGAAATATCGACAACTGTAGCATCCGCCCCAAGCAAAGACAAAGCGACTGCTTTACTGCCGTGTGATCCTAAAAGGTTGACGATTTTTTTGCCGGACACATCTCCAACATATTGATCGAGTGGCTGAAGCCGTCTTTTGGGATCTTTCAATATGCGGGACACTGCTTTTTCAGGCGCGCCAAAACGGTTGACCCACGCCTGATATGAAGAGTTGCTCCATGCCTGTCCATTTTTTAATCTTCGTTCTTGATCCATGAATTGTTCCTCCTGCGATCTATATAAAAAGTTGAGTACGCTTCTTTGACTAGTTGATTGGAGTGAAAGGTGCGAGACTCCGGAGGGATGAGTGGGACAGGTGAGACTCCTGAAGGCGCAGAGCGCTAGGAGGCTCACCGCACACCCCTCGGAAAGCGAGCATCCTGGAGCGTAAATCAATATATACTAATACTTCAGCGTTTTCAAAACAGCTATATAAAACTATCATTTCCGTTATAAGCTTTATCTAGTATAACTCATATTGAAAGGGGAAGAAAATGGTGGATTTATAGCACCTTTTGCCGATATAAATGAGAGCGATATAGAAAAAAATAGTGGTTGTTTTGAAAGTTAGTAACACGATACAATAGGGTATATTCTATTAAATAAATCACAGATTCCTTTCAGAAAATACCTTCTCAACATGATTATTGAGGAAGGGATTTTTCTTTTTTAAGAGAACTCTTACCTATAAATGCTGGCAGAAGGAGCAGGGAAAAATTCAATGGCGAAACCATTAGGAAAGCTGCACGAAGAAAAAGTGTTTAAAGACCCGGTACACCGCTATATTCACGTTCGTGATGAACTGATCTGGCGGCTGATCGGCACACGCGAGTTTCAAAGACTGCGAAGAATCAGGCAGCTGGGTACGACATATTTAACCTTTCACGGTGCTGAACATAGCCGTTTTAGTCATTCTCTTGGTGTTTACGAGATTACAAGGCGAATCATAGATATTTTTCAAGAAAAACAAACGTGGGATCCGGAGCAGCGTCTTCTCGTTCTATCCGCAGCGCTTTTGCATGATGTGGGACACGGTCCGTTCTCTCATTCGTTTGAAAAAGTGTTCGGGGTGGACCATGAAGAGTTCAGCCGGGACATCATTTTAGGGAATACAGAAGTGAATAGCGTCCTTTTGCAAATGGGTGAAGATTTTCCGAAGCAGGTTGCAGAAGTAATCGCGAAAACACATCCTGATAAGCTGATCGTCAGCCTGATCTCGAGTCAGATTGATGCGGACAGAATGGATTACTTGCTGCGTGATGCGTACTTCACTGGGGTCAGCTACGGAAACTTTGATATCGAAAGAATTCTTCGCGTGATGCGGCCGACTGAGGATGGCGTTGTCATTAAATCCAGCGGCATGCATGCGGTAGAGGACTATATCATGAGCCGTTATCAGATGTACTGGCAGGTTTATTTTCATCCTGTTACGCGCAGTGCAGAAGTGATTTTAAGTAAAATTCTTCATCGGGCGAAGGAGCTTTATGAAACAGGGTATACATTTAAAAGAGAGCTGTCTCATTTTAAGACTCTATTTGAAGGCAATGTGTCGCTAGAGGATTATATATCACTCGACGAGGGTGTCATTCATTATTATTTTCAAGGCTGGATGGATGAAGAGGATCCGATTTTAAGTGATCTTTGTATCCGTTTTATCGACAGAAAATTATTTAAGTATACGGAAATGGTTTCATTTACAGACGGTCATTTATTGTCTGCCTATTTTCAGGAAGCGGGGATCAACCCGAAATATTATCTTGTCGTAGATTCATCTTCTGATCTTCCGTACGATTTTTATCGTCCTGGTGAAAAAGAAGAGCGTCTCCCGATCAATCTATTGAAACCAAACGGAGAAATTCGGGAGCTATCCAGAGAATCAGATGTGGTTGAAGCGATATCAGGAAAGCGTCGCACCGATCATAAACTGTATTTTCCGATGGATTTGATCGAGGGCATTAAGGATGAGTCACTGAAAACGAAGATAAAAGAGATTTTACATAAATAGAACGAAAAAGGATGTTAGGGGGAACGTACTGTGTTTGAGGATCATTTAAAAGTTGTCACTCTGATTCAGGAAGCCGGGGAAGTGATTGGCCGAAAGAAGCTTCAAAAAATGGTATACATCGCGAAAAAGCTAAACTTTCCTTTTCAAGAAAAGTACCAGTTTCATTTTTATGGACCATATTCTGAAGAACTGACGCTTAAGATTGAAGAGCTATGCAACATGGGATACATACATGAAGTGAAGGAAAAGGTAAGCGGCTATTCTCAATACCGATATGCTGTGAACGAAGAAGGACAGAAGCTTCTATCTACTTATGGAGCTGAGATCGAATTGCTGGGTGATTGCGTCCGATCGATGAATGAACAACCGTCCCGTTTCTTGGAACTCGTTTCAACGATCATGTATTTTGATAAGTTTGATGAAGATGAGATCAAAGAGAAGGTTCAGACGGTAAAAGCGAAGCAGAAGTATACGGAAGAAGAAATGGATGAAGCTTTTGCTTATATTTCAAATTTAAAAAATCGGGTGCAATAGAAATAAACCTGTTTGAGGGCTGTTTTTAGCCTAAGGACAGGTTTTTTATTTACCATTTAAACTGAAGAGGATAACCATTATGGTACAATCCATAAAAATAGATGAAACCAATAAATAAAGAAAACGGAATGATTAACCCAAGAAGTGTAGTTATAAAACCTAGTAAAATGCTTTTTTCGTATAAACGAGTGCCGTAATAACCGATTCCAAGGGCTAAGGACATCAAAACTAAAACAGTTGAAACAAGCAAAATATTCATGCTAGCACCCCTTTATTAACAGCATATCCACCTCTTTATGACTGTAAACGACAGTTTATATGAAACTTTCTGATTCTGATAGCGACTAATAGGAAAAAGGAGGGCTTAGTGATGAAAAACATGAAGCTTATTTTTATGGCATGCCTGCTCGTTCTCCTTGCCGCTTGCGGCAGTAAGCCAGCCCCGGAGGAGGACAAAAAGAGCGGAGCACCTCAGGCGGAGAATGATATGCCTAAAGAAGAAGCGGGTGTGAAGGCAGAAGTTAAGCTTGAAGATGGAAGTGAAGAAGCAAAATTAACGCTGAAAAACAGTTCAGATAAAGAAGTCGGAACAGGAGTAGCTTTTGCTCTTGAGAAGTGGGAAGACGGAAAATGGAACAAGGTCAATCCAGATCAAATGTTTACCGAGCAGATGATCATGGTAAAAGCAGGAGCAAACTACGAGCAGCTTATTGAACTAAAGGATCAAGAAGCCGGAACGTACCGAGTGTCGAAAACCTTTTTTGCAGAAGAAGAGAAGCATGATGTAGCAGTTGTGTTTGAGAAGAAATGATAAGGTGTTTTCCTAAACTTAGATGCACTTGAAAGTAGTTGATTTCCGCTCCAGGACGCTCCCTTTCCACGGGGTGTGCGGTGAGCCTCCTAGCGCTCTGCGCTTTTAGGAGTCTCACCTGTCCCACTCATCCCGTAGGAGTCTCGCATCCTTACACTCCAATCAACTAATCAATGAAGTGGATACTCAAAACCAAAAATCTTTTAGAAAACAGCCAAATAAAAAGACCGGTATCAGCTCAACGAAATCAGAGCTGACCGGTCTTTTATGTTTAGTGAGGCAAAAACGCAAGCTGATAGAAGAATAATACAGCGAACAAATAAACTAAGAAAGGTACTTCTTTATATTTGCCTTTCACGATTTTTAAAATTGGATAAGAAATGAATCCAAGTGCGATTCCTGTTGCAATGCTGGAAGTTAGCGGCATTGTTAAGATGATCAGGAATGCCGGGAAAGCTTCGTCTAGCTCGTTCCAATTGATCTTGCTTAGTGAACCGAGCATCAAGCTTCCCACGATGATCAATGTTGGAGCTGTAATCGCCGCAAGACCTGAAATCGCACTTACGAGCGGCGCGAAGAATGCAGCAGCGATAAATAGTATGGCAACGACTACGGATGTTAGACCTGAACGTCCTCCTGCCGCAACACCTGATGAAGACTCAATGTAAGCACTTGTTGGGCTAGTTCCGAATGCTGCACCGACAGTTGTTGCAACTGAATCTGCTAAAAGCGCCTGGCGTGCACGAGGCATCTTGTTGCCTTTCATAAGACCGGCTTGTTCTGCAACACCTACCATCGTTCCCGTTGTATCAAAGATCGTTACAAGCAAGAAAGAAAATACAACAGCATATAATCCGTATTGGAACACATCTCCGAATGCTGTGATCGGATCGCCAAAAATGAATAGTTCCTTTGGTAAGTTTGGTGCTGCTACAAATCCATCAAACTTTAGCTGTTCTGTGAAGTAAGCAATAGCACCCGTGATGATCATTCCGAAGAATAATGCACCGTTCACGTTAAGAGCCATTAAAATGAGTGTGATCGCAAGTCCGCCTAGTGCAAGCAATACTGTAGGCGAATGCAGGTTGCCAAGACCTACTAAGTTTTCAGGGTGCGCAACGATGATTCCTGTTAAACGCATACCGATAAAAGCGATGAAAAGTCCGATACCAGCTGTAATTCCGTGCTTTAAGTTGGCTGGGATCGACTCAATTAATTTTTCGCGAAACGGTGTCAGTGATAAAATAACAAATAGGATACCCGCTACAAAAACAGCACCAAATGCGATGCGATAATCAATATTTGTATTGTTTCCTACTACTGAGAATGCAAAATACGCGTTTAAACCCATTCCTGGGGCAATGGCGATCGGATAGTTAGCGAGCAGTGCCATCCATAATGTTCCGACAACGGTGGCAATGATCGTTGCCATAAAGACTGTATCAAAGGGAACACCAGCTGAATGCAGGATGATCGGGTTCACAATTACGATATAAACCATTGTTAAAAAGGTTGTTATACCCGCCATAATTTCAGTTTTTACGGTTGTTCCAAGTTCTTTTAGCTTAAAAAAAGATGAAAGCATATGTTTGGACCTCCAAAATACGAACGATTTATAAGTACATGATATATAATATTCGTTTTTAGGTAATTATTCAACCTATTTGTGATAAGTTTCTTCTAAGAGTTTTTGTTCTTTTTTGTGATACAATACGTGGTAGCAAAGAATGTTAAGAGGAGCTGGAAGCATGAAAGATTTTTTCAATTCCAATAACGCCAAAGACGGCGATAAAAAGAAAAAAGGTATGGGGTTCACCATTATTTCAGGTGACTCTACTGACGGGCATGGGGGATACGGTGTTGGAAGCTTAACGCTAGACCATGTTACCCCTGTAATTGTAGATGTGGAAGACGCTGTAGCGTATATCGATATGGGCGCTATGCACGCTCGAAGTGATGTTGAAAAACGCATTAAGTTCACTCCGAATCGTGAAGATACGCCAAACCCAAGATTATATTGGCTTGTTTGGGTGACGATCAACCGTGGTCCAGAAGGTCCTTACTATTTCGGCTTAACAGCTTGTGAGATGCAAGTAGATGTTGAAGCACGAAGAGGTTATAAGAGTTTGCCTGAACATGTGAACCGTATGGATAAATCCATGAAGGGTAAAGTCATCGTCGAGGATATGGATGTGAATGCTCGCCGAGTGCTCGGAAACTTCTTAAAAGAGCATGATGAAGAGATGTTCAATCGTTCTGGAGATGAAATCAAGTCTTTAGTGGAATAAAAATGGCAAAGTTATGAACCTTTTTTGAACATTTTTTAAAAAACTTGTGACAAGAAAGCACTTCCATTAAACTAATAGGTAGCATTGTACACACAATGTTTCTAGGACAATAAAGTGCCCGGGACCCCGTATAGGTCTCGGGCATTTTATTTTGTTCTTTTTTTTTGTGTGCGATACAAGATGTGAGCACGTGTCGGAAATTGTCGACGAGTGTCGACTTGCGGATAAAGTGCAAAAACTCGTGGATTCATAGCCTGAATTTCTGGATTGAAGGCTGAAAGTTTTGGATTCACATCCAAAACTTTTTGATTCAACCCGCAATCGAAACATTCGAACCACTCTGGACCGACTTGTGCAGCAAAAACCCTGTCAGCAAGCCTAGCTGACAGGGTTCCGATACCTTACCAAGAAAAAATCCGCTTGAAAAGGCCTTTTTTCTCTTCTTTTTTCTCCAGTTTTTCTTTTATTTCTTTAGAAACTCCGTGTTCATCACAAAACTCTACGGGTTCTGTTCCTTTTTCATAATAAGAGATGCGTGTGACCGGGCAGCTTTCTGTTGCGAGCTTTCCGTTTTGCGGGTTGATCGTTACCGCGGTTACTCCTTCTGGCTGCTCAAAGGACAAAATCTGTTTGTTTTTCAATGCGCCTTCCATAAAGTACGCCCAGATCCGCTTTGAATATCCGGTATCGTTCACATCATGCAGCTCTTCGTTATTATCGTATCCGACCCAAACCCCGGTTACGAGCTGTGGTGCATACCCGACCATCCAGCTGTCGTTTGGTGTGGAGCCAGACTTCCCAGCCATCGGCCGCGTCAGATAATGATTGATGCTTGATCCGGTTACACTCGTATAATCGTTCAGTTTTTCGTCAAATGTTCCTGCTAAAAGGTCTGTCATGACAAATGCCTTGTTTTCATCAATGACTTGTTCACTTTCATATTTATGCTGATAGAGCACTTCACCTTTGGAATCGGTGATTTTCGTTATAAAAACGGGATCCGTTTTCTTTCCGCCGTTTGCAAAAACTCCATAAGCATTCGTAAGTTCTAAAACACCGACTGCTTTTGAGCCGAGTGCCAGGGAAGGAATGCCTGCAAGCTCGCTCTTTATGCCGAATTTTTTCGCTGTTTTCACAAGTTTATCCGGTCCTAAATAAAGGTTTGTTTTTACCGCATAGATGTTATCAGATAGAGCGAGTGCTTGTGCCATCGTAATAAAATCGTTCGCGTAGCGGTTTTTAAAATTCTTAGGTTTGTAGTTCGTAACTCCATCAGCCATAGCAAACGTTGTTGGTTCAGACTTGATAGGAGTTGAGGCTGTATACCCGTGTTCCAGCGCTGTGTAATAAAGGAACGGTTTAAAGGTTGAGCCTGGTGCTCTTCTAGCCTGAAGGGCGCGGTTGAACGAACTTTTTTCAAAATCACGGCCGCCGACTAATGCTTTCACATCACCGCTGCGCGGATCCATGGCCACAAGGGCAGTCTGTATATGGCTGTTATCGATAATCCGGTTTTCAATCGTGTGCTCTGCGACCTCCTGCATGTGAGGATCGAGAGTTGTGTAGATGCGCAGTCCGCCGAACTGGATCGAATTTGTATTGATGTTGAGTTCCTTTTTAAGGGTACGCATAACAGCATCCTGAAAATAGGGAGCAACTGTTGCAACTTCTTCGTCTTCTTCCTGAACATAAGATAACTTTTCCGAAACGGCGTCCTTTATCTTTCCTTTTTTGATAGAACCGTCTTCGGCCATGCTTGTCAGGATGATCTCTTGTCTCTTTTTTGCGTTTTCCTCATGAAGAATAGGAGAATAATAGCTCGGGCCTTTCGGAATGCCTGCAAGCATGCTTGATTCAGCGAGCGTCAGATCTTCAGCGTTCTTTCCAAAATAATAACGGGAAGCGGACTGGATGCCATATGAGCCGTGTCCATAATAGATCGTGTTTAAATAACCTTCTAAAATCTCATCCTTTGAATAACTCATTTCAAGGCGAAGTGTATAAAAGGCTTCCTGGAATTTTCTGCGCCATGTTTTGTCATGCGTTAAAAAGAGGTTGCGGGCATATTGCTGGGTGATCGTGCTTGCTCCCTGTACTTTAGAGCCCGCTTTAATATCAGCTAGCAGAGCCCCGGCAATTCTCTTAAAATCAAAACCATTATGTTTATAGAAACTCTTGTCTTCAATAGAGATCGTTGCGTTTATAACATCTTTATCGATTTTTTTGAGAGGCAGCCAGTAGCGATTCTGTCCTCCGTTGTTGATTTCTCCCATCTTTGACCCATCGGCTGCATACATGATCGTCGTTTGCGGAACTAAAAGAGCAGGCGGACCCATGAGTTTTGCTAGCAGCAGAAGTCCGATAAATGACAGAACAAGACTTCCTGAGGCAATAAGTCCCCATTTTTTGATCCAGCGTATCTTTTGCTGCTTCGAAGCTTCTTTATAAATCTGCCAAAACTTCATAATCCGCCCTCCTTGAAATCCACTTTTTCTTATCTAGTATGGTAAAAAAAGACTTCTCTTAAACGTGGGTTCTTTTCTAGATAGCATCCTTTTGAAAAAAGTGATTGGAGTGGAAGGTGCGTGCCTACCACTTGAGAAGCTTCTCGCCAGGCATGCGACGAGGAAGCTCACATCGGTAGCATTTACTTGTAGACGCAGGAGCAAGAATACTTCCATGAAGTGGGACAGGTGAGACTCCTAACGGTGCAAAGTACCAGGAGGCTCACCGCCCGCCCCGTGGAAAGCGAGCATCCTGGAACGGAAATCAACTCCTCATAAATGCTATAATGGCAGAAGATGAAGGAGGTACGGAAAATGCTGATACAAAACATTCGTTATATGACGGTGGCTGAAGATGGCAAATGGACCGTTAATTCTGGTGATATCCTTATTAAAAACAACAAGATTGAGAATATAGGAAACTTTACATATGAAGAATCTATCGAAAAAATGGACGGAAAAGGCATGCTCGCCCTGCCGGGACTAGTAAATGGGCATCAGCATACGCCGATGTCATTGTTGCGCTGCTATAGTGATGATGTGCCACTTATGACATGGCTGAACGAAAAGATGCTGCCTCTTGAAATGAAGATGAACGACGAAGACCGATACTGGGGAGCTCTTTTATCCATGGCGGAGATGATCAAGAGCGGTACGACGGCATATGCTGACATGTATATCGGAATGGATCAAGTAGCTGAAGCGGCTGTGGAATCCGGGATCCGGGCAGTCATTGCACGCGGGCTTATCGCGATGGATGACAATTATGAAGGGCGATTACGGGAAGCAACTGACGTCGTTGACCGTTGGCACGGAAAAGGCAATGGCAGAGTGACAACGATGATCGCTCCGCATTCCCCGTATATGTGCCCGCCAGACTTTTTGAAAGCAGCAGCGGGTCTTTCTAAAGAGAAGGACGTGCCTCTCCATATTCATCTTGCAGAGACTAAAGATGAAGAGCGCATGATTTTAGAAAAATACAAAATGAGACCTGTTCAATATTTGCAGCAGGCAGGTGTTTTTGAACGGCCGGTTCTGCTTGCGCACGGTGTTCATTTTAATGATGATGACTATAAGATCCTGGAGTCTGTTCAAGGTGGAATCATTCATAATCCGGTCAGTAATGCGAAACTGGGGTGCGGCATAAGTGATGTTAAGAGACTGCTTGACTCTGGAATTAAGGTGGGCCTTGGAACAGATGGGCCGGCTAGCGCAAGTTCGCTTGACCTATTTTTTGAAATGAAAGCAGCGAGCTGGTTCCAAAAACTGAAATATGAGGATGCCGCCGTGTTAAGTGCACATGATGTTTTAACGATGGCGACACAAAACGGAGCAGACATTTTAGGGATAGGTGAGGAAACAGGATCATTATCGGTTGGGAAAAAAGGAGATTTGATCTTGATGGATATGAACAAACTGCATCTCACGCCTGGTCATGAAACGGCAAACCTCCTCGTGTATGCAGCGACTGGACAAGATGTTGATACGGTGATCATCGATGGAGAAATCGTGATGCGAGGCCGCGAGCTTAAAACGATAGACGAAGAAAAAGTGATGGCAAACGCGAAAGAACGGACGAAACAGCTGTTGGGACGGCTTTAGAAATATGGTTTTCCGAAAAAGGGACTCTTAATGAGCCCTTTTTTTTTCTAGGATTATTGTAGTGATTTCTAATAAATGGAATTTAAATTCGTGTAACCATGATAGAATGAACGTGTGCGTAATCTCATACGCAAAACATGAAAAGGAGGCCGACACGCCATGATTATCAAATGGATCAGACTTAGATAATTTAAAAGTGCAGGCCAAAAACTCCGTTGAGAGATTAGTGATCTGCGCTTTACAAAAAGCGATAAGAAAATAAAATCACGGAGGATAAAAATTATGAAACAGCAATTGGTACATGTAAATCAAGTGGAAATCTATACAGAAAGCTTCGGAAATCCAAAGGATCCCGCTGTATTATTAATAATGGGGGCGATGTCATCTCTTGATTGGTGGGATGAAGAGTTCTGTGAGCGTCTTGCTGAACAGGGCAGGTTCGTCATTCGGTATGATCATCGTGATTTAGGGGAATCAACCGTTTACCAGCCTGGTACATCCAATTATTCGATCACTGACTTGGCAGATGATGCTATTGGTGTTTTGGATGCTTATTCAATTGAAAAAGTTCATATCACTGGTATGTCTTTGGGAGGGATGATTGGGCAGATCATGGCTGTCAGACACCCGGATCGTGTGCTTAGCCTCTGCATCATTGCTTCTAGTGTTTTCGGTAAAGAACAGGCAAGTCTGCCACAGATGGATCAAAGTATATTAGATTACCATTCCAAAAGTGCTTCGATCGATTGGTCAGATCGGGAAGCTTCCATTGCTTACTTGGCAGAAGGATGGAATACACTTTCAGGTTCGAAACCTTTTGAAAAAGAAAGAATGTATCTGCTTGCCGAGAGAGAATATAGCCGTGCAAAACAGATTCAGAGCCGTTTTAATTATGTTTTGCTAGGCGGCGGTGAAGAATACTTGGATCGGATGACAGAACTACGAGTGCCAGTGACAATCATTCACGGTACAAATGATCCAGCCCTGCCTTTTGAACATGGTCTAGCTTTATCAAAAGCCATTTCCCATTCAGAATTAGTAAAGCTGGAAGGAACAGGGCATGAAATTCATAAAGAAGACTGGAAGACGATTATTGAGTCGATCGTAAAAGTCAGTTCAAGTGTTTCTCATTTTAATTGAAAAAGTGAAGCAGCCAAAACGGAAAGACCGTTCTGGCTGCTTTTTTCATACATACATTATGAAACTCGCTGTTCTTCTTTATCCGGTGCCTTTTCCCATGCTTCAAGTTCACCTAGTTCAGGGATGCTGTCTGCATAGAATACCGGGTCTTTTCCTCGTTTTCGCTGTTCGAGATAATGCCGCAATACTTTAAAGGCAAGTTTTCCTAACAGCGCAAGTGCGACAAGGTTGATCGTTGCCATGAATGCCATCGACAAGTCTGCAAGATCCCAAACGATCTGGAGGCTTGCTAACGCGCCGAACATGACCATACCAAGCACAGCAATACGATAGATGAAGATATTTGTCTTGCTCTTTTTAATAAATTCGATATTTGTTTCTCCATAATAGTAACTTCCGATAATGGAGCTGTAGGCAAATAGAAAGATCGAGATCGCAATAAAGATACCAGCCCAGCCCCCAACATGGGATTCAAGTGATGCTTGAAGCAGTTCGATCCCAGTAAGATCTGTTTTGCCATAAGCGTCTCCCATAAGGATGATGAAGCCAGTTGCACTACATACAAGCAACGTATCAACAAATACACCAAGTGTTTGAATTAATCCTTGTTTTGCCGGGTGGCTGACTACAGCTGTTGCCGCTGCGTTAGGTGCACTCCCCATTCCGGCTTCGTTAGAGAATAATCCGCGTTTTACACCATTCATGAGGGCAGCGCCGATTCCGCCGCCGACTGCTTGTTCTAGACCAAAAGCACTCTTGAATATTAATGCAAACACTGCAGGTACTTGCGTAATGTTCGTAGCCATTACATATAAACCTAAGATGATATAGAACCCTGCCATGATCGGTACGATAACTTCCGATACTTTAGCGATACGTTTAACTCCGCCAAAAATAACGAGTGCTGTAAGTCCGACTAAAGCTAGTCCAATAACAGTACGGTTTGTTCCAAATGCAGATTCAAACGCTAGAGAGATCGTATTAGATTGAACTGCGTTAAAGATTAATCCAAATGCCAATGCGATAAAGAAAGCAAAGATGATGCCAAGCCAGCGGGCGTTTAACGCTTTTTGCATGTAATAAGCAGGTCCGCCTCTAAAACCTTCATTATCCTTGATCTTGTAAACTTGTGCGAGCGTACTTTCAATAAAGCTTGTCGCTCCTCCAAAGAGAGCAACCACCCACATCCAAAAGATAGCTCCGGGACCACCGATCGCGATAGCGATTGCGACACCGGCTAAGTTACCTGTACCGATACGTGTAGCGGCTCCGATACAGAAGGACTGGAAAGAGGAAACTCCTTTTTTACCCTCTGTTGTAACCATCGCTTTGTCTGTGAGAATACGAAACATTTCCTTGATCATGCGAAGCTGAACGAATTTCGTTTTTACGGAGAAATAGACGCCAAGCCCAAGTAATCCTCCGATAATGACATACGTCCATAACAAGTTGTTCATAAAACCAATAAACTCATTAGCAATGTTCATAGAAATCCTCCCTGAAAAATTTTTAAATAATTCTCAAAAATCAGTTTAATACACGTTTCGACATTTTTCGATAATTTTTGACGTTTTTGTGAATGGTAATTTATACAAGTTAGTTAGTGAGCATGTCGGAAGCATTACTACAATAAGGAGAGGGCAGGGTTATAATCAGGGATCCTATATTCAAAAGATTTTTGTTTTTGGAATTTCAATTAACTTCGTTGAAAAGTTGATTGGAGAGGAAGGTGCGTGCCAACTACTTGAAATTACTTCTCGCAAGGCATGCGACGAGGAAGCTGGCTTCGACAGGATTTTCTTGTAGACGCAGGAGCACACCCACTCCTACCGAATATGACCCTTAAAGGCGCAAAGCGGCAAGGGGCTCACCGGTCGCCCCGCGGAAAGCGAGCAACTGGAGCGGAAATCAACCACTTTCAATAAAAAAACGCCCGTGCAAAATACACGGACGAATGGCGCCAGAAGGGACACACGAGCCGGAAAAGCGTGGCCGGATCTTCTAAACGAAAACCCGGGTGCCTTTACACGTGTGACAGAGGCCTATTTATTTTTAGACGTAAGGACAGTAACGATAAGCGAGCTAAAAGCGACCGCAAACATCAACGCCTCAAAGATCGTCAGAGGCATCACCCCCCTTAACTGTAAGCTGCAAATACAGCGAGATGTCCAGCTTCAGTTTAAAAAAAGGGAATGCGCCGGCCGTCTGTCCTTCTGAACGCTATCTTCATTATACCACTTAATGGCAGGCAAAAAGTCAGCCGAAAGAAACAGGGTGAATGTACTATTTTTAGTTGAAGCAGAATAGGGAATCATTGAGTGTGAGCGTGTTATTAAATGACTTCATTTCTCGGTGTTCATTTCTCTAAAAAAATGATTTGGAATCTTAGGTCCTGGAATGCTATAATCATTTTGTTTGTAAAAGAACGAAACAACGATGCCTGGCATTTCAAATATATATTAGGAGTGAGACCAACATGAGTATTTGGTTTACTGAAAAACAAACAGAAAACTTCGGAATTACGATGAAGATTAACAAAACATACGTATCTGAGCAAACAGAATTTCAAAAGCTTGATATGGTAGAAACAGAAGAATTCGGAAACATGCTGATCCTTGATGGCATGGTTATGACCACACAAAAAGACGAGTTCGTTTACCACGAGATGGTAGCGCACGTACCTCTTTTCACGCATCCAAACCCTAAACATGTTTTAGTAGTTGGCGGCGGAGACGGCGGAGTAATCCGTGAAGTTCTGAAGCACCCATCTGTTGAAAAAGCAGTGCTTGTTGAGATCGATGGAAAAGTAATCGAGTACTCTAAAAAGTACTTGCCTGAAATCGCTGGTGACTTAGAGAACCCGCGTGTTGAAGTAAAAGTGGACGACGGCTTCATGCACATCGCAACAAGCGAAAACGAGTATGACGTAATCATGGTCGACTCTACTGAGCCTGTTGGACCAGCTGCTAAGCTTTTTGAAAAAGGGTTCTATGAAGGAATCTCTAAAGCCCTTAAAGAAGACGGAATTTTCGTTGCGCAAACAGACAACCCTTGGTTCACACCTGAGTTGATCTCTCAAGTTTTCAGTGACGTTAGCGAGATCTTCCCGATCACTCGTCTTTACACAGCAAACATCCCGACTTACCCAAGCGGACTTTGGACGTTCACGATCGGTTCAAAGAAACACGATCCGTTGGAAGTACCAGCTGAGCGTTTCCACGATATTGAAACAAAATATTGGACACCACAGCTTCACACTGCTGCATTTGCATTGCCGAAGTTCGTAAGTGACCTATTGAAATAAAAATTGAGGGGAGCTTGGTTGCGAGCTCCCCGTATTTTACATAAAAGGAGTGTAAAACCTATGCGTTTTGATGAAGCTTATTCTGGAAATGTGTTTATTTTAAGCAAACCTGATTATAAAACAGCAGATGCTGTACTTTACGGGATGCCGATGGATTGGACGGTTTCGTTCCGCCCAGGCAGCCGTTTTGGTCCTGCTAGAATCCGAGAGGCTTCACTTGGGCTGGAAGAGTACAGCCCATACATGGACAGGCATCTTGAAGAAGTGAACTATTTTGATGCAGGAGATATTCCGTTGCCGTTCGGAAATCCTCAGCGTTCACTCGACATGATTGAAGAGTATGTTTCTACACTTTTGGCTGACAACAAGTTCCCGCTTGGTATGGGTGGGGAACACCTTGTAACATGGCCAGTATTTAAAGCATTAAAGCAAAAATATGATGACTATGTCGTAATCCATATCGATGCACATGCTGACCTTCGCGAGCAGTATGAAGGGGAAGTGCTATCTCACTCAACTCCGATCCGCAAAGTGTGCGATCTTATCGGAGCAGAAAACGTGTATTCTTTCGGAATCCGTTCAGGCATGCGCGAAGAGTTCGAATTCGCTAAAACAAGCGGCATGCATATGTACAAGTTCGATGTAGCCGAGCCTTTAAAAGAAGTACTTCCGACATTAAAAGGACGCAACGTTTATGTGACAATCGATATCGATGTGCTTGACCCTTCTGCAGCACCTGGAACAGGAACGGCAGAAGCAGGCGGAATCACGTCTAAAGAACTTCTTGAAGCGATTCAGTTGATCGCAAAAGCAGACATCAACATCATTGGAGCTGATTTAGTAGAAGTAGCGCCAATCTACGATCCGTCAGAACAAACACCGATCGCAGCAAGCAAATTCCTTCGTGAAATCCTGCTTGGCTGGGTGAAATAATAATCTTTTTAAAGAGAAAAAAGGATGCAACTCCATTTTGAGGGCTGCATCCTTTTGTTTTGATGAAATAGGTACAGTCTCCAAACAAAAAAGGCTATCCCATATAAAACGGGATAGCCTTCAACTCTATTATTGTACTACTTCCTGAAGCTGTCTGCTTTCTGCCTCTAAAGAAAACTATAGCTTCCACTGAAAAATATAAAAATGATGCTAAGCAAACGTAGATCCACATTTGCTGAAGCTTTGCGATCTGCCACATATCCAGCAGCATGAATAGCGCTGGAAGTGTCAATGTTACCCAAGACTGAACAAAAGCGACTCTTCCGATGTAAGCTTCATATGGTTTTTTTAGGGCAGATGATAAATAGAACAAGAACCATAAAAAAGCCCACATCACCCAAATAAGTGCATTAAGCACATCGTTTTCCTGAATGTAAAAAACAACTGCATATACGAGCGCCATCATCGCAACCCATAGAGAGTACCAGCCAAGGCCGCTCCAATCGTAGCCTTTCAAGATCGTTGCACCTAAATAAAGATAAGTGAAGCCAAATAAAAAGACAGCTCCATTGTTAAACATCGACCAGTTCGATTGGTCAGATGTGATGATTAGATAGATCGGTGTAATGACCTGCAAGAGTCCAACTAATATATTAAAAAACGCTACACTTTTTTCTTCAGCTTTACCGAGCAGCATTAAACTGTTCAAAAACAATGCTGCACCAGAAAATAATAATCCGATAGCACCCATAAAATTCCCTCATTACTTTTTAAATTTAATTAAGCAAAAAAGAGGTCTGACCTCCTACATTCCATAAATATATAGAAAGAATAAAAGTAAATCAATGGGAACTTAAAGAAATATAAGTGTTTTGAATGACTTTTCTTATGAAAATATCGGAAATTGTCGAAATTTGTTATACATTTTAGTCTTTTTTGCTATAGTTAAATTAAGATAAATGACGGCGAAAAGGAGGGATGATCGGAATGGAAGCGATTACAAGAGATATGAAATATGTACAGGATTTTATAGACCAGCTGTCTGAAGCAGTTGTGCTTGTTGCACCTAGCATGAATATTGCTGCAGTGAATCAGCATTTTTTAGAACTGACTGAAGACGCAGCTTTTTTAAAAGGGAAGTCTATTGATGAAATCATCTTACGTCATAAAGATGGAGAAGATGGAACCCTCTTAACGGCAAAAGGTTTTATAAGTGTGAAGATCAGTGAAGGATTGCTGCCTGTTAAGGGAGACTTCTACCGGTATTTTATATTGAAAGAGCAGCCTGCGATCGTTCACTCCTGCCAAGAGCCTTTATTAAAAACATTGATGAACATCGTTCCGGATTTTATCGGGATAAAAGATGGAAACGGACGCTTCTTGTTTGCAAACGAATTTGTTGGCAAGCTTTTCGAACTGCCCGGATTTGATTTTACAGGGAAAACAGATGCAGATCTTGCAGAGATCAAGCCTTTCTTCCGAGATGTTTTTCAATATTGCATTGAAACAGATGAACAAGTCTGGCAGGCGAAGGAAATTGTCCGCTGTGAAGAATTTGTGCCAGCAAGAGACGGAAGCACGCGCTTTTTTGATGTTTATAAAATTCCCGTGTTCAATCCGGATGGCTCGCGAAAAAACCTGCTCGTTTTTGGCAGGGAAGTAACGGAAAAGATTGAATCCCGTGTATTGCTTGAAGAGAGTGAAGCGAGATACAGACTGCTCGCTGAAAACGCGATGGATATGATTACTACCCATACGATGGACGGCACATATACGTATGTTTCTCCTGCTTGTGAGACGCTTCTTGGAAGAAAGGCTGAAGAGCTGATTGGGAAAACTGGCTATTGGATTCTACATCCCGATGATGAAGATGCGGCTCGGAATAGCCATGAACAATTGATGGAAGGTCCATGCACGGCTACGGTTCAATTCAGACTGCAGCATAAGGAAGGACATTTCGTCTGGCTCGAGACCTCTTGTAAAAGCATTGCGGATAATACGGGAAAAGTGGTAGAGATCATTGGGGTTACCCGTGATATCTCGGAACGTAAAAAGTCTGAAGAAATGCTCCGTCAATCCGATAAACTCTCGATCGTCGGCCAGCTTGCTGCATCAGTAGCACACGAGATCAGAAATCCTCTAACTTCTTTAAAAGGGTTCATTCAGCTTTTTCAGGAGTCCGAACAGCTCGATGCTGCGAACTATTACAGCATCATGCACAAAGAACTGAACCGCATCGATCAGATCATGGGGCAGTTGTTATTACTGGCAAAACCTCAAGCGAAGTCTTACAAAAAAACATCGCTTCGGGAGCTCGTTGAGTTTGTAGAAACATTGCTTCAGCCAGAGGCCCTTGTTCAAAATGTTGAGATTCAAAGTGATTTATGCGAAAAATTACCGCTGATTACCGCAGAGGAAAATGAACTGAAGCAAGTATTGATCAATGTGGTGAAAAATGCAATGGACTCGATGGATAAGGGTGGACTCATCTCTATTGAAGGAAAAATGATAGATGATCGCATCCATTTGACCATAAAAGATCAAGGGTGCGGAATACCGGCAGACCGGCTAGCAAGACTCGGAGAACCTTTTTACACAACTAAAGAAAAAGGAACCGGCCTAGGCTTGATGGTAAGTTCAAAAATTATGAAAGAGCATAAAGGCGAGCTTAAGTTTCATAGTGAAGAAGGTAAAGGAACGACGGTAAGTATGATATTGCCTGTTTAAATAAGGGTTAAGGTGGACTGCACTTTTTGGAGTGTGGTCTTTTTTAGTTGCGGCGGTACGGGTGGCGAAAAATGTCGACGAGTGTCGACTTGTGGATAAACCTCAAAAACTTTTGGATTGAGGTACGTTTATTGTGGATTGAGAGCCGGAATTTTTGGATTCACACTCCAAACTTTTGGATTCACTGCCTGCGGCCATATAAAAAAGGCTATTTCAACCTTCTTTCAGGTTGAAAACAGCCCTCATCATAACGATCACTTATAGATTTTCTGGCTCAGCTACTTTTACAAGCTGTTTTCCTGTGTTTTCGCCAGAAAACAGTCCTAAAAAGGCATCTATTGTGTTCTCGAAGCCTTCAACAATGTTCTCACTGTATGAAAGTTTGCCTTCTTTTAACCATTTAGCGAGCTGAACGGCACCTTCTTCAAAATGAGCGGCATAATCGCTCACGATGAATCCTTTCATTAGCGCGCTGTTGATCAGAAGCTGACTTTGGATGCGTGGGCCTACGTCCATTTTTTCTAGATTATAAAGAGCGATCTGTCCGCAGATGGCGATGCGCGCACCTTTATTGATCTGACGAAGAACATGATCAGAGATCTCGCCACCAACGTTGTCAAAATACACATCCACACCATCAGGACATGCGGTCTTCAGCGCTTTATAAACATCATCTGTTTTATAGTTGATCGCCTCATCGAAGCCGAGCTCCTCTTTTAAATAGCTAACTTTCTCTTCAGAACCAGCGATTCCAACAACTCGCGCACCTTTGATTTTAGCGATCTGTCCGACGATTGTTCCGACTGCTCCAGCTGCACCGCTGACAACAACCGTTTCACCTTCTTGCGGATTGCCGATATCAAGGAGACCGAAGTATGCGGTTAGGCCGGTCATGCCCAGTACACCGAGATTGGCGGTAAGCGGGGCAATAGAAGGATCGAGCTTTCTTACTGAAGCGTCACTTACAGCGTTGTATTTTTGCCAGCCGAGGTTGCCGATCACAAAATCGCCTTCAGCCAGCTCACCTGAACGGGATTGAATCACCTGGCCAACAACACCGCCTGAGATGACTTCGTTTAATTCAAAAGGAGGCACATACGATTTTGTATCGTTCATGCGTCCTCTCATATATGGATCTACAGAAAGATAGATTGTTTTCACTAATACTTGATCATTTTCAAGTTCTGGAATTGCTGTTTCTTCAAAGCGGAAGTCACTTTTTTCCGGAGTTCCCTTTGGACGGTTCACTAGTAAAATTCTTTCGTTTTTCATCTTCATCCTCCTTCAAATCTAAATTCTACTTCTCGTTGTCATCATACCTGCAAATAATTCTCATGCCAAAACAAACGCTCAATTTTATTTTTTAGGGATAAATTTACCTAAAAAATGAAATGATTTTCTTAAAGTACACCCATAAGGTTGAATGGGAGCAGTGAAATCTTTTATAATAGGTAAGTTAAAGGCAAGGTTACACCAAAAAAGGAAGTGTTGTTCGCATGGATCAAGATACGGAATTGTCTGTTGCGCTTGCAATAAGTTCAGAAGTCCATTTTAGCGGTGAAAAAGAAAAGCATTACACCGAGACAGACGGAAAGCTCTATAAGAGAGGCGACGTGACTTATCTTCAATATAAGGAAGAGATAGAAGGTGCGGGTTCTGTCAATAATGTTATTAAAATCACACACGCTGGAATTCTGATCATCCGCTCAGGCAGTGTATCTATGAAACAGAAATATTTAATCGGCCAAACAACGAAAGGGATGTACGACAGCCCTTATGGCCAGCTTTGGATGGAAACCACCACACACGAAATGAATTTCCGGTGGAACCAGCAAAATCAAACAGGCGATCTTAAGCTCGCGTATGAACTGGTTCTGCAGGGTGAACATACAGGAACACATCGGATCAAGATTAATTTTCAGGAGGCAAAAGCATGAATATCCTTGACCAGGTCAAGCACCTGTTAAAAGAAGAGATTGAAGCAGCAGCAGTGAAAGCAGGACTCGCTAAAAAAGAAGAGCTGCCGGAAGTGGTTCTTGAAGTACCAAAAGATAAAGCACACGGAGATTTCGCGACGAACATGGCGATGCAGCTTGCGCGTATTGCGAAAAAAGCACCTCGCATGATCGCGGACGAGCTTGTTGCGAATTTTGATAAAACACGCGCGTCGATCTCAAAGGTAGAGATCGCAGGTCCTGGATTCATCAATTTCTATATGGACAATTCTTATTTAACGGAGCTTGTGCCGACTGTCTTAAAAGCAGGCAAGGATTATGGGCGCACTGAAATTGGCGGTGGCAAGAAGGTTCAGGTTGAGTTCGTATCTGCGAACCCGACAGGAACACTTCACTTAGGTCATGCACGTGGAGCGGCAGTAGGTGACACGATCTGTAATATCCTTGATTATGCTGGCTATGAGGTTTCCCGTGAATTTTATATCAATGATGCCGGAAACCAGATCAACAACCTGGCAACTTCAATCGAAGCCCGCTACTTCCAGGCGCTTGGCAAGGATAAAGAAATGCCTGAAGATGGCTATCACGGTGCGGATATTATTGAGTTCGGAAAAGATCTTGCTGCAGAGTACGGTGATTCTTGGCTGGATAAAGATGAAGCTGAACGTGTAAGCTTTTTCCGAGAATATGGCCTTAAGCGTGAACTTGAAAAACTGAAAGAAGATTTAGCTGAATTCCGCGTGGATTTTGATGTGTGGTTCTCAGAAACGTCTCTTTACAAAAACGGAAAAATCGATGCTGCGCTTGAGAAGTTAAAAGCAAAAGATGTTGTTTACGAGGAAGAAGGCGCAACTTGGTTCCGTACGACAGATTACGGTGATGACAAAAACCGTGTACTGATCAAGAATGACGGCTCTTACACGTATTTAACACCAGATATCGCTTATCATAATGATAAGTTTGAGCGTGGATTTGAAAAGCTTATCAACATCTGGGGAGCTGACCACCATGGTTATATTCCTCGTATGAAAGCGGCGATCCAAGCTTTAGGCTACGAAAAAGAACAGCTTGACGTAATGATCATCCAGCTTGTTTCTCTTTTTCAAAATGGAGAAAAAGTTCGTATGAGTAAGCGTACAGGGAAAGCTGTTACACTTCGTGAATTGATGGAAGAAGTAGGCATCGACGCTACTCGTTATTTCTTCGCGATGCGTTCAAACGATACGCATCTTGATTTTGATATGGACTTAGCGGTCTCCAAATCAAATGAAAATCCAGTGTTCTACGTGCAATACGCACATGCCCGTGTTTGCAGCATGCTTCGCCAAGGGGAAGAAATGGGTCTTTCTTATGATGGAGACGTAGATCTATCACAGATCGATTCCGAAAAAGAGTTTGAACTTCTGAAGAAAATCGGAGAATTCCCTGCGGTTATTAATGAAGCTTCTGAAAAACTTCTAACGCACCGCGTGACGAACTATGTATTCGAGCTGGCATCTGCTCTCCATAGTTTCTATAACGCAGAGCGTGTACTTGATGCTGAAAATAAACCAAAATCAGAAGCGCGTTTTGCTTTAATGAAAGCTACACAAGTAACAATCGAAAATGCGTTGAACATCGTCGGAGTAGAAGCTCCAGAGCGTATGTAATACTATTGAAAAACCTGTCTGCCGGCAGGTTTTTTCTTTTATTAAAGTGTATTTTTGATTTACGAGAGCGGTTATTAGGATTTACGAGAGCGGTTATTAGGATTTACGAGCGGTTATTAGGATTTACGAGCGGTTATTGAGATTTACGAGCGGTTATTAGGATTTACGAGCGATTATTGAGATTTACGAGCGGTTATTGAGATTTACGAGCGGTTATTGAGATTTACGAGCGATTATTGAGATTTACGAGCGGTTATTGAGATTTACGAGCGGTTATTAGGATTTACGAGCGCTCGTTGTGATTTATGCCCCCCTGAGAGTTCAGTTCCCTCTTAAGACCTTAAAAAGGAAATGCTCTTCTTTTCTTGAATTCTATTAGAGCAGTTTTCAAACGAGGGGGAAATAAATTTGACAACATCCAGCAAAAGTCCGTTTGTAATCGGGGAAATTGAAGGGTACTCTAAGGATTTTTCAACTTTGATCAGTATGATGAACTACACACGAGAAACAACGATAAGAGGTGTTCAGGATCTATCTGTTGAAGCGCTCGATTTTAGAATCAACGGAACAGGAAACTCGATCGGAATGCTGCTTGCACACATAGTGGCAGTGGAGAAAATTTATCAGTATTTAACGACAGATGGGAAAGACTTGCCGGATGAAGAAATTGAACGATATGCAGATACACTTCAACCAGCATTGGATTTGGGGGAAGCGGCTACGATCATTTCAGGCAATCCAGCCGAATTTTATCTAGAAGACATGGCGAAAACGCGTGAAAAAACGCTAGAACTCTTTAGGCAACTTCCAGATTCATGGCTTTATGAAACCACTCCTTGGTGGGAGGATGAAATTTCAAACAACTACTTTAAATGGTTTCATGTTTTTGAAGATGAACTAAGCCACCGCGGCCAAATGCGAATCATCAAAAAACATTATGAACTGTCAAAAAAATAATAGCATGCTGAATAAGGGATATTGTTTGCACATCGAGCCATATTATTAAGAGATAGATTTGGTAAACTCGATTCGATTAGGGGGTACATATAGATGAAGTTAATTCTTTTATCGATTATTACGGGTGTAATTGTAGGGTTTGTGTTTGCGATGTTCAAATTGCCGATTCCCGCACCTCCTGCTCTTCCGGGAATTATGGGGATTGTCGGCATCTATTTAGGGTTCCAGCTGTACGGATGGGTAGCTGCTACTTTTTTAAAGTGAGGGCATTATGGCATTAGCAGGACTGACAACAGAGTTTCAAATCTATTATGAAAAGCTGGGGGAAGGAACACCTGTCGTATTTTTGCACCCCCCAGGCATGAGTCATCTCGTATTTGCCTACCAAAAAAGCCTTTCGTTAGTCTGCCAAACCATTTATCCAGACATAAGGGGACATGGCCGTTCGACCGCTAAAGATCCAAACACTTTTACGATTTATGATCTCGCTGAAGACGTGGCAAATCTTCTGGATCACCTGCTGATCGATCAAGCCGTTATTTGCGGCTACTCTTCAGGAGGATCGATTGCTCAAGCTTTCGCGGTTAAATATCCTGAACGAACAAAAGGACTTATTTTAAGCGGAGGATTTTCGGAAGTATCCACGTTTACACTGAAAAAACAGTTTCAAACAGGAATTAGGCTGGCAAAGAGTACACCAGCCCTTTTAAATCAGATTCTTGTAAATACACATTCCAACACCGAACATGAAAAGAAAGAGATGTTCTTTTATCATAAACAGACTGACCGACCGACGTGGGTGCGCTTTTATAAGGAAAGCATGTCGTTTAACTGTACAGAAAAGATAAAAGAATGGCAGTTTCCGCTTCTTTTTCTTTATGGAGACCAGGCGGAGTATATGCATTATTACCGAAATCTGTATCAGAGAAACGTTCATCAGCGTGCCCAGTTCGTCATGCTGGCAAAAGCTCTGCATCAGCTTCCGATTAAACATTTTGAAAGCTTTAATGCAGAGATCAGACGCTTTGTATCCAGTCTCACATAAGAATCGTTCCACCGCTCATTCTTTTAAAACCGCGTACCTTTTCAAGCTCGCTTATAAGCTGAAGGGCAGCGCGGTCTTTTTGTTTGGCTTCGATCATGACATCGAGTTCACCCGTAAACTCTGACACCATCTTAAAAAAAGGCAGCACATAATCCAGGCTGACAAAGTCATGGTGGCTCCTGTAAGCTTTCTCATCTTTAGGCGAAGAGAGGTGCACTTTCGGCGGCCGTCCTGTATTTTTCCAAGTCTGAACAAAACGGGGCAGCAGCTCTTCTAAAGGCGTGTCACCGGGATTGGCTTTGTAATGATGGTAATCAAACATGAGCGGAACCCCTTCTTTTTCACACACTTCCAATGTTTCTTTGGTCGTGAACGTCTTATCGTCGTTCTCTAGCGTCATGCGTTTTTTAACGTCTGGTGGCAGCATTTTAATATTTTCATAAAACCTTTCTAGCGCCGTTTCTTTATCTCCATAAGCGCCGCCGACATGAATATTGATGTAGCTCCGGTCCTCAATTCCCATTCCTTTTAAAAGATCATAATGATATTGCATATCCTTCACGGCATTTACGGTGACTTCAGGGCGAGGGCTTGTAAAAAGCGTGTATTGATTCGGATGCATGCTCGTCCTAAGATTATACTTCTTCACGAGTTTCTCGATCTCTTTGCATTCCTGTTTGGTCTTTTTTAAATAATCCCACGCAGCTTCCGGATGTGTAGCGAGTGGAACGATAGACGAGGACATACGGTATAGTGGCAACTCGTGCGCGATGCAATAATGGAGAACCCGCAATGTACGCTCCAAATTATTTTTAGTGATGGCAAGGAGCTGGGCTTCCCTTTCCTTCTTGTCTCTTTTTTGGTATGTAGCAAATGTCATCGTTTTAGCTGGCGAGGCCTCATACAAGTTGAGAGCCGTCGAAACAAAACCAAAGGATGTAAGCATTTTTGGCCCCCTTTAAGTTTTTTCACTGATGTTGGAAGTAGTTGATCTACATTTCAGGAGCTCCCTTTCCGCGGGGCGTGCGGTGAGCCCACTCGTCGCTTGGCAACATTGATTGGTCTCACCTGTCCCGCAGATCCCGCAGGACAAGGAAGGCTACGACAGCGATACATCGCACGAAGAAAATTGATATTCATTTTCGAGGAGTCTCGCTCCTTCCATTCCAATCAACTTGTCGACGAAGAAACTTCATAAAAACATCTTAAACAAACTTTTAAAGATAAATTATCTTACAAAAACGGAGAAATAATGAACCCGGCTGCTTCCTTTAGGCGGACTTTAAGCGTTCTGATCTTTTTAAGACGTGTAAGCGTCAGTTTTTCAGAGCGTGCCAGATCCGATTCGATCACTTTTTTTACTTCTTGGATATAATTTTTGTCGGTGAATATGCAGTTGATTTCATCGTTAAAAAAGAAACTGCGGAAGTCAAAATTCGCCGTTCCGATATCGCAGATCTGTTCATCAAACATCAGCACTTTTGAGTGATAGAACCCTTCGTGAAACTGATAGATCTCTGCGCCTGCTTCCAACAGCGGTTTTAAGTAAATGTAGGATGCTTCTTGAACGAGTGCGTGATCAGGATTCATCGGAACGATCAAAGTGAGTTTGACACCTCTTTTTAAAGCTCTGAGTAGTGCCTTGTTCATCTTTTTACCCGGAATGAAGTAAGGTGAACCAATTAAGATGCTTTTTTTCGAACGCTGAATCTTTTCATAAAAGAATCGGTAGACTGCATTTCCATTAGAATGAACGAGCATAAAATCTTTTTGGGAGGAATCGACCTGATCGGCGGCTGCGGATACTTTTAAATCCTCGCCAGACGCCACATTCCAATCGTGATTAAATGATTGCTGAAGTGCGCCAACAACAGACCCCTTTAAGCGCATGTGGTAATCACGCCAATCCCCGAGTTTTGTATCTTTTCCGATATACTCGTTGCCGACATTATATCCGCCAGCATATCCGATCTTTCCATCAATAATGGCTACTTTCCGGTGATTTCGGTGGTTGACCCGATACAGAAAATAAGGAAATCCGGGTTTGTTGCTGTATTGAAAATGAATGCCGGCTTTTTTTAGCGATTGGATGGTTTCCTTCTTAACACCGTGACTGCCGAGAAGATCGAGCAGCAGCCGTACTTCGACACCTTTCTGTGCTTGTTGAATTAAAAGAGAACAAAGCTCCTGCCCGAGTTCGTCATCACGCAGAATATAGAATTGAATGTGAATATATGTAGCTGCATTCTTTATATCTTCAAAAAGTGCATCAAAAAAATGATAGCCTGTTGATAAAAACTGCATTTCTCCTTTTGCCGTTGTTGGAGGCAATTCCAGACTGACTTGTTTCTTATGGCCAAAATAAAAATCAATCCATGCCAAAATGCACAGGATTGCTAGTAAAAGAACGATCCACATCTAAAATTTCTCCTCCTTCTGCAAACTTTCGTATTAGTATGCCCTGCATAAATAAAAGCACTAAAAAATTTTACAATTAAATCCGACTGAATGCTCATTCATTTATTTTTTATGATATAATGATGTCAGAAAATTAATTTTTATTAGAATAGTTAAAAGAGAAAGAAATAGGGAATAGCAGCATTGGAAGGGAGAGAAAGTGATGGACGGCTTAATGATTGCAAACTGGATTGCGTTTCTTTTTGTAACCGCTTACGCATTATTTTTATTTGCCTATGTGGTTAAAACAAGGTATGAGTTTATAAAGCTTGGTAAAAAAGTAGAGTTTGATCATACGGTACAAGAAAGAATTAAAGCAGTTCTAGTCAATGTCTTCGGACAAAAGAAGCTTTTAAAAGATAAAAAAAGCGGTATGATTCACGTTATGTTCTTTTATGGATTTATCCTAGTCCAGTTTGGAGCGATCGATTTTATATGGAAAGGGCTCGCGCCTGGCTCCCATCTGCCTTTAGGTCCGCTTTATCCTGGGTTTACGTTCTTCCAGGAAATCGTAACAACGATGATTTTGGTTGCGGTCGTTTGGGCTTTCTATAGAAGATATGTTGAAAAGCTTGTCCGCTTAAAGCGTGGTTTTAAATCAGGTCTTGTTCTATTGTTCATCGGCGGTTTGATGCTTTCTGTTTTACTCGGAAACGCAGCCGAAATTATTTGGCACGACCTTCCGTACGAATGGACAGCGCCTATTGCATCAGGACTTGCGATGGTTCTTGGCTTTTTAGGAAAAACCGGAGCTGCCGTTGTTTTCTTCATTTCTTGGTGGATTCATTTGTTGTTCTTATTAACATTCTTAGTGTATGTTCCTCAATCAAAGCACGCACATTTAATCGCTGGGCCGCTTAACGTGTGGCTTGGACGTAAAGATAAAGTAGGAAAGTTATCATCGATCAATTTTGAAGATGAGACACAGGAAGTTTTCGGTGTTAACAAGATCGAAGACTTCAACCAGAAGCAGCTTGTTGACCTTTATGCCTGTGTAGAGTGCGGACGCTGTACAAATGTTTGTCCGGCGACAGGCACAGGAAAGATGCTTTCACCGATGGACATGATCGTGAAATTGCGCGACCACTTAACTGAAAAGGGAGCTGCTGTTACTTCCCGCACACCTTGGATGCCAGCATTTGCGTTCTCGAACACAAAAGGCAACCAGATCGCATTTGAAGCGAGAGGTCAAGGTGCACAGGAAACAGCTGCAACTACTGACGGTTCATCTGCCCTTTCTTATGACGTTGAAATGATCGGCGAAGTCATGACAGAAGAAGAAATCTGGGCATGTACGACTTGCCGAAACTGTGAAGATCAATGTCCGGTAATGAATGAGCACGTTGATAAGATCATCGATATGCGCCGATATCTTGTATTGACGGAAGGAAAGATGGATCCTGAAGCGCAGCGTGCGATCAAGAATATCGAGAAGCAAGGAAACCCTTGGGGAATCTCGAAAAAAGAGCGTGAGAACTGGCGTGAACTGAAAGAAGATATCGCCGTTCCAACTGTAAAAGAGAAAGAAAAAGCAGGGGAAGAGTTCGAGTACCTGTTCTGGGTAAGTTCGATGGGTGCTTATGACAACCGTTCACAGAAGATTGCTCTTTCACTTGCAAAGATCATGAACGAAGCGGGCATCACATATGCGATCCTCGGAAACAAAGAGAAGAACTCTGGTGATACGGCACGCCGTCTTGGTAACGAGTTCATGTTCCAGGAGATGGCGAACGCCAATATCGCATTGTTTGAAAAGCATGATGTGAAGAAGATCATTACAATTGACCCGCATGCTTATAACACTTTCAAAAATGAGTATCCTGAGTTTGGTCTGAAGGCAGAAGTTTATCACCATACGGAGCTTCTGGCGGAATGGATCAAGGAAGGAAGAATAAAGCCGAAGTATGAAGTGAATGAAACGATCACGTATCACGATTCATGTTACCTTGGCCGCTATAACGAAGTATACGAACCACCTCGCGATATTTTAAAAGCCATTCCGGGTGTTAAGGTCGTTGAGATGGACCGCAACCGTCAAAACGGTATGTGCTGTGGAGCTGGTGGCGGAATGATGTGGATGGAAGAAAAAGCAGGCTCGCGTGTGAACGTCGCTCGTACAGAGCAGGCTCTAGCTGTGAATCCAACCATGATCGGAAGCGGATGTCCTTACTGCTTAACGATGTTGAGTGATGGGACGAAAGCGAAGGAAGTGGAAGATCAAGTTCAAACGTTAGATGTTGTTGAGATCTTGGAGAAATCTATGTTTGGTACGCAAAAACAAGAAGTTCTTCAGTAATTGAATTTTATATGTATGAGCTGCCTGGTTTTGTGCCGGCAGCTTCATGCTTGATTTTTAGGTGACTGAGCGTTCGCTCGGCAAGTCCAAGATTTTTAAAAGACTCTTTTGAAAGCGTTTACTAAATAACCAATGAATACGGGAGGTTTTTGTATGACTAGATCAGTAATCGTCAGCGGAGCACGTACTCCAGTTGGGAAATTCGGCGGCGGGTTAAGCTCTTTGACTGCTTCGGACTTAGGTGGAATCGCTATTAAAGAAGCGCTTCAGCGCGGAGGTGTTTCTCCTGAATCGGTTGATGAAGTGATTTTAGGGTGTGTTCTTCAAGGCGGGCAAGGCCAGATTCCTTCTCGTCAGGCTGCACAAAAAGCAGGACTGCCGTGGGAAACAAAGACCGAGACGATCAACAAGGTGTGTGCTTCAGGTCTTCGTTCGATTACGATGGCAGATCAGATCATCCGTGCAGGCGATGAAGAAGTGATCGTAGCAGGCGGAATGGAATCGATGAGCAATGCTCCTTATATTTTACCGAAAGCACGCTGGGGTCTTCGTATGGGTGACAGCTCTGTAAAAGATCTTATGGTGCATGACGGTTTGACGTGTACATTTACTGGCGTTCATATGGGGATCTACGGAAATGATGTAGCGAACGAGATGGAGATCTCGCGTGAGCGCCAAGACGAGTGGGCATACAGAAGTCACAGCCTTGCTGTTAAAGCGGCAGATAACAATGTGTTTGCTGAAGAGATCGTTCCTGTTGAAGTTCCTCAGCGTAAAGGTGATCCGATCATCGTTTCAGAAGATGAATCGCCGCGAAAGGATACTTCGGTTGAGTCTCTCGCAAAATTAAGACCTGTTTTTTCACAAGATGGAACGATTACGGCAGGAAATGCACCAGGTGTAAATGACGGTGCGGCAGCAGTCGTTGTGATGAGTGAAGAGCGCGCTGCGAAAGAAGGCAAAGAAGTGATGGCGACGATCTTAGGTCACACAGCGATCGCGGTAGAAGCGAAGGATTTCCCGAAAACGCCAGGGCTTGTCATTACAGAGCTTTTAAAGAAAACAGGAAAAACGTTAGATGAAATCGACCTTTTTGAAATCAATGAAGCATTCGCAGCTGTCGCTTTAACGAGTGCAGAGCTTGCTGGATTAGATCTTGAAAAAGTAAACGTGAACGGCGGCGCAGTAGCACTCGGCCATCCGATCGGAGCAAGCGGAACACGAATCGTACTTACATTGATACACGAATTAAAAAGACGCGGCGGCGGACTAGGAATCGCTTCGATCTGTTCAGGCGGCGGTCAAGGTGACGCGATCTTAGTAGAAGTAAAAGGATAAAAGGAGGAAGAGTAAGTGAGCATAAATCAAATTATGGTGATTGGCGCAGGACAGATGGGATCAGGGATCGCACAAGTTTGTGCCATGGCAGGCTACGACGTGATTTTACATGATATTAAGGATGAATTTGTAGAAAAGGGATTAGGAAATATTCAGAAGAACTTAAATCGCCAAGTTGAAAAAGGGCGCATGGAGGAAAGTGAAAAAGAAACAATACTTTCACGTGTAACTTCATCTGTATCTTTAGAAAATGCTTCAAAAGCAGACCTCGTAATCGAAGCGGTTGTTGAGAACATGGATGTGAAAACACAGCTGTTCAAGATGCTGGACCAGTATGCACCAGACCACGCGATCTTAGCGTCAAACACATCTTCTCTTCCGATTACAGAAATTGCAGCGGCTACAGACCGTCCTGAAAAAGTGATCGGCATGCACTTCATGAACCCCGTGCCGGTTATGAAACTTGTAGAAATCATCCGCGGACTGCAAACGTCTGATGATGTTTACGAAACGATCGAAGCGGTATCCAAGAAACTTTCAAAAGTACCAGTAGAAGTAAACGACTTCCCGGGCTTCATCTCGAATCGCATTCTAATGCCGATGATCAACGAAGCGATCTTCGCGGTCTACGAAGGCGTTGCTACACCGGAAGCGGTTGACGAGATTATGAAACTCGGAATGAACCACCCGATGGGGCCGTTAACTCTAGCAGACTTTATCGGACTCGATACATGCCTGTACATCATGGAAACGCTGCATGAAGGCTTCGGCGACGATAAATACCGCCCGTGCCCGCTCTTAAGAAAGTACGTAAAAGCTGGATGGTTAGGCAAGAAGACAGGCAAAGGCTTCTACACCTACGCATAGGGGTGGGGGTAGGGGTCTGACCCCAAACAAAGACAAAATGCTGTTTTGTCTTTGTGAGAAAGACAGATCGACAGAAATGCTTCAGGCATCTGTGCCAAGATAGATTCAAGATCCAGCTTCAATGACCAGCCCCTCGAGGTCACTTTTCTCTTTCCTTGTGGCACAAAAAGCGTGTCTTCAGTCAAGAGTTAAGTGCTTGTCGGGGCTAAACGGTCATTTCAGCATTTCAATAAGGAAATGGGGAGAGACCATGAACCTCGTGTTTACGGAAGAACAAAAGATGATGCAGAAGATGGTACGGGATTTTGCACAAAAAGAGATAGCACCGGCCATTGAACATATGGAAGAGACGGAAGAGTTTCCGCGTCATCTTATAAAGAAGATGGCGGAGCTTGGGCTGATGGGTATTCCGATCCCTGAAGAGTACGGCGGAGCAGGGATGGATTTTACATCATACATCATCGCGATCAACGAATTATCAAAAGTGAGCGCGACGATCGGTGTTATTTTATCTGTTCATACAAGTGTCGGAACGAATCCGATTCTTTATTTCGGGAATGAAGAACAAAAGAAGAAATACATTCCTAAGTTAGCGAGTGGAGAGTACCTTGGGGCGTTCGGACTAACAGAACCAAGTTCAGGTTCTGATGCAGCAAGCTTAAAGACGAGAGCGGTTAAAAAAGATGATCATTACATCTTGAACGGCTCGAAGATTTTTATTACGAATGCAGGCGAAGCGGATGTATATATCGTGTTTGCTTCAACTGAACCTGACAGAGGCAGCTACGGGATCTCGGCCTTCATCGTAGATAAAGATACGCCAGGGTTTTCAGTAGGAAAGAAAGAGAAAAAAATGGGGTTGAACGGATCAAACACGTGCGAGATCGTTTTCGAGGATGCGCGTGTTCCTGCTGAAAATCTGCTTGGCAATGAAGGGGAAGGCTTTAAGATTGCGATGAGCAACCTGGATGTGGGCAGGATCGGTATCGCTGCACAATCCTTGGGTATAGCAGAAGCTGCCTTAGAATATGCAACGAACTATGCAAAAGAGAGAAAACAGTTCGGGAAGCCAATCGGGGCGAATCAAGGTCTTGGGTTCAAGCTGGCGGACATGGCAACAGAAGTGGAAGCGGCAAAATTGTTAACGTATCGTGCGGCAGATCTAAAGACAAACAATATGTCTTGCGGAAAAGAAGCGTCGATGGCAAAACTATTCGCTTCAGAAACAGCGATGAAATCAGCGATTGAAGCTGTGCAAGTATATGGCGGATACGGCTACACGAAAGAATATCCGGTTGAAAGACTGTTCCGTGATGCGAAGGTGTGTCAGATCTACGAAGGAACAAGTGAAATTCAGCGTATGGTACTCAGCAAACACCTACTAGGGTAAGAGGGAGAGAAAAAGAGATGCAATTTTTATTATCTGAAGAACATGAAATGATCCGTAAGATGGTGCGTGACTTCGCGAAGAACGAAGTAGAACCGACAGCGGCTGAGCGTGATGAAGAAGAGCGTTTCGACCGTGAGATTTTTGATCAGATGGGAGAATTAGGACTTTGCGGTATTCCTTGGCCGGAAGAGTACGGCGGAATTGGCGGAGACTATCTTGGCTACGTAATCGCAGTTGAAGAACTTTCGCGCGTTTGTGCGTCTGTGGGTGTAACCCTTTCTGCACATACGTCCCTTGCTGGCTGGCCGATTTTCAAGTTCGGTTCAGAAGAGCAAAAGCAAAAGTTCCTTCGTCCGATGGCAGAAGGAAAGAAGATCGGTGCTTACGGCTTAACGGAGCCAGGTTCTGGATCTGATGCAGGAAACATGAAAACGACTGCGAAAAAAGACGGCGATCACTACATCATCAACGGTTCTAAAATCTTTATCACGAACGCTGGCGACGCAGAGATCTATGTCGTGTTTGCTCGCACAGATATTGATGCAGGAACAAGAGGTGTTTCCGCATTTATCGTAGAAAAAGGGACACCAGGATTTTCTTTTGGTAAAAAAGAAAAGAAACTCGGTATCCGTTCATCTCCAACATTAGAGATCATTTTCGAAGATTGCCGCGTGCCAGCTGAAAACCTTCTTGGAAAAGAGGGCGAAGGCTTTAAGATCGCGATGATGACGCTTGATGGCGGACGCAACGGTATCGCTGCTCAAGCCGTTGGGATCGCGCAAGGTGCACTTGACGCATCCGTTAATTACGCAAAAGAACGCAAGCAGTTTGGTAAGCCGATCGGTGTGAACCAAGGAATCGGATTTAAACTAGCTGACATGGCAACAAAAGTAGAAGCAGCAAGACTCTTAACCTATCAGGCAGCATGGAGAGAATCAGAAGGTCTGCCATACGGAAAAGAATCAGCGATGTCTAAGCTTTTCGCTGGAGACATTGCAATGGAAGTAACAACAGACGCAGTTCAAGTATTCGGCGGATACGGGTACACGAAAGAATACCCGGTTGAGCGCTATATGAGAGACGCGAAAATCACACAAATTTACGAAGGAACACAAGAAATCCAGCGTCTCGTTATTTCGAAGATGCTTTTAAAAGATTAAGAGTTAGGAAATTTGCGACACTCTGTTTAGAAAAGCTTCCTGCCGAGCCCTTGGGCTGTTCATCCACGAATAGGTTTTCTTTTTAACAGAGTTTTGCTTACAAATAGGTTTTAAAAACACCTTTGCAGTTGATTGGAGAGGAAGGTGCGAGACTCCTGCGGGACGAGTGGGACAGGTGAGACTTCTAAAGGCGCAGAACGCAAGGAGGCTCACCGCCCGCCCCGCGGAAAGGGAGCACCTGGATCGGAAATCAACTACTTCCATAATTTTTTTTAAATCACTTTAGGAGGAAACCATGCATCCATTAGCCAAGCGCATCCAGCAAAAAGAGGAACGGGCACTTGCAAAAGCCATCACACTTGCCGAGAACAGCGGAGCCGATAAACTAGAGCTCTTAAAGAGCATCTACCCGATGCAAAAAGGCGCGCACTGGATCGGCGTCACTGGTTCACCCGGTGCCGGAAAAAGCTCACTCGTTAACCGCCTTATTTCCTTTCTGCGAAACAAAGGTTTGACGGTAGCGGTTGTTGCAGTGGATCCGACAAGTCCTTTTAGCGGAGGATCCATACTCGGAGACCGTGTACGGATGGCGGACCATTTTACCGATCCGGGTGTGTTCATCCGAAGCATGGGAACCCGAGGAAGCTTAGGCGGACTTTCCCGTTCTACAAAGGAAACAGTAAGGCTCATGGATGCTTATGGTTTTGATGTGATTTTAATAGAAACAGTAGGAGTCGGGCAGTCTGAGCTCGATATTATGAAACTCGCTGACTCTGTCGCAGTTGTTCTGAATCCTGGGAGCGGTGACGTTGTGCAGGTGTTTAAAGCAGGAATCATGGAGATCGCAGACTTGTTTGTGGTCAACAAAGCGGATATGCCAGGCGTTCCAAAGCTCTTGGCAGAGATCGAAGCGATGCTCGATCTTGTCAAACACGACAGCCCTTACCGGCCGCCTGTTGTTCAGACGATTTCTACTGAAAACAAAGGGTTAGAAGAGCTGTGGGATTCACTTCTTGCTCACAAAGCGTATTTAAAAGAGAGCGGTGAGGGAAGCGTTCGAAAGCTTGCCAACCTGAAACGCGAAGTGATGGAAGTTGTTCAGCACGAGATTTTTCAGCAAGTATGGAAAGATGAAAAAGAAAGTGGATTCTCCTGGCTTGCCGATTTAGAGCAAGGCAACACAGACCCTTACACAGCCGCAGAGCAAATCCTGCTGCAGCGAAATCAGCCGGCAGACAAATAGGAGAAAATGAGTGAGAAATGAGGGAGGCCATTTGGGTAAGAAGGAAGTGCCGTCGCTCGTTAAAGATGAAAAACTCATTCAAAGGCGACGCGAAGAGATGGTAAAAGCTGCGGTGTCTTTATTTAAGAAAAATGGCTTTCACCGCACCACGACCCGTGAAATCGCAAAAGCTTCAGGTTTCAGCATCGGCACACTCTACGAATATATCCGGTCTAAAGAAGATATTTTGTACCTTGTCTGCGACAGCATCTATGATGGCGTTAAACTGAGACTGCAGCAGGATATCGATTCGGCAGACAGCGGAATAAAAGGTGTCGAGAAGGCGATCACGGCTTATTTTAAAGTGATGGACGATATGCAGGATGAAGTGCTTGTTATGTACCAGGAAGCTAAGTCATTATCTGATGAAGCATTGCCCTATGTACTGAAAAAAGAGCTTGAGATGACAGCGATCTTTGAAACTCTTTTATCGCAGTCTGTGCGGAAGGGCGAACTTGATCTTAATGAAAAAGAGATCCAGGCGGCTGCCCATAACATTGTGATCATCGGGCAGATGTGGACGTTCAGACGATGGGCGCTTCAAAAGATGTATACCCTTGAAGAATACACAAAATTACAGCTCCAACAGCTGCTTCATGGCATTAAAGGAGCGTAAGAAAGGATGAAAATGATGGCTCAAACTGATATTTACCGGCCGAAAAATCCAGTTCGATTTGTAACCGCTTCCAGTCTTTTTGACGGACATGATGCTTCAATCAACATCATGAGAAGGATCATCCAGTCGAACGGATGTGAAGTGATCCATCTTGGACATAACCGTTCTGTAGATGAAGTGGTGAGTGCCGCTATACAGGAGGACGTTCAAGGGATCGCGATCTCTTCCTATCAAGGCGGACACGTGGAATATTTTAAATACATGATCGACCTGTTAAAAGAACGCGGAGCTGACCATATAAAAGTGTTTGGCGGAGGCGGAGGCGTTATTATCCCGCCTGAGATCAAGGAGCTTCATACTTATGGAGTAACACGCATCTTCTCGCCAGAAGACGGAAGATTGCTAGGTTTGCAGGGTATGATCAATTTTATGGTAGAAGAGTGTGATTTTCCAACGGTTACTTCGCTAACGGATGAGATCGAAAAGGTAAAAGAAAAAGACGTTCGTTCTGTTTCCCGTCTGATTACTTTAGCTGAAAATGCGAACCAAGCACCTGAAGAGATCGCGGCTACAGCAGAACAGACTCTTTCAGCATTAAAAGATCTGCAGAAGCAAGTCCCTGTTTTAGGAATCACAGGTACAGGGGGAGCGGGGAAAAGCTCGCTTACAGATGAACTTGTGCGCCGTTTCTTAAACGAGTGTGAAGATAAAACGATCGCTATTATCTCAATTGACCCAACGAAACAAAAGACGGGCGGAGCACTTTTAGGTGACAGAATCCGCATGAACGCGATCTATCATCCTCGCGTTTATATGAGATCTTTGGCTACGCGTGGTTCTCGCTCTGAGCTTTCCGATGCGATCAAAGACGCGATCGCGGTAACAAAAGCCGCGGGCTATGACTTGATCGTTGTTGAAACGAGCGGTATCGGGCAAGGGGACGCAGGGATCTCTGAGATCTCGGATGCCTCTTTATATGTGATGACAAGCGAATTCGGTGCGCCATCACAGCTTGAAAAAATCGATATGATCGATTACGCAGATATCATCGCGATCAATAAATTCGAACGTAAAGGTTCTGAGGATGCTTTGCGTGATGTGAAGAAGCAATATCAGCGATCTCGTAACTGGTTTGATAAGGACCTAGATGAGATGCCGGTTTACGGAACAATCGCGAGCCAGTTCAACGATGCTGGCACAAACGTATTGTTCTACCATTTAATGAAAGTGATCGAAGGGAAGTCTGGTGTGGATTGGGGCATTCAGCCGGCAGCAGAAGCGATGACAGCGAAAAAGAACGTGATCATTCCAGGCGAGCGTGCTCAATATTTGAACGAGATCGCACAGACTGTCCGTAAATACCATGAAACGGTGAACGAACAGGCAAAGCTTGCGCGTAAGTCGTTCCAGATCAAAGGGACACTTGAAACGGTAAAAGAGTATGACGCAGCGGGTGCTGAAGTTGAAGCAGGCTTAAACAAAGCCCTTGAAAAAGTGGAAGAGCAGATTTTACCGGCAACTTCAAAAATGCTGAAACAGTGGCCAGAGCTTAAAGAAATGTACAGCAAGAAAGAGTTCGTAACGAAGATCCGCGACAAAGAGATCGTGACAGAACTGACGACGAAAAGTTTGTCAGGTCTTGATATCCCAAAAGTGGCTCTTCCGAAGTTTGAGGACTGGGGAGATATCGTAAAGTGGATCATGAAAGAGAACGTTCCTGGATCGTTCCCTTATACAGCTGGCGTTTTTCCTTTTAAACGAAAAGGAGAAGATCCGAAGCGCCAGTTCGCTGGGGAAGGAACACCAGAAAGAACGAACCGCCGATTCCATTACTTGTCTAAAGACGATGATGCAAAACGCTTAAGTACGGCTTTCGACTCTGTAACGTTATATGGTGAAGACCCGGATTACCGTCCTGACATCTACGGAAAAGTCGGGGAGAGCGGAGTAAGCATCTGTACACTCGATGATATGAAAAAACTGTATGACGGTTTTGATTTGATCGCACCTTCTACATCTGTATCGATGACGATTAACGGTCCAGCACCGATCATCCTTGCGATGTTCATGAACACAGCGATTGCTCAGCAAGTAAATGTTTTTGCTGATGAGAATGGGCGTCAGCCGAATGAAGCGGAATACGCTGAAATTAAAGCGAAGACGCTTGCCTCTGTCCGCGGAACGGTTCAAGCTGATATTTTAAAAGAAGATCAAGGACAAAACACATGTATCTTCTCGACTGAATTTGCTCTTCGTATGATGGGTGACATTCAGCAGTACTTTATCGACCATCAAGTGCGCAACTATTATTCGGTTTCGATCTCTGGCTATCATATCGCTGAAGCTGGTGCGAACCCGATCACACAGCTTGCGTTTACACTGGCAAACGGCTTTACGTATGTAGAATATTACTTGAGCCGCGGTATGGATATTAACGCATTCGCACCGAATCTATCGTTCTTCTTCTCGAACGGACTTGATCCGGAATACAGCGTAATCGGCCGTGTGGCGAGAAGAATTTGGGCAACGGTAATGCGTGATAAATATAAAGCGAACGAGCGCAGCCAAAAGCTGAAGTATCATATCCAGACTTCTGGACGTTCACTTCACGCTCAGGAAATCGATTTTAACGATATCCGCACTACGCTTCAGGCGTTGATGGCGCTGTACGATAACTGTAACTCGCTTCACACGAATTCTTATGATGAAGCGATCACAACACCGACAGAAGAATCTGTTCGCCGCGCGATGGCGATCCAGATGATCATCACGAAAGAACTTGGTCTTGCGCGCAATGAGAACTCGCTTCAAGGATCGTTCATCATTGAAGAATTAACAGATCTCGTAGAAGAGATGGTTCTTCAAGAGTTTGAGCGTATGAATACGAGGGGTGGCGTACTTGGTGCGATGGAAACGCAGTATCAGCGCGGAAAGATTCAGGAAGAGTCTATGTATTATGAGATGAAAAAGCATGATGGATCACTTCCTATTATAGGAGTGAACACGTACTTGAATCCGAATCCGCCATCTGAAGAAGAGTTCAACATGCAGCTGGCACGTGCGACTAAGGATGAAAAAGAACAGCAGATCACAAATCTAGCCGCTTTCCAGGAAGCTAGCAAAGATCATGCGGGTGAAGCTTTAGCTCGTTTGAAGACGGTTGCGCTTAATGGCGGAAATATCTTTGAAGAGCTGATGAATACCGTGAAGTTTGCGAGTCTTGGGCAGATCACAAGTGCTCTGTATGAAGTTGGCGGTAAGTATAGAAGAAATATGTAAAAATAACAGAGCAGACCCATGAGACGTATTTCATGTCTTTTGGGTCTCTTTATTTAGGAAGAATGATTTATTCGTAAATTCCTATACTAACGGGTGTAAAGATTAATCTAGAGAGAAGGGGTGCCGTAAGTATGTTTGCGTACTTGATCATTTCAATCATGCTTAGTGTCATACTTATTTTTTCCTCTTTTTTCACACGTAAAGTGTTGCATCCTTACGAGACCGGGATGAATTGGCTCTTCACTTCTTCTCTTTTATTTATTTGTTCTAATATTATCGATCTTAATCAGAAATGGATTGAGGTCAGTCATGCCCAATTACCCTTTTGGATTTTAACTTTAAATCGGTTATTTATTATTCCGGGTTTAACCTTGTGGCTGCTTTTTCTATATTCTTCGAAAAATTTCCGTCCCATTTTTAAAGTGCTTTCTACAAGTTTCTGGTTTGTGCTGATGGTCGAATTACAGTTTTATCATGATTCAATCGGTCTCATACATTTTAGACAATGGACTATTTATTTTTCCATTTTAGAGTGGTTCATTATTTGGTTATTATCTTTTGCCTATTGGACTTTCTTTAGATTATTGCTAAGAAAAGAGGCGGTCTAAAGTGAGGTTCCCTGAAGTTTTTGATAGGAATGAATACTTTATCATTGCGGTTTGTATCTTCTTGATCATTTGGACATTCTGCTTAAAAAGAAAATTTTCGTTATCACAGATTTTTGTTATTTTTACATTGAATTTCTTTTTGGCTGCAAGTCTTGATCATATACTAGCAGGTCCTCCCTATGATTTGTACGATATTATGGACATTCCTGATTTTGAAATATTTGATTTTATTATCTATTTGTTTATCTACCCTCTCTCCGGGTATATGTTTTTGTATTATTTCGATACGTGGAAAAACAAAGGTCTCCCATCCGTTCATTATTTATTGTTGGCATCACTCCTTACAGTAGCTTTAGAGTGGTTTTCCAATCAGTTTCATATTTTTGTTCATAATGAATGGACATATTTTCACTCTTTTATTTCTTATTTTCTTATTTACTGTTTAAACGTTTGTGTTTATTTTTGGTTGAAGCGTGATTATAGAGAGGCATCCATTGACTGAGTTCCTAGAGCTCGGTCTTTTTTAGTTTCACTAAATAATCACTTGTATTTTAGTAAAAGATAAAACGAATAACAGCATGAGGAAATTTACTAGAGAGGGGAGTGCATCATGAACTGGTTTAGGAAAGAAACAAAAAAGGAAGAGCATTCTCTTTTCAAAATTATTCAGCATTTCAAGTAGTCTGGTGATTTTATAGACTTTCATAATCCCCAATCTCCAGTACCTTTTTGGATTTCATACTTCGGTTCACTAATAGACGCAGAGATTATACATCGAGATATCCTGCCTTTCTTAAATAAATTATCCACTAAAAAACTGGATGACATTAAAGCGGCTCTGCCGATTGAGAATGTCATGATCACGAATGACCTTGAGACCATTCAGAAAATGATGCTGACAGGGTCATTGCTCATCCGTTTAAAAGAAGATGACAATCAGGGATTACTCGTTAAAGCAGAGATGAATAAAGCGCGGGAAGTAACGATACCTGAAGAAGAATTCAGTGTTGTTGGTCCAAAAGAATCATTTGTTGAGTCGTTAACAACGAATCTAAATCTAGTTAGAAAAAGGCTTCCGATCCCCCAGCTAGAGATTAAAGAATTTACAGTAGGTACCCTTTCCTGTACAAGGGTGGCTGTTTTATATATATCTGGAATCGCAAATGAAGAAAACATCAACACGGCTCTGCAGAGAGTGGGAGATTTAAAGTACCATCAGATATTGGATAGTTCTTATATTGCTCAAATGATTTCCGATAATGATAATTCTCCGTTTCCGCAGCTGATCGACACAGAACGTCCGGACCGGGTAGCGGGTGTTTTGGCAGAAGGAAGCATCGTCATTTTAGTAGATGGGTCACCGCATGCTCTGATTGGTCCGACTACGTTGGTTAAGTTCTTTTCTGCTTTGGAAGATTATTTTATCAATTGGCAGTTGGCTTCTGTTTTAAGAGTTATCCGTTTATTCGCCGTATCATTTTCTATCTTAGTAACACCGGTATATGTGGCAGTACTGAATTATCATTATGAATTAATACCAAAAGATCTAATGGCAACACTTGTTTCATCAAGGAGTTTAATACCGCTGCCTCCATTTTTAGAGGCGTTAATATTGGAACTTACGATTGAACTCTTACGTGAGGCGGGAGCAAGGCTGCCTACAAAGGTAGGTCAGACAATCGGTATCGTAGGGGGGATCGTTATCGGTACCGCGTCGGTTGAAGCGGGATTAACGAGTAACGTGCTCCTTATCATCGTAGCTTTGGCAGCTTTGGCATCTTTTACAACTCCCGTTTACAAAATGGGTAACGCCATTCGTTTAATTCGTTTTCCTTTTCTGCTGCTTGCGGAACTTTGGGGGCTTATCGGTATAGGCATAGCATTTATCTTTTTAATGGGACATATTTTGCGTTTAACGTCGTTTGGCAGACCGTATTTAGAACCCATCTATCCCCCGCGTTTGGAAGACTTGAAGGACGCTTTTGTCCGTCTTCCTTTCAAGATGCAGGAAAAAAGGCCGATTGAATTACAATCGCCTGACACTGTCATGTTTTCTAAACGAAAAGCGGATGAAAACAAGGATATCGATGAATAAATTTTGACAAGGAGAAGACTATTTATGAAAGTACCTGTTAAAGATCAATACCTGATCAATCCATCATTAGTCTTTTTCATTGTTCATAGCATGCAAATTGGGGTTGGGGTACTTGGATTCCAGCGTTACGTGGCGATTTATACGGAACAAGATTCCTGGATTACCGTTTTGATAGCAGGTGCAACCATTCACATTGTGATTTGGATCATGTACAAAATGCTGAATAAAGAGCAAGGCGATATCATTTCCATTCATGAAAATGTTTTCGGAAAGTGGATAGGTGGTTTGTTATCTTTCCTTTTTATGCTGTATTTAATTGCGCTAGGAATTACGATCCTTCGTACTTTTATAGAGGTCTTGCAAGTGTGGATGTTTCCCCTAATGAAAACGTGGACGTTCTCGCTCGTATATTTAATTGCCATTTATTACATCATCGCAGGAGGTTTCCGTACAGTAGTGGGTGCTTGTTTCCTCGGAGTTGTAATTCCTTTTTATCTGATATTTACTTTTTTGGCACCGCTTGAATTTGCAAATTTCAGGAATCTGCTTCCCGTATTCGATCATTCCATAAAAGAAACCCTTTCTTCTTTTAAAACAATGACCTTGAGTTATTTAGGTTTCGAACTTCTTTTAGTGTACTATCCTTTTATTAAAAAACCTGAAACCTCGCAAAAATGGGCACATTACGGCAATCTTTTTACAGTCATCCTATATCTGTATTTAATGTTAATCACCCTTGTATACTTTACACCTGAACACTTAAAAAGAACGATATGGGCAACTTTAACAATGTGGAAAATCATCAAGTTTCCCTTTGTTGAGCGGTTTGAATATATCGGCATCGCCTCATGGGTCGTCGTTATCTTACCTAACCTTTGTTTAGCATTTTGGGCAGCAAGCCGGACAGCAAAGCGGCTGTTCAATGTGAAGCAAAAAAAGGTGCTCATCGCTATTTTGACGATTACTTTAATTGCTAACACGCTGCTCAGAGACCGGGCATCGATCGACCTGTTAAACAGCCGGGTTTCAAAAATAGGCCTTTATTTTATATATGGGTATATCCCATTCCTGTTTGTCTGTTTTTCTTTCATAAATAAAGTGAGGAAAAAAACATGAAGAAAAAGATAATCTTAACTTTGCTAGTTTGTATTATTGTCTCGTATTTCGGAAGAATTGAGAAAGAGATCATCGATGAGCTGGAAGTGGCTACCGCAGTAGGCTTTGACTCTAAAGGCAAGAACAAGATTGAAGCAACGGCAGTAATGCCTCTGATAAAGCCTGATAAGACGATATCGAACAAGACGGTTTCAACGATAGGCAATCTAAGTAAGGAAGCTTTAAGTAATGTGAACCATAAATCACACAAGCCGGTAGTGAACGGTAAGTTAGAAGTTGCTCTCTATAGTAAAAAAGTGGCGGAAGCAGGGATCCAAGATTATATTGATACGTTTCATCGGGATCCAAGCGTCGGTTCAAGGCTGTTATTAACGGTTGTAGATGGTGAAGTGAAAGAAATGCTTCAAGAAACGTTCGAGGAGTTTGACACAGGCAGTTATATTCAAAAACAGCTGAGCCACAATATGGAGCGTGGTTTGATACCTACTTCAAACCTGCATCTTTTTTTATCTTCTTATTATACAAAAGGAATGGATCCGGTTTTGCCTCTCATAGAACTGAAGGATGATGACATTAATATAAAAGGACTTGCTCTGTTTAAAGGAACGAAGATGGTCGACTCCATCCCTTTTCGAAATATGTTCGTATTTAAATCGCTGTTTGAAAATATAAAAATGGCGGGGTATAAGCTGAAGACAAAGGAAAAGGGGAAGACCGAATACTTTTCGATCCAAGGTATAAGTACAAGAAAAGAGTTTGATGTCACACATATACACAAAGCTCCAGAAGTTACCCTCCATTTAAAGATAAAAGGTTTTATCCGTGAATATACAGGGGAGGGAGTATCCTCAAAAACGGCAGAAAAGGCAGAAAAATTGATGGAAAATAAGGTGAAGAAAGAAGCAGAAATGCTCATCAAAAAGTTTCAAAGAAAGAATATAGATCCGTTAGCATTTGGTGAACAAGCAAGAAGCCGTACGAGGCACTGGGATGAAAAGAGATGGAATCAGCAATACAAAAATATGAAAGTGAATGTAAAAGTTGATGTGATGATTTCGGAGATCGGTGTTGTAGATGGCTTGGAGTTGTAAAGATAATCGTTTGGACCCTGCTGTGTAATTGGCAGGGTCATTATTTCATTTGATTCTTTATCACCATTTGACTTTTTATTTCAGGAGGAAGGTTGGATTTGATGAAACGAAATACACCGATCAAAAGCAAACTTGCCAAAGGGTATGTAGGAATGGAGTATAGCAAGTTCCAATCTCTATAGGTCAATACACCATTTATCAAACACAGCCATTCGTAAAAGACAGATATGCCAGTCCAAACTGCTAAGTATTGAACAAGTTTCCAGCCTCTTAGTTGATAGGTGTCATAAAAATATAAAAAAGTATAGGAGCATATGGGATATACAACAAAGTGATAAAAAACAAGAATAGGTTCATATTTAGATGAGTCCAGGAAATCATACAGATTAAACGGTCTAGCACCCATGATATAATCCAGAGTCTCTATAAAAATGACGGTATATACCCATATCAAAATAGTCACTACTAGTGGAAACCTTCTTGAAAATGGAAGGAACAATACAATGCTTATAAAAGTGGTAAGGATAACGAACCATTCGTTCCAACTGAAGTTAAACATATTTTTTAATTCCTTTATAGAAGTGAGATCTAAAAAAAAACATGAATGGTATAGCAATGAAAAGCAGACATGCGTTTAAAGCGAACGACCACCAAAATTGCCAATGAGCATGATTTAGTAATCCTAACGATTCACTCAAGTATTCAATACCGGTTAACAGACAGGTGAAAAAGAGTAGATAGCCCAATTTTTTATAGGATGAAAAGGTGTGAATGAAAAGACTAAGAAACCAAACCACAAGGATGGGAATAAGCACAGACCGGTTGATAACTTCAGCCCATTCTAAACTTTGAGAACTTGAAATAGTAATCCATTCTAGATCTAAACATAAAAGGGCAGAAAGATTCTGCACGGGAATACCAGCAAAAAAGAAGTAAGCCGTGACCTCAAGAATATGCAATTCTTTCTTGCCAAAAATGAAAAAGAAGATAAATACCATTAAATTTAAAAGGATAAAAATACTTAAGATCATAGATGCAAAACCTCTTGAGCGGAAAGTTCTTACTAGTATCAGTAATTTTTTTGTGAATTATGTTGAAAATAGTAAGGAATCATTTAATAGCAGAACAAAAGGACGAATGGAAAGAAATTGAGGTGACAACAACAAATGAACTTTTTTATTGCAGGAATCATGTTAATCATTGGGTGGAAATGGGGAGACTGGAGGAATTGGGAGAAGTATTACTCAACGATCCTTTTTATGATCATAGGAAATTTTTTATACAATATCCTTACATACAATCATCCCATGTGGCTTTATGAAGAAGCATTGCTTCCAAATCATACAATGATTGAGATGGTTCACTCATTTGTTGTTTTTCCTGTCACTGTTCTTGTTTTTCTGCCGCGTTTTCCTGAAAATAACCTATTTAAAAAAATGGTATATATTTTACGATGGGTAGCTATTTTTATTTCTGTCGAGTGGATCTTAGCAAGATTTGAGCTCTTCTCCTATCATAATGGATGGAGTATCTATTGGTCCGTCTTATTCAATGTAATAATGTTCACTTTGTTAAGGATTCATTTTAAACGTCCGTTGCTTGCTTGGCTTCTTTCCGTTTTCATCGTTCTATTTTTTATGATTTTCTTTAATGTTCCGATTGAAAAAATGAGATAACTCAATAAATTTGAAAAAAGCGAGATTACCACTGGCATATCCGTATAGGATTTGTTTATAATGAAGAGTATGATTCTTCTAGAGATTGAGCACAATGTGTTGATATAAATGAGTGTGGAGAAGGAAAGGAAGTGCCGATGTGGCTATGTTGAACACGTATACGAAAGAACAAGTCGTTGAAATGTCTATGGTCGAAATCGCATTTGAAATTTTGCAGAATGAGAAGCAGCCTGTTCAATTCTACGATTTAGTTAAGCAGATCGCTGAAATTAAAGGGTTGTCTAAAACTGCAGTTGAAAACCGAATTGCGTATTTTTACACAGATATGAATATCGATGGACGCTTCGTTTCATTAGGCGATAATAAATGGGGATTAAAAACATGGTACCCAGTTGAGAGCTCTGAGGAAGAACTAGGTGCTACCAACAAACCAACAAAACGTAAAAAAGCATCTGAGGATGACTATGACTTTGAAGAGGACTTCGATGATGAAGATTTCGATGAGTTAGAAGTAGAAGGTGAGTTCGTTGAAGAAGACGACGATCTTGCAGATGATGACGATGACGATGATGATGACGAAGAATTAGAATTTGACGAAGATGATGAAGACTTCGACGATGAAGATGAAGAAGATGAAGACCTCGATGAAGAGGAAGAGGAAGATCTTTAAGTCTTGAGAACCGGTGCCTGAGAGGGTGCTGGTTTTTTCTTTTTTTCTAAAGAGCAGAAATGTGGATTGAGAGGTAAAACTCGTGGATTAAAGACCGAAACTTTTGGATTCACGTATAAAATTTTTGGATTCACCGCCAAAATTCGTGGATATATGGGCAGAAATTCTGGATTAGCTAGTCTGGTGCAGCAATTTGTTTCATTTTTTCCTGCGAAATGATTCCTTTAAAGCATCTTGACATGAGCTGTGGAGTCCGGTAATATTCTTTTTGGGCTATTCCTGTATCTTTTTATATAAAAGACTAATTATATATGAACTCAAAGCAAAAGTGCCCCCTAACCATAGGGGAAGTGTCTTTTGCTTTTTATTTTTTACACGGATTGGATGGTGCTTGTACAAAAATACGAGCCACTCCCGATAGTAGAAAAACGGTTTAAAGCACATACTTATTTTAGAAAATTTAGGGGGATTGAATCATGGCAAAATATATTTTTGTTACAGGCGGGGTTGTTTCTTCATTAGGAAAAGGGATTACGGCGGCTTCATTAGGCCGATTATTAAAAAATCGCGGAGTGAAAGTTACGACTCAAAAATTCGATCCGTACATTAATGTGGACCCTGGAACGATGAGTCCTTATCAGCATGGTGAAGTTTTCGTAACAGACGATGGCGCTGAAACGGATTTGGACTTAGGTCACTATGAGCGTTTTATTGACATCAACCTAAACAAATACAGCTCTGTTACAACAGGGAAAATTTATTCTACGGTTCTTCGCAAAGAGCGTCGCGGTGAGTATCTAGGTGGAACGGTTCAGGTTATTCCTCACATCACAAACGAGATCAAGGAACGTGTTTTCCGTGCTGGCCGTGAAACGAACGCAGATGTAGTCATTACGGAAATCGGCGGAACAGTAGGGGACATCGAGAGCTTGCCGTTCTTAGAAGCGATTCGCCAGATTAAAAGTGATGTAGGTTCTGAAAACGTCATGTACATCCACTGTACACTTATTCCATACATCCGTGCAGCGGGCGAGCTGAAGACGAAACCGACACAGCACAGTGTAAAAGAGCTTCGCAGTCTTGGTATTCAGCCGAACATTATCGTGGTTCGTACAGAGATGCCAGTTCCTCAAGAGATGAAAGATAAGATCGGATTGTTCTGTGACATCGACCCTAAAGCGGTAATCGAGGCAAGAGACGCTGATACTCTTTACCAGGTGCCGATCGATCTTCAAGAGCAAAAGATGGACGAGCTTGTTTGCAAGCATCTGAAGCTTGAAACACACGAACCAGATATGGCTGAGTGGAAAGAACTGATCAACCGAGTAACGAACCTTAAAGGAAAAGTGAAGATCGCATTAGTTGGAAAATATGTAGCACTTCAAGATGCGTATATTTCAGTTGTTGAGGCGATGCGCCACGCAGGTTACCATTTCGACACAGATATCGACATCGACTGGATCAACTCTGAGATGGTTACAGCTGAAAACGTTAACGACCTTTTAAAAGATGCTGACGGTATTTTAGTACCTGGCGGATTCGGCGACAGAGGGGTAGAAGGAAAGATTTTAGCTACTCAATTTTCGCGTGAGAACAAAGTTCCTTTCTTAGGAATCTGCTTGGGCATGCAGCTTGCGTCTGTTGAATTTGCACGCAACGTTTTAGGACTTGAAGGCGCTCATTCTGCAGAACTTATGCCTGAAACACCGTTCCCAGTAATCGATTTGCTTCCTGAACAAAAGGACATCGAAGATCTAGGCGGAACCCTTCGTCTTGGACTGTACCCTTGTAAAATTAAAGAGGATACGAAAGCGTTCGATGCTTATAATGACGAGGTTGTTTATGAAAGACACCGTCACCGCTACGAGTTCAACAATGAATACCGCGAGCAAATGGAGAAGGCAGGATTCATCTTCTCAGGAACATCTCCTGACGGAAGACTTGTTGAGATCATCGAGCTAGCGGATCACCCTTGGTTTGTTGCGTCTCAGTTCCACCCGGAATTCACATCAAGACCAACAAGACCACAAGCACTATTCCGCGACTTTATCGGTGCGGTTACACAGTTGAAGAACTAAATAGACAGGCGTTTAGCCGGTAGTTTCCCTTTTTGTTGAGGAGGCTGCCGGTTTTTTGTGCGGTTAGGGGGAAAAAATGTACGGTTACCGCTGATTTTTGTACGGTTAAAACAAAAAATTGTTCGGTGATGTTTTTTTTACGGCGAGTTTCTGTTTTTTTATATATAAAAAAGCCTGGCACACAGCCAGGCTTCATCTTATTCATCGTCATATTCTTCTAAAATTTCTTCTGTCGTTAAAAAGAGTGCGTAATAAGCGAATAATGCTGTTAATCCGGACGGAAATCCGATACGGGAGCCATCGTCGAGCGGGACTAGACCGCGAACCGCCTTTGTATCGATCACGATATCTGCGGCAGCGACTGATCCACCTTCACTCTCAGCTTCTTTTCTGCGACCACCCATCAAAATAACATGGCAATCAGCACTTTGTTTTAATTTTTCACAAAAAGCCACTGCTTCTTCGTCATCTATAAATCGAGAAGTCACCACAACACTATCAACTGGCAGCAGTCCGTCGATATTCTCATTCGTAAACTCTGCACCGCGCCGGAATTTATTCTCACCAAAAAGCGCCTCGCTTACGACTGCTCCCATTTCGCCGAATCCCTTAAAATAAACTGTTCCCTCAGACAAAACGGAATGGGCCAGCAGGCGGGATGCCTCCTCGACAGATTGCTCTTCTTTATCGGATATCGCTTTTAATAATCCGGAAACTTGAGTTGAAAATATTTTAAGCATCAAATGTACTCCTTTTGCACGAATATCAATTTATCGCAAAATAGTTCTTTCGTTTAGTATACTGAATTTAACATGACATTTCATGGATGGACAGCAGGAAATTCTTTGGATATATAGAAATAGATACTGATAAGTTGATTTGCAAATGAACTCAGATGAGGTGAGCAATAATGAGCGGGAAAATTTTAATTGTAGACGATCAATATGGCATTCGAATTCTTTTAAATGAAATCTTTCAAAAAGAAGGTTACAAGACGTATCAGGCTGCTAATGGTGTACAAGCTCTGTCTATTGTGGAGAAGGACCGCCCTGATCTTGTTATTTTAGATATGAAAATTCCAGGAATGGATGGCCTGGAGATTCTTCGCCGTGTGAAGAAGCATGACGAAACGATCCAAGTTATTATCATGACTGCTTACGGTGAACTGGACATGATTCATGAAGCCATGAAACTGGGAGCCATTACTCATTTTGCAAAACCGTTCGACATCGATGAGATCCGTGCTGCGGTCAGGAAAGAACTTCCATTAAATACACCTTCCTAAGAAAAATCTTTAAAAGCCTGACGTGTCGCCGATGGTAGCGTTTACACCCCGAAAACGTTGATGTGTTGCGGTTTCCGGGCGATATTGGTATGCTATACTAGAATGGAAATGAGCATTATGAAATGTTTAGCAAGACGCCATGAAAGGTAAACTATAATGGCTTCTTTTTGCTGTTTGTACATTTCAGCAATATACAATACAAAAACGTAGTTGGTCTGCTCGTGCCAATATCCAAAGGAGGACATGTAACATGCCTTTAGTTTCAATGAAGGAAATGCTTGAAAAAGCAAAAGCGGAAAATTATGCAGTTGGTCAATTCAACTTGAACAACCTTGAGTTCACTCAAGCTATACTTAAAGCTGCACAAGAAGAGAATTCACCAGTAATTCTTGGTGTATCTGAAGGTGCTGCTCGTTATATGGGTGGATTTAAGCTAACTGTTGCTATGGTAAAAGCACTTATGGAAGAGTACAGAGTAACTGTTCCTGTAGCGATCCACTTAGACCATGGTTCAAGCTTTGAGAAGTGTGCTGAAGCTATTCATGCAGGTTTCACATCTGTCATGATCGATGGCTCTCATCATCCTTTAGAAGAAAACATTGAGTTAACGAAAAAAGTGGTTGAGCTTGCTCACATCCACGGTGTTTCTGTTGAGGCAGAACTTGGCCGTATCGGTGGACAAGAAGATGATCTAATCGTTGACGATGCTGAAGCTGCATACGCTGTTCCATCTGAATGTGATCAGCTTGTTCGTGAAACAGGAGTTGACTGTTTTGCACCTGCACTTGGTTCTGTTCACGGACCTTACAAAGGTGAGCCTAACCTTGGATTCGACCGCATGAAAGAAGTTATGGAACTAACGGGTGTACCTCTAGTTCTTCACGGTGGTACTGGTATTCCGACAAAAGATATCCAAAAAGCGATCTCTTTAGGAACTGCTAAAATCAACGTAAACACTGAAAACCAAATTGCTTCACATAAAGCTGTTAAAGAATATATCGGAGCTAACCCGGACAAGTACGATCCACGTAAATACTTGACTGCAGCTCGCGATGCGATTCAATCAACAGTAGCAGGAAAAATGCGTGAGTTCGGTTCTTCCAACAAAGCGTAATTTTCTGGTCAAAAAATACTAATATGAACCTTTCTTTGAAACCGCCTATACATCATAGGCGGTTTCATTTACACTATAATAGTGTGTAACTTGGGACATGGTAAATCCGTCAATAAAGTGTACTTATTTAAAAAGAAAAATGTAAGCGCACTACTAACGTGTATGAAGAAGTGTGTGTTATAAAAGAATATAAATGAACGAGAAACCTAAAAAACAGGAGTGATTGTTTTGAAATTCTTTATTGATACAGCAAACATTGACGATATTAAGGAAGCCTATGACCTGGGCATTTTATCTGGAGTAACAACAAACCCGTCTTTAGTAGCGAAAGAAAAAGGCGTTGATTTCCATGAGCGTTTGAAGGAGATCACAAGTCTTGTACCGGGTTCTGTTAGTGCTGAGGTGATCGGAACTTCTTATGAAGAAATGGTAGAAGAAGGCAGCGAATTAGCTAAGATCGCGCCGAACATTACAGTAAAAGTACCAATGACGCTTGATGGACTAAAAGCTGTTAAAACTTTTTCTGATGAAAATATCAAAACGAACGTAACGCTTATTTTTAATGCAAACCAAGCATTATTAGCTGCACGTGCTGGTGCAACCTATGTATCGCCATTCTTAGGCCGTTTAGATGATATCGGTCAAGATGGATTGGAGCTTATCTCACAAGTAGCACAAATTTTTGCGATTCATGAGATCCCGACTGAAATCATTGCAGCATCGATCCGCCATCCTGTTCACGTAACAGAAGCAGCATTGCGCGGAGCTCATATTGCAACGATTCCACCGAACGTTATCAAAGGCCTTGTAAAGCACCCATTAACAGATCAAGGTATTGAAAAGTTCCTAGCTGATTGGGATGCAGCGAACAGAAAGTAATTTGGTTTTCTTTCTTTATAAAAGTTTTTGCTTTCAATGTATTGTGTTCGTTCAACTTTGACAAGTTGATTGAAGTGCAAGGTGCGAGACTCCTGCGGGACGAGTGGGACAGGTGAGACTCCTAACGGCGCAAAGCGGCAGGAGGCTCACCGCCCGCCCCGCGGAAAGCGAGTACCTGGAGCGGAAATCAACCACCTTCAAAAGCAACAAAGCCGAGCACAATTTTAATACATCAAAAGAAAATTTTGGTAAATAATAAAATTAACGAAACTGGTAATATACTCACAATTACGACTGTCTTTGTGACTCTTACTGAAAGGAGTTTACCATGGAAAAACTGATGATTGAAGGGGGCTATCCTCTAGAAGGAACGGTCCAAATAAGCGGAGCAAAAAATAGTGCGGTGGCCTTGATCCCCGCTACGATACTAGCAGAATCTACCGTTACCATTGAAGGTTTGCCTAACATATCAGATGTCCGTATTCTGCGTGATTTGTTAGAGGAAATCGGGGGAGAAGCTTACCTGGACGAAAATCAGTCGCTTACGGTTAACCCTGAAAACATGATTGCGATGCCTCTTCCGAGCGGAAAGGTAAAAAAGCTTCGCGCTTCCTACTACTTGATGGGTGCGATGCTTGGGCGTTTTAAAAAAGCTGTAATCGGTTTGCCTGGCGGATGCAACCTTGGACCGCGTCCGATCGACCAGCACATTAAAGGCTTTGAAGCGCTTGGTGCAAAAGTGACGAACGAGCAAGGTGCGATCTACCTTCGCGCAGACGAGCTTGTTGGAGCACGTATCTACCTGGATGTTGTAAGTGTTGGAGCAACGATCAATATCATGCTTGCAGCAGTAAGAGCAAAAGGGCAGACGATTATTGAGAATGCAGCGAAAGAACCTGAAATCATCGATGTAGCTACTCTCTTAACAAGCATGGGAGCGAAGATCAAAGGGGCAGGTACGGACGTAATTCGTATCGATGGTGTCGAAAAAATGCATGGATGCCGTCATTCTATTATTCCTGACCGTATTGAAGCCGGAACGTACATGATCTTAGCTGCTTCAATGGGCCAGCAGGTTTTATTGGATAATGTCATTCCTCTGCATTTAGAATCATTGATTGCCAAGCTAAGAGAAATGGGTGTCTTCATCGAAACGAAAGACGATCAGGTTTTAGTTTACCGCGGGAAAGACCCATTGAAGAGTGTTGATATCAAAACGCTCGTATATCCAGGGTTCCCGACAGATCTTCAGCAGCCGTTCACTTCGCTTTTAACAAGCTCAGAAGGAACGAGCATTGTAACGGATACGATCTACAGTGCACGCTTTAAACATATAGATGAACTTCGCCGCATGGGAGCGAATGTGAAAGTTGAAGGCCGTTCTGCTATAATAAATGGGCCAGCAAAGCTTGAAGGGGCAAAAGTTAAAGCTTCTGACCTTCGTGCAGGTGCAGCGCTTGTTGTAGCAGGTCTAATGGCTGAAGGTGTAACGGAAATCTCGGGCCTTGAGCATATTGACCGTGGCTATGAATCTTTAGTTGAAAAGTTAAAAGGACTTGGAGCTAAAGTGTGGCGTGAAAATATGGATGTAGAAGAAATGGAAGAAATGAAGAACTCATAAGTGTAAAAAGAGAAATCACCCCAACCGGTGATTTTTCTTAAGGATAAATATGTAAGCGTTTTAAGTATGGGGAGGGAACCACATTATGGAGAGAAGTTTATCAATGGAGCTTGTTCGTGTAACAGAAGCGGCAGCTCTTGCATCAGCACGCTGGATGGGACGAGGCAAGAAAGACGAGGCAGATGAAGCAGCAACAACTGCCATGAGAAACGTTTTTGACACGGTTCCTATGAAAGGTACCGTTGTTATCGGTGAAGGAGAAATGGACGAAGCTCCTATGCTTTATATCGGTGAAAAGCTTGGGACAGGCTATGGTCCTCGCGTAGATGTTGCGGTTGACCCGCTTGAGGGAACGAACATCGTGGCATCTGGGACGTGGAACGCACTTGCAGTTCTGGCGATCGCTGACCATGGAAACCTGCTTCACGCACCTGACATGTATATGGACAAGATTGCAGTAGGACGTGAGAGCGTAGGGAAAGTCGACATCAACGCTCCAGTTATCGATAATTTAAAAGCAGTAGCAGAAGCGAAAAATAAAAATATTGAAGACCTAGTTGCGGTAATTTTAGACCGTCCTCGTCATCAGCAGATCATCCAGGATATCCGTGAAGCGGGTGCGAGAATTAAACTGATCTCTGACGGTGATGTTGCCGCTGCGATCAATACAGCATTCGATGATACAGGTGTGGATATTTTATTCGGATCAGGCGGAGCACCTGAAGGCGTTATCGCAGCTGTTGCCTTAAAGTGTCTTGGCGGAGAGCTTCAAGGAAAACTTCTTCCTCAAAACGACGAAGAATTAGAACGCTGTAAACGCATGGGAATCGAAGACGTAAACCGCGTATTGTACATGGACGACCTCGTAAAAGGGGACGATGCGATCTTTGCAGCTACAGGTGTTACAGATGGTGAGCTGTTAAAAGGCGTTCGCTTCGACGGATCTACGGGAACGACGCAATCTGTCGTTATGCGTGCAAAATCAGGCACAGTCCGTTTCATCGACGGCCGACACAGCCTAAAGAAAAAACCAGACCTTGTAATCAAACCATAATGGGATAAGAAGGCCGGACATTGCGTCCGGTCTTTCCGTTAGGTTCTTCCCAAAAGATTGAACTTGGTTTTGTATTGTCGTCATAGAGCAAGTTAATTGGAGTGCAAGATGCGAGACTCCTGAGGGACGAGCGGGACAGGTGAGACCCCTAAGGCACAGAGTGGCAGGGGGCTCACCGCACGCCCCTCGGAAAGCGAGCATCTGGAACGGAAATTAACCACATTCAAAGGTACAAGGGTTGAGCATAAAGTAAAGTTGCAAAAACCAGGATTGTAATGTAAATTCACGTTATGGCAGTGGCCGGCAAGTTGTCCTGACTTGATTAAAGAGCATTTTTGTGGTTAAAATAAGAAGTATGATTCATTTAGAATAAAAATTTCTTCAACCCACTAAACCCTTAACTTTCAAGGAACTCCTTCCAATAACCAAAACCAAACCAACATATATAAATCCCAAAATTTTAGTAAAAAAAGTAAATAGTAAAATAAGAAAAGCGTGGTGTCACTATGGGGATTGATTTAGCTACATTAGAAACAAAAAAATTAAGAGAGCTTTATGAGCTTGCAAAACAATTTAATATTCAATATTACGGAAAACTGACAAAGCGGGAATTGATGTTTTCTATTTTAAAAGCACAAGCAGAACTTGATGGTTATTCATTCATGGAAGGTGTATTGGAGATCATCCCGAACGAAGGATTCGGCTTCTTACGTCCGATCAACTATTCTCCGAGCTCACAGGATATCTACATATCTGCGTCTCAGATTCGCAGATTTGATCTCAGAAACGGAGATAAAGTATCAGGTAAGGTTCGTCCTCCAAAGGAAAACGAGCGTTATTACGGACTTTTACAAGTTAATGCGGTTAACGGAGAGGATCCTGAGACGGCTAAGGAAAGAGTGCATTTTCCTGCATTAACAGCCCTCTATCCTGAAAAGAAAATGGTTATGGAGGCAACGAGCAACAACATTTCAACGCGTATCATTGATATGATGGCGCCTGTTGGTTTTGGTCAGCGTGGATTGATCGTCGCTCCTCCTAAAGCGGGTAAGACAAGCTTGCTGAAAGAGATCGCGCACAGCGTGACGACTAATAATCCTCAAGCCGAATTGATCGTATTGCTTATCGATGAGCGTCCTGAGGAAGTAACCGATATCGAGCGTTCTGTAAAAGGTGACGTTGTAAGTTCAACGTTTGACGAAGTGCCTGAAAACCACATTAAAGTAGCAGAGCTTGTTTTAGAACGTGCGATGAGACTGGTGGAGCACAAAAAAGACGTTGTTATTCTTCTTGATAGCATTACACGTCTGGCGCGTGCGTACAACTTGGTTATTCCGCCAAGCGGCCGTACCCTATCAGGTGGTATTGATCCTGCTGCTTTCCATCGTCCGAAGAGATTCTTTGGTGCTGCCCGTAACATCGAAGAAGGCGGCAGCTTAACGATTTTAGCAACAGCACTTGTTGATACAGGTTCACGTATGGATGACGTGATTTACGAGGAGTTCAAAGGAACAGGAAACATGGAGCTTCACTTAGACCGCAAGCTGGCTGAGCGCCGTATTTTCCCTGCGATCGACATTCGCCGTTCCGGTACGAGAAAAGAAGAGATGCTTATCGCAAAAGATCATCTTGAAGCCTTATGGTCAATCCGTAAGACGATGGATGACTCGTTCGATTTTGTAGATAAATTCATGAAACGCATGCGAAAAACGGAAAACAACGAAGAGTTTTTCGAGCTTTTTGAATCGGAGAAAAAAGGCGCTCCAAAGCGCGTTAAAACCGTAACAAACTAACGAAAAAGTATGGTTGCAAATGGGATTTGTCCCTGTTATACTGTTTTTATGTGTTTATTTAACTCTGCTTCCGCATAGGAAACAGGGCAGAAGGAGTGAAATTGACATGAAACAAGGAATTCATCCGAATTATAAGAAGGTTATCTTTGTTGACGCTCAAAGCGGATTTAGCTTCCTTTCTGGTTCTACGTTGCATTCAAACGAGACGATGAAATGGGAAGACGGTAACGAATATCCAGTAATCAAAGTGGATGTAAGTTCTGACACTCACCCGTTCTACACTGGACGTCAGAAGTTCTCTGATGTTGGTGGACGTGTTGACCGCTTCAAGAAGAAATACAACCTTAAGTAATTTGTTGCAAGTAAAAGGGCAGGAGTCTTTCTTGCCCTTTTTTTCTTTATAGAGAAATGATTGGAAACTCGGTAACTGTCCGTTGATGGGCCGGGTTTTTTATACGCTTAGAAACTTTATTTTAAGCTTTAAAAGGAGTTAGCAGCTCCTGAAAAGAACGTTTTATTTGTAAGAATGAAATCCGTACATACTAAGGGGAAGATTGTTGCGAAAGGGGGAGCGAGCCATGTATGTGATGAAACAAAATGGCTGGATCGAATTAATTTGCGGAAGCATGTTCTCTGGGAAATCAGAAGAATTGATCCGCCGTGTAAGAAGAGCAACATATGCCAAGCAAAAAGTACAGGTGTTCAAGCCGCTAATTGATAACCGCTACAGCGAGGAATCGGTTGTTTCTCATAACGGAACGGCAGTTATGGCTGAGCCTGTAGGACGATCTGTTGAAATTTTAAAAAATGTACTGCCTGAAACAGAAGTGGTTGCGATAGACGAAGTGCAATTCTTCGATGAAGATATTATTCCAGTCGCTCAAGAGCTTGCCGATCAAGGACTGCGCGTGATCGTAGCAGGTCTTGACCAAGATTTTAAAGGTGAGCCGTTCGGACCTGTTCCAAGAATGATGGCACTAGCTGAGCACGTGACGAAGCTTCAAGCGATCTGCATGTCTTGCGGTTCTCCTGCAAGCCGTACACAGCGTTTGATCAACGGCAAACCAGCTTCTTATGACGATCCTGTTATTTTAGTGGGCGCATCTGAATCATACGAGCCCCGCTGCCGTCATTGTCATGAAGTACCAGGGAAAAAAAGAAACCTTCTTTCAAGCGTAGAGGGCTTGGAAGGACGTTCTAACTAAATTAGTATGTTGAGTCCGGGAGTTGTTTGCTCCCGGGCTTTTTTGATTGGGGAGGGAGATGGAGGTGTCGAACGCTGTCGTGGAATGTCGACTCGTGGATAAACTATAAAAACTTTTGGATTCAGGGCTGAAATTTTTGGATTCAGACCCAAAATTTTTGGATTGGAGCATCAAACTTTTGGATTGAGTCTTCCAACGTCTGGTTCCGTCCTCTTTCCCCGCCCCAGACCCGAGTATCAAACCAGTTTGCCCGGCAAAACTGCACCTATTTGTTCATAATCACTTCCCAGTCAGGAAATCCTATTGATATGGGAGGTGTTTGTAGTGAAAAAGGCTATCCTTACACCATTTTTAGTGCTGCTTGTTACGGCTTGTTCTCCTATGCAGTCGTATAAGGAAGAAGGAGCGAAAACGGAGCCGGCAGCTCATAGTGAAAATGGGGAGATCCGTGACAACATGTTTGGACATGGAATTATAAATTACCACCTGACCAAAAACGAACCCCGCATCAATTACAGTTTTGACACGAACATGAATCCAAGTGATTACAGAAGCATGAATCAATCGCGTTTTGATTTATCGGATGATCAGGATTTGATTCGTCAGACCGTAAAAGATGTTTCGGGGATCAACCCGCAAATGGTTACAATCAACGGGAACTACGCTCACATACATGTGAACGTACCTGACGATATGTCGAAAAGCGAACGCGCTGCATTGTATCGAAAAATCACAAATGCAGTAGAACGTGCGGTTCCAAGGTATAACTTCTCCCTTAAAATCGATCAATAACTTCTTTTATCAACTTTTCATTTCATGTTTTCTTCTCATCTGATAGGGAAATAAGTACGTATTTGATGAGAGGAGGGATTGTAATGGTTAAAAAAAGAAAGTCTGAGGACTCTCCAGAACAAGAGGAGAAGGAACGGTCGAATGAGGATGTAGAACCCCAGCGTGATCCCGATAAACCCGATCACACAGGTAACCAAGGTTCAAAAGATAATTAAATATAAAAACCGGTCCTCTAAGACCGGTTTTTTTAAATCCTATTTTAGTCGTCGGGCTGCCTGCTGAACCGGGTCCCACGAACCATTGTAGGGTGGTGCATATGACAAATCTAGATCAATCAGCTCTTCCACATCCATCTCGTGATATAGTGCGGTTGCAAGAACATCAATTCGTTTATCAACGCCCTCAGCACCGATAATTTGTCCCCCCAACAGTTTCTTTGATTCTTTATGATAGGTTATTTTTATTTCGAGTTTTTTAGCATCCGGATAGTAACCGGCATGGCTTTTTGATGTGATTCGAATTTCGTCATAAGGAATACCCAGTTTTTCAGCTTCTTTGTTAGAAAGCCCTGTTTTTCCTAAAGTCAGATCCATAAATTGAATGATTGAAGACCCAACGATTCCTTTGAACGTTTTATCCACACCAGCCATGTTCAAGCCAGCGATTCTGCCTTGCTTGTTTGCGGTTGTGCCGAGTGGGATATGATCGTTCAGCTTTTTTACCCTGTGATAGTGAGTAGCACAGTCTCCTGCAGCATATACATCCGCAACGTTCGTTTCCATCCGCTCATTAACGACGATCACGCCTTGTTCATTCAAAGAAATCCCGGTATCTTTCAAAAAATCGGTATTTGGCTTAACACCGACTGCTGCGATAACGAGATCAGTCGGATAATCTTTTTTCGCTGTTTTTACAAATTGAACGTGATCATCACCTTTAAAGCCGATCACATCCTCTTCTAGGCATAGTTCGATTCCGTGTTTTTCAGCTTCTTCATGAATCATCGGCGCAAGGTCTTCGTCAAAGATGCTTCCAAGCTGTTTGCTGCGTTGAATGATACGAACTTTTTTTCCGAGTCTCGCCACGTTCTCAGCCATTTCCAAACCTATGTATCCGCCGCCGATGATCGTTACATGCTGAACGTCGTTAAGGCCATCCATCAGCTTTTCTGCATCAGGAATTGTTTTTAAAGGGTAGATTCCTTTTAAATGAACACCTGTCCATTCTTTAGGCATGATCGGACTGACGCCTGTCGCAATCAGAAGTTTGTCATAGGTTACCTCAAAAGGTTCACCACTCTTTGTATGAACACCGGAAACGGTTTTAGAAGCTGTGTCTACTGCATTTACTTCATGAAAAGTACGTGCATCCATTCCGTATTTTTCTCGGAACGTGTCGATACTTCTTGCGATTAATTTTTCAGTTGAAGGGATCAGCCCGCCGACGACATAAGGAAGACCGCACTGTCCGTATGAATAGATCCCGCCTTTTTCCAGAACAGTAATGTCAGCCTTGTCCGTGTTTCGAACGATCTGCATCGCAGCGCTCATCCCGGCTGCGTCTCCTCCAATTATGCAATATTTCATTTCGTCAGCTCCTTTCCATGTATCTATCCTTATATTATTCCCATCGGCTTCAAAAAAGTAACGTGAAGTATCCAAAAGCCTCGCCAATATAGCAACGGACCAACAAGAAGCCGGTTCCAAAAACGAAATATGATAGTAGAAAGAGGTGGTTGTGTGCTTGAGATTAAATCGAACGGAACAGACTGGAATGCTCCAGTTCAACCTATACATACATTGCTAAAAAAATTGGATCAGAAACCTTTAGACCCTGTTTATGAAGGGATGGGGAATTTTATTATAAAATACAAAACGGAAAAACATACAGATAACCCTCGTTATGTGGGCTGTACGCATTTCTTGGGGCATTTTGCGACGATCCCATACGTGTTCAATGTGATTACAGATGAACGAGTGATTATTGAAGAGCTTACAAAAGCGATCAGAATAAATCAGGAGCGCTTGGATTACGAGCAGCTGCGCAAAAATATATTTTCCTATTAATTTCCTTTTGTCCTATGCTATGCTCTTTTTGAGGTGAGGATGATGAACGGAAAAGTTGTTTCTTTAAATATCAAGCTTCCTGAACAAGTCACTGCATCGGGCCGATCATTTTTTACCGGATATCATAAAATTCCCCAGAAGGAATCCGTTTTCCTTCATAAAACACATTTTGAAGGCGACGGGGTGGGGAATACCGTTCATCATGGCGGATTCGATCAAGCTGTGTGTGTTTATCCTTATGAGTACTATGAAAAATGGAACGCTGAATTACAGCTTGATACACCGCTTGTGATCCCTTCATTCGGCGAAAATATTACTCCGCTCGGATTTTTAGAAGACGATGTGTGTATCGGAGACGTTATTCAGATGGGGGAAGCGGTCGTGCAGATTACCCAGCCGAGACAGCCGTGCAACACTTTGGCATCGATACTCTGTCGTCCCGATATGATAAAAAGAGTCGTGGATACCGGCCGTACCGGATACTACCTTCGTGTATTGAAAGAGGGGCTAGTTCAAGCCGGTGATGAAATGGTCAGGATAGAAAGGCATTCTGCTGGAATTACGGTAACAGAAGCCAACAAGATCAAATATGGTTTTGAAAAAGATCCTGTAAAAATACAGCGGCTGATCGAAGTGAAGGAACTGGCAGAAAATATGAGGCAGTCTTTATTAAAGAAAACTTAAAACTTTTATTATAACAGTTTTCCCTGATGTATGGACTTGGGAAAACTGTTCTTTATTAAGGTCGTTCATTTCATACAAATGAACACTTTTTTCCCAATATTTGAAACCTCCTAATCGTGTTACAATTATCCAGTAATAGTCAAACAATTCAGAAATATACATACGGGCCCGGGACCTGACCACCAAGAGCACATGGTTTGATTGTTATAAAATCATGATTGGGGGAAAAGAAATGAAAAAAACTGTATTGCGTACGTTTAGTGCTATCTTCAGTTTGTTGTTTGTCCTATCCCTATTGGTAGGAAATCTCCATTTCTCTGCATCTGCTGCAACGGTTGATAAAGGACCGAAGAACTTCCTCGTTGGTTTTAAATCAGATATTCAAACAGCTCAAGTTAATGATGTTAAAAAAATGGGTGGACAGGTTAAGCATCAGTTCAAGTTTATGGATACGATGCTTGTTTCTATGCCAGAAGCGGCAGCAGAAGCGCTTAAGAAGAACCCGAATGTGTCATATGTGGAAGAAGATCACATGGCATATGCAACAGCTCAAACAACGCCATGGGGTATTACTCATATTAAAGCAAATCAAGTGCATGCGACTGGAAACACAGGATCTGGGGTGAAAGTGGCTATCTTAGATACAGGTATCGATGCTAGTCACGCAGATTTAAACGTTCGCGGAGGTGCGAGCTTCGTGGCAGGTGAGCCGAATGCACTGACAGACGGCAACAGCCATGGTACACACGTTGCAGGTACAGTAGCGGCTCTTAATAACACAACAGGTGTTCTTGGTGTAGCTTATTCAGCTGACCTTTATGCGGTAAAAGTATTAGACAGTTCTGGAAGTGGAACATACAGCGGCATCATTCAAGGGATTGAGTGGGCTGTAGCAAACAATATGGATGTCATCAACATGAGCTTAGGTGGAAGCTCTGGTTCAACAGCGCTTCAGCAAGCTTGTGATAATGCATATAACTCTGGCGTTCTTGTAGTGGCAGCTGCAGGAAACTCTGGAACAAGAGGAAAGCAGAATACAATCGGCTATCCAGCAAAGTATGCTTCAGTTATGGCTGTTGGAGCAGTTGATTCCAGCAACAACCGTGCATCATTTTCAAGTGTAGGTTCTGAACTTGAAGTTATGGCGCCAGGAGTAAACATTTTAAGCACAGTTCCAGGAAATGGCTATGACAGCTACAACGGAACGTCAATGGCTTCTCCGCACGTAGCAGGAGCAGCAGCGCTTATTATGGCTGGCAACCCAGGACTGACGAACGTTCAAGTCCGTCAAAAGCTAGTGAATACGGCAAAACCGCTTGGCGATTCATTCTATTACGGTAAAGGCGTAATTGATGTTTACGCAGCGACTAGATAACTTTTGATCATATAAAAAGAGGTCCCTGACTGGGGCCTCTTTTTTATGAGGTAAACTTTTTGAAATTTCATGCCAAAAGCTTTATGGGGTGAAAAAGAGGGGTTGCGGGGTTAAACGAGTTAGATTTTGGGTGGAACTCAGTTATGTTGGGGTGAAACCGGCACTCGATCGGGTGAAACCTTCTTGTTAGCGGGCGAACGTGTAATGAATAAAAGAACACGTACCGTAAAACCGATAACACTCTCCAAGAGATAAAAAACAAAGAGGAAGATGGTAGAAATCCATCTTCCTTTTATGCTGGTCCTTCTTCTATCTTACTTCTAAGTATCTGACCTTCACATCCAAGTCATCACAAAATACTTTAAACTGATAGTAATCAAAATACAGCTGGTCTTCCTCTTTATGATTCCAGCTGAAGATGGTTGAACCGAATACATAATCTTTTTTTCTGAAAGCCCGAATGGAGGGGGTATGCTGAACAATTTCAATCAGACCATTTTCCATACCTTTTTCTAGCTGAAGGATGACCCAAGGCAAGTCCTCTGGATGTACTTTCCTTTTTTCTCCGTTCTTTACGATTCGAATCGTTTTAGACATCGGCAGGTCCCCAATATTTTTATAGTCTTTTCTTATCGTAGTTATTATAATGAGAGTTAGTATCTATACGCAAGAAGGTACATTAATGTAACTAAGGGCACGAAATGAAACTAAGGGGTGTTTTCGATTGAGAAAAGAATATTCTCATCCAATTGAAGTGACGATGGATGTGGTATGCGGAAAATGGAAAGGTGTCATTCTATGCCATTTGCAGCAAAACGATGTTTTACGATTTGGTGAGATGAAAAAACTGCTTCCTAAAGTGTCACAGAAAACATTGACGCTTCAACTAAGAGAATTAGAAGCTGATGGCTTGATCAATCGTGAAGTATACCCGCAAGTTCCTCCAAAAGTAGAGTATTCTTTGACGGAGTACGGAAAGAATTTAGAAGCGACCCTGCATCTTATGAGTGAGTGGGGAAGAAATCATGTTGATAAAGTGGAATTAAACGGGTAGAAAATAGTTACAATGATGAAGCGAGAGTTTGCTGAAAAAGATTGAGAGTTTAGCTGATAACGACTATAATTATAATGTTATGCATATAAAGCAGAGGTGAAAAACCATGTTAGAACGTTTAGAAACGATCGAACAGCGTTATGATAAATTGAATGAATTATTGAGTGATCCGGAAGTTATTAATGATACGAACAAACTGCGCGAGTATTCAAAAGAGCAATCTTCTCTTCAGGAGACTGTTGCGGTTTACCGTGAATATAAAGAGGCAAAAGAACAGCTGGACGAAGCAAAGATGATGCTTGAGGAAAAGCTTGATGCCGAAATGACAGCTATGGTAAAAGAAGAGATCTCTGGTCTTTCTGATCAGATCGAAGAGTTCATTGCCAAGCTGAAAATTTTATTGCTTCCGAAAGACCCGAACGACGACAAGAACGTTATCGTCGAAGTCCGTGGTGCTGCAGGCGGAGACGAGGCAGCATTGTTTGCCGGAGATCTTTACCGCATGTACAGCCGTTATGCGGAAATGCAAGGATGGAAGTCTGAAGTAATCGAAGCTTCTTACACTGAACTTGGCGGTTATAAGGAAATTATCTTTATGATCAACGGTGCTGGCGCTTACTCGAAGCTGAAGTATGAGAACGGGGCACACCGTGTTCAGCGTGTACCAGCAACTGAATCTGGCGGACGTATTCATACATCCACAGCTACAGTAGCGGTTCTTCCTGAAGCGGAAGAGGTAGAAGTTGAAATTCATGAAAAAGATGTGCGTGTCGATACGTTTACATCTTCTGGTCCTGGGGGTCAGTCTGTAAACACGACTCAGTCTGCGGTTCGTTTAACACATATCCCTACAGGCACAGTTGTATCGTGTCAGGATGAAAAATCACAGATCAAGAACAAAGAAAAAGCGATGAAGGTTCTTCGTGCGCGTGTATATGATAAGATTCAGCGAGAAATACAAAAAGAGTACGATGAGACACGTAAGACCGCAGTTGGATCAGGTGACCGCTCTGAACGTATCCGTACGTACAACTTCCCGCAAAACCGTGTTACCGATCACCGTATCGGCCTGACGATTCAAAAGCTTGATCAGATCCTTCTTGGTAAAATGGATGAGTTTGTAGAAGCGCTTATCACAGAGGATCAAACAAGCAAGATGAAAGCACAGGCGGACGCCTAAAATGAGTACGAAAGTTCATGAAGCCCTCGCTTGGGCTTCTTCTTTTTTAGCAGACCATAATCGGGAAGCCTTTGCCGCAGAGATTCTGATGAGACACGTCCTCGGTGATGTAAGCCGTACGGATATGCTGATGCGTCTTCACGATCCAATAAGCGAAGAAAAGTATGAAGAGTTGAGAGCGGCAGTAGATCGTCACGTTGATGGTGAGCCGGTTCAGTATATTACCGGCAGGGAAGATTTTTACGGCCGCACGTTTTCTGTGAATGAAGAAGTTCTGATTCCTCGTCCTGAAACAGAAGAGTTAGTGAAGCATACGCTGACACTGATCGAGGAGCATTTTCCGGATGGCGAACAAGTCGCTGTTGCAGATATCGGGACAGGAAGCGGTGCGATTTCCGTTACGATGGCACTTGAGAATACGGATTTGAAAGTATACACAGTGGATATTGCGAAAGAGTCGATAGAAGTAGCACGTGGTAATGCGAGAAAGCTTGGGGCAGATGTTGAGTTTCTTCACGGAGATCTGCTGAAGCCTTTTATAGAAAAGGGAATCAAGCTAGACGTGGTGGTATCAAATCCACCATATATCCCTGATAGTGAGATCGCGGTTCTCGATACGATCGTAAAAGATAAAGAACCGATGCGCGCGTTGAGCGGCGGGGAAGATGGCTATGACTTCTACAGAAGGTTCATGGAAGAGCTGCCGCTAGTTCTGAAGGGAAGAGCGCTTGTTGGCTTTGAAGTAGGAGCAGGACAGGGAGCAACCGTTGCCAGTATGCTGAAAGATACCTTTCCGGCTGCGACCGTTTATGTGAAGTATGACATCAGCGGGAAGGACCGCATGGTGTTTGCAGTGGTTGGGAAATAATTTGGGAAAAGGGGACAGACCCGGGTCTGTCCCCTTTTTTAACTTTTATTGTGAAGGCTCATAAATGTTTTTGAAGGCTCATAAAAAATTTTGAAGGACCATAAAAATTTTTAAAGGCTCATAAAAAAATTTGGAGGCTCATAAATCCGGTTGAAGGATCATAACTGTTTTTCAGAGTCAGTTTTCCCCGCAAAAAAGGCTGACTCTTAAGTTAATGCTTACAGAGTCAGCCTCTTTTTTTATTCTTTCACCATCAATTTAAGCGGTGCGGATATCTTCTTTTCTACTTTTTTGCCGGCTAATACGTCAGATGCTGCTCCGACAGCTAGTTTTCCGATGAGTTCTGGCTGCTGAGCGACTGTTGCAGCAAGCTTACCAGCTTCTACAGCTTTCACGGCATCTTCGTTTCCGTCAAAGCCAACGACAATCACATCACGGCCGGAGCTGTTGATTGCTTCTAGTGCTCCTAATGCCATCTCATCGTTATGAGCGAATACGGCTTTAATGTCTGGATTTCCTTGCAACAGGTTTTCCATAACATTTAAGCCTTTTGTGCGGTCAAAGTTAGCGGTTTGTTTCGCAGTCACGTCTAACTTTTGATCAGCGATGTTATGGAATCCTTTTCCGCGTTCACGTGTAGCGGATGCGCCTGGCACGCCTTCCAGCTCAGCGACTTTTGCGCCTTCACCAACTTGTTCTACAATATAATCGGCTGCCATCTGTCCGCCTTTTACGTTATCAGATGCGACGAACGAGGCTACATCACCTTTTTCTGTCGAACGGTCCAGCGTGACAACGGGGACACCGATGCTGTTTGCAGACTGAACCGCTGTTGAAATAGCTGCTGAATCAGTTGGGTTGATCAGTAAGGCATCAACACCTTGCTGCAATAAATCCTCTACGTCATTCACTTGTTTAGCAGAATCGTTCTGTGCGTCGACCACCACAACTTCAGCACCTCGTTTTTTTGCTTCTTTCACTACTCCATTTTTCAATGAAACGAAGAACGGATTGTTTAAAGTAGAAACAGATAGACCGATCTTTATTTTTTCTCCTTCACCTTTTTTTGAAGGTTTTGCCCATGAAGGAGGTTCCATTGAACAAGCTCCTAAAAGAAACACCGACAACGATAGAATTAAGATTAAAACTTTTTTCATCTGAAACCCTCCTATGCTGCTTTTTTACGATCAATTAATACGGCGATCAAGATTACAACACCTTTTACTACCATTTGGAAGAAGGATGAGACACCTAATAGATTCAGACCATTGTTCAGTGTTCCGATGATCAAAGCACCGATCAATGTACCGATGATAAGACCTCTTCCGCCTGATAGACTTGTCCCGCCTAATACAACCGCAGCGATCGCATCCAATTCATACGAAGTACCTGCTGTTGGCTGTGCTGAGTTCAAACGGGATGTTAAGATTGCTCCTGCTAGCGCCGCAAGAAGTCCAGCGAGAGAGTAGATCATTACTTTTACTTTTGTTACTTTAATTCCAGAGATGATAGCTGCTTTCTCATTTCCACCGATCGCGTATGTCTTACGTCCGAACGGCGTTTTGTGAAGAATCACCCAGAACGCTGCAAAGGTAAGCATCATCGTGACAGCCGGTACAGGAATACCTAAGAAATAGCCGCGTCCGAAAAGTTGAAATAAATAATTTTCCCCAAGACCTGTGATCGGGTTTCCGTCTGTATATACGAGTGTCAGACCACGGAAGATCGTCATTGTTGCGAGTGTTGCAATAAAAGGTGCCATCTTGCCTTTTGTAATCAAAAGACCGTTGATTGCTCCCATAACAGCTCCGAGCAAACAGCCAACTAAGATCGCGAGCATAGGGTCCATACCCGATACGATCATGCCGGCCATCAAGGCGCTGGAGAGGGCGAGGATCGATCCTACTGAAAGATCTATTCCTCCTGTTAAAATAACGAACGTCATACCGAATGCAATAAGTGCGTTAATCGCCACTTGGCGCAGTAGATTTAATAGATTCAGTGGCTCTAAGAAACTTGGATTCAGGACTGAGACAATAACGACAAGGATGATTAAGCCTAAGAATGGTCCCAGCTTCTGTGTGATATTATCGACATGATTAACTTTTGCAGGTGATGTTTTCATATTACTGTCCTCCAGTTGCAAACGTCATAATTTTTTCTTGTGTTGCTTCACTCTTCGCCAGTTCACCGCTGATCTTGCCTTCATGAACCACAAGGATCCGGTCACTCATCCCGATGACTTCAGGAAGTTCAGAAGATACCATGATGATCGCGACACCGCGATCGGTAAGCTCGTTCATCAACTGATAGATTTCACGCTTAGCACCAACGTCGACACCTCTTGTTGGTTCATCTAAGATCAAAACCTTTGGTCCGATGCCGATCCATTTCGCGATAACGACCTTCTGCTGATTCCCGCCTGAAAGGTCTTTCGCATTCGTTTCACCAGATTGCGTTTTGATTCGAAGCCTTTTAATCAGCAGATCCACAAATTCATTCTCCGTTTTATCATCAATGAATCCTTTTTTCGAAAAGCTCGTTAAGTTCGGAAGAGCCATGTTATCCCTTATGGAGAAATCGAGAACAAGCCCCTCGGTTTTGCGGTCTTCTGTAATAAAACCAATACCGAGTTTTACTGCTTCAGAAGGGTTTTTGATCACAGCCTTCTTACCATCCAGCCAGATCTCGCCGCTATCGAGCTTATCGAGTCCGAACAGTGCCCGCATGATTTCGGTGCGGCCGGCTCCCATAAGACCAGCGACCCCGACAACTTCACCAGATTTTACAGAAAAACTTACATTCTCAAACACGCCGTTTCTTGCAGCGTTTTTGACTTCGAGCATCGTTTTGCCGACACTTGACTGACGCTCTGGAAAGCGATCCGTCAGTTCACGGCCGACCATCTTACGGACCACATCATCAAAGTTTGTTTCTGAAACAACTTTTGTATCGACTGTTTTTCCGTCGCGCATTACAGTGATACGATCACAGATGGCGAAGATCTCCTCCATCCGGTGGGAGATGTACACAATCGAAACTCCTTCTTTCCGAAGAGCGTTAATGACTTCAAACAGCTTTTCAATTTCACGTTCCGTAAGGGCAGCGGTCGGCTCGTCCATAATGATCACTTTTGCATTTGTCATAAGAGCTTTCGCGATCTCGATCATCTGCTGCTGTCCGACTGAACAAAGTCCTGCATTTTTATCTAATGGAATGTTTACAGCAAGTTTTTCAAACTGCTTTTTTGCCAGCGCTTTCATTTCGTTTGTTTTTAAAAGACCAAACTTTGACCGCAGTTCCTTGCCGATAAATAGGTTTTGAAGCACCGTCATTTCCGGCCAAACGTGCAGTTCTTGATGAATAAAGGCAACCCCATGTCTCTCTGCATCTTTCGGATTGTCAAAATACTTTTCCTGTCCATCAATCTGAATCGTTCCGGAATCTCGTTTATGAAGACCCGTTAGAATGTTCATGATGGTAGATTTGCCAGCACCGTTTTCACCCATAAGAGCGTGAACTTCACCTTCTTGGAGTTCAAAATCCACTCCGGATAATACTTGGTTCGTACCAAATGCTTTGTAAATATCGTTCATCTGGATGTGCATCCCAACCACTCCTCTCTAGAAGATTACACCAGCTTTTAAAATACAGTTAGCATACGGAGTCACTTCGCCTGTTCGAATAACAGCTTTCGCGTGCTTTGTAAGTTCTTTAAATTGTTCATGTGACACAAATTCTATGTCTCTATCTGAAAAAGCCTGATTCATGTAGTGAAGTGTTTTTTCGTTCTTTTCCTGAATCTCACTTGCCATAATAATGTGTTCAACAACCATGTCGTCAGTTACGGTTTTTACCACGTCCTTAAAGCTTGGTACACCGAGAGTCAGTGCTAAATCAATCCTAGGAACGTGAGACGGAATCGGAAGCCCGGCATCGGCAATGACGATTGAATCCGTATGCCCAAGGTCCGTTAAGACTTTTGAGATGTGACTGTTTAGGATTCCATGTTTCTTCATAATGTTTCCTCCACTTCTTTTCTGAATGGCATACCGCCTTGTGCGCCGAATTTTGTAACAGAAAGGGAAGCGGCACGATTTGCGAATCGAAGGCTGTCTGTGATGTTGTTTCCTTCGGCTAAGGCAACAGATAGTGCCGCATTGAACGTGTCTCCAGCTCCCGTTGTATCGACAGCGTCCACTTCGTAAGAGGGAACAAGCACTTCTTTTTTACCGTCAAAATAGCGGACACCTAGTTTTCCTTCTGTAATAAAAACTTTGTTCGGATGCTGTTTTAAAGCTGCCGTTATGGATAAACCATCAAATAAAACGGATGCTTCATGTTCGTTTGGAGTAATATAAGCAGCATTTTCGATCACTTTTTGTGATATTGGTCTCGATGGGGCAGGGTTCAATAATAAAGGTACCCCATACTCTTTGCAGCGTTCACTAACGTATTCAACCGTCTCCTCAGGGATCTCCTGCTGAATGAGAACCATGTCTGCTCGCTCAATAATTTCTAGCGATTTTTCAACATACTCAGGTGTCACATGGTCGTTTGCGCCTTTTACAACTACGATACTGTTATCGCCTTCAGCCAAGATGATATGAGCGGTTCCGCTTTCTGTATCTGTAACCGGTTCCACATTTGTTACATCAACACCATTTTGTTTAAAGTTCTCCAAGATAGCTGACCCGTAATGATCGGAGCCGACACAGCCGATCATGGATACGTCTACACCTAATCGTGCGGCTGCTACAGCTTGATTCGCTCCTTTTCCTCCGGGTACGGTTTTAAATGATGTGCCTAATACCGTTTCACCCGCACCAGGACGTTTATCAGAAGTAACGACAAGATCCATCGAAGAACTTCCGATTACTGCAATCTTAACCATTCGTATCAAACCTTTCTTGTGGTATTTCTTTCTATAAAAGTAACCGGCATCTGAATATGCTGGTGATGCACACGCTCTTTGTTAATGTGTTTAATGAGTAGCTGAGCCGCTTCTTTCCCCATCTCGTATGCCGGCTGGCGTATGGTCGAGAGGGAAGGGAACAGCAAACTGCTCTGTGGGATATCATCGAATCCGATGATCTGAATGTCTTCCGGTATCTTCTTTCCAAGTCTTAGAGCTTCATGCAGGATAGCCGTTGCGACGATATCGTTGCTTGCAAGCACTCCGTCTGTGTCAGGATACATAAAAAAAAGCTCTTTTGCCCATTTCTCTGCATCTTCAAAGGCAAATGATGTAGTGGACATAACATGAAAATCTATATCTGACCGGCTTAACTCTTCAAGTGCTCCTTGAAATCGATCTTGCGCCGGCTGTATGTGAGCTGGTCCTTTTAAAAGGGTGATGCGTTTACTTCCACGTTTTACGATTTCCTCGGCTGCAATTCTGCCGCCTTCTTTACCGTCTGCATAAACGGAAGGATAATCGCTCGATGTACGGTCTAAAAAGACTACGGGAATGGACAAACCATCATAATTTGTTTTGCTTTTATTATTGGTCGCAGAAATGATACCTACGACATTGTTCTGAATAAAAGTGTTCAAGTATTCGAGTTCTTTTGCAGCATTCTCATCACTGTTTCCAAAAAGAATCCGATACCCGCCTTTTTGAAGTTCATCTTCCACACCTCTTGCAAGCTGAGGGAAGAAGGGGTTTGTAATATCGGGCAGCAAAAGACCGATCAGTTTTGATTTTTTCTTATAAAGGGAGCGGGCCACTTCATTTGGGCTGTAGTTTAAATGCTTCATCGCTTCCGTTACGCGTTTTCGTGTATCTGCGTGAACATATCCTGTTTCATTCAGAACACGGGAAACCGTAGCAACAGATACTCCTGCTTCCTTTGCAACATCTCGAATTGTAGCCAGCATCTTCGCCTCCCTTCATGTATGTAACCGTTTACACATTTAAAGTAACATGCTTTTTAGCGTAAAGCAAGGTGGTAATTATTTCTTTTGTTTAAGCATCTTTTTAATGGTTTTATAAAACTTTGCAGTTGATTGGAGCGGAAGATGCGAGACTCCTGTTGGCTCACCGCACACCCCGCGGAAAGCGAGCATCTGAAGCGGATGTCAACTTCTTCATAAAGTAGTTGACAAACAAACCTTGTCGAAACAGACAGAAAAGATTTTAGTAGTTTACTAGTATGTTTTTTTCTCACACTGACCAAACTGTGGTTAGAGACGAAGGGGAGGAAAAAACGATGAAAAAACGCAATCATTTCTTTATTCTTATTCTTATATCTTTAGCGGTGATGTTCTTATTTTTTGAAACGCAAACAAAAGTGGCAAACGCGACGATGAATGCCTCTGTTAAGATACCGGAAGAATCGATCAGACTTCGCATTTTGGCAAACAGCAACACGGCTGCCGACCAAAAGCTGAAGCGTGATATCCGTGATGAAGTAAACGCACAAATCACAACATGGGTAGCCGAATTATCAACATTAAGCGAAGCTCGCGAAATCATTCGTGAACAGCTGCCAGCAATTGAAGAGATCGTTCAGAACAAATTGAACGAAGCAGGCGTCGATAAGACATTTTCAGTAGAACTGAACAAAGTAGCATTTCCTACTAAAATGTATGGCGACTACATTTATCCGGCAGGCCAATACGAAGCAGTGTTAATCACGATTGGAGAAGGAGAAGGGAAGAACTGGTGGTGTGTACTTTTCCCGCCATTATGCTTCCTGGACTTTGAAAACGGAGATGCTGTAAAAGAAAACAAAGAAGGCAAGAGTGACAAAGCCGAAACAGCTTCTGCAGAAGAAGCGGATGAAACAGAAGAAATCCAGACGAAATTCTTTGTCGTAGATTTGTTTAATAGCCTAGTAAGCGCAGTCGGATCGTTATTCTCTTAAAATGTGCATAAGTTCCTCCCTATTTTCATAGATTATAGAAAAAGAAGAAGGTAAGCCTAAAAGGTGTGCCTTCTTTTTTAACTAGGTTGTTTCAGTAAAATTTGCAGCCCTTGAAAATTGTTGATTTCCGTTTCAGGATGCTCGCTTTCCGCGGGGCGTGCGTTGAGCCCACTCGTCGCTTTGCGACATTGATTGGTCTCACCTGTCCCGCTGATCCCGCAGGAGTCTCGCACCTTGCACTCCAATCAATTTCCAACGATGAAAATGAAAAAACCATTCAAAAACAACAACCCAAGAACCTTTAAACTTACTTTAATGAATGCTTTTAGAAAAGAATCTATATAAAGCAGGGGAGAGTTGAAGATGACGATTATTTTAAGGCAGGCTATGCAACATGAAGCAAAGGATTTATTGCAGCTTGTTGGGAAAGCTGGACTTCAGTCAGAAGGAATCAAAGACAGCATTGAAAACTATCTTGTCGTGGTGAATGATGAAGGGGAAACCATTGGAACGGTTGGACTTGAACGAATCGGTAACGACGGGTTGTTGCGTTCTTTCGTATTAAAGCAGAAATATTCTTCTGAATCCCTTCTCCTTAAACTCATCGATAAAATTTTGGTATACTCAAAAGATAAAGGAGTCGAAACACTTTATTTACTCACAAAAGCGGTGCATATGTTTGAAGCACTATCTTTTAAAGTCATTCCGAAAGATAAAGTGCCTCCACATATCGAAAATGCCGATCATGTTAAAAATAATGCAGCATCAGGAGCAGAACTTTTAGCTTATGCGTTAGATTCTTAAGAGTTTGTCAACAACTTGTCCACAATTCACGACAAATTGTGCATAACTCTGTGGATATAAAAGTTTTGTAAATCGACCATATAAAAGTTGGTCGACCTGAGTAGTAGAAAGGGATTCAAACGATGAAATCATTCCAAACGGAACGCTGGACTGTGGATAACTTTGAAGAAAATTTAATAAAACATCCACATGTTATTCAGGCTTCCTTGTGGATAAAACAAAATGAAGTGGTTGCTTTGCCGACTGAAACAGTTTACGGACTGGCAGGTAACGCACAAAGCGACCAAGCGATAGCACGAATTTTTGAAGCAAAAGGCAGACCGAGTGACAATCCGCTCATTGTACACATATCAGACAGAAAGCAGCTTGAGGGGCTTGTTTCTTCCATACCAGAAAATGCTGAAAAGCTGATGAATGCTTTTTGGCCAGGTCCTCTGACGATTGTACTGCCGAAGGGTGAAGACGTAAGCGAAAAAGTAACGGCAGGGTTATCCACAGTTGCGGTAAGAATGCCTGATCATCCCGTTGCATTAGCTGTGATTGAGGCATCCGGTGTTCCGCTTGCTGCGCCTAGCGCTAACTTGTCGGGGAAGCCTAGTCCGACAACAGCGAACCATGTATACGAAGATTTAAAAGGGAAAATTCCTGGAATTGTGGACGGAGGCTCTACAGGAGTTGGTGTGGAATCGACCGTCGTGGAGTGTACGGATAAGAAAGTAACTATTTTAAGACCGGGCGGCGTAACTTTTGAAGATTTGGAACACGTTGTTGGAGCAGGAAATGTCACGATAGACCCGGGCATTCAGAACGAAAAACTGGCTCCGCGGTCACCAGGTATGAAATATACGCACTATGCGCCAGATGCTCCGTTTGTTCTTGTGGATGGAAGTCCCGAATTTTTGCAGCAGCTTGTGGATAAAGAAAAAGCTGCCGGGAAGAAAATCGGAATTCTGACTACGGATGAAAGAGTGATTTTTTATCAAGCAGATTGCGTAATTCCTGCTGGAAGAAGAAAGAATCCAGAAACGGTTGCTCAGCATTTATATGAAGCACTCCGCTCATTTAATGAAGCAGGTGTCGATCAGATTTTTGGCGAGGTGTTTCCGAAAACAGGAGTGGGAGTCGCTATTATGAACAGGCTCGAAAAATCAGCTGGCGGGAATATCATAAAAGAGTAAAAGTCTTTTTCTGAAAGATCTTGTATTTTTAAGGTGGTTGCTATAGAACATATAAGGAAAATTGCTTCTTTGCTAGTTGATTGGAGCGGAAGGTGCGAGACTCCTGGGGGATGAGCGGGACAGGTGAGACTCCTAAGTGCGCAAAGCGCAGAGGAGGCTCACCGCACGCCCCCCGGAAAGCGAGCATCCTGAAGTGGAGATCAACCACCCACTTCTCCTTTATTAAGCATACAAAAGCCTGTGTCTATTGCGACACAGGCTTGTTTTTGTGGATGGGCAGCATGATCGAGAAGGTCGTTCCTTCGTCAATCTTGCTGTCGATTAAAATTTTTCCGTGGTGGTTCTCCACAATTTTATAACAGATCATAAGCCCGAGACCTGTTCCTTTTTCCTTTGTTGTGTAAAAAGGTTCACCGAGAGTAGCCAAACGCTCTTCAGGAATTCCACAGCCATGATCGATAAAGGATGCGATTACATGATTTTCTTGCTTTCGCAGGTGAATATGTACAGAGCCGCCTGTCGGCATTGCTTCAATTGCGTTCTTCAGCATGTTTACAAAGACTTGTTTAATCTGATTATCTACACACCAGATTTCAGGAAGTTCAGGTTCACTTTCAAAGTAGATCTGAACATTCGTCAATATGGCTTGGGTATCTAGGATTGAGATAACATGCCTGAGCAGATCCCGTAAGTCTGTCTTCGTGAAATTCATGGCTTGCGGTTTCGCGAGCAGCATGAACTCTCCTACGATACTGTTGATGCGGTCGATCTCTGAAAGCATGATCTCGTAATAATCTTTATCTTCCGATGCTTTTGACTGAAGTAGCTGCAGAAATCCTCGGATTGAAGTCAGCGGGTTGCGGATCTCATGTGCCACACCGGCTGCGAGCTGCCCGAGTACGGAGAGCTTATCTGATTTTCTGAGCATTTCTTCCGTTTGTTTCCGTTCAGTAAGGTCACGTGCTACAACCACGCACGATTCTGGCTGGCCGAGGTCATTGATAATCGGTGTTGCGTTCGCTTCAAGGGTTACCCAGTGACCGTGTGCATGCTTGCATCTCACCTCAAATTTTACGGGCTTTAGCGTTTGCACCATCTCGTTGATCGCGAATTTCACTTTGGGTCTGTCGTCTGAATGGAAGAAGCCTTGAATCTTTTTGCCATCATAAATGGACGGGTCGAAGCCGAGCAGCAGCCTGTTAGAAGGAGAGAAGTATTTTACGTCCCCTTGAAGATCTACTACTCCGATTAAGTCCGTTGTGTTCTCAGCGATAATCCGGTATTTTTCTTCGCTTTCTTTCAACGCTTTTTCTTTTAATTTTTTCTCTGTAATATCTCGTGAAATAGCGGATAAAGCAACGACATCACCATTCTCCCCGTAAATAGGGCTAAGGGAAAGACTCACATTGAGACGTTTACCGCTTTTCGTCAGCCGGATTGTTTCGACGCCTTTTACATAGCCGCCATGCTTCACAATGGTCATCAGTCTTTCAGATTCAGCAGCTTTGTCTTCAGGGACGATCGGCAGCATATGAGAAGAAAGGTTGTTGTTCAATTCACTTTGCGACCATCCGTAGATCAGCTCGAAGGCTGGATTTACTTTCACGGAATAATTCGTTAGATGCACGACTGAGATGGCGTCACTAGAATGATAGATAACTGACTCGAGCAGGTCCTTTGTTTCTCTCAGTTCTTTCTCCGCTTCTCTTTTGGCTGTAACATCCTTCGCGATTCCAAATACACCATGTATTTTGTTGAGCACGATGATAGGAGTAAGGGTAAAGGTGATCTGGCGGATCTCACCGTTTTTTTGGCGTATGCGTGTTTCGTGCATTTTGGAATTGCCTTTTAATGCATCGTTAAACTGATCGATCGCAATCGTTTTTCGCTCAGGCATCATAAGAGGGTCGAACGTCATGCTAAGAAGCTCTGTTTCGCTGTAGCCTGTCAAATCGGTACAAGCTTTGTTGACAGTCGTGAATTTACCGTCCAGATCCAAAGAGAACAAGGCATCGATGTTATGGTCCATCAATGATCTGAACCGTTGTTCACTTTCTGCGAGCTGCGTTTCGACCTGAACTCTCTCGCTTAGGTCCACACAGAATCCGTAAACTTCAGAAACCACCCCATCTTTATAGATTGGTCCGATCGCTGCTAGAAACGGTATGCCGTTCAGCTTCGATTCGTACGTCAGACTTTCTCCTTTTAACGCTCTCTCGTAAACTTCTCTCTTAAAAACGGCCATCTCTGGCGGAAAGATATCTTCTATTCTTTTTTGCAGTACGTTTTCCTGTTTGAGGCCGAACATGTCAAAAAGCTCACCTTGGCTCTCGGTCATGATAATCTCTTCATCCTGCTTTATAAATCGAAAGGTCATGCTTTTTTGGCGGGAAATACCGGTTTTGAACGGAGAAAACCGCCATATGTTTTCCCCTGCTGCCGGAATGGCCGGTGCGTTATGGACCATGCTTGTTCCTCCCTTTTTTCGAACAGGTTTATATCTCTTTTATATACGATACTCACTTGCGCTTTCCCTTCCTATGCCGCAGTAAAGTGTGCAATTTTTAAACGTTAAAGGAGCTTGTATATTTTTTAGTCTTTTTAAAAGTAGACATGCATAGGCTGAAAGTATGATGGATAAAGGAGTGGGAACTATTTGGCAACGATGGGGGAATGGATGACACTGTGGTTTATGTCCATCGCACTCGGTATGGACGCCTTTTCGATCGGGCTGGGAATGGGGATGCTTTCACTTCGAATTAAGCAGATTATGAAAATAGGAATCACGATCGGTCTGTTCCATATGTTGATGCCCCTTGGCGGAATGACGATCGGCAAAGAAATATCTGTTCATTTTGGGGGTATCGCAGGCATAGTGGGAGGGGTCCTTCTCGTTATATTGGGAATGACGATGATCCGCTCTTCTTTTTCAAAAGATGATGAGCCGTTTGTTCGGCCAGTTGGCTTCGGTCTGCTCGTTTTTGCATTAAGCGCTTCTCTCGACAGCTTTTCTGTTGGCCTAAGTTTAGGAATCTATGGCGCAAAAACGTGGCTGACTATTTTTATGTTCGGAATGATGAGCATGCTTCTTACATGGTGCGGGCTGATGATGGGAAAGAAAGTGCAGAAGTGGCTTGGGTCCTACAGCGAGGCTTTAGGAGGCTGCATCCTGCTCGCGTTTGGTGTGAAGATTCTTTTTCCTTTTTAATACAGAACAAGAGGATTTATTTACAATAGAGTCCGGTGATATACTAATAAAAAACGTTACTCTCTATAAAAATGGGGAAAGCTAGAATATGAGGTGAACACTCCATGAACGTGTTATTTATTTGTACAGGAAACACTTGCCGCAGTCCGATGGCTGAAGCGATTTTACGGGAAAAAGGAAAAGGTAGATTCCACGTGAAATCTGCAGGAGTATTTGCTGGGAACGGCGCCGTTATGAGTTCGAATGCAACACAGGCTCTTTCTGAGAGGAGGATCAAAGAGAACCACCAGTCACAGGGTGTTTCTGATTACTTGGTCGAGTGGGCGGATCTCATTTTAACGATGACAGAAAACCATAAGCATGCCCTCGTTGGAAGATGGCCCGATGCTGTCAACAAAACATATACGCTAAAAGAATACGTGATGGACGACGAGGATCTGAAGAAAATTGAAGAAATCTACGAGTTGTATACAGAAATTGAAATGCTGAAACTGCAATATATGTCCAAAGATCATAATAGTGAAGACGTGAAAAAAGAGTTCGAAAAAGAAGTACGGCCGCTCGTTGAAAAACGGATGAAGCTTGAGAGCTCTGTGCCGTCACTCGACATTTCAGACCCGTTCGGCGGTCCGCTGCATCTTTATCAGGAAACAAGGGACGAAATCGAAGCGCTTATTGAAAAATTAGTGAAAAAAGACGATAAGACTAAAGAGTGAATCATATTCTGATGAGGCTGTCCTAAATAGGCGTGAAGCGACATTGAATAGGGTACTAGTTAAGAATATAATGGAAAAAAGTATATGAGAGCAGGTGCAGACAACATGAAAGTAGCAATAGGTTCAGATCACGCCGGAGTTGAATTACGAAAAGAAATAATAGCCATGATAGAAGAGCTTGGAATGGAAGTAGAAGATGTTGGCTGCGAATGCACGACATCTGTAGACTATCCGGACTATGCGATTCCTGTTGCAGAAAAAGTAGCAAACGGTGAAGCTGATCGTGGAATCTTAATTTGCGGAACGGGAATCGGTATGAGTATCGCAGCAAACAAGGTTAAAGGAATCCGCTGCGCACTTGTTCATGATCTGTTCAGTGCAAAGGCAACGAGACAGCATAATGACAGCAATGTACTTGCCATGGGTGAACGTGTGATCGGTCCGGGTCTTGCTTTGGAAATCGCAAAAGTATGGCTGACGACAGAATATGAAGGCGGACGTCACGGACGCCGTGTGGGTAAAATCTCTCAATACGAAGGCCAATAGCAATAAACCCATAATATGAAGGGAAGACCATCAAATGAGCGACGAGCTCCAACAGATTCAAGACCAAGTCCTGAATGTTTTGCAAGATCTGCAAAAGCATGCACAATTAAAATCTTCACAATTATTAGTAGTAGGCGCAAGTACGAGCGAAGTAATTGGTGAACGAATTGGCACATCAGGCACGATGGATACAGCAGGTGCACTATACCGCGGTATCATAGCGTTTCAAGAAGAAACAGGAGTGGCACTTGCCGTTCAGTGCTGTGAACACTTGAATCGCGCCCTCGTCATGGAGCGGGCGGAAGCAGAAAGAAGAGGCTATGAAGAAGTTCGGGTTGTTCCGGCTCGATCAGCCGGCGGTGCATTAGCGACACATGCCTTTCACCATATGAACGAACCCGTGATCGTTGAATATATAAAAGCCGACGCAGGCATCGACATCGGTGACACCTTTATCGGTATGCATCTGAAACATGTCGCAGTACCGGTTCGAAGCGAAGTGAAAAAGGTCGGCGAAGCACACGTTACACTGGCTAAGACCCGCCCGAAGCTGATCGGCGGCGAACGCGCAGTCTATCCGAGCAAAGAAGACATACGATGTTTTTAACGAAGGAAAGCCCTCTTGGTGAGGGCTTTTTTAGTTTTAGTTGGAGTGTGGGGCTGTCGAACCCTGTCGAGGATTGTAGACTCGTGGATAAACAGCCAAAACTTTTGGATTCAGCACCATAATTTTTGGATTCAAGGCCAAAACTCGTGGATTCATGGGTGTTTTTCGTGGGATTACGGTTAACAAGGCTTCTTTCACGCCGTTCTGGTACCCTCAAAACAGATGATCTGAAGCTTTGCACCGGCCAAGCCTCCTAATTATGTTCGATCTCGTAGTGAATCCACTCTGAATTGATGTTTTTTCCGCCCATTTTCTTGTAAAGTGCTTGTGCAGATGTGTTATCAACTGCGGTCTGCCAGGTCATGTACGCATAGCCTTCCTTTTTCGTATAATCCACGACATGCTGAAACAATTTTTCGCCGAGTCCTGATCCGCGATACGCTGAATCTACAAAAAGATCGTTCAAAATGGCGATTTTCTGCACTCGAGTGGTGCTGAATGAGAAATAAAGTGTTGCGAACCCGGCAAGCGTTTCGTTCTCCCCGACTGCAACAAACTGTGTTCCTGCTTCCTCGGAGTTCAGCAGGTGCAGGATGTGATTCTCCAATTGCGTATCTTCCGGCTTTTTACCTTTATAAAAATCCACAATATAAGCGAGCATCAAATTTTTCAGCTGCTCGAGATCCTCTTTTACGACAGGGCGTATTTGAAAAGCGGCCATCTGTAATTTCCCCTTTTACATTTTTTTAATAGAGATAGCATTCCGCATTCTTTGAATAGAATCCTGCACTCTGTCTTTATTTTTCATCATAAAGTTCACGAACAGCAGATCGACAATCGTCAGCTGTGCGATTCTCGAAGACAACGCTTCTGATCTGTAAGCGGTTTCTTCTGAGACCGTATAAAAAACAAGGTCAGCCTGCTTGCTTAAAGGGGTAGTGGCATAGTTTGTGATCGCGATGCATACAGCGCCGTTTTCCTTTGCAACGGAAAGAACATCCAGAAGATCTTTGTTCGTGCCTGAATGAGAGATGAAAACCGCTGCATCCTGATCAGTCAGCTGGGAAGCGGACATGAGCTGCATATGTGTGTCACTGTATGCGGAGCTGCTTTTGCCTGTCCTGATAAATTTATGATGAGCGTCCATCGCGATGACACCTGAGCCACCGTTTCCGTAGAAATCGATTTTCCGGGCCGCATTCAAGACAGAAACAGCACGTTCTAAAACTTCGCTGTTCATGATGTTGAGCGTTTCTTCTAACGTGCGTATATTGGACTTTACTACTTTTGATGCGATATCGATCTCAGCATCGGATTCCAGGATCTGCTCGTGGATATCTTTTATCGGTGTCACGATGTCGGCGGCAAGGGCGATCCTCATCGCTTGATAGCCTTTATAGCCCAATCGCTTACAGAACCGGAACACCGTCGCATCCGCCACATCGAGATCATCTGCGACTTGATTGATGCTTTTATGAACCATCTGTTTTGGATCCTTCAGAACGTAATCTGCGATTTGCTTTTCTTTTTCGCTGAAAGAAAAATAGGACGATTTTATTCGTAAAATACAAGACTGGTGATTCATAGACTAGCACCTCGGGTAAAGAAAGTTGTTACTTTCAGTTTAGCTCAGAAAGGGCCACTTGAAAATAATTTTCTTGAAAACGTTTACAATAAAAAAATTTTATTATAAGATACCGTTACATGAAAAAAATTTTAATATATAAAGGATGATAAGAATGTCAGGATCTACATTGATTCTCGTTGCACTACTTGGTGTTTTTGCACTTTTATTTTTAGTTATTCGAACAAAGCTGCATGCCTTTGTTGCACTCCTTCTCGTTTCTTTGCTTGTAGGGATCGCTGCTGGGATGCCGCTTAATAAAGTCATAGAGTCGATCACGAACGGAATGGGTGGGACTCTTGGTTTTGTTGCCGTCGTTGTTGGACTTGGTGCAATGTTTGGACAGATGCTTGAAGTGTCAGGCGGTGCTGAACGGCTTGCACAGACATTGGTAAAAAAGTTCGGTCAGGACAAGGCACAATGGGCGCTTACACTGACAGGTTTCCTTGTTGCGATTCCGGTATTTTTCGATGTTGGTTTCATTATTTTAGTTCCGATCGTTTACGGTTTAGCCAAAAAGACTGGCCGTTCATTGCTTTACTACGGAATTCCTCTCTTAGCAGGATTAGCGGTAACACACAGTTTTGTACCGCCGACACCAGGACCGATCGCTGTTGCTGACCTTTTAGGAGCTGAGCTTGGATGGGTTATCTTATTTGGTGTTCTAGCAGGTATTCCTTCTGCAATCTTGGCAGGACCTGTATTTGGTAGATACATTGCGAAAAAGATTCACGTATCTGTGCCGGATTACATGGAACTTGAAGAAAAGCAGTATGACAAAGAGCTTCCAAGCTTTGCGATGATTGCGAGCTTAATCTTTATTCCACTCGTATTGATTTTAGCGAACACAGTTTCAGGTGTTTTATTAGAAGAAGGAAATACAGTTCGTTCTGTATTAACATTCCTTGGTCATCCGTTCGTAGCGTTGATCATTGCGACATTGCTAGCATTCTACTTCTTAGGTGTAAGAAGAGGGTACAGTGGTGACGAGATTCAGAGCATCGCGACGAAAGCACTTGAGCCAGCGGGAATTATCATCTTAGTTACAGGTGCAGGTGGAGTTTTCAAACAGATCTTGATCGATTCAGGTGTTGGGGAAGTTTTAGGTGACATGATGGCAGGTTCCGCATTGCCTCCGATCTTACTAGCGTTCCTGATTGCATCGGTCGTTCGAGTTGCACAAGGTTCAGCAACGGTTGCGATGGTTACAGCAGCTGGATTGATTTCACCGCTCATCGACACATTAGGGTTAGAAGGACCAGTGCTAGGTTTGATCGTTATCTCGATCGCAGCCGGTGCTACGATTCTTTCACATGTTAACGACTCAGGCTTCTGGCTTGTAAACCGGTACTTCGGATTAGATGTAAAAGATACATTGCGTTCATGGACAATGATGGAGACGATTATTGCATTGACTGGCTTTACGGTCGTGTTTGTATTAGGATTCTTTATACATTAGGATAGTGGTTTGAAGAGGGAGGGCATACTAATGCTGCTCCCTTTTGTGAACGTTTTGGAAGGAGAATGTATGTTGAAAAGTTATGCGATCGGCATTGATATCGGAACAACGAGCACGAAGGTCGTCCTTTTTGACGAAAAAGGAGCGGCTGTTGCTCATCATGCAAAAAATTATCCCTTGCTCTCAGAGGTTCCCGGTGCTGCGGAACAAAGACCTGATGAGATCTATGAAGCCGTCGTTTATTCTTTAAGAGAGACGGTGAGAAAGAGCGGGGACCTGGCGGAAAAAATCGGCTTTATATCATTTAGTACGGCGATGCATTCGCTTATCGCGGTGGATTCGGATGGAAAGCCGCTGACGAATAGCATCACATGGGCAGATACGCGCAGTGAGTCATATGCTTTTGCTGTGAGATCCAGTGCTGAAGGATTAGACCTCTATAAAAGGACAGGTGTACCGCTGCATCCGATGACACCTCTGTTTAAACTGCAGTGGCTTAAGAATGAGCAATCGGAGATTTTTCAAAAAGCAGCGAAGTTTGTTGGCATAAAAGATTACATACTTTACCGCTGGTTCGGTGAATGGGCAACCGATTATGCGTCCGCTGCTGCAATGGGCTTATGGAACATGAACACACTCATGTGGGATAAAGAAGCATTGCAGATGGCGGGAGTTACCCCTGAACGACTTCCAGAAATTCAGCCTACGACATTTTACTGGGACAGCCTTTCTGAAACACTGGAAAAATTGAGCGGACTCGATTCATCTGTAAAAGTAGTAATCGGAGCGACTGACGGTCCGCTATCTAATCTTGGAGTGGGTGCAATTTCACCTGGGGATGTTGCGGTAACGATCGGGACGAGTGGGGCGATCAGGACGATTTCAAAGACTCCGATATTGGATGCAGAGGGAAGGACGTTTTGCTATCCGCTGACCGAAAAGCATTGGGTATCAGGCGGGCCGGTGAATAATGGAGGTATCGCTTTTCAGTGGATTCATGACCTTTTTACAGAAGAGGAAACAGAAGGGTCATATGAAGAGCTTTCCCAGCGGGCTGAGGCGGCGGCTCCAGGAAGTGATGGATTGATTTTTCTGCCTCATTTAACGGGTGAACGTGCACCTTTATGGGATGCGCAGGCAAAAGGTTCTTTTATCGGATTGACGCTTCGCCATAAAAAAGATCAACTGGTTCGAGCGGTATTAGAAGGCACGATCTTCAATCTGTATCAGGTTTATAGCCTTGTTAAAACGCAAGCACAGGAAAAAGCAGACGTTAAGATTTTCGCTACTGGCGGTTTTACGAATTCACCGGCATGGAAACAGATTTTAGCGGACGTGTTCCAGAAGGAAGTCAGCATTCCAGAGCATACTGAAAGCTCATGTCTTGGAGCGGTTCAGCTTGGAAGATTTGCGATCGGCGAAACAAATGTTTTACAGGAAGTGTATGAGGAAGCGAAGCAATATGGAACCGTGATACCGAACGCAGGACAAGAAGCAATGTATAGAGAGCTGTTTGGAATCTATCAGAATTTATCCGAAGCGATGGCATCTCAATATAAAGCGATTCATGAGTTTCAATTTCGATTTTCAAAATAAATGGATGCTATTTAAGATTTTTGTTGAATACGCTTCATTGCCTTGTTGGTTGGAGCGCAAGGTGCGAGACTCCTGCGGGATTAGCGGGACAGGTGAGACCACGACAGGCTTGGTTAGCCTAGAGGGCTCACCGCACGCCCCGCGGAAAGCGAGCATCCTGGAGCGGAGATCAACATCTTCTCCAAGCTACATCTGTTTACGAAAAAAGAGAGCGGGCAAAAGCAACCCGCTCTTTTTTATTCAATATAAGTAGCATTAATCAACGGAAGACCTGATTTGGCATCTTTTCCAGTCTTCACGTTTCCGTAGACGATGATATCAGAACCTGGTGCTACTTCACCCATCGTAAAGTTCATCACTTTAAAGTTCGTTTCTCCAACTTTAAGCTCGAAGCTTCCGCCCATGCCTTTTTTAACGTCGGCGTTTACGGTTCCAACAGCTTTGATGATTTTTTTCTCATAAGCTTTTGGATCAGCTTCTAATGTTGCAGGATCTAACTGTACAGCTTTCTCCTGCATGTTTTTAATAATTTTTGCCTGCTGTTCTGCCATGTCGTCAGAAGCTTTTTTCTCTTCGCTTTGCTCTGTTTTTGGCTCTTTTTCCGGCTTAGCTTTTTCCTCGCTGCAGCCAGCTAATGCAAGCACTAGGACAAGAAGACTCGCTCCAAACCACTTTTTCTTCATGCTGTATGACACCCCTTTTAAATCTACTGTTTCTCTCTATTATGTATCATCATACCATGTTCATCCCTATCAAATAAAATGAATTTTCGCACTTTGTGAAAGATTGTGCATTTCCTCTTACAACTGAAGACATAAATGTGTAAGATAGAAGGGTATGTTACAATCAAAAATATTTTTCACATAAGGTAAGGGGGAAGCGAAAATGAACCATTTGAAAACAGCTGATCAAGAAGTCTACCAATCCATCATGGATGAACTGCATCGCCAGCGTACAAAAATAGAATTGATTGCTTCTGAAAACTTTGTTAGCCTAGCCGTAATGGAAGCTCAAGGCTCCGTTTTAACGAATAAATACGCAGAAGGTTACCCGTCAAGACGCTATTATGGCGGATGTGAGCATGTGGATGTAGTTGAGAACCTGGCAAGAGACCGTGCGAAAAAAATCTTCGGTGCAGAACATGCCAACGTACAGCCTCACTCAGGTGCACAAGCCAACATGGCGGTTTACTTCACAATCTTAGAGCAAGGGGACACCGTTCTTGGTATGAACCTTTCACATGGCGGCCACTTGACTCACGGTAGTGCTGTTAACTTTTCCGGTATTCAATACAACTTTGTAGAGTACGGAGTGGATAAAGAGAAGAATGTCATCGATTACGAAGATGTTCGTCAAAAAGCACTTGAACATCGTCCGAAGCTGATCGTAGCTGGAGCGAGCGCGTATCCGCGTGCGATCGATTTCGCGAAGTTCCGTGAGATCGCGGATGAAGTAGAAGCTTACCTTATGGTGGATATGGCCCATATCGCTGGTCTTGTAGCAGCAGGTCTTCACCAGAATCCAGTTCCTTATGCTGATTTTGTAACGACGACAACACACAAAACGCTTCGCGGACCGCGCGGCGGAATGATTTTATGTAAAGAAGAATTCGCGAAAAAAATTGATAAATCCATCTTCCCGGGCATCCAGGGCGGTCCTTTAATGCACGTGATCGCTGCAAAAGCGGTATCGTTCGGCGAAGTGTTAACAGATGAATTCAAGGGATATGCTGAGCAGATCGTGAAAAACGCGAAGCGCCTTGCTGAATCTCTGAAAAAAGAAGGACTTACACTAGTATCTGACGGCACGGACAATCACTTGATCCTGATCAACGTGAGTGAGCTTGCGTTAACAGGGAAAGTTGCGGAAAAAGCGCTTGATGATATCGGTATTACAGTCAATAAAAACACGATTCCATTTGATCAAGAAAGTCCATTTGTAACGAGCGGAATCCGTATCGGAACAGCAGCCGTTACTTCCCGCGGTTTTGTTGAAGAAGATATGGATGAGATCGCATCGATCATGGCATCCGTACTAAAGAACATTGAGGATGCAGACGTATTGAAAGATGCAGAAGCACGCGTTGAGAAGCTGGCAGGTAAATATAAACTTTACGAATAATAAATAGATTTGATTCGAACCCTTTTGCTAATTAGCAGAAGGGTTTTTTGCTTTTTTAATGAAACTCATATAATGGGAAAATTTTGAATAAAGATGTTAGGTGTTTGAAAATCCAGGAAAGCGGTGTGGGATATGGAAGAAGTTATTTCCGTTAAGGCGTTATGCAAAAATTACGGAACGAAAAAAGCGGTTAACAACTTATCTTTTTCTGTGAAAAAGGGAGAAATATTCGGTATTATCGGACCAAATGGCGCGGGGAAAACAACTACGATCGAGATCATGGAAGGACTTCGAAAAAAGAGCTCTGGTGAAGTTTCCGTTCTAGGGCTGAATCCGGAAAAAGACCGGAAAGAACTGAACAGCAGGATCGGGGTACAATTTCAGGCGACCTCTATCCAAAAGAAGATGAAAGTAAAAGAAGCTTTAAGCTTGTTTTCAGCGATCTATCATAAAAAAAGCTCCAGTGACCATATGTTAAAGCTGCTCGGATTGGAAGAAAAGATGGATACATATTTCGATGACTTATCCGGCGGCCAGAAGCAGCGGCTCACTTTAGCGTTGGCTACTCTACATCAGCCTGAGATTGTTTTTCTCGATGAACCGAGTATGGGGCTCGACCCGCATGCGAGACGCGAGATGTGGAATATCATTCGTGCACTTCGAGACGAAGGGACGACCATCGTTGTAACGACGCATTATATGGAAGAAGCGGAAAAGCTGTGCGATCGTGTTGCGATGATCTATAACGGAGAGCTTCGTGCATTGGATGAACCCGCTCGGCTAGTGGAGGATGTTTCTGCTCATTACGTAAGTTTTAGCAGTCCAGATTTCCCCCTGGATCAGCTTCACGCACTTCCTGGCATCATAAAAGTGGAGCAGGATATAGAGGCAGATGCTTACAAAATCTATACGGAAAATCTTCAAGAAACGTCGTATCATCTTTTTAAAAACGCTCAAGATGACAACTATCACATTTCTGATTTCAAATTCGAACGAGGCACGCTCGATGACTTGTTTGTTCATTATTTAGAAGGGGGGCAAACAGCATGACGGCATTATGGCAGCTAACTAAGCTTGAAACGAAGATGTTTTTCCGGGATAAACTCCAGGTTTTTTGGACTTTTTTATTTCCTGTGCTCATGATCTGGCTTTTTGGATCGATGTTTCAAGGCCAAGATATGGGAGAATTAACTTTTGCGAGTCTTTACGTTCCGTCTTGGATCGGAGTAAACATCGTTACCACCGCGTTTTTTACGTTAGGCACCGTGCTTGCAGGCTACCGGGAAACGGGGGTCCTCAGAAGATACCAATCTACTCCTCTAGCACCTTGGAAGATTCTTTTTGCACACACCATCCAAGGAACGGTGATCTTTAGTTTTTCGGCAGTCGTTCTCGTCGTGTTTGGTATGCTCGTATTTGATTTGCATATGCCAGAGTATCTGGGGAGCACGTTGCTCGCTCTCTTAATCAGCATTCTCTCATTTTTTCCGTTTGCACTATTTCTTACGTCATTGGCGAAAAACGTAGGAACGGCCGCGGCGATCAGTTCACTTTTTCTTAATCTGATGCTGTTTTTATCTGGTGCAACGTTCCCGTTAGAGATGATGCCTGACATTCTGCAATACGTGGCGAAAATCCTTCCGCTGTATTATGTGATCGAGCTTCTACGTGCAACATGGAACACCTCCCCGATCTGGGAAAACATGACGCCTGTGTATGTTTTATTGGGTATTTCAGTCGTTTCGGTCGTGTTGTCGAGTAAATTTTTCAGATGGAGCGGGAAGGCGGAATAGGGGTCATTACACCTTTCTGTAAAAAAGTGTATGTTAGGAGTGTCGGTTTTTTAAACGACGCTTCTTTTTTTTTTGAAAAAATTCATATTTTACGGAACCGTCTTTAAAAAATGTCGTCTGTATCTGTAGAAAAGGAGGTACGACTTTGATCAATCACATAAAGTCTGAAGCTGGTCAGCATGCCGGCTATGATCTCATACAAAGAAAAGAATGCGACCTGGACAGTCTTATGAAAGAGTTCGGACAAAGTGTTTTGTGGTTAGCTTATTCCTATGTAAAAGATAGAAATCTAGCAGAAGAGATTACACAGGATGTATTTATCAGCTGTTACGAAAAGATGGATACTTTTCGGGAAGAATCTTCAATCAAAACATGGATATACCGAATTGCGAGCAACCGCTGTAAAGATGTCATGAAATCACGGACATACAAGTATAAGAAACTCACACAATCTTTATTTGATCACTATTTTTCTACTGACCAGACACCAGAAGAATCCTATATTAAGAAGTCAGATGAAAATGAGCTCTCACTAAAAGTCCTGGCTTTACCTCTCAAGTACAGAGAAGTGATATACCTTTATTATTTCGAAAACTTGAAACTGGATGAGATCAGCAACCTTCTGTCAATAAAAACAAACACGGTAAAGACGAGACTGCACAGAGGCAGAGAGCTTTTAAAGAACATGTATGAAAGAGGTGGGAGTCATGGAAGATAAGCTGAAAAAGTTAAGAGAAAGCATGACGAGTACGGTCTTATCAGATGTTACATTCGATCAAAACCTGGAACGAAAAATACATGACCGAATTGAAAAACGGAGCTTTACTGGCAAGAAGAACCTCCTTGGAAAAAGGTTCATGTACGTCTCTGCAGCAGCCGTACTTCTTTTTGCATTATTTATCGGTTCAGCTTTCGTTTCTCCGGCAATGGCAAAAATGGCCGCAAAGATCCCGTATTTAGGACAGTACTTCGAATCGGAAAATATCGGTTATATCATACATGAAAAACTGAGAGAAAAGGGGTATCGCATAAACGGAGTAGGTGCTTCTTATCAAGGAAAAAAAGAAATATTTATTGATATACAAGGCGATGATAAATATTTTGAAAAAGTAAAAAGCGAAGTCGAATCGGTGGCAACAGAGATTTTGAAATCCCGAGACTATGATGCCTATTCCGTTAAGGTCGGTAAATATCAGGAACGAATCTTAACTGAAGAAGACAAAAAGTTTATGCAAGAGCAGGAAAAACAAGCAGAACAAGATGAAAAAATATTAACGGCTATCAATGAGAAGCGTGAAGAGTTTCAATTAGAAGGTTTAGGAATCGACTCCAATAAAAAAATAATCGAGATAGAAGTTCCAGACACGGTTGAGGGAACAGATGAAATGAAACAAAAAGTTCAGCAGATTGTTAGCTCTCATACGAATGAGTCTTACACGGTTAAGATTAAGAAAATAAATATGAAGAAAAGAGATCAGGATTGGAGATGGGGAGAGATTCTTACAACCGTTGGCGAGGATCTGATGGGCAAGAAAGTGTATAAGGTAACCGGTCTGGCGTACTCTGTCTATCCATCCCCTGAGATCATTTTTAAAACTTCTTTAAAAAGCACGGATCCTGATGCAAAAGAGCATGCAGAACAGCTGGAGAAAGTGATTGAAGACTATCTGAAAACAGACGAAATGAAAGAAAAGGTAAAAGGCGATTCCTATACGATCACAATCCGCAGCAAAGATAAGAAAAAATTAAATTAAGATGTATGAGGAGATCGCAGAGTGCGGTCTCTTTTTAATGATAATGATGTCTGCTGTCTTTCTAAGGCGGACACGAAATTTTATTACATTCATTATTGTGCGGTGGCCGTTACTTTTTGTACGGTTACGCGCTATTTTTGTTCGGTTCCGGCAAATTTTTGTTCGGTCTAACATTCCAATTTGTACTTACATCAATAAATAGAAAGAAAATGTATTTGTGAAAAAGAATGATGTGTACTAGCATCAATTTTTATCCTTTTTTTCATGGTTTCATCCCACAAAAAGGGGAATAGTAACAAGTGAGCTGAACAAGAAATATTTGGAGTCCACATTGCGGTAAGATTACCGCTGATTTTCCTTGAAGTGCATCATGTTTTTCTGTACAATTCTAGAGATGCTTTTTTAGAAACGCCAATAAAAGTTACATAAAGGAGAGGTGCTTTAAACATGAGCAATGTATATGTCCTTGATCATCCGTTAATTCAGCATAAATTGACATACATTCGAGATGAAAGAACGGGTACAAAAGAATTTCGCGAGCTTGTAGACGAAGTGGCTGGGCTGATGGCTTTTGAAATCACGCGTGACCTTCCATTACAGGAAGTTACCGTGAAAACGCCGGTTGCTGAAGCGACAATGAAAACAATCGCCGGGAAAAAATTAGGGCTAGTACCTATCCTTCGTGCCGGTCTTGGTATGGTAGACGGTATTCTTAAACTGATCCCAGCGGCAAAAGTAGGACATGTTGGTCTTTACCGCGATCCTGAAACGCTGACACCGATCGAATATTACGTAAAGCTTCCTTCTGATGTAGAAGAGCGCGACTTTATCGTGATCGATCCGATGCTGGCGACAGGCGGATCCGCTTCTGCAGCGATTACTTCTATTAAAAACCGCGGCGCAAAAAACATTAAGCTTATGTGCTTAGTTGCTGCTCCAGAAGGTGTAAAAGTGATCCAGGACGAGCACCCAGATGTAGATATCTTCTTGGCTGCATTAGATGAGAAGTTAAACGACCACGGATACATCGTTCCAGGTCTCGGTGACGCTGGTGACCGTTTGTTCGGAACAAAATAAGCCGGAAAAATGATGAAACTGACTCGATTGAGGGTGAAACTACCTCTGTCGGGTCAGTTTTTTTATGGAATATAAGTTGTGTGCGTGAAACTAGCACAATCCTGCGTGAACAGATAGAGATTCTGCGTGGAAGTCATAAGTTTATGCGTGAAACAAAGTAATGTTTGCGTGAAATGAGATATTCTTGAGCGAACGTGTAATAAATAAAATAACACGTACCGTAAAATCAAAAAAAAGAAGGCTGACAACCGTCAGCCACCCTCGTCAAAAATCGATTTAGCCCATTTCCTCAAACTTCATATCGATCAGTTTCTCATCATCATGCATCACGCCGACTTTCACAAGATGCTTCTTGTTCTTCTGAAACACCGTAAAATCAAAGTAATCTGTGATCGTTCCATCTGGGGCAATTCTGCGCGTGTCATATTGATAATCGCTGACGCGGCTTTCAGGATACTTCTTTTTTGTTTCTTCTAAGGCCATTTTGCCCCATTTTGCATAATCAACCTGTGTCATGCCCGTTGGTGTCTGATCGTTATATTGTACATTCAATGGTTTGTCACGATCATTCTCGACATTATTTCTCATATCGCGGGACTCTTCCACAGGTTTTTTGTCGTTGTTCATGCATCCTGCAGCAAAGACTGCCACCACCATAAACAAAATTAGTACTTTTTGTTTCATTATGACCAAGCTCCTTCCATATATTTAATGTAAGTATTTATCAAATGGGTGGAATTATTCGGATTATTGGAAAATGAAGGAAGAGATAGTACACAATGTTAACTATAAACCTTTGAAACAAGCCACAAAATTTCCACAATTTATTTAATAAACCGTCCCGGAAGTCGTTGACATAGAAATGTCACTATTGTATTCTTACAAAGGGAATATGGTAAGGTTTACATTCTTGTCTTTTCAAGGGTTTTCACAGAAAAAATTACCTGTTTCCAGAAGGAAGGAGTCCACATCTATGAGCAATGGGAAACGCCCTTATAAAGCAATGGCTTTAATGTCTGGCATTCTCTCTCAGCTTGTTGGCTGCATACTGATCGGACTTTTTGGAGGGAAATGGCTTGATGCGTACATCGGCAATGAATTTCCAATCTTCCTCATCATCGGGTTGTTTCTTGGTCTTGGAGCAGGTGTTTACGGGATGATCCGCTTAATATCGAAGTTTTCAGGAGACGGGCAATGATGAATGAGTACAAAACGGTGTTTTTTAAATACATAAAGTACACATTGTATCTGCTATCGCTTCTTTTCATCGGTTATGCTGTCACTCCTTACAAAACCATCTTTTTAGGACTGGCTCTTGGTGCTCTGTTCAGTCTCTACAATCTTTGGAGCATGTATTCGAAGATTGAAAGAATGGGACAAGCAGTAATCCAGCAAAAAAGGGTGAAGACACTCGGTTCACTTTCCAGACTCCTACTAGCAGGGTTAGCGGTGCTCATCGCAATGAAATACCCGGAACATTTTCATTTATTAAGTGTGGTAGTGGGATTGATGGCAGTCTACATTATCATGTTAATAGATTCACTAACTCAAAGCTTTAGCACTCCAAAGGAAAAGAGGTGAACATAGGTGGAACATGGTGCAGTTACTAAAGATTTTCTCGGTTTGACGTTTAATATGTCGAACGTACTGATGATCACAGTTTCATCCGTTATTGTTTTCCTAATTGCGGTACTCGCTACTCGAGCCTTGTCAATGCGACCAGGAGGAATGCAAAACTTCCTTGAATGGGTAGTCGATTTCGTAAAAGGAATCATAGGCAGCACGATGGACTGGCATACTGGCGGACGTTTTCTTGCTTTAGGACTTACGCTTATCATGTATATTTTCGTAGCCAACATGCTGGGATTACCTTTTGCAGTAGTAGTCGACCATAACTTATGGTGGAAATCACCTACTGCAGACCCGACCATTACGTTGACTCTAGCAGTTATGGTAGTGGCGCTTTCACACTATTACGGTGTGAGAATGAAGGGGTTCAAAGAATATGGAGCAGAATTCTTCAAGCCAATGAAGTTCTTGTTCCCGTTGAAGATTATTGAGGAGTTTGCAAACACTCTGACACTTGGTCTTCGTCTTTACGGAAACATTTTCGCTGGTGAGATGCTCTTAGCACTATTAGCAGGACTTGGTACAAGCGGTATCTTCCAAGGAGTATTCGCATTGTTGCCGATGATGGTATGGCAAGGGTTCTCGATCTTTGTCGGTGCGATCCAGGCGTTTATCTTCACAATGCTGACAATGGTTTATTTAGCACATAAAGTAAGCCACGATCACTAATTATCGGGAAAAATCAAGCTTCTATACATAGGAGCCAATTTTCATAAAAATTTTAAGGGAATTCAGAAGGGAGAAATTTTATCATGAATCTTATTGCAGCTGCAATCGCGGTAGGTCTAGCGGCACTTGGTGCTGGTATTGGTAACGGTTTAATCGTAGGTCGTACAGTTGAGGGGATCGCTCGTCAACCAGAACTACGTGGTACTCTTCAAACAACAATGTTCATCGGGGTTGCATTAGTTGAGGCACTTCCAATCATCGGTGTAGTTATCGCGTTCATCGCTCTTGGCGCTGAGTAATCATAACAAGCATTGTTTATTACGATTTTTATAATGGCGAAGCAAGTTTCCGTAAAGGGACTCCCCTTCGCCATTCCTTATGTATGATCGATTGAAGGGAGGAAATGCTGTGCAATCCTTAATTCTAGGTGCTGCTACAGGTGGAATTAACACTGGAGATATCGCATTCCAGTTAGTATCATTTATCATCCTATTAGTATTGCTGCGCAAATACGCATGGGGCCCGTTAATGGGAATCATGAAAGAGCGCCAATCACATATCAACAGCGAAATTGATGCGGCTGAACAATCCCGTCAAGAAGCTAAGACTTATCTTGAGACTCAAGTTGAAGAGTTGAAGAAAGCCCGTGAAGAAGCAAAAGCAATTATCGACAATGCGAAAAAGCAAGGCGAAGCTCAAGGTGAAGCGATTATTAAAGCATCCCGTGACGAAGCTGAGCGCGTGAAAGAAGCTGCATTGGCTGAGATCGCTTCTGAAAAAGAAAAAGCAGTTGCTACACTTCGTCAAGAAGTTGCTGCTCTATCCGTTAAGATCGCTTCTAAAGTTATTGCAAAAGAACTTGACGAAAACTCACAAGAGAAGCTTATTAACGAATACCTCAAAGAGGTAGGCGAGTCTCGATGAGCAAAGATCAAGCAATCGTAGCAAAACGTTATGCATTAGCACTATTTGAAGTAGTTGGTGTTACGAAACTTGAAGAAACAGTTTCAGAATTGCGTCTTGTAAAAAACGTTCTGGAGATGAACAAAGATCTTCAAAAAGTTTTAGCACATCCAAAAGTATCTAAAGATCAAAAGAAAGAATTGATCAAAGAGAGCGTTGGAGCTGACCTTTCTCCTGCTGTAATGAACACTGTTTACTTGATGGTAGACCGCAATCGTTACACATACATCACAGAGATGGCAGCGCAGTTCATTGAATTAGCAAATGAGGCACAAGGCATTGCTGACGCAAATGTATTCTCTGTTCGTCCTTTATCTGACACAGAAATACAGAAGCTGGAGCAGACGTTTGCTGCCCGAGTCGGCAAAAAAGCGTTGCGCATTAATAATATTGTAGATCCTTCATTAGTTGGAGGAATCAAGATCCGCATCGGCAACCGTATTTTTGACGGAAGCATCAGCGGAAAGTTGAATCGAATGGAACGTCAATTAGCTTCTAACGGAAGCTGAGAGGATAGGGGTGAAATTCATGAGCATTAAAGCTGAAGAAATCAGTGCTTTAATAAAAAAGCAGATTGAAAACTATCAATCTGAGATCGAAGTGAATGATGTGGGTACAGTTATCCAGGTCGGTGACGGTATTGCCCGTGCCCATGGATTAGATAACGTAATGGCTGGTGAGCTAGTTGAATTTTCTAACGGTGTAATGGGTATGGCCCAAAACCTTGAAGAAAACAACGTAGGTATCATCATTCTTGGGCCTTACCAAGAAATTCGTGAAGGTGACGAAGTAAAACGTACAGGACGCATCATGGAAGTTCCTGTAGGTGAAGAGCTTCTTGGTCGTGTAGTTAACCCACTTGGACAGCCTATCGACGGCAAAGGTCCAATTGCTACTACAAAGACTCGCCCAATCGAGCAAAAAGCACCAGGTGTAATGGCTCGTAAATCAGTACATGAGCCGCTTCAAACTGGTATCAAAGCGATTGACGCACTTGTGCCAATCGGACGCGGACAGCGTGAGCTTATCATCGGTGACCGTCAAACAGGTAAAACAGCTGTAGCGATCGATACGATCCTTAACCAAAAAGATCAAGATATGATCTGTATCTATGTAGCGATCGGACAAAAAGAATCAACAGTTGCGGGCGTTGTAGAAACACTTCGTTCACACGGAGCGCTTGATTACACAATCGTTGTATCAGCATCTGCTTCTCAACCTGCACCAATGTTGTTCCTTGCTCCTTACTCTGGAGTTTCTATGGCTGAAGAATTCATGTGGGCTGGCAAGCACGTATTGATCATCTATGATGATCTTTCTAAGCAAGCTGCTGCATACCGTGAACTTTCCTTGCTACTTCGCCGTCCTCCAGGCCGCGAAGCTTATCCAGGGGACGTTTTCTACCTTCACTCACGCCTTTTAGAGCGTGCAGCGAAGTTAAACGACGAGTTGGGTGGCGGATCTATCACAGCGCTTCCGTTCATTGAAACGCAAGCATCTGACGTATCTGCATACATCCCGACAAACGTTATCTCTATCACAGACGGACAGATCTTCTTACAATCTGACTTGTTCTTCTCCGGTGTTCGTCCGGCGATCAACGCAGGTATCTCCGTTTCTCGTGTAGGGGGAGCAGCCCAGATCAAAGCGATGAGTAAAGTATCTGGTACACTTCGTCTGGATCTTGCTTCATATCGTGAGCTTGAAGCATTCGCTCAGTTCGGATCTGACCTTGATAAAGCAACTCAAGCAAAACTTAACCGTGGTGCACGTACTGTAGAAGTACTTAAGCAAGGACTTCACAAGCCACTAAAAGTTGAGCACCAAGTTGCGATCCTTTATGCATTGACTCGCGGATACATCGATGATGTAGCTGTTGAAGATGTAAGCCGCTTTGAAGAAGCGCTTTACGCACACATGGAAGCTAACTCTAAAGACGTTCTTGATGCAATCAAGACATCTGGAAAACTTCCTGGCGACGACAGCCTGGACGAAGCGATCAAAGCATTCAAAAAGACATTCGCGTAAGATTTTATAGATTAAATTAAGTACGGTTCTAAGACAAATGAGGCTTAGAACCGTGCAACCAGCTTACTATGTTTAAAATGAGGATTACCGATTTTTAAACTACCCATAAAGGTGGTGAAAATGAATGGCATTAAGAGACATAAAAGCTAGAATAGATTCTACTAAAAAGACGATGCAGATCACGAAAGCGATGGAGATGGTTTCAGCTGCAAAGCTAAACCGTGCTGAGCAGAATGCAAAATCTTTCGGCCCTTACGTGGACAAGATCCAAGAAGTGGTTGGAAGCATTGCGTCTGGTAGCAACGCGAAACATTCCATGCTTTTAACACGTCCAGTGAAGAAGACGGGTTACTTCGTCGTCACAGCTGACCGTGGATTGGCAGGAGCTTATAACTCAAATGTTTTACGTCACGTCTACCGCACGATTCAACAGCGTCACAAGTCACCTGATGAGTACGCATTGATCGTCATCGGTAAAGTCGGTGTAAACTTTTTCAAGAGCCGTAAGATGTCTATATTGGACAGCATCACAGGTGTGGCAGACCAGCCATCCTTTGCTGAAATTAAGGCGATCGCATCTAAGGCAGTCAGCCTTTATGCAGACGGTACGTTTGATGAGCTTTACATGTATTACAACCATTTTGTAAGTGCCATTCAGAGCGATCTTACGGAGAAGAAGCTTCTTCCGTTAACGGATATCGCTGAAACGAAATCAAAATCTTCTTATGAGTACGAACCTTCAGAGGATGAGATCCTTGAAGTGCTTCTTCCTCAATATGCAGAGAGCTTGATTTATGGTGCTTTACTTGATGCGAAAGCAGCCGAGCATGCTTCTCGTATGACTGCGATGAGAAATGCAACGGATAACGCTAATGAACTGATCGGCCAATTGACACTTTCTTATAACCGTGAGCGTCAAGCAGCTATCACTCAGGAAATTACGGAAATCGTCGGCGGTGTAGCAGCACTTGAATAGAACTTTATAAAAGTTGATTGAAGTGCATCATGTGCAAAGTAAGATAGGAGGGAAACCGATGAATAAAGGCTATATTACTCAAATTCTTGGACCGGTCGTTGACGTAAAGTTTGAAGGCCAGCTTCCAGAATTGCTTAACGCTTTAACTGTTAGCGCTGAGGGTGTTGATCTAACACTAGAAGTAGCACTTCACCTTGGTGATAACATGGTTCGTACAATCGCAATGGATTCAACGGATGGTCTTGTTCGTGGGATGGAAATCGCTGACTCAGGTAAGCCGATTTCAGTACCAGTAGGTGAAGCAACACTTGGACGTGTATTTAACGTAACAGGTGATCACATTGACCTTGGTGAGGCAGTACCGGCAGATGTTCGCCGTGACCCAATTCACCGTTCAGCACCTTCTTTTGATGAATTAACAACAAAAACTGAGATCCTAGAAACAGGAATCAAGGTAGTTGACCTTATTGCTCCATACGTAAAAGGTGGAAAAATCGGTCTTTTCGGTGGTGCGGGTGTAGGTAAAACCGTTCTTATCCAGGAGCTAATCAACAACATCGCACAAGAGCACGGTGGTATCTCCGTATTCGCAGGTGTTGGTGAGCGTACTCGTGAAGGTAATGACCTTTACCACGAGATGAGCGACTCTGGTGTTATCAAGAAAACGGCAATGGTATTCGGACAGATGAACGAGCCGCCTGGAGCACGTGCACGTATCGCTCTTTCTGGTTTGACAATGGCTGAATTCTTCCGTGATGAACAAGGACAAGACGTTCTTTTCTTCGTAGATAACATCTTCCGTTTCACGCAAGCAGGTTCTGAAGTATCTGCCCTTCTTGGCCGTATGCCATCAGCGGTAGGTTACCAGCCGACTCTAGCTACTGAGATGGGTCAGCTGCAAGAACGTATCACATCTACGAAAAAAGGTTCTGTAACATCTATCCAAGCGATCTATGTACCTGCCGATGACTATACGGATCCGGCTCCAGCTACAGCGTTCGCTCACTTAGATGCAACAACAAACCTTGAGCGTAAATTAACGGCTATGGGTATCTATCCAGCGGTAGATCCACTAGCTTCAACTTCTCGTGCACTTTCTCCTGAGATCGTTGGAGAAGAGCATTACGAAGTAGCGCGTAAAGTTCAGGCGACTTTACAGCGTTATAAAGAACTTCAAGATATCATCGCGATCCTTGGTATGGACGAGCTTTCTGAAGATGACAAGCTAGTTGTACACCGTGCGCGTCGTATCCAGTTCTTCTTATCTCAAAATTTCCACGTTGCAGAACAATTTACAGGACAAAAAGGTTCATACGTTCCTGTTAAAGATACAGTTCGTGGATTCAAAGAAATCCTTGAAGGAAAATACGATGATCTTCCGGAATCAGCGTTCCATCTCGTAGGCTCTATTGAGGATGCTATTGAAAAAGCAAAAACTTTGGCCTAATGCCTGAAAGGGGTAAGATTGGATGAAAACCATTCAAGTCAGCGTAGTAACCCCTGATGGTCCTGTGTTTGAAGGAAATGCGAAAATGGTCAGCGCGAAAGCAAAAAGCGGGGAGCTTGGAGTTCTTCCAGGCCATATCCCTCTTGTAGCTCCTTTAACGATCAGCGCCGTGCGTGTTCACGACGTTGATGGGAAAACACAATACGTGGCCGTTAGCGGTGGATTTATTGAAGTGCGACCTGAAAAAGTCACTATTTTAGCAGAAGCTGCTGAAATTGCTGGCGACATCGAAGTGGATCGCGCACGTGCAGCAAAAGAACGTGCCGAGAAGCGTCTTGCAGGCAACAAGCAAGATAACGTTGACGCAACTCGTGCGGAATTTGCACTTAAACGTGCAATCAACCGTATCGACATCGCATCAAAACGTTAATTTTTCAAGCCTTTCAGCTCTTTATGAGCTGGGAGGCTTTTTTTGTTTGTTATTTGATGTGGTGGGTGAGGGTATTCAGCTTTCTTTTGCGGGAATAAGAGGTTATAAGTGGGTATATGGGGGGTGCGAAATTTGTCGAGGAATGTAGACTCGTGGATAAATAACTAAAATTTTTGGATTGAGGGCATAAACTCGTGGATAAACTGCCCAATTTTCTGGATTGGTGCGCTTTTTGTCTGGATTCGACCACTTGAACAAGCTGAAATACCCCTTTAGGTATCATCTTTTAACTGTTTCGGCACCCGAAACAGCACCTGATTTAAGCATTTTAAGTCTGGTCCATCCCGTCTAGCTTATTTTTTTGAAGAATCACCTCATTTTCTCCCGGAAAATTGAAATATCCCTTCTGAAAATAACTCAGAAGGGACATATACATCACGTTCATTTCATTTGAGGGAGGTTGAAATGAAGAAATACTATTTTGAGGATCAGATTCAGGATTTTCCGAACACCGATGGAAGGTCATTTTTCTTTTTTAGCCAGATCTGTTCTCCGTTTTCATCTAAAATCATATCAGCGTCTTCTAACTCCGCTTTTTCAGCAACTTCGTCTCCATAAGGGTTTGGAAACATGCTGTAAGGAACGAATTGATGTTTTATTCTTTTATATATCATCATAATCATCTCCTTTACATAAAGCAGCTGCTTTTAAGAAGCCATACCACATTAAATGCTCGTCCGCGGCAGTTCGTATGTGTTAATATCACAGAATATAAAAAAGGGCTACACAGCAATAAAATTACAATGAAATGAAAATGATAAGAAGTATAAGAGGAGTGTGCACGATGAGCTTTCATGGTCAAAAAGTTTTACCTGCTGCCCGAAAAATGAAGGATTTTGAGAAGCTGCTAAAAAGCAAATATACATACATCGTTTGTTTGGATACGCATATCAGCCAGCTGAAGTTTATGATCGCCATGGCAAACGAGAGAAATAAAAAAGTTCTGGTTCATCTGGATCTGATCAATGGCCTGAAAGCGAATGAGTATGCCGTAGATTTTTTAGCTCAGGAAATGAAACCGGCGGGGATTATATCAACACGCTCAAACTGTATCATCCGGGCGAAAAAGAGGAACATGATTGCTGTACAGCGCTTATTTTTATTAGATTCATTAGCACTAGAAACAAGTTACAAGGTAATCGAACGTGCTCAGCCAGACTATTTAGAGGTTTTGCCTGGCATCATGCCGGAAATAATTAAAGAAGTGAGAGAGCAAGCTCAAATACCAATAATTGCTGGCGGACTTATCCGTACGAAAGAGAATGTCCTCCAAGCCCTTGAGGCAGGGGCAGAAGCTGTTACGACATCTAACCCGGATTTGTGGATCTAATATTTTTCCTGAATAACGTTTGACAACGTTTACATCCTTGCTATAATAGAGACAAGTTCATAAACGTGACGGAGAACATGGAGATCCACAAGGGGTAACTTATAGCAAAACTATAGGTATCTTTTGCTGGGTCTTTTTTTGTTTGCTTCCTTCACGATATAAAAAGCTATTATACAAAATCATCTTGTCAGTTAGCATAAAGGAGGAAAAAATGATGTCTACATTTATGGGAGAATTAATCGGTACAATGATTCTCATTATTTTTGGAGGGGGCGTTGTTGCAAACGTTTCCTTGAATAAATCCAAGGCACAAGGCGGCGGCTGGATTGTTGTTGCTTTAGCCTGGGGGCTTGCCGTAGCAGTAGCAGTTTACGCGGTCGGAAGTTTCAGCGGTGCGCACATTAATCCGGCTGTAACACTTGGGCTTGCCGCAATCGGTGAATTTGCTTGGAGCGATGTACCGATGTACATTACCGCTCAGGTAATCGGCGGAATGCTTGGAGGAATTGTTGTATACTTCCACTTCCTGCCGCATTGGAAAGCGACTGAAGACAAAGCGGTTAAGCTCGGGGTATTCTCAACAGACCCGGCGATCCCGCACACATTCTCGAACTTGCTCTCAGAATTTATTGGAACAGCTGTTTTGCTGGTAGGATTATTATCGATCGGGGCGAATAAATTTTCAGAAGGACTCAATCCGCTGATCGTCGGATTCCTGATTGTGGCAATCGGTTTATCACTCGGTGGTACTACTGGTTACGCGATCAACCCTGCACGTGACTTAGGACCAAGAATCGCACACGCGATCTTGCCGATTCCAGGTAAAGGTGGCTCGAACTGGACATATTCATGGATTCCGGTTGTAGGACCAGTACTTGGAGGAGTATTTGGAGCGTTATTCTATCAAGCTGTTTTCACAGGGAAAGTTACTTCGCTATTTTGGATCTGGACCGTGGTATGTGCAGGAGTATTGGCAATCACATTCATGCTAGGACAAAAAGGAACACATGCAATACCGCACGGAGATAGAATCGAAAACTAAACTATAAAGTATAAAAAGACACTCGGGAGGGTTTTAGAAATGGCAAAAAAATATATTATCGCACTCGACCAAGGAACAACAAGTTCAAGAGCTATTCTATTTGATCAAGCTGGAGAAATCGTTGAAATCTCTCAAAAAGAATTCAAACAGCACTTTCCTAAGCCAGGCTGGGTGGAACATGACGCACAGGAAATCTGGGGAACGATTTTAGCGGTTGTTGCAGAAGTTCTTCATAAAACAGATACAGATCCTGCTGAGATCGCGGCGATCGGAATCACGAATCAGCGTGAAACGACTGTTGTGTGGGACAAGAACACAGGGAAGCCTGTTCACAATGCGATTGTTTGGCAATCACGCCAGACAGCTGATATTTGCGACGAATTGAAGAAACAAGGTCATAATGACAAGTTTCGCGACAAAACTGGACTATTGATCGATGCCTATTTTTCTGGAACAAAAGTAAAGTGGATTCTTGATAACGTTGACGGAACAAGAGAAAAAGCGGAAAAAGGGGATCTTCTTTTCGGAACGATCGATACATGGCTCGTTTGGAAGCTGACTGGCGGAAAATCTCACGTGACCGATTATTCAAATGCATCACGAACACTGATGTACAACATCTATGACTTGAAATGGGACGATGAATTGCTCGATATTTTAGGCGTTCCAAAATCCATGCTTCCAGAAGTAAAATCTTCTTCAGAAGTTTATGGAGAAACGATCGATTATCATTTCTTTGGCCAAAACATTCCGATCGCAGGAATCGCCGGAGACCAGCAGGCTGCACTTTTCGGACAAGCGTGCTATGAAAAAGGAATGGCGAAAAACACGTATGGAACAGGCTGCTTTATGCTCATGAACACGGGTGAGAAGGCAGTACCGTCAGAACATGGGCTTCTTACAACAATCGCTTGGGGCATCGACGGAAAAGTAGAATACGCACTAGAAGGTAGTATTTTTGTGGCAGGTTCTGCGATTCAATGGCTTCGTGATGGATTGCGCATGCTGAAAGATGCTGCAGACAGTGAAGCATATGCGGATCGCGTTTCGTCAACTGACGGCGTGTATGTGGTGCCAGCATTCGTAGGCCTTGGCACGCCTTATTGGGATTCTGAGGCGCGAGGAGCGATCTTCGGCTTGACGCGCGGTACAGAGAAAGAGCACTTTATTCGTGCAACTCTTGAATCACTTGCTTATCAGACGAGAGACGTACTCACTGCGATGGAAGCCGACTCCGGGATCGAGCTGAAAAAGCTGCGTGTTGATGGCGGAGCGGTTAAGAATAATTTCTTGATGCAATTCCAAAGTGATATCTTAAATGTTCCAGTTGAACGTCCAAAGATTAATGAGACGACGGCACTTGGAGCAGCGTATCTAGCAGGCCTTGCAGTAGGTTTCTGGAGTGACCGTCAAGAAATCGCAGATAAGTGGAAAGTGGACAAAGATTTCGACGTAAACATGAAAGAAGAAGAGCGCGACGAACTTTATGGCGGATGGAAAAAAGCTGTTGAAGCAACGATTGCTTATAAACCTAAGGCTTAATCCTTGAAAAAGTTCAAATTTGCGTTATACTAAAACCAAGTTGATATTGAACCGGTTGGAGATCAGGAGAGACCACAAAACCTCGTAAACACTTGCGGGGTTCTTGTGGTCTTTTTTTGCGCCAAAAAACGCATCGATCTTGAATTCTGCGTGTTGCAGCGCAAATTTACGGGAAAACTACCCATAGCCTTACAGGTCCGGCGGTTCTAACAGAAGGAGTGAGAGGAAAATGACAGCAGCATTTTCAACCTATAATAGAGATACAATCATGGATAATATGAAAAAACAAAAGCTCGATCTGCTCGTAATCGGCGGCGGTGTTACAGGAGCAGGTATACTGCTCGATGCCCAGACGCGCGGAATGAAGGTTGGGCTCGTTGAGATGCAGGATTTTGCAGCGGGAACCTCAAGCCGTTCAACGAAACTCGTTCACGGCGGACTGCGTTATCTGAAGCAATTCGAAGTGAAGCTAGTAGCAGAAGTCGGAAAAGAGCGCGCTATTGTGTATGAGAACGCCCCGCACGTCACAACACCAGAATGGATGCTTCTGCCGATCTATAAAAATGGAACGTTCGGTAAATTCTCCACATCGATCGGTTTAAAAGTATACGATTTTTTAGCAGGCGTTAAGAAAAAAGAAAGAAGAAAAATGCTCTCAGCTTCAGATACATTGAAGCATGAACCATTATTGAAAAAGAGCGGTCTTCTAGGCGGCGGCTATTATGTAGAATACAAAACAGATGATGCTCGCCTGACTCTTGAGATCATGAAAGAGGCCGTTGCCCGTGGTGCATCAGCGGTTAACTATTCGAAGGTTACAAGTTTTATCTATAATGGAAAAAAAGCAGTCGGCGTAAAAGTTGAAGATCAGCTGACTGGCGAAGTGCATGAGATCTATGCAAAGAAAATCGTGAATGCAACTGGCCCTTGGGTCGATGAACTCCGCGAGGAAGACCGCTCGAAAACAGGAAAAGAGATCCACCATACAAAAGGGATCCACCTTGTTATCGATCAGTCGAAGTTCCCGCTCAAACAGGCTGTTTATTACGACACAGAAGACGGCCGCATGGTGTTCGCGATTCCGAGAGCGGGCAAAACGTATGTCGGAACAACAGATACGGACTATAAAGGAGACCTTGCAAACCCAGGTATGACTGAAGAAGATCTAAATTACGTCCTCAACACGATCTCCTTTATGTTCCCAGAAGTGAAGGTTACCCGTGATGATGTTGAGTCCTCATGGTCAGGGCTGCGTCCGTTGATTCATGAGCCGAAAAAAGGCCCATCTGAAATTTCGAGAAAAGATGAAGTCTTCCACTCTCCGTCAGGTCTATTGACGATCGCAGGCGGAAAGCTTACAGGATACCGAAAAATGGCGGAAAAAGTAGTCGATATCGTTCGTGACCAGCTTGCAGACGAAGAGGATGCAAAGTTCCCAGACTGCAGAACACAGCACCTGGAACTGTCCGGGGGTAAAATGGGCGGCAGCGTGAACTTCGGAGACTTTTTACGTACGAAAGTGCAAGAGGGTCTAGGATTAGGACTTGATGAAGCAAAAGCTAGTGAACTAGTTCAGCGTTACGGAACGAATATTGATGTAGTTTATGGATTTATGAAAGAGCACGGTGAGGAAGCGAAAAAATATAACTTGCCGAAGAGTCTATACGCATCTCTTCTATATGCGCTGGAGTACGAGATGACTTCAACTCCATCTGACTTCTTGATCCGCCGTATTTCCGCTCTATACTTTGACATCGATACGGTGTACAAGTGGAAGGAAAACGTAATTATTTGCATGGCAGATAAATTAGGCTGGAATGACGAACAGAAGCGTGATTACGCAGCAGAATTTGAAGAGCAGCTGAGATTATCGGTTGAGCCGGTTAACGAATAAAGTTGTGTTGAGAGCTATCCCGTTTGAATGCGGGGTGGCTCTTTTGTTTGTATAGGTGGTGGTTAGGTGAGTGTGGGAGGGTATATAGCGGTATTATAGCCGGCGAAATTTGTCGTGGTATGTCGACTCGTGGTTATTTTTAAAATAACGTGCAATTATTTCATTTAACGTGGGAAAAATCAATTTAATGTGGGATTTTTTGATCTAACGTGGGATTATTGGGATGGATACCAGTTTGGGTATATAACTACAACAGTTTCAGTCAGCGAAAATTGCATCACTTTTTACATAATAAAAGGATGCAGCCTTAAAACGCCGGGCAGCATCCTTACTATTTTATAAAAGTAGATTGTTTTAAGTAGTCTGACGGGTATTTTTGAAGCAGATATTGCAAATATAGCTGAATTTCATAAGGAATCTCTTCAAAGTGCTCTTCCTCAACTCGCTTCAACTCATCCAACAGTGAAAAAAAGTGCTTTTTATCAACTTCTTCTGCCTCTTTTTTAAAGTAACCCCAGATATGTTCCAATGTATTGATAAGTGCTTTTTTATCGTAACGTTTTAACTTATATTCAGAGATCAGCTTTTGGATCTCGTCATAATCTTTCTCAAATTGTGCTTCTCTCATTTTTCCCTGAATATCTTTATAGTAATTATAGCCCTTGGCCATCACAGAATACTTTTCACTAGCCCAAAGCAGTTCGGTCTCTTTTTTCAAAATCGAGATCACATCCTCTTTTTAGGCATTTTATTAAATATAGACGTACAGAGCAAGCGCCACTAATGAAACAAGAATCAATACAGCGTAAATGGCTGTTAAACGAACGAGGTTCTGTTTTGTGGAACTTCCGTATTTTTCATCCTGCGTTCTGGAGATCATGATTGTTCCCACTAATCCTGCTATTGAAATCACAACAATTAAGAAATAAGCAATCCACCAAAAGTCCATATTCAATCAACCTCCTCTTTCACTTTTATCATACTCCTAACTTTCAGCGATTCACATGCAAAAATTTACAGGATTATGAACATTTCTATAGAAAAATAAGAATACAACATTTTTATAGTTCATAGGTAAGTCACAAAAGGCATCATCGACACAAAAAATGGAATTTGTTATAATTGAAGCGGTTACACAATTTGAAAAATTCTGAGTTTTTATGGGGGTAGTCAGAATGGATTTTTACAATTTATATCAGAACAATTACCTCATCGTGGCTGTATTTCTTTTTTTAGGGATCCTGTTGCCGGTAGTCGCTTTGACAGCGGGTCGTATTCTGCGTCCGTATAAACCGTCGGCAGAAAAATACACCACTTACGAAAGCGGAATCGAACCTTTTCACCAAAGCTGGGTTCAATACAATGTCCGCTATTATTTGTTTGCGCTTATATTTGTAATTTTTGATGTTGAAACCGTGTTTTTATATCCATGGGCGGTCGCTTATGAAGAGCTAGGTGTATTTGCCCTGATAGAAATGGGAATATTCGTTGTTCTTTTAACGTTAGGTCTCGTATACGCTTGGAAAAAGAAGGTGCTTAAATGGACATAAAATGGGAGCTTACGGCAGAAGAACGTTCAGAGCTGGAACGCAATGTCTTCATGGTAACACTCGAACAAGTCAAAGCTTGGGCACGAAGCAACTCGCTCTGGCCACTGACATTCGGACTCGCTTGCTGTGCGATCGAGATGATGGGAACGGGGTCATCGCATTATGACTTAGATCGATTCGGGAGTATTTTCCGTACGTCACCGCGTCAATCTGATGTGATGATCGTGTCCGGAACGGTTACGAAAAAAATGGCACCTGTTTTAAAAAGATTGTATGAGCAGATGCCTGAGCCGAAGTGGGTTATCGCGATGGGTTCATGTGCAACCGCAGGCGGTCCATATATCAAATCATATGCCGTTGTAAAAGGGGTCGATCAGATCGTCCCTGTTGACGTGTACATACCAGGCTGCCCGCCAAATCCAGCAGCGCTTATTTACGGCATCAACAAGCTTCAGGAAAAAATCCGTTATGAAGCGAAGACCGGCAAGAAGGTGATGAGCGAATGACCGACAAAAATGAGCAAAACCCAAATGAGGGGTTATCGATAGAAGAACAAAAGAAAAAAGCGGCAGCTGAAGCGAAGGCAAAGGCGCTTGAGCTCGCAAAGCAGCGTCAGGCAGAAAAAGCAAAAGCAGCAGAAACAACCGAACCAGCTGCAGAACCTGAATTGACAAAAGAAGAGCTGAAAAAGAAGGCTGCAGCTGAAGCGAAGGCAAAGGCGCTTGAGCTTGCGAAACAGCGCCAGGCGGAAAAGGCGAAAGCTGAAGAAGCAACCGTACCAGCTGCAGAACCAGAATTAACAAAAGAAGAGCTGAAAAAGAAAGCAACAGCTGAAGCGAAGGCAAAAGCGCTTGAACTAGCAAGACAACGTCAGGCGGAAAAGGCGAAAGTTGATGAAACGTCAGAACCAGAATTAACAAAAGAAGAACTTAAAAAGAAGGCCGCTGCAGAAGCAAAGGCAAAGGCGCTTGAACTCGCAAAACAACGCCAGTCGGAAAAAGGGAATGCAACCGAACCAGCCGGTGATGACGAAAAGGCAAAAGCAGCAGCAAAAGCGAAGGCTGTCGCAGCTGCGAAAGCCAAAGCAGCCGCTGCCGCAAAGGCAAAACTAGCAAGAGAAACAGGTGGAGACACAGCATCCGAACCAGCTTCCGACGACGAAAAGGCAAAAGCAGCAGCAAAAGCAAAGGCCGCTGCAGCTGCAAAGGCGAAAGCAGCAGCTGCCGCGAAGACAAAGGCAGCACGAGAAGCGGGTGGAGAACCAGCATCCGACGACGAAAAAGCAAAAGCAGCAGCAAAAGCGAAGGCCGCTGCAGCAGCAAAGGCGAAAGCAGCCGCAGCCGCGAAAGCAAAAGCAGCAAGAGAAGCGGGCGGAGAAGCTCCAGCCGGTGACGATGAAAAAGCAAAAGCCATCGCCGCCGCGAAAGCAAAGGCCGCTGCCGCTGCAAAAGCGCGTGCCGCAGCAAACGCAAAAGGTGCTGCAGCAGAACCAGCAGAAGAAGAAAAACCATCTCCAAACCAGCCGATCCTCGATACCTACATAAAAGTCATCAAAGAGCACTTAGGAGAAGAGACGTTAGAAGATGCTTACATCAACAGACTCTCAAAAGACGTGCCGACATTAGTCGCAAAACCCGATACTTATTACAAAGTCGCTGAGTTTTTAAAACACAACGATCAGCTTTGTTTTGATTATCTGTCTGAAATGCATGGGACAGATTTTGAAACACATTTTGAAGTGTATAACCATCTATATTCGTATGTAAACCGCCAATCGGTTGCGTTAAAAGTAAAAATAGACAGAAATAGTGCCGTTACCCAATCTATTACCCCGTTATGGGCAGGCGCAAACTGGCCAGAGCGTGAAACGTATGATCTTTTAGGCATCCAATTTGAAGGTCATCCGAACTTAACACGCATCATGCTGCCAGATGATTGGGTTGGCCATCCGCTCAGAAAAGATTACGAACCGCATGACGTGGAGGTGTAGACAATGATCAGAACAGAAGAGATGCTCCTCAACGTTGGACCTCAGCATCCAAGTACACACGGCGTATTCCGGATCGTACTAAAGATCGACGGTGAAACGATTATTGAAGCAACACCTGTAATCGGCTATCTGCACCGCGGGACTGAAAAGCTTGCTGAAAACTTGCAATATACACAGATCATCCCGTACACAGACCGAATGGATTATTTGGCGGCGATGACGAACAACTATGTGATCTGCCATGCCGTTGAAACGATGATGAGTCTCGAGATTCCTGAACGTGCCGAATACTTGCGCGTGATTGTGATGGAACTCGGTCGAATCGCGAGCCACCTCGTTTGGTTCGGTACATATTTACTCGATATTGGTGCGATGAGCCCGTTTTTATACGCGTTCCGTGAAAGAGAAGCAATCATCAACATGCTGAACGAAATTTGCGGCGCGAGACTAACGTTCAACTATATGCGTGTCGGCGGCGTGAAATGGGATGCGCCGGATGGCTGGATCGAGAAGGTTCGCGATTTTATTCCATATATGAGAGAAGAACTCGCAGGCTATCACGATCTAGTGACAGGAAACGAAATCTTCTTGAACCGTGTAAAAGGAATCGGCTATTACTCGAAGGAAGAAGCACTCGATTATTCATTGAGCGGAGCGAACCTCAGATGCACCGGCACGAGTTGGGATCTAAGAAAAGATGAGCCTTATTCGATCTATGAACGATTTGATTTTGATGTCCCGGTGTTTCATACAGGCGATGCATGGGCGCGTTATCAGTGCCGCATGCAGGAAATAGAAGAATCATTAAAGATTTTAGAACAAGCTGTTGAACAATTCCCTGAAGAAGGTCCTGTCATGGCAAAAGTGCCAAGAATCATCAAGCCGCCAAAAGGTGAAGCATTCGTCCGAATTGAATCGCCGCGGGGAGAGATTGGCTGCTACATCGCGTCCGAGGGTAAAAAAGAACCTTACCGCTTAAAGTTCCGCAGACCTTCTTTCTACAACCTGCAGATTCTGCCTAAGCTTTTAGTCGGCGAAAACATTTCCAACTTGATAACGATTTTAGGCGGAATCGACATTGTGCTCGGGGAGGTTGATGGCTGATGATGGAGGATATATTATACGCACAGCCTGGCTGGACGCATGTGGCCATCTTCTTCGCACTCGGTGCAGCCTTGCTTATGACCGTGTTGGGATTTGTAACTTACGCGATCTTAGCCGAGCGTAAAGTGCTCGGATTCATGCAGATGCGTACAGGACCGAACCGGGTTGGGGGAAGATTCGGTCTCCTGCAAACCGTTGCTGACGTTTTTAAACTTTTAATAAAAGAAGATACCATTCCAAAACTTGCTGACCGTCCGCTGTTTATACTGGCTCCGGTCATCGCGTTCGCACCGGCGTTCATGGTGCTCGCGACGATTCCGTTCTCGGAAAACATGCAGTTCGCAGATCTTGGCGTCGGCCTGCTCTATTATGTAGCCATCTCAGGGATATCAACGATCGGAATCCTGATGGGCGGCTGGGCGTCTAACAATAAATACTCATTACTCGGCGGCATGCGTGCTGCGGCACAGATGATTTCGTATGAGATCCCGCTCGTTATCTCGGTGATCGGAGTTATCCTTTTTGCAGGCAGCCTGAACTTAAACGACATCGTACGAGGACAAGAAAATATCGCGTACATCTTTCTGACACCGATCGGATTTTTCGTCTTTTTGATCTCCTCGATCGCCGAGCTGAACCGTACGCCGTTCGACTTGCCAGAAGCAGAATCAGAGCTCGTTGCCGGTTACCACGTAGAATACTCCGGCTTCCGCTGGGCGTTCTTCATGCTGACAGAGTACGTGTACCTGTTCGCGATGGCATCACTCACAACGGTACTTTTTCTCGGAGGATGGATGCCGATCCCGTTCTTAGGATTCATACCAGGCATGTTATGGTTCGGCTTGAAATTCAGTCTAGTAGTATTTTTCATGATCTGGATTCGCGGAACACTTCCACGACTCCGTGCTGATCAGCTGATGGGCTTTGCATGGAAAGTCCTTCTACCGCTAGCACTGCTGAATATCTTCGTAAGTGCAGCAGTAAAGGAACTATTTTTATAAAAAAGAGGACTTCGCTTTTGCTAGTTTGAGGTTGAATCTATCATATTTACCTTGCAAGTTATGGTTTTGTAAACAACTTCATTGAAAAGTTGATTGGAGCGCAAGGTGCGAGACTCCTGGGGGATCAGTGTGACAGGTGAGACCATTCAATGTCGCAAAGCGACGAGTGGGCTCACCGCACACCCCCCGGAAAGCGAGCAACCTGGAGCGGAAATCAACACTTTCAAAAGCAGCGAAGCATCTTCAACAAAATCGCCCACTCAATAGATAGACCAAAGCATAAGGAGCGTGATCTCAGGATGAAAGGTCTTGTGAAAGGTTTAAGCTACACCGTTAAGAACTTGACGAAGCAAAACGTAACGACAAGTTACCCGGACGTGCCGATCCAAATGCCTGACCGTTTCCGCGGTATCCAAAAGTTTTATCCGGAAAAGTGCATCGTGTGCAACCAATGCGCACAGATCTGCCCGACAGACTGCATCCAGTTAACGGGTAAGCCGCATCCGGATCCAGCAAAAAAAGGAAAAATCATTGATACGTATGATATCAACTTTGAAATATGCATTTTGTGTGATCTCTGTACGGAAGTGTGTCCGACAGAAGCGATTGTCATGACAAACCAGTTTGAACTCGCCGAGTACAGCCGGGACGATCTGTTTAAGAATCTGGAGTGGCTGGACGAAAACGATGAGAACGTCAGAAAGGAGAACAAAGCATGACCGGTGAAATGATAGCTTTTTTCCTGCTAGCGCTGACAGCGATTACCGGCGGTGTTCTTCTGATCAACCTGACAAATGTCGTACACATGGTTGTCGCTCTTATTTTTACTTTTATTGCGATTGCAGGTATTTATATTACGTTGTCTGCTGAATTCGTAGCAGTTGTTCAAGTGCTGATCTACTCTGGTGCCATTACGATCATCATGCTGTTCGGAATCATGCTGACAAGGCATCAGGAAAAAGAGAAACGGGCACCGCGGCTGAAAATTATACTGACAGGCCTTGCGATCGGTCTTTTCTTTCTGATCATGTACGGAAAGATCAAGGACTTAAACTTCGGCCAGCAGGACGTGGAACTGCACGTTGATAATACGAAAAAGATCGGGATCGAGCTGTATTCCCATTACGTCATCCCTTTTGAACTAACATCAGTTCTGCTCTTGGTAGCACTGATCGGCTCCATTATCCTCGCCAAACGCGCCGATGATGAGAAGGAGGCAAAAAAATGAGCGCTGTACCTTTAACAGCTTACTTGATGCTTGCCTTGATTCTGTTCTGCATCGGTTTGTTCGGTGCACTTACAAAACGAAACGCGGTTATCGTGCTTATTTCAATAGAATTGATGCTGAATGCCGTAAATATTAATTTAGTAGCTTTTGCGAAATACTCGATTAATCCGGGACTTACCGGACAGATTTTCTCCTTGTTCACCATTACGGTAGCGGCTGCAGAAGCGGCAGTCGGGCTTGCGATCCTGATCGCGCTGTATCGCAACCGTCAAACGGTAAATGTGGATGAAATGGATACGATGAAGCGATAAGAGAGGAGATGGACAATTATGTTGCAGATGAGTTGGCTTATACCGTTGTTCCCGCTTTTATCCTTCATTCTTTTATTGCTGTTCAGAAAATCCAAAAGTGAAAGCACCGCTTGGATTGGAGTGCTTTTAACAGGAGTTTCGCTCGTCATGTCTGTCGGCGTATTTTTAGCTGTCTGGCAAGGTGAGGGGATAAAGACGGAAGGAACATGGTTTCAGATCGGCGAGCGGGCGATCACAATGGGATTTGAGGTAAATCCACTGAACGCGCTCATGCTCGTCATCGTTTCACTCGTCAGTTTTTTAGTACACCTTTATTCGAAAGGGTACATGCACGGGGACGAACGGTTCCCGGTATTCTTCGCCTATTTAGGATTGTTTTCATTCGCGATGCTCGGACTGGTTCTATCTCCTAATCTATTACAGCTATATATGTTTTGGGAGCTAGTCGGACTCGGTTCGTTTCTATTGATCGGATTCTATTATTTTAAGCCAGAAGCAAAGGCCGCTGCGAAAAAGGCCTTCGTCATGACCCGTATCGGGGACGTTGGTCTGTTTATCGGGATGGTTTTGCTATTTTGGCAGGTTGGCAGTTTCGAATATGACGAGATTTTTACTTCTGTAAAAAATGGCGACATCTCATCAGGGATGCTGACACTCACGGCGCTTTGTATTTTTGTAGGAGCGGTCGGGAAATCAGGTCAGCTGCCGCTTCACACATGGCTACCGGATGCGATGGAAGGTCCGACACCCGTTTCGGCGCTCATCCACGCTGCCACGATGGTAGCAGCTGGGGTGTACTTAGTAGCAGCGATGTATCCGCTCTTTCAAGCATCAGAAGCAGCATTGACGGTTGTTGCAGTTGTCGGGGGATTGACAGCGATATTCGCAGCATCGATCGGTCTCATGCAAAAAGATATCAAACGCGTTTTAGCATATTCTACTGTCAGCCAGTTAGGATACATGATGCTCGCGCTCGGAGCATCAGGCTATGTGGCTGGAATTTTCCATCTGACGACACATGCTTTCTTTAAAGCATTGCTGTTCTTAGCAGCAGGAAGTGTCATTCATGCTGTACATACACAAAACATCGAAGAAATGGGCGGACTTTGGAAGAAGCTTCGGGTAACGGGACCGCTCTTCTTGATCGGGGCACTCGCGATCTCAGGTGTTCCGCTTTTATCCGGATTCTTCTCAAAAGATGAGATTTTGGCAAGCACCTATGCAGACGGCAAGTACGGGCTGTTCTGGCTCGCTGTCATCGCTGCATTCATGACGGCGTTCTATATGTTCCGTTTGTTTTTCCTCGTGTTTACAGGGGAAGCACGCGGCGAAGAACATGAGCAAAAAGGCGTTCACGAATCACCAGGCGTGATGACATTCCCGATGATCGTGCTTGGCGTGTTAGCGGTCGTTGCGGGTTACTTGAACACAACGTGGTTTGGAACCTTTTTATCCGATTACCTGGCTCAAGGACCTGTTGACCTGCCGCATGGCGACCACCATGGACCTGCGTGGATCCCGCTTTTGGCGACACTAGCTGCCGCTTTAGGAATCGGTCTTGCTTATTTGATCTATCAAAAAGGGACTCTTTCCAGAGACTGGATTACGAGGTCGCTTCCTAGTCTTGCGGAGGTCATCTACAACAAGTGGTACATCGATGAAGGATATGATCAAACCGTTGTAAAAGGAACAAGAGCATTGAGCAAGCTTGGTGTTCTCTTTGACCGCTATGTTGTGGATGGACTCGTAACAGCTGTAACGAACGGTGTTCAAGGACTTAGCAAGATCGGCTCGCGTCTGCAGAACGGCCAGGTGCAGTCCTACGGAACAGCGGCTATCTTTGGAATCGTGATTTTATTGCTTATCGTGGCATTGACAGGGGGGTATTTCTCATGAACGCATGGCTTCTTTCCATCTTGATCTTTTCCCCTTTGTTAGGCGTGCTGGTACTCATGTTTGTACCATCCACAGACGAAAAATCGATTAAATGGCTTGGTGTTTTAGGAACATTTTTTCCATTAGGCATCGCGCTTGTCGTCCTCTCAGCATTCAAAATGGGAGGAGAAGGGCTGCAGCTGACGGAGAAATTCAGCTGGATCTCTTATGAAGTTTTTCAATCAAAAGGTCAGGTAAGCTATCCGATCTTTTATGAAATAGGGGTTAACGGACTTTCGATGGTGCTGATCCTCTTGACCGCTGTCGTTTCCGTGCTGGCAGCAATCGCTTCTTTCTCCATCAAACAAAACTGGAAAAGCTACTTCATTTTGTTCTTCCTGCTGGAGATGGGAATGCTCGGCGTGTTTGCCGCTCAAAATCTTTTCTTGTTCTTTATTTTCTTTGAAGTCACGCTCATCCCGATGTTTTTCTTGATCGGACGCTGGGGTTACTTAGAAAGAGAGAAAGCGGCTTATAGCTTTTTGATCTATAACGGAGTCGGTTCAGCGATTCTTCTTATCGTGTTCGTCGCGCTTTTCATGAAAACAGGCACGATGAACTTCGAACAGCTTGCTTACACGTTTTCACTACCGCAAGCAGAACTAAATCAGCTGTTTATTACAAAAGGCTTTAAGATGGGAATGCTGATTGCACTGCTCGTTGCGTTTGCCGTGAAGCTGCCGGTTTTCCCGCTGCATTCATGGATGGTCCGTGTGCACGTTCAGGCGCCGCCGGCGATCGTTATGATCCACTCAGGGATTTTGTTGAAAATTGGAGCTTACGGAGTGATCGTGTTTGGAGCTGGCATGTTTCCTGATCAGTTCAAGTCACTCGCCTTTGTGATCGGACTTCTCGGTGTGATCAACCTGCTTTACGGAGCGTTTTTAGCTTTAACCCAAACCGATGTCAAACGCGTACTCGCTTATTCTTCCGTTTCGCATATGGGAATCGTGCTGATCGGTCTAGCTGCCGGCAACGAATCAGGGATGACAGGTGCCGTTTTCCAAGTGGTCTCTCACGGGTTGATCTCAGCACTGCTGTTTTTCTTAGTCGGTGCTTTATATGAACGGTCAGGCAGTTCTGAGTTAAGTGCATTTGGCGGAGTGGCGAAAAGGATGCCGATTCTGGCAGGGGTATTCTTAGCTGGCGGTCTCGCATCACTTGGTCTTCCGGGAATGTCCGGATTCATCAGCGAGTTCATGGCTTTTTTAGGATTGTTTGAAAAAATGCCAGTGCTCGCTGCAGTGGGAACTCTCGGCCTGATTTTAACAGCGGTCTATGTGTTGAGAGCTGTGCTGGCAATCACGTTTGGTGCTGAAAAAGAACTGCATGAACCGCGTGACTTAACTTCGTCAGAGCGGGTTCCGGCGTTCGTGCTCCTCGCAGCGATTCTTTTTATCGGAATCTATCCAGCATGGTTAAGTGATATGCTCCGACCAACATTAGATGCCATTCTGCTAGGGTTAGGGGGCTAATCGATGGATCTAGATACGTTATTATCCTTTAAATGGAGCGCCATGGCTCCTGAATTTATCATACTTGGTGTTGCGACGCTGCTATCAGTGATCGACCTTTTTATGAAAAAAGAAGCGAGCCGCAAACCTTTGGCATGGCTTGCCGGGGCAGGAGTTCTCGGTGCACTTGCTGCGATCTTCATGCAGCTGGATACAGAAGTAACATCCATTCTGTATGATACGTACCGGCTTGATTCTTTTTCGAAAGCATTCAAGATCTTGCTATTGCTCGGAACATTGCTTGTTTTGGTCTTAGCATCCAACTACAAAAAAGAAGACATTGAAGAGAACCGCGGAGAATTCTACTATTTGCTGCTGTCTGCTCTATTAGGGGCTATGATGATGGCTTCAAGTGCAGACTTGATCACCTTGTTTGTCGGTCTTGAACTTCTCTCTCTTTCTTCTTATATCATGGCAGGGCTTGAAAGACGCAATAAGCGAAGCAACGAATCTGCGTTTAAATATGTGGTTTCTGGCGGAATTGCAACGGCGATCACGTTGTTCGGAATGAGTTATGTATTCGGTCTGACAGGTGAGACGAATCTGTTTTTGATCGCACAGAATATGCAGAATCCAGAATTACTGAAGCACGGATTTTTATTGATGTTCGCATTTCTTATCACGTTTGCCGGGCTTACGTTTAAAATTGCAGCAGCACCACTTCACATGTGGGCACCAGATGTGTATGAAGGAGCACCGGTTCCGGTCACTGCATTCTTGAGTGTTGTCTCAAAAACAGCGGGATTCGTGATCTTGTTGCGTTTTATCATCATCACGTTTATCGCAGCACCTGGAATCGATAGTGAATCATTGCTGCTGGAAGTTCAGCCGTATGTCATGATACTTGCAGCTGCCACAATGATCATCGGGAACGTAACGGCACTTCGCCAACGAAACATCAAGCGGATGTTCGCCTACTCGTCTATAGCACAAGCAGGTTATATACTCGTTCCCTTTGTATCGAACTCGTCGCTTTTATTCGAACTGATCTGGTTCTATCTATTAGCGTATCTGTTCATGAATATTGGAGCATTTACGATTATTCAGGTGTTAACCGCACAGGAAAAATCAAACGACATCAGTATTTTCAGGGGGTTGTTTAAACGATCACCTTGGCTCGCTGTACCAATGACGTTTTTCCTTTTATCATTGGCAGGAATCCCGATCACCGCTGGATTCGTCGGGAAGTTCGGAATCTTTATGGGAGCTCTTGGACTGGAGCCCGCTCATTATTGGCTAGCAGCCGTAATGATGGCAACCACGCTCGTCTCATATGTGTACTACTTTAATGTAATCGCGGTGATGTTTTTCAGGGATGATGAAGGGGCGAAGGTTTCTGTTCCATCAGGCATGGCAGCCGTACTCGCTTTTTGCGCGGTATCCACGGTCGTCCTTGGTGTAATGCCAGATCTCGCACTGGATTTCTTTTATGGGAATTTTGATATTAATGAGTTTTTTATGAATATCGAAGCCGTTGATACTCATACGCACGATCATTGACCAATTGCTCGTTAAGGTTACTAGTTGACCTTAGCGGGTTTTTTTATGTTCAGGTTAGGAGTGGTGGATGGGGCTGTTTGTCGAAAATCGTGTATTTCAAAAATAACGTGTGATTCGTATAGGCTAACGTGCGATTTTTTCATTTAATGTGCGTTTTTTTAAAATAATGTGCGATTCTTTAATCACGATTAAAATAACTAGTTAAGTGTATGTTTAAGGCGGACAGATCACATTAAAATCCTTCATACAAACACACTTCTTTACACGACTAAAAAAATCTATAAAAATGAGCCGAAACTCCCGTAACTCTGCCCATTTTTATACGACTAAATAGTATGTAGAAAATTTTCAGATCCAAAATCGTTACAACTTTTTGAACACTTGAAAAGTAAGGGCTTTCATAAGGAAAAAGTAGGGATAAAGTATCTTTTTTTAATGAGAAGAAAGAATTATGCTTAAAGTTGTCGAAATATGTAATAGGGGGTAAGTTGATTTATGATTCCAGTAGGACAACAGGCTTTATTACATATAATCGTACATCTATTGTTTCTTGTTATTGCTTGGTGGGCCATGCAGGCAATCCATTTTGACAAATGGATCAAAAAAGGAAAGATCATGCAGGCGAGAGTGCTATACATCTTAATGGTAATCAGCCTCGCAAGTCTAGCCAGTGATTTCTTTTTAAAGTATCTACAGTATTCCACCAATCTGAGTCAATTATTTGGTTAGTTCCGCAGCAAAGTTCCATTAACGGAATTGTCGGAATATGACTACAAGTTCCACGGATATCCTTTCTCTCTTTGGCAACAATGAGAAATAGAGAGGATGTGCTGGGGATGAAAAAATGGACAATGACGATTACAGCAATTTTGCTTATTATTATGGTTTCATCTGGATATGCAAAAGACGATCAAACAAATGAAGTAGCATATATAATAGACGTTTTAAAAGAAAAAGGTGCAGAACCTGACAAATGGACCATGTATTTTAATGGAGAATTAGGTTTTACATCTAAAGGACTAGGGTATTTAAAACAAGCAGAAGAGCTTAAGCGTAATTATCCTGAATTTAGCTGGGCGGCAAGTGAAGATGAGGCTGGACATTACAAAATGACTGGAAAGTTTCAGCATGATGAACTTGGTCTAACGGAGAAGGTCACCATCATCACATACCCCCAAAAAGAGCAAACTGCATCGTATTTTATTTATGCGGTTGAAGGACTTGTAAATACAAATCAGAATTGGAAAGAAATTCGACGCTTGTTGGATGACCGTATTGAAAATTCTGTAGGAGGAAATCCCAAAATTTTCTCTTGTGTTACCGGTACATACGGTGATAAAATGGTGGTTGATTTGTATTCGCAAGCAAATGAATTGGTACAAGCTTTTTCTGGCGTTTCTGTAGAGGAATTAAAGGAAGAGACGTTTGTGTCACTATCTGCATATACTGGACAGTGGGAACAAGCGATTTATACCGGTCATCAAAATAAAATGAATCTTCAGGTGGCTTTAAGATCTGAAGGATTGGGCAGTAAAACTACTGTCACAATTGGCACACCAATAATTACGTCTGAATATTAATATACAAATTGGACGCGGAGGGGAATATCGTTGGAAAAAATCATTGTCCGTGGTGGTAGGCGGTTAGAGGGCTCTGTACGTGTTGAAGGAGCTAAGAATGCCGTACTTCCTGTCATCGCAGCATCCATTTTAGCCAGTAAAGGCACGAGTACTATAAAAGAGGTGCCCACTCTTGCTGATGTTTTTACGATTAATGAAGTATTACGCTATTTAAATATTGATGTAGCTTTCGAAAATGGGCAGATCCATGTAGACGCTACAAGTGAATTAAAGACGGAAGCACCATTTGAGTATGTCCGTAAAATGAGAGCATCATTCCTAGTTATGGGACCTTTGCTTGCTCGTGTAGGATTATCTCGTATTGCACTTCCTGGAGGATGCGCAATCGGATCACGTCCGATCGATCAGCATCTTAAAGGTTTCGAAGCAATGGGTGCTAGTGTTAAGATCGGCAACGGTTTTATCGAAGCAAAAATCGACGGCCGCTTGCAAGGCGCTAAGATCTATCTAGACTTCCCAAGTGTAGGTGCTACTGAGAACATCATGATGGCAGCAACACTTGCTGAAGGAACAACCGTTATTGAGAATGCCGCAAAAGAACCAGAAATCGTTTGTTTAGCAAACTACCTGAACGCGATGGGAGCTACTGTCATCGGTGCAGGAACTGGCACGATCCGCATTGTCGGTGTTGAAGAGCTAGCTGGTGCTGAGCATTCGGTTGTACCAGACCGTATCGAAGCAGGAACTTATATGGTAGCTGCTGCGATTACACAAGGTGACGTATTAATTGAAAATGCGATCGCTGAACACTTACGTCCTTTGATCGCAAAAATGGAAGAGATGGGTGTTCAAATTCATGAAGAAGGCAACGGACTTCGTGTTCGCGGACCTCGTGAATTAAAGCCGGTTGATATCAAAACAATGCCTCACCCAGGATTCCCGACTGATCTTCAGTCGCAGATGATGGCACTATTGCTCCGTGCAAACGGAACGAGTGTAATTACGGAAACTGTGTTTGAGAACCGCTTCATGCACGTGGAAGAATTCCGCCGCATGAATGGTGACATTAAAATTGAAGGCCGTTCTTCTGTAATCAACGGACCTGTAAATCTTCAAGGTGCAGAGGTTGCTTCAACAGACCTTCGCGCAGGTGCTGCTTTAGTACTTGCTGGGCTTGTTGCAGAAGGTTACACTCGTGTAACGGAACTGAAGCATATTGACCGTGGATACGTTGATTTTACTGGAAAATTGGCTGCACTAGGTGCTGACATCGAACGTGTAAACGAAGGTGTAGAAACAACACCAGCGAAAGAGCAATCATTAAAAAGTAATTTAGCTTAATATTTTTAATCCAAGAATCCTCGATAAGAGGGTTCTTTTTTATGCTGTGAATGGGGTTGATTTCCGCTCCAGGTTGCTCGCTTTCCACGGGGCGTGCGGTGAGCCTCCTGCCGCTATGCGCCATTAGGAGTCTCCACCTGACCGCTCGTCCCGTAGGAGTCTCGCACCTTACGCTCCAATCAACTTAGCTAAGAAGAGGTTGAACAAAATACTTCTAAAGCAACCATCTTTTAGAAAGCATCCTTTCATTTTTGTTGTAAAAGCGTTTATAACGATAGCGGTTCGGGAAATCTATAACTAGTTGCACGAAAACCATTTGAAAGGATGTCGAACTCATGCTTTGGACCATAATCGGAATATTAATCGTACTTTGGTTACTAGGTGTAATCTTTAAAGTAGCTGGCGGAATCATACATATTTTACTCGTCATCGCTGTGATCGTGTTCCTCTTAAACTTCTTTAAAGGCAGAAAAATGAAATAGCTTTATTCAATGAAAAGCTGGCCATGATGGCTGGCTTTTTTGTTTTTAATAGAGGTTTTATTAGTAAAATTAAAAAGAAATTCGTAAAAAGCTAACCTTCTTGTGGTCCAGCTTTTATTTTTTTACAGATGTAGAAGCACTCAACGGGAGCATTTTGTGCGTCTGCGTGGAAACAATCTCTTTCTGCGTGAAACGAAGGGGAGTAGGCGTGGAACTCATGATTCCTGCGTGAAACGGAACCTTGTTTGCGTGAAAACCTCTGCTTTTTGCGTGAACGTGTAACAGATAAAAGAACACGTACCGTAAACCGAACTAAATAATGCCAAAAAGTAGTTCTATTCTCCTGTTTTATTAAAAATAAGCTTTCAAATGGTACGTTATAATCAAAATTTTTAAAATAGTTTGAAAATAAAATAAATGATGGTAATATGAATCCACTGGCTTCAAAAAAATTACATAAAGCAAAGGGGATTGAACAGGGATGAACAATAAGAAATTTGCAGCATGGGGTTTAGCACTTGGGTTGGCAGTGAGTCCGCTAGCAGGAGGACAAGCATCAGCAGATTCACCGGTTAACGTTTTATCGACAAAGCAATTTAACAGTTTAACGGGTACGCCATCATTCGTATCAGGTAAATTGTCTGAGGCATCAAGCAAATCTGCGAAAGATGTCGTTCTTTCATACATTCAAAAAGAATCCCAGACTTTCAAACTTGGAAGCCAAAAAGCCAATGAGGCTTTCACGGTAAAATCCGTAACAAAAGATGAGCTTGGGCGCCAAATGGTCCGCCTGCAGCAAACATATAAAGGAGTACCTGTTTGGGGCTCTACACAAGTGGCACATGTGAATGATCAAGGAGAACTTCTAGTATTCTCTGGAACAGTGGTTCCGAATCTACAGGACAAGCCAGGACTAGGGTTTGGGAAAAAGATCACGGCTTCCAAAGCAGTTGAAGCAGCTGTTGCAGATTTGGGCTTCACACCTGAATATGAAGCAGATCCAACTTCAGATTTAGTGGTTTACACACAAGGAGACAAAGCATCTTATGCGTATCTCGTAAACTTGAACTTCTTATCTCCTGAACCAGGGAACTACAATTATTTTGTTGACGCGAAAACAGGAAAGATTCTTAACTCTTACAACGATCTGGATGAAGCGAACGGGGGCACAAAAGCACCTCCTGGAGGCGGTGGAGGTACATTAGTCGGAACTGATGCTGTTGGTTCTGGAACGGGTGTCCTTGGTGACACGAAGTCGCTGAACACGATTTTATCAAACGGAACATACTACCTGCAGGATAACACAAGAGGAAACGGTGTATTCACGTACGATGCAAAGAACCGCCAGCAGATTCCAGGCAGTCTTTGGGCGGATGCGGATAACCAGTTCCATGCTTCCTATGACCGAGCGGCTGTAGATGCTCACGCTTATGCAGGTGCGACTTATGATTATTATAAACAAGTATTTAACCGCAATTCTTATGACAATAAAGGGGCAGCGCTTAAATCTTCTGTCCACTACGGACGCAGCTACAACAACGCATTCTGGAATGGCCAGCAGATGGTATACGGAGATGGAGACGGTACAACATTCGTTTCACTATCCGGCGGACTGGATGTTGTAGCGCATGAATTAACACATGCGGTTACCGACTTCACCTCTGATCTGATCTATCAGAATGAGTCAGGTGCTTTAAACGAAGCGATGTCTGATATCTTCGGAACGCTAGTAGAGCATCATGAAAACAACAACCCGGATTATGAGATCGGTGAAGACATCTACACGCCAGGAACGAATGGCGATGCACTTCGTTCGATGAGTGATCCAACAAAATACAATGATCCTGACCATTATTCTGTTCGCTACACAGGAACAGGAGATAACGGCGGCGTGCACATTAACAGCGGAATCATCAACAAAGCAGCATACTTGCTGGCAGTTGGCGGAACGCATTACGGTGTGACGGTTCCTGCGATCGGAAACGATAAAGTGGGAGCGATCTACTACAGAGCAAACACGGTTTACTTAACGGCTTCTTCTAACTTCAGCCAAGCGAGAGCGGCTCTTGTTCAAGCGGCATCTGACCTATATGGTGCAACATCAGCTGAAGTAAATGCTGTTAAAAAATCTTATGATGCAGTAGGCGTAAACTAAATAACCGTAAACCCCTGATCTTCCATGTGAGGATCAGGTTTTTTTTATCGTTGTTCAATAATAAATGAAAGAATGGGAAGTTTAACAGATAGAGATGTAGATTTTGTTTCATAGAAGGAAGATGAATCATGAACCTGAAAGAAGTGTTATTTCAAGCAGAAGATTTAAGCATAATCGAACAAATCTTTAGAACTTCCTTGCTGTATTTTTTATTATTTGCGTCAGATAAAGCAATGGGTTTTAAGCAAAATGCTATTACGACACCTTATAATTTCATCATGGCAGCTGGAATAAGTCATATCTCTGCAACCCGAATCGTGGTTCCTGAATCGCGGCCGATCGATGCCTTTGCCATAATCATCGTTTATACCATTTTCATGCTGTTTATGTCCTATTTCGGTTATCTCAAGTTCCCATCCGTGATATCCCAAACTCCAACGATTATCGTGAAAAACGGTAAGATCATTCAGAAAAACTTAAAGAAAACAAGGCTTACGCTAGACAATGTGTTTTCCATTTTAAGAGTAAAAGATGCTTTTAATCTTGAAAAAGTAAAATATCTAGCTGCCGAAACAACAGGAGATTTTAGTGTCGCAATCGACAGTAAAGAGCAGCCTGTTTCAAAGTCTTCTATGGGGATTCCAACCACTCCAAATGAGCTGTCTCAGCTTTTGATCTATGAAGGAAAACTGGATAAGCGGGTGCTTCAGAAAAATAATCTAGACAGCGAGTGGGTAGACCAGCAGCTCAAGAAGTTTAATATTTACGCGGTCAAAGATGTTTTTGTGGGGATTCTTACACCTGGTGGAACACTATACATAAACAAGCAGGGGGATTAAGATGCCTCAAGTTTTTGGTGAACTAAAAGACATTACATTAATGGGCTATGTGTTTAGAACCATCCTGGTAGGGATGATCGTTTTTTTGGTTGGAAGGTTTGTGTCAAAAAGATCTTTCAGCCAGATGACTACCTTTGACTTTGCACTGATCTGGATTCTAGGGGCACTAACGGTTTCACCTTTATTAGATGGAGAGGTGACCTTTACACGAACAATCACACCCATATTAACACTATTCTTCTGGCATACCCTCCTTAGTCTGATTTCGTTGAAGAGCAGATCTTTTGCCCACTTTTTTAACGGAAAACCACTTCTTCTGATCGATGACGGGAAAATCGTCAAGAAACATCTGAAAAAGCACTTTATGAACATTGATCTCTTGCTGGCTGAACTTAGAATCAGAAAAGTGTTTAATATTTCAGAAGTCAGGTATTGCATGCTGCCGAACGGGCAGTTAAGTATCATGAAATACAGTGCGCATGATCCTGTGACGCCATCAGATGTGAAAGTTGCCGCATCCCCTGTTGAGATTCCGTTAGTTGTGATTAATGATGGGAATCTTTTTGAAGAGAATCTGAAAAAAGCTGAAGTAGACCTGACGTGGCTAAAAGAAAATTTGAAGACGCATCAAGTTGACCGTGTAGAGTCCGTGTACCTGGCGACTGTTGATCAACACAAAAAGTTGTATGTATCGAAAAAATAAAGCAGGGTATCCGATTGCCGGATACCCTTTTTTATAGACCATTCACCGCCAGCTTTCCAAGCGGTCCGTTCTCATCGATGATATTCTGCAGGTCGAACAGCGAAATAACAAACATTGGAAATCCATAAGCATAAGCAGTAAGGTCATACAGCTGATAGTAGATGACGAGCGCTTTATCGGCAATATAGTAATCTTGATTCAGGCTGATGGTTTTGAAAGGTTCGAACGTGAAGATCTGCTGCTGCTTTATCTGTTCTTTTATGATCCGGCTTAAAACTTGCACGTAGTTGCTGCCCGGTTTGAAGAGATCTTTTAACTGATATGTCCGTCCTGTTGTCAGGTCCCATGTTTGCGATTTAATATACGTCATCCCGTGTGCCGCCATTGGGGTGTAGCCGTAATTTAGGAATCCAATGCTCAGAATGTTCTTTTCGTTGGTTTTTACCGCGAACTCTCCGTACATAGTAGGCCGTGCTTCAGGATTTTGCATCTGCTGAAGCTCTTGGTTGATCTGAATGATCTGCTGATTCACTTGCTGCTGGATACGAGGATTGATCATGCCTTCGATCTGCGGGTAGTAGATTCTCATCTGGCCAGGAGAATAGGTAAGTGTCCTGACAAGAACAGGAGGCTGAAAGTTGTCCATACTGCTCACCCTTTCGTTGGGTCTCTTTTTCATTTTATGCAGCGTGCAGCTTGTAACAGAAGGCTTGAAAACAAAACTTGTAAAGCGGTCATAGCCAGCACATTTCAATTGTAAAAATACTAGTTTTCATGTTCTAAAGGCCCAACCTTTTGTATAAGTTGTATGGTAGAAAACAAATAGGAGGGCATTGGAACGTGAATGTTAAAATTAAGCCACTGATCTGGATTCTAGCAATTTTTGTTGCCATAATCGTCTTACTCCCTGCCATACTCGTACTACCATTTTCGTCGGCGCCTCCTGAATGGAAAGAACAGAATCAGGCAAGGCCGTCTGAGAGAATGCTAGCTTTGGAAATTCCGCACTCGGACATCGTCGTCCCTGTATTTCGAACGGAAAAAGATACGGTTGAGAACATCCCGTTAGAAGAGTATGTGGCAGGAGTAGTAGCCTCTGAGATGCCGGCGGACTTTGAGCTCGAGGCACTGAAAGCACAAGCACTAACCGCAAGAACGTTTATTGTAAAAGCGATGCTTAACCCCGGGAAAGATGATAGTTTGCCAGAGGAAGCCATCGTGACCGACACGATCATGCATCAAGTGTACAAAGGAAACGATGAACTGGAGGCGCTTTGGGGAGACGATTTTAACAAGAAGCTCGCAAAGATCGTAGAAGCGGTCACAGAGACAAAGGGACAGATCTTAACGTATGAAGGAGAGCCGATTCAGGCGAGCTTCTTCTCTACGAGCAATGGTTTCACCGTTAATTCAGAAGACTATTGGAAAAATAAATACCCATACTTAAGAAGTGTAGAAAGTCCATGGGATAAAAAGTCGCCGAAGTATGTGCAGACTGTTCAGCTGCAAGTTAGAACCGTTGAGGAGAAGCTGGGCGTTTCGATCAAAAAGGACGGAAAAGTTGGTAAAGTTGTCGCGACAACGAGCGGGAAACGAATCGGCAAGTTCGCGATCGGGAAAAAAGAGTTCACCGGAAAAGAAATACGAGAGAAGCTCGGTCTCCGCTCCACTGATTTTCAAATGGAGAAAAAGGGGAAAGAGATTACCATCACCACAAAAGGCTATGGCCATGGAGTTGGTTTGAGTCAGTACGGCGCGAACGGAATGGCGGCGGAAGGCAAGTCGTATAAGGAGATCGTAAACTATTATTATAAGGGGATCGAGATAACAGATTACAAGCCGATTGCAGACAAGGGATTGGCTCTGAAGTGAATTGTGTGAGAATTGTAGGGGGTCTGTCCCGGGTCTGTCCCCGGGACAGACCCCTTCTCTATAGAGAACCGCATTGTGCGATAAGGCATAATGCGGTTTTTTCTTATGTCGAAAGAAACTTTCAAAAAATTTTCGCACTAAAGTATATATTTTCAGAATTCTGTTCAAACTTGTTGCTGAGGTGATGAAAAATGAAAGAAGAAGAAAAACAAAACAAAAAAACAGTACCGATGAAAGGTAAGAATGCTATGAAAAAACGTTGGGTTTATCCTGCAGTGTATCTTAGTTTTGCAGCAGTCATTTTAACATCTGTTCTATGGTATCAAAACGATGCGAAAAATACGGAGAATAATAATACTCCAGAAAGCGCATTAGAAGATGATGGAACAGCAGTACCAGTTTCACTTACAAAAGAAGTATTCCAAATGCCAGTCGCTGACCCTGAAGCCGTTGAAGTCGTGAAGGATTTCTTTAGTTCAGACGCTACAGCTCAAGAGCAAGAAGCAGCACTAGTATTCTATAACAATATCTACTACCAAAATCGCGGTATCGATTTAGCAACGGAAGATGGTAAAGCGTTCGATGTAACCGCTGCACTGAGTGGTAATGTTGTAAAAGTCGCAAAAGACCCTGCCCTAGGCTTTGTTGTAGAAGTGGAACATGACAAAGGTGTTGTAACACACTATTCATCACTAGCTTCTGTATCTGTTAAGCAAGGTGACCAAGTGAAACAAGGAGCAGTCCTTGGACAAGCTGGCGAAAATGCATATGATAAGGACGCAAAAGTTCACGCACACTTCGAAGTCCGCAAAGACGGAGAAGCAGTGGACCCAGTAATGGCTTGGGATCAATCTGTAGCACAGCTCGCTTCAGCTGTTGAAGATTCTCGTAAAGAGATGAAGAAAGCAGAAGAGAAAAAAGCAGCGGAAGAGCAGAAAAAAGCAGAAGAGCAAAAGCCTGGTAAAGAGGAAAAACCAGCAGCACCAAAAGCCGACGATAAAGGCGGCAAAGATACTAAAGGCACAAAAGACGGTAAAGACGGCAAAGATGGAAAAGACGCTAACCGTGAACAAGAATCATCATCTCAATCTGCAGAAGACACTGATGCTCCAGCAGAATCAGATGAAACATCAGCAGATGATTCAGGTGCAAACGAATAAGTATGAAAAAGAAGCTGTCCCGAAGATTTTCGGGGCAGTTTTTTCATTTTTGCTGCAAAAATAAATGGGATAAGCAAATCAAGACGATTTTACACTCGAAAAATCGCATCAAATTTATTTCCTGCGTGAAACGAACAAAGTTCTACGTGGAACCAAGCAACTTTTGCGGGGAGCGGGTATCTTTCTGCGTGAAAGTTAAGCTTCTCTGCGTGAAACGAGCCTTATTTGGAGCGAACGTGTAACAGAAAAAAGAACACGTACCGTAACACACATAATCCCCAAGGATTTCCTCACCCGAGCCTCCTTTCACTAATAAATTTTTCACCTGTTTATGCAGGTTTTTTCACAAAAATGGACATTTCCCCTTGTCCCAGTTGAGATTTAGGCATATAACGAAAACTTGGTTAATAAGATGTTACAAAACCTACAATAATTCAAATTGAGGGTGAGCGGTGAGAAATCGTACTATGGCTGCGGTGGAAAAAGGGGAATGGAAGCAATACTTATAAGCCGAAGATGACAACGAAACTTGTCACGTAGCTTGTTCATAGAAGTCTCTATCGCATCTCTCACATCCATTTTAGGGAGGCGAGTGGTGTGCACGATTACATCAAAGAGCGAACCATCAAGATAGGACGGTATATCGTGGAGACAAGAAAAACAGTCCGCATGATCGCAAAAGAATTCGGGGTTTCCAAAAGCACGGTGCATAAAGACCTCACCGAGCGGCTGCCTGAAATTAATCCGGATCTTGCAAACAATGTAAAAGAAATCCTCGAATACCACAAGTCCATCCGCCACTTGCGGGGTGGAGAAGCGACGCGCGTAAAATATAAAAAAGGCGCAGAGGAAGTTGTTCAATAAATAAGTCTGTAATTGATAGGGATGCAACATGACACCAAAATCATTATGTGCCGCATAGGTCTGACGTCCAATAATTAATTTTTGACAATATTTCACCTTGTTCGACAAACTTGTGATATAATGATAAATTGGATAGAACTTCGATTTTTTACTAAAAATGTCATTATATTGTAAGGATGTTTAACAGGGAGGATATAACATGTTTTCAAGGGACGTTGGAATTGACCTTGGTACCGCTAATGTATTGATCTATGTAAAAGGAAAAGGGATTGTGCTTGACGAACCATCCGTCGTTGCGATCGACACGAATACCGGAAAAGCACTCGCTGTTGGAGAAGAAGCCCGCCGCATGGTAGGCCGTACACCAGGCAACATCGTAGCAATTCGTCCGCTGAAAGACGGCGTAATTGCTGACTTTGAAGTAACCGAGCAAATGCTGAAACACTTTATTAATAAAATAAAAGTGAAGGGCGTGTTTGCTAAGCCAAGAATTTTGATCTGTACACCAACGAACATTACGTCCGTAGAGCAAAAAGCCATTAGAGAAGCTGCACAAAAATGCGGCGCTAAACATATTTTTCTTGAAGAAGAGCCGAAAGTGGCTGCAATTGGGGCGGGGATGGATATCTTCCAGCCAAGCGGCAACATGGTTGTTGACATCGGTGGTGGCACAACTGACGTTGCGGTCTTGAGCATGGGCGATATTGTCACCTCCTCTTCTATTAAAATGGCTGGGGACAAGTTCGATACGGAGATCCTTCAGTACATAAAGAAAGAGTACAAGCTGTTGATCGGTGAGCGCACAGCAGAAAACATCAAGCTGAACGTAGCGACGGTTTATCCTGGCGCGCGTGACGAAGAGCTTGAAATCCGGGGCCGTGACATGGTATCCGGCTTGCCGCGTACGATTACGGTTCACTCAAAAGAAATTCAAAAAGCGTTGATGGAGCCTGTGATGGTTATCGTTCAGGCAGCGAAGAGCGTGCTTGAGAAGACGCCGCCAGAACTATCAGCTGACATCATCGACCGCGGCATCATGCTGACAGGCGGCGGTGCTTTATTGCACGGAATCGACCAGCTGTTTGCTGAAGAATTGAAGGTTCCAGTGCTCGTTGCTGAAGAGCCAATGAAAGCCGTAGCGAACGGTACAGGCTTAATGCTTGAACATATGGATAAAATCGCGAAAAGAAAAGTGTTTTAATGAAGGAATGCCGCCCGGATTGGGCGGCATTTATTTATTTTTCTAGAATTCTAACACCATTTGGATCAGTAGCGCTTGGTGAGGAAAATCCGTTAATGATAGCCTTTTGAATAGTAACTTCATCTCCAACTTTTGAGACTATGTTTTTAATGGGCTTTCCAAATAAAAGGGTAAGATCCTGTTCAAGTCCATTCCTTGTAGTCTCTAGCATCAGTTGTCTGATTTGAAAGGAATCAGTCTGAGAATCGATTACATCCGGGTGGGATTGGAGCTCAATCCTAAATGAATAGGGAGTAGAAATAAAAGTTCGCCGTTCTCCTTTATTCACTTCCCATCCCATTTCCTTTGCATGATTACAAATCATATTTAGTTCCGATTCAGAGACAAAATAACCAATATGATCAAACATCACGTTCTTTCCAAAACCGAACGTAATATTTACAGCCCCTTTTCTTGCTTCAATGATACGGAACAGAATCTTCTTTTCGCGAAAATCATTCCATGTTAGAGGCGGATCAAACGTTTGGAACTTACCTTTATATTTTCCTATGCGCTGAGAGATTCGAAAACCATGATCCGTATAGAATTTTTCTGTTTCTTCAACATAAGGGGTCCAAAAATGATAATGAAATAGCATAAAATTCACCTCGTTCTTAAAGCATTGTATTTACTTTCACTACCTTCTCCATTATGGAAGGAATCCCTCCAAGATTACACAGCTAGACTGATTTAAGATGTTCATTATGTACTTGATGACGATTATTAAGATGTAAATTCGATCTTATAAACTTTTAAACAAATTCATTGCACTTTTCTGGTACAAATTCCTCATTTTAAAAAGGAATCCGTCATTTTTCGCAGAATCTTATTAAGAAATGTAAAAATCTGTCGATATGATCGATGAGACATTTTGTGTCCAGATTACAATTACAGGAGGAATACTCCGTGTTAAGAGGCTTTTATAATGCTGCAGCCGGCATGCTGGCACAGCAGCGCAAACAAGAAATTTTAACGAACAATATGGCGAATGCCAATACGCCTGGATATAAAGCGGACAACGCAAGTCTGCGCACGTTCCCGACGATGCTTCTGCAGCATATGGGACAAACCGAAATCAACGGCAATAAAATTCCGAACAACTACCCAGTAGGCATCCTATCAACGGGAGTATATGTTCAAGAGACGACACCAAACTTCATGCAAGGTGACCTTCGCGAGACGGGAATCAAAACAGATCTTGCCCTTTTACAAGGACAAGTACCAGCTGATCCTGAAACAGGTCTTCCAGGGGAACTTTTTTTCCGATTGAACGTCAATGGGCAGGAGCGTTTTACACGAAACGGCCATTTCTCAGTTGATGCAGATGGCAGTCTCGTAACGCCTGAGGGTCATTATGTTCTTGGAACGAATGGAGATCCAATCACTGTTACAAGCGATAATTTTACCGTGAACAAGGACGGTCAGGTGATCGATAACGGTGTGGTCGCAGGACAGATTGATGTTGCATTTGTAGCGAATCCTAACAACCTAGTAAAAGAAGGATCAGGACTGTTCAGACTAGAGGGAGATGGGGCAGCCGCTAGTGCGATCGGCAACCCGGCAATCACATATAACCTGCAGCAAGGGTTTGTTGAACGTTCGAACGTGAACACAGAACAGACGATGACAGAGATGCTGACGGCATACCGCGCGTTTGAAGCAAATCAAAAAGTGCTTCAAGCCTATGACCGTACGATGGAAAAAGCCGCAAATGAAATTGGCCGAATCGGCTAGGGGGATCACACATGAACCAGTCTATGATTTCAGCAGCAGTAACGATGGGACAGCTTCAGCACAAGCTGGACACCATTTCAAATAATATGGCGAACAGCACGACGAACGGCTACAAGCGCCGGGAAACACAATTTTCTGATCTACTTTTTCAGCAGATGGAGAGTAAGGAATTAAACCCGACTGAAGCAGGACGGTTGACTCCGAACGGCATCCGGCTCGGGAGCGGCGCGCGTGTTTCTTCTACAGCAATGAGCATGGAAACCGGAACATTGCAGCAGACGGGCAGGGCACTTGATGTGGCACTGACTGAACCGGGACACTATTTTACAATTGGCGGAACAGACAACAATGGAAACCCAATGCCGCTATACACAAGAGATGGCGCGTTCTACTTATCACCATCTGCCCAAAACCCTGGTTACCTTGAGCTTGTTACGTCTGAAGGAAATCAAGTGTTGGGAGATGAGGGTCCCATTTTGATACCTGAGGATCAAAATAAAATTACCATTGGACAAAACGGCCAAGTTTCGGTAACGTTAAATAATGGAGAAGTTGTTGAATCAGGTCGAATTGGTGTCGTAAATATGATTCGTCCGCAGCTCATGTTAGCGGTTGGACAGAATCTTCAGCTGCCAGAAGGCATTCCATTAAATCAGCTCTTTGAAGAAGTTAATGGAGCAGCAGGAAACTTTGTTCAGCAGGGCGTATTGGAATCTTCCAATGTGAACATTTCAACCGAGATGACAGAACTGATTCAAACACAACGTTCTTATCAATTTAATGCGCGTTCTCTTACAATTGCTGACCAGATGATGGGGTTGGTAAACGGGCTTCGCTAAATGGGGTAGGTTTGTATGACAACGAATGAAATGCATGAGCAAGAGTTAAATAAAAAAGAAAATCAAAAAACACAGCGATATCAGGAGAAAAAGAGTTCTTCAAAGGAAGAGAAGAAGAAACTGATCCACCGCGGCACAAAAAGAAGCTTTCCGATCTGGCTTCGGCTTTTACTGCTTATCTGCGGAATCGTGGTTTGTTTTGCTGTCGGTACAATGGTGGGTTATGGTGTGCTCGGTGACGGTAAGCCGATGAATGTTTTTGAGAAGGAAACGTGGACACACATTATCGACCTTGTAGAAAAAGAGAAGTAAAGATATAATAATAAAACAATGGCAGATTTACAGAGTCATTGTTTTTCTTTTGATTAGAATTAGTACCAGGTAACAATACCAAGTATAATAAAAAATAGAGAATAATTTAGATGAGTAGAAAGGTGATGTTAGCGTATGTTAACCATTGAAGAAATCAAAGAAATTATCCCGCATCGTTACCCATTTTTGTTAATTGATCGTATCCTAGAAGTAGATGAAGGTCAGCGTGCAGTCGGCATCAAAAATGTAACGGCAAATGAAGAGTTCTTTAACGGCCACTTTCCTGAGTACCCAGTAATGCCAGGGGTGTTAATTGTTGAAGCTCTAGCACAAGTTGGAGCAGTAGCGATGCTGAAGAAAGAAGAAAACCGAGGGAAGCTTGCATTCTTTGCTGGCATCGATAATTGCCGCTTCAAAAAGCAAGTCGTACCAGGGGATCAGCTGCGTCTCGAAGTTGAGATGACACGTGTTCGCGGTTCGATCGGCAAAGGAAAAGGAATTGCGACTGTCGATGGTCAGGTAGCATGCGAAGTAGAGATCACCTTCGCTCTAGGTAAATAAACAAATCCAAGTGGGGACTGTCCCCACACAATTATCATAAAAGCTTGAAATGGAGCAAACGCCTAAGGGAAAATGCTGCATTTCAAGCTTTCATTTTATGCTATTTTAGATTTAGTGTATTAAAAACAGAGGTGGAGGAGATTAAAGTTGCAGAAGAAATTTATCCTTTTTGATTTAGATGGAACGCTATCCGATCCGAAAATAGGAATCACGAAATCTGTTCAATTTGCATTAGATCGAATGGGCATCCAAATAGAAAACCTTGATGACTTAGACGTTTTTATTGGTCCACCTCTTCAACAGTCCTTTTCCGACTATTATTCTTTTAATGAAGTTCAAACACAAACGGCTATCACGCATTACCGTGAAAGGTTCAGTGATGTAGGGATGTATGAAAACACACTCTACGACCATATCCCTGCTCTTTTACAGGAACTCAAAGAAAATGGCCATCATTTAGTTGTCGCTACTTCAAAACCTACTGTTTTTGCAGAAGAGATTTTAAAGTATTTTAACATTCATCATCATTTTGATTTAGTTGTTGGAAGCAATCTGGACGGAACACGAACAGCAAAGACCGAAATCATTCAGTACATACTCGATCATTACGGAGAACATCCTTCTGATGTCTTCATCATGATCGGCGATAGGAAGCACGACATCATAGGTGCTCATAACACAGGAATCGATTCGATAGGCGTAACATACGGATACGGTTCTAAAGAAGAAATTTCTCAAATTAACCCGACGTACGAAGTAGGCACTGTATTAGAACTAAAAGAATTTTTACTTCACAAAAGCGATACAGCACTTATTTAACTCAAAATAAAACACAAGTGGGGACTGTCCCCACACAATTATCATAAAAGCTTGAAATGGAGCAAACCGCCTAGACGAAATTGCTCCATTCAACATTCAATTTCATAGCTTTTGATTTTTGAACAATATAAAAGGCGCACATATACTCGTTTATGTGCACCCTTTTTTATTTAACTGGTTCAATTGTTTCCAGATTTCCTTTTTGAGAGCGTGGATTCCAGATGAAACTTACAAGATACTCTTTTTCCACTTCCGCTAACTGATATTCATTCCTAGAGACCTTAATCTGTCTTTCATCAATAACTAAATAATAGTTTCCCTCGACAAGATGTTTCTGTTCCAAAACAAAAATACCGGCTGTTGATACTTCATGGGATTGGTGATTTATTATGATTAGAATCGCCACAATAGAAGCTATGACCGAAATGGTTTTGGCAGCTGATTTAATGCACCAATGACCTCTTTCACGTTTTTTTATATATTTTATGAGAAGATTCAAATAAACGAGAAACATAACAGGTGCCAGGTAAAAGGCCAATGTCGCTGGTACAAGTAATAATTCATGCAGCGTATAATTAAAGTCTGAAATCGCTTGGATCCTTCCAAGCTGAGTTCCTAAGAAACCAGTATATATAAGAGCAACTTTTTGTGCTTTATATATCTTTAGGAGTTTATTATGATCATCCTCACTCTGATTCATCATTCGTTTCCTCGCAAATGTTTTTTTGTTAATGTCTCTTTTTATAAATATGCTGGTTTGCAGATACAATCGATACAGCGATCTCCCAAAGTTTAGGCAAGAAATCCAGAACGTCATCAGCCCTCCGAGTTAAATCATCCGTTGAAGAAATACCAAGGTTTGCAACCATCGCATCAAAAGCTGGACGATGTTTCAACTGAATTTCGTCACTACCATCCACTTCAAAAATCTTATGACACCGGGCAAAAGTCGCAACCATCCAGAAAACAGCTTCCTGGTGAAATCCAGATCGTATAAGCTCTCGGCTTCCGTCAATGGCTATCGGCCGTGCTTCCGCCGTAATATCACTGCTAAAGAAGAAAGGAGTCTTTGCTATCGAAACAGCGGCTTCAAATGTTTGTTCAAGCGCGCGTAAATGATGTTCTGCCCGTTCCGCAGTCAAATCACAGACACCAAGCAATCTCAGTAGTTCGGCATAAACATCCTCGTAATCATGCTCCCTCAAGACTTCTCGGACCTTCAAATACCGCAGTCTGACCGTTGGATTCTGAAGGGATGCTACTAAAATGACATGAGTGATCACCCCGGTTGGAAACAGCCAAGAGGTCACTTGATCATGCCAAGGGTCCCGGGGATTAATAGACTTCAACCCGTGCTCGATGCGAAGGTGAGCATTCTCACACCTCTTAAGAACCCGCTTTTTCTCCGCAAAATGCGCTGACACATATTGTTGCAATTCTCCCAAATGTCCGGTGGGATCGCTAATGAGGGTATTTACTCGAAAGCTTCCTGCAAGATGGTAGTCTGTCAGCACATCTTCACCTGATTGAAACTTATTCCACGGCAAATATGTAATTTCGATTAGTACGCCCTCATATCGAAATTTTCCAAGTTTCAGAGGCGTTTCATCATGAGCCATAACGACAACAACATCCATATCAGACGATGCCGACATATCCTCGTTTTCGTTTAGAAGAATCGTTGAACCACTGAAATATGCTCCGCGAAACCATGGCTCTTCACTCAAATGCAGCATCACCCATTCAGCAGCAATGGCTCGTGCTGTCCCAACTTTCATAACGACCACCCTTCGCTAAATTATTACTTCGCCTTCGCCACAATTCCATTATGAACTTTGATAAACCCGTGCTTCATAATATCCAGTCCGTTCTCATACAGATAAAGCCCCATCTGCTCTAGCGTCATGAGCTCCCGGTACGTATGGTTCATCACATCCGCCATGATCTCGTAATACAGCTTGGACCGAAGCTGGGCTCGCGGTGTCGTCATCACAATATAACCACCAGGCTTTAAAAACTTCCGGTGCCACTCCACGACCTCAGCCTTCATGGAATCCGGGAAGTGCTCGAGCAAACCGACGCTCAGCACGATATCAAACTCCTTCCCATAAGGAAGATTGCGAATGTCGTCCACCACATATGAAATGTTAAAATCATCTTTAAAATAAACTTTTTCTCCGCCTGTACTAGGATTTTTCCCCAAGAACGGGTATGACTCAGGAAACTCTGCAAATCTCGTATCACGGCAGAATGCATCATAATCGACCATCACCACTTCACCGCCGGGATACATGGCAGAAAGCTGCATCGCCTCATAACCTTCCGCTGCTCCCAAAAATAAAATGCGAGGCTTTTGAACATCCAGCCCTTCAAACAACGCTCGTTTCCCGCGAGGATCCCAAATGCCATCCTGTACCCGGTGAACATAATTCCATAAATGAATGCGTAAATAATCTCCGAGCGCTACTTTTACTTCAGAAGACTTAAAGCTTTTTAAACTATGAAAAAAGGCACCCTTCTTTTCGTGGATTTCAGTGGGAACATCCTTCGAAAACCACTCATGAAAAGACTGGTTGAACATCGTCCAAGAGGTGTGAACAGGCAAGGTCTCGCCATGCTCTTTCTCCCAATCCAGTTTATCTTTCGAAAACGAAGTCACTTCATACGGCTTACCAATGTCTTTCCATGAAACGGTCGACCAGTCATTCACCGTATTTACTTTTACAAACTTCTCATATTCTTTCTGATTTTTATATTGCCGTAAATCCATACGATAGGACGGCATCTTTTCCGTCTGACCTAATGTAACCGGGCGATGAACAGCAGTTTCGATCATGTTCTTCCTCCTGTAAAAAGGATTTTCTATATGTATTCCAAAACGGCCGTCCAAAATCCTCTAAATCATCTTTTATTTGCACACATGGTAAAATAAGAGCAACAAAGAATCGGAGGGGGAAGCAGTCATGAAAATCATTTTTATCGGAGACAGCATCACAGCTTCTAACAAAAATACAGATCCCGAAAGACTGGGGAACGGGTATGTGCGGATGATTAAAGAAGTTTTGCCGGAAGACGTGAAAGTCATCAATAAAGGTGTCAACGGGCACCGCGTGACAGACCTTGCTTTTCGTTGGGAACGGGACGTGATTGATCTAGAACCAGATCTTTTAACGGTTTCTATTGGAATCAACGATGTGTGGCGGCAGCTCGACAGTCCAGATCTCACACAAGTTGATGTTTCTAAATTCGAAGAGATTTATCGTGAATTGTTGTCACAGCTTCCAGCCACTACAAAACTCGTACTCATGGAACCGACGATCATAAAAGAAAACCCGCAATCTCAAGGAAACCAGATGCTGATCCCGTATGTAGAAGTCGTTCGCAAGCTGGCGGTAGAGTTTGATGCAGTGCTTGTCCCGACACATGACGTTTTTATCGATCACCTAACAAAAAAGCCTGACGTTTCATTAACAACCGACGGTGTACATATGAGAAAAAAAGGGAACGAACTGATGGCAAAAGCTTGGCTAAAAGCAGCAGAATCAATAATTGAACAATAAAAGGAACAGGAGTTATGAATATGGGGAACGTTTCACTCACTTTTTTTGAAGAAATTCATCGTGAAGCTCTAAATGCATTTGTTCTAGCAGAAGATCAAAAGAAATTCACCGCCATGCCAAGTGATGCCTTGAAAACATGCGAAGAAGATCTTAGCCGGACTCCTGTAGTTATCATGGCTTCAGACGTGCCAGTAGGCTTTTTTGTTCTGCATGCAGGTGAGAAGATTCGTGATTTCACAGCGAACCCGAATGCCATGGTCATTCGTGCATTATCCATCAATCAAAAAGAGCAAGGGAAAGGCTATGCGAAAGAAGCGATGCTGCTGCTGCCAGCATTTGTTTCCACCCATTTCTCTGAAATTAACGCACTTATTTTAGCGGTTAACTTTAAAAACGAACCTGCCAAAAAGCTGTACGAAAAAGCAGGATTCCAAGACCGCGGCCAGATTAAACATGGACCGGTCGGACCTCAATATGTGCTGCATTATGATGTTTAAAGTCGTTTTATATTAAGCCAATATAAAGAAGGTTTAGAAAGTGTAAAGTCTCGGTTATGACTTGGTAAATTGCGTCTTTTCAGGATTTTTTCGTGATATATTCTGAGCAGGGACAAACAAATCCCATACTCATGCAAAAATCATAATGAAAATCCGAAGGGAGCAATTTTAAGATGAGCAAAACGTTTATGGCGAAAATCGGAGCATCTCTTTTGGCAATTATGTTAATCACTGCATGTAACAACCAGGAAGACAACACCGAAGAAGAAACAAATACAGAACAAACTGAAACTCAAGACGAGGAAACATCAACAGAAGATGAAGGTTCTACTGAAGAAACTTCAACAGATGAGGAATCAACTGAGGAGTCAGCTGAATAAGATATAAAAACGGACCAGGCCTCTACCTACCAGAGAGGACCTGGTGTTTTATTTTTTGTGGAGCGAGGTTGCCGGAATGAACCCCCGTGTCGAAAATCGTGTATTTCTCAATTAACGTGCGATTTTTCAATTTAATGTGCGTTTTAAGACCGCTAACGTGTGATTTTATAAAATAACGTGCGATTATGTGAAAAAACCCCTGCCAAATCATTGGCAGGGGTTCATTATTATTCTTTGTTCTTGCCTTTATTCTCTTTATCTTCTTTTTCATCATTGCCTTTTTCTTCTTTATGATCATCACTTTTTCCGCGATCTTCGTCTTCAGCTTCCTCTTTTTTAGTATGCTCTTTCTTTGGCTCTTCTTTCTTCGGCTGTTCCTTTGCTGGAGGAGCTTCTTTCTTCACATCGTCTTTTTTAGGATGTTCCTTTTTGGGCTGCTCTTTTTTGGGAGCTGGAACAACAGGCTGCTGCTTTGTTTGCTTTTCTTTTACAGGTACTGCTGTTGCGGAAGTAGTGTCTTCATCCGTTTCTGTCGTATCGGTAGCTGGTTCATCAGACGCAGGCTCCTCAGCTTCAGGTGATTCAGTTGAAGAATCTTCTTCCTCAGTGGACTCATCATATTCTTTATTCTGTTTCTTCTCATGTTTTGCTATTTTCTTTTCAAGCTTGCCAAACGCTTTTGCAATATTTTTGGATAGAGCTTCTTGCGCTTTTGGGTTATCAATTTTTTCAAGAGCAGTCATTAACGCTACGATATTTTGGAAAAACTTTTTCTCAAGCTCAGTAGCAGTTTCTTCCTCTTCAGCGGCTGAATCTTCTTCTGCAGTTTCTTCGTCACCAGTCGTTTCGTCTTCTGTGCCTTCTTCAGCAGGTGTCTCCTCTTCGGTCACATCCCCAGCTTCTTCTTCAGAAGCTTCTTCTTCTTTTTCAACAGCTTCTTCTTGCTGAGCGAACGCTTCTTCTAAAAGCTTTGTTGCGCCTTCAACATCACCATCTTGCAAAAGAACATTCGCTTCCTTTATACGTTCAGCTGCAAAATCAGCCAAAAGTTTCGCTTCTTCATAATCATCTGTCGTTACAGCAAGCTGGATTTTCTCCATCATGATTTTTACAAAATAAAAGAAATCTCCTGGTACTAAGTCTGGTGCTTCTTCTTCCGTAGGTTCTTCAGCAGGCTCTTCAGATGCTGATGGTTCCTCAGCCGCTGGATCTTCTGTTGTATTTTCGTCTGTCATTTCTGGTGTTGTCGTCTCACTAGTTTCCTCTGTCTGCGTTTGTTCAGCAGGTTCTTCCACTGGTGTTGCAGCGTCTGTGTTAGCAAAAACGGACGGTCCAAACCCAGTTGTCGCAAGTCCTAATGCTAAAAATGAACTTAAAATCTTCTTCACTTTCATTCTCCCTTTCTTATTTAAAGAATTGGAAAACTATAAAAAGACACACTCATGCCGTTTGGCGGAGTGTGCTCCGAAAAAACGGCAGCTGGCTGGCATTGCACGGTGTGCAGAAGCCCCTTTAGCTTTGCGTCGCTATGTTTCCATAGGTTTGCCTTTATCCTTTTACGTTTCCAGTGTTCTTGATTCATGCTTTATATCGGTTAGAAGTGATTTATATATAAAGGTTTTAAAGGAAAATAAGAATATTTACCTATTTATTTACAGCCTTATCAGCCGAATGACGCATTTTCCAATAAAAGAAAACATGGGATAATAATTGAAATGAAAGCGCTAACTTAAATGGTTTTGTGCAAACGCTTTCACTTATTTGCACAACATTTTAAAAGGGGGATAAAGAAGTGAGGAAAAAACAATCGCGTTACGCAGTTTCATGGCTTTTATTAGTTACGATGATTTTGCAAACGTTTGCATCTGCATTGCTTATACAGCCAGCAAAAGCGACAGCTGAAGAAAGAACGGTGACGCTCGTTGGTAGCCTGCAAGAAGAACTTGGCGGTGCTGGTGAATGGAATCCAGCTGATTCTGCTACAAAGATGGAGCTGCAGCCGAACGGAAAGTACAAGCTGACAGGAACTCTTCCAGCAGGCACGTACGAATACAAGATCGCCATCAACGGTTCTTGGGATGAGAACTATGGCGTTGACGGGAAAGCCGGTGGTGACAACTACAAACTTACTCTCGATTCTGAAAAAGAGGTAACGTTTATGTATGATGACACGACGCATAAAGTGACACTTCCCGAGCCCCTTCCGAAAGAACAGACTCCGCGTATCGTCGGCGACATTCAGCCTGATATCGGAGCTGGCGGTGAATGGGCACCAGGTGAATCCACAGCACTTTTACAAGATGAAGATCTAGACAACATTTACACATATACAACACAAGTACCAAAAGGGAAGCATGAGTTTAAAATTGTTCTCGGAAACGATTGGAATGCGCCTGCATATCCAGCCAACAACTTTGTATTAAACGTCATAAAAGACGCTGAAATTACGTTCTTTTATAACCATGACACGAAAGAAGTGTATACGAATTATGATGCTGGATTACCGGACGGCAGCGTGAACGGGGACAAGCTTTTCCATGATACGTGGAACGAGGCATTCCGTGCACCTTTTGGAGCAGTTAAAGCGAAAGACAGCGTAACACTGCGTCTTCAAACGAAAAAAGGCGACCTGACTGGCGCGAAACTTTACCTTCGAAACTACAACTCTGGCAGTACTACTGTAAAAGATATGGAGAATGCCGGATGGACAACTGTTAACGGTGAAGAGATCGAGCTTTGGGAAGCAACGGTTACACCTGAAGAAAAAGGCGTTTACGGCTATAAATTTACGGCGCGTGATGGAGACGCTGTAAAAGAATATGGTGAAGACACGCAAGAAGGCGGAAAAGGTGTGGTTGCTGACACGAACGCTGGTCTTTTCCAAATTACGGTTTATGATCCTTCTTATAAAACACCAGACTGGATGAAGGAATCTGTCGTTTATCAGATTTTCCCTGACCGTTTTTTCAACGGGAACAAAAAGAACGACACAGCAAAAACAACAGCGCGCGGTGAAGAACCGATCGAACATCAAGAGTGGAGTGAGCTCCCAGACAATCCGCGTCAAGCTGAAACAGAAGGATACGAAGGCGACGAAATCTGGTCGAACGATTTCTTTGGCGGTGACATTGCCGGCGTTCAGAAAAAACTCGACTATATTCAGTCCCTTGGCGTGAATACACTTTACTTGAATCCGATCGCACATGCGGCATCGAACCACAAATACGATGCGACTGACTACAAGGCGATCGATCCGATGTTTGGAACACCTGAGGAATTTAAAGCTTTTACAAAAGAACTGAAAAAACGCAAGATGCACCTGATCTTAGACGGCGTGTTCAACCATGTTGGCGACGACTCGATCTATTTTGACCGTTACGGAAAATACAACACGGTTGGTGCTTACGAATATTGGGCGAGCATCTATGACCTGATGAACGAGCAAGGCTTAACAGAAGAAGAAGCGAAAAAACAAACTGAAGAGAAGTTTACAGCGGAAGGCCAGAAGTTCAGCTCATATGGCTTCCACAACTGGTTCAACATCGAAAACGATAAAGTAAATGGCGTCTATAAATACCAGGCGTGGTGGGGATTTGACTCGCTTCCTGAGATCAAATCAATTCCAGGTGAAGCAGTAGATTATGATTCTGAACTGAACAACAAACCTTTCGCAGACTACATCATGTATGACGAAGATTCTGCGGCAAAATCTTGGCTCGATCGCGGTGCATCAGGCTGGCGCTTGGATGTAGCGAACGAAGTAGATACCGAGTTTTGGAGAGAGTTCCGTGACGAGCTAAAAGAAGGCAAGAAGGATGATCCGCTGATCCTTGGCGAGATCTGGGATGACGCGTCTGAATACTTCCTCGGTGATCTTTACGACTCAGTTATGAACTACCGTTTCCGCGGTGCGATGATTGATTACCTGAAAAACGGAAACGCAAAAGGTGCTGAAGATCAGCTGAACGCTGTATTTGAAGACTATCCGCAAGAAGCATTTTATGCGCTTATGAACTTGATGGGGTCGCACGATACACCACGTGCAGCATTCGTGCTTGGAAATGGAACAGATTCCTATGAGCGTGCTGAACTGGATCCGAACTACAACCACGAGCTTGGCGTAAAGCGCTTGAAGCTTGCGGCGATTTTACAAATGGGTTATGCCGGGGCACCGACCGTTTATTACGGAGATGAAGCTGGCGTTACAGGCTCTAAAGATCCGGATGACCGCAGAACATATCCTTGGGGTTCTGAAGATAAGGATCTTGTAAAACACTATCAAGCAATCGGAAAAGTGCGTGCTGACTATCATAACTTGTTCAGCTATGGCGAACTGAATCATCTGTATGCTGAAAAAGATGTATTGGCTTACACGCGTACGGATAAAAAGAATGCAGCTGTCGTGATCACAAACCGCGGCAGTGAAGAGAAAACCGTTGAGCTGGATGTGAAGAAGCTGATCGTAAACAACGTGAAGCTGACAGATCAGCTTGATAAAAAGTACAAAGCAACTGTGAAAGATGGAAAACTTACTGTTACAGTTCCAGCGATGACGGGTCGCATGCTCGTGGCTGACAAGGGACAGAACTTAAAGGGTCCTGAAGCGGTAACGAATGTGAAGGCAACGGAAGCTAGCCACTCCGTTTCACTCTCATGGGAAGGCGACGCGAGAAGTTATGCCGTCTACCAAACGACAATCTCCGGTGCTTTTTATGAAAAGGTAGCAGAAACAAAAGGGAATTCTATCAAAATTGACGATCTAGATAACGGCCGCAAGTACTATTTCGCAGTAGTTGCGATCGACAAAGACAACAACGAATCGGTAAAAACAGAATCGGATGCCGCAATCCCGCATGTTGCGTTAAAAGACGGAAACTATGAGATCGCAAACGTAACAGAGCTTCAAGATGGTGTGATCGATCTTTCCAAAGCACAAAATGTTTCAGCTGATATTTTTATAAAAGGTGAAACAGAAAGCGACTTAGCAGAAGGTCTGCAAGCCGAACTTCAAGTGAAGGAACCAGGCAAGGACAACTGGACATCACATCCAGCAAGCTACACAACGCAAAATGACGAGTTCAACAACTTTAGCGGGACATTCCTGCCGTTTAACGAGGGGACGTACGAATACCGCTACGCGTTCTCGACAGATCTAGGAAGAACGTGGGTAACGAGTGAAGCAAAATCTGTAACATACACAAAAGGTGACGACACAACGGCTCCGGCATCTTCAGTTACACTGGAGCAGCCAGCTCAAGAATCTGGTCAAGTGAACCTGAAATGGTCAGTTGAAGGGGCAAACGAGCCGTACCTGTTCACGATTGTACGTGACGGAGAAGTGATCGGTCAGATTCTGGATACGAACGCTACGACGTACAAGGACATGAACGTAACAAATGGCAAGTCGTATTCATATGAAGTCCATATCTACGACAAAGCGGGTAACAGCGTGAAGTCGAACGCGGTAACCGTAACGCCTGACCTTGTCATGGTAAAAGTGACGATGAAAGTGAATGCACCAGCTTATACTCCACAGGGCGTGGACATCACGATGCCGGGTAGTAAGAATGGCTGGAACACAGGTGCGTGGAAGATGACGCGCGGTGGTGCGGTAACGAACGATTACGAGTACACGTTCGAAGCGCAAGAAGGCGAAGTCATCACGTACAAGTACGCGAAGAACAGCTCGTGGGATCAGGAAGGTCTTGCGGATCACACGCCAAACAACCCGAACGATGATGACGTGAGCTACTACGGCTACGGTGCACCAGGAACGGACCTGAGCATTGTTGTCACGAACCAAGGCGGCAACGAGATGGTCGTTCAAGACAAGATCCTGCGCTGGATCGACATGCCGGTTGTCGTAACGTCCCATACAGACGGCCAAACCGTAACATCTGACACGATCACGTTAAAAGGTAATGCGATTAAAGAGGGCGTGATGACGATCAACGGTGAGCCGGTCACGATCAACGATGACATGACGTTCTCACATACAGTGAACTTATCTCAAGGTGAGAACAAGCTAAACATTCATATCGAGCCTTCAGAAGAGAATAAGTCTGCTATCTTTAAAAACGATGGCGGGGCGATTGGGAAGAATACGAAAGATATTACATTGACCATCAATAAAAACTAGTAAATAACGAGGTGCTTCTGGATTAAAATTCCGGAAGCACCTTTTTTCATTACATTTTCTTTACTATTCTAGTTTTGAAGAAATATGGAAGAATAAATATGCTATATTCATATATGATTTTAGAGGGGGGAAGAGGATGAAATTTATAGGAAGTCTTTTAGCTGCCACTTTTCTTTTTCTAGGTTTTAATAGCACAGAGGCAGCTGCTGAAGCTTTTAAAGTGAAAATCGGGACTGATAGTGTTGTATTTCCTGATGCTCAACCAATCGTGAAAAATAATAGATTGTTAGTTCCGCTGAGACCGGTTTTCGAATCGATGAACGCCGATGTGAAGTGGAATCCTGACACAAACGCTGTTACCTCACAGCTATCGAAATATGGGACAACAGCTAAACTAGCATTAAACATTCAATCACCTTTTTTAGAAAAACAATACAGCAATAAATACTACATTCAGCAATCTGATGTTAAGCCGGTTGTCATCAACAATCGTACATACATACCGCTTCGTTTAGTTGGAGAAGCATACGGATATGACGTCGTTTGGAACGGCAGTACGAATACAGCAACTTATAAAGAAACAGGATCACTTCATCTAGCAGATCCAACTTATAAAACCCATTTGTCTACTGGATCAATCGGTAAGCAGAACGTTTATGAGCTTGAGACGTTCTTTTCTGTAAACAAGTATCGTGCGAGCTATGGTAAAAAAGAGTTAGCACTTAACCCAACATTAAGTAATGTGGCTCGTGAAAAATCACGTGACATGCTCGTAAAAAATTATTTTGACCACACATCGCCAACATACGGTTCCCCTTTTGATATGATGAAGCAGTTTGGCATATCCTACACATCTGCAGGTGAAAACATTGCCGCAGGGTATACGACAACGAGTGCCGTTATGACAGGGTGGATGAACAGTCCGGGCCACAAGGCTAACATTTTAAGTGATAATTTCACACAAATCGGTGTTGGTTATATAAAAGGAACGACTGGATATAAGACGTATTGGACGCAGATGTTTATCCGACCATAAAAAAAAGGATGTCTCTTCATGAGGCATCCTTTTTAAATGGGGAATGGCTCATAGATGGACAGTTTAGACTCATAGAGCTTACAGTTTGGCTCATAGAAATTGGTTTGGTTCATAGAGCCTGCACTTTGACTCATAGAAAGGTTAGTTTGAGCCATAGAAACCTAGTTTGACTCATAGAAAAGAGACCTTGGTTCATAGAGAAAAAGAGCTGCCAATATTGGCGGCTCTTTAACCTTCTCTATATAATCTATCCGCTCTGCGGACACTCAATGTCAAAATAACGAATGCAAAAACAATGATTGAGATCCAAAAACTGTTGCTCTTCGAGGCGAGAAAGATCGCTGTTACGTTCAATATGATCGCTAGACTAAATCCGGCTACTGTCATCTTATCTTTTAACACTGCCCAATTCATCATTTACCTCCTTTTTTCTTAATTATTAGCTATATTTTAACATATTTTCCCTTTTTGAACTCGGAATAAATGTCTCCATAAAAAAACGAGTAAGCACTCTCTGCGCTACTCGTTTTAATTCGCCTTTAGTTTCGATACCTCTCTAAAATCTGTTCGGTCAAGCTTTCCATATTTTTGTTTTCTCTCTTAGCCTCAGCATACCTCTCATAATCCTCAGCTGAAACTTCCAGCAAAAAGCTCTTTGGAAAGATATAAGGCTTTCCTTGATCCTGTTCGTCCAGGTTGTTCACCACTTCAAGTTCATCATCATTTTCACGGTTTTGACCGGGATCATAAACAAACATTTTCCCGTACTCCTCTTCCACACTTTTATTCACGTTAATAAAATACTTCATCCACACAACACTCCTATTGATTTAGTTATGTAAATGGTATTCCCCAGACACGTAATAATCAGACATGAAAAGGTACGGAAAGGGAAAATAACCTATAAAAATAGTACAAGCAGGACTCGGCATATTTCGAACTTTGTCCCGATAAGATGTAGGGAGGGCCCGGCACGGCGGGCTTATCAAACGGAAAGGGAGTTGAAAGAAGTGAAAACTGCAGGTTCCTGGTCTCATTCCTTAAAATTTCTTTTGTTCAGTGCAGTTGGTATTTTCATGTTCTTCATTCCGATTACGGTCAAAGGAAAGTCGTCTATTCCGCTCGATCACCTTGTAACGTGGGTAAGAGATACGGCTGGTGAAGCGGTTCCGCTCTATGCGTTGCTTGTCATTCTCCTTGGAGCGGTTTATCCGTTCTACACGAAAACGTGGAACAAAGACCGAGTCACAACCACGTTCTCCTTGTTAAAAGTTGTGGGCTTGGTCGCAGCTGTTCTTCTTTACTTTGAGTGGGGACCAGGCTGGTTAAGCGACCCGAACATGGGGCCGTTTTTATTCGAAAAACTCGTGATTCCGGTTGGGTTGCTCGTTCCGATCGGAGCTGTATTTTTAGCCTTTATCGTCGGTTATGGTCTGATGGAGTTTATCGGTGTACTCGTGCAAAAAATCATGCGGCCGATCTGGAAAACACCGGGCAGGTCAGCGGTTGATGCCGTTGCATCCTTCGTAGGAAGCTATTCGATCGGGTTACTCATCACGAACCGCGTGTTTAAAGAAGGGAAGTATACGGTAAAAGAAGCGGCGATTATTGCGACAGGATTCTCTACCGTTTCTGCAACGTTCATGATCGTTGTGGCAAACACGCTCGGTCTGATGGAAATGTGGAACACGTACTTCTGGACGACGCTTGTTGTCACATTCCTCGTAACAGCGATCACGGTTCGAATCCGTCCGTTAAGCAGAATGGATGATACGTATTCAGGCGGGGAGGGGCAGCCGGAAGAAGTGGTAAGCGAGAAATATCTGCAAACCGCGTGGAGAAGCGCGATGGAATCATCACAGAACGCTCCAGCTTTTTTGAACAACATCTGGTCCAACTTAAAAGATGGATTCGTGATGGCGATGAGCATTCTGCCTTCCATCATGAGCGTCGGTCTGATCGGACTTTTGTTAGCAGAATACACGCCTGTATTTGACTGGATCGGCTACGTGTTCTATCCAATCACATGGGCGCTTCAGCTTCCGGATGCGATGCTGGCGGCAAAAGCGGCGTCAATCGGAGTGGCTGAGATGTTCCTGCCGGCACTCCTTGTAGCTGAAGCGGCGCTTGTTACGAAGTTTGTAATTGGAGTTGTATCTGTCGCTTCTATTCTGTTCTTTTCAGCAAGCATTCCGTGCGTGCTGTCTACAGAAATCCCAGTGAGCTTACCGAAGCTTGTACTGATCTGGTTCCAGCGTACGGTGCTGGCGTTAATTTTAGCGACTCCACTGGCTTATCTTCTTCTATAAAAATAGATTTAAGGGTGCTGCTGAAGTGTTTAGGCAGCACCTTTTTTATGTGGTTTAGTAATCTAGTACTATTTTCTAAAATTATCAAAATATATCTTTATTTTTCCAGTAATTATTGTATGATAATGAAGCAGTGATTTGAATGGAATGGGGAGAAGAAAGAGTTGAAAAGGAAATTCAGTTCATTATTTTTAATGGCAGTATTAATGTTTAGTATTTTTCCTTTTACTAGTTTTGCAAACGAAGACTATCCGACTTATCAAAGTTTATCGGTAAGTCCGCAAGAAGCGAAGATAAACGAACAGGTATGGTTTGATCTTTATGCACCGGATTCGGCTTATTTTATGCTAGAAGCACGCCTTACGTATTTATCTCCACAGGGGGAAGAGCGTGTGATTGAATTATCTGGTCCCGATCATTGGACAGGCCAGTTTACAGCAACTTCATTTGACGAAGTGGGAACGTGGCAGCTTCAAAGCATCTATCTATACGATGACAGCTACAACAGCAGTACTTTTACGCGAGAACAAATCGATCAGCCTGAGAATTATGATTTTACGATATTGAATGAAGAAGCAGAAATAGATGTAGCAGCTCCCATCGTGGATGCTATTACTTTTGAAAAAGAGCAAGTTCAAGCAGGCGATTTCACTAAAATTAAAGTTTCAGCGAGTGATGATACAGGAGTAGAGTGGGTCACACTTGGTTTATACAATACAGCAGGACGCGGAAACGATTACGTGACGAATTTTGTAAAAACAGAAGATGGAACGTTTGAAGCTACATGGTGGGTTCCGCAATACACAGACCCCGGCAAGTGGAAAGTAAACTGGGTGTATGCCGGTGATGCTGCAGGAAATCAGTACAACTGGGATGACTATATGGGTGACTACCCAGCTTCATTTGGCACCATTCAAGTGTTAAACGACAATCCTGATAATACGGCACCAACGGTTTCCAGCATTCTATTTTTAAACGGAGTTGCTGAGGCAGGGCAAGAAAATACACTACAGCTTGAAGCAGATGATGATTTGTCTGGAATCAACTATCTTTCAGTGGAACTGAGAAATGAATTTGGACAACGACTTTATATAGATGGAATCTATTTAAGTGAAGAAGGTTTCTGGACAAGCAGCTTTGTTGTTCCTTCTTATATGAAAAATTCAACGTTCAAAGTTTGGAATGTATATACACAAGACAATGCGGGAAATGTGGATCATCAGTTTTACGAAGATGAGTATCCGGCTAGCTTTGGCACTTTTGAAGTCCAAAATGCAAATGAAGATACCAATGCTCCAATCGTTCAATCTGTAACCTTTGACAAAGATTCAATGGTGACAGAAGATACGAACGTAGTAAGGGTTGCGGCAACTGACGATAACAGTGGAATTGAGAGTATGGACATCTATATGCAGAGTCCCACAGGTAAAGGGATGACGAGTACATACCTTTATCAAGATGAAGAAGGTAACTTTATGGGAGAGTTTTCTATCCCGCCTTACACAGAACCAGGAGAGTGGAGAGTATCTCAAATCGTCGCGAGAGACTTTGCCGGAAATGTGTTAGATGTCACATATACAGTAGAGAACTATCCAGAATCATTCGGAACCTTTAACGTGGAGAACAGTGAATATGATTTTACGCCGCCTACCATTAATAAGGTAATCTTCCAAACACCTGAAGTCAAAGGCAGCGAAGAAGCTCGATTGACGGTTTACCCAGAAGATTCTCAAACGGTACCAGCATTTGTTGAGGTTGAACTGGTGAGCCCGAGCGGTCAGCAAGTATTAACAGGCAACACCGACTATTTGGACGAGAGCGGATTGATGCATATTTCGATCCCAGTTCCTGGTGATGCAGAACACGGAGAATGGCTTGTTAAACAAGTGAAGATTATGGACATCGCCGGAAACGAAGCGGTCTACACATACAGCGCTGATGACTACCCAGCAAATTTCGGCAAGTTGTTTGTAAATAACGATACCGTTGCCCCTAAAGCGCCATTGGTTGATGAAGTCAGTGATAGAGATACAATGGTAAAAGGTACGGCAGAACCACTTTCTACGATTTCCGTCATGATAAATGGTGAGGTGTTGGCAGAGAGTCAAGCTGATGATGATGGAACATTCTCAGTAGAAATTCCAGTTCAAAAAACAGGTACCTTACTAGAAGTAACCGCTGTGGATGCTACTGGTAACCAATCAGAGGCTGCAACTATAACAGTTTTAGATAAAACAGCTCCTGAATCTCCGACAGTAACGAAAGTAACAAAGGAAATGGCTGCTGGAACGGGAGAACCTGGATCGACTGTTTCTGTAACAAATCATGCCGGAAGAGTGCTTGGCTCCTCTAAAGCAGACAAAAATGGCAGCTTTCTTGTGAAATTCGCCAAACAGAAAAATCATACCGTTATTTTTGTAGATGCAAAAGATTCCGCAGGGAACGAAAGTGATAAAGTAGAGGTTTATATAAAAGAAGCAAGATAATAAGTCAAAACCAGTCAGAGTATCGCGCTTTGACTGGTTTTTTGTAATGTTTTTCAATAAACGTAAAACGGGTTGAGATGAAAGCCCTTTAACGATAGAATAATAGCATATAGAATTAAATAGTGATCATTACCACTAGGGGTGCCTTGTAAAAGGCTGAGATTGAAGTGAACTTTAAGACCCTTGGAACCTGATTTGGTTAGAACCAGCGTAGGGAAGTGGTGTGTGGAACAGATTTTTTTTAACGAAATGATACACTGAAAATTTGTGAAACCACCTCTTTGCTGCATAAAGGAGGTGGTTTTTTATTTTGGAAAAACAACTGCATGTCATAACGACCGGAAAGGAAAGAACTGAACAGATCATCAGAATCGCGCGTGAAATACACTCATACATCACTGCTCTTCACATACGTGAAAAAACAATAACTGCGAAAGAACTGACCATGTTGCTCAAACAGCTAGAAAGTAACGGCGTGCCAATGAGTAAAATCATAATAAACGACCGTGTCGATGTGGCGGTATGCTGTCAGGCGAAAGGGGTGCAACTCGGCTTTCGCAGTTTGGACACAGCTCTCGTACGGGCAGCTTTTCCTGGTTTGATGATCGGCTGTTCGGTTCATTGCTTGGAGGAAGTAAGAAATGCGGAACAAAACGGAGCAGATTTCCTCTTTTATGGTCACATTTTTCCGACAGAATCAAAACGAGATCAAGATCCAAGGGGCATCGATCAGTTGCAGTATATCGTAGAGCAGAGCACATTGCCAGTTATCGCGATCGGGGGCGTCCAGCCGGAAAATGTTCGAGAAGTTCTGCAGACAGGTGCAGCAGGAATTGCCGTTTTGTCAGGGATTATGGAAGCTGAATCACCGCTTAAAGCAGTGAAAGCATACAAACGCGAACTGGAGGTGTTCCAATGAGTTCAACGTATGATGCCATTGTCATTGGAGGTGGTGTGATCGGTTGTTCCATCGCCTATCAGTTATCCAAAAAGCAAAAGAAAGTTCTTCTGCTGGAAAAAGGCAGAGTCGGAGAGAAAGCGTCTAGTGCGGCAGCGGGAATGCTTGGTGCACAAATGGAATTTGGTGTTGATCACCCTCTCTTTCCGCTTGCAAAAAGGAGCCGTCAGATGTTCGGGGCATTGTCGCAAGAGTTGTACGCAGTAAGCGGTGTTGACATTGAACTTATTGAAAATGGAATTTATGAGCTTTCCTATACAGATGCCGAGTCTGATCAGCTTCAGAAACGAGCAGCCAGAGAGGCATTTTATGGAGAGTCGGTAGGCTGGTTATCGTCTGAAGAGGTTCTGGAACGGGAGCCTGCACTTTCCTCTGACATAAAAGGAGCAGTGTACTTTCCTAGCGATGGGCAGGTCTCACCCATAAAGCTTACAAAAGCTTTTCTGGAAGGCTCAAGATTTTACGGAACAGAAGTAAGAGAATATACGGAAGTAATGAGGCTCGCGCAAAACGGAGATCAGGTGACAGGTGTGGAAACAAATACGGAAACCATATTGGCTCAACAAGTCATTTTAGCAGGCGGTGTATGGAGTTCTAGTATCTTACCTCCGCTTGGTATGGTGCCCGTAAAAGGTGAATGCCTTTCGTTTACGACGAGTGGACCACTTCTAACCGGAACCATCAAATACAAGAACGTTTACGTCGTACCAAAGCCGAACAATCGGCTCGTGATCGGTGCCACAAGCATTCCTCATACTTTCGATGAAAAAGTTACCTGTGCCGGAATGATTGAATTGATGGAAAGAGCAAGGCAAATGGTTCCGGGAATTGAAGAAGCCGCGTTTGAAAAAGCGTGGACGGGGATCCGGCCTCAAACAAAAGAGGGGAGACCCTATATCGGCCATCATCCACAGATCGAGGGGCTGCTTGTTGCAGCAGGGCATTTCCGCAACGGAATCCTGCTGTCACCGATCACCGGAACTATGATGGCCGACCAAATAGAAAGAGAGGTGCTTTTAAATGAAGCTTAAAATAAACGGCGATGAGGTACAGGTGCCAGATGCGCTTCAATCAGTCACAGAACTGCTCGAACATTTAAAACTGAACGATCAGATGATCATTGCAGAAGTAAACGAAAAAATTATTCAAAATGAAGAGCAAAACAACAAGCAAATAAAAGAAGACGACAGAATCGAGCTTGTACGATTTGTTGGAGGAGGATGATTTGATGTTACATATTGGACCTTATTCATTTTTATCAAGACTGCTTTTAGGAACAGGGAAATACACGGATTTTGAGACGCAGAAAAAAGCGGTAGATGCTTCTGGGTCTGAGATTTTAACGTTTGCGGTCCGCCGGATGAATATTTACGAAGCGGGCCAGCCAAACTTTCTGGAGATGCTCGACTTGAAAAAATACACCTTGCTGCCTAACACGGCTGGTGCTAAAACGGCAGCAGAAGCCGTACGTATTGCAAAACTGGCGAAAGCGTCGGGATTATGTGATATGGTAAAAGTAGAAGTGATCGGCTGCGCGAAAACGCTGCTGCCGGATCCAGTTGAAACATTAAAAGCGACAGAAGAACTTTTGAAAGAAGGATTCATCGTTCTGCCTTACACGTCTGATGATATAGTGCTCGCTAGGCGTTTGGAAGAGCTGGGTTCCCATGCGATCATGCCTGCTGCTTCACCGATCGGTTCTGGGCAAGGGATCATCAACCCTCTCTACCTAAAATTTATCATAGAACAGACGCAGGTTCCGGTGATCGTGGATGCAGGAATCGGTTCGCCGAGTGATGCGATGATTGCGATGGAGCTCGGTGCGGACGGTGTGCTTTTGAACACGGCGGTTGCATGTGCAAAGGACCCTGTGAAGATGGCCTTGGCAATGAAGTTAGCTGTAGAAGCAGGTCAATTAGGATTTGAAGCGGGCAGAATCCCGAGAAAAGAAACAGCAACTGCGAGCAGTCCTATAGAAGGGTTGAGTGTGAAGTGAATGACAGGTATTCGAGGCAAGAACTTTTTAGTCCGATAGGGAAAGAAGGGCAAGCGAAAATTCGCGGAAAAAGCGTGCTGATCATAGGCGCAGGTGCACTTGGTGCATCTAGTGCCGAAGCGCTCACCCGTGCAGGTGTGAAGAGGATTGTCCTCGTCGACCGGGATTATGTGGACTGGACAAATCTTCACCGTCAGCAGCTATATTCAGAAGAAGACGCTGAGAATCAGCTGCCAAAAGTCATTGCGGCTAAAAATCAATTGCAAAAGATTAATCGTAATGTAGAAATCGAGGCTAATGTGATGGATATGGGCATCGAGGAAGCAGAAGAGCTCATCTCGGGAATCGATCTTATTTTAGATGCCACAGATAACTTTGAAACGAGACTTTTGATCAACGATTTGGCTCAAAAATATCAGGTACCCTGGATATACGGGGCATGTGTGGGAAGCTACGGAATCAGCTATACCATACTTCCTGGAGAAGGACCGTGCCTGAATTGTCTTCTGGATAAAATTCCTGCAAACGGCCAAACATGTGATACGGCTGGAATCATTGCCCCGGCAGTTCAGATGGTCGTCGCTTACCAGACGGCAGAGGCTTTGAAAATTTTGGTTGACGATTTTAAAGCGGTTCGACGTAAGGTCGTGACGTTTGATCTTTGGGAGAACCAGCAGATGCAGCTGGGGATGGAAAAGGCGAAGAAAAAGGATTGTCCTTCATGCGGTCCAAATCCGTCTTATCCTTATTTAGAAAGAAGATCTGAATTAAAGACGGCTGTGTTATGCGGTCGGGATACAGTTCAGATCCGCCCATCCTACAACCGCGAGATCGACTTGGAAGAGATGGAGAAGAAGTTGGTGTCTAACGGTAATGTGCGGCGAAACGCGTTTTTGCTGGAAGTGCAAAGCGATAGTCGTCGATTGGTTCTTTTTAAAGATGGCCGTGCGCTCGTTCATGGAACGAAAGATATTGCAGAAGCGAAATCAATCTATCATAGATTCATAGGATAAAAAATAGGAATAGGTTGACTGTTTTTGTATAATAGAAAATAGGAGGTGATTTGAATTATGGAGTTTATGGAGTATTTAGAGCTGTTATGTAATATGGACGCCATACTTTTATCGATTAGTATCGCGCTGACTTTCATCATTGTTGGACAGTTTTATACTTTTGTAAGCAGTCGTGTAGCCCATAAGTCAAATCGTCCTGAGAAAAGGGATCAGTACTGTCTAGAAAGGATAATGACAGACCCACGCCTCGTTCAAAACTATTGTTTCATTCGAAACGAAATAGCACGTAAAATGTTCAGAAAAGAAACACCTGATGATAAAGAGGGACACTTACACTCCTTGTTTGCTTAGAGTTTTAAAAACAAGGAGGAACAATTGTTGAAAAAGTATTTATCCATTCTTTCATTAATGTTTATTTTCATTCTATCAGGCTGCAATAACGCTCCTATCACAGCAGAGAGCACTGGAGTCTGGAACCATTTTTTCATATATCCGTTTTCACAGCTCATTCAGTTGGTCGCTGCTATCTTTAACGATAACTATGGGCTTGCCATTATATTTTTAACGATCATCATTCGATTCCTGATTATGCCACTCACTTTAAAACAAACAAAAAACCAGGAAAAGATGAAAAAGATCCAGCCGGAAATCAAACTGCTTCGTGATAAATATTCCGGAAAAGATCGGGAAACTCAGTTAAAATTACAAAATGAATTAATGACGGTTTATAAAAAATACGAGGTAAATCCAATATCCATGGGATGTTTGCCTCTCTTGATCCAAATGCCCATATTGTTCGCCTTCTATTACGCCATCATCAAAACGAAAGAAATTGCCCTGCACAATTTTCTTTGGTTTAACCTAGGTTCAGCAGATCCCTTGCATCTGCTGCCGATCTTAGCGGCACTTACAACTTTCGTTCAATTCAAATTGAGTACGAGTGAGGTGACGGAGGCAAACCCGCAAATGAAAATGATGGGTTACGTTATGCCGGTTATTATTCTTGCTTCTGCATGGAAACTATCAGCTGTGCTGCCACTGTATTGGATCGTTGGGAATGTGTTCTTAACCATTCAAAATGTGGTGTTGCAAAAAATAAAGAGAAAAACCGCATCTAATAGTTTTTAATAAAACGACGGAAATAAGTAAACGACCAGACATTGATCTGGTCGTTTTTGATTGTGTTTAGTTTAAGCGGCATTCCTTTTACGAAGTCTTCTGGCGCGAATCTCCTCAACAGCACCAGACCCCAAAAGAACCCCTGTTATGATTAGCAAAAATCCTAAGATGTGCTGAAATCCGATTTTTTCATTCAAGAATAAGGATGCGCCGACTAGTGCGAAGAACGGATTTAGATTTATGAAAATCGATGCTTCTGACGCACCGATTTTTCCGATCGCCTCGTTATAGAGCATGTGTCCGACCGCTGTTGCAATACAAGCAGAAGCAAAATAGATCAGCCATAATGACACGGTTGAATTTGCGGCCACTCCAGCAAACCCTTCAGGTTCTTCAAATAGTCCAATCACAATCAAAAACAGCGAACCGATGACCATCATATAGCCGGTCATCAAGCGGGGATCGAGCGTGTGCGCGACCCGTTTGATCAGGATAAAACTTACCGCCTGAGTGAGTACTGATAATAAAATGTAGGCATCTCCAAACGAAATGCCGGTAACTTCGCTGCCTTCAAGGACGATGAAAGCAACTCCAGTGAACCCTAACAATAGGCCAATTCCTCTAAGCGGCGTTAAAGGTGTACCGATAAAAAGGATAGCCAGAATCGTCGTAAGGAGCGGCGACATCCCCATGATCAATCCGCCATTCGTCGCTGTTGTTCCTGTCAGTCCAATCGACAAGAAATAGTGATGAGCAACAACATTAAAGATAGAGGCGACAAAAACGTACCAGAATTCCTTTTTTGTCAGCCAACGGACTTTCTTTATGAGAAAAAGTAGCAGAAATACGGTTAGTCCAGCTGTTAACACACGGATCCCCGTAATGGTAACAGGTAGAAAGTTCGTAACGAGAATTTTTGTTGCTGTCACGTTCAAACCCCACGCGATCATAACAAAGAATAAGATCAAATACGTTCGGTATGGTTTCATCATGTCATCTTCTTTCTTCTGCTTTTACTTAACGAAGTAAAGTATTAAAATGATTTTAGTTTCAATTGTACCTTATTGGAAGAATTTTTAAAGAGAAAATGCTTGGAATTTTAAGATTAAGGCGAAATGACTAATTTCATTGGAGATAAGCAGAACGATTACCGCTGTTATTCAAAAGTGATATAGTTGGAGGAATAAATTAGATTTGTCGAAAGACCTATTTATTTTCATTTAGACCTAATTCATCGTATGAAGACTTAATCTTTTAATATTAGACCTAATTATTCGCATTTAGACTTAATTGTACAGTAAATAGACTTAATCTACAGAAAAGCGGTGAAGACAACGATGAAAAAAGTGAATCCATACGTACTGCTAGTGGTAGCTACTTTAATATGGGGAGGCAATTTTGTGATCGGTCGGGCGATCACAAGCAGTTTACCGCCTGTTTCGCTGTCCTTTTTGCGGTGGTGCACGGCTTTCCTTATCTTTCTGCCTTTTGTGTGGCCGCTAATAAAAAAAGAATGTTCGACAGTGAAAAGGAAGTGGCCGATTGTACTGCTCATGGCACTCACTGGCGTTGCCGGATTTAACACGCTTCTATATATTGCTCTTCATTACACGACTTCTATAAACGCATCACTTGTGAATACTTCAACACCGATCATCATTTATATACTGTCCTTTTTCATGTTGGGCGAACGGTTGAACCGGAACCAGATCATCGGAACCGTGCTATCGTTGGCGGGGCTGCTGATTATTATTTCTCAAGGTTCACTTGATGTCTTACTGAAGTTTTCATTTAACGCAGGGGATCTCATTGTGATTGCAGCGGTGATCTGCTGGAGCATTTACTCGTTATTGGTAAAACAAAATGCCGGTAAATTACCAGGATATAGCACCTTTGCAGTCTCGATGGTTCTTGGTATATTTATTCTGCTTCCATTTTTTATACAGGAAGCGAAGACGACTGAAATCGTTTGGTCTGCAGGATCTATTTTAACGATCCTTTATACAGGTGTTTTTGCTTCTATTGTTGCATTTATGTCGTGGAACACGGCCGTAGAACGAGTGGGGCCAAATAAAGCCGGAATCTTTCTAAATTTGATCCCGGTCTTCGCAGCTATTTTCGCTGTACTGTTTATTGATGAAAAACTAGCTTGGTACCAAGCGTTAGGCGGAGTTTTTGTGATATTTGGTGTCTTTATTTCAACGAGATTAACTAAACTTGAACAGAAGAAAAAAATGACTGCATAGGGGTGGGGGTAGGGGTCTGACCCCTACCCCCACCCCTATAATTGGGTTTATTTACAAATTTATGAAACTATTGTACATTCTAATTCGTATCTATTATTGCACGATAAGTTAGAGGGATAGGATAGGAGGAACTATGACGACACATACGCTTGAACTCAAAAATTTAACGAAAAAGATTAAGAGCAAGACGATCGTTGATGATTTATCTTTCTCTGTCAGAGAAGGCGAGATCTTTGGATTGCTCGGGCCGAATGGTGCAGGGAAGACGACGACGATTCGTATGATTGTAGGGCTGATTTCGATCACGGACGGTGATGTTTTTATAAATGGCACCAATGTTCGCGAAAACTATGAAAAAGCGATGGAACAAGTGGGCGCGATCGTTGAGAACCCGCAGCTCTATGATTTTATGTCGGGCTACAAAAACTTGATGCAGTATGCGAGAATCATGCCTGGCGTTACGAAGGAAAGAATTGATGAAGTAATAAAGCTCGTAGACCTGGAATATGCGATTCACGATAAAGTAAAGACATATTCACTCGGGATGAGACAGCGTCTTGGTGTTGCACAGGCACTTTTACATAAGCCGAACGTGCTGATTCTGGATGAGCCAACTAACGGACTTGATCCACAAGGAATCTATGATTTGAGAAACTATCTGCGTCTGCTCGCGAACAACGGAACATCGGTTATCGTTTCTTCTCATATGCTTGCTGAGATGCAGATGATGTGTGACCGTGTTGCGATCATTCAGCACGGAAAACTCGTTCGAATCGATGAGATCACGAACCAGGAAGATGAAGCAGATGTGAAGGTTCACTTCCAGATCGAAGGCGATGTTCATCAGGCGAAGAAGGTCCTTTCAGACATGAATCCAGAACTGGATGTCTCGGAAAGCGGGAACGAACTGATCGTTCAGGTTTCGGATTTGAAATCGATCGCCGAATTAAATAAACAGCTCGTTTTAGCGGGAGTTCTCGTTGTCGGTATTCAGCGCAAGACGAAGACACTTGAAGAGCGATTCTTAGAGATGACGAAGAAAGGGGGCGATCTGAATGAAGTGGCTGTCCCTGTTAACGAATGAGTGGATCAAGATCTTTAGCAGAGTAAGAACATGGATTTTTATCGCACTGCCTATTTTAATTATTATCGGTGTTGCGGTTTACGACAAAGTGGCGACCGATGCGGATGTGAACGAGAACTGGAAGCAAGAATTAATACAGACGACGGAAGACGATAAAAAAGCGCTAGCAGAAGCGAAAAAGAATGAAGATGACGCGTTTTATATCGAGATGCTTGAATCAAATATCAAGCAGAACGAATATGCCATTGAAAACGACATTTCCCCATATGAAAAAACTACATGGAAGTTCATGAAAGAAATGGCGCCAATCTCATCCTTAATCGGGTTGTTCGTAATCGTTGTTGCGAGTGATATCGTATCGAGCGAGTTTTCTAAAGGTACGATTAAGATGCTCCTGATTCGCCCGTACAGCAGATGGAAGATTTTATTGTCGAAGTTCTTAGCTACACTAGGATTTGCGTTTGTCATGTGGCTTGTGGTGATTGCGACAACCTGGCTCGTCGGCGGTCTCGCCTATGGATTCGGCGGAATCGACCAGACATACCTCGTCGTAAATGGCACCGAGGAAGTGCGAGAAAGAACAGTTGTAGAATATGTATTTGCGAACATCGGTGTAGAGTTTATTGAATTGACTGCACTTGTCGCACTGTCGTTCATGATCTCCACACTCTTCATGAGTAACTCAGTCGCAATCGGTGTTGCGATGTTCACGATGTTTGCAGGAAATACAATTGTGATGCTGCTCGCTACAAAAGACTGGATCATCTACACACTGTTTGCGAACATGGACCTCAGTACTCTGATTGATGGGCAAAACCAGCTGATTAAAGATCTGACGCTGCCGTTTTCCATCAGCATGCTAGCGATTTACACAGCAGTGATGCTCGCCATCACGTTCACCGTTTTCCAAAAGCGCGATGTAAAGGCTTAATAGTAAAATGGTAGGGGACAGACCCGGGTCTGTCCCCTTTTGTGCGTGGAACAAGGGAGGTTGTGCGTGAAACTCAAAGATACGTGCGTGGAACTAGAGGGGAACGGCGTGGAACTCCTTACCGTTTGCGTGAAACCTCATCTTTTCTGCGTGAAAGTGTAAAAAATAAAATAACACGTACCGTAAAAAACCCAAAAAGGACAGGAGCCATCGTCTCCTGTCCTTTCTTTATATTTCTCCTATCCACTTACTCTATCTATATAACGAGTTAAGCTTCCTGCTGCTGAAACTGATCTTCTTCCGTCGATCCTTTCAATGCTGTTGTAGATGCTGTACCACCTGAAACGAGCTGTGTTACTTCGTCAAAGTAACCTGTTCCGACTTCGCGCTGATGGCGTGTAGCCGTATAGCCGTCCACTTCACTATCAAACTCACGCTGTTGCAGCTCGGAATAAGCACCCATTCCTCGAGCTTTGTAGCCTTTTGCCAATTCAAACATGCTGTGGTTCAATGCGTGGAAGCCAGCCAACGTTACGAACTGGAACTTGTAGCCCATCGCCGCAAGCTGCTGCTGGAATGTTTCGATCGTGGCATCATCCAGCTTCTTTTTCCAGTTGAAAGACGGCGAACAGTTGTAGGCTAATAGTTTGCCAGGGAACTGTTCATGAATCGCATCCGCAAACTTTTGAGCCTGCTCAAGGCTTGGTTCAGATGTCTCACACCAGATCAAATCTGCGTAAGGCGCATAAGCCAAACCACGAGCGATCGCTTGATCCAGCCCAGCTTTTGTACGATAAAATCCTTCAGCTGTACGTTCACCCGTGATGAACTCCTGGTCGACCGGATCGATGTCACTGGTGATCAAGTCAGCAGCATCTGCATCCGTACGGGCGATCAGCACAGTCGGAACACCCATAACGTCCGCTGCCAAGCGAGCAGAAATCAAATTCTTAACCGCTGTTTGAGTCGGCAGCAATACTTTCCCGCCTAAGTGACCACATTTTTTCTCAGAAGACAGCTGATCTTCAAAGTGAACAGCGGAAGCGCCAGATTCGATCATGCCTTTCATCAATTCAAATACGTTCAACTGTCCACCGAATCCAGCTTCAGCGTCAGCTATAATCGGCAAGAAGTAATCCACTTCATTTCCGCCTTCTAAATGCTGGATCTGATCCGCGCGCTGAAGAGCAGAGTTAATTCGTTTTACCACGTGTGGCACAGAGTTCGCCGGATACAAACTTTGATCCGGATACATGTTTCCAGAAAGGTTGGCATCTGCAGCGACCTGCCAACCGCTTAAGTATACGGCTTTCAGACCTGCCTTCGCCTGCTGAACGGCCTGATTCCCCGTTAAAGCTCCTAAAGCGTTTACATATGTTTCATTTTGAAGCATGTTCCAGAACTTTTCCGCCCCATGTTTTGCTAGGGTATGTTCAATATCGATCGATCCGCGCAAACGGATAACCTCTTCAGCCGTATAAGGGCGGCTTACACCTTGCCAGCGCTCCTCATTTTTCCACATTTCCTTAAGCTTCTCCACACGTGAATTACTCATTAGTCCCTCTCCTTAATGTTTTTATTTTTGACAGTTATTTAATAGTTGCTTACATTTCTTCATTGACAAGTTGATTGTAGTGAAAGGTGCGAGACTCCTGCGGGATCAGTGTGACAGGTGAGACTCCTAATGGTGCATAGCGCCAAGGAGGCTCACCGCACACCCCGCGGAAAGCGAGTACCTGTAACGGAAATCAACTTCTTTCAAGAGTCACGAAGCATATGATTTATAAAATGTCATAACCTCTATTAGTCAGGAAATCTTGAAACTCATCTTCACGGATCAGTTCATCAAACAACCCGACTGCTTCCATAAACCGGTCTTTATTGAATGAATCCTCATTCATTTGCTGCTTCAACTTTTGAACTTCTTCTAACTTTAAGTCCTCTACCAGCTCGAAAGTCACTTTACGGCCATCGCTTAAAACGCCTTTCGGATGGCGGATCCATTGCCACACTTGGGCTCTCGAAATCTCCGCCGTAGCTGCGTCTTCCATCAGGTGATTGATCGGCGCTGCGCCTTTTCCTCTCAGCCATGAAGCGATGTATTGAATGCCCACACTTATGTTGACGCGCAATCCTTCTTCTGTAATCTCACCTTCTGGCACAGCCACTAAATCGTCAGCTGTTACAACGACATCTTCACGTTTACGGTCGATCTGGTTCGGCTTTGGCATGATCCGGTCGAATACTTCCATCGCAACAGGTACGAGTCCCGGATGGGCAACCCATGTTCCGTCATGGCCGTCCGTCGCCTCGCGTTCTTTGTCAGCTCGCACTTTTTCAAAAGCAGCCGCATTCGCTTTTTCATCATTTTTAATCGGAATTTGTGCCGCCATTCCGCCGATTGCCGGTGCATTCCGCTTGTGGCACGTCTTGATCGCAAGAAGAGAATACGATCGCATGAATGGTACCGTCATCGTAACAAGTGAACGGTCAGGCAAAATGACATGTGGCTGATTGCGGAACTTCTTAATATAGCTGAAAATGTAATCCCAACGTCCGCAGTTGACGCCTGCCGAATGATCGCGCAGTTCATATAAAATCTCATCCATTTCAAACGCTGCAACAATCGTTTCGATTAGTACGGTTGCTTTGATTGTTCCTCTTGGAATACCTAGCTGTTCCTGTGCGTAGATGAATACATCATTCCAGAGACGTGCTTCCAAGTGGCTTTCCATTTTAGGAAGATAGAAGTAAGGGCCAGAACCGTTTTCGATCAGCGTTTTGGCATTGTGATAAAAATAAAGTCCAAAATCTACTAAACTCCCAGACATCGGTTCACCGTCGACCACGATATGCTTTTCTTCTAAATGCCAGCCGCGGGGACGAACGATTAGTACAGCTGGATTATTCCGGAGCTCGTATTTTTTTCCGTTTGGTCCTTCAAAAGAAATCGTACGGTTGACCGCGTCCTTCAGATTAATCTGACCCTCAATTGTATTTTCCCAAGTCGGTGAGTTGGAGTCCTCTAAGTCAGCCATGAAAACTTTTGCGCCGGAATTTAGAGCATTGATAATCATTTTCCGGTCAACAGGTCCTGTAATTTCAACCCGGCGGTCTTGAAGATTCTGAGGAAGGGGAGCGATCGTCCAATTGCTGTTACGGATATGTTCTGTTTCACTCAGAAAGGTGGGGAATACCCCAGAATCAATTTCCTGTTGTTTGATCGTGCGCTTTTTCAGAAGTTCTTTTCGTGTTGAATTGAATTGCAGATGCAGTGATTTTAAGAAGAGAATTGCACCAGGTGTTAAGATCTTTTCATATTCGGGCGGGGTATTTCCTGTTACATGAAGACTTGACGTATCAATTTTCATTTTTAGCGACATTCCTTTCTGATTATGTTATTGAACAGGTGAAACAGAAATTAATTGTTATATAACAGTATGTGTAAAAAAATTTACCTTTCGTGTTTTCCGATACAGCGTTCACACTCATAAAGGTAAGATTCATGCTGCTCCTCGATCACACATCCACACTCGACACACGTCTTCTTTGGAATATTGAAGTGAAGCTCAAGATAGTTTTTCATTTTAAATTCCTCCTGTTTTTTTGTTTGATTTGATTATAATGCATTGTATTATAACAGATTAAATTTTGCAACAACTGTTTTATAACATTTTTCATTTTTTTCGCAAATTAAGTCATCTGCCCTACGTTTTTATTGGCTTTTATCCATATTTTTATAAAAAATAGAGTCTTTCAAACTGTTGTAGTACAGAGAATGAATCTGAAATCGGGAACTCTATTTGAATTTTTAGAAAATAACGCTTACAATGAATGCATTCAAAGTAAACGTGGTGATTTTATTGAAAATAGATGATACAGATCGAAAAATATTAGAGCTGCTGACTCATGATGGAAGAATGTCTTATGCAGAGATCGGTAAAGAGTTGAACCTTTCGCGGGTCTCCGTTCGAGAGCGTGTGAACCAGATGAGAAAAGCAGGCGTTATTGAGAAGTTCAGCGTCGTCATTGATTCTGAGGCGGCCGGAAAAACAGTCTCAGCTTTTTTTGAAGTTGACTGTGAACCCGCCTACCTCGTAAAAGTAGCCGAGAAGCTGGTGAATAATCCCAGTGTAGCCAGCTGCTATCAGATGACTGGCCCGAGTACCTTACATATGCACGTTTTAGTAGAAGACTTTCCTTCGCTGGAGAAGTTCATAAACAACGAACTCTATGGAATCAAAGGGATTTCCAGAGTGGAATCTCATATCCTATTAAGAAGATTCAAGAGCAGATCCGGATTAAAACTATAATTGAATGATAGAAAGAGTAAGACTGCATGCTAGTAATTTAGGCGTGTGGTCTTTCTTTATGGCTGTGGGTTTGTCTAACAGTGTATCAATGAAGAACTACTAAACCTACCAACCGGCATTCATACCCCTCACTGAGCCCACTCATCTCCCTCATTACTTCTTTTATAAGCAAAAATTACTACGTTTTCCGCTCTGCTAGGACAAATTTCCGCATACTCTATCAAAGTTTGTAAGAACATAGTCGTGATTTTATTTTGTTTATAATAACGTATAGAAAATAGTCAGAATATATTTTATAATCAGAAACAATATTAAAATCGTTTGTTAATTTAAATCCTTATTTCGGTTAACAAACGGAATGTAAATGAACGAAATATAATCGAAAAGTTGAAAAAAAGGGAGAGGTGAAGAGGAAATGGCAGGATTGATTGTAAGACGGATTTTCCAGCTGGTGCTCTTATTAATAGGCATTTCATTTATCGTTTTCATGAGCATGCACATTGCGCCGGGAGATCCTGCAAGTATCATAGGCGGACCAACCGCAACCCAGGAAGATGTAGAGGCAATACGAGAAAATCTCGGATTGAATGAGCCATTGCTCACACAGTATTTTGATTACGTAAAAGGCATCTTTACCGGTGACTTAGGGTTCTCCTATCAAACGAAACAAGCGGTATCAGAAGCCATCATCGATCGGTTTCCAAACACACTTAATCTAGCGATCGCGAGTATTATCGTTGCAATCGTGATTGGAGTAACAACAGGCATTATATCTGCACTAAAACATAACACTTGGTTTGACGGATTATGCACCGTCATCGCATTAGGAGGCATCTCCATACCTAACTTTTGGCTAGGTGCTATATTGATCCTCATTTTTGCCGTCAATCTTCAATGGTTTCCTGTAGGCGGGCTTACCGAACCGTTTTGGACGATCGAAGGGATGAAACAGCTCGCACTTCCCGCCATCACACTTGGTACAGGTTCAGCTGCCATGATCGCTCGAATGAGCCGGTCGGCGATGCTCGAAGTCATCCGGGCAGATTATGTAAGAACAGCCAGAGCAAAAGGCGTTCGCGAAAAAACAGTCATCATGATGCACTGTTTGAGAAATGCCATGATACCAGTCATTACGGTCATCGGCTTGAACTTCGGCTTCCTGCTTGGAGGCACCATCATTACAGAATCTGTTTTTGCCATTAATGGAGTAGGAAGGCTCATGATTGAATCGATCGCCGCTCGAGACTTTCCGATGGTTCAAGGTTCGGTTCTTCTAGTAGCAACACTTTTCGTTTTAGTAAACCTGATTGTCGATATCGTGTACGCCTTTATCGACCCGAGAATCAGTTACGAATAAAAGGAAAGGGGGGATAACATGTCAACGGAAGTGGTCACACATCAATTGCCTGCACATAAGAAAAAGAAAGAGTTTGCACTGCTAAAAACATGGAAACGCCTCATTAGGAACAAAATGGCGATCGTCGGCTTAATCATAATCGCCTTACAACTGTTCATGGCGCTTGCGGCACCTGCCATCGTAGGGGTTGATCCGAACAAGCAGAACCTGGAACTGAGTGAACTGCCGATTGGTACAGAAGGCCATGTGCTCGGGACGGATAATTACGGACGTGATATTTGGAGCAGGATCGTATACGGCGCAAGGATCTCGCTTTTAGTCGGAATTGGCGCAGTAAGTCTAGGACTGGTCGGCGGCGTGATCCTCGGACTTCTATCAGGTTATTACAGAAGACTGGACGGCATCGTTATGAGATTTGTAGATTTAATGTTTGCCTTTCCTGGGATTCTGCTAGCCATGTTAATCATCGCCATTTTAGGGACAAGCCTTGTAAATGTCGTCATTGCGATCAGTATTTGGTCCATTCCAACCTGTGCAAGAATCGTAAGGGGAAGTGTCCTCTCTATTAAAAAACAAGAGTACATCATAGCCATGAAATCTCTCGGGGCGAGCGATCTTCGTATCATGTTCAAACATGTGCTGCCGAACTGTGCAGCGCCGATCATCGTATTTGCCACCATGAGAATGGCAACAGCGATTCTATCGACCGCATCATTAAGTTTCTTAGGGTTAGGTGCACAGCCGCCGACTCCTGAATGGGGAGCGATGATCGCGGCAGGGCAAGAATATATGTGGACGTCGCCTCATATGATCGTCGTTCCCGGTATAGCGATCATGCTTGTTGTATTTGCGTTTAATGTTGTCGGCGACGCACTTCGCGACGCTCTCGATCAAGGAATGAGTTTGGATAAATAAAAGGGGGAGATTACAAATGGGAAAAAAGTGGTTTACTAGTTTACTAGCTGTTCTTTTTGTATTGTCTTTGGCTTTAACGGGTTGCAGCAGCAGTTCTTCATCAGGTGGAAGTGCGGGTGATGCCAAACAAGAACTAACGTATGCAACAACCTCGAAAGTTGTAGGTCTATCTCCAATTCTTACAAATGATTCTGTATCATCTACGGTTATCGAGCAGATCTATGAAACGCTATTTGTCCGTGACAGCAAAGGGGAAATTGTTCCCCACCTTGCAGAATCCTATGAGAATCCTGATGAAAATACATGGGTGATCAAGCTAAAGAAAGATATCAAGTTCCATGACGGGACGCCTTTTAACGCAGAATCGGTGAAATACACGTTCGATAAATTAAAAGATCCTGCAACCGCTGCACCGCGTGCCTCTCTTTTAGCACCGGTTTCATCCATCGAAGTTCAGGACGAGCATACTGTCGTTTTAAAAACAGAAAAGCCGTACGGTCCGATGCTTGCGGCGTTAACGCACTCAAATGCAGCCATCGTTTCACCGACAGCTGACAAAAAGCAGGATCTTATGAAAGACCCTGTTGGAACAGGACCATTCAAGTTCTCTGAAAAAGTAAACGGTGATGACATTGTACTTGTGAAGAATGAAGATTACTGGCAGAAGCCGGCTAAGCTAGAGAAGATTACGTTCACCGTCGTTCCAGAAGTATCAACAGCGATCTCCATGCTTCAGACCGGTAAAGTTCAGCTGATCGACGGGTTAGCACCTGAACTTATGCCGCGACTAGAAAAGATCAAGAACGTTGAAACTCAAAAAGTGGACGGAACACCGGTTTATTATCTGGCATTCAACATGGAAAAAGCACCGATGAACGACCTGAAATTCAGACAAGCAGTATCACATGCGATCAACCGCGAAGGCTATCTGAAAAAGCTGAACGGACTAGGCGTCTTCTCCAACTCCTTCATCGGACCTGAAGTATTCGGACATCCGGGAGACGAAAAAGGACCTGAGTTTGACCAAGAAAAAGCAAAAGAGCTCGTGAAGGCTAACGGATTTGATAAAAAAGAAGTCAAGATGCTTGTCGCGAACACAGCATCATATATGAACATGGCAGAAGTCATCCAAGCTCAATTAAAAGAAGTCGGGATTCCAGCCAAGATCGAAACGCTTGAATGGGGCACATATCTTGATGTATCCAAAACAGGTGACTTTGATATTACGATTGCCGGCTGGTCGAATGTAACAGGTGACGGAAGTGAACTATTGTTCCCGCGTCTGCATTCAGCGAACATTGATGCAACAAACTTAAGCCGTTATAAGGATGCTGAACTTGATAAGCTGATCGATCAGTCTCGTTCAGTTGTCGATCAGGAACAGCGCCAGGAAATCTTAACAAAAGCAGACGAATACGTCATGACACAGCTGCCAGTATTGCCGATCTATCATGGGATCGCATCAGCTGCTTACGACAAATCTGTTAAAGGCTTTAAGATGGAACCTACAGGACAGTGGTCACTATACAGCGTTCATAGAGAGTAGGGATAACGATGAAAGATTCTGTATTAGAAGTGAAAAATCTAGTAACAAAGTTTAAGTCTGCGGACGGTCTATTGCCGGCTGTCCGCGGCGCTTCTTTTTCGGTAAAAAAAGGAGAAACGCTCTGCATCGTTGGAGAATCAGGCTGTGGTAAAAGTATCACAGCCCTTTCCATCATGGGGCTCCTGCCTTCAAACGGAAGTATAACAGAGGGTTCAATCTCGTTTAATAATAAAAACTTAGCTTCGATGTCTCCAAAAGAAATGCAGAAGCTGCGCGGAAACGATGTTTCGATGATCTTCCAGGAACCGATGACAGCCTTGAATCCTGTTTTTACAGTAGGTTTTCAAATTCGTGAACCTCTGATGATCCATCAAAAACTATCAAAGAAACAAGCGCATGCAAGAGGTATCGAGCTTTTAAAAATGGTAGGAATTCCGTCGCCAGCAGAACGGATGAACCAATTTCCGCATGAATTAAGCGGCGGGATGAGACAGCGGGTCATGATCGCCATCGCTTTATCCTGTAATCCGTCTTTGCTGATTGCAGATGAACCAACAACCGCATTGGATGTAACCATCCAGGCGCAGATTATTGATCTATTGAACGATCTAAAAGAAGAATTAGACATGAGCATGATCATGATCACACATGACATGGGTGTTGTTGCCGAGATCGCAGACCGTGTCATCGTCATGTATGCAGGAGAAGTGATAGAAGAAGGACGGGTAGAAGAAATCTTTGAAAACCCGCAGCACCCGTATACGAAAGGACTTCTGTCTTCGGTACCAAACGTGGATGATCCTGATTTTGAACTGAAGCCAATCGCAGGATCCATGCCGATGCTGAATGAAAAGATCAGCGGATGCCGTTTTCATCCGAGATGTCCGCATGCTTTTGACAAATGTTTCAGTGACTCACCAAAGACATTTTCCGTAACCGATAAACAGAACGTACGATGCTGGCTGCAAGAGGAGGTAGGACAGAATGGCGGTAGACGAGCAAGTTCTTTATAGTGTGAAAAATGTAAAGAAGCACTTTCCCGTAAAAGGCGGTTTGCTTCAGCGAGTAAAAAGCCATGTGAAGGCAGTTGATGGAATTACCCTCGATATTTATAAAGGAGAAACATTAGGTGTCGTTGGTGAGTCGGGCTGCGGAAAATCAACATTGGGGCGAACAATCCTTGGACTTGAGTCTCTGACAGAAGGAGAACTTGTCTTTAACGGGAATAACATCAGTAAGTACTCAGCACGCCAGTTAAAGCCGTTCAAAAAAGAGATGCAGATGATCTTTCAGGATCCGTACGCTTCACTTAATCCAAAACAGCGGATTGGCGATGCACTAGAAGAAGCGTTAATTATTCATACTCAGTTGTCAGCTCAGAAAAGAAGAGAAAAAGTGATCCAGCTTTTAAACGAAGTAGGCTTAAAAGAAGAGCATTATGAGCGTTATCCGCATGAGTTCAGCGGTGGTCAGCGGCAGCGGATCGGTATCGCCCGTGCGATTTCCATCAATCCTTCTTTTATCGTATGTGATGAGCCCGTTTCAGCACTCGACGTTTCCGTACAAGCACAAGTTATTAAATTACTAAAAGATCTGCAGGAAAAGCACGCATTGACGTATTTGTTCGTTTCGCATGATCTGGGAGTCGTTCGTCACCTTTGTAACCGGGTGCTCGTTATGTACTTAGGTCAGATGGTTGAACTTGCGCCTGTAGAAAAATTATATGAAAATCCTACGCATCCTTATACAGAAGCGTTGTTGTCCGCTATTCCAAGACCAGCTGTCGGACGAAAAAGAGAACGGATCCGGCTCACAGGCGATCTGCCGAGTCCTTCCGATCCACCGACGGGCTGTCCGTTTCATACCCGTTGTCCGATCGCGAAAGATCATTGCGCAACAGAAAAACCGGTGTGGCGCGAAATTGATGCCGGCCATTTTATTGCCTGCCATGAAAGGTAAATACGAGAGGTGAAGAAGATGAATCAAACGAATCAAACATTACCACATAAAAAACAAAACGTAACGTACAATGCATTGAATAACCCTTATTCTTCTCAGAGGATGACCGTTTACGCCAAAAAAGGCATGGTCGCAACGAGCCAGCCATTAGCGGCACAAGCGGGTCTTGATATTTTAAAAAATGGCGGAAACGCGATTGATGCAGCGATCGCAACAGCAGCTTGTCTCACTGTTGTTGAACCGACATCAAACGGAATCGGGGGAGATGCTTTTGCACTCGTCTGGGTGAACGGCGAACTGCATGGCTTGAATTCGAGCGGTCCCGCGCCAAGAGGAATTTCGATTGAGGAAGTGAAGAAGGCTGGGTTTGACACGATGCCAAAGTTCGGCTGGCTGCCTGTCACTGTTCCGGGAGCTCCGGCAGCCTGGGCAGAGCTTTCTAGCCGGTTCGGAAAACTGCCATTTGAAGAAGTACTCCAACCCGCGATTTCATATGCAGAAGAAGGCTACCCGCTGACTCCAATCCTCGGAAAGTACTGGAAACGAGCTTATGAAACGTACAAACGGGAAATAAAGGGTAAAGAATTTGAGAGCTGGTTTAAAACCTTTGCACCTGATGGACGTGCTCCTGAAGTGGGCGAGATTTGGCGTTCGCCTGACCATGCACAGACACTACGAGATATCGCAAACACAAATGGCGAGTCCTTTTACAGAGGTGCTCTCGCACAAAGGATAGCCGAAGCTTCTGAAACGCAAGCTGGATTTTTACGCAGTGAGGATCTGGCTTCGTTTTACCCAGAGTGGGTAGATCCCATCAAAGTAAATTACAGGGGGTATGAGGTGTGGGAGATTCCGCCGAACGGGCAAGGAATCGTTGCACTCATGGCACTCAACACGTTAAAAGGCTTTGATTTTACAGAAAAAGAATCAGCGGAAACGTATCATAAACAAATTGAAGCGATCAAACTCGGTTTTGCGGATGCTAAAAAATATGTAACCGACAGGGCGAAAATGAGTGTCTCGGTTGAAGGGTTATTGTGTGAGGAGTATGCGGCTGTAAGACGAGAATTGATCGGATCTGAAGCGCTTCAGCCGGAGCCTGGCATTCCGCCAAGCGGAGGAACGGTCTATTTAGCAACAGCAGATGATGATGGAAACATGGTGTCGTTTATCCAAAGCAATTACATGGGCTTCGGATCAGGCGTCGTTGTTCCTGGAACAGGGATCGGACTTCAGAACAGGGGACACGATTTTTCATTAGACCCTGACCATGATAACGCACTTGAACCTGGTAAGAAAACGTATCATACAATCATCCCAGGATTTTTAACAAAAGATGGGGAAGCGGTCGGTCCGTTTGGTGTGATGGGCGGATATATGCAGCCCCAAGGCCATGTGCAGGTCGTGATGAACACGGTAGATTTCCATTTAAATCCTCAAGCTTCATTGGATGCGCCACGATGGCAATGGATGGAGGATAAAAAAGTACTTGTTGAACGCTCATTGCCAGCTCATATTGCAGATGAATTAGCAAGAAGAGGGCACGATGTGCAGGTTGCGATGGATTCGGGGAATTTCGGCCGCGGCCAGATCATATGGAGAGATCCAGAAACAGGCGTGCTCGCAGGAGGAACAGAAGGAAGAACAGATGGCTCGATTGCCGCTTGGTAAAAAGACCATCAAAAACAACCCAGAACAAAGGACTTGATAACATGACTTATCTCAATTTGTTTCTTGCCTTTTTCCGGTCAGGCATGCTTGGATACGGGGGAGGACCCTCTTCTATCCCCTTAGTTCATAAAGAAGTAGTCGGAAAATACAAATGGATGAACGATGAAGAGTTCGGAGATGTGCTGGCGCTCGGAAACACACTGCCGGGACCGATCGCAACCAAGATGGCAGGCTATATCGGCTATCGTGTCGCTGGATTTCCCGGCCTAATCATCGCACTCCTGGCTACCATGCTCCCAACGATTTTTCTCATGATCCTATTGTTGACGTCGTTAAGAGAATATAAAGATCAGCCATGGGTGCAAGGGATGACAAAAGGCGTTATACCAGTAGTTGCCGTGATGCTAGCCGTTTTAACATGGCAGTTCGTTGATGCTTCGAAAAAGAGCCTCGGACTAAAGATCAGTCTGATTCATATATTTGCGGGCGTCTTGCTTTTGCAGTTTCTTGGTGTGCATCCAGGTATCGTGATCGGATTATTACTTGCATACGCCCTTTTTGGTCCAGTTAAAGAAAAGAAGGAAAACGTAGTACGCGTGCGGGAAGGAGAAAAGACAGGATGACATACTGGCACATCTTTCTCGCATTTTTTATACCAGGTATCCTTGGTTATGGCGGCGGTCCTGCTTCCATTCCCTTGATTGAAAATGAAGTGGTAGATCGTTACGAGTGGCTTTCGGTAACCGAATTTACGGAGGTATTGGCACTTGGTAACGCACTTCCGGGACCGATCGCTACGAAAATGGCAGGCTATATCGGGTTTCAGGAAGGCGGATGGCTAGGAGCATTGGTAGGCGTTTTTGCCACAGTGGCTCCATCCCTATTACTGATGGTAGCCTTCCTTGGACTCGTTTATAAATTCAAAGACTCCCCAAGAGTGAAGAATATGAGTGGGTATGTAAAACCAACAATCGCTGTACTGCTCGGAATCATGGCGTATCAATTCTTTTTCGAATCATTTACAGGTGTTGGCTGGATGCATACACTGTTCTTGGCCGTATTAAGCTTTTTCCTGATGGAGAAAGTGAAGGTGTCTCCTGTGTTCGTGATTATCGGATCAATTGGATATGGTGCAGTATTTTTAGCTTGATGAAAGGCGGAACCTGGATGTGGGTTTCGTCTTTTTCGTGTTTAAGTAGTTAAAAAGAAGGGGCACGTAAGATAAACGTTGAATTATTGGAATCATCATCCTCTCCCTACTTTTTCTGTAAAAAACTCAGGTCAAAAGCCTAGTGTGAGAGTACGAGATATAGGAAACAGTATACCTAACTATTGAAAAATCTAGGAAATAGGAGGGATGTACATGTTTGGGTTTGAGGATATGTGGAAGTTTTTCTTTTCATTTTTTCTTGTGTTACCGATTGTGACCTTCATACATGAAGCAGGTCATCTCTTTTTTGGAAAAGTAACGGGCGGGAAAGTGCACATCCATATTGGAAGCGGCAACAGATTGTTTAAGATCGGCCCATGTCATATCCGAAAGCTATACTTTTGGGATGGCTGGTGTGAATATGAAAATTTGAAGAACCATACAAGAAGACATCTAGTTGCGGTTTATCTTGGCGGTCCCTTTTTTACGATTCTTAGCATGTTGATCGTTAATGGGCTCATTCATACGGAAATCATAAAAGCTGGCATCTTCACCTATCAATTTGTGTATTTTTCCTTCTATTTCGTGTTCTTTTCGTTGATTCCAATCACTCACAACGGCTATCCAACAGATGGAAAAGCAGCGTGGGATGTTATGAAACAGAAAACTTTAGAGAAGAATCCTCTTGGGTAAAGTGAGTGGAACGTTTGGATGATAGTCTTCCAGGCGTTTTTTTTGTGTTTAGTAAACGTTGAAACAGTTTTTTCTAACTTCCTTGTGATAGAATTATTTCAATATTATGTAACAGTCATTCTGGACAAAACAAATGAATACTTTTTAGGGAAGCGGGGGTCATCAGAATGAAACCAATATTGTTGGGTATCGCTGCCGCCTTTTTCTTTGGCGTCACCTTTATATTGAACCGGTCGATGGATTTAACGGGTGGAAGCTGGCACTGGAGTGCATCGCTTCGCTTTTTTTACATGGTTCCGTTATTGTGGATCATCGTTTGGATGCGTGGAAACATCAAGCCGGTCTTTCAGGAACTAAGAGCGCGGTTCGGAACGTGGTTTTTATGGAGTTCGGTCGGATTTGTGCTGTTTTATGCACCGATCACTTATGCAGCAGGATTTGGAGAGGCATGGCTCGTCGCGGCAACCTGGCAGATTACGATTGTCGCGGGATCTCTGCTCGTTCCATTTTTTTATGAAGGAGAAGGGAAGAACAAAGGATCACGGCAAAAAATTCCGTTTAAGGGTCTTGGCTTCTCTGTGCTCATATTGGCAGGGGTCGGACTTGTTCAAATTCAGGAAGCGGACGGAGTGAACGGTGCGGCTTGGCTGTATGTGGTTCTGCCGGTTCTCATTGCGGCGATCGCCTATCCGCTCGGCAACCGAAAGATGATGATCGTTACGAATAAGCGCCTTGATGCGTTTCAGCGGGCTTTTGGTATGACAATCGCATCGCTTCCATGGTGGATTGTGCTTGCGGCTGTCGGCTGGTTTCAAGGCGGGGCACCGACAACAGACCAGCTTTGGCAAAGTTTTTTAGTCGCGATCTCTTCAGGTGTTATCGCAACTGTTCTCTTTTTCCAGGCAACTGATCTTTGCTCGAATAACCCTGTGAAACTAGCAGGTGTGGAGGCGACGCAATCCGCTGAAATCATTTTCGTGCTGGCAGGCGAAATGTGGCTGTTATCGATCGCCACGCCAACCATGCTGTCATTATTTGGTGTGCTCGTCATCATGCTGGGCATGTTTTTACACAGCTATTACGGAAAAACAGAAGTCGTTCAAAAAAAATCTATCAATCTTGCAAAATGATGAATAAAAAAATGTGAGTTGGGAATAGTAGTACTACCCCCCCTTTTATATAGTAACTTTTGAACAGCCGTTGCCCGTAGCAGCGGTTGTTTTTTTGTGAGAAAAGGGGTTAGTGCGTGAAACAGAAGGTGTTCTGCGTGAAACGAAGGCAGTCTTGCGTGGAACAAGCATTGTATTGCGTGAAAGTGGTCTCATCCTGCGTGAAACAGGCCTGTTTCTGCGTGAACGTGTAATAATAAAAAGAACACGTACCGTGAAACGAACACATAACAAAGGGAAAGATGGATAAAAACATCCACCTTTCTTTTTTTGATGCAGAAAAATCCGTTAGAATGAATATATAGAATGTCGGGTGGTTAACAAGATTTCCAGCTATCTTTATTGGTGAGAGGAGGGTTTAGATGTGGATACGCTTAAAAGTTTAAATGATGCGATTCAGTATTTGGAGGAAAACCTAGAGTATGAGATTGATATGGTGGAAGTGGCAAAACGCGCCTGGTGCTCGGAGTACCATTTTAAGCGGATGTTTTCCTTTCTCGCGGGTTTCCCGTTATCTGAATATGTCCGCCGGCGAAGATTGACACTAGCCGCTTTTGAACTCGTACATGGTGATGCAAAGATTATTGATGTAGCGATAAAATTCGGGTACAGCTCACCTGATGCTTTTACAAAAGCGTTTCAGCAGCTGCATGGCGTGACACCATCAGAAGCCAGAAAAAATGGGCATTCGTTAAAAGCTTATCCACGCATGACCTTCCAATTATCAATAAAAGGAGGAAGTGAAATGAACTATCGGATCGTGGAGAAAGACGAGTTTCGTATCGTTGGTATAAAAAAGAGAGTGCCGCTGATCTATGAGGGAGTAAATCCTGAGATCGCGGCTATGTGGCAGAGTATGAATATGAATCTGATCAACGAGTTGAAGGGCTTATCGAACGTCGAGCCAAAAGGACTGATCAGTGCATCAGCAAACTTTTCAGAGAGGCTTGCTGAGAACAGTGAGCTGGATCATTATATTGGTGCAGCAACAACGGAGGAATGTCTGGACCATTTGGGGAAGCTGGAGGTTGCGGCATCGTCTTGGGCTGTTTTTGAATCGGTCGGACCGTTTCCGGAAACGCTGCAGAATATATGGGGACGGATATACTCTGAGTGGTTTCCGTCATCGAGTTATGAACAGACGGAAGGGCCGGAAATCTTATGGAACGCGGATAAAGACACCTCGTCGCCAACGTTCAGAAGTGAGATTTGGATACCTGTTAAAAAGAAATAAAGATAAAGAAAGCATCGGTCTTCCTGCAGCCGATGCTTTTTTGCTGGTGAAAAAGTTCTAAATAAAGGAATGCTTTTTTATGAATCGAAATATATAGAGAGAGTGGACAACTTCAATGAGAGGAGGCAGGAGCATGATCGATACAAACTATATCATTCTATTCATGGCTGTGATCATCGCGATGTTTGCCGGTGTTGCTGTAGCAGCAACCCGCTCAAAATCTGCTTCTGTAGAGGATGGAGGGGCACTGTTGTTTAAGCATCTGTATGTGTATTTGACTTTATTCACAACGCTTCTGTTAACGATCGGAGGAGGCATCAGTGTTTTCACGAACTTAGCGGATATTGTTAGTCCAAACCCGTATACGGTTAGCTTTAATGAATTCAAACTGAGCCGGCCGGGGGAATTCGATGTGAACGGAAACCCGTTGCCGGAACGAGAGACAGAAGAGGAACTGCTAAAAGAGTACCATCAGGCGAAAGAGGATGAGATCGCTCATAAGAAACAGAGAGCAGCAAATAAAATTGTAAAAAGTTTAGGGTTTATTGTGATTCCGCTTCCAATTTTTATTTATTTTAGTCGGAAATTGAACAGGAAGCCCTCTCAGTTGAGTGGATGAGAAAACAGAAAAACGAGCGGAAGCCCGCTCGTTTTTTTATTTGTTACTGTTCAACGATCTCCTTCAGCTTGCTCTGCCACTTGTCGTCATCCAAGATAATTTGAAAGGAAATTCGGCGGTTCTTTTGAAGTGCATCTGCTGAATTGCCTTCTGCAATCGGCTTATATTCGCTGTAGCCTGTTGCTGCCAAGTACTGCGCATATTCTTTCTTAGCGAGTTTAGGGTTCGCTTTTCCGAGATAGTCAACGACCGCAACCGCACGCTGAGTGGAAAGCGACCAGTTGTCATAAGGAACCGAGTCGGTGTGTCCTTCGATTAAGATGATGTAGAGGTATTGGCTCATGTCTTTTTCCTCGATGATCGCGGCGAGCGCATCGGCTAACGGATCGAGAACCTGCTTTCCTTTTTCAGAGATATCCGCACTCCCGGTATCGAATAAAATGTTTCCTTCCACTGAGATCGTGTTGTTCGGACCGCGAATGATCTTGTCTTTGCCAACGTTTTCTTCCAATTGTTTTTGAATGAGGTCAGAGATATGCTTCTTCACCTCAGCCACTTGACCGAGCTCACGCTTGATCTGCGCCTGATCATACGCGTTGTAGATGCTCTGCACATAAGCGAGAATGGCGATGAACACCATGACGAGCACCATCATGGCCATCATATCGGTAAAACTCGGCCAGAAAATTTCTTTCGTATCCTGATCGTCGCTGTTGTAGTAGGATTTACGCGCCTTCATACCGGTCACCGTCTCCTAAAATTCTGCTGAGAGATCTCAGGCATCCGCTCATCCTCGACATAGTCAGGCTGACGGGGAATCCGAGTCTCATAGACAACCTGGTTCGATTGGTTCATGGCAGCTTGGTAGATGCGCTGCATAAGATGATACATGTCTGAAAGTGTCCGGTTGTTGTCAGTGATGCTGCGGTTTAAGCCTTGATGCAGATTCTCAAGCGTACGTGCAAGTTCACGCATATCGTCATCACGGCTGTGCTGATTTTGCGAGTTATTCAAGATCGATGCTAGCTGGCGACTCTGGCTGTCCATGATGTTTCGGACTTGGTCTGTAAAATCTCGTTTGATGTGTTCAACCGCAGAATAAAAGCTTTTTTCAAGCTGGCCGACAGATGATGCGAAATCAGCTGAAGCTCTGCCGTATTCGCCTTGTTTTTCAGAATAGCGGTAATGCCACTCATCCTGCTTTTGAGCGAGACGGTTTTCTAAGGCGTCATGCTGGTTCTGGTAGTGCTGAAGCTGTTCTTGCATGCCGCGAAGCACGGCCTGAGCGTGTTCTTCTGATCTGCGCTGAGCTTCCTGCAGCATTTTATCCGAACGCTGTATGAGCTGTTCAAATTTTTGCTGGCCTTGTGTGTGCCGTTCGTTGCTCGTTTTTAGCTGCTGCTCGAACGAGGAGATATTTTTGGCGAGTGCGTTGATGCTTGTGTCGACTGTTTTTTGAATCGTACCAAGCTCTTTTGTTGTTTCGTTAAAACGCTGGCCGAACTCATCGAGCTGAGTAGTGGAAGCGGCGAAACGTTCAGAATGCTGGCGCTGCGCTTCAAAAATGCCATTTACGTCTTCCATCGCTTTTTGCAGACCTGCTGTAAAATTCACCATCTGTGAAGCGAACTCTCCAAGTGTTTTATCGAATGAAGATTCGACACGTGCAGCAAGTCGGTCGAGCAAGCGTTCAACAGAATCCTGAGGCTTGTCGTTGATCAGGACACTGTTCACATGGTGATCCAGATAGACTTCACAATCTGCTAAAAGCTTGTTTTGCATATAAGAAAGGGAAGTACCTTGTGAAAAAAAGCCTGACTGAATCAGGTTGAGAAAAAGCGCCGCCCCAATCCCGGCGATACTCGTGAAAAAGGCAACACTCATGCCCTCAAACGGAGCTGTGAGCGATGAGATAATCGAGTTCAAAGTAAGATTTGAATCAGCTGGCTGTGTGCCAAGCGTCATTAGTGTATCTTGCATGGATAAAAGGGAAAGGGTAAGTCCGATAAAAGTTCCGAGTACACCAAGGATGATGGTGAACGACGGAAGCTGGCTCAGCAGTTTTTGGATGTTGCCGACAGGCACCCTGAAAATTCCGAGCAACGGAATCCTTTCGTTATATAGGTGCTTTTCGATGAGCGCTTGTGTGTTGAGCTGCGGAACACCAGCGAGATGAAACTGCTTGTAGTCTGTTGTAACACGCTGAATCCAATGTGAGTAAGCCTGCTGCTCCGGATTCGTTTCAAGCTGCTGCACTTCTTTCGTCCATTTCCGAAAATGATAGGCAGTCTGTGTATATCCAACGATACCTAGGAAAATCAGAAATCCAATGACCCCGACGACGATTAACGTAAGCTGATCCATAATGCCCCCCTTAGATGTCTTGTCTTCTTTACTGATAGATATGTCCTAGTTGCGGGAAATATTTAGGGAAATGGGGTCTGACCCCAAACAAATACAAAAACCCCGGAATTGTCCATCTCGAATGGACAATTCCGGGGTTTTCCAAAGAACTATGTTTTATCTTTTTTAAGCTATAACTTCATCATCGCTGTGCTTTTTCACCAACTCATTATAAAATGCGGCATTTGACGCACTAATATAAGGAGATAGCCAGATAAAACCGATCCCAAGAGTGATTAAACTCAGGATGATCCACCCAATAAAACTCAGCTGCAGGAGGAAGTACTTCCACTTATGGCCGTGCATCAGCTTGCGGCTCTTTGTGATCGCGGCATTAATCCCGATATCAGGGTTATCTTTTAATACAAAATACGTTTGTGAATAAGCAAAAGCTTTAATGATACCTGGAATGACAAAAAGAAGAAACCATAAGAACATATAAACCATCATAACGAGGTACGTTCCAAGGAGTTTTAAGTACATGCTGATCTCTGAAAATGCTTGAAAAAGACCGGAAAACCTAATTTTTTCTCCTTTACGAATAACAGATAAGAATGTCCATAAATATCCGATATACAATGGCAGCAGTACGAGTGTTATCACGAAAGTACTTGCGGTAGCACCGGTAGTAGCATCAGTTGATATCCAATTTTCAAACCCGCCGCTCTGATTTATTTCAATGATCAATGGAATTACGTAATATATAGCACCAAAAAGCAGGGTGAATAACGCTGCTCGTCCCCATTGTCCTTTTAAATGCTGTTTCGCTTCTTTCTTAAACGTTTTAATTTTCATACCTCTTCACCTTTCCTGAACTCTCAGTTGATTATACTACGATATTATGGTGAATAGTACGAATTTATGGGTACACTATCATTTTGTTTAACACCAGATTATTAGTAAAATAGAAGTAGTGATTAAACGGACTGGAGAGGTGCAAATGAGTAATCTTGAACGAGAATATCAGCCTGTTCTTCTTTTTGACGGGGTATGCAACCTCTGTAACTCCAGTGTGCAATTCATATTAAAAAACGAGAAGAACCAGAATCTTAAGTTCGCTGCCATCCAGTCTGAAGCAGGGGAAAAGCTGCTAACTCACTTTAAGATTGATCCAAACGAGACAAACTCGGTCATCCTGATATCCGGTGATCAGGTATATACGGCATCTGACGCCGTATTGAAAGTAACGCATCATCTAAAGTTCCCATACAGCATAGGGAAAATTTTAGCGGTTGTGCCAAAAGTAATCCGAAATTTCTTTTATAAAAAGGTCGCTCAAAACCGGTACAACTGGTTTGGTAAGCGCGAGAGTTGTATGATTCCAACACCAGAGCTAAGGAAAAGGTTTTTAAAATAGTTTTTAATGACAAATTTCATAAAAATATAAGCCTCTTAATAGGATAGAAGAAAAACCTAAAAGGGGTTTTTATTATGGGGCAAAAAGTCTTGTTCTTTGGGGATGTTGGAATAGATGATACCATAGCTTTGACATACGCATATTTAAGCGACGAAATAGATATTGTTGGCGTGGTTTCTGACTATGGAAATGTTTCCAGAGAGAAGACGATTGCCAATGTGCATTATATTGCTAAAATGTTTAATTTCCCTGAACAAGTAAAAATCATTGGTGGAGCAGAGGTTCCGATGACAGGGGAACAACCGACATTTTATCCTGAAGTGCACGGAGAATACGGCTTAGGACCGATCGAACCGGGAACCTATGAAGGGGTTATTGAAAACTTTTTCGAGATTGTCAACTTAATCAATCAATACGAAAACGAACTGATAATCGTTAACGTTGGCAGACTTACATCTCTAGCCACGATGTTTATTCTGTTTCAATCCTTGATGAAGAAAGTGAAAGCTTACTATATTATGGGTGGAGCGTTCTGGGTCCCTGGCAACGTTACTGCGGTTTCTGAAGCGAATTTTCATGGTGATCCGATAGCGGTTAGAATTGTCCTGACCTACGCTGAAAATGTAACCATCATCCCTTTGAATGTGACAGACCGCGCCTTAGTCACACCAGAAATGGTGAATTACATTGACTACAAAGGAAAAGCTCCTCTTGTAAAACCATTGCTGGATTTCTATTATAAGTTTTATAAAAATAACAACCCTCTGATTCAAGGAAGCCCAGTACACGATGTGATAACACTGATGGCCAGTATTCGCGAAAATATGTTCAGCTACAAGACGCTGCCGGTACATATCGTCTTTAGCGATGAAATGATTGCTAGAGGTCAAAGTATTGCCGATATCAGGCCGTATATTCAGTTCGGGGAGCAAGAAAAAAAGCATCGAATCGCTTTTGACTTTGATTACACTTACTTTTTCAATGATTTTATGAGCGTGATGACTGGGGAAGAGTTTAAATAAGTACAGTTAGTAAATTGATAGAAGGATAGAATGCAATAAAAAACCGGCTTCCTATCAATGCAGACATGGACTCCGGTAAAATTCGCAGTTATATTATGATGTTATTTAAGCACAATCTCTAATTTGATCAAGTTTGTTTAACTTTTCATCAAGAATTTGACTCAACTGAACAAGCAGCGGATCTGCTAGATTGTTGACTTTTTTGCTTACCTCATACATGGTCGTGCGAATGGCGTCTATCTCTGTAGTTAAGACAAGAGCATTGCTTCTGCTCATGGTCCATTCCCCCTAAATTATAATAACCACTTCTGCTTCTGCACCATTAATATCGGTAAATCTTGTAATAATTATATACCATATTTTGTGTCTAGTCTATTATTTTTTTACACATATAGGGGGACAGACCCCAGTCAAATACAAATTTGCCGAAAATGTCTTTCTGGAAAATACATTTTCGGTTTTTTTGTTAAATAATTTGTAACATCCTGTCGATATACTTTTTGCTGCCTAGAAAAAGTACACACATGGAGGAAGAAAATGATTAAAAAAAGTCTGCAAAGGCAAATTCTAGTGCCTTTTTTATTGTTGATAATTATGACTGGTTTAATAGTAAGTGGAGTGAGCTATTTTTTTAGTGTGAAGTCAACTGTTGATAACTCGTCCGAAGATACTTCAGCCAGAATACACGATTTAAATGAATCACTGAATCGATTTTTAGAAGATAACGCTGATTTTGTCTCAGCTTATGCGGATTCAATGGGAATTAAACTATTTAGAGAAGGAGATAGTCCCGATTTTATTATTTCAAAATTTGAAGACTATCATCTATCAAACGAAGCAATCATGAATAGTTATTTTATTTCGGAAACAAAAGAAGCTATCATATATCCGATACCTTCAGAACATGTAAAGGACCAGACGCTTACATCCTGGTATAAGCAAGCTAAAAAAGATCCGAAACATGTCATTTGGACAGATCCCTTTATTGACCCTGCAACAGACCGTCCAGTTGTCAAAGCGGTTAAAGCTGTCGAATATAACGAAACTATTATAGGGGTTGCAGCTATTGATATTGCGGTTAATGACATTCTGACACTCATGCAAAATGTGAAAATTGGAAGCACAGGATATGCAATCCTTCTTGATAACTCTGGTAATTATATGGTGCATCCTCAGGCAAAAAAGCTCGGGAAAACGGCAACGAACGAGCCTTATTATAAAAAGATCAAAGAAAACGAAGGTGTAGTGATAACAGAAATGAATGATCAGGATCGGGTCTTCAGCTACACAAAAAATGATATGACCGGTTGGAAACTTGTGGGCACGGTGGCCATAAGTGAATTTGAGAAAAAGGCATCTATCATTCTCCTGCCCATTGGAATAGCTCTATTAATAACTCTAGTAGTGGCTGCAATTATCTCCATATATATATCCAGAAGAGTTACAAAACCGGTGAAACAGCTCTCTGAAGCTATGCATGAAATGAAAAATGGAAATCTGCAAGCAAGTGTATCCATCGATAGAGAAGATGAGATCGGCCAATTGTCAGATAGTTTTATAGAAATGTCAGACCAAATGCGCATGTTAATAAGGGAGATGTCTCAAATTACCGACCATGTTACAGATGCATCTCAAACGGTAGTAGCCAGTGCTGAAGAAAATTCTGCATCAGCACAGGAAGTTTCAACGACTATGCAGCAAATTGCAGCCGGATCATCGCATCAGGCAGAATTGATGGAAGGAAATGCAAAAGCCGCAAACGTTCTAGCAGATCGTATTATTCAAGTGCAAAAACAAGGAGAAGCCATTGAAAAAGCTACTGAACAAATGAATCAAGCATCGTTAACAGGAGTTGAAAAAGTAGGCTTCCTAAAAGAAAAGTCTGTATTAACAACCGAAATGACAAAAGAAATGATCACATCTATAAAAAAGCTAGATGAATCGTCAGGGAGTGTTCAGGAAATTGTACACACCATTAGCGACATAGCTAATCAAACAAATTTGTTAGCTCTGAATGCGGCAATTGAAGCTGCTCGTGCTGGAGAATCAGGCAGAGGGTTTGCTGTTGTCGCAGACGAAGTTCGTAAACTCGCTGAGCAGACAGAAGGATCATTAAAGGAAATCGGCCATTTAATTTCTGAAATGCAGTCAGTTACTCAAACAACTGTCGGACAAGTTCAAGCTGCAGCAGCACTCATCCTATCTCAAGGTGAAGCTGTAGAAGAAACGGAAAATTCTTTCTCAGCTATTTCAGAAGCGGTGCAAGGTAACTCGGAAAAATTAAGAGATGTTATTATTTCCGTTGAAGAAATGACAAAGCAAAAAGATGTACTATTAGAGAATGCATCACATATATTAGCAATTACACAGGAAACTGCTGCCGGAACGGAGGAAGTCTCTGCATCTTCAGAACAGCAAGCAGCTTCTATGGAGCAATTGAACCACCTTGCTGAACAGCTGGAGCAATATGCTGAACAAATGCGAGTTCATGTAAGAAAATTCAAGTTCTAGAGGGGGACAGACCCCAGTCAAATACACTTAAGCCGGTTTTGTCTTCGTGAGAAGAACATAACCGGCTTTTCCTTGCCACGACTGACTTTAATTTTCATAGAGTTATATAAAATGATGTTAAAGTTCTGCTACCGGTGAGGTCCTGCTTTCTACGTAATCACGATATTGAGGCTTTGAATTTTGAAATTGTTCTAGAATCATTGAGGTTTCCACGAAGGGACATACCGACTGAGTAACATAATAACGGTAACTGCTCCACGGATATTCAAGAGGAAACATGACGAGATCTGCTGCTACCGGATTCATGTGAATGTATCGGCTAGTGTCTAAGAGATAGGAACGATCCTCTATTAATTCTGCACCATAGCGACCTTGAAACACATGACCAGTAAGTTCATACTTTTTGTTGAAATACATGGCGTAAGTTTCGTTTAATTCTTTCATGAAATCTCCGGGTGGGGACTTGCTGCACTGAATTTGAAGATGAGTGTGGTTGGACATGAGGCAATAAGCGAATAAATCAACAGAATGCTTTTGTACGCAGTGACTTAAGATCTTAAGATAACGATGGAAATCCAAGTGGGAATAGAAGAGAGGCTCCCTGCGATTTCCACGCGTAGTCACATGGTAAACAGCATCGGGGTACCAAATGCGACGGGTTCTAGGAATAAATATCACCTCCTTTCGGGTGGTTCTTATATTTTACTATGGAAGCTGCCAAAGTGGGAAATGGGGACTGTCCCCAAACAATTTATTTCCCTTAATGTTTTGGAGTAAAACACCTAAGAGAAAAGGAAAATACAAACGGTACCATTTTGTTAATTTTAGAATGTTGATGATACCTTCGCATTTTGTCGAGTGCTGTATTTTCTACGCAAATTCTATCAAATTTCCCCGGAAATACTCATATTTATTCCTCTAAATCTAGTTATAGTAGCAATACAAGCGCCCTAAAAGTGAAACCGTTTATAGAAAAACGGAACAAGGATTATAAATAACTTTATCGAAGTGTACAATTAGTCGAAAGAACTCGACAAGAGTTTGTGAATTTGCCATAGTAATGGAGGAGCTTTTATTCTTTTTTATGGTAAGTCCAGGAGGTTGAACAATGAAAAAAGGGAACGACTGGCGATACAGGATCTCTAATAAAGAAGCGATTATGGGTTCGGTGCTTGCGATTTTGAATTTTATTTGGTGGTATGCTTTCGCGTATGGACTAGGTGGCCGGCCGGTTAAGGAATATACATACATACTCGGTTTTCCTGCATGGTTTTTTTATAGCTGTATCTTAGGGTTTATTGTTTTTACCATTTTAGTTTTTATAATGGTGAAGTTCTTCTTTAAAGAAGTTCCATTTGACTCTGATGACAATGAAGGGGAGGGTGACTCTCGATGAACTTGGACGTTATTCTTCCTTTAGCTTTCTTTTTAGTACTTGTATTTTTGATTGGTATATATACATCAAGGCACATTAAGAGCGGACCTTCTTTTTTACAAGATTACTTTTTAGCCGGACGTGAGCTTGGTGGTTTTGTTCTTGCGATGACGATGGTCGCTACATACGGAAGTGCATCGAGTTTTATTGGGGGCCCTGGTGCCGCTTATCAGCTTGGTCTTGGCTGGGTTCTTCTTGCGATGGCGCAACTTGTAACAGGTTATTTTACACTCGCTGTTTTAGGAAAAAAGTTTGCAATCGTAGCCCGGAAAATCAATGCTGTAACCCTTATTGATTTCCTGAAAGCCCGATATGAAAGTAAGTGGGTTGTTATTTTATCAGCATTAAGTATCGTTATCTTTCTGTTTTCAGCCATGGCTGCACAATGGGTTGGAGGAGGAAGGCTGATCGAATCGTTTACAGGTGTATCGTACACCACTGCATTGTTCATTTTCTCAGGTTCCGTATTAGTGTATGTCATAGCAGGTGGTTTCAGAGCTGTTGTTATTACGGATGCCATTCAAGGCGTCGTAATGGTAATAGGTACAATAATTATATTAGCCGGTACCATTGTGGCTGGTGGCGGGATTGAAAACATCATGGGTGAACTACGAGCAGAAAATCCGAATCTTATATCGCCTTTTGGCTCCGATGAATCACTAACACCGTTATTTGTATCTTCTTTCTGGATTTTGGTTGGTGTAGGTGTCGTTGGATTACCACAGATATCGGTACGCGCTATGAGCTACCGTAATTCGAAAGCAATGCACCGTGCCATGATCATCGGAACGTTTGTGGTTGGTTTTATCATGCTGGGGATGCATCTAGCTGGAGTGTTTGGAAGAGTGATTCTGCCAGGTATTGAAGTGCCTGATAAAGTTATGCCATTACTTGCGCTGGAAGTACTGCCGGGCTGGTTAGCGGGTATCGTTCTTGCTGCACCACTCGCAGCGGTGATGTCTACTGTTGACTCAGTCCTTCTACTCGTAAGTTCAGCAATCATTAAAGATGTTTATATCAATTATATTAAACCTGATGCTGAGGAACGTTTTGTAAAAAGATTAAGCTTTGGTATTACGGCAGTAGTAGGATTGAGTGTTTTTGCGATGGCTATCAACCCGCCTGATCTACTTATTTGGTTGAATCTTTTTGCCTTCGGTGGCTTAGAAGCAGCCTTCATCTGGCCGATTGTGATGGGTCTCTATTGGAAGAGAGGAAATGCGAACGGCGCGATTGCTTCGATAGTAGTCGGAGTAGGTTCATACATGTGGATTCACTTGAACTATCCTAACCTTTGGGGTATGCACACGGTAGTCATGCCGATTGTACTTGCTTTCTTTGCATACATTGTGGGAAGTTTCACAAAAGGGGACAGTCCCCAGACAAATACATTTTAGCGATATTGTCCGCTTCAGGTGGACGATACCGCTTTTCTTTTGTAACATACGTTTTCGCTAAAATTTGTAACGTATGTAAAAAATTCTAAATACCTATTTACAGTAATATCCTTTGGTGGTAATTTAATATCAGAATATAATTAAATAAGTGTGGAGCATTGAAGGTCATTCTGTATGTGGGCGCTTGGAATGACCAGAGCTAGTAGCGCAACCGACCGCTTCTTTTTTCGTTCTATTAGATTAAGGAAGGGGTATTTTTTATGGAAATCTCAAGAAAAGAAAAGTTTGGTACGAAGAAGAAGGCAGCAAAGAAATGGCCGAAAGTGGTGTTGGCAACAACGTTTGCAATGAGCATCGGAACAACTTCGGTATTCGCTGCAAAGCCAGAGCTCGCTGATGCCTTATATGCTAAAATTTTGGAGTATACATTCAAAACTGAGATTGATAGTGAGCTTAACAAAGAGAAAGAAACTTTATTAAAAAATGTTAGTGCGACTGTAAAATCAATTGTATCCAGTGCAAAAGATGAATTAGATACAAATAAAAGAGACATCATTGAAGCAAAGAAGAAAGAATTGAATGCTCATTACACGAATGAAATTGAAGAAATAACAAAACGAAAAAATGAGGCTGTAGAAAAGAAGACAGCTGAGATCGAACAAGAAGCAACAAAAACAACCGGAGCCATTAAAGTGGATATCACAAAAGAAATTGAACAAGAAATTAAAAAAGCCGATATCAATAAAAAGTAGTTAAAAAGAGCGGAACTCAAACTCCGCTCTTTTTCTTTTTCCTATATACTAGAAGGTAGAATCTAACAAATCGGAGCCGAATCTATGAAAAAAGTTTTTTTTACTCTCAGCACTGTTTTCTTTGTATATGCGACAGCTATGCTCGTTCAAACGACCAACATGGACATGGGTTTAGCAGTTTTTTTCTTATTGGGTGCTATGTTTTTTGTCCTTTTTTTCAAGTACGAAGCAGCAATCTATCTTTTTAAAAAGTACAAGAAGACGACTCTAACAATTGTAATAACCCTTTTTCTTTTTGCAGCAACCCTAGAAACTCTTATTCTTGCATCTGCCAATACGGATCCAGAGAAGGTTTCTGGAAAAATCGATACCATCCTTGTTCTTGGTGGAGGTACGAAGAACAATCGTCCAGGTGCCGTTTTAAAGGGCAGACTTGATCAAGCGTTAGCATACGCAGAGAATCATCCTGAAGTTACTTTTATCGTAAGCGGCGGTCTTGGGTTCGGGAAAACGATGAGTGAAGGCACCATTATGAAAAATTATCTGATGGAGAATGGCATACAGCCTGAACGTATAACCATTGAAGAAAAAGCGACGAGTACATACGAAAACCTTTTATATACGAAAAAGATGATACAGCCTGACGACCAGGTGTTGATCGTGACAAGTGACTTTCATCTTTTTAGAACAAAAATGATTGCGGAGCGTGTCGGGGTTGAAGCGGAAGGGCTCGGATCACCGCTTAGAATTTCATCCATTCCTCAAGCTCATGTAAGAGAGTATATGGCGATCATCAAAAGCTACTTCACCGACCGGTAAAAAGGAAGTGACTCTTATGAAAACAAATAAGTACCATTGCTGCGCCACATGCGTGAATTTTAAGCCTCAGAAAACGGACCAAGGAATGTTTTATTATTGCACACGTCTTGGATACGAGACCAAACCTGATTATACGTTTAATTGCTGGGAGCCGAAGCCGCATATAATCGAACTTATGAAAAAGGATAAAGACGCTTAGGTCGCTGTCGCGAACTAAGTGTTTTTTTGCGAAATTCTACAGACTTGCCTTGAAAAAGCTTACAATGTTACATTGTGTAAGGATTTATGTAACGAAATTACTGGAAATACTGTGGATAGATGAAAGAAAGGATTTTTGATTATGAACCTTCAAATCCCGATTGAGATAAAAGAAAAGCTGCAGAATGAAGCGGCTCAACGAATAGAAAAATTACCTGATGTATATAAAGAATTGATCGGGAAGACAGGCTACACTGCTCCTGATGCTTCTCTTGTGGAGGACGCGGTGATCGCACTTGCATTAGGGAAGAATGTATTGCTGAAAGGCCCGACAGGATCAGGTAAAACAAAGCTTGCAGAATTGCTGTCGAATTTATTCGGACAGCCGCTGCACCAGGTAAACGCTTCTGTTGACCTTGATGCCGAAGCGCTTCTCGGCCATAAAACCTTAAGCTACAAAGACGGCAAACAAGAGATTGAATTCATCCCTGGACCTGTAACAAAAGCAGCAAACAACGGTCACTTTTTATACATCGATGAAATCAACATCGCAAAGCCTGAAACGCTGCCGATCTTAAACGGTATGCTGGACTATCGCCGTACGATCGCAAACCCATTTACAGGTGAAGTGGTAAAAGCTGAACCCGGTTTCAATGTGATCGCTGCGATCAACGAAGGTTATATCGGAACGGTGCCGTTGAATGAAGCGCTGAAAAATCGTTTTGTCGTAATCGAGGTGCCATATATTCAGGGAGATACGTTAAAAGAAATGTTGAAAAGCCAGTCTCAGCAAAAAGACGAAGAGGTGCTTGAGAAGTTTGTTCAGCTTTCGTCAGACTTGATCGGTCAAGCGAAAGCCGGCCATCTGTCTGAGGATGCCGCATCCATCCGCGCATTGCTGGATGCTGCTGATCTCTCTGTTTACTTGCCGGCGAAGCGTGCAATCCAGCGTGCAATCGCTGATAAGCTTGAAGATGCCCGTGAACGCGCCCTCGTTGCCAACGTGGCTGCGACGCTGTTTGTGTAAGCTGGGAAATGGGGTCAGACCCCCTACAATTTATTTCCCACGATGATTTTGGAGGTTTCGCCTAGATGAAATTCCTAGTTTTTGCGGATACAAAGATCGATTCTTTCGTTCATATGCAGCTGATTGACCTTGCGCGTTCCCTCTCAAAGGTGGAAAAGATGGACGTTTCTTTCTCGTACCATTCTAACCTCGAGAGAAAGAAGGGCATCACGCATGTCAGTCAGTTTTGGAACCCATACCCGCGGGAGATTCAGCTTGAAGGCTGGAAATCTGACGTATATTTGCGCAGCTATGGCACACAGTTTCATACCGATGATAACGTGATCTGGAACACGCTGGATGAATTGAAAACACATCCGCACCGTGAGTTCTTAAAACAGATGCTGCTCTTTGCGGAAGACTTCCGATTGGAACAGATCTGCATAGAAAAAAGACCTGGGATGACTCATGCGTTCAAGCTCCGCAAAGAGACGTTCCAGGTGCATTACAACCGTGAATACAGAAAGCATATCCAGCAAAAGCGCATTCTTGACGCTTTATTTTGTCATGTCATTCTTTTAGCGAATAAACGCTTTGTGGCGGTGCCGCCTGAAACACAAGAACTCTATCAAGAACTGCGCCCAATGCTTACACAGCTCACAACTGCAGAGTCCACCCAAGATATCGCGGCAACGATAACCGAAATGGCCGAGATCACAAAGCGACACCAAGAATTCCAAGACATGAAAACAACCTATCGCAGTTTCAGCGATAAGCCGAACATAAATGATACCGCAAACGAAGATCAAACATTTGACGACCTAACCCGCAACACCGAAACAAAAACGAAAAAGACGATCAAAAAAGACAAAGATAAAGAAGATAAAAAAGACGAGCAGGAGAAAGAAGAGTATTCTTCTTGGCATGATGAAACGTCTGACCCGCAGGATTCCTTTTTACAGATGGACCTGGATCAAGGAACGAATACCGATCTATTAGGAGAAGCAGCGAGAGAAGCAGATAGTGGTGACGCGGTGTTCGGATCTATCCAAACGAGCGCGCAAACGACGGACAACAACGATTTCAACTCTCAAAACGAACATGAAGCTGAGACCGACAACAACGAGACCGGCTCAGACTCAGCGAATCACTACCGATACGGCGAAGTGAACAAAAACGTGACAGAACACATCCTGCCAGCCAAACCGGCAACACCTGAAGAGTTCGCTCAATATCAGCTCTTTGAACAAGAAATCGCACCATTTGTCACACAGCTTAAACAAAATTTCCTGAAAACGATGGAACATAAACGATCGGCACCAAGAGAAGACCTGCACTTTGGAAGACTAGGAAAGAAGCTTACAAGACTCGCAACAGACAAAAACCCTAGACTTTTTAGAAAAAAACAAGAGTCTCAGCATGAACTCGATACAACTTTCACGCTTCTTGTCGACTGTTCTGCGTCCATGTTCAACAAGATGGAAGAGACCCAAAAAGGGATCGTCCTTTTTCATGAAACGTTAAAAGCTCTCAGAATTCCGCACTCTGTCGTCGGTTTCTGGGAAGATGCAGCTGACGCGACAACAGACGATCAGCCGAACTATTTTCATGAAGTGATCTCGTACAGAAACTCGCTTCATCAGCCAGGCGCTTCGATCATGCAATTAGAACCCCAGGAAGACAACCGCGACGGCTACTCTATCCGCCGAATGGGTGAAGAACTGGCAAAACGTCCGGAACAGCAAAAAGTTCTGCTCGTTTTCTCTGACGGTGAACCGGCAGCTTTTGATTACGAATCACACGGAGTACTCGATACATATGAAGCTGTTACCCGTACACGAAAGCTCGGAATCGAAACAATCGGCATGTTCATCGCGAACGGAGAAATTACGGAAGAGGAAGAGAAACTCATGCAAAACATCTATGGTCCGCAAAACGTTGTCGTTCCAAGTGCTGCTGAACTCGTCGATTATCTCATGCCGGTTCTCAGAAAACTTCTTTTTAAATCGATATAAATGTTAAAACGCCCAGTGGCATCATGACCACGGGCGTTTTCTGTATGTATGTAAGTATTAATATTCCAAAAGCTTCAACCAAGCAAAAACGACTCCCAAGAACCCTGCATAACTAAAAATTTTGACAGACCATTCTGGTAAGGCTGTTCGAAGCAGGCTTGAAAAAATTCCGACTACTATAAATGCTGCGACCAAGATATAAATCGAAAAAATATCAAACGGAATTCGAAAAGAAAGCCATTGTTCCATCGCCAAACCTCCCCTAATATCTTTTATATCGGTCGAAATGCCTATTCATTCAATAAACAACTACGAAAAAACAAAATTATTGCTGCTAAAATCATTGTAAATACAAATAGGCAAAAGCACCGTAACTGAGGCAAACGCATATTGTATTAAAAAGTAGGAAAGAAGGGGTGAATGGCTTGAACCAACGTGTGGTAGACGTCGTTTTGGAAACAGCAGAAGAAGAATTCTTGGCAAACAACAAAGATGCAACTACATTTGCAGCAGAGCTTGCCCTGTTTGCGTCAGCTCTTACAACAGCCGCAGACTTTCTTGCCACAGTAAGTGCTGCCATTGCACTTAGACAAATTTACATTGATCAAATCCAGGAACAGAAAGATCAGCAAGAACAAGAAACTCAAATGAAAGATATTCAAGACCAACTGACTGCATTAAAAAAAGAAATCAAAGCGCTTCGGGGAAAGTGATTACAGTCTCCGCAGCGTCTTTTTAATTTTTACATATTTTTCATCTCTTCAAAATTCGACATATTCTATCATGAGTCCTTCTATATATACGACTATTTTTCGGAAAAAAAGCCCTCTTATAATAAAGAGGGCTGTCTCACAAGTCGATAGAATCAAGTAAACTCTTTCGAAATGCCAAGATACAAAAGCACTGCACCGAATATAGCTGTACCGATTAAAAAGAAATACACGATCTTCTCTTCTGCTTCATTCTCAGTCTGTTTTTTTTCTGCATCAGTAGACTGATCTTGAGTTCCATTTTCCTTGCCTTGCTCATGCTCATTCTTTTTTCCAAAACCAAACATATCAGTTCCTCCGCTCTTACAACTAATCCTTAATATCAGTGTTTCAAAAAGCGGCGGAGTTTAAACAAAAAACCCCCCGGAAGCATAGGGGGAGGATACTTCCGGAGGCTATGAAACATCTATTTATTGTTGAACAGCTTTTGCTGCGTTCACACGTCCGTTTTGGAAAAGTGTGCCTGTACCCGTAACAGGATCAGCTGTATCTTCAAGTGCTGCGCGAATTTGCGAAGCGTTTTTACCTTGAGCAGCTAAAAGCCCTGCTACACCTGCAACAACCGGTGATGCCATGGAAGTTCCAGAGAAACTCGCATATTGATTATTTGGTGTCGTAGAATAAATATTTACACCAGGTGCTGCAATATCAACCCACGTACCAAAGTTTGAGAAGGACGCTTTCTGATCGTTCTGATCAGTTGCCGCTACCGCGATCGCATTCGAGTAATAAGCGGGATAGCTTGGGAGAGCAACGCCAGAGTTTCCGGCTGCTGCTACAACGACAGAACCTTTATTCCAAGCGTAGTTAACCGTATCCTGAAGTGTTTGTGATCCAATTGAACCGCCAAGACTTAAGTTGATCACTTGAGCACCTTGGTCAGCCGCATATCGGATACCTTGAGCAACATCGTCTAGCGATCCGCTGCCATCTGCATCTAAAACACGAACTGCAAGAATAGAAGCTTTAGGAGCAAGACCAGCGATACCAACGCCGTTATTCGTGTTAGCTGCAGCAATACCAGCAACATGTGTACCGTGCTCGTTTTCGTCAATTGGGTCGTTATCGTCATCAACAAAATCAGCACCTTTGATTACCTTTCCTGCTAAATCAGGGTGGTTGTAATCAACACCTGTATCGATAACTGCAATTTTTACGTTGGATGAACTTTGTGTTATATCCCAAGCTTGTTCAGCACTCACTTTTTGAGGAGCATATTGTTTTGTTTTATAATCTGGATCGTTTGGAACGTAGCTTACGTGTAAAGTAGTGTTTGGCTCTGCGTACTCTACAGAATCGAGACTTTCAAACTTCTTAACCGCATCTGCTACATTTCCACTCACCTTTACAACAGTGAAATCTTCCGTTGAATCGACAACCTCACCAAACTTTGAAGCACCATTTCCAGCTGAAGCAGCAGAAACCGAATCTTTATAATGAACGATGATTTCCTGTGGTGCAGCCTGCTGTTTACTAGCAGATGTAAATGAAGCCTCCTGAACTTCGGGCTCTGCAGCTGAGGCCGGGAGAGCTAAAGATATCAATAGTGGTAAAGACGCGGCGCCTGCCACGAAACGCTTTAACATAAAATCACTCCTCTGATGTATTTACCAAGCAAGCTTGGCTGGGTTGCTAAAGGGATTCAACAATTTTCTACAGAATCCTTTAACATTATCTGAAAATAATGAAAATTTACCACGTCACAGTGATGAATGAGTCTATGTGACTATGTATAAAGCCTAACATGTAAGACTTAACTATTATCTTAAGATAGAGTTACGATAGTAAACATTACATAACACACATGTAAAAATGATATCTGAATGTTTTTACAAAGCAGAATGGTAGAGAAATAAAAGAAGGTATCGTAATCTAAAAACAAGAAGAAATAATGTTAAAGGGAGGCTGGAAATATGGCACGACTACCCGAAGTGAATGTAGAAGGAACACCTTTTAAAAAAGCACTTGCCAATGCTCCTGAAATTCTTGATGCATTTCAGCAAATGGACAAGGCGCTCAACAACATCCTGGAACCAGAGCTCATGGAAATGCTACGTTTGCGATCCGCATCAAACAACGGATGCGATTACTGACAAAACATGGACTACGGGACTCTGGATGAGTCTTCAAGACAAACAGCTATGAAAAAAGGGGAAGCAGAATTGTCCGAACGCCACAAGCTGGCCCTCGAATTAGCCGACCACATCATGGCCTATCACGGACAGCTGCCGGATGAAATGTACAACAGATTAACCGAACACTTTACCCGTGAAGAAATCATTGCGCTCTTTTTCCAAATCGGAAGCAAGAACGGAGCCAACTGGTTTATCATCGCGATGGGGATTGAAAGTAAATAAATAGCTTGTTGAGATGGCTTTTAGATGAGCCATCTTTTTTATGAGCGGGAATTATTCATGAGGTAACTGAATATAAAACAGAAAAAACACAAAAGGAAAGTTGTTATGAAAAAAACGCTTATCAAGTGGATCGTTGTATGTACGCTTGTTATCGGTGCTCTATTCGCACTTCGTTATTTAAGTCATGAAGGTGAGTTTGAGAAGTATAGTCATGTCACGATCGGAAAGGAATCCCTCAAAGAAGGAAAAGCAGTTTACTTAGGGTATCAATTCCGATGGGAAGGCATGGGGAATCCTAGGCTTCAAAAGGTTGAATTTATTAAAAGTGATGGAACAATTGTTGCGAAAGATGATGATCAAATGCAAATCAAACCTTATATAACTAAGATGGATTTCGGAGCATATTATGAGGAAGATGTAATAAAAGAAGGGATTGTTAACAAACTACTTCCTATAAAAGGCTTCAAACCAGATGATTCTTTTTCTTTAGTATTGCGAGTTGAACCCTATGAGCATGAGTGGGATAGTGATATAAAAACAGTAAGAATTACGTATAAAAAGTTTGGTCAAACACAATACCAAAACATTTCATTCGATGACGGGATTATTAGTGATGAATAATACTTAAGGAACCAAGCTGCCACAATAGGCGGCTTTTTTAAATGCTCATAAATATGAAACTTCATCTGGAAAAAAACGTATGGAAGAATAAAGGGAGGTGGATGGATGTTTTACGAAAATCGCCCCAAATTAAAAATTCCTAGAACATTTCTTGAGAATTTTTTAGATATAACGGCTATTATATTGTTTATCGCCGGGACCGCAAACTTGATCATGCAATGGGGTTCGATACCTGGAACGGTGCCGATTCATTTTAACGGAGCAGGTGAACCGGACGGATGGGGAAGTAAAAATAATTTATGGATTTTACTAGTGATAGGATTCTTGATGTGGGTGCTTCTAACGGTCCTTGAAAGGTATCCACATGTGTATAACTATCTTTTTTTAACAGATGAAAACGCGGAAAGACAATACAAAAACGGACGGCTGATGCTGAATGTGATAAAAAATGAGATCCTGCTTTTCTTCGTATATATGAGCTGGGTTAGTACTGGAGTTGCAAAAGGAGAATCAGATGGACTGGGACTGTGGATTCTGCCGATTTTTATTATCGCCATAACCGCATCAATTGCATTTTTTATCGTGAGATCGATCAAACTCAAATAAAAACACTTGGGAGAATTTAAGGAATCCCAAGTGTTTTTGCTGTTTATTGATCTTGATGATTGCGAGCAAGTGCCTCATCAGGACTTTCCATTTTTGCAGCACCTGAATACTTCAAGCTTTGATCTCGGTCCGACTCAACACGCCCTGATTCTCTAAGCTTTTTTTCCTGTCTGTCTTTTCCCATTTGAACAACCTCCTTTTTTGCATGATTTCCCTATAGTATGCAAAAAAATAGACCCTTTTATGTGGAAAACGGTCCATTCGAATGAACAAAATTTTGAAAGAAAACGTAGTGCAGTCATTATTTACCGGCGCATTAGAACGTTTATCATTCATATAAAAGGGAAATCCGTAGTTACAAGAGACTAAATTTTAGAGGAGGAATTAACATGGCACATAATTTAAATTCAGGAGATATGTATCAAGACGAATTTTATCAAAATGACTCATTACAAAATGAAATGTACGAAAACGGACAAAACAGCAAGCTTTTAAAGGGTATTGTCATTGGCGGGCTAGTTGGCGGAGCTTTGGCACTGATTGATTACAATACGAGAACAAAAGTAAAAAATACAGCGGTAGGCTTGAAAGATTCATCAAGCAAAATGATCACAGAGGTTAAACAAAATCCAGGTGACGTGAAAGATCAGATGATCAGCCAATTCAAAACAGCTTCAAACACACTGAAAGAAGCGATTACTGATGCGCAACAACTGTATGAACGCTTGAACAAAGATGTCTTCGGTAACATCAACACATTAAAAGAAATTTCGAATGATGTATTCACTACTACAAAGGAAGCGAGAGGCGACCTGAATAATATCACTTCAAAGCTAAAAGATGCCGGAACGGAAATGACGGAAAACCCACTTGATTCAACTAAGTCATCAGAAAACGACAGCTTGAGCAACTATAATACAGGCTTCCCATCGAAAAATGCAAATGATCCAGTTTCCTCAGGGACGAATAAATCAAATAATTATTAAACCCAGGATTTAAGAATTCTCCGTTCTATGATGAACGGAGAATTTTTTTAGGTTAATCTTTGCTTTTCAAAGTATCGATATGTAATCTGATCTTTTCTTCAATAATATTCGCCTGTGCTATAAGCGAGTAACATTCTTCAATCTCGTCCTTTGACATTAAAGGCATAGGATTTTTCAATTTTATTACTGCTTCTTTTCTCTTAATCGTCTCTGTTAGCTCAACATCATAAATGATTAATTCTGAAGACTGTATTTTTCGATAAGATAGATCTGTCTTGAAAGTACACCTCTTCGTAAAGGAAACAATTGATATGAATACATCTTTTAACTTTGGACCAACCAACTTTTTTATACATGCGATATGTCCATAATTTTGAACAAAGGGATTCATGAATTTAAACTTTCCATTTACAAGCCATTGCTTATATTGTGGTGATCCATAGATGGTACCCTGAAAATTTTTCGTTTCAATAACAAATATTCCATAAGGGGAAAGTACAACATGGTCGATCTGGGAATACCCTGACTTTGCTTTTGGGTTAGGTAATAGTATGTCATTCAACACCCTATATTCTTTTGAAAGCTGTGATAATTGAATAGAGATTTTGTATTCTCCAAGCTCTCCCTTCCGAACAGAGAGATGTTCTTTGGCTCTATTGAAAGTTGTTTTGACAGGAGAAGTTTGAACAGACTTTTTCTTTTTTGAAAATAATTTTGAAAGAAACATGAGTAACCCCTAATTTCTTAATGAATTTAGACTTCCTTTCTATCGTCATTTTTAATTAAAAATAAAATAAAAACAGCCCAAATTTATTTAACGGGCTGCTTTGGTATAATATTCAGCTATTTACTACTTGTCTAATATCGTTTAATCGGACTACTTGTTTGGCATCTTCAAAATGTTCTTCGTAGTTTTCTGTTACGGAAAAGTCCACAACAGCGGTGTTGGTTAATAAAGATGTAATTTCTCCTTTTAATCCGTCAAACGTTTCAATGATATCACCGATTTTAAATTCCATGCCTTTTCCTCCAACTTCATCTTGTTTGTCCTATTTTACCATAATTGTTATAGAATTTCCTTTTATTTATGAAAAACTTCTATTTGTTAAGCATTATAGCGGAAACAATTACTTATTGCCATTGAAGCGCTTTTAATGTTAACTTAAAATATATCATAGTTAACATTAAATCAACGAGGTGTTTATTTACATGAAAACAAAAGAGATGACGTATGTAGCTTTATTTGCTGCAATTATGATCGTATTAGGATTCCTTCCTCCAATTGTCTTACCTTTTACGCCAGTTCCGATTACTGCACAAACTCTTGGTGTAATGCTTGCAGGTGTCGTGCTTGGTGCCAGACTAGGCGGATTAAGCATGATTGTTTTCTTACTAGTAATTGCAGCCGGTGTTCCAGGATTAGCTGGTGGACGAGGCGGTGCAGCTGTTTTTGTAGGACCGAGTGCAGGTTATCTATTAAGCTGGCCATTATCAGCGTTCTTGATCGGACTTCTTGTTGAAAAAGCGAAACAGCCACTTCAGGTGTGGAAAGTGTTTTTATATAATTTTGTAGCAGGTATCGTATTTGTTTATATTTGCGGTATTCCAGTCGTTGCTTTTGTTATGGACATCAGCCTAGGGACAGCAGCAGTTTCAGGATTAGCTTACTTGCCGGGCGATCTAATAAAAGCTGTTATCGCAGCAACACTTGGTGTTAAAATAAGACAAAGATTATTTAAAAATCAGACAGCCCTTACTCAAAATAGAACGATCAGCCAATAAGATTGCCCTCGGGCAGTCTTTTTCTATAGGAGGAATTCGTGTGCTTATTACCGATACAATCAAAAAAAGTGCTCTTTTATATCCAGAAAAAACAGCGATTCAAATGGGAGAAGAAAGAATTTCATATCAAGACTTGAACAAAAACCTTAAAAGAATCGCAGCTTTTTTTAGGAAGCAGCCATTTGAAGAACCTCAAGGAAAAGTGGCACTTTATCTGCCGAACGGAATTGATTTTCTACAATACTTCTTAGGGGCTATTTCTGCAGGATGGATTTCCATTCCGCTCGATTTGAAATGGAAAGAAAGTGAACTGAACGAAAGACTTGGGCAAAGTCAGCCTGATCTGATCACTACGACAGAAGAATTGCAGAACAAAATTACTTATAAGGGTTCAAAGCTAACTTCAGTTTCCTCATTAGAAAAGCAGGAACCAATAGAAGAAATCAACAGTAATAGTGAAGGAGAATCGTTGTTTTATATGGGGTTCACTTCAGGTTCAACAGGAATTCCTAAATGCTTTGTTCGCAGCCATCGTTCTTGGGTTAAAAGTTTTGCGTGCAGTAAAAAAGATTTTGGACTAACAGACAGTGACGCAGTACTTGTACCTGGACCACTCGTGCATTCTTTATTTTTATATGCAGCGATCAGCACGCTTTATTTAGGAGGAACCGTTAAACTGCTGCCGAAGTTTTCAGCTACCCAAACGTTAAAAGAGATCGAGACGGGCGAGATTTCGGCTCTTTATGCTGTACCTACTATGCTTGCTGCACTCACGAAAGAAATGAATAACCAGAATGACACTCCAAGACTAAAGAGAATTATATCCTCAGGGGCCAAATGGGAACCGGGGCTTAAAGATAAGATTAATACTCTATTTCCTAATACAGAGCTTTTTGAGTTTTACGGTGCGTCTGAATTAAGTTTTGTAAGTTTTATTAATCATCGCGCTGACATACAAAAGCCTTTATCTGTTGGACGTCCTTTTCATAATGTAGAACTGTCCATACGAAAAGATGGTATAGAAGTGGATTCAGGTGAAATCGGTACTCTTTACGTAAAAAGCGAGATGCTTTTTTCGCATTACATTAATCGTCCTGACGCGAATAAAGAAGTATGGGACGACGACGGCTGGCTGACAGTAGGTGACCTGGCCAAGCTAGATGAAGAAGGTCATCTTTATATCATTGGACGAAGCAACAACATGATGATCTCCGGAGGACAAAACGTTTATCCGGAAGAAATCGAAAATGTACTGTATTCACTGGATGGTATTGAGGAAGCCGTTGTTTTTGGCATGCCAGACTCCTATTGGGGAGAAAAGATTTCGGCCGCAATCATTTTAAACAATAATTCAGAACTGACAACTCGTGACATCCAGCGTTTTTGCAGAAAGCATCTATCTACATTTAAAGTGCCAAAGCACATTATTTTTACGAATGAGTTTCCTTATACGTCGAGCGGAAAAATAGCACGGTCAAAAGTAAAAGAGATTTATAGCCAAGGAGTTTTCAGTACATGAAAAATGCTGTGATCGTCGACGCCAAACGTACAGTAATCGGCAAAAAAGCGGGTTATTTTAAAGATGTTGGAGCTGAAAAACTAGCGGCTGCTGTTATACAAGAAATACTGCAAGAAAATAACGTTCCTCCAGAAATGGTGTCAGATGTGATACTAGGGAATACAGTCGGTCCTGGCGGCAACCTTGCGCGCTTATCTGCTTTAACAGCTGGTCTTCCGGTGACTGTTCCGGGTTTTACAGTAGATCGTCAATGCGGTTCTGGGCTTGAAGCGGTTAACCTCGCATGTCGTCTCGTCCAATCAGGTGCAGGAGACATTTATTTAGCAGGTGGTACTGAATCTGTGAGTACATCAATGTTTCCAAAGAGAGCTCGTTTTTCTCCAGATTCAATAGGTGATCCTGACATGGGTGTTGGAGCTGAAAACGTAGCTGAAAGATACAACATAACCCGTGAGATCCAGGATGAATATGCATTTTTAAGCTATAAGAGAACGATTGCTTCTATTGAACAAAATCGCTTTAAGAATGAACTTGTTTCCATTAAAGATATGCCTCCCATCGACGAAGGCATCAAGAGATTGTCTGTGATCGAAAGACTTATAAAAAGAGCAAAGCCTGCATTTAAAGAGAATGGGACGGTTACAGCTGCGAATTCGTGCGGTTTAAATGATGGTGCCTCTATTGTACTCGTCATGAGTGAAGAAAAAGCGAAAGAGCTACAGCTTCCACCCAAATTAAAATTTATCGATGCAGTCACTGCAGGTGTCGATCCAAACTTACCAGGAATCGGACCCGTTCCAGCTGTGAATACACTTATACAGCGGATGAACCTTTCTATTAGCGACATTGATGTATTTGAACTGAATGAAGCATTCGCGTCCCAAGTTGTCGCGTCCGCTCAAGAACTTGGTATTCCGTGGAACAAGCTGAACAAAGGCGGGGGTGCGATTGCATTCGGACATCCTTATGGGGCGTCAGGAGCCATTTTAGTGACTTCACTGCTAAGGGAAATGACGCCACAGGACCGTTTTGGCATAACCACTTTAGGCATTGGCGGCGGGCTTGGAATCGCGACACTATTTGAAAGGTGTGAGCAGTATGAATTTTAAACAGTGGGAAGAGGCAACAACACTGCCAGTTCCAATCAAGGTAACAGAAGAACTCGTTCATGCTTACTATGAAGCGGCCAGCATCCCTAATAATGCTTCACAACACGTTCCGCCTGCTCTACCGATGATTTTTTATCAATATATTAATGTCCCGTGGTTTCAGGAGCAATCATTTATTCACAAAGATCAAGTGTTTCATTACGAACATCCTATCTCGATCGGAGACACACTTCAATGTACCGTTTCCTTGATTTCAGTTGAAAAAAGACGTCAATTTCTCGTTTTGCACCAAGAGCTTATTGGCAGAAACGAGCATAAAAACATAATATTTTTGGCAAAATCCACTCTTCTAAAGGAGGCGGAGTGAAAAATGCTTTCTGATTCTATAAAAGCAGGTGACACACTCAAGCCTTTACATATAGAAGTAACAGAACAAATGGTAAAAAAATACGGGGAAGTGTCTGGAGACTTTAATCCAATTCATTTTGAAGATCGTGCTGCAAAAGAAAAAGGATTTCCGGCTAAAATCATTCATGGCATGCTTTCCATGGCGATCGCATCTAACATCGTGGAACCATTTTTGCAGGAAGGCTATTGGGTAAAGTCGTATGAAATGAAGTTTCGAGCACCTGTTTTAGTTGGGGAGACCATCACGATAGAAGGAACTATCGCATCTATGGAAAAAGAGTCGGCATCAATTGATATAGTCGTTTCAAGCCAGACTTATCCACAAGTAGCGAAAAGTAAAATCCTGCTTCATGTGTATAAATAGCCATACTTATCCACATTATCAACATTATCCACAACTACAAAAAACCGTCCTCTAACCAATTGGTGGAAGACGGTTTTTTTACGGTCGCTGAAGTCACTTATTTTATGAATTAACCTAGGTCGATGTCACTCACTTCACGGTCAACGATACGCGCACCTTTTTTACTCGTATAGCTACCGCCTGATGAAGTGAAGATGTTTTGGGCGATTACCGTGTCCATAGCAGCGTTAACAGCTGCTGGATCAACCGGTTCGATTGGTGCGTCCAAACGGACTGTCACCGTTTTGTTCTCCTGGTTAAGAAACTGCAATTCAAGTACTTTGGCCATCGAAATCCCTCCTTTCCTCTATATTTTCCTCACAAATCAATCATTACTGCTGAATCGCGAAGGAATCGTTACGTCTGATACCGACTAGCGGGTAAATCTGAAGTCCTGCAAGTGCAGTCGCAACGGCTTCAAGCTGGTCTGGAGTCGATGTTGTTTTTACATGTGCGAAGTTTTTGTACTTCATCACCGGTTTGTTGTCTGCGTCTAAACCTCCGTCAAGCTCTAAGCGCATTGCGGAATCGATCAATGCTGCTGTAGCCATGTACCTCACCTCCTTTCACTTCATAAGTTCCAGAGAAGAAAAGGAAAGAGCCATCTGTATAAAATTTTTTCCATTCACTATTTATCCACAACTGCGGCTGATTTACTCAAAAACACGAATGGTTTTTTCTGATATCGAGAATATCACACCGAAAACGTGTCGTAATTTGTCAGATGATCTTTATTCTGTGGATAACTTAATAAACGATTTTCTAACAATATTTTTCTTCTGATCCAAAACTGCGTTTAACTCTTGAAAAACGCTTCTTTGCTTCTCTTCAAATTTAAATTTTATAGTGAGGGTACCGCGGAATTCCCCGAATGTGCGCACATTCCAAAAGGACGTATTCCCATGAAAGAAATGCCTTTCGAACAAATCGCTTCTATGTATGATCCACTAATCAAATCACAGATCAGTCTCTACCATCTAACGACTCATTTTGACCAATACTATCAAGCTGGCTTACTAGGACTCTGGAAAGCTTACGAAACCTTCGATCCTGAAAAAGGACAATTCTCCTCATATGCGTACCTGTTGGTCAGGGGCCGTATCCTTCAAGAGCTGAGAGGAGAGGCGAGACGGCAGGAGGCAGAAGAAATTCAGGATCCCCATGAATCGATGACCTTCCGTACTCTTTCTCATGAAGACACCATTCCTTTTTTAGAGGATGAAACAATGAATCTATATTTAATGCACTTGACAGAGAACCAGCAGAGATGGGTGACACAGCGCGTTTTTCAGATGAAGAGTGAGGCGGAGGTCGCCGAGATGTACGGGGTTACCGTGTATGCTGTGAAATCGTGGAGAAAATCAGCAATCAAGAGGCTTCGGACGGTTTTAATTACCAATTAAAATGTAACTTTCTTACTACGCAATTTGATGGATATAATTCTATAATTAGGGTATAGTAGAAAACTGTGGGTGTGAAATTCCTATATTACCCATCTTTACCAGTAGAGAAATAAGCTGATATTTTTTTAGAATAACAGTGTAATAAGTTGGTAGGGAAAAGCTTATACATTTATTAAGAGGGGGACAACCAAACGATGGAAACTCAAGTTAATCAGAGTACAGGCAGTAAGAAACGTCCGTTGATCATTGGGCTTGCACTTATCGCGATCATCGCGATCGGAGCAACAGCTTATGCAATGTTCATCGATCTATCACCGCGTGAACTTTATTTAAAATCAGAACTGAACACGTTCAAAGCGATGAACGAGTCATTTGAAGACAGCTTTGGAGATGCATTAGCACTTTCAGAAAAGCAAATGAAAGAAGCATATAAGTCTGAAGCACGCGTTGGTGTAGAAATGGATCCGTCCATGTTTGGAGCGGGCGGAATGGAAGCGGCAATGATCGGTTCTATTCTATCTAACAGTGAGATTAAAATGACAACACAGCACGATCCTAAGAAAGAAGAAGGATCAGCTGACGTTGCACTTGTTTTGAACAATACAGACCTTGTAAAAGCTGAGTTTTACCAAAACAATAAACAAACAGCATTAAGCGTACCTGCTGCTTACGATAAGCATGTATATTTCCCGAACAACAAGTTTGGCGATGTAATGCGCAAGTTCGATCCAGCGTATGTTGGAATGGAAAAGCTTCAAAACTTCTTTAAAGCGGTTGAAGGCGACCTAAGTGAAGAAGCACGCGATGAAGCGTTCGAAGAGTTTGCAAAAGTTTACGCAGACAGCGTGAAAGACGAAAACGTAACACTTAAAGAAGATGTTGACTTTAAAGGCGAAAAGCTTGATCAGTTAACGGTAGCTCTTTCTGAAAAAGAAACAAAAACACTTTTAGTCAACTTTATTGAAAAAGTTGAGAATGAGGAAGAAATCATGAATGCACTAGCTGAGCAATCAGCATTGCAAGGCGGTTTCAACTTCGATATGACATCAACAGCTCCAATGGGCAAAGAAGATGCGAAAAAAGAAATCGAAAAAATGCTAGCTGATGCTAAAAAAGCAATCAATGAAGATCTAGAGATCCCTGGCGGCATGAAGCAAGTTGTGATTGTTGACGGCGATGATACAGTAGTAAGCCGCGACCTTTCTATGAAAATCGGCGCTAACGGCGAAGAAGCTGTTCCGATGAACTACAAGTCTGAAAGCTGGGAAAAGGGCGACGTATCGAACTCATCTTGGGTTCTGAACGCAGGTCCTGAAGGCGAAGCACTGCTTGTTGATGTAAAAATGGAAAGTGAGCCAAAAGGCAAAGATGGCAAGAAGCGAGACATTAAAGCGAAATTTGAAGTGAACGAAAACGGTACAACAGAAGGTATCGGATTCCATGTAAAAGGCGAAGGCACTGACAAGAAGTCTAACTGGACGATTCAACTTGTTCCAGCAGGTGAAGCTCCAATGGAACTACCTGATATGACGATCGAAATCGAGCATAAAGCAGACCAAAACCTTGATAAAGATTATGCGAACCACGATTACAAAGTAACATTGATCGGTAACGACCCTTCAATGGGTGACATCAATGTTGGCTTGAACATCAAGACAAAAACAACATTCGGCGAAAAACTTAAGTTCCCTGAGTTATCTGAAGGAAAAGCAGTTAACGTTGCAGAGATGAGTGACGCTGAAATGATGGGCATGATGTCTGAGATTCAACGCAACATCGAACAGTTTGTCGGTGAAAACGCTCAGATGCTCCAAGGAATGTAATATATAATAAGAAGGACAGAGATAACTTAAGATAAAGTTGATCTTTGTCCTTTTTTTAAAGTCTGTATTTGGAAGAGTTGATTTCCGCTCCAGGTACTCGCTTTCCGCGGGGCGTGCGGTGAGCCTCCTCTGCGCTTTGCGCACTTAGGAGTCTCACCTGTCACCCTGATCCCGCAGGAGTCTCGCACCTTCTGCTCCAATCAACTTATCAACGAAGCTTTTACAAAAACAACAATCTATTAGAAAATAATCTTTTAAAACTTCTTACGCGAAAGGAATTATGATATGAGGCAAACGTTACTCATTGCCCATTTGACGGTAAAATGCTGGCTGAAGCAGCCGATGCCGCTGTTCGCTATGATGCTCTTTCCGCTTTTATTGCTCGGCATCACGTATCTGGGCTTGAAGCCTCTTTTAGACGAGAAACAATGGGTCGAGCCTTTTGCTGTGGCAATCGTGGATGAAGATAACACGTTCGAAACGAAATTATTAATGAAACAATACGAAGAATCCGAAGAGCTGCAAGCTGTCCTTTCCTTTCAAAAAACAGATGGAAAGACAGCGAGTGAGATGCTCGCGGATAACAAGATCGCTGGAATGGTGATTGTGCCTGACGGGTTTACGAAAGGAATTCGTCGAGGTAAAAATATTCCTGTTACGGTAATAGGGAATCCAGAACGTCCGTTTCAAGCTGAGTTGCTGCAGCAAGTAATGGTGTCGAACGCCAACTTAATCTCTGCCGCACAAAGTGGAGCAAACGCAGCTTTTCACTACTTGCGAAAAATGGGGTTGAGTTCTGAGGAATTTGCGACTTACCGAGACGCAATTATTACCGATTTTACACTGCAGGCTCTGAACCGGAACAAAATCTACGAAACGGAAACGCTGAGTGCGTTTGGAGGCATTACACCTGTTGAGTTTTACAGTCTTTCAGGTGTGCTGATTCTGCTTTTAATCGGCGGCCTGTTTGGTATGAGCTTAACCGCGAGAAGTGAACAAACTGCATTAAGGGAGCGGCTTTCTCTTCAAGGAGTGAGGTCTTCCGTTTTCTTTTTCGGTAATATCATATCTGTATTTATGCTGCTCGTGATTCAAAGCGCACTTTTGATTGTGCTTTTTTATAGCGTGACAAAAACGTGGAGTTTACTCGCCACTATCATTCTATTAGCCTACTGTTTAGCCGTTTCTTCATTGTTTGCCCTTTGTCAGGAACTTTTTCAGCGAAACGGTGCAAAATGGGGAGCGGGAATTCTGCTGGTAGTTGGAGTAACTACAACGAGTGGAAGTATATTGCCGTTATCATACTTACCAGAAATGTGGCGCAATGTGAGCTTTTTAAACGTACTGCTTCACACACATAACGGGTTAGTTGAAACGCTGTTTACTGGTGCGGACGAATGGAATCTGGTCGGCACATTAATTGGATTCTCCGTTGTTTTCTGGGTCTTCGGAATCCTGATAATCACGATAAAGAAGAGGTTGCCATGGTCTGGACAATTGCCATTACACGTATAAAATTATTACTTCAAAGTCCGTGGAGCTGGGCAGGGCTTGTCATTTCTGTGCTTTTGCTCGGTTTCTTAGATCTGTCTGTTGAAAAAACAGCAAACGCAACGAAAATCCCCGTTGTGATTGTGGACGAGGACACATCTGAATATTCCGAGACCGTTATTGAACGTGTGAGCCAGAATCCAGCTGTTGCCGTTAGCGTGGTTGATCAAGAAGAGGCGCAAAACGAAATTGAAACGCAAAAAGCGGCGATCGGCTTTTTAATCCCAGAAGGATTTATGGAAAAAGTCCAAAAGAATGATGAAGACGAACTTGTGACGATGTGGCTTTCAACCGGAACCCTGTCACACGGCCTTGTCCGTGAAATTTTTGCAAGTGAAGTGAAGCGGTTATCGAGCAACTCTTATGGTGCCAATACCGTTTTAAAAACATATGGAAAAAGCGAGAAACTGGATGCGAAAGAACAGGCTTCCGTTTGGAAAGATGCTTGGGCGTACAGTGACAAACACTGGAAGCCTGTGCCCCTGATGACAGTTGATTATAAGGTTGGTGCTACAAAAGAAAAAGCTCAATCCGTTGAAGATCAAGCAGTATCAATTTACGTACCTGGAATGCTAGTGATGCTTATGCTGTTCAGTTTTTTATGGAACAGCTGGCCGATCAAAGACCGGGATTCAGGAATGCGTTCAAGAGTGCCGTATTCCGTTGGTGGATTTTCGGTTTATTGGGGAGGTAATGCGCTAGGTGTGCTGATTCTTCAGCTCGAACTCCTGCTGCTGTTAGTCGGTTTTGGCTGGTGGAAAGGTGCACTCGTGGTTAATGCCTCAACCGTTATAGCATTGCTAGGATATATACTGTTTTTGAATGCTTTATCACTTTTGTTTGCTTATTTTGTTCATTCCAACCGAACGTGGCAAGCGGTAACACTCTTTGTCGTACTCGCAACTTCACTCTTAAGCGGAACTTTTTTCCCAAGTGACGAACTGTCGAGCATTTTAGAAAAAGCAGCGCAATGGACGCCGCAATATTGGATCATCTCAGCTTTAAACCAAGAGACGCTCATGATTCCATTGGTGTTTGTTGGAATCAGCATCTTCTTATACGGACTCTCAACAATGAAGGCAGGTGACAACGCTTGATCACAGCAGAAAATCTATCAAAAAAGTTTGGACGTAAAGAAGTACTACAGGATATAAACTTTTATATTCAAAAAGGGGAAATTGTTGGCGTTGTCGGCCCGAACGGTGCGGGGAAATCCACGCTTCTTAAAATCATTGCAACGCTCATGAGGGGTACAAGTGGATCTATTCAAGTCGATGGTTTGGATACTAAAAAAGAGACGAAAAAGATTCGGGAAAAGATCGGATATGTACCGCAGGAAATCGCGGTGTATCACGAACTGACGGCACGCGAGAATCTTCGTTTTTTTGCAAAGCTTGCTAAAAATTCATCTGAAGAAATCTGGATGAGAAGGTGTGAGGAATGGAAGTTGTCTGAACATCTTGATAAAAAAGTGAAGCACCTGTCCGGTGGAAATCAACGTAAGCTCAACATCTTGATCGCTCTCCTGCACAATCCTGAAATCTTGATACTGGATGAACCAACAGTAGGAATCGATATTTCTGCAAAACAGGAGATCGTAAATGATCTTCGGCAGCTCGGAAGTGAAGGGAAGACGATTCTATATTCCAGCCATGACGCACAAGAACTTGAGACACTATGCACTTCTTTCTTAATTTTAAAAGAAGGAGAACTGCTCTTTTACGGTTCAAAGCAAAAAGTAAGACAGTTTGGGTCAGTTGCACAGTCTAAGAATTTTGCGGAGACGTTGGGTGAGATTGTTGGATAAATGGAGTAGATAAAGTTGAAAAACCTGCATCTTCTGCAGGTTTTTTTATTTTTCCATAGACCAGAAAAAGAAATAATTGGTATACTTATTTGTGAAATGATTCACAACCTTATATAGGGTGGTTTTTATGAACAAAAATTTTACCGATAAATGTGAGGCAGCCTTATATTCCTCTATAATATTTATTTTAATAATAATTTCACTCATGATTCCTGAGTTTATGAATTATGGTATTTCTTGGGCTAGTATTATTGAGGTAATTCCTATTTTTATAATAGCTTTATTAGGTAGTTTATTTTATGGTATTCCGGTTTCATTATTATCGGAAAAGCTGACCAAAAATCTTTATAATACACGTTTTTTAATAGCTGGATTCATACATATGTTCTTTGGTTTTCTCACTATATTGGTTATTAAAGGATTTGGGTTATTTGCAGTGGGTACTTCTTTGCTATTTTTTCTATGTGATGAATGGCTAAAAAGAGAGAAGGGGGTTATAACGAAGAAAATTATCGTCCAAAATGGATCAGGATTACTTGCACTCGTTGTTTTAATAGGTTATTTATCCTGCAATTTAGTCGAATACCTCAAGTTTAAATCTAGAGAATATTATTTAATTCCTGAAGGTTACGTAGGTAAGGTAACTGTATTATATAACGTTGAAAAAGCGCCTGAACTCCAGAAAATAAAAGACTATAAAGTAATTAAAGTGAATGATGAAGGGTATGCTTTAACTTCTTTATCAGAACCGCGTGGCGAAATCGATAACAAATATTATTATGTTGATAAAAAAGGGAAAAGGACTGAAATTGATTATAGTTGTATTCATGACAGTAGAAGCGGGGGGCATGATGTATACGATTTTATAGAATTTAAAATCACAGATTTCGGATGCGGAGAAACATTTATAGTAAATGGAAAAATAAAAAGCCCTAATATAAAACACTCTCTGTCAGTTGAGGAAATTCTTCAAAGAGAAGGATTAGAATAAAAGCAATACTAAAATAATAATATTTGCAAGATGGACAATATGCCTATTTTTCGTAATTGAAGCGTAAAACACAACCCTCTTTTTCTATAGTAGGATAATAATAGATTACTTGGAAAATAAAAGGGGTTAGGGATATATTATGAAAAAATGGATTACAACTATGGTTCTAGGATCGGCTTTATTATTATCACCCGTACAAGCTTTTGCAAATATCGGAGATCAAACGCTTCGTCCGACAATGACACATTCAGATGTGAAAACACTTCAAACCATATTGCGAGATAAAGGTTATTTTACATATAGCGGTTCACCGACTACTTATTATGGATCTTATACAAAGAGTGCCGTTGTTAGCTTCCAGCGTGCAAAAGGTTTAACAGCTGATGGAATCGCTGGACGCAACACGTTCAACAAACTAGGTGTCTATAACGTTAACAATTCCTACTTAGTAGATTATGCAAAACGTTATGTGGGAACCCCTTACAAGTGGGGTGGGACAACACCTGATGGTTTCGACTGTTCTGGATATATTAATTATGTATTTAAAAACTCGCACAACATATACCTTCCGCGTACTGTAAAAGATATGTGGGCGAACACAGGATATAAAGTGTATAGTCAAGCGGTTGGAGATCTAGTATTCTTTGAAACATATGAGCCAGGCGCGTCTCATATGGGAATCTATATTGGAAACGGTAAGTTCATCCACGCTGGATCATCATCTGGTGTAACGATCTCTGAGATGGATAACAGCTATTGGAAGCCGCGTTATATTGGGACAAAACGTCTGTAGTAAAAAAAAGAGGATGACTCTTTGCTGTTAATCACGGGACTGACTATACGGAAGTAAGTAACAGGTGTTCTCTTTTGGAGTACAAAATCATAAAGCACACTGATTTTGGAAGATGACATAACATCAAATTAGATATTAAACAACATTACAAACGATCAGACTTAGTGTCTGGTCGTTTTTCTAATAGACATCTTTTATTGTAAGTATCTAATCATTATCTTTTATCTATTTTATTTTGAAATCCTTTATATGTTAGAACTTTACAATTTATGGGTAGGTAAATACCTATGGAGGGATTATTATGGTAAATAAAAAAAATCGAGGATACGCTTTGCTTAGTATAAGCTTAGTCATTTTTTTGATTTTTTTCTCAATGTTTTATAAAGATGTTGATTTCTTAGGAATCCCTTTCAGTGCATTATTAATTATCCTTTCATTCATTCTTATCATAGTTGCTTTTCTCATCCGCTCTTTTACGAGCAAAACAAATAAGACTTTAGCATTCCTAAGTTTTATCGCTGCAATTTCATTTATCTATCCCCTCTATTTACTTATAAAACTTCTTCTCCAAGAGAAATGATGAGATATGAGGTTATTATCATTCAGAATATCTGTATGAAATTAAGTAGTTCAATTAAAAGTGGATTATTTTATTTATGGTTAGCCACTTTTCAAATTTTTGTACTCCAATATCATAATCTAGTTCCTTTTGGTTGACCGAGAAAATTCTTGTTCCACTACCTTCTATAGTTAATTCATTTACAAGGTTAGTATTTTCAATTCCATACTGTTTAAAATCAAAGTAGATATCCCATATATCCTCTGTTAGTCTTTTGTACGCAACTGACTCATAATCACAATTATTTTCGTAATAACCTAAATGCATGTGATAGTTATCGTCATACTCAATATCCATTATGTGCCCCTTTGTTATTTTCCGCTTTTTATAATACTCCTTAATGTTTAAACAAACCTCTTATTTTTTATAGAGGCAATATTAAAGAAAAATCGCAACCTGTCTAGTTGCGATAAATGGTCTCGTTCTTTGTTTGTTAGGGGTATGTATTAAGAAGCATATTCTTTATTTTTGCTTATATCATAACAATTTTGTCTATTACTTTCAGTTATTGTGCCATTATCTGTATCAAAACTAAATTCAGAAAAGAAACAGAATCTTGTGGCAGGGTAAGGGTGAGCTAGCTTATTCAGGTCAACTCCAGTAGTATTGTATACTTCTTTTATACAATCCGAAGCTACACGTTCGAAACCGTGTTCAATTAATTCCTGCATATCCTCTAATTCCGTCATTCTAGATATTGTTGTTCCCATGCGATAATATGTAAATTTAATTCCTATTTTATTATCCAAACTAAGTACCTCCATAATAAGTTTTACTAATACTTTTTTGACCACTATTGATTAAAAAAGGACAATGAATTTTACAATATTATGTACTTATACTAATATTGTACATCAATTACTAATATTTCTGTATCATTATAAAGCCCTAAAGCTTTTGTCACAAAATTAATGTTTTGAGCATTTTGTCATATTTTTATCAATAGAAACACTGATTCTTTAATATAACTTTGTATAATTTAGTGGATTATTTAGATAGAGATTTAGAATTCAATAAAATTTGAAGGGAAGCTTTGAAAAGGGTTATTACTCCAAACCTATTTACCCATTTTCTCCTTATATCTAACCTAAAAAAGGAGCACAAACCATAGTAATGGCTTGTGCTCCTTTTTTTTAGCAGAACAAGATTTTTGCCCAAGGATCGCAGCAGTGATGACGCTTTTTCTTTCTGACCTTTTTGCACTTCAAGACTTTAGAGCTTGAAGAGGAAGAAGAAGAGGAAGAAGATGATGAAGAAGATTCGCATTTACAATCATGCTTTTTCTTGTCATGCTTTTTCTCTTTCTTGAACTTGCAGTGGTCAAAATCTCCACACTTGTAACACATAAAAAATTTCACCTCACTGGAATGATACCGATTTCCTGTTATCAGGCTTCGGTTTCTCTATATACTATGTAGGTGGAGACAAGTTGCATAGACGAATGTTGGGGTTTGAAAAAATTTGGGACATATGGGGACAGACCCCGGGTCTGTCCCCACACAAATACAAGTTGAGAAGAAGGGTGAATTGAAATAAAATCCTCTTTTCTTTTTTGGTCTATTAATGGATAATAAAACCAAAATTGGTTTATGGAAGGTAACTATGAAAGATAACAATCCATTTGTAAGACACTACGATTTAGACTGGATAAAGGTGTTGGCTATGTTAGTCGTGTTCCTTTACCATTGTTCGATGTTTTTTAATTCTTTTGAATGGCACATCAAGAACAATATTATTAATCGATCCTATATAGAATTTTTTTCTCTTTTGGTCGGTAATTGGATAATGCCCATTTTCTTTGTGATTTCAGGAATTGGTACATATCACGCTTTAAAAAAATATTCTCAAAGTTTTATAAAAGAAAGGTTTTTACGGCTTGGAGTACCTTTACTCTTAGGAATCTTTCTTTTGTCACCACCGCAAGTTTATATTGAAAGAATAACGAGCGATCAATTCGAAGGTTCTTTTTTTCAATTTTTCCCTCACTATTTTGACGGACTATACCTTGAAATTGGAGGGGGAGGTAATTTTGCATTTTTTGGCCATCATCTTTGGTATCTTCTGATGTTATTACTCTTTTCGGTTGTCACACTGCCTTTTTTTTTAAAGGTAAGAAGAAATGTGGAAGACAGAGTTTTTGGAATATCTCATTACCTGCTTTTACCGATCCTTTTAACGGCTGCTGCGCTAACGATTAATTCTATAGTAAATTTAGCAAGTTGGGGGATAGTCTTTTATCTACTTTTATTTGTGTACGGATATTATTTTTTTGCAAGGGTTTCATTGAGGAATTTTGTACGCCGGATAGGGTTTCTGGCAGGGATTATAAGTGTACTTAGCACAGGTGGCTATATATTCTGGGTCATGTACATCGGGTTTCCGGTAAATGTATCAATGGATTGGGTCATTTTTATGATTATTCGAGTTATAGTAGTTTGGAACGTGCTCTTCTTTATCTTGTACTTAGGTGACAAATTCTTAAACTTCTCCAATAGCGTATTAAAATATTGCAGTGAAGCATCTATGCCTTTTTATGTGCTTCACCAACCAATCATTATTCTCATTGGGTTTTTTATCTATGATTTGGAATGGCAGGTTCATGTTAAGGTAGCGTTTTTAGTACCGATCGCCTTTATTTCGATTATGTTCATACATCACTTTATCATTCGTAGAGTCAATTTATTACGCGTTTTATTTGGATTAAAGACCGTTCAAAAAATGGATCAAAAGAAAGAAACCATAAAAGCCTAACAAAAAAACTCGCCTAAAGGATGGCGAGTTCTTTCTATGAATCTCTAAGGCTGATTCGGTTCTTGTATGAACATACCTTCTTTTGCGAATGCAAAATGAATCGCATGCTTAAGGTTTCTAAAATAAGTGCTGTCACCTAGTGAATATTGATGCTTCGTTACTTCCATACTCAACTCTGGTGAAATACCTACAAGCAGCGTTTCCATTCCAAAAAGACGGGCAGATGATACGAGTTTATTTAACATATCAATCATCTCTGAATCAATGGATTTAATACCCGTTAAGTCTAAGATTACAAACTTCGCTCGATGCTGCGGCAGGGAAGTAAGAGTATGCTCCAGCATATCTTTAGACCGTAGCTCATTATATTTTCCGATTAACGGGATAACGACAATGTGATCGGTTACCGGAATAATAGGGGATGAAATTTCTCTAATTAAATCAGTTAGCTCTCTTGTGCGGTTTTCAACCATCGCTTCAAGCTTCATAATTTCATTTTGTTCTTCACGCTGAACAAGATCACGAATATTATCGCTCGGTGTAATATCTGTCTCAGTAATTTTTATTTTCATTATATTCTGTTTGGAATCATCTTCTTGGATTTCATACCACATATGTGTATCGAACAATCCGGTGAAAACACCTGCCCAGTGGCCAGGTAAAAAGCGTCCCATACGGTTACTTCCTTGCGCCTTTTTAACCTTTGTTTCCCAGCTGTTTGATATTGAGATAACAGCTTCTTTCTTCTCAATATTTACATCGATGAACGTTTTACCCCATCCGGCTGTTACATAGATATTCGGCAGAGCTTCTATCGACTTTTTAATATCACCAATCTTATTTTTATAAAAATCACTAACTACTAAACCAGTTCGGTAACCAGCCGTTTCAAAAACAAGGTCCGCTGTACCTTCACCTGTAATCTCCTCAATAGAATCGAGAAAAACCTTAAACGCAGAATCGATCCAAAACAGCATGACGTCTCCGCCTTCAAATTGAAAAACTCCCTTGGAAGTGTCCCATTGAAAAGAGGAACCATTTACATCTACACTTTTTTGAGTATTTAATAATTCATTCGGCGTCTTATTCATCTGCAATTCCTCCAAAGACTCAAAAATAACAAACACCCTTATCATTTACCCTTAATTGTATTGGATAAAACATAAATTTTTCGACATGGGGACAGACCCGGGTCTGTCCCCATAAAAAAACAAATTCCTTATTTGTTCTCTCCACGAAGACACCCTGAAAAAATCCAAAGTAAAAACCACCAGATCTCATCATCTGGTGGCTCGATTAATTTTGTTTATTTTTCCATTTATTAAATTCAAGAAACTCTTTAAATTGCTCTTTGCTCACACCAGATCCCATGGCTTCTTTTACAAGGTCAGCCCATTCCTGATCTAAGTTTTTTGTATCCACTTCAGGTTTTATTAAGTGATCTACTGAAATATTCAATACATCCGCAATCTTTTCAAGGAGCTGAATGGATGGATTTTGTTGAATATTACGTTCTAATGCACTTATGTACGATTTCGCTACCCCTGCTTTATCAGCCAAAGCTGTAATGGAGAGGCCTTTTTCAGTGCGGTATTTTTTTACTCGTTCACCAATCATCATTTGCAATCCCCATTTAAGTAGTAATTTGCCTTAATTATATCTTTCTACAAGTGGGAAGTAAACAAAATCTGAGCCGTACTTACTACTTAATTTTGTTTTAATAATGTTTTTTCTTTAAAAAATATTTCTGGATTCTTTAAAAAATTTATGACCTCTTCTTTAGTGAAACCGTGATCTCTAGCTTCTTTCATCAACTCAATCCACTCTCGATCCAACGTCAACGTATTCTCCACTAAAAAATCCCTCCAGATAAGCGTTTTTATTCAGGTAACCCGGCGATCTTAGCATATAGCCTTAGACCCGTGGCTTTGCGCCCATCTCTTTCGAAGATGTTTGCCCTTGTCTGAAGGATGAATAGGTATAATTCCCTAACACAAATTGATTATATACGAGCAAATTAGAAAATGTTGTCAGATAATGACTGTAACATAAATGTAATATTATGGAATGGAATCATGCGTTTTGACTTTCAATATCAGTCAACTTAAAGGATTTTGATTTAGATTGTGGAAAACTTACAGACAGTCATTTCAAGAGGAGTGAAAGGGATATGTCAAAATTACCAATGAAACTGTCGAATCAGTTAACGCTACCTGTAATAAATGCACCAATGTTTTTGGTATCAAATCCAGAAATGGTTATAGAGAGCTGCAAAAATGGAATAGTAGGCACATTTCCTTTATTAAATGCTCGAACTACAGAATTGCTTGAGAACTGGATGATTCATATTAAAGAGGACCTGAAACATGCACGAACTGAAAATCAATCGGACAAGATTGCTCCCTGGGGTGTAAATCTGATCGTCCATCGTACAAACCAGAGATTTGAGGAAGATCTAGAGCTGATAAAAAAACATGAACCACCGATCGTGATTACCTCTTTAGGTAATCCAACAGATGTAGCAAAAATCGTACATGCGTATGGCGGGCTCGTTTTCTCTGACGTGATTTCACTTGATCATGCACGTAAAGCGGCTAAAACAGGAATAGATGGCTTAATTCTTGTCTGCAGTGGAGCCGGCGGTCATGGAGGAACTTTAAACCCGTTTGCCTTTTTAAGAGCAGTAAAAGAGTTCTGGGATGGAATGACAATACTTGCAGGGTCAATATCGACGGGAGAAGAAATTATGGCTGCTAAAATTCTGGGAGCTGATTTAGTGTACATGGGAACCCGTTTTATTGCCACAGAAGAATCATCTGCAAGTGAAGAATATCAACAAATGCTGGTTGATTCTACGTTAGAGGATCTCATTTATACGGACGCAATAAGTGGGATCAACGGAAATTATCTGCTGCCATCCTTACAAAAAGCGGGAATGGATATTGAAAACCTTAAGAAAAAAGAAGTAGACTTATCTTTCTCGGAATCGAAAGCAAAAGCATGGAAAGACATCTGGTCAGCTGGCCAAGGAGTAGGAAGTATTAAAAAAATATCAACGATTAAAGAAGTAATTGAAGAATTAAAAACAGAATACAAGAATGCATTGAAAACAAATGATACATTTAGTACTAGTGGTACTACAAACCAATAAACCAAATTAAGGAAAATGATAGTCTTTTAGAACTAAATCCCCCATTATAGCAGGAGATAAACCTGAAAAATGGGGGATTTATATTTTCATATCATCAATATTAATGTAATTCACCACTGTTACTCGTTTCAGCCCTCTTTGCAGCCCTAGCAAATTCTTCGAAAAACTTAATCCACGTAGGCTGCTTTGTCCACAATTTTTCAGGATGGAATTGAAAACCGTATAGAAAAGGATGGGACTTAAGATTCTAAAATTTCAACCAAACCATCAGTTCTTGACCTTGCCGAAACTTTCAATCCTTGTCCTAAGGCTTTCATATGCTATCTATGAAATGAGTTTACAGGTAACGTTTTTTTCTCATTGAATTCAAATTCATGGACAGGAAGCTCAGGAGGAATTTGATGTCTTTCTAAAAACAAGAAAATACAAACCAAATTGCATAGCAATTAGTACTATAAATCGCAACGAAATTCGTTGTGGTTTTTTGGTGTACCAGGGTTTTGGTTGAAAACACCACTTTTATTACCTTAATTAACACTCTGATCTGCATATGTTTAACAGGGTGACAATAACTATTGTCACGTTGCGAATTGGTATGCCAATTTCACTTGTTAATTGACTTAGCAATTGAGGCGAAAAAGGATAAATAGATAATTTGATTGAATAAATAAATGGAATAAATATCCTTACCTTATTATAAGTAGATACAAACGGATAATTTCCTATTCGACTTTGGAAATGTATCAAGTGAGGCAGATGGATTATATAACAAAAAAGGGAGATAAAATTTATGGGGAATAACAAGTTAGAATACATAAAGGTTGCGTGTTTAGTTATGATAGCAGTAAGTTTATCAATTATAGCTTTGAATATTGTGAATCAAATTAGCGTGTTAGAAGGAATTCAAGATAAACTAGATGATATTCAGTCTGGAATAATGAATATTAATAACAATTAATCAACGAAGCAACATTTTTTACTTTTCAGTATATTTCAACGTTAGTATAATTTCACAATAAGCGCATAAGAAAACGACCAGATTATGTCTGGTCGTATTGGATATTATTTGCATATTCAATTATCTATTACCTTAACTAAAAGGAAATTGCAATTTCATCATCCAAAAGAACCCGTTGGCTGCCACGCTCTTCTTTTTCATTTACTATTCTTTCGGTGGTACACTTTTTAACATTTCGGGATTATCATCAAAACGAAGTACAACTTGGTATCCTTCATAATCTTTTTGTTGTACTAAAGAGCCATCGTTAATGTACAACAGTTGTTGAGACTTCTCTAAATAATAGAAGGTATACCCGTTATTATTCACATAATAAGGTTCTCCAAGCGTAGTCGTTAATTCTCTTATTTCATCTTCATTTAAATGTACCGTTAACATTCTAGCCGTATAATCAGTTTCAGGGTCTCCCTCATAATGAACATAAAGATTATCATTTTTTTTAACCTTCCACCTTGCAGTGTTATGGCCTGATAAATCATCATGTAAAATAGAGTGCTTATCATAAGGTCCTAATATGCGGTTAATTTCTTCTGACTTCATTCCAACAGTAATACCATTAAAATAAAATGTTCCATTATTATTTAAGATATTTACTCTTTCAAAAGGGGTTTTCTTCTTTCCATATTTCGCTTCTAAGTCAGCAAGGGAAACTTCTCCGTTCGTTTCTTGCTGAGTGGATGGTGTGGTGGTTTCATCATTTGATGGTTCCGGATCTTTTTGAACAGGTGTTTCTTCAGATTTTACAGGCTCTTTAACAGTAGCTTCTTCGTAAGTGATATTATTCATTACAAATGATGCTAATGTTTTGTTTTTACTATAGACCTCTACTTCTAAAGCGTCTTTAAATGTATTTTCATCAACGATATCCAAGTCCACAGTAACTACTTTTTCAAATGAATAGGATTCGTTTGGTTTTAAGACCTTATTTAATGGTACATCGAGGACTAAACTTTTTGTGCCTAATGAAGAAGCCATTACATCACTCAAAATATTAATTTTTGCCTGAAAAGGTTCACTTTCGAAATTAGTATTATTTTTTACCATGCCTTTAACAGTCAGTTCACGCGTACTCACATCATAAGTCAGTTGGTTGGAAGCTTGCGTAAATTCCTGCGCATACCGGATTTCATGCTTCTTTTCCTCTATCGCTGTATCAGGTGTTAAATAGTTAGCAATCAATGTGTAAGATGCAAAGATGATACCGGCGAAAAGAGCAGCAGTCAAAAGTCTAGGGAGAACTGTTTTTTTTCTTTTAGTTATTCGGCTAGGTGATGCATTTTTAATAACAGATAATATAGTTTGCTCATCTTTTTCCGTAAAAACAGGTGTCTTCGAAATTTCATTGTCTATAATTCTATTTAATTGTTTGAAACGATTCTCCATTATCTCTCACTTCCAAGCTGAAGGTATTGATCCTGCAGCAGCTTCCTGGCACGACTCAAACGAGTTTTGACAGTCGATTCGTTCATAGAAAGAAGCTCGCATATTTCTCGAATAGAAAAATCTTTATAGTAATGTAATAAAATGATTTCACGATATTTAATAGAAAGCGAGAGTACAGCTTGGTAGAGAATCTGATCCTCGCTGTCAGAAATGACACCGTCTTCTGCGGAAGAGGCACTGTCTTTTTGATCGTTTGAAAACTTGTCTGTGAATGCAAGTTTTCGATAACTCCAGCTCTTTAAAAAATCCTTAGAGCGGTTTATGGCGATCGAATAGATCCAGCTTCGCACAGCTGAATCTCCCCGAAACGTATCTAACTTTGTATATAGTGTTACAAAAACGTCCTGTGTAATATCTTCAGCTGATTGCCAGTTCTTCACGAACGTATAAACAAGACGCTTTATTTCTTCCCCGTAAGTTTTCATAAGGAATACGATCGCTTCATCGTTGCTCATCCCTGAGATGCTGACGTTTTCCTTTAATCCCTGGTTCCTCACTTAACAACCCCCTTGCAAATGCTATTCCGAAAGTAAGACGAAGCAATCGTAACACAAGTTTCATTATTATAGAATATGAGTATAATTTTTCCATCAAATTGTTGGGGGTCAGTCCCCACACAAATACAAGCACCCTGTTTTTCCGCCTCAGGAGGACACAAGCAGAGTAAAAGCTGGCTTAACAAAGCCAGCTTCTACACCATCAATCTTCTATTCCTCCACTGTCTGCTCTGTCTTCCTTAACCGTACCATCTGGAAAAACACGATATGTGTACTTGAATCCATACTCTAGCATGTTATAAAAACTAAAACTGTTTACTTTTAAATTTTCATCCCATTCGACAAACAATATGGTGTCAACCGTACCGTCTAATAATCCTTTATCATCGATAGCATCAGGAAGTTTATTTTCCGGAGAAAAAGTGTAACCAGGATCTGCTCCTAGATCGAACCGCCAGAAGTTCTCATTACCTTTTGCACCCTCAACGGCTGTATATTTATCGCCAAACAATGCTTTAACTTCTTTTTGAGTCATTCCAAGCTTAAGGTTCTTTTTAATTTCTTCAATTTTCATACTTTCTTCAACAGGTGTTACGCTTTTTTCAATAACATGAACCTCTTTGATCACATGTGTTTTGACCACTTTATCATCCACGATAAAAGCAAGTTGTACTTTGTTCTCTAACTCTTCTTTTGTAACATCCTTCAAAAGCGGAACTTCTTCTAAAAACTGAAAGACTTCGTCGTGCTGTGTGTTTGCATATCTCGCATCCGCAAAATAAAAGGATAACTCTTTTAAAGCACTTTCTAAATTAGGATTGAGTATATTCGCTTTAACTGCGAATTGAGGACTTTCTTTTTCAGCAAGGTTGATAAATCCGCCCCATATCTTCAAAGTGCCTGTTTCTTTATTGATCTCGACGCCGCCATTTGGATCTGTGAAATATGCGTCATATGTGATAGATAGTTCCTCAGGTTTCTCTTCTTTAACCTCTTTTTCATCCGCAACCTTTTCGTTCTCTTTACTCTCTTTATCTTCTTTCATCTCTAGCTCTTTATTATCTTGAACAGCCTGTTGTTTAGGCTGAAAAAATTCATCTAAGTAGGTGAAAGAGACCAGTAATAGTCCAGCAAATAAAGCTACAGTCAGTAAAGCAGGGACAAACGATCTTCGATTCAATACCGGCCGTTTCTTTTGTTCCTGAATTTCCCGTAAAATGTTCTGCTCATCCTTTTCATTAAACACAGAGTCTGCAGATATTTGTTCATCCATAATTTTATTTAAGCGATTCAGATGATCTCCCATGAAATGTCACCTCCTAAAGTTTCAAGAGATTTTTGCAAGTGCTTTTTACCTTCATTGACGCGAAGTTCTACTTTTGAAAGCGGCACCTTTAAAATATGGCCTATTTCTACTAAAGAAAACTGACAATAATAATGCAGAATGATCACTTCACGAAATTTAATAGGTAACTTCAAAATCGCTTCATACAACAATTGATCTTCTGACACGTTATCATTATTACGAGTACGTAATTTTGATTTCCCTCTCAACACTTGCATACGAAAAGTCCAGCTAACCAAATGCTCTTTCGTTTTTTGATCATAACCGAATAAATCCAATTCCGAACCGTTATATCTTCAACCCTAAATGTATCAAGATGAGTATAAGCTGTTACAAAAACGTCTTGTGTAATCGTTTCTGCCTGCGGCCAGTTTTGAACGAACATATATACAACGCGTTTAATTTCTTCTCCATACCTTCTCATCAAGTAGATGATGGCATCGTTACGATTCATGCCATCCATACTTATAAACTCTTGTAACCCCTTATTTTCCACGAAAGCTAGCCTCCTTGTGATGCACATCCGATAGTAAGACGATATAACGTGAAATGTGGTTTCATATTGGATATAAAGGGGGTACAGACCCAATCTGTCCTCCATATTTCCATTATGAATAATCAAAGCTAAATTTTAATATGTTAAGACCGATATAGTAGGTATATTTACACATAAAAAGATAAGCAGGGGGAAGAAGAATGGTTCCAAAAAATATTGCAGAATTAGATAGAATTAAAAGAGAGTGCGTATCAATTGTAAACAAAAGAGCTTCAGCCTCTGGGTTAGCTGCTGCAGTTCCAGTTCCTGGTGCTGATATTGCAGCTGATGTAGCAATTATGATGGAACTATTATCTACAATAAATAAAAAATTCGGGTTATCTCAAGATCAAATTGATGGCTTAGACCCCGAAACGAAAAAGATGCTGCTTGTAATTGTTACCTCAATTGGTAGTGACATCGTTGGAAAACTGATCACGAAACAATTGGTGGCACAATTGCTGAAGAAGGTGGGAGCGCGCGTAGCTGTTAAAGGTGTTGCCAAGTTTATTCCGATCGTTGGACAGCTTGCAGCAGCAGGCATCAGTTTTGGTGCGATGAAAATGTTAGGAAATTCTCATATCGAGGAATGCTACCAAGTATGCAAGAGGTTTATTGAAGAAAAAGAAGAAACTTTTGTACATCAATAATGCTCTAAAAAATAACGATTACAATCAAAAGGCTAGCTTATTTTGCGGGATTATCTCTAATCGATTTACAAAAGAGCAGACGCGCACTAAATAAACTGCACCTTATAAAATAGACAGTTTATAAAAAGGATCTTTTATTCAGATAGTAGTTGACCTCGGAATTGTTCCGGGGTCATCTTTTTTTTATCCCCATTGATAGCGTGCAGAGTTTTAATACTCCATGTAATCTTCAGTCTTTCCTCTTAACTCAGTCACCGTTTTACATGTAGTGGCGTCTACTTCATCTTTGAAATGGCCAATAACTCGTTTAAAGCACATCCTACTACTTATTTTTAAAGTAAGACAAGAGTCAAGTTGTAATGATTTCAAATCAACAATATTAACGGATGATTAAATGAAGATAAAGTTCAATAAAAAGAACAAAAAAACAATAAAAAAATTAAAAATGTAAGAAAATAGAAGAAAAATACAGATATTTAGTACATTTGTACGTTAAAAAGAACAAAAATGAACTTAAATGAGGGTTTTTAATCTAGGTATAACGTTCTATAATAACAACATAAATGTTCTTTAAAACGAACAAAAAAAGAACACAGCCCTAATCCTGAGAAGGAGGGATTCAAAATTAGAATGAAACGCTTAAGGAAGTTCAGGAACAAAAATTACTATTATTTGTTTTCTATGAAACTTGGAATCATATTTTACTTATCTATTTTTACCATACTACATCTCACTGGATCTACCGCTGCTTATTTTAATGATAGAGCTGAAGTTACTGGAATCATTGAAGTTGGTACCTGGGAAGACATAATACCTTGGGACAATAGTTCATTAGAGTTTCCAAACAAGAACGCAAAAACTTCAAGTGTCACACAGTGTACTCCAGTTGAGGTTGTTATTAAAAACGGTGGAGATAAGGACATGAAAGGCCCAGTGGATTATGAAGTATGGTGGGCAGAGGAAGATAAAAATCCTAAAGATGGGCTTAAGTTAGCTACAGGTCAAGTTAATGCACTTAAGAGTGGTGAAACTCAAAAGTTATCATACACTCCTAACAAAAACGGCAACTATAAATTTAAAGCTATGCAACGACCAGGACATCCGGGTCTGGGAGAGCTTTGGAGTGAAAGCATCGCAGTTTCTAATTGTGGTGACACAAGTGACGGGCAAAACGAAGGCAATCAAGAACCACCACCAACTGAAGAACCCAAAAAGAAAGATAAACCTACAAATCCTCCTGTGAAAACTGAAGAACCAGTGGAACCACCACCTTCTGAAGAAGCGGGAGTTACAGAACCACCTGCACTACCTAAAGAAAATGAGACTACTAATACAGATGATCAACAGATACAAGAAACACCAACTGAAGAACCTAAAAACCAAAATGAAAAATAAAAAGGGTGATTCTATATGAATGTTATAAAGATTAAAAAATGGGTTAGCAACATTATTACTTCATTACTTTTTTTAACTTTAATTTTTACAGCTGTAGTAGTTATCTCCTCAAAAGCATCTGGTGGCGAGCCTACTGTAATGGGATATCAACTTAAAACCGTTCTATCTGGTTCTATGGAGCCTGGTATACAAACTGGTTCTATCATAGCTATTAAACCAGGTGGTGACATGACCCGTTTTCAAAAAGGTGATGTTATTACGTTTAAGGAATCAGAAGAAAAGTTAATTACTCACCGTGTAATGGAAGTAAAAGGTACTGGAGACAACACGCAATATATTACAAAAGGTGACAACAATGACGCAGCTGATTTGGATCCGGTTTTAGCAGCCAATGTGGTCGGAGAATATAAAGGATTTACTATACCTTATATTGGTTATCTTTTGAGCACTGCACAATCTAAAACGGGTTCTGCTTTACTTTTAATCCTACCAGGAATTTTATTACTGTTATATTCCGGTATCACAATCTGGAAGGCGATTAAAGAAGTTGACGTAAAGAAAGACGCTTCAACGATTTCCAATTAATTTGGTTGAATCTCCGTATAGGTTACAAATCTTTACGGATTCAATATAAAAATTGTACATACCCGAAAAAGGGTGAAAGGGAGGAAATGAAAATGAGTTTGAAAAAGAAATTAGGGCTTGGGGTAGCTTCAGCAGCACTTGGTTTATCGTTAGTTGGTGGAGGAACTTATGCATACTTTAGTGACACAGAAACTACTAATAATACCTTTGCAGCAGGTACTTTAGATCTCTCGGTTGATCCAACAACAATTATTAATGCTACCAATATTAAGCCTAGAGATTTAATGAGCCGTACATTCGAACTTAAGAACACAGGGACTTTAGATATTTCACAGGTAAACATATTAACTGACTATCAAGTAATCAATAAAGCTGGTGAACCTGTAAATGTAGATGATTTAGGGAAACACATTCGAGTAAATTTCTTGAAAAATGAAGATAAAAATGGCGTAATACAACCTGAGGAAAATATTATTGTATCAACTACTCTAGCTGATCTTAAAGGACAAATGCCTGATGCAGTTGAGAATAAGATTTGGGCTTGGTTTGGTTGGGGAGATGAAGCAAGTGGAATTAAAGCAGGTACATCAGATGATCTATATGTGCAATTTGAATTCGTAGACAATGGCGCTGACCAGAATGAATTCCAAGGTGACACTTTAAAATTAGAGTGGAAGTTTGATGCTAAGCAAACTGCTGGAACAAACAAATAATTGATTATGTGAGGTGGGAAATTACTCCCACCTTTTTTAAATAAAAGAGTACCTCTAAATATAAAGATTGAGAGGTAAATCCAATGAAGATTAACTCAAACAAATTTAAGTTACTTCTTATTTATAGTTGTATTTTACTTGCTATAGCAGTGTTCATCCCTGTCGGAAACACAGGTGCCGACACCAGTACACCAGAAATTAAGATTGATACTTTCCCGGAAAGTGTTCTTTTTGATATAGAAAATTTCAAACCTGGTGATTGGGCGCCGCGTGAGCTCACCATTCAGAACAACGGCAATCTGGACTTTTCTTACAATATAAAATCTCAAATGAAGTCGGGATCTGAAAAACTATACAATGTCTTTCAATTAAAGATTGAAGATAGCTCTAAAACTCTTTTCGAAGGCAGTCTGAAAGATTTTAATGGACTTGATCCGCGTCCACTAAAAAGCTTTTCAGAAGAGAAACTCACACTAACTGTCTCATTCCCTTATGAATCAGGTAATGAATATCAGGGATTGCAAACTGAAGTGGAATTCATTATCTATGCAGAAGGGGATAACCCGCCTCCACCTCCACCAGACGACGGCGATCCAGATGATGGTGAAGATCCAGGTGACGGCGAAGACCCTGGCGATGGAGACAATCCGCCTGATGATGACGGAGGCACTAATCCGCCAGACACCGACGGAAACCAACCACCAGGCGACAATCCGACACCAACGAATCCTACTGAACCACCAAGTAAAGACACTGGGTCTTTACCGCAAACAGGTGAAGAGAATCCAATTTACATTATCTTATCCGGTTTATTCATCATGATCGCTGGATTTGGTTTGCTGCTTCTCAAGAGGTCAAACCTGCAAAATCCATTTAAGCGAGGATAGGATATGAAGGGGCTTGCTTACCTATTAATCGTAATAGGTCTATCAACCATGTTGTATCCAAAAGTCAAAAGTATGTATTTTTCACAGCAAGAACAACAGTTGCTAGAGAACTGGGAATCTACCACGGTAGATTCTGTGATCCAACAGAGCTCAGAGCAGCTGGATGATATCTTCCAAGAAAAAAACAGGCCAAAGACTCAACAAAAATCACTTAAAAGTACAAATGGCATTATCGGTAAAATGTCCATTAAAAAAATTAATCTCACTCTCCCTATTATGGAAGGTGCCTCTCAGCAGAATTTAAAAGTAGCTGCTGGTCATATGAAGGGCACCTCTCCGATTGGTGAGATTGGGAATGCTGCCATTGCGGCACACAGAAGTTACACATACGGAAAGCAATTCAATCGACTCCTTGAAGTGGAAAAAGGAGACATTGTTCAGATTGAAACAGCACAAAAAATATTAACCTACACCGTTACGGATAACCTTTTAGTAAAACCAACAGATTTATCGGTTTTACAATCAAATCAAACTGAAAGTATCGTAACGTTAATCACGTGCCATCCTATGAAAAATCCAACACATCGATATATCGTAAAAGCTGTTTTGAAAAAAGAGGAGGTCTTATAGAAAAGGAAGTTGTTTAATGTGAAGCAGAGTTTAGGAAAACAAATTAAAAAACAACGATTAAGAAAAGGAATGAGTATCAGCAAGCTTGCTAAAATTGCTGATGTCTCAAAAGGATACTTAAGCAGCATCGAAAGTTATAAAACCAACCCGTCTGCGCATATAATTCAAAAATTAGCAAAAGCGCTGGAGGTACCTGTGGAACAATTATTAGATGTTCGTGTTGAAAAGCTTGATCCAGAGTGGGTGGAACTTGTGACTCAAGCAAAAGAGATAGGAATTAATAAAGAAGATATTCGTGCATTCTTGGCCTATGAAGCGTGGAAGCAAAATGTTAAGGAAGAGGTGTAGTCGTGATCCGGCTAGGAAATGGACTGTACATTTGTCATCTGAATGGATACCTCTTAAAGGTTGTTTATAAAGGAAATAATGAATGTGAAATTTATTTAGGGGATGAATACCAAGGGAATGCCCCATTCGATTATGTGAAAAAAAAATTAAATTTCATAGAAAAGAGATGGAATACATCTAAATTAACCCACTATAAATTTAGAGAATTTCAACCTACTCTTGATTATTCGATTTAATTCTAACAAAGTTAATACTTCTAATGAGAGCTAATCCTCCTTATGAGGTATTAGCTTTTTTATGTTCATTGTTTGTTCATTTGAAAGAACATTCCATTCTTCATTAAAAAACAAAAAACGATGAAAATCAACATAATCGGTCGTAAACTAGTCGATTTGTGCTTTAAAAAGAACAAAATAGACTTATTTAACGTTTTGTCCATTAGGAGTTTTGTCCTATAATTAACACGTATTGTTCTTTGTGTAGAACAAAAGCTAAAAAACATGAAGAGAGGCGGGGTATGAAACGATTACCTTCTGTAACTTTTATAACCTTAATCATCATAATCTTCTTATTAAATAATTCAAGTACATCGAGGGGCAGTATTATTTCACCATCATCCAAAAAAGAGGAAATGACAATGGAAAAAGTTCAAAAGGAGTTGCTAGTAACGTCTACTGGGAAATGGAAGTTAATCTATTATGAAGATTTTCATTTATTGGACTCAAATATTTGGACAGTTGTTGAGCGAGGAAATAATTATAATAATGAACTTCAATTTTATAGGAAAGAAAATGTTGAAGTCTCGGATGGTTCTCTACGTCTAGTGGCAAGAGAAGAGAATTACAAAAAACATAAATATACATCTGGGCAGATTAATACAAAAGACAAATTAAAAATTCATTATGGAAAAATTGATATCAGGTTGAAGTACACAGAAGGGAAAGGGCTATTTCCGGCTGTATGGTTATTACCATCTAATAACAAGAAGAACTTACCTGAAATTGACATTTTCGAATCGATTGGACAAGACCCTGCAAAAGTCTATATGGTGAATCATTACGGTAATCGAAAGAATTACTCGAGTGATTATGAGGAGTTTATTCTAAAAGATTATAAAAACTATCATACATACACTTTGGAGTGGGATGAAAAAGAGCTTAGATGGTATATCGATAATGAACTCCGTTTTTCCAATAAGAATGGAGTTCCACAAGAGCCGATGTATCTTATTTTAAATTTAGCGGTAGGTGGAAACTGGCCAGGAAATCCTAATAAGCATACCCTGTTTCCTGCAAGCATGAACGTTGATTATGTGAAGATCTACAAATCTAATAATCAGGGAGATTAAATATGATGTTCTATCTTATATTAATCGTCATTGCTTTGTGTACACTCTTGCCTTTACTTCATATGTGCAACGCACTTCCTTTTTTATCTAAAAGGAAAGTCCCTTTAAATAAATTGAATTGTAAGGATAAAGGGATAAGTATTTTAATTCCTTGTTATAACGAAGAAAGAATCCTTGACTTAACAATTAGAGGGATGAACCGGCTTGAATACCAGAATAAAGAAGTCATTTATATAAATGACGGTTCTATCGACCAAACAATGTACACCCTTCATACTCTTCTAGATTTAAAACCACTCAAGATGAACTATTCTTCAACATTGGATCATATGCCAATTCGATTTATTTATCAGTCCTCGCTTTTTCCTAATGTGTATGTTATTGACAAATTAAATGGAGGCAAAGCCGATTCTCTAAATGCAGGTATTGATTTTGCATCAAAAGAATTGATTATTACTTTAGATGCTGACAGTATACTTGCAGATAATTCGTTGGAAATCATTAACCAAGCATTTCAAGACCCAAATGTTGTTGCTGCTGGAGGGATGGTGCATATTCTCCAAGGACGCAATGAGAAATTTAGTTTGTCGTTCAAACAAAAACATATTATTCGATTTCAAATTTTTGAATATTTTAAGGGTTTTTATATCTATAAATCTTCGTTGGCAAAATTAAATGCTTTAGCGATTATATCTGGAGCATTTGGAGTTTTTGATAAAAAGACGTTGTTAACAATAGGCGGATACAGAAAAACGTTAGGAGAGGATATTGATATAACATTACGTTTTCAGTATTATATTCAAAAACACAGAGATAAAAAAGTATTATTCATACCTGAAGCAGTTTGTTACACCGAGTGCCCAGAGAAATGGACTGATTTATTTAAGCAGCGAATTCGTTGGCAAAAAGCATTTGTTGATTGTGTATTTAGATTTGCGGGATCGCTGGTAAGAAGTGTTTTCACGAAACAGTTGTCCTTTTTCTTTTTAATAGAAGCGTTTGTGGTTGGCACGTTAGCAACCTATTTTACAGTTGTTTCTCTAACTTTACTATGTATTGTTAATGAGGAAAATACCATTCATTTATTATGGAGCTATATACTTATTTCAACTCTATTGAACGGTATTTATAGTTTAACAGCTGTCTATATTGCAAGATATCATGGTCAAAAATTTACTCACTATGATAAGCTTCGATTAGTAAATACCATTATACTAGACTTAGCTATTTTTCGATTCATAACATTTCTATTCATTATGTTAGGAACGATTTTATACTTTTTTAACAAACATGATTGGAATAAAGTCACTAGAACAGGGAGAGTATATCAAATTGAAAAAGTTAGTTAATTTTGTATAAAAAAGCCGACGCTTAAAGAAACAGCGCCGGCTTTTTGTTATCCATTTACGACTTTACCACCATTAATATGAATCATCTGCCCAGATACATAAGAAGAATCTTCACTCGCCAGATACACATAAGCTGGAGCAAGTTCTTCAGGTTGTCCAGGACGTCCCATCGGAGTATCTTTACCGAACTGCTCCACTTTATCTGCAGAGAATGTTGAAGGGATAAGGGGTGTCCAGATAGGGCCTGGTGCGATTCCATTCACACGTATCCCTTTCTTAACCAAATTATTCGACAACGAACGGGTGAACGAAACAATTGCACCTTTTGTTGAAGCGTAATCGATTAGTTCCGGATGTCCCTGATACGCTGTGATTGAAGCTGTATTAATAATGCTGCTTCCTTGTTTCAAGTGAGGAAGAGCAGCTTTTGTTAAGTGGAACATAGAAAAAATGTTTGTGCGGAACGTTTTTTCGAGCTGTTCAGCTGTAATATCCTCGAAATTTTGCTGTGGATGTTGTTCTGCTGCATTATTCACCAGAACGTCGAGTCCCCCAAATGAACCAACTACATCACGTACGGCTTGCTCACAGAAAGATTCATCTCCAATATCTCCTCGAATAAGTAAGCATTTTACGTCTTCTTGTTCAATCTGCTGCTTCGTTTCCTCTGCATCACCAGATTCCTCTAAATATACGATGGCAACATTTGCGCCTTCTTTTGCAAAAGCAATTGCAGCAGCTTTTCCAATACCGCTGTCTCCTCCAGTAATTAAAGTAGACTTATTCTTTAATTTACCGCTGCCTTTATACGCAGGGCTTTCTGACTGCGGTTTTGGTGTCATTTCAGATTCGACACCAGGCTGTTGGTTTTGGTGCTGTGCGGGTTGACCTGTTGGATGATTTTGATTAGACATTTTATATATCACTCCTTTTAATCTCTCATAACTTCTTTCTTCCCATCTCACATTGGAATAAACATAGATACGTGCTGCGAAAATTTTTTTTTTACTCCATGGCTCTTTTTCTCTTTCTCAAAACACTTATAGATGAGTCAATTAAAAGGAGGAAGAAAAAAATGAGAGCAGGGAACATTTATCAGTACAAACAAATGAGTAGATTCCAAAGTGTAGTGGAGTTCAATCAACATAAGGACATCTTTCTACAGCAACATCCAGATCTATTTACTCGATCAGAATACATAGCATTTGAAGTGCTCACCCAATATAGTGTTGTTGTCCCAGGTATAGCCAACGCTAAGATTGCGACACTTGTCTCAGCTTGCTCCACCAAGCAAGGAGGCATCTCCAGAGCAACCTTCGTGAGAATGCTAAGAAAAGCCAAAACAACCGGCTTCCTAAAAATACATAAAACGTATCGATCACATGGTGGATTCGCTCATAATATTTTTGTTTTTCACCGAATTGATGTATTGAATGAAACACAAATGACACACCGAGAAAAACCAGGAATACCTTCTGAGAATAAGCAGGATCGCATACAATCGACATCAGAATCTATGAATCTCTTCTCAAATCTCCAAAATAAAGATCTAAACATACGTCAGAAAAAGACCGTCAACATTACCACACCCACTTCTTTAACCACTCCTCAACTTCAAGATCTCGACCACACCTTTGTACCGGATAACGTCCCTAAAGAATTTATCCAAACGGTAAAACCTTTCTATGATAGAGCCACAGAAATATATTCCTTCTGGCACAAAGCCCTTACTGCTTATAAGAAATTTAATTTCCAAACGCCCCTCGAGAGTTTAACCCCAATGGTCATAGACGCCTTCAAAACAACTGTATTCCATTACAAGCGACAAGCAATTAAAACTAGCTTCACGCAATATTTCTACGGTACCCTTAGCGCCATGTTTAGTTCAGAAAAAAGAAAAGAGCATGTAAATACAAATAGACCAGATTACAACTGGCTGGATGCGTAATTCTATTAAAATAGCACTCAAAGAAAATATCTATTTGAAAATAATAAAATAAATAGTAATATTAGTAAGTAGTAAAAAGGGAGGATAAAACAAACTAGGTAAAAAATATCATACTAGGATAAAGTTTTATTTTCTTATAAAAATAATCTGGTAGTTGATCTTATAAGAAAGGGGAGATATGTAATGAACGTTCTTAAACAACAAGGATTAAAAATTACGATCATGATTGGACTTATATTTGCTTTAATCATACAGCCAATCATGCCTGGGATAGAGGCGTTTGCTGCTACTATGGGTGATTCAATACCTCCAGAAATAGAAAGTATTGAAGTAAGCCAACAAATAGTAAGTGTTGGGGATACATTGAAGATAAGAGCTCACCTTACAGATAATCAGTCAGGAGTAGAATATGCTTACGTAGTTTATAAATCGCCTTCTGGAAATAGAGTAGAAGGAATTAGATTAAACTATAACCCTACTGAAGAAGTTTGGGAAGGAAACTATACAATTCAATCGACCGATGAAGAGGGAATATGGAGTATAAGTTGGATTGATTTAAGAGATAAAGCAGGCAATTACGAAACAGTCCGCCAATATAGTGATGCATTATTGCCCTTTAAAAGTCGAACGGATTTTACAATAGCAAATGAAAATGGAGACTCCACACCTCCAGAAATTACGAGTATTGATGTAAGTCCAAAAGAAGCTAAACCTGGAGATAATATAACAATAAAGGCATACCTGAAAGATGATCGGTCAGGAGTAGAGTATGCGTACGTAGTTTACAAATCGCCTTCTGGAAATAGAGTAGAAGGAATTAGATTAAACTATAACTCTACTGAAGAAGTTTGGGAAGGAACCTATACAATTCAATCGACCGATGAAGAAGGAATATGGAGTATAAGTTGGATTGATTTAAGAGACAAAGCAGGTAATTACGAAACAGTCCGCCAAAATAGTGATGCGTTATTGCCTTTTAAAAGCCAAACAGATATTACAATAGCAAATGAAAATGGAGACTCCTCACCTCCAGAAATTACGAATATTGATGTAAGTCCAAAAGAAGCTCAACCTGGAGATAAAATAACAGTAAAAGCACACCTGAAAGATGATAGGTCAGGAGTAGAATATGCTTACGTAGTTTATAAATCGCCTTCTGGTAACAGAGTGGAAGGAATTAGATTGAACTATAACTTTAATGAGGGTGTTTGGGAAGGGAACTATCCAATAAACTCAACGGATGAAGCAGGAGTATGGAGTATAAGTTGGATTGATTTAAGAGATAAGGCAGGTAATTACGAAACAGTCCGCCAAAATAGTGGTGCATTATTACCTTTTAAAAGTCAAACAGATTTCAAAATAACTCACGAAACTGAAGACACCACACCTCCTGAAATCCCAACAGTGGATGAAGTTACAGACCAATCTTCAGCCATCACAGGTTCTGCTGAGCCTGGCGCAACGGTATCTGTAAAAGCTGAAACCGAAGAATTAAGTTCTACTGAAGCGGCAGAAGACGGAACATTCACCATCACTATCCCCATGCAAAAAGCAGGGACAATATTATCAATCACAGCTACAGATAAAGCGGGAAATAGCAGTGAGCCGAAGAGTGTAACTGTTAAAGACGTCACAAAGCCACAAGCGCCAATCGTTAATGGAATTACGGATACGTCATCTACACTTACAGGAACAGCTGAAGCTGGATCAACTGTTTCCGTCCAAGCAGGAACTGGAGAGATTGGTTCAGCAGTAGTGGGAGAAGACGGGTATTTCACGGTTTATATCCCTATTCAGTTGACGGGAACAGAGTTGACAGTTGAAGTGAAAGATGCCGCTGGGAACACCAGTGATCCAACAGCCATCGTGGTTACAGAAGATGAAAATACAGTCGTTGAAAGTATAAGTATCGATAAACAACAAGTTACGATAGGTGAAACTGTACAAGTTAGTGTGAAAATGAAAGATTATACGGGTATTGATTATCTTAATGCTTATTACCATTCACCAGTCACTAGTCAGAATTATACTGTGCGATTGGATCTCAACCCGTTAACAGGAAGTTATGAGGGATATTTTCCTATTAATAGTTATCTGGAAACAGGTACATATGAGCTGACTATGTTAAGTACGTATGGTGTATTAGGTATTCATAGTATCCAGAAATACGAGGATCCTCTTCAATTTGAGAACGGGGATATTGTTGTTACTGGTACTTCAGGAATCAATGTGATTGAAAGTATTACGTTAGATAAAAAAGAAGTTGCTGCTGGTGAGACATTGGGAATCAAGGTTAAAACATCTCAAAAGTTAGATGTACATACCATGATTTTATATTATGATACGCCGATCACGAATAAAAGTCATAACGTCACTGTAGTATATAACGCAGAAACAGATGTGTACGAAGGGATAGTTTCGGTTCAAAGTAACTTTGACTCAGGGATATATCAATTAGACATGCTCAGTATGTATGGCCCTGGTGTTACAACCGCTCTATACAATTGGCAATATGGAAGTCTGTTCGATACGGGAGATTTTACTGTTAGTGGAACGAGCGGGAAAGATGTTATAGAGAGTATCAAGGTCATAAATAAAGAAGTAACTGCTGGTGACACAATGCATGTGAGTGTAGATGTAACAGATCCCACAGGGTTAAGTTACATGAATTTGTACTACGAATCGCCTGATAATGGAAAAAACTTTACGGTAGGTCTTCACTACAATCCTGAATCAAATGCATTTGAAGGAAGTATGCCGGTAGAATTGCATAAAGAAGAAACAAACTACAATGTATACATGATAAGCCTCTATTACACTTTCAATAATACGACTGCTCTATATGATTCATACTATGGTGATCTCTTTAATTCCGGAGATTTTAAAGTATATACAGAAGAAAACCCTCCTACATTCAAGAGCCTAACTATCGATAAGAAAATGGCGGAATCAGGAGATAAAATAGGAATTACTGTAGAAGCTGCTGATGATACTCATCTACAGGAAGCGGTTGTTCACTATACGTCTCCTGTAAGTGAGACTAAGCATTCAATCGTTTTAAACTACTACGCGACAAGTGGAAAGTTCTTTGGTGAATTCTTAGTTGATGAATCCACAGAAATCGGAAACTGGCTGATTGATACTATTGAAATCAAAGATACAAATCAAAACGCGACCATCCTCCATAATGGAGAGTCGGATTTAAACAGCGGTACTTTTACTATCAATAAAAAGGATGTAATAGCTCCAGATACTCCAACAGTTGATGAAGTAACGGATAAATCAATTGCTGTAACTGGTAAAGCAGAAGCAGGCTCAACAGTTTATGTAAAAGTAGGAACGGACGAAATAGGTTCAACAACTGCTGAAGAAGATGGAACTTTCAACATCAACATTCCAGTTCAAAAAGCAGGAACAAAGCTTTCTGTTACAGCAACAGACAAAGCTGGTAACAAGAGTGAAGTGCTGGAAATCACAGTTAAGGATGTAACGAATCCAGAAAAGCCTATCGTTCAAGAAGTAACGGATAAATCAACTGAGGTGAAAGGAACTGCTGAATCTGGTTCAACTATTACAGTTGTATCAGGAACAGAAAACCTAGCAACTACAGTTGTTAAGGAAGACGGTACTTTTGAAGTCGCTATTCCAGTTCAAAAAGCAGGAACAATGTTAACTGTCACAGCAACAGACAAAGCTGGTAACAAGAGTGAATCTCAGGAAATCATAGTTAAGGATGTAACAAATCCTGATCAGCCTTCCGTTCAAGAAGTAACTGATAAATCAACTTTGGTAAAAGGAACTGCAGAATCAGGATCAACTATTACAGTAGAATCAGGAACAGAAATTCTGGCAACAACAGTTGTTAAGGATGATAGTTCTTTTGAAGTTGCAATTCCGGTTCAAAAGGCTGGAACAAAGTTAATTATTGCAGCGACCGATCAAGCTGGTAACAAGAGTGAAGCGCAGGAGATCGCAGTTAAAGACGTAACCAATCCTGAAAAACCTGTTGTTCACGAAGTAACTGACCAGTCCACTTCTATTACAGGAAAAGCAGAAGCAGGATCAACTGTCTCTGTGAGAGTAGGATCAGACGAAATAGGTTCAACAACTGCAAAAGAAGATGGAACTTTCAACATTACGATTCCAGTTCAAAAAGCGGGAACAAAATTAGTTACATCAGTAACAGACCAAGCTGGGAACAAAAGTGAAGCTCAAGAGATTACAGTTAAAGATGTAACTTTTCCTGAAAAGCCTGTTGTTAACGAAGTGACAGACAAATCAACTGTTCTTGCAGGAACTGCAGAACCAGGTTCAACGATTACGATAAAAGCAGGAACACAAGAATTAGCAACAACTGTTGTTAAGGAAGACGGAACTTTTGAAGTTGCAATTCCAGTTCAAAAGGCTGGATCAAAGCTATCTATCACAGTAACAGACCAATCCGGAAACAAGAGTGAAGCTCAAGAGATAATGGTTAAGGATGTAACAAATCCTGAAAAGCCTGTTGTCCAGGAAGTGACTGATAAAACCACTGGAATTAAAGGAACTGCAGAAGCTGGTTCAACGCTCTCTGTAAAAGCTGGATCTGAAGAAATCGGTTCTGCTGTTGCAAAAGAAGATGAAACTTTCACAATCAGTATTCCAGTTCAATCATCTAATACCAAGTTAACTATCACAGCAACTGATACAGCCGGTAATCCAAGTGAAGTATTAGAAATCACGGTAAAGGATACAACACCTCCTCAATTAACGAGTGTAAATGAGGTAACAAGTGAATCTACAATTATTACAGGAACAGCAGAACCGGGAGCAATTGTCTCTGTTCATCATGAATCTGAGTTATTAGGATCAGCTTATGCTGCAGAAGACGGGAGCTTCGAGGTTTCAATACCTCAACAAAATGCTGATACAAAGCTATTAGTGAGAGCAGCGGATCTCATAGGTAATGAGAGTGAAATTTACGAAATCGTTGTAAAGAACGCAACACCACCAGTCAAACCTCAGTACTTTACAGATATTAAAGGTCACTGGGCTGAGAATGAGATGATTAAATTATCTGAACTAGGATTGGTGAAAGGATATACTGACGGCTCTTTCGGTGTAAGTAAAAAGATAACGAGAGCGGAAGTCGCATCTATAATCGCAAGACACCTTAAATTAGAGGGAACTCCTTCAACTTTTACTGATATTCCCTCAAATTATTGGGCGTCTAATGTCATAGGTGCTATTCAAGCGAACAAGATTATGAGTGGCTACAATGATGGAACGTTTAAGCCTAATGCTCCGATTACACGGGCTGAGATCGCTTCTATTATGGAAAGAGCTTATAACTTAAAGGGTGAAGGAACACTTGGATTCACAGATGTACCTTCTACTCATTGGGCATATAAACCGATTAGTGTGTTAGTATTTAATAATCTAACAAGCGGTTTTAGTGATAACACCTTTAGACCAAACGCTGAATTATCAAGAGCAGAATTCGCCGCATTCTTATCACGAGTGATTAATTAACTATAAAATGAAAAATACCAGCCAACGGGGCTGGTATTTTTATTTCCATTTTTTCATTTTATCTTTAAGATATTCGCGGATTTCTTCTGCTTCTGCGCGATCAATGCTTCGGAAATCTCCATCGTGCTTTACAATAAAAAAGCTATCTCGGGGTTTTTTCTTAGCATATGTAAGTTCATAACCGTTATCAACGCTGCAAACTATTTTGAATGGTGAGCGATAGAACGACTGCAAATCTAGTGGCCCATTAACAATATCTTCAAAAGTGCTCATGTCATTATTAATCGAAACAATGGATGGACGTTTGGATGGTTCAACCATTAATACGGAAATCGTAGACAAAGACGGTACCTCCTTATTTATCCTACTAATATCATAGTATCATATACCCTTTAATTTGGTAATGGGTGTAAAATGATTATTTTTGTCGAAAAATTACGAAAACTATCATTTTTCTACAAAAGTAATAGTACGTTAAGATGGGTTAATGTTTTCATAAAAATCCAATTCAATTCAGTAATTTAGTGATTCGTATTATTACTTTAAAAAAGTGTAACAAAAAACCAGACGATTACAAGGTCTGGTTCTAATGTCCTATTAATTTAAATATTCATTCAAAAGATCATGTATTCGGTTTCTTTCACTATCATCAACGATTCCATAATACGTGCCATTTATCATCTTTCCGGAACTTTTTATTTCGGTAGACTGTTGATTTCTTCTTGCACCTTTATAGTTTTTCTGAATATCCTTCATTTCCTGGAACGTCATATTCGTTTTTACGTTATCACTTAGAATATCAAGTATGTTATCAAATTTAGTAATAGAAGAAACACGTGCACCTTTATCTATAATAGAATTGATCACCTGGCGCTGGCGGTCGTTTCGTCCTAAGTCGCCTTTAGGATCTTCATATCTCATTCTGGAATAGGCTAATGCTTCTTTTCCTTCTAATTCCTGTTGACCAGCCGGGAAAGAGTATCCCTCATAATCAAATGCTCTTGGGTTATTTACATTAACGCCACCAACTGCATCAACAATATCTTTAAACGATTCCATATTCACTTTTACATAATAATCAATAGGTGTATCCAGGAAATTCTCTACAGTATCCATTGCCATCTGTGTGCCACCGAATGCGTATGCGTGGTTGATCTTGTCGTCCATCCCTTTTCCGACAATTTCAGTACGAGTGTCACGCGGGATGCTGAACATGAGCATTTTGTCTTCCTTCGGATCAACAGCTACTATAATAATTGTATCTGATCGGCCGCTATCACCTTCACGCTCGTCCACACCTAGTAACATAATAGAAATCGGTTTTAAGTCTTCCTCTTTTCCCGTAATAACAGGCTTGGGTTTGTCAGTTTCAATCTTCTCGTGCATTTCAGATACAGCGTCTTTTGCCGAATCATACAGATAAAAAGCGTAGCCTCCTACTCCTAAAACAGCAAGACCTAACATAATCCCTATAATTATTAGAAATTTCTTCATTTACTTAATCTCTTCTTTCTTATTAATTTAGCAATCTATTTTAAAAGTATATCATGTCCAACTTTAATAGAATATGCCAAAAGCACTGTTACAAAATGTTATAGTTATGTTACAATAACGTTAAATTACGACCATTTTTTACAATAAATTATAAAAAAGTCCCTGTTTTGACAATGATATATGCTATAATACTACGGACTTTAAAATACTTTTTAGCTAACGTGGAGGGTTTCATGGAAGAAACGATTTCGTTAAAAGATATTGCCGTTACATTAAAAAAACGGCTTACGTTGATTGCTTTAATCTCAGCTGTCGCCGTAGCAATTAGCGGTATTATCTCTTATTTTATACTTACACCGGTTTATCAAGCTTCAACTCAACTTCTAGTTAACCAAAAATCAAGTGATCAACCCGTACTCGACCCGAATCAAGTTCGTACAAACGTTGAAATGATTAACACATATAGCGTTATTATTAAAAGCCCAACGATCTTAGATCAAGTTGGAAAAGAATTAAACTTAAAGCAAACAACTGAAGAACTAACACATAAGATTACAGTAAATAGTGAACAAAACGCTCAAGTATTTAATTTAACTGTAGAAGATGAAGATCCTGCACAAGCAGTTAAGATTGCAAACAGCATTGCGGAAACATTCAGTACAGAAGTGCCTGAATTAATGAATGTTGATAACGTAAGAGTACTTTCGCCTGCAGTATTAAAAGATAATCCAACACCAGTTAATCCAAAGCCACTTCTAAACATGGCAATCGCTTTAGTTGTGGGTTTAATGGCAGGTGTAGGACTTGCATTCTTACTTGAATACTTAGATAACACATTAAAAACAGAAGAAGATATTCAAAATGCTCTTCAGTTACCGATACTTGGTGTAATTCCAAAAATATCAGTAGAAGATGAAAGAGCTCCAATGATGAATAAAGCAGCAAGTAAGCGGATGGGAAGTGGAACGCTTGAGTCGTAAGTTTAAAAAAACTATTAAAGATTTAACTCAACGTAGTTTAATCACACATAACAATCCGAAGTCACCAATTTCTGAGCAATATCGAACCATTCGTACGAATATACAATTCGCATCTGTTGATAAAGAGTTTAAGACATTGATGATTACTTCATCTGGTCCGGGAGAAGGTAAATCCACGACAGCAGCTAACTTAGCGGTTGTTCTCGCTCAACAAGGTAAGAAAGTCCTTTTAATTGATGGAGACCTTCGTAAACCAACGGTACATTACACGTTTAATGTGAGTAACATTTATGGAGTAACAAACGTACTGACACGCCAGCGATCGTTAAAAGAAGCTGTAGTAGCAACAAAGATTCCAGACATCGATGTATTGCCAAGTGGGCCCGTTCCACCTAACCCTTCTGAATTAATTAATTCTAATTCGATGGATCAGTTAATTGAAGAAGCAAGCAGCTTATACGATTATGTACTGTTTGACACACCGCCAATTATGGCTGTTACAGATGGGCAATTGTTAGCGAATAGAGTGGATGGAGTAATCCTTGTTATTTCTAGTGGGAAAACCGAAGTAGAAGCTGCAATCAAGTCTAAAGAACTCCTTCTTCATGCAAATGCAAAAATACTAGGAACGGTTTTAAATGGTAAAGACGTAAGTAACGATAACTATTACTACTACTACGGGGCGAATTAACCTGTAAAATGACACAAATCGACAAAAATACACGGTTGTCAGAATATGTCTGTATGTTACGATAATTTTTGATAGGCTGTGTAAGTATTAAGAACTAGTTTTGTAGAAAGCTAGTTCTTAAGTATGGTAAGGGGCTGAAGTATGAATGATCGACATACATAGTCATATTTTGCCGGGAGTAGATGATGGGGCCCAGAACTTAAATGAAGCAATCAATATGGCAGAGGCAGCCGTAAAAGAGGGGATTACATATCTCTACGCAACACCACATCATCGCAACGGCAGATTTGAAAATGAAAAGCAAACAATTTTAAATGTAGTAGACCAATTGAATCAAGAACTAATAATAAGAGGAATCCCACTTACCATTCTTCCCGGACAGGAAATTCGTATATATAAAGAACTTATAGAAGATCTTGATCGGGATACATTAATGCCGTTACACCATGAGTTGAAATATTTATTAATTGAACTTCCTTCAAGCAATGTTCCAGCATACGCCACAGAAATTCTCTATGAACTCAGTCTTAGAAACTACACACCTATTATTGTTCATCCAGAAAGAAACAGTGAAATTATGGAAAACCCTGACTTGCTTAAAGACTTCATTATCACAGGTGCACTAACACAAATAACAGCAAATTCCGTGATCGGAAACTTCGGTAAAAAAATCATGAATTTCTCTCAAGACCTAATAAAGTCAAATATGGCTCACTTCATTGCATCAGATGCACATAACATAACGAGTCGAGGGTTTCATTTAACGCAAGCTTATGAAACTATTCAAAAACAGTTTGGAACGGACACAAGATATTATTTACAAGAAAATGCACAGCAGGTAATGAGTGGCGAGAGTGTTCTAATTGAACAACCACAACAGATCAAGAAAAAGAAGTTTCTAGGGATATTTTAAAGGAGGACAACCTAAATAATGAAAAAAGTAAGAAAAGCCATTATACCGGCAGCAGGATTAGGGACCCGTTTTTTGCCGGCAACAAAAGCGATGCCTAAAGAGATGCTACCAATAGTGGACAAACCAACGATCCAGTACATCGTTGAGGAAGCCATCGAATCGGGCATTGAAGACATCATTATAGTAACAGGTAAAGGAAAGCGAGCGATTGAAGATCATTTCGACCATGCCTTTGAGCTCGAACAAAACCTGTTTGAAAAGGGGAAGTTTGATCTATTAGATAAAGTCAAACAGTCCTCAAAATTAGCTGATATACATTATATTCGTCAGAAAGAACCAAAAGGTTTAGGTCACGCCGTAAATTGTGCAAAAAAATTTATTGGAGATGAGCCCTTTGCCGTATTACTAGGGGATGACATCGTACAAGCAGACAAACCTTGCTTAAAGCAACTAATTGAACAATATGAAAAAACTGGTTCTTCTGTAATAGGAGTTCAAGAAGTTCCCGAAGATCAAACAAGTCGTTATGGAATTGTTGATCCGATGAGTAAGTTAGGAAATCTTTACGGGGTTAATAACTTTGTAGAAAAGCCAAAACAAGGAACTGCACCATCTAATCTTGCAATTATGGGTCGTTATATCTTAACTCCTGAGATTTTTACATATTTGGATGAACAGGAGACAGGTGCAGGCGGAGAGATCCAATTAACCGATGCAATTCAGAAACTTAATCTATTACAGAGAGTGTTTGCTTATAATTTTAATGGACAAAGATTTGATGTAGGTGAGAAATTAGGGTTTATAACAACAACGATTGAGTTCGCACTAAAAGATAAAGAAATTAGTAAACAACTTTTACCAGAATTAGAGCGATTGATTGAGCAGGTAAAAGTAAGAAGTTAAGTTAACAGAAACAGAAGTATCATTAAGGATTGTTAATAATAGGTGATGCCTCCTTACCTTTATCAAAGGTGGCACTCGGTCACATTGTGGGTACCAAGCTTACCTTAGACGCTAGTCGTCAAAGGTGTGGTGTGAGGTGGGGTTAAATGCCCCTCTTATTATTTTTAGAAAACCAGCTTATATGAAAACGCTTTTACATTATGGATACCTAATGAAAGGACATTTTTGAGTGCTCTTTCATTAGGTATTTACTATGAATTAATAAAAAGGAGATTTACTAATAGTGAAAATAACTGTAGTAGGTACAGGTTACGTTGGCCTTGTAACAGGCACTTGTTTGTCGGAAATCGGACATAACGTGATATGCATAGATATCGATGAAGAAAAAGTAAAAAAGATGAAAAAAGGGATATCTCCTATTTTTGAACCAGGACTAGATGAGCTCATGGTAAAAAATATAGAAATTGGTCGTTTAGACTTTACAACCGAATATATCGTTCCTTTTCAAACATCTGATGTGATCTATATTGCAGTAGGTACACCGGAGAATGAAGATGGTTCAGCCAATTTATCATTTGTTGAGCAAGTTGCTATTGATATAGCCCAAAATGCTATTAAAGATTTAGTTGTTGTAACAAAGAGTACTGTACCTGTAGGGACGAATCATTGGATTAAAGAAACGATTCAAAATCATCTAAAGACAAATGTAAATGTAGAAGTGGTCTCCAATCCTGAATTTCTAAGAGAAGGATCGGCTATCTATGATTCTTTTAATGGAGATAGAATCGTTGTTGGAACTGAAAATCCAGAAACAGCTAGTTTACTTGAAGAGATTAATAAGCCTTTTGGTATCTCAGTGTTCAAAACGGATATTCGCAGCGCGGAAATGATTAAGTATGCAGCGAACGCCTTTCTTGCAACTAAAATTAGTTTTATTAATGAAATCTCAAATATTTGCGAAAGAGTTGGAGCAAATGTTGAAGATGTTGCGATAGGAATGGGAAAAGACAATCGAATAGGCTCTCAATTTTTGAATGCTGGTATAGGATATGGCGGTTCTTGCTTCCCAAAAGATACAAAAGCTCTGGTGCAAATAGCTGGAAACGTAGAATATGAATTTGAATTGTTAAAAGGTGTTATTGAGGTTAATAGAAAGCAACAAAGTATCTTGTTAAATAAGCTTCATAAGAGATTTGAAAGTTTAGAAGGAAAGAATATTGCAGTGTTAGGTCTTGCATTTAAGCCTAATACAGATGATATGCGTGAAGCTCCTTCAATTCCTATAACAAATCATCTAATTATCCAAGGAGCTAATGTTAATGCATATGATCCAATAGCTTCTGAAAATGCAAAAAAAGTATTGAATGAAAATATTCATTATAAATCTAGTATTGAAGAAGCGATAACAAATGTTGATGCGATACTTATACTTACCGAATGGTCTGAAATTAAAAATCTACACAATTTACTAGATGAATCTAACCTAACTCATCCGATTGTGTTTGATGGGCGTAATTGCATGGATATAGAGAAGTTAAAAAATTCCAAAATTGAATATTATTCAATGGGAAGACCAGCTATTAATGCAAAAGAAGTAGTTAAAGTTTGAGAATAATGAAAGGGAGGGTAACGAATGCCAGTAGTAGCAGAACATAAAATGACTGTAAATACGCATACTACTCAAAAGCATATTGTGGTTACAGCTGATGATAAACCACTTTATTTACTGTTAAAAAGAGGGGTGGACATTGTTGGTGCACTCATAGGAATTATATTATTATCATTAGTATTCTTAGCTACAGCAATATTAATTAAAAAAGAAGATTCCAAAGGACCAATCTTATTTAAACAAATTCGCGTTGGAAAAGACGGCAAAAAGTTTTATATGTATAAGTTCCGTTCTATGGTTAGTGATGCTGAAGAGAGGTTAGCAGAACTTCTTCAGTATAATGAGATTGAAGGAGCTATGTTTAAAATGAAAGAAGATCCCCGTATTACAAAAATCGGGAAGTTTATTCGAAAGACTAGCATTGATGAACTTCCTCAGTTGTGGAATGTATTAAGGGGTGATATGAGCCTTGTAGGTCCACGTCCTCCTCTTCCAAGAGAGGTTAGAGAATATACCAAGTATCACAAACAACGATTAATTGTGACACCTGGTTGTACAGGTCTTTGGCAAGTTAGTGGTAGAAATAATCTAGGGTTTGATCAAATGGTAGAGTTAGATTTATATTATATTTCAAATAGAAGTATCATGTATGATATTAAGATAATTATTAAAACAATAACTAGTATAATAAAATCAAATGGTGCCTTTTAAAATAAGAGCATTAACCACTTTTTGAGAGTAGTGACGATATGAAATTACTGTTAATAACTAGTATGTATCCGAAGCAAGATAATTTATATAGAAACGCTTTTGTTCATAGAAGAGTTCTTAATTATAAAGTTCTTAATCCAAATCTTGAAATTACAATTTTTGTTTTAAATCATTCAAATAAGGAACAATATAAATTTGAAAATGTAAATGTAATTGAAGGCAATTCACAAGAATTACAAAACTTAATAGATAGAAATTATTATAACAAGATTTTAATTCATTTTATTGATAGACATATGATGAAAGTGCTTAGGAATATTAATTTTCGTATTCCTACAATTATATGGGTACATGGTGTAGAAGCATTGGGGTGGTATAGAAGACTATTTAATTTCAATTTAAAGGAATTCCCTAAATATATATTGCAGAATACTTTACAAATGTACTTACTTAATAGATTTATATCATCTACGAAAAATAAAAAGGTTAAATTTGTTTTTGTTTCAAAATGGATGAAGAAAATTCTTGAAACGGATACCTTTTCAAAATTAAATAATAGTTCAATTATTCCAAATCCGATAGACATCAAACTTTTTAATTATGTTAAGAAGCCTATTGAACACAGAAAAAAAATACTATTAATAAGACCATTTGATTCAAAAAAATATGCAAATGATATTGCAATAAAAACAATTTTAATGTTGAGTAGAAAACATTTTTTCGAAAATTTAGAAATTACTATTTATGGTAAAGGGAGACACTTTGATAAATTAACCTCACAACTTAGTGCTTTTGAAAATATATCCATAAACAATAGATTTTTAACGCAAGAGGAAATCTCAGATATACACAAAGAACACGGGATTTTTCTATGCCCAACAAGACAAGATGCACAAGGTGTATCAATGTGTGAGGCCATGTCAAGCGGTTTGATACCTATCACTTCTTTAAATACAGCAATTCCTGAATTTGTTCATGATGGAGAAAGTGGCTTCTTAAGAAACACCCCAGAAGAAATGGCTAAAGCAATTGAAGAACTATATTATGATCCAATATTATTTCAAAAAATGTCTGAAGAAGCTTCGAAAACTATACAAAGTTTGTGTAATAACGATTTAACCATTTCCAAGGAGATGTACCTCATCAGTGAAAATATTTAAGAACCAACTATTAAAAAAGTTTATTGCATTCTCCATTGGAAATTGGATTACTTTACTTATTGCACTAATATCCACACCAATTATTACAAGAATTTTAACACCGGAAGAATTTGGGGTTTTTTCTTTATTTACTATTACCGTAAATTTTTTAATTGTGATTGCTACAATGGGATTAGACCAAAGTTACGCGAGGTATTATTATGATGGATCTAATCCTCTTAAACTTTTTTATCTTACCTTAACTTCTTCCTTATTAATTAGTATAGTATTTTCTTTAATATTATTACCATGGCTGAATGTTGTAATTAAATTTATTTTTAATATAGAAAGTACTTTAATAGGTTTCCTATTAATTTTCGGCTTAATTATTGGTATTTTAAATAAATTTATTTTACTTTTGTTTAGAATGGAACAAAAAGCCAAATTATATTCATTATTTCAAGTAACTATGAAGGTAACAGAATTAATTCTTTTGATTGTTTTGTATTATTTTTTAAATAATCATTTGCAAAATTATTTAATACCAATAATATCATTCTTATTGTCTGTATTTTTTACAACTTTAGTTGGTTACATGTTTAAAAGTAGTTTAAACATAAAAAACCTCCAAAGAATTGAAGGTAGAACTATTAAATTTAGTAAACTTTTTCGCTACGGATTTCCTTTAGCTATATCATTAATAATCACATGGTTATTTCAATATGCCGATAGGTTCTTAATAAAAAATATAGCTGGTTATAATGAATTAGGAATCTATTCAGCAGCATTTAAAATTATATCAATATTAAATATATTACAAGTAAGTTTTACTACTTTTTGGGTACCTGTTAGTAATGAAAAATTTTTCGGCTTAAAAAAGAATTCGACTGATTTTTTTAAACAAATGTTTAATTTGGTTTCATTCGTTATGATAACACTTGGCTTTGTCTTAATTTTATTTAGAGATTTCTTAATATATATCTTTGGCAACTCATACGAAAATGCAATATATGTGTTTCCGATGTTGATATTTATTCCTATAATGTACACAATTTCAGAGATTAGTGTAGTCGGAATAAATTTTTACAAAAAACAAAAATGGCAAATAATTATTGCAATAGTTACTTGCTTATTAAATATAATCTTAAACTATTTGTTTATTCCGAATTGGGGGGCAAAAGGAGCAGCAATATCAACTGGTATTTCATATATTTTATTTATGTTTTTGAGAACTATCGTTGGGAATTTTTATTTCAATATGAATTTAACTCTAAAAAAATTCTTTGTAAGTTTATCATTATTGTTAATCATATCATTGATTTTCACCTTCACTAAGACAAATTTATTTACTTTTTCTATTTTAGTTATATCTTTATTAGTCCACATATTCTTAAATAGAAGAATAGTAATCGAATTAAAAAGCAAAATACTTTAAATAAGAGTATAGGAAGGATTAGTTTTGAAAAAGAAAATTTTAATTGTTAATTCTTATTACGACCCAACTGTCATAGGTGGTGCGGAGATATCTACTCAACTCTTAGCAGAAGGGTTACAGAATAACTTTGAAGTATTTGTATTAACATCTACTAAAAATAAAAGTAACGATATAATAATTGAGGAAATTAATGGGGTAAAAATATATAGAATGCCTATTAAAAATATTTATTGGCCACCAGAAAAAGAAGTGAAAAGTAATTATACAAAACTTCTGTGGCATTTAATAAATACCTTTAATCCTGTGCAATATAATCTATTATTAAAAACAATTACCACTATTAAACCGGATATTATTCATACAAATAATTTAATGTGTATAGGCACATATATATGGAGGATAGGAAAAAAACTCTCAATACCTGTAATTCATACATTAAGAGATTATGCTTTAATCGATCCTGTGAAAAATAAAACACTAAGTAATATTATTTCTAAAATTAATATTAAACGTGCACAAAACATAGATTTTGTGGTAGGTATTTCAAATTTTATCTATAAGGAACATACAAATAAAGGTTTTTTTAAAAATATCCCAGTAGATCGTATATTTAATGTAGTTCATACTAAAAAATACAAAAAAACTTATTTAAGTTCAAATACAAAAGGGCTAATTATTGGCTATTATGGACAACTTGCGGAGAATAAAGGAATTCAAATTTTAATAGATATAATAAATAACACTAAAGAAAATCTTATTTCAAAAATATATATATGTGGTTCTGGTTCGTTTGAAAGTAAAATTAAAGAACTAAGTAATTTTGATAAACGAATTATTTTTTTGGGTAAAACTACAAAAGATGAAGTCTATAAACTTATGGCACAATCCGATCTTACTATTGTCCCATCGATCTGGAATGAGCCATTTGGAAGAGTAATAATTGAATCATATCGACAAGGTACGCCTGTATTGGGTTCTAATGTTGGTGGTATTCCTGAGATATTAGTTGAAAAACAAATATTATTGGCAAGTCCTACTTATAGTGATTTTATAAAAAAAATAATTTTCTTCTCTGAATTAAGCACACAAAAAAGAAAATCTATAATTAGTAATTGTTATATTGAATCTAGCAAATATATTAATAATATTAAGCTATATATTGATGTTTATAATAAATTTTTTAATAAAAAAAACGAGGTTACTATCGATGGTAATAAACACGGGATTAGCTAATTTAAATCGATATAATTTAAATTTCATAATAATATTTTTTTATTATGCAGCAATTTATGGAACTATCGCAGTATTTGAAGAAAATATGATGATAAGGTCAATAAAAGATATTATTCTTCTAGTGATTTCGTTTATAACATTATTTATAATTATTTTCAAAAAGCAACAAAAGGATTTATTTGTTTTGTTTGTTCTGTTTCTTTTTTATATCCCTATAATTATTATTCCTTACATGTTCTTAAATTTAAGCGAACAATCATTATTATATGGTTTAAAAATTACTATACTTCCTATAGTCATGCTTTTTACAGGTATATTATTAAGCAATTTTATAAAAAAAGATAAAATATTAAATTGTTTTAAGGGTATTTTCTTCATTATTACAGCTACATGGTTAATACAATATTTTTTAGGTATTGAAAAATTATTAAATTTCGGATATGAGTATGGAATAAATGTTAAGCATTTTTATGGTTACTTAAGGCTGCCCTCAACAATAGGTACACCAGATGGTTATGCAATTCTACTAGCATTTTTATCAATTATAATTGAAAGAAATATAAAAAACAAAAAAATAAAAATACTATTTTTTATAGTTTCTATGGTTTTTATACTTTCTAGTACTATAAGATCAGCAATAATGTACTGGTTAGTCGCATATATCACCCTTTTCTTTTTAAGAGTTCTTACAAGTCGTACCAAGTTTATTATTTATTCTTCACTTTTATTAATCTTTGTACCCATTTTTTTATTCATCATGTCAAAAGTAAATAATTCATTATTTTCAATTCACTCACTTGAAGATAGGCTCTCTCACTGGAACTTAATAGAGTTTGATCCATTTTCAACCAAAGGAATAATCGGGAGTGGACTTGGATCAGTTGGAGCTTCGAGTGTAAAATTAGAAGAAATCAACAGATCTCTAAATGGATATGCTGTTGATAATCAATTTTTAGCTATTTATTATCAAATAGGTATACTAGGTATAATAATATTTTTGTTAATTATATTTTATATACTCTATGTGTTCTTTAAAAAAAGAAGTAAAGGGCAATTAGGGATAATAATAATAATAGGCACTATAGTTTCTTGTCTTTTTACTAATACTTTAGAGATATATCCATATAATTTATATTTTTGGTTTTACCTTGGTATATTAATAGATGAACCAGAGCTTATAGAAACCGAGTATTAGGAGTACTTAAAGGAAAATTATTAGTTAATACTCTTACTAATGTTACGTTTATATATGAATTTGTTAAACGAAATTTTATAATTATTTAATACATCATCATTAAGTAGGGGATATCTTTGTTAAAAAGGATTAAACATCATGCCTGGTCTTTTTTAGTTAATGTTATTGGAGGTTGCACAATATTTCCTAAAAGGGTTAGATGGAGATGGTACCGTATTTTCGGAATAAATAACGATCGAATAAATGTTAACTCGCATTGTTATTTCCGAACTCCAAATGTTGTTATAGGAAAGAACTCATTTTTAAACAATCGTTGTTTTATTGAAAGTAATGCTAGAGTTACAATCGGAACAGACTGCTGTATTGCTATGGATGTAATTATTGGGAGTGATACACATGAATTGGGAGATTCAAAGCGAAGAGCAGGAAAAGTTATTAGTCTACCAATTACTATAGGGGATGGATGTTGGATAGGAGCTAGATCTACAATTCTTGCAGGAGTAACAATTGGTGAAGGTTGTATAATTGCGGCAGGTTCTGTTGTTATAAAGGATTGTAAACCTAATAGTTTGTACGCTGGTGTTCCTGCTATATGGAAAAAAGATTTATAAATAAATAACAATGTGTAATGATAAAATAAAGTGGTTTATATTACTTCATTTAGAATTTTTAACTGCTTATACCAAAACTTGCGAAGTCGATATCCGACTTTGCTTTTTTGATACTGAAAAAGTTATTGTGGAAAGGATAATTACCCCCCTTTTTAGATACAAAAGACACAAAGAATTATCGGTAATTTAAAGTTCGTAGCTTATTTTGTACAGTTGTCAAATTTCAAATTCAAGGATTAATAATAATTAGAAAAGAAGTGGAGGGAAATCATGAAAATATATATAAATGGAAGATTTTTAACTCAGAATACTACAGGTGTACAAAGAGTTGCTCAAGAAATAATAAAAAGTTTAGATTGTGAACTACTGTTTTATAAAGGTGAACCTATTTCTTTTGAAATATTATTGCCTAAAAATCAAACATTAAAATTGGAATTGAAAAATATTAAGATGAAAAAAGTCGGCCACTTAACTGGACATTTATGGGAACAATTAGAGTTACCCTTTTATTGCAAAAAGAAATTATTAATTAATTTTTGTAATACTGCACCTGCATTAAAAAAAGAACAAATGGTTTTTATTCATGATGCTGCTATATTTTCTAAACCAGAAGGTTATTCTTTGAAATTTATTTTATGGTATAGACTTTTATATTTATTTGTTGCTAGATTTTCTTATAAAATAATTACTGTTTCTAATTTTTCGAAGGGTGAACTAGTGAGGTATTTACCCAACTTAAAGAAAAAGATATCAGTTATTCCTATAGCAGCTAACCATATTGATAAATTAAAAAGTGATGAATCAATCCTAATTAATAACGGATTGGATAAAAAAGATTATCTTTTTGCAGTAAGTAGTATGCATCCAAATAAAAACTTTAAATTAATAATAAATGCTTTAGAACAGATGACTAGTTTTAAGGGGCAAGTAGTAATTGCTGGATCTTCTAATGGCAAAGTGTTTTCTAAAGAAAAATACAAAAAAAATAATAATATAAAGTTTATTGGATACGTAACAGATGAGCAGCTAAAAGCTTTATATAAAAATGCAAAAGCATTTATTTTCCCATCATTATACGAGGGTTTCGGATTACCTCCACTTGAAGCAATGAATATGGGGTGTCCGGTAATAGTTTCCAACGCCGCTTCAATACCCGAAGTTTGTGGAGATGCAGCATTATATTTTAATCCGAATGATTTCCAAGAGCTTCAGAATTGTTTTAATTTAATTTACAATGATGAAACCTTGATTAAAGATTTAAAAAGAAATGGTTTAAGAAGGAGTAAAAAGTACCATTGGTCTAAGACCTCCGAAGAATTAATTAATAAAATAAAAGAGGTATTAAATGAAAATCGCAATTATACATGATTGGCTAGTAACTTATGCTGGTGCTGAAAAAGTACTAGAAGAAATATTAAAAGTATATCCAGAGGCCGATATCTTTAGTCTCGTTGACTTCATTCCTGAAGGGCAACGAGATTTTATTTTGAATAAAAAGGTAAATACATCTTTTATTCAGAACTTACCTTTAGCAAAAACTAAATACCGTAGTTATTTACCATTAATGCCTATAGCAATTGAACAATTTGATGTTTCAAAATATGATGTTATTATTTCTAGTTCTCATGCGGTAGCAAAAGGAGTAATAACTGGACCGGAACAATTGCATATCTCATATGTACACTCTCCAATACGGTATGCCTGGGATTTGCAACATCAATATCTAAAAGAAGCTGGATTAAATAAGGGTTTAAAAGGTTTAATAGCTAAATTTTTGTTATTTCAGATTAGAAATTGGGACTATAGGACTTCTAATGGTGTAGATTATTTCTTATCCAATTCAAATTTTATTTCTAATCGTATTTGGAAAGTTTATAGAAGAAAATCTTCGACGATTTATCCACCTGTAGACGTTAGCAGTTTTACTATGGGGCATGAAAAAGAAGGTTTTTACCTAACAGCCTCAAGAATGGTACCTTACAAGAAGATAAACGTTATTGTCGAAGCATTTAACAATATGCCTGATAAGAAATTAATAGTAATTGGTGACGGTCCTGATTTTGAAAAAATAAAAGTAAAAGCAAAAAATAATATACAACTATTAGGATATCAATCATTTGAAGTTTTAAAAGACCATATGCAAAGAGCAAAAGCTTTTGTCTTTGCAGCTGAGGAGGATTTTGGAATAACTCCTGTTGAAGCACAAGCCTGTGGTACACCTGTCATTGCTTTTGGAAAAGGTGGTGCTTTAGAGACAGTTAACGGATTTAATGAAACAGAAAATCCAACTGGTTTATTTTTTAAAGAGCAGACTCCACAATCTATAGAAGATGCAGTAAAACAATTTGAAAAAATTAGTGATTTTATATCGCCAATAAATTGTAGAGAAAACTCAATAAAATACTCTCCAGAACGATTTAGAGAAGAGTTTAAAAGATTTGTAGATGAGACATTAAAGGAAAAAAGTTTATCTTTATCAAAAGAGGAGGTTTATTAGGATGAAGCTTGTTTTACTTTCAGGTGGTTCTGGAAAACGTCTTTGGCCATTATCGAACGACTCTCGCTCTAAGCAATTTTTAAAAGTATTAGAAGATACAGAATTAAATTTGCAATCTATGGTACAAAAAGTGTGGGAGCAGATTCAAAATGTAGGTCTAGCGGATTCAACAATTATAGCAACAGGTAAATCACAAGAAGATATGATTAAAAGCCAGCTTGATAATCAAGCTGGCTTAATTATTGAACCGAGTCGCCGAGATACATTTCCTGCTATTGCTTTAGCCGCATCATATTTGTACAGCCATATGGGTGGGAACTTAGATGAGGTAGTTGGAATTTTACCAGTAGATCCTTATGTAGACGATCAATTTTTCAATCGGGTAAAAGATCTAGAAAAAACCATAATGAATAGCAATGCTCAGTTAGCGTTGATTGGGGTAAAACCTACATATCCATCCTCTAAGTATGGTTATATTGTTCCAAGTCTTAATGAGAGTGGGGAAGATTACTTTGCAGTAACACGCTTTACTGAAAAGCCTTCTGAAGATGCTGCAAGAGAGTTAATTGACAACGGTGCGTTATGGAACTGTGGGGTATTTGCATTTGAATTAGGTTACATTATCTCAATCCTTGAAGAAAAAGGGTTACCAATTCAGTATGGAGAACTTCTTAAACAATATAATCAATTACCAAAAATCAGCTTTGATTATGAAGTTGTAGAAAAAACAAAAGAAATTGTTGTTCTTCCTTATGATGGGTATTGGAAAGACCTTGGAACATGGAATACCTTAACAGAAGAAATGGCTACAACTCAAATTGGAAAAGGTGTCATTAGTGAAGATAGTGAAAATGTACATTTAATTAATGAACTTGATATTCCGGTTACTGTATTAGGCGCAAAAAATTTAATTGTAGCAGTTAGTCCGGATGGAATCCTTGTATCAGACAAAGATGCTAGTCCACGCATAAAGGAATTAGTAGGTGTATTTGATAATCGTCCCATGTATGAAGAACGCAGATGGGGTTGGTATCGTGTTTTAGATTATACAAAGTTTGAAGAGGATAAGGAAGTTTTAACAAAACGAATTGGTGTTTCTGCAGGTAAAAACTTAAGTTATCAGTTACATGACTTTAGAGATGAAGTTTGGACGATTATAAAAGGTAAAGGTGAATTTATCTTAAATGGTGAACTTATTTTTGTTAAACCCGGAGATATTCTTAAAATAAAATCTGGAGATAAACATGCTATTAGAGCAATAACAGATTTAGAAATAATTGAAGTACAAACAGGTACACAGTTAATAGAAGAAGATATTGTTCGTCTTTATATGACTTGGGAAGAAATACAAGAAAATGTGTTAGGCTTTGAAACAATTTTAAAGAATTAAATAGTAGTAGACAAGGGCAGTCGTGAATCGGCTGCCCTTGTTTCGCTATGTTTACATTTAGAAAAGGAGATCATTGTATGGATTGGAAAGCAACATATGAAAAATGGTTAAACAGTTCTATTGTTGATAAGTCAATGAGAGAAATAATGATGCGGTTTTCGGAAAAAGAGAAAGAAGATGCTTTTTACAAGAACCTTGAATTTGGTACGGGTGGAATGCGAGGAGAAATTGGTCCTGGCACAAACCGTATAAACAAGTTTATGGTGCGGAAAGCAACAGAAGGACTGGCTCAGTACATAGAGAAGCAAGGTGAAGAAGCAAAAGAAAGAGGTGTAGCAATAGCTTATGATTCAAGACATATGTCACCTGAATTTGCACGGGAAGCCGCATTAAATCTCGGTCGACATGGAATAAAAGTGTACTTATTTAAAAAACTACGACCAACTCCAGAGTTATCGTTTGCAGTACGATATCTAAATGCTTATGCGGGTATTGTCATTACAGCCAGTCACAATCCACCGGAATACAACGGATACAAAGTATATGGACCAGACGGTGGTCAAATTCCTCCAGCTATGGCTGATCAAATTATTGAATATGTTAATAATGTTGAAGATGAGTTAAGGGTTGAAGTAGCAATGGAAGAAGAACTCCTCCAGAATGGACTCTTAACTTATGTACTGGAGGAAGTGGATACAGCTTATAACGAATTGCTGATGACCATTGTGCAAGATCAAGAGTTAGTAAAGAAACATGCTTGTGATCTGAAAGTCGTCTTTACACCACTTCACGGTACAGCCAACTTGCCAGTTCGCCGAGCACTTGAATCGTTAGGTTTTAAAGATGTAACGGTGGTGAAAGAGCAGGAGTTACCGGATGCTAACTTCAGTACGGTGACGTCACCGAATCCAGAAGAACATGCGGCATTCGAATTAGCAATTCAGTACGGCAAGAAGCATGACGCAGATATGTTAATGGGGACCGATCCAGACGCTGACCGTGTTGGAGTAGCAGTAAAGAATCATAATGGTGAATATGAAGTGCTAACGGGTAACCAGCTAGGAGCATTAATGCTGGATTATATATTAATGAAGAAAAAAGATAACGGAACACTTCCAGAAAACGGTGTAGTCCTCAAAACTATTGTAACGTCTGAGATTGGTATAGAGATTGCAGCTCATTATGGTATTAAGACAGTAGACACCCTAACTGGATTTAAGTTTATTGGAGAAAAGATTGCGGAGTATGAAGCAACAGGTGAGCACAAGTTCTTATTCGGTTATGAAGAAAGCTATGGTTACCTCATTGGAGATTTTGTTCGAGATAAGGATGCGGTGCAATCATGTGTGTTAGCAGCAGAAGTAGCATCTTATTATAAATCTCGTGGAATGTCATTATACGAAGGTTTACTAGAAGTCTTTGAGAAGTATGGTTTCTATAGAGAAGATCTAGTCTCTCAAACACGTAAAGGAAAAGACGGAGCAGAAGAGATCCAGCAGATGATGAACGACTTTCGTGTGAAACCACCTGTTGAAGTGGCCGGGCTGAAGGTAATAGCTGTTGAAGATTATCAGACCAGCATCCGCAAAGTAGACGTTGAAATGGAAGGAATGCAGTTGCCAAAATCCAATGTACTGAAGTTTATATTAGAGGACGGAAGTTGGTTCTGTTTAAGACCATCAGGGACTGAACCAAAGATTAAGTTTTATTTTGGGGTAAAGGGATTTAATTTTAGAGATAATGAAAAAAAGCTTGTATCATTAAAACAAAGTGTTATGAATTTCGTATAAGTGCTGTTAGCCCCCTATAATGGGGGCTCTATTATATCATTTAAAATACAAAACTAACCCATGATTAAAACTTATCTCATTGTTAGCCCAAGCCCATCCAGTATTATACAAATCGTTAACTACCGAAAAATCAGGATGGCGGTATTTATTTTTTATACCTGATGAGATCACAAAAAATGGATCATTAAAATAATTTAATAATCTTACATCCCAGTTTTTTTCAGAACCATGATGAGGGACTACAATGATTCCTATGTTACCTGATTTAGATAAGTAATGATTAGTAAAGGATTCAAAAGTACTACTTATAGTACCGTTTTTATTAGGAGATAAATTGATATCTCCAGTAAACAAGTAACCATATGATTTATTAAATAAGTTAGGAGTATTACAATAAATACCTAGTTGTCTTAACTCATAGTCGTTACTATGTCTTAGATCAATTTTAAATTTACTAAAAGAATTAACTTTAAGAGCTTTATAATTCAATAAAAAGTCGTCTTTTAATAAAAATCCCATTGTATTATTAAAATGAAAATAAGATCGAGATCGGTATAACTTATGTTCATTAAAAGTTATTGAAACACACAATGAGGTGTCATTTATATCTTTATTTAATTTTAAATATTGTTTATAAACTTTAGATTTTTTAGTAAAATTTTCTAATTCTTTGTTTATATCTATTCCTTTCAATGCTTCTTTAAATTTAATAAGAACGTCCTGGTTACATTGTTTATACCAAAAGTCTAGTTCAATTAACGAATAAAAACTAATTTTTGTATTTTTTATATGGAAAACATTAGGTGTATTTATATCTTTTAAACTCGTACTTGTTGATGGTGTAACAATGCTTCGTGAAATGTGTATAAAATCATTATTATAATCTGAAGGTAAAATTCTATCGTCTTTTAAGGATTGATTATCTGAGGGATGTATAATTAATACATTTTTAACAAACGTATAACTTTTTAAAAATTCTACTGGCTGTAATAAAAATTCAAAAAACCATTCTTCCAAAGTCTCCTCTTGATATTTTGCAAATAGAAAAATTCTCATTAAATCGTCTATATAAGGTATAATGATGTAATCTACACTAGTTTCTAGAGCTTTAAAACCGTCTAATAGTTTCTTTAGTCCTGAGACATGATCATAATGTAAATGCGACAAAATTAATAAGTGGAGAGAACTTTTATTATAAGTTTGAAGATATATATCTATTTCCGTATTAAGTGATTTTAAATATGGTTTATCAGCACCGCAATCAATTACATATCTAATCTCTTCATCACTATCTACATTATAAAAGGAAGAAGAATAAAATTGTCCTTGTCCCACTTTATGAAATCTTGAAAGTTGTCGAATTTCTTGCATTAGTTCCTCCAAAAGTTAATATTTATCGTCTTTCTATAAAAAGTTCTAGAAATAAAATTAGAACATCTATACTAAACTTCATTTATTATTAATTAACAAATGATTAAGTTAATATAAAATTATGGTTTAGAAATTTTACAAATCGAGGAAATATTGAATTAGCTCTATACCTTTCATAAATTCAAAGTTTTTTTTCCGTGGAGTATTTTTGTTTTTACACCATTGTCTCAGTTATTACACTTTATTCTGTTAACTTGTCTCTTAACTTCAAGAATCTCACTTTTCATACCTAACGCGATCCCACACCTAGTAACTTTAGAACATCGTCTTCTAACCCAATAACATAACTAAGATCATAATAAGAGGTTTGTTCACCATCACTCACGAATTCTTGAGCTTCTATTGTTAAATCTACTTGATAGGTTCCGTCTCCGTTATCATAAACGTAAGGATCGATTATCGATGTGTTTAAAGTTTGAGCATACCCTGCTGCAAACTTCTCTAATGATGGAGAAGATGCTTTCCAGTTACCTCCGATCAACTCATATGCTTGTTCGTATTGACCAGCATTCAAATAATCATAATAATGATAGACAACACCAAGTGCATCATCAGGGATGAAATCGTAATATTCGGTTACGCCATCATTTGGTTCAGTATATGAATCATATTCCTCATAACCCTCGTAATCTTCATAAAGTTCCCCATCATACTCAGGTAATTCAAATTCATACTCTTCTTCGTAGACAGTAAGATTCATAGGATTATCAGACCAGCTCTTTAAGGTAGGGAGTACGGCGAAAATCGGGATGCTGAAGCCTATATGCTCAGTCGAATGTTTAACTGAGTTGATTCCAAGGACTGATCCGTCTGTGCCACTCACAATCGGTCCGCCGCTGTTCCCGGGAGATACAGGAGCTGTAATCTGATACAAGTTATTGTAATAATAGGACTCGCCTTGAAAGGAGCGATCAAGACCACTTATGATTCCGACCGTTACAGTATTTTGCAGGCCAAGAGGACTTCCCATTGCAACGACATCATCGCCGAGCTCCGCTTTTTTCTGGTTTATTTTAAGTGGGGTGATATTCGCTAAACCAGTTACACGAACAAGAGCAATATCTGTATCTTCACTGCGTCCGATCACTTGTCCTTGATAGATTTGCTGGTCACTCGTTTTGACAGTCACGTCCACCTCATAGCCCACCACATGGGCATTCGTAACGATGTCGCCTCTGTTGTTGTATAGAAAACCAGACCCTTGTGATCCAGAAGAAGTCTCAATCTGGACGACCTTACTCTGTGTGTCTTTAATGATTTTCTTCAAGCTGCTCGTTTCAGAAACTTTTACAGGAACCTTAACGGGTACTTTTACTTCTACTTTTTTCTCAACGATTTCCGTTTTCACTTCAGGAGCCGAAACCTTATCTTGCTTTGGTGTATCTAAGGTATACAAAAAATAGGCGAGCAACATGCCCAGGAGTAGGACAATCATCACGAGCAGTGATGGAATAAACACTTTTTTCATAGTTAGAATGTTCACCTCGAGTTATTACTTCTGTTGTTTTATATCGTCTTTCCATACTCATTCCTTTAGTCAGAAATCCAAATAATTACACTATATAGAAATATTTTACATTTATTGGTATAGTTAATAGATACAGCAACGAGGGGGTTAAAGAATGTACAATCGTACGACATTAAAGGAAAAAGAACTCCAGCTAGTTTATAAAGAGTATTGGGAGAAGTTGAAAGACGAATTAGTTGATGGACGAGTGGATGTTTCACAGTATTCAAAACCATGGCTCGTGGACATTGTTCCTGGATATGAGGAGAATGAAAAGAAAGTACTTATCGTAGGTAAAGAGCCGAACGGATGGGGAATATATGAAGAATTGCTGCATGAAGATAAAGAAGAAGCGATAACGAAACTTCAGCAGAAGTATGTTGATTTTAGGGAAAAAGAAAGATGGTCACATACTCCATTCTGGAAAGGATCACATGCCATACACAAAGCGTTAAATCCAGCATCATCTGCACCGACCTTTATGACAACCAATTTAATTAAAATGAATCATGTTAAGAAAAAAAGACCTCCAAAAACTGTAGAAGACATTATCTGTTCTACATTCCCTGTACTAAATCATGAGATACAAATGCTTCAACCAGATGTGGTCATCTTTTTCACAGGTCCTTTTTATGACGCTCGTATTCAAAAGACATTCAATGATGCTGTCTTTGAGCCTGTTGAACATTTTAATCCTAGACAGTTTGCTAGAGTTAGCCATCCAGATCTACCTTATCATACATATCGCACATACCACCCAGGATTCTCCATGCGTGAAAGGGACCGATATTTTGATCCTGTAGTGGATGTATTGAAAATCTTAGTAAAATAATAACCAGCATTAACTTATATAAAAATCAATGTTTCCTTTGAGACAGGTTTTTTATGGGCTTAGTTTTAATACTAGTGGGCCCAGTACTTACTCGTATTTATTGTGAACTTTTAATTGTTTTATTCAAAATGCAAGAATCGCTTCACAAAATCTCGGTGAACACTGATGTCAAGACGAAGGTCTCATAACATTTATTTTTTTTTGTAAGAAACACATTCTTTTGAAATTAGAAAAAAACTCTTTAAATAACAAAGACCTGGATAAATTATTATCTGGGTCTTTAGTTTTCGATAGTGAGAAATATGAGGAAATAGAAAATAAAACGGAATCGTTCACGGTAACGAAAGAATTTAATAATCAAGATATTAAAGAAGCCATCTATGATAGCAGTGTAGCAGTAAACAAAGAACTTATTTTTGAAGTAAAATGATTGTTTAGTTATGTAATATTTGTTCATTAGTCACGTTTTCTGTCATATTCGGAATTACTCATTATAAATAAAAGTGGTAAGATGCCTAATCACAACGATGTGATTATCCCTTTATATTTAAATTTAAATAAAGCCCGCCGATAGGCGAGCTTTTAATTTACATCTTTTTGAAAACCTGTTTATATACTTTCAACACTTTTAATCTTACCATCATTCATCGTAATTACTTCATCAAACAGAGGGATTTCTGAGAGGTTAAAGCCATGAGCGGCGATTACGATGATCTTGTCTTTTTTCATTTCTTGTATGGAATGGACCATTTCTGCAAAATTATCATCATCCAGTGCATTAAACGGTTCGTCTAACAGCAGCACGTCAGGATCTTCCATGATGGCTTGACAGAATGCGAGACGCTGTTTCATTCCAAGTGAAAAGTTTTTAACTTTTGTATCTGCGTATTCGAGCAGATTTACTTTTTGTAAGGATGAATCTATTTCTTTTACACCGATTTTCTTTTGGATCGATGCAAGGAATTTCAAGTTGGAACGAGCGGTTTCATGTTCAATAAACGAAGGGTTCTCGATCATCACACCATACGTATAACTAGGCTTCTTTACAGTCCCAGAGGTTGGTTGCAATAAATCACAGAGAAGTCTTAGCAACATCGTTTTACCACTTCCGTTATGCCCTCTTAATAAATAGACTTTTCCTTTCTGTAACGTTAGAGATATGTCCTGTAAGACTCTTTTTTCTTTAAGTTGTTTATTTACTTCTTCTAACGTAATCATTGTTCGACAACCTCCATTATTTTACCTGGCTTCGATAAGAAAATAACAATGCTCATCATAATTAAAATCCCCACACTTTTACAAACTAGCATCAATGCTTGCCATTCCTGCCATCCTGCAGAAGCAATAACAATCGTTGAAAAGATAGGATAATGATAAGACAAAAATTGGGCGATTGCTGTAATCGATACGATAGAAAACAGAGAAAGTTTCTCTTTGATTCCTTGTAGTTTCAGCAAGATTAGGAACAAAGCTAACAAACTTAGTGTTAAAAAGGTAGATAACATGTCAAATCCATAAAAGGATGAGAATGATTCCGAAATGAAATAAAAGAAAAGGTAGACAACCTGTTTAATGAATAGAATGACACATATATGTTGGATGACTGTTCTTAACAAGCAGTTGATTAGCGTTTTATGTCCTCCGCGTGTTGCTATATAATTGCGAAGCCTAAATCTGGAGGCGATCGCGCTCTCTATGATGGAGATATAAATCACCATTGTACCTAAATTAAGCAGATAGTTATAAAATTGCATCTTATTCGTTACATCGTTATAGCCAGTGGCCAATCGTTCAAGAGAGGAAATATGGACGCCTTCACTATTGTTAACACTAAGATAGAGTAAAAATATTCCCGAGAGCAGCACAATGTTTTTTCTTGTCATATAAAATCCCTATTTCTACTTATATTGATGATGGCTAGCAGACCAACGATATTGATTACGGAAGATAGGATAGTAAGTATACGCAGTTCCATTTCTATCGTAGAATTTATCCCGAGTGCAAAAGAAACGGAATAATAAATGACTAGGATAGTGAGATTGATTACATAGATACTTAGCATGCTTAAGATCTGCTTGTTCGTTTTTAAATATAAGTATAAATATAGAAAGTACATGGATAGTACAAAGGAAAGGAGTCTAGCCGTGTTTAAAATAATTTCACCTGTGATAGGTATATAGGTACCAAACAGCATAGGAATCCCAAGGTGTATAAGCAATGTGAACAAAACATAGATGCTGCATATTTTTAAACCATACATAAGGATATGCTTTGTGTAAGCTTCTTTACACCGGCTTACAAACATAGGTGAGGTAAAGGGTAATTTCATGATAAATAAGTAAATTGTAAAAAAGATGCTGGTATTGTAGAGAAACTTCTGCAGCCGAAAAAGAGACTGCTCTAAAAATAGGTATGTTTCTTCTTCTGGATTATGCAGTTTTACGTATTCACTATATATGTAGTGAACCATGACCAAATAGAAAGCTGCCCAAACCAAGATGCTATATTTTTTGCTCATATTAGATATAGTCCTGTCCGAATTTCTTAATGTTAGCTTTAAACATATAGATAAAAACGATTATACTCATCATAATAAATAGGATGCTAGTCAAGATGATCATTAACGCAGATTGAGACGAATTGAATAAACCTATGCTATTAAAAAGTACATTATCAAGAACGATAAAGGATGTTAGAAAGGCTAAATCCTCATTCACATTTCCTAAGACATTCGCAATGAAATAAGTGACCATAACAATCGCAAACGGGAAAAGCTGGATAACGTACTTATTCTTCAGAAACAAGGGACTTACAGTAGTAATAAGGATGATCACGATAATATAAATAGATAAATGAATAATAGCTGTTGCAAGAAGAGCAAGGTATTGGAAGAAAGGAAGATCTCCAACAAACGAACTAGATGAAATTTGTATTCCGCCTGGAAAAAATACTACCGTAAGACAAAAAATAATAAAGAAAAAACCAATGACAAACGTTGCCATGTATAAGGCTTGGGCTATCAGCACATTTTTAAGGTAGTTCTTATAGGACATCCGTGTCATAACCATGGTGCCATAGTTTGATTGTACAGACTTAAATGTAGTTGAACCAATTGAAATTCCAAAACCAATCAGCAGAATAAGAGCTGCTAATGCATTGTAATCACTTGAGAATAAAAAGCTTTCAAAATATAAAGAACCAGTGTATCCAGAGATAATTTCTGACACTTTGGTAACATTAACATCCTCTGCACCAGATTGAAGGACAACTACCCATTCTTTTTTTTCTAGATAAGTCGCATAATAGCTAGCACCAATAATAATCAAGAGAACAACAGTTAAGAGAATATTAAACTTAGATTTATAGTAACGTAAACATTCTTGTAAGACCACAAACGCTCCCCCAGTTTCTCTATCAAATGTAAAATATACACATCTCACTCTACAGAAATAATATCATGATTAAATGATGATTACTCTACTTATCTTGGATTAAATTTTAGCTTGATAGAATCAGTCCCGCTTTGCGTAGCATCTGGTCTTACCTGAGCATAATAATTGTAGCCTTTTGTACCCGTATTATTACCTGCTGTGAACGTTTCATCAGTTGTTTTGATTTCTACCCAATCACTTCTTTTTTCACCATCTGAATTAACAATTCGTGCATCAGGATCTGACCACATTGTCTTTACGATAGCGTAAAAATTTACAGTAGTGGCATCAGTCTCTTTAGCTTGCTTTAACTTACTTCCGGTAGTAGTTACAGTTTGTGTAGTACCCTCTTTAACTTCAAAAGTACCATATGAACTATAAGTTGCTAAAGCAGCTTGTGAAGATAAAATCCCTACCCCTAGTAATAATGCCGAAACCTTTAATTTTGCCTTTTTCATGTTTCTCTCTCCTTTTAACTTCTGAATTTATTTGCTGAATACTCAATTTTCATCAAAGCAAATAGGCGATGGGATTATGTAAATGAGAAAATTGATAGGAATAAAGTTTGACACTATCCTGTAGAGTTAATGTGTATGAATGAATAGTAGATTAATTGAAAATATTTGTAAATAATTCCAATAAAAAACAGTTATATAGTTATGATATTTGTTTTTAAATATATAAAATAAGCAATAAGACCTAACTACGGTTTCTCAAAAAACAGGAAATAGGTCTGTGGGAACCGTTAAAAAGAAGAGGAATTACGCTTTTTTTCTCTACAATAGTAATGACGTTGCTGACCTTCATTTAGATTTAAAAAATCTTTTTAAAGAAAAAAACATTTAAAAATGAGTCAGTAAAGTTATTGTCATCTTGCTAAAATTTGTTCAAGTTGGGATGCTAATTAAGATGATGAAAATGGTGTTTTTTTAACCCGAATTCTTATATATCAAGAAAAAACGCAACGAATTACGCTGCAATTTATAATGCTAATTGCTATGCGATCCCGCTTGTTATTTCGTGTACCCGTTAAGATTTCCTCAAATTTCTTTTTTAATAGGGTACCAGATAAGATTCGAATTTTTTATTTTTAAAAAGTGTATCCGAATTAATTTAGTAGGGAGAATGTAGTAATTTGTCTAACAAAAAACCAGTTTTATAGGAAGGTAGCCCCTTTAATTGGAAGAATTATAGTAAAGGTGCAGGTTGAAAGACCTAATATCTTTAAGGGAGAGTGGATCGATTTGAATTTAAGGAAGAAAGCTGCAAGTTTATTGGTTGCGGGAGCATTGTTAACAGCAATGCCAATGGGTGCTTTTGCTAAAGGAAGCAATACTGTGGAATACGTTGCATTAGGGGATTCCTTAGCTGCCGGGCAAACGCCGTTCAAAACATTTGATTTTAGCTATCCTGATTACTTGGTCAATCATTTTAAAACGTACAAAAGAGCTGTAGCTGATTATGACAACTTTGGTGTATCAGGCTATACTACTTATCACTTATTGAATGACGTAATGTTTAACACTACTGTTCAAAAAGAACTTAGAGAAGCAACGCACATCACCATTGATATCGGGGCGAATGATGTTCTTGGAGCTCTGCGTTACGATCCGCAGAATGTACCGACAGCTTTAATGAATGCGAGTAATAACATCGGGTTAATCCTCAAGTCAATCGATCAAATGAATCCTAGCGCAGAGGTCTATATCATGGGTTACTACAACGCATTCCCGCATTATCCTCAAAGTGAGCAAGCGAAGTTATTGCCGGTACTTGATGCATTGAATCAAAATATAAAGGCACAAGCAAAAGCAAATGGAGACATCTACGTACAGGTGGATGACATCATTGCAAAAGAGTACTTAGAAAATCCGTTAGATATACATTTAAACCTTAATGGATATCAAGCGATTGCTAAAGAATTCTGGCAAGCGATTACTTATAAGCAGAGATATAGATAACAAGTTAACCCCTTCTCTCAATTTGAGAAGGGGATTTTTATGGATGAACAATATTACTTCGTTTTTTCTAACTCTACATCATGCTCCTTCGCCAGCTTATCAATATCAGTCTGGTAGTCACGAATCATCTTTCTTGCCGTATTTAACTTCTCATTGGCTTCATTAATCAACGAGCTATCCTGATTTTCAATAGCGGTTACGATCATTAAAAAAGCGCTGCTTTGAATATTGGCAGCTTCAATGTAATCTTCATGTATTTTTCTTAAGTCATCCGTTTCGATCTCTACAGCTTCCAATTCATTGATAAAGTCATTGTATTCTGGAATGATCTCATCCTTTAGGGCGAAGTAAAGTGTTTCATCATTCGTATAATTTGCTCCCGTTACGTTTTCATACTTACCAACAGCAGCCAACTCTTTTTCAGCGAGTTTCGGTGTTTTCTCATTTATATAATCCATTAGATCGTCTTGAACAGGGTCGCTACAGCCAGACAGAATGAAAGCTAACACCAGAAAACTTGCTAAAATGTATTTTTTCATCTGTTCACCACCTCCCTGAACCACTTTATTCATAGTTCATTTGTCCTATTCATCATTGAAGGTGAGAACATTAACTTTTTAAATAAAGCATAAAAATGAACCTCAAGAGCATGATGCTTCTGAGGTTCAATAGTTTTTACTCGTATTCACAGGGACAAAATCAGTTTAGGTCAAGCTGCTCCCATCCAAAAAGGCAGCCAGTTATCATTACACTGTGGCAGTTAGATGCCGTTTAATTTAAATACATAACTTAGCGCTTTATCCAAAGTGAAAGGAAAATAGCTCAAGCATCGGGTTTGAACTGTAATAGTTGTTTAGGGAAATGAACTATTTCAACATCTATTCCATATTTGAGACTATTAATGTTTTAAACAAGTGTTTAACGGGTTTCTTAATTATTAGGAATATATACCAATTTTTCATAAGGGGTCTTGATCAATGGAAATCAAATATAAATTAATGTCTCGATTGAAGGTAAGTGGTTTCCTATGTTTTGTAGTAGCTGCCTTACAAGGTTACATTGTTTATTTAAGTTTTGACGAACGAAATTATCTTTTTTTGTTCTGGAATGCTGCATTTTTAGTAACCTATATCTATTTAGGGATCTATTTTCTAAATGCACACAAGATTAACTATGTAGTAATTAAAAAAGGTGAATTATTCTATAAGGTCTTATTAAGAAAAGTAAGAAAAATAAGTCTTGGAAGTATAGAAGAAGTGAAACGTAAAGAAAATCAATTGATATTGAAAATCGAAGGAGAAAGAGATTTGGTATTACAAATGAAATTCATAAATGAAACGGATGCTCAGAAACTAAAACACTTTCTTCTTGAGAAGGTGTAATCCATATTGAAGAAGAATGATTTATTAGTGAGGAAAGGGGTAAAGGGATGGGGTTTTTATTTTACACGGCTCCAATTGCAGCAATCATTTTTGTTGTTAGCGGTGCAACTTTAGCTAAAAATATCAAACAAGATAAAGAGACGGTAAGAAGCACGGCAGTATGTTCACTTTCTTTTGCATACATTATCTTTTCAATTATTTATGTTAGTTACTTTACTTATTAGGATCTAGTAATGGATATGATATTAGGGATTTCAAGTGGTGTGCTTACAATTTTATATCTCTGGATCATTGGCTTACTAAGAAGCAAAGTGAAGCTTAACGAGAATTACACGTTTGAAACTAGAAAGTTAGCAGTCTCACTAAAAATCTTAATGATCTCCGTTACTGTATTGCTTTTAATCAAAGGTGAATTTGGATTGCTGCGTGCTTTCGTAATGGCCGGAATAGTTTATAGCATAGCAATGGTCGTATTAGTGATTGTTCTCCTTCTATTAAAACAATGGAATATACAAATCTATAGAAAAACAATGAGGTTCTTGGAAAATAAAAAAGAGTGGTTATAACAAAAGACCGATACCCATTTATTTACGGGTTTCTTTTGGAATACAAAAGTGAAATAAAAAAGGGAATCGCATATTAAATATAGCAATCGAAAAAGCACTGCAAATCGCAGTGCTTTTAACATTTCTTATTGAATTAAATTAGACGAAGTTTTCTTCCTCAATTGCACCAGTCTTTTTACAAATATTAACATTTAATTAAATATTAAAAATGAAATTTATTCCATAAATGGATATAAGGATGTAGAAAAGAATTAGCACCTGAAGCGTAAAATCAGATAATAATTTAATGCAGAACTTATATGTTAAATATGTCATTAAAGCTGATAAAAAAGGACTAAAACCGAAAACTGAGGTATATAGGAAAGCCCCAAAATCCATTGATTCAGTAAAATATATATTGGAAGAAATCCATACAAAAAATATCCACCAACTGATTAAGGATGAAATTGTAAAAATCCATTTTTTCATCATTATACCCCTTTGTCCTACTCCAAAGTTTTTTTTTAGTTTATATGTTACGAGGGGTAATAGAAGGTATTTCTGCTTCTAAAGCTATATTAGAGCTAACTTGCTTGAATTCATTAAAGTAAATAGAGGAACATTCCTGCAAATTAGTAGCTCTGCCGCTGTAAAGATAGTCGTTAAATTTATTAAGTGCTTTAGTGTTATTAAACGTACTTGGGAGATTCGTTATCTGATTAAATTCTGTTTGAACGTTCGACATCTCGTTCGTTAAACTTTTATTTCTCGGTATTAGAATGAGACTTCCGATGCTTAAAGGAACTAAATTAAGAACAGGAACGAAAGCAAAAATTAATACGATACCCAAACTAAGTTTAAGAAGTTCTTTTACAGAATAAAAAAACCCAAAAGTTACGATTGTTTTATTTATACCAGGCAACGAGATTACCAGAAAGGATAAAAGAATCAAACTTATCACCAAGGATCCAATGAAGATCGGAAACACGATGCTGTCACGTTTTTGCTTTATGTTTTCATATTTAACTGCTATGGGAAGGCCGAGCATTATTACCTTTTTTAATTCTTCTTTCTCCAAAATCTTACCTCCACAATAAAAATTTTCCACGACTTAATATAGCATATTTTCCTATTTTCGACAGTATTAAATTTTTAGAGTAATCATTGATCATTATCGAGGTCGCGATCAAGAAAGGAAGCTTTGTAAATCGATTTAATACCTAACTTATCCTTGATTTCCTCTAAATCCTTAAGGATGAGATGCGTATTAAACCAAGCTGCAAAAGCAGCCGCAATTGCTAGTAAGATGATCGTTATTACAGTAATCTTTAAGACCACGAAATCCACCTCATAGTGTTTTAATCAATTTTACCATATTATTACAAAACCTGAATATTTTTTTACAAAATATAGCGGTAGAATATAAATTCATATGAATAGAGAAGCGGAATTGTACTTCTTTTATAGGGATTGATATGGATGGCTTTTTAGAAAATCTTTTTGGTGAGTGATTTTTGGAGGCCTAGAACTAAAGTAGAAGTTCTATGAGTTAAAATGAAGAGTCTATGAGCCAAAGTGGAAGTTCTATGAGTCAAAAGGAAGAGTCTATGGGTCAAAGTAGATTCTATGAGTCAAAAGGAAGAGCCAATGAACCAAAGTGGAAGATCTATGAGTCAAAACGAAGAGTCTATGGGTCAAAGTTGAGTCTATGAGCTAAAGTGGAAGTTCAATGAGTCAAAAGAGCATTTCTATGAACCAAACACTATTTCAACCACAAAAAAAAGGCTGACCACAAAAGTTGTTACACTTTTGGGTCAGCCCAATCCTATTATTTAGATACATCCACAATTCGGCCTTCGATTTGCGGATTTACCGTTCCTAATTCCGCTACATAATCACGAAGATTCTCCCAGTCAGAAGCACCCAAATCAGTTACGCGACCCTGTTCATATGCATTCTTGAATACTGTAAATCCATCGCCGCCTTTAGCTGTAAAGGCATTTGTTGCGATTACATATTCTTGATCCAAGCTAAGTGGAGTGAATTCTCCTTCTGCCGTTTCAACATCCATTGACACAACTCGGCTGCCAACTGGCTGCGTGCTGTCATAGGTGAACTTCATGCCAGAAACATGAAGGAAGCCACCATGTTCTTTAGGTGACTGGCTTACACTGTGCTCTAGAGCATTCTTGATTTCTGCTCCAGACAATGTCATTGTCGCAAGTGTATTTCCGAATGGAAGCGTCGTTAGTACATCACCATAAGTGATTTCACCTTGATCGATCGGTGCACGGATTCCGCCGCCGTTTTGGAAAGCCATCAGAACATTTGGATTGAATTCTTTTGCTTTATCGAGCATCCCGTCTGTGATCAGGTTTCCTAATTCTGTTTCATTACTTCTTACACTTGGACCGTCACCTTCTGAGCGGGGGTTAGCTAGTTCTTTTTCGGCAACTCCGCCAGTTGGTGTATTCTTTAATTCTTCGATTTTACTAGAGTACTTTTGAAGAAGTTCAGCAGCTTCAGGGTCTTCAGCTTTTGTCTTTACTTCAATCAGCTCCCCAGCTTGTCCAATCACTTCACCTTTTTTGTTGAACTGAACATCAAGTGTTCCGAGGAATTCGCTATATTGTGAAGCTTGTACTATAACCGTAGGGTCTTTTGATTGCCCGTTTTCATCATTAGCGACTACAACTGGCTCTGTTAGTTTTGTATGGCTGTGTCCGCCGACAATTACATCAAGCCCTTCAACGTGTTTTGCCAGTTCAAGGTCGTTGTCATACGCTGGATTATCATCATAGCCGAGGTGTGTGATCGCTACAACTTTATTAATTCCACGGCGTTCAAGCTTCTTAACAGCTTCTTCAGCTTCTTCAATGTAGTTTTCAAAAACGACACCTTCAGGGCTGGAGATGTCAACCGTTTCTTCAGTTGTAAGACCGATGAATCCTACCTTTTCTCCGTTTACTTTCTTAATTACAGTGGGGTAGATGTTTCCTTCTTTTGCATTGCGTTTCATCTTGTCTTTATATAAAGGACTTAACTTCGGATCGTTAGAAAAATCAACATTCGTACTAACGAACGGAAATTCTGCATATTTTACAAAATCAGCAAGAGCCTGGTGACCTTCAGGGCTAGAGCCTAGGTCAAACTCATGATTACCGAAAGTCATAAGGTCATAGTCTAGCAAGTTCATAAACTCCAGGTCGGCTTGTCCTTTGAACTCGTTAAAATAGAGAGTTCCTGAGAAAACATCACCTGCATTGAGCAATAAAGCATCTGGGTTTTCCGCGCGCTCTTCTTTAACAGCAGTAACAAGTTTTGCTACATTATCTAAATGTGCATGCGTATCATTCGTATGCATGAGAGACAGGTTGAACGATTTTGGTTCTTTTTTCTTATGAAAATCTTTTGGAGCGGCATATGTAGCGGTTGCGACTTGGGAAGAAATTAACCCAATGGCAAGAGAGGAAGCTAGTAATCTTTTAAACGATCGTTTAACTGACATAACATCACAATCCTTTCAAATTTGTCATACTATTCTAATATAGCATGACTATAATGCTAGGATGTGTCGTGTTTTGTCGAAAAGTGTTTAATTTAAAACTATTTTATTAAAAAATGGAGAATTTGAAGGAATGCCGCCCTTATAAGGATGTGGCAAATGCTTTTTGAGGTAGCAATAAACTAATTAAGATTAATAATATAAGAACAACTGCAATATAATTTTTCCAATATCTAATCTGATAGACTTTCACTTTGAAGATGTTCCCTTTTTAAATGCAAAATACAAAACTAAAATAATAATAAACAATGTAAGACTGACATAGTCAGTTACATAGTCGTTTTCAGATAGTAAGTTCACGATCGTAATGATGAATAAGAATAATGCCCCTATAATTGGCAGTTTTCTGTACATAAAAAAACCTCCAGTAAATCAATTAACCCTCACTTACAAACCTATAAATTCCATTATATCTATGAAATTCGTAAAAGGAATTGAATTACATAAATAGTAATTCTAAATAACTATATTTCACTATAACTATCAATTAATAGGTCTAAATGACGATATAACGATTGGTTCTTTACTACTGTATCGACGCTTGAAAATATCAACTAAGAGAAGATGAGAGGTTTAAAGCTTGAAGAAATTATTTAGTTTGTCTATTTTTACTTTTGTTTGTTGTATGTTCTTAACGACTACACCTGTTACCGCAGAGACATCCAAAAACCCTGATGTTTTTATTAACGGAAATAAAGTGAACTTTGATGATGTTTCCGCAACCATACTTAACGGTCGAACAATGATTCCTGTGCGTAAAGTATCAAAAGTTCTGGCAAATGCCAAAGTTGATTATAAAAAAGGAAATATTAAGATTCATCATGGCTGGAACTTGATCTCCATGAATGTTGGGAATAAGAAGGTACTTAAAAATGGCAAGTCCCTCATGATGGACGTTGAACCTAGAATCTTAAAGAACCGGACGATGGTTCCTCTTCGTTTTATAAGTGAGGCATTTGATGCAAAAGTAAGCTGGAACGGTCAAACGAACGTAGTTTCAATTAATAACGAGACCACTATTCCTGTCCTCATGTATCATCATTTTTCAAATACTATTTCTGATGGTAATACCACGATTAAACCAAGTGAATTTAGGGAGCATCTTCAAACCTTAAAATCAAAAGGCTATACAACAATTACTGTTGATGAATTGATCAATAATCAAAGAGGGACAGGCATTCTTCCTGAGAATCCGATCCTAATTACAATGGACGATGGATACTCTAGTAACTATGAATATGCTTTTCCTATTCTAAAAGAATTAGAGATGAAAGCAACAATTTTTGTAGTAACAGAAGAGATGGGGAAGAAAACGTACTATAATCCTCATTTCAGCTGGGAGCAAGCAAAAGAGATGCAGGTTAGCGGCTTTGTAGACATTCAGAGTCATACGAATGATTCACATTATAAAGTAGGAAATCGAGCTTTGCTGAGTTCTGCTATAAACGGTGAGGATACATATCAATATGAAGAAAGAATTAGAAAAGATCTATCAAAATCAAAAGACTTGATCGAGAAGCACTTAGGGAAGGAAAGCCTAGCCTTAGCTTATCCTTATGGTTCTTATAGTGCGACTACTAAAAAGGTTGCAAAAGAAGTTGGCTTTGAAGCAGCCTTTACCGTAAAAAAAGGACATGTCTATAAAGATTCACCACAATATGAGCTGGACCGGATAAATATTCCGCATGGTTTGAGTGGGAATGAAGTCATTCAGTTGATTGAGAGATATGCGTATTAATAAAAAGAAGTGGAGTTTAATTAACTTTATATTGGAACTATCATAAATGAAAACACAGTAAGGTTCATATTTAAAAGATGTAAGAGGAACTTTAGAACAAAAAGAGGCGAGACATTAAACATTTGTTTAAAAGCCTGCCTTTTTTTATCTCTCACATTATATTATTTTAATTGATTGTTTTGAACATACTCAACAGGATAATCCTTAAACGATCCTCTACATTGTTCAATAAGTGGATGAAGTTTATCCTTATTAGTTGAATTTGGTAGGATTACTGTTAGGAGTGATGTTTGTGAGCATAACCGTCCCATTGCTACCTAACAAAAAATGGTTTAATATACTAATAAAGTTATTTGATAATATTGAAATGAGTTGAATAATCATGATGAAAAGTGCGCTTGCTGCAGTGACATTAGTATTTATTCTAAGTGCATGTTCGGAGCAAGAAAAGGCTAACGTACCAGCTGTGACTAGTAATCAAGCAAGTGAAGATCAAGTGGTTATTAATGATATTACGTACAAATTTCTGTTTGAAAAAGGGTATAAAAAAGATGATGAAATCTTGAACTATTATAAAGATCAAATTGAAATGTATAGTAATTATATAGATAATGAAATTGGCAACCTGCAAAAAAAGAGATCTGAAGTTATTGTCTTTTTTAAAAAAGGAAAAGGCTATACATCTTCTGTTCCAGGTTCAATTGATATATATGAGGACGAAGAAGAAGAATTCTACTTAACAGCAGGGGCTTTGTTTAGATCCAATTATAAGAATTCTAATGATACAAAAGGTAGTTTTGCACCGCATTATATGATTTCTGAATACTATGCTACTAAATATGAGAGCGAGCAAGAGCCTGAGAATCAATTCTATACTACACTTGAGGATGTAGCACAAGCACCGAAAAAATTAGATGTTATCAAATTATGGAATGATCAAGCGTTTTTACATACCTATACGTCTAATTGGGATGACTATATAGACAGTATATCTTTTGTAGATTATCTGATGAAAACCTATGGTAAAGAGAAGACGTTAAAATTAATTTCGTACAATGATAATGAATCCATACGTAAGATATTTGGAAAGGATCTTGTTGAATTAATAGAAGCTTGGAAAGTGTCCAAATGAAGATTGAACTGAAACTTTCTATTTTAATCAGCGTATAATATTTAGCGATTATAACTGAGAAGATAGAAGGTTTTTTTGTGAAACGAAAAAAGAAAATAGCAAAGGTCTTCTTATGGGGAACTTTATTAACACTTTTCTTATGGCTGTTGCTCATTTTGGTCATCGTCACCATTTGGATTATATTTTAAAAGGGAAGCACGGGACGGTTACCATGTTCTATGAGTCAAACAACATACTCAATAACAGTGTATGTTCCATCCTCATTCTAAACTTCATACCAGACACATGAAGAAGGCCGCAATACTCTTTACGTGATTGCTACATACACTTGGTCTTTGTAAATAAACCCGGAATAAATTCCAGGTTTATTTACAAAGTTAACTTATTGAAGGTTATGCTTTTCAGTGATTAGATGGCGTGTAAATTTAATTGTACGACCATCTTCATCTTCAAATAGGGCATATTCTTTAACAGGCTGTACCACAACATTATCGAGAGTCAGTGTTTCGTTATAAGCTGTCTTCGCTGTCAATGTAATGGTGTGTTTTCCAGTTGTAAGATAGTTCACTCTGTTTAAGTTTACTAAAGTAAGGTACTTGTTCGCAGCTGAAACATCTGTTGAACTTACTTTTCGTCCATCAATCTTTAAATCTACTTTTAGCTCACCGCCTAACGCTGGTGCTTTTTCAAGTGCACCATAGATGAGGTATAAAACTTGTTTATCAATGTTTACTTCCTTTTGAATTGTATCCCCGTTGGTTAATTTTACGATTTTGTTGCTGAAAAGTGCATCGCCAGTCCATGCGCTTTCTGGTGTTTCGATAGCGGGGCTGCCGTTCTTCACGGTGAACGATTCAGCTTCATGGATGGTTGATGTGTGTCTTTCTTTTGTTTTAACGTTAAACGTCTCCATGGCTTCAGGCATTTGTTGAATTGACTGAATCGACATTAACGCTTCAATCGTGGATTCTGCTCCAGAGTTCATGTTCACTTTTCCGGTCACACCGTTTAATCCGTCATAGCCTCTGCCTGTTTTTGGATCATACATCTGGAAGTTCGCGTCATTGTTGCCAGTGTACCAAGAGGCAGCGATTCCCGCATATTGTGCGTATTTTTTCTCATTTGTTGCGTGGTAAAGTTCAGTAAAAGCTTGTGTCAGCATGTTTACACCGTATGCGATTTGCTCATCTTTTGTTGGTGTTGGTGCCATCTCTTTGATCATGCCTGTCACAAGAATGTGAGTGAAAAGCTGATCGGCTTCTTGCTGTGCTGATTCGACCCACTCTTCTTTGTTTAGTAGATTGCCAGCTTTAGCGAGAGCCATGGATTGTCCGCTGCCCCAAGCATGCCAAAGAGTAGGGGAGCCGTCCCAGTCGAGGTGAGCACCGAACGGATATTTTGTGTAGGATCCGAACTGATACTCCGATAAACCTTTTCCGAGCTTTAACATCGAATTTTTTACTAAGTGATTTTTCTCCGCTTCATAAAATTCTGAGAGACCGAGTAATGCATTGGACATCGCGTCAAAACCGCCGATCCAAGCAGGAATCTTGTAGCCATTAACTATGTTATACTCTCCATATTTTTCGTTCACTTTCTTTTGTAAGGCATTGTTCGCTAGTAGGAAACTTTCTTTTAGTTCGTTTGCATAAGCAGGGTCCGTTTCGGAAAATACTTTATAGCCATGGCCGATCGACCACATCGCTCTTGCAGCCCACCAGTCAAAAGACTTCTTGCTCGTCGGACCGTCTGTGTTAATCGAATAGTCGTCAAAAATAAAGTTATAAAATTCTCCATCATCCGTTTGCATGTACATGACAAAGTTTAAAGCTTTCTTTGCTTTTTCTAGGGATGTACTGTCCCTTGTTTGTTCGTAGTGATTCAAATACACAACAGCCGCCCGTGCCACATCATCCACACAAGCAATTCCTTCGTCCGCATCATCCACCCATTCGTAATTGGGATACTCAGAATAAATGTGTGTAATCAGCATCTCTTTACCGTCAATCGTGACCTCTTCATTTAAAAAATCCAGGTGGTCTAGGTTTACTAGAGAGGTTTGAGTTTCTGCTGCCTCTGACTGAGTTGGAAACACAATTGAAACCATAAGAATGAATGCGAGTGCAATCTGAAAATACTTCTGCATCTTTTTCCCCTTTCATGTAAGCGTTTTAATTACATTATTACATGACGAATTATTTTATCAAGTTACAAATGAGTTTTGTCATGAAGTTGGTTACATGTGCCTAAAGAAAAATGTCTTAACTAAAACAAAAGTAATAGATGAATAGTTATTGACCGCAGGAAGCAATAAAAGGAAAATAAAAGTAATAGAAGTACTTGAAAGAGGTTAGCATCATGTCTATGGACACTTTGGATAAAATCTTTACAGGTTTACTATTTCTTCTCACGGCACTTCCATTTATCATGTTTATAATTATTAAGTGGAAAAAAAGAGAATATTATTATTACATTGCCTTAATTAATGTTTCTCTTATTATTTTTACATTTACAATACCGGTGTTGCTTCTAATCTTTGAAATCGAGGTGTGGCCGGCACTTCACAAACCTTTCTGGATTTTCGTCACATTAATCCTTCCGCTAATCATAATTATCCTGCATACTTACATGGTAATTTTAGTGAAGAGGGATATGTTTATCGTAAGACTTGATAAGATAGAGAGGCTTGAGGTTTTAATTTCACGCAATGATCCGAGAGCCTTAGCTGCCTTGTTTTGGGTGATAAGCGTCTATTCGCATGTAAAAAAACTTTTAGAATAGTACATAATTGTTTTAAGATAGTGTGAGGAAAATTATAGATGTAATTTTTAGGAGGAACCATGTTACAAAAATTCGGTTTTTCACAATATGAGAGTCAGGTGTTCGAAGTTCTCGCATCGAGTGAGGAACCAATGGACGCGACGAACATCGTTAAATATTCGGGTGTACCGAAATCAAAAATATATGAAGTGCTCACGCGCATGATCGAAAAAGGGATGGTGTTGGATTCCGTTTCAGAGAAGAAGAAGCTGTATTCTGCGTTGCCATTGTCCATCGTGATCGAAAAGTTAACGACGGAATTTCAGGAAAACGTGGAGCAGTTAAAAACGAGCACGTCAAAAAGAAAGTTTTATGATGAACACGTCTGGAGTCTGAAAGTTGATTCATCGATTCGTGCGCAGACGAAGCAGATTTTGCAAGCGGCAGAGAAATCGATCAAGGTTTCCGCTTGGCAGGATGATGTGCGTGATTACTTACACATCCTTGAGGAAAAAGAAAAGCAGGGGGTCGATGTGGAACTCCTTGTGGTCGGAGAGTTGGAGTCTTCGTTAAAGAATGTACATATCCTGATTCCAGCACAGGAGCATCATTCGTTAGAACGCTTTCGATTAGTTGTTGTGGATGAGGAAGAAGTGATTTTTGCCGGAGTGGAAAGTGAATTTTGGCAAGCGTTGAAAACAAAATCTCGGCCATTTATTAAAGTTTTTATCGAGTTCTTTTACCATGATGTGGCTTTAGCGAAAATCAATGAGAAGCACTCTGATCTGTTGATGAATGATGAAGAAATAAGAAGTGTTCTGATGAAATTGAGATACTAAATGAAGAGGGAATGAACTAAGAGGGTACTTTAGTTCATTCCTTTTTTGTTAAATAGATTCTATGAACCAAAACGAAGAGTCTATGAACCGAAATGTCAGGTCTATGAGTCAAAATCGTGAGTCTATGGGTCGAAATGTAACTTCTATGAACCAATCAAAATTCTATGAGCCAAAACAAAGGGTCTATGAGTCAAACCGGCCTTCCAATGAGTCAAACCCGAGGAATATAAAAAGGGCATAACTGATAACAGTCATGTCCTTTACATTATTATTGTTCTGAACTAACTACTTCCAACGCCATCTCGATCATGTCATTAAACGTTGTTTGACGCTCTTCTGCTGAAGTTTCTTCACCTGTAAAGATGTGATCACTTACTGTCAGGATCGAAAGTGCGTTCACTCCGTATTTCGCTGCGATTGAGTACAATGCTGTTGTCTCCATCTCTACAGCTAGTACGCCGTTTTCAGCTAATTTTTTTACGATATCCATGCTGTCACGGTAGAACAGGTCAGCCGTTAACACGTTACCAGCTTTGATTTTCAAGCCTTTTTCTGTTCCAGCTTCATACGCTTTTTTCAATAGATCGAAGTTTGCGCATGGTGCGAAGTCGATTCCTGGGAACGCTAGGTGGTTCATGCGTGAATCTGTAGATGCTGTCATCGCTAGGATCACGTCACGAACTTTAACGTCTTGTTGGATCGCGCCACATGTTCCAACACGGATTAAGTTTTTCACACCATATTCACGGATGAGTTCGTTTGCGTAAATCCCGATCGATGGAATCCCCATGCCTGTCCCTTGTACAGATACGCGCTTTCCTTTGTATGTTCCAGTGAACCCAAGCATTCCGCGTACTTCGTTGTAGCAAGTTACATCTTCTAAAAATGTTTCTGCGATATATTTTGCACGAAGCGGATCTCCTGGTAATAGAATGCTTTCTGCAATTTCACCTTGTTTTGCACCAATATGAATACTCATTTGTCCACCGTTACAACCCGTAATTGGTAGCTGTAACGGTTTCACCTCCTCAGAATTTTTTATCTCTCATTATCATGCCATAGTTTTACGAGACTAGCTAATGGTATGGGCAGTTCTCTCAGAACGCTCTTTTTTTGTCATGGAAAGAACGGCTGCACCTAATGCCAGTATGACCAAAAATCCGCCAACTGTTGCATTCATCTCTACAGATGCCTGTTCAATCACGATTCCGCCGATCATCGATCCAAATGCAATGCCGAAGTGCAGCGCAGAGTTGTTTAGACTTTGCTGAATATCGGATGTCTCGGGAGCAGATTCAATAAGATAACTCTGCATCGCTGGCGTGATTGCCCAGCTGAGCATGCTCCAAATGATCATGACCACTAAAAATAGCGGAAACGCAAACGTTGTATATGGAATCATAAAGATTGAGATGCCAAAAATGATGGTAACGCCTAAAATTGTAGGTTTCGTGCCGAACCGGTCAGCAAGCATGCCGCCGAATCCGCCACCAAATACCGCTGCCACACCGAATATCAAGTATACAATACTTACCCATGTACCGTTTAGTCCGAGTGCCGTTTTTAAAAATGGTGTGAGATAGCCGTATAGCGTAAGATGTCCGGCCAGGAACAGGAATGATGTTAGTTGAGCAAACAATACGGTTCGGTCTTTCAGCGTGCTTAGCTGTTGTTTAATTGGGATTGCCGGTTTTGGTTCGATGCGTCCCATAAAGAAATACACACCGACCATTGATAATAACGTTAGTACCGCGATAAAGATAAATGGAGCGCGCCAACCGAATACATTTCCAAGCATTAACCCGATTGGAATGCCGAGTACAAGCGATGCGCTGATTCCCATGAAGACCACACCGATCGCACGGGCCCGGTATTTTTCTTCAACTATATTGGAAGCGATCGTCACACATAAAACGACGAGCAATGAACCACTGGCTGCTGATAAAATCCGAGCGAGTAACAACATCGTATAACTAGGACTCACGATTGCAAGGATGTTTCCTGCTAAAAATACGATAAGAGAGATAAGGGTTAACCGTTTTCTCTCGATTTTAGCAGTCATCGTCAGCAAGATTGGTGCAGCAATCGCAAATACTAGTGAAAAAATCGTGATGAGGAATCCAGCTTTTCCGAAATTCACCCCAAGATCCTCTGCCACTAAGTCTAGAATCCCGCCTATAATCAATTCGACCATTCCGACAACAAACGAAACAATCGTTAATAAGTAAACACGTTTATTCACGTTTATCTACCTTCTTTCAAAAAAAGTAACCACTGTAATGGTAACTTATTTACGAAAGTGTATCAATATCAATTTTTAGGCAACTTTTGTAAAAGAATACGGTTTGCAGAAGTTATAATGAAAAGTAGGAGATAAAAGCGGTGGGGGATAATATGAACACAAACCAAAAAGCGATGGAATTACTTGAGGAACATAATATTGAAGCTGCTCTAAAACTTTTTCGAAAAGCGGTTCTTGAAAAAAGAGGTGTTCAATCACTTACAAACCTTGCATGGGTTTACTTGCATGAAGAAGACGAGATTGAAAATGCGCTGACTCTTATTCAAGAAGCTATTAACCTTAATCCGAAATCTCATTTTCCATACAGCTTATGTGGCGAACTTATCTTGAAAATGGAAAAGTATGAAGAATCACTTCATCCTTTACTCACCTCTATTTCCATTCAGCCAAGTTCAGCTACCTATCATAATCTAGGGGTTGCCAAGTACCACCTTGGTGAACCTGCAGAGGCTGCCATGTACTTCGGTCTAGCAGAAGGGAAATCAGATTTCACCTTATTTAATCAAGTGAAATGTTTGATCGTAAGTCGTCAGTTAGCTGAAGCGAAAAAAATACTAGCCACTTTTAACGAAAATGATGATGATTTTATAGGTGAGGTTGATCTAGCAGAACTATATGCAGAGCTAGAACTTTATAAAGAAGCGGTTCATTGGTATGACAAAGGGTGGGGAATTTATTATAAACAGCCTGACTGGATTGCATGGTATGTGCATTCTCTTATAAAAACGAATCAAAAAATGCGTGCACAGAAGATCATCAATGAGGTCATACAGTTAAAGAAGGAAGAACTCGTTGAAGCATACGAGGAAAAAATAGATGAAGATTGGTCGGTACAAGATAAACAGCAAAATATTATCCAACTTTCAAATGAAATAAAAGAGTACCAAACGATGATAGAACGGGTTTCTGCTGGCGTGCTTCCTCAACTTACATTTGAACCCTCGCCAGAAACCGGTTGTTATCTCTTTGGTTGCAAACGGCATGGACATCCGGAATACGAAGATTAAAATAGGGCATTACGGCTACATCGAGTGACTTTGGTATGATAAAGATATGTTTGTGATTGGAAGGGTGGTCTTTTGGATAATATAGAGATGATTTTGGTGGGGTTTATTATTTTCTTAGATATTTTCATTGCTCTTCAATATTTTTTGTCTATACGATTTCGTGAGCCGAACAATAAGCACATGATTTTCGCATGGCTTTTTTTGCTAACTTCTTTAGGAATCTATTTACCATTCGATTTTTTAGATATGATCGATATTGCTAATTTCTATATGATTATCAGTGTAATGTTTGGTTTATGGCTGGTTTTCGGATTTGTTTATGCCATAAGAAATGGAACATATGAACAGGTTCAGAAATTTAAATTACTGTTCTATAGTATTCTAGGCATTTTAATATCTGGTGCTGTAATCTTGTTGATAGGATTTTTAATAATATCACCGATTGAAAATAATTTCGGATTAGATAAAGCTATGGGCACATTTTTTCTAATGATAGGTATTATATATGGTGTCATGACATTTATAGTAAATGATGAACCTTATAGACTACTTAAGGAACTTAGTATTCCTATATTTTTCTTATTATTTTCTGTTATTTGCTTTTTAGATCACTTTGAAAAATGGGTAATCATTTGTATATTGGGTGTTTCTCTCTTATGTAACTTGATTGGGAGATTCCTTATACATAGGCATGAGAATAAACCTATACCTATAAATAGAAGATTTTAAAGCGCTGCGATTGCAGTGCTTTTTTTGTTATTTACTAATTTCCACTTTAAAAATGTACCTGTCAGAACATAGTGATTTTCTTTTTTATTTTTCGTCATGTATCGGATAAGCCCTCCATATAGTAGTAGTAATCATCATAATAGTGGCTTCTAAAAAAAGACTGGCCAGTGATTAGAGGAGGGATCGAATGCTTCATATTGTGGCTTGCATTAAGCAGGTGCCGGATACGAAGATCATCAAGATGAACCCGAAGACGAATACGATGGACCGCGCGAGTGCGCCTGCCATCTTGAATCCTTACGATGCGCACGCGGTGGAAGAAGCGGTGCGTTTGAAAAAGAGATACGGCGGGACAGTTTCGGTATTGACGATGGGACCGCCGCCAGCTGTAAAAGCGATCAAAAAATGCATCGAGATCGGTGCAGATGAAGGCTACATGATTTCAGACCGTGCTTTTGCCGGGGCGGACACTTTAGCAACGAGCTATGCACTCACCAAAGCAATTGAAAAAATTTCAAAGATAAAACCAGTGGATTTAATCATCTGCGGCAAGATGACAATCGACGGTGATACCGGACAAGTTGGACCTGGTATCGCACGCCGATTAGACATGCCTCCTCTGACCTCGGTCAACAAGGTAAAAGAGATCAATGTGAAAGAAGGATATGCGGTCGTTCAACGGAAGCTCGAAGACGGGTATGAAGTGATTCAGTCGACGATGCCATGTTTGATGTCGGTTGAAAAAGAGATCAACGAAGTACCGTATTCCTCGATGACAAACATGCTGAAGGCTGCAAGGTACCAGCCAATAATCTGGGCAGTTGCGGATCTTGAGGATGTGGAGAGAACGCAGCTCGGGTTGAAGGGTTCGCCGACAATTGTTTCGAAAGTTTGGGCGCCGACAAAACCAAGTGGCGGAGAGATGCTGGAAGGCGATGCAGCTCAACAGACAGAGAAGCTTCTCAATATTTTGCTAGAGAAAAAAGAACTTTTTGCGGGGAAGGGAGGGGCTTAAGTGAACTTTGAGGAATACTCAGGTATTTGGGTTTTTATCGAGGTGAAGGACGGAGAAGTTGTGCCGGTTTCGCTGGAGCTGCTAGGAGCGGGAAAAGAGCTTGCGGACAAACGCGGGACTGAGCTCGCAGGCGTTTTGATCGGAGAAAACGTGACACATCTAACAGACTCTCTTTTTGAATATGGAGCGGACACCGTCTACGTGTATGACGACGCGATTTTTAAAGATTACCGGACAGAGTCGTACATGAAAGCGTTGCTGGAGTGCTGTCAAAAATACAAGCCGGAAGTGATTTTGTATGGGGCGACGTCGACGGGTAAGGACTTGGCAAGCGCGGTCGCGACAGACCTTCCGACGGGGCTCACGGCCGACTCTACCATTTTGGACATTGAAGAAGATACAGGCTTATTGCTTGCGAGCCGTCCGGCGTTTGGCGGGAACATCATGGCTACGATTCTTTGTAAAAAGTACCGGCCGCAAATGGCGACGGTCCGGCCGAAAGTGATGAAAGCATTAACACCAGAACCTGGGCGTAAAGGTAAATTAGTAGAAGAAACAGCTTCTTTAAAAGAGGAAGATATCCGGACAAAGGTGCTCGAGATCGTCCGGCACACGACTCAAAAAGTGAAAATAGATGAAGCAGATATTATTGTCGCTGGCGGAAAAGGGTTAGGCAGTCCGAATGGTTTTCAGCTCGTCCATCAATTAGCTGAGACATTAGGCGGTGCGGTTGGGGGAAGCCGGGATGTAGTAGAAGCGGGTTGGATCGAACATCATCATCAAGTTGGACAGACAGGAGTAACAGTTACACCTAAGATTTATTTTGCAATCGGTATTTCAGGTGCCATTCAGCATATTGTTGGAATGCAGAACTCTGGTCTTATTATCGCAATCAACAACGACCCCGAAGCTCCCATTTTTCAATCGAGTCACTACGGAATCGTAGGCGATGCCTTTGAAATTGTGCCACTTTTAATCGAACAATTTAAACAAGCGTTTAATAGAGAGGCGGTCGACCATGTCTGAAAAATTTGATTGTATAGTTGTAGGGGCAGGTCCTGCCGGCATTTCCTGCGCGTACGAACTGGCGAAAGCGGGAGTGAATGTTTTATTAATTGAACGCGGTGAATATCCAGGTTCGAAAAACGTAATGGGCGGCGTCCTCTATCGAAAAATGATGGAGGATGTGATCCCAGAGTTTTGGAAGGAAGCACCGCTCGAGCGGCCGGTCGTGGAACAGCGGTTCATGATGATGGATAAGGAGTCGGCGATCACCGTCGGCTATAAAGGAATGGAATGGGGACAAGAACCGTACAACAACTTTACGGTGCTGCGCGCGAAGTTTGACCAGTGGTTTGCGGGGAAGGCTGTTGAACAGGGGGCTTTGCTGGTTAATGAAACAGTAGTTTTAGAGTGCATTGTTGAGGATGGAAAAGTGGTCGGAGTTCGGACTGACCGCCCTGATGGCGATCTTTACGCGGATGTTGTGGTACTGGCTGATGGCGTTAACTCTCTTTTAGCCAAATCGCTCGGCTTTCATAAAGAGTTCAGGCCAGATGAAGTAGCACTCGCCACCATGGAAATCATTAAACTAGACAAAAAGACGATTGAAGATCGTTTTAATCTGGAAGAGAACCAAGGGACGACAATCGAGCTCTTTGGTGACGCGACAAAAGGAATCCTTGGCACCGGATTTTTATATACGAACAAAGACACGCTGAGCCTTGGGGTTGGCTCACTTCTATCTGGGCTCATTAAGCATAAGATTAAACCATATGAACTTTTAGAGTATGTGAAGAATCATCCGATGATCCGTCCTTACATCGCTGGCGGGGAGCCGGTTGAGTATTTGGCGCACATGATTCCGGAAGGCGGATACAAATCAATGCCTAAAGTAGCGGGGAATGGTGTGCTCGTCGTTGGGGATGCGGCTCAGCTCGTGAACGCGATCCACCGGGAAGGCTCGAACCTGGCGATGAAGTCAGGTCAGTTTGCGGCTGAAGCGGTGCTACTCGCTAAAGAGCGCGAAGATTATTCAGAGGCTACTCTCAACCATTACAAAACAAGATTGATGAGCAGTTTCGTCGGTCAGGATATGAAGAAATACAAGGATTCGACCCACCACTTTGATAAGTTCCCGCAGTATTTTGAAAAGTACATTCCGATGGCGAACAAGGCGATGAGCCAGATGTTCACGGTTGATGGCACGTCGAAGTGGGATAAACAGAAGAAGATTTGGCGTGATGTGGGGACGGCTGGAGAGAAATTGAAACTAGCTCGTGATGCATACCGGGCGTGGAAGGTGATGAAGTAGATGAGCGAAAAGAAGTGTCAGACCATCGAAGAAAAGCAGTATCTCGTTCGTTTTAACGCAGACACGAAATCACATCTCACCGTTATGGATGCCGATATTTGTTTGAACCACTGTCCGGATAAAATCTGTACGATTTTTTGTCCGGCGGAAGTGTATAAATGGGAAGAGATTCGAATGCATGTCGGTTATGAAGGCTGCCACGAATGCGGAAGCTGCCGAATTGGGTGTCCGCATCAGAATATTAAGTGGGAATATCCAAAAGGCGGGCATGGGATTGTGTTTCGGTTGGGGTAAAGTTTCCTGAGATAAGAGGATATTTTTAAACAGATGTTTAAATCTAATTTGAAAAAAGCACGCAGAGACGTGCTTTTTTGATTTGCCTTGTAAATTTTATGGCTTAGAACAGCATATCTATCGTCTTTAAGAGGTACTTTGAGCGAAAAAGGAAGATCTTGAGCGAAACGAATGGTATTTTGAGCGTAGCAAGAGAATCTTGAGCGAAACTCGGCGTTCTTGAGCGAAACTCAACGATTCTGAGCGAACGTGTAATAGATAAAAGAACACGTACCGTAAACTGCATCAAAACAATAATTAAGCTAACTGTTAAAATCGACAACCTCTTTATTTAAGGATCCCCGTCTTCTCAATCGCTACTTTAACGCGCGTGTTTATCTTGATTTCAGGATACGTTTGCCCCCAGTCAAGAGCTTTCCAAGCAGCTGGATCTGTTTCTTTTAGTTCTCGTCCAATTCCCAATACATCACTGTTGGCTTTTTGTGTTTTTTTCATGATCGATTGAGATTTTTTCGTTAAATCCCGAGAAATGGTTTCTTCTAACTCTTTGATCTGCTTTGGGCTTATTTTTTCGGTTATGGGATATTGATGAAGAAATATTTTAAGGTCCAAATTAATATCAACCCTTGGTTTTCCTGCAGCATCTTTCGTTAAATTAAACTTCCGCTTAGACTTTATAATCCTATAGGAAACTTGATTATTTAATTTCTTTTTATCATTTAGATAGGTTTCCAAATCGACAAGTTCCCCATAATTATCCATAATCAATAAAAGCAGGGAACATTCTTTTAATGAAATCATCTGTCCGGAATAGGCATTATCACTGATTAAACCTGCTCCCGAAACTAAGATATCTTCGCCTTTTTTTTCTAAGATAGGGAGGAGAAAATCTTTTCCTTCTTCATTAAAATAAGTAAATAATGTGTTAAGGGTTCCTTTAGTAACTGTAGAATTATCTTCCGCAGCTTCAATAATTTCATATAAGCCAAAGGCAACAGGGTTTGTGCCGATCTCTTTTGTTGATAAGAGTTCACTCGCTTCCACACCCTTTACAATCGCTACTTTACTTCCTAAATAGGGATCAGGAACACGATAGAAAAAATCGAGATAGGCGTTTAAATTTTTCTTTGCGAAGCTTTCTCCGAGCAAAATGATTCGTGACTTTGAAGCGGTTAAAGGACCTGTATAATACGTTCTTAATTCACGGTATGTATCTTCTAAAGAATAACCCGTAGCAGAAGACATCTGATTTTTAAAGTCAAAAAAGTTTGTTCCCTTTGGTATGATGTTAAGCACTACGATCGTAGACTTTATCTTATTATCCTCTAAATCAAAACTTACACCGTTAATCACTTCTTGGTCCACAATTAATTTTTGATCCCAGCAGCCGGTCAGCAGAGGGAATATGAACAACAGAGTGATTATTTTTTGATTCGTATTCTTCATCCCTTTATCCCCTTCAGTTTAGCGATTATGAGTAACAGTGCCGGAAAGATAAATACAAAGATGATATTTAAATAGATCATGATACTAGACAGTGATTCTGTCATAGTTAAATTTATAGGCAACAAACCTAAGCATAATAAAATGAAAGAAAGTAAATACACTGATTTTTTCCTCTGAATCGAAAATAATTTCTGGACACCAAGGCTTGCATTAAAAAGTTGAATAACCAGTGTGGTCGATATAGGCACAATCCAAAACGAAAGAAAGATAATATCAATTCTCTCAACGAATTCAAATGACAGACCTCGAAAAAGATATAGTAACGGCGCTTGAATAAGGCTGAGTTGCACGCCGCTAAATGAAATTACACATGTGATGAATAAGAATATATACAGCATAAGGGTAAATAAATTGGCAATCGAGAGAACCATTAAGCTCTTCTTAGGATTTTTTATAAATGGCATGATGAACAAAATGAGCTCAAAACCAATAAGTGAAACGAATGCATCAGGGCTTGCTTTTATTATTTCTGTAAAGCTATTTGAACCTACAGGCTGCAGTCTTCCAAAGTGAATATCTTGAGGGTAGACCAGAATAAGTAAAAAGATCAGGACGATAAACCAAAATGAAAAAAAGAGAAACGATCTTGAAATCGTCAGTATTCGTTCCTTCGCAATATAAGATGTTGCGATCAGCAGCATTAAGATGATCGCCCATCTCGGTGTCTGATGAAGGATCCATGTGTTGATCACATCTGTAACAAGGATCATGAGCAGCAGGGAAAACGAAATAAAATATAGCACATAACTGATGTTAACGATTTTTCCTAAAACATTTCCGAGCAGTCTAAGGTTGAGTTCATAAAACGTTTCCTTCGGTGACGTTCTGCTTAGTGCCACAAGTACAATGATGATTCCTTGTGCCAAAACTCCGGCGATCAATAGTGACATCCAGCCGTCTTGCTGCACATGGTTATACAGAATATAGGGCAGACCGAGGATACCGATACCGATCTGGGCTTGTATGATTAAGAAAAATAAATTCTTATTCGTGAGCATTCGTATCCTGACCCTTTCCATTTTTAGGATGTTTGTTTAGGAATGATTCAAATATTTCAGGTGCCTCCACATAAACTTTCCCAGCAGAAGTCAGTTTAACAAGGTGTGTCGTAAACACCATCAATCCGAATGCAATTCCAATAAAGCCAAAAATAGCCGCCAGGAAAATTAATGGAAAACCCATGAGTCGCATGCTTGTGCTCATTTCCCCGATTGGAATGACAAAGGATGAAACGGCTGTAATCGCGATGACTACAACCATGGTGTTGGAAATAAAATTGGTTTGAACAATTGCCGAACCAATTACGATAGCCCCTACAGTCCCTATCGTTTGTGCAATGGCTGACGGGAGTCTGACCGAAGCTTCCTTTAACAATTCCAAAACAATTTGCATCATGACCGCTTCAATAAGAGGATGAAACGGGACGTTCAAAACGGAAAGCTTGAGTGTATAAAAAGTGCTCACCGGTAAGATCGCAGAATGATACGCATTAACAGCAATATAAAAAGCCGGGAGTGTCACCGACATGATAAAAGCCAGTAATCGCAATGAATAATAAAAAAAGTTAACGAACCAGCGGGAGTTATAATCTTCAGGGCTTCTTAAAAAAGAATAAAAAGATATAGGCGTAATTAACGCAGATGGTTCATGCTCAAGAAAAATCACAGTATTCCCGTTTAGAAGATTAAAGACTGCCCGATCCGGTCTTTCCGTTCGTAAGGATTGCGGGAAGGGCGAATACGGATAATCTTCAAGAGCCTCTTGTATCTGGCGGGAGTTAATGAGATCATCATTCTTGATTTTTTCCAATCTGCTCTTGATCGAATGAAGGACAGTCGGATCCGCCTTTGACTCGAGATAACATATCGCAACTTCAACATTTGTTTCCGATCCATAAGTTTGATACTCCACTTTAAACTCTGGTGTTCTGAGTCTTTTGCGAAGCAACGATATATTTGTAGCGGCGCTTTCCACAAAACTATCATGTGCGCCCATCGTTACTTTTTCGTTCAATGATTCATTGATCGCACGTTTTTCATCCGATAAGGTCGCAATGGAGTAGGCAATGTTGCAATTTTCCGTTAGTAAAATGGTATTACCTTCCGCTAAAGAACAGCTAATGTCTTTAAATGTTGTCATGATAGAAAATTGTTTAGTACCTAATGCATTCTCGATACTTTTGGATTCTTGTTTGTTGATCGGACTGATAATATGGAGTTCAATCGATTCCTTATCCGTCATCGTATCAAGATACAGAAGAATAATAGCTTCACCATGAAACGTTAACTTTCTTCGTTTTAAATCCGCCGTTTGCTTCATTTTTTCTTCTATTATTTTTAAGTTTTGCGTTAGATCCGAACTAAGGAATTCATTGTGGGATTCGGCCATATGGCATCCATCTTCTTTCTTTAAAGTCGATAGTATGCAGTATTGACGTGAACGCAGGTGAATATTCTATGAAGAGGTGATTCATAAGGGGAAATCCGATCTTATGAATCATTTTTTTGTTAGGTTTGAGCGAAAAGCGATGTATTTTGAGCGATACTCGTCTGTTTTGAGTGGTACTCGAGCATTTTGAGCGTAGATCAAGGATTCTGAGCGTAACGGAGTATTTTTGAGCGAACGTGTAACAGATAAAAGAACACGTACCGTAAAACGCTACCATAAAAAAAGACAACTAAAATAATTTTAGTTGTCCCATCTTACACATATGTAACCCCAACTTGATGCATATTTTTCAGTGCCTCAAATGCCAAGGAATAATACTGACTCGCTTGTTTATACTTTTGCTGATTCTCGTAATACTTTCCGAGAATGGGATAATAATCGGCAAGGTGGACCCATTCGTTTCTTTGCTCGAAGTAGGGAATCAGTTCGTTGACCATAAAATCAGCGTTTATTTCACCGTATTTAAACAGGTGTTTAAAATAGAGAAAATGCAGTTCAAATCCCCGGTTAAGCGGATCAGCTTGAACTTGTTCCATCCATGCATCTATGATCTCTAAGCCTTTTGCAGATTGATTGGTCTTTTCGTATTCTTTCACTAGTGCAAAGATCGTCATTATTTTTGCAGATAGGGTTACCTTTTCTTTTGCTGCCAGGCTTTTTAAATACAGCTCGATTGCTTGATCTGCTTCACCTTTGTGTGTTGCGATGCTTCCTAAGTTGTGATAGATCACGCCGTGTAAAACGTCGTCATTAAAAGTGTTCGCAATGGTTTCGGCAAGCAATAGTTGATTAGTAGATTCATCAAAATTTTTAACGCGAAGATGTACGATTGCCAGGATTATTCTGCAATCGGCACATCTTTTAAAGAAGTAGTTTTTTTCAAATATCTCTAATGCCCGCGCCGTATATTCCAGAGCAACAATATTTCTATACAGCTGGTTTGCTGTGAGACCGATCATGTACAGCAGATATCCTTTTTCCCAATCTTGAAAACGATGATTTTCCAATTGTTTTTCCGCCTTCAAAAAATAGTGAAATGCCTCATCATATTCATTTAAAAAGTAGGATAGCTGACCTTTGGCGAGCAAGTAATAAAAGGCTTTTTCCCCTTTCATCACATTGCCTATATGTGAAACTTCGTCTAGCAACGCGTGAACCCCATGGGTTTCTAGTTTAGTCATCATAATATAGATACTTTTGAAAATCTTGTGCAAGATATCATCATCGACAGATTGCAGAGGGGAAGCTGCCAAAGCGTTAAACTTTTGCTCCGCAGATTTATGGTCTCTCTGATAAAGAGAATAAAAAAGTTCTATATACTTTTGAATCATCTCATTTTCGTTAATGGACTCGAGTCTTACTTCTAACCGGGCGGCTAAATGCTGCTGGATTTCATTTGAAGGCTGAGTCACACCGTTTTCAATCTTGCTTAAATAAGGAATCGAACAGATCCCGGCCGCCAGTTCTTGTTGGGATAAGTTTTTGACTTTTCGAAAGTACCGAATCTTTTCGCCAAGATGCATTTCTTTTACCCCCGCCATTTTTCTTTGATTTTAACACTTAATATGATAGGAAAATACCTTTATCAATCTGTTTAGTAATTAATAAGGAAAGCTGAATGATTCCAAGTTGGGAAACAATGATCATTTTCGCAAGATTAGTACCCTTTTATCCGCAATGTTTCCCAATTTTCACAGCTTCTATTTTAGGTATAATTATCTATGACAAATAACATCTAAGGTGATAAGCATGCATATCCAAAAAGGAAATATCGTTACATATCAGGATGAACCTCATATAATAGTCCACGTTTATACGTCTGATTATATAGAAATAAGAAGAGTAGGAGAAAGGTTTATTTCACGCGTTATTTTAGTACATAAATCGGAAGTGACCGAATAAAACGGTAATTCAAATATATAAAGGCTGGAAAAAGGCAGAGGATGACCTGGAAAAGGGTTGTTCTCTTTTTTGTTTTTTTCTTTCGAAAACCATGTAAGTACAAATATATTTTACCGATATAGAATAGGTAGTATTTCTATTTTCTATATACAGGGAGTTATCACAATGGACGCTGTTTCTAGTTCGTATCATATACCGCTCGTCATTCTATCAATCGTTATTGCTATCTTAGCGTCTTACGCAGCTTTGGACTTGGCCATTCAGGTGAATAAAGCAAAATCAATCGCACGGCATATATGGGTTGGTGCAGGTGCTTTTGCCATGGGTTTAGGGATCTGGGCAATGCATTTTATTGCGATGCTGGCTTTCCACCTCTCCATCCCGGTAACCTATAACGTTACACTCGTCATCTTTTCCATCCTTCCGGCGATCATCGCTTCGGCGTTAGCCCTCTTTATCATTAGCAGAACAACCATGGGGAGAAGGCAAGTCTTGCTCGGTGCGTTTTTTATGGCTGCAGGTATTGTATCGATGCATTACTCGGGCATGGAAGCGATGAAGATGGACGCGGTTATTGAATATAACCGTTTTATATGGGGACTTTCCGCGATAATCGCTTTTGTCGTATCAATTGTGGCTCTTTATCTATTATCTTTTGTCAGCCAAAACTATCGGTCAAGAAAACTTCCATGGATAAAAACAGTCAGTGCGCTGATCATGGGGATCGCGATTTCTGGAATGCATTATACCGGGATGGCGGCAGCGAGCTATAAGCCGCATCAACATGCTGATTTAAATGGTGCAGCACCTTTTAATAGCACGTTGCTAGCTTATGCCATTGGAATTGTAATCCTAATCTTGTTGGGACTCGTATTCCTTAGTACGTTTATTGATAGGCGGTTTGAATATCAATCCATTCAGTCTGAGAGAAAGTTCCGTTCGCTGATTGAGTCCGCCAACGACGCGATTATTTTATCGGACAGCCGAGGGACTATCATCTCTTGGAATAAAGGTGCAGAATGTATTTTCGGTTTTCATAAAAATGAAGTGTTGGGGAAAAATTTGCAGATCATCATTCCTGAAAAGTATCAAGAAGCGCATCAAAAAGGGATGGCCCGGTATCTTGCGACTGGCGAACCAAAAGTCATGGGTAAAACCGTTGAATTAGAAGGAGTAAGAAAAGACGGCAGCGAGTTTCCGATCGAGCTGTCACTCGCTAGCTGGAAGGAAGACGGTAATGTGTTCTTCAGCAGCATAATCCGAGATATAAGTCTAAGAAAGAAAAACGAAGAAAAAATTAACCAGATGATTTATCGAGATCCGCTGACAGGACTGCCGAACCGGCTTTTATTAAATGACCGGCTGGGACAAGCGCTCGATCAAGCGAACAACAACAAACAGACGCTTGGCATCATGTTTATTGATTTAGATCGTTTTAAATACATTAATGATACGCTGGGGCATGCTGTCGGTGATGAATTATTGATCGAAGTTGCCAAGCGCATTGAGGCGTGTGTCGGCAAAGCAGATACGGTCTCTCGCCAGGGCGGGGATGAGTTTATTGTCCTTGTGCCGAATACGACTTCAGATGAGGTTACGAAAAAAGCGCAAAAAGTCATTGATTCGTTTAGTCATTCTGTGATGTTGAATGAACAGGAGCTGTTTGTTACCCCTTCAATTGGGATTTCCATGTATCCTGGAGATGGCCGGGATATTGAGGCGCTGATCAAAAATGCCGACACGGCGATGTACCGAGTAAAGGAACAAGGGAAAAACAACTTTCAATTCTACACGCCAGAGATGAATGAAGCTGTCACGAAAAAAATGCAGCTTGAGGTTGGACTTCGAAAAGCGTTAGAACGGAATGAATTTCACATCGTGTATCAACCTCAAATCGATGTGAAGACGGGGCAAGTAATTGGAGCCGAGGCACTCCTTCGCTGGGAGCACCCGGAATGGGGGAGCATTTCGCCTGCTGAATTTATACCAATTGCAGAAGAAACAGGACTCATTCTACAAATTGGGGAATGGGTGCTGCGCGGGGCTTGTTTGCAGAATAAGCAGTGGCAGAAGTATGGTTTCCGTGAGTTGCGTGTCGCTGTTAATATATCATCCCGCCAATTTCAGCAGAGTGATCTCGTTGAAAGGGTAAGCGAAATATTGAAAGAAACAGGACTTGCGCCGGAGTATCTTGAACTGGAGCTTACCGAGAGCATCATTCAAGACTCCAAGTATGCGGTGGCGAAAATGCAGCAGCTAAAGGAGATGGGGATTCATTTATCAATCGATGACTTCGGAACAGGCTACTCATCGTTAAGTTATCTGAAGACCTTCCCAATCCATACATTGAAGATTGACCGAAGTTTTACAAGTAACATATATACAGATTCGAAAGATGCTTCGCTCGTTGAAACGATTATATCAATGGCGCACAACTTAAACCTGAAAGTAATTGCAGAAGGAGTAGAGACAGAAGAACAACTCCAGTTTCTGCAGCAAAAGCAATGTAACGAAGCGCAAGGCTACTTTTTCAGCCGTCCCATTTCGGCGAGTGCGATGGAAGAGGTTTTGCAAGGAGAATCGACAGCTGAGGTGCATTAAAAAAGAACCCGTTGATTGCGGGTTCTTTTCGTTTAACGAATTAGATGCTCTTTAAACACTTGTTTAAAAAAAGGCTTAAAACCAATTTCGATTGTTTGCTCCAAATCCTCATGAAACCTGGTTAAAAGCATAGAAGAACGTTCCTTTTCATCGGCTGTGATCTCTAGTTTTTGAACTTGTTTTAAATCTAGCAAAGAGATTAACCGATTAGATTTGCGACAAATCACTTGTATTTTTACTTCACCATAGGAAGGAGATAGCACGATTAGAAAGTCTTCCTCACCATTTGAAAATTGATAGGTTGCTTGATTGTAGTAAAAAGGTAAATCTTTTGAAGAGGTGTCATACAATCTCGGTTCGCATTCAAATAAAGAGAGAAGGTCAGTTTCGTCGGGAAAAACAGGCAATATTTACTCAATCCTTCCTTTATTAAAATTTTCTTGAGCTATACAACCTAAAATAATCCTTCCTATAAACCAAAGGAAAAAAGAAGAGATTGCAAATCCTTATTCCCCCCACTTTTCCGGTCCAATACTCCATATCCCCACTACATATCTAGTTCTAGGAAGATACTCTAATTCTAGTACTCTGCGTTCATACTTAAATTCATCAAGAATAATTGTATTCTGATACTCAACATCGTGAATGGTTATGGTTTGAGCCACATGTCCTCTATTTGTTGTTGTTCTGAATTCAGCGATTCCTCTAGTTTTTTCAGTATTATTACTTATGTAGTCAGGGAGATCTAAAACGTAATTCCAAAATGCAAATGAATAAAAAAATATGAATAGACCTCCGATTGAAATAACTAGCCACAATGTTCTCACTAAATAATTTCCAACTGCAGCAAGAGGGCCAGTAAATATCTCTTTCCTTTTAAAAGCGGCTACACCAAATGCAACTAAACCTATATTTGTAAGTAATAGCATAAGTGTGAAGCACCAATAGATATGTTGGAAGAAAGACATGATAACGCCGTCAATCATGATCAGCCAGAAAAAAAACCAACTTCTCCTTTTCTGCCGATTACGAACTTGTTCTTCCTGAAGCTGTCTAATAAGATCCATGCTGAAAGCCCTCTCTAGTATTCTCATTTTTATTATTACATTAATTTGTTCTATTTCAATATATTGTTATATTAAAAATTATATGGATGTCTAAGAAAACAGTCTGACTAAACAGTGAAACAAAGGTCTCTTGTACGTCGTCTAATCAAGACAGGAGGGATTTCCATGCCTAAAAAAATTACTCTTTCTTTAATTGTCTGCTTCTTCATACTTGTTACAGCGTGCTCCAATATTGATACAAATACTGCCAAATCAAAAGGAAAGCCCCAAAAAGACCATGGTTTTGTTGGTTATGTAACAAGCTGGGATGAGAGAGGCAGGGCTTTAGTGATCTCGACGGAAAAGAGGAATCTAGGGCAAAAGGATAAAGAATATTACTCTGCCATTTATTTTTCAGATGTCCCTCGAAGTATTAAGGTTGGTCAAAAAGTTAGCGTGGAAATTGATGGGTTAGTATTAGAGTCAATGCCTGGCCAAAGTTCTGCAAAAAGTGTAAAAGTTCTTCATGCTACAGTTAAAAATAAAACCAAGCTTAAAGAATATGAAGCAGTTGCAAAAGCGATGGAGAAGCTGGACAAGAATTTTCTAGTCATAAAAAAAGTAGAATATGATGAAAAAACAAAAGAGTGGCAGGTGGTTGTTCGAACACCAGCAGGTGAATGGGAATTTGATGAACAAACAGTTGTTATAAAAGACGATCAATAGGATATTATCATAACCTGGTTCATTCAACCTCCTCTTTTCTAATTTAGTAAAATATAACTTAAGCACAGATGAAAAGTAAAAAAAAGACATAATAAAAATGAACTGGCTCTTTTCCACTTCATTGACTGGTATTCTATGTAATAATGAGGGCTTATGTACACTATTTCACAATCAAGGGTAAAAAGAAAAGCGAGGGTAAAACTGGTGATCTATCTATGTGGTTATTCGAGGGTATTCAGCTGATCTTCCCGTGCTTTCTGACTCAGTTCGTTTGAATAGTTGATAGCGTCGTGTATGGATGAAAAGTGCTGTGACGAGAAGTACGGTGACTTGTAACAGTTTACTTTTTTTGAATCAGATGGGTAGATGAGAACTTTCCACTGATAAATATCGGGCTGTTTTTCACTGCCTTCCATCGCGATGAGCCAGTGTGTGGACCCTTCGTGCGAAGTATTCTCTCCTGATTTCTGCAAAAGAGCTGCTCGATCATTCTCTCCGATAAGAATGAGCCCCTTCTGGTAAAACTCCCTCATGTTCGGATATCCGCTCATATGATCTCTCCCTTCAAAACATGATTTGTCCATTTCTTTCGGTAATGGCTTAACCATATTTCATGTATTAACTCATTGTATGCAGGGATAGGGGGGAAGATGATAGGCAGTTGTCTCAAATATAAAAATAAAAAACAGCTCTGATGAAGAGCTGTTTAATAGGAAATTGTGTTATTGTGGTCTTCTTTTTCGACGGCTAACCTAAATGTTAACAGAGCGAGAACAATTGTTAGAGGGGTCATGATCAATGTTTCAAGACCTGAAGTAGATGCCAAATTGCCGAATGTGTTTATGATCATGAAGATGAAGATTATCCATACACCAGCATTTGCTGTTCTTTTAAGTTTTCCCGGAAAGATGTAACCTGCTTTTAGTCCGATGATAAATATAAACAAGCATTGTATGAAGATCGACATGCCTTCCAGTCGATAAAGATCTGCCGTGTTATTTATTTGTCCGCCCCAAATGAAATGATAGGGCACAACTTTAAGTATGATTAAGATATGTAATAAAAGTATTAACCCATTCATAACAAGCAAGAAATTACTGGTCATTTTAAGACTAATGAGATTTTTCATACAGCACCCAACATCCTTTTATTGGAATTTTAACGCATATGCTATTAATCATCTATATATGTTATGGGCTCTATGAAGCTATTATGAACGTAAAAAAAGGCCAATAAAGATGGCCTTTTCTTTATGCGTTTTTCTTTACTTCCAAATTCTCATCACTTTCCGCCTCTAATTCATCAAACACCCCAAACTCTTCTTCAATCGGAAGAAGCTTATGTCGTCCGACCGCAAGATAATAAACAGTTGCGGCTCCATAAATGAAAAGTAGTACACCGAGAAGCGGAATGTTTACTCCAAACAGCGGCAGGGATTGATTGAACACGCTGTAATAAATGACACAAAATAGCGAGATGACACCGAGCACGATTGCCACACCTGGAACGAGCGGGTATGAGACTTTAAACGGCCTGTGCAGGTTTGGTTCTTTTTTTCTTAAGATGAACAGGGAAACTAAGCTTAAGCAATACATCATCGCAGCACCAAATACCGCTAGGATAATGAGCTGGTTGGCAAATGTGGCGTTTGCTGCTGCAATGACACCGATACCTCCCGGGAGCAGAAGTCCCCACGTTGGAATTTGACGCTTTGATAATCTTGATAAAAATTTAGGCAGGTAGCCAGCGCGAGATAGGGCGAATGTCTGGCGCGAGTAGCCGATGATGATTCCATGCAAACTCGCAATTAGTCCAGCAAGTCCGATAACGGCAACTAACTTCGGTAGGAAATGACCTTCACCGTAAACAGACGCGAGTGCCTGTGGTAGCGGATTATCTGCTGGCTGACCAACACCGCCTCCAAGTCCGGCTGTGATGAAGAGCGTTCCGATCGTACAAATGGCGAGTGTTAAGATGCCGGCGATGAAGCCTTTTGGAATGTCTTTTTTCGGATTCCGCACTTCTTCAGCTGCCATCGCACCGCCTTCAACCGCGAGATAAAACCAGATCGCAAACGGAATCGCCATCCACATGCCTGTCCATCCGTTCGGAAGGGCATTTTCGTTAAAAATGTAGTCGAGTTGGACGTGTGTGGAGCCGGCTGCAAAATAAATAGCAAGCCCGATGAGTGCGATGATGGTTGCGACGAGCTCGATTAGTGCGGCGCCTTTTACACCGATCATGTTGATTAATATGAAGAAGACGAACACGGCAACTGTCGCATAAACCGGGTTAATCGACGGGATGAGAAAGTTTATGTACGCGCCTGTCGCAACGGCAATGGCTGGTGGCGCGAACACGAACTCGATCAGAACCGAGATCCCCGTCATAAAACCTGCATAAGGTCCCATCGCACGCCTGGCATAAGCGGATGGCCCACCGGCGTGGGGGATGGAGGTCGAAAGCTCTGAATAGCTGAAAATAAACGCTGTGTAGAAAATCGTGATAAAGATGGCGGCGCCCATTAAGCCGAGCGTTCCGCCTTGTTCGAACCCGTAGTTCCAGCCGAAGTACTGGCCTGAAATAACCATACCGACGGCGATTGCCCATAAGTGTATGGGCTTTAGCGCTTTTTGCAGTCCTTGCTTATCGTAATTCATTTCCCCCAATGTAAACACTCCTTTCGATTTTAAGTTTGTAGTTGAAACTTGTGGATAAATGTTAAAAACTCGTGGATTGAAGCACAAAATTTCTGGATTCAGCCCTGGTGGTTTTGGATTCACCGCTCAAACTTTTGGATTGAGCAGTGAATCATATGGACTGGTCAGCTTGCGGCTAGTTTTAGGACGCTAATTTCATTAAAAGTAGTTCGATGTAATCCCGCCATCTATGTTTAACAACGCTCCGTTCGTCCAATCCGATTCGTCTGATGCTAAATAGATCGCTGCATACACGATATCTTCCGGTTTTCCGAATCGTCCGGCCGGTTGGCGTGACAACCGTACCTTTTTTGCTTCTTCATCTTTTACGAGCCATTCCATCAATAGCGGCGTTTCGATCGGGCCAGGGCAGATCGAATTGGTACGGATGCCTTCTGGGCGGAACTGGATCGCAAGTGATTTAGTCAATGCGTTGACCGCCCCTTTTGAGGCGGTGTACGCATCTTGTGGAACACTGCACCCGAGGAACGCGACAAAGCTTGCAATGTTGATGATCGATCCTGATTGGTTCTTCTGCATTTCGGGAATGACATACTTGCACATAAAATAGATTCCTTTGACATTTACGTTCATGACCAAGTCCCACGCCTCTTCAGGCGTATCGATAACTGAATGGTCTTCAGCGATCATGACGCCGGCGTTGTTGTAGAGCACGTCAATTTTTCCGTATTTTTCAACCGTATCATCAACTGCTTTTTTTACACTTTTTTCGTCTGTTACGTTGCAATAAAAGTACGCTGCGTCGCCGCCAGCTTGGCAAACCTCTTCAGCCACCGCTGTACCGCTTTTTTCGTTCATCTCAAATATGGCGATTTTTGCTCCTTCTTTAGCGAACATTTCAGCAGCGGTTTTTCCCATCCCGCCGCCGGCCCCTGTTATGATGCATACTTTGTCTTGTAGTCTCATCGTTGTTCCTCCTTATGTTTCGTTAATCTGCTAGCACTGTTCGAAATAACGCTGGCGTTCCCATTTTGTAACGATGCGATCAAACTGTTTTTGCTCGAGTTTTGCGGTAAAAAGATAGTGGGAAGCTGCTTTTTCGCCCAGAACCTTTTGAACGACTTCACTATCTTCCCAGCATTGGATGGCTTCATAAAGCGAGCCAGGAATACGCGGGATGCTTTTATCTTTATATGCGTTGCCTTTGAATTCCGGTTCAAGCTCCACGCGTTCCTCAATGCCTTGAAGCCCGGCACCGATCAGGGCAGAGTAGGCGAGGTAAGGGTTCATGTCTGCTCCTGGAATACGCGTTTCCATGCGGAGGCTTTTTCCGTCGCCAACGATTCGGTATCCGGACGAACGGTTGTCATGACTCCAGATGATATTTACCGGCGCCCAGCTCTCTTGAGCGTAACGTTTATACGAGTTCACGTATGGTGCAAAAAAGAGGGCAAAATCACGCGAGTATTTTAAAACACCGGCTAAAAATTGCTGCATCGTTTCCGACATGTTATGGTTGCAGCTATCTGGATCATAAAAGACATTTTCGCCTGCCTGTTTGTCCCAGAGGCTGAGGTGGATGTGGCCGCTCGAGCCTGTCCATTGGTGGTTTGGCTTTGCCATAAACGTGACAGATAAATTGTCTTGCATGCAGATTTCTTTCATGCCGTGTTTGAACATGATGTGGTTGTCGGCAGCATTCAGTGCATTGGAATAACGCATGTTGATCTCATGCTGTCCTTTAAACGCTTCTCCTTTTGAAGACTCGATCGGAATATCCGCTTTCGCCATGTTCCGGCGGATTTTTTGATAAAAAGGTTCATTACGCGTTCCTTGAAGCAGGTTATAATCCTCATTAATGTGGCCAGCCGTCTCTACATCTTCATAGCCTTTTTGATGAAGATCCTCAAAGGACTCTTTGAACAGATAAAATTCAAGCTCACTTGCCATGTTGAGTTCAAAGCCTTTTGCTGCTGCTTTTTCGATCTGGTTTTTGAGCAAGGTGCGTGGAGCGATCGGAATCGGTTCGCCGGTCTTTTCATCGTACACATCACAAAATACGATGGCGGTTCGGTCCGCCCAAGGCACGATTCGAAGCGTTGACCAGTCGGGTTGTGCGAGCCAGTCACCGTAACCGTTCTCCCAGTTCATCATTTCGTAGCCGTCTGGTGTGTTCATCTCAAAGTCGGTACCGAGCAGATAGTTGCAAAAATGTGTGCCTTTATCGAGGTTGTTTTCTAAACAATAGGCAGCGGTCAGACGCTTTCCCATCAGCCTTCCCTGCATATCGCAGATTGCTAGATTCACCGTGTCGATCGACCCGTCTTCCAGCAATGAAAGCAAGGTATCTTTGGAGATCAATCCTGTTTTCTTTGACTCTTCCTTTTGAGATAGATTTACGATTGTTTCTTGACTCATTTTAATAACCTCCTTCTTCATTTTCGAGCGTGAGTGAGATGTATTTCAGTTCGAGAAACTCTTCTAATCCGTAAAATCCGCCTTCACGGCCGATGCCGCTCTCTTTAATGCCGCCAAACGGAGCTTGAGGAACGCTGAGCGATGTACCGTTTACGCCGATCATGCCCGAGTCGAGCTCTTCCGCCATACGGTAGACGCGGTTTACGTCACGGGTGAAGAAGTAGGCCGCTAATCCGTACGGGCTTTTTTCAGTAAAATCCATGACTTCCTTTTCATTACGGAAGGAAAGGATAGGAGCGATGGGCCCGAATATCTCGTCCTGCGTGAGATTCATATCGAGTGTGACGCCGCTCAGAACGGTTGGCTGAAAGAAGTAGCCGTTGGCGTCACCGGTTCGGTGACCGCCGGTTTCTACAGTGGCACCTTTTGCTTTCGCGTCTTGAAGCAGTTTTTCGACGTTCTTGAGGGCTGCTTCGTTGACTAAAGGGCCGATTTGTATGGGGTCTGTCCCGGGGTCAGACCCCGGGACAGACCCCGAGCCAACTTTTAGCTCTTTTACTCGGTTTACAATCTTTTCAGTAAGCTTTTCCTTGATTTCTTCATGGGCATAAATGACGTTTATGCCGTTGCACATCTGCCCGCAGTTCTCGAACTTGTTGTCGACGATTCGCTCAGCCGCAAGATCCAGGTTGGCATCAGGGAAGACAATGGCAGGTGCGTTTCCGCCAAGCTCCAGTGAGATTCGCTTTACTTGATCGGCTGCCCGTTTCATGAGCTGCTTTCCAATTTCAGTAGAGCCTGTAAATGAGATCTTTTTCACGCGTCTATCTTCAAATAGGGTCTCGCCGATTACGGATGCTTTCCCTGTTACTAGGTTTGCAACCCCAGCTGGAATGCCGGTTTTCATGAGCTGTTCGAAAATGGCGATGGCGATTCTCGGCGTTTCACTCGCAGGTTTCACAACGACCGTACAGCCAGCTGCAAGAGCAGGAGCGGTTTTCCGTGCCACCATCGCGCCAGGGAAGTTCCATGGTGTGATCAATCCGCATACGCCAACCGGCTGCTTGATCACAGAGATACGCTGGTTTTCATTCGAGCCCGTGATCACTTCGCCGTAAACCCGTTTTCCTTCCTCCGCGTACCATCTGATGAACTTTGCACATCCTTCAATTTCACCTCGCGATTCGCTTAATGGCTTTCCTTGTTCTTCCGATAAGATGTCAGCCAATTCATCACGGTTTTCTAGTAAGTTATCAGCCCATTTTACTAGGTACGATTCACGTTTCTCGGGTGTGAGCTTCTTCCACGGTTTAAAAGCTTCATAGGCTGCGTTGATCGCAAGCTTCGTTTCTTTTTCACCTCCGTTAGGCACTTGATCGATGACTTCACCAGTCGCGGGGTTGATTACATCTATGGTCTCTGATGTACTGACTTTCTCACCGTTGATCCATAAGTAGTTAAGTGTTGTTTTTTCCATGTTTCATACCTCCTGTAAGGATAGTTTTGGAGAATAAGAGATTAAAAGAAGACAAAAGACGCCTAAGGTCATACATGGTAGATGTAATCTCTAGGCGTCTTTGCCGGGTGACTATTTACTTGTTATTGGTGGCATGTCTTGGTCACATGTCATTCGTGTACTTTTTCAAAATCGCATGTGCTGTACGTTCCAACGAGACTTGCTGTTTCATACTGAACTTTCGCATCTTTTCATAGGCAGCTTGTTCGTTCAGTTTCTTCACTTTCATAAGAACGCCTTTTGCACGTTCAATCTGCTTTCGGGCATTCATTTTTTTATCTTTTTGTAAAAGTTCATCTTCATATTGCACACGCTGCTGTGCTTGGGAGAGTGCGATTTCAACGGCTGGAATCAAGTTCGCCTCAGAGATCGGTTTTACAAGATACCCAAGCACATTCGCTTTTTTTGCATCTTCCACGAACTCCTTTTGGCTGAAGGCCGTCAGCATCAAGATCGGTGTTTTACTTTGTTTCGCGATAATTCGGCTCGCTTTCAGCCCATCCATCTTCGGCATTTTGATATCCATAATCATTAAATCAGGCTGCAGCTGGTGAGCGAGCTCAATTGCTTTTTCTCCGTTATCACCTTCAGCAATCACGTCATAGTCCGCATCGGTAAGCATTTCTTTCAAATCCATCCGCAATATCGCTTCGTCTTCAATTACAATAATTTTTGGTTTCAAACTGCTTCCACCTCTTTTAATGGAAAAGTGATAACCGCTTTTGTACCGCTGTTTGTTTTTTCGATGCTAAACGTTCCGGTTAAGTCGTGACAGACAATCGTGGTTACAATATCGAGCCCGAGTGATGTTTGGGTAGAGGAAGAATAGCCGATGCCATCGTCCTCAACCACGACTTCAAAATGGTCCTGCATATTTGAAAAGTAAATGCGGATCTTCCCTTGATGTTGCTGTTTAAAAGCATGCTTTAAACAATTTTGAATGAGTTCATTGATGGTAAGTGCCAGAGAAACGGCAACATCAGACTTCAAATACATCTCTTCACCGTGAAAATCGATAGACACATCAGCATCAGCACACATCCGGCTTCCAATTGACATCTGACCAATTCGTTCAATCAACTGTTTAATTTCGACTTCATCAATTTTAGAGCTTTCAAGGAGTTCTTCATGAACGGCAGCGATGCTTGAGATCCGGTTTAGACTTTGCTGGATGCCTTCTGGACCACCGCCTCGTTTCATCTGCAGCCGCAGAAGGCTGGACACGGTTTGAAGGTTGTTTTTTACACGATGATGAATTTCCTGAATGACCGCTGACTTCACCATGAGTTGGCGTTCTTTTTCCCGGAGCTCCGTAAGGTCACGTATTACAACGAGAATTCCTGTGATTTGCCGCTGGTTAACGAGTACGATCTGTTTCACTTCCAGCACTTTTTTTCCGACATTTACTTCTTGCTGCAGAATTCCTTCACTATTTTCATAGATTCCCTTTATAAAAGGGAGGCGCTCGTGAATAAAAGTACCGAGTATCTCGGCTTTACCATCCAGCTCTTTAATCAGACAACCCGCACATGAGTTGAAGTACAGAATTTTCCCTTTGGAATCGAGAAGCAGCAGGGACTCCTGGATCATATTGGAGATAATGGAATCCTGCTCGGTCAGTCCGATCAGTGTTTGGCTAAGCTGTTCGTTTGTTTCTGAAAGAACTTTTACTTTCTTTTCGTGCTGGACCTGTTCGCTCACGTCTTCTTCCATGATGAGTGAACCGATCGTTTCGCCGCGTCCGTTTTTAATAGGTACAACACTTTGTTTCACGTATTTAGCTTCTTGCGTGATGGCGCGCATCCGTTTCATCGGCTTGCCGGTTTTATGGGTAAAAGCGACGGCAGGCTCAAAGGATGCATATGCGTACTTTCCGACAACAGATTTTGAGTAAAGAGAAGGAGCATTGGCAGGCTTTGCTTCAGCAACGACGATGGCATGCTTGCCGTCGTTTGCTGGACAATCGATAAACAGGTTTGCTTGGGTTAGATCGGCAGTGAGTTGAAGGGACTTTGATTTTTCAATAATGATTTCAATGTCTGACATGGTTAAGTTGGTATGTTGGGTGCAAAGTTCTTGAATGGTACGGTGCATGGCTGTCTCCTTTCTTACTACTTTAAGAAGGCTGACTCCTGTTTTCGTAAAAATTGTTGCAGATAGAAAGCATTGGTTACCGCTCAAGGTTGCTCGCTTTCCGTGGGGCGTGCGGTGAGCCTCCTAGCTCTTTGCGCTGTCAGGAGTCTCACCTGTCCCGCTCGTCCCACTGGAGTCTCACACCTTGCACTCCAACCAAATATCAAAGAAGTGGCAACAATCTTTTAGAAACACAAAAAGGGGCGGCACAAATACCCCCGCTAAATCCGCAGGAATACCCATACATAGCCCCTTTGCTAACGTACTTTTCACTTATAAATTGATTCTAAAATAATGTTAATATTCTGTCAATAATCAAACTTTTCCAGTAAGCGTTTGTTTTGTTGGAGTTCGTTTGCTTAAAAAGCGAACGGCAGCTTCACACATGACTGAAACACCGGTTGTGAGCGCATCTTCATCAAAAATTACACCAGCATTATGCAAGGGAAGTTTTGATTCTGCTTTTTCATTATGTGTACCTAAGCGGAAGAGAACGCCAGGGACTTGTTCCGCGTAAAACGAAAAATCTTCAGAGCCTAATGATGGATTTTCGAGATAGACTACACGGTCTTGTCCGAGCGTTTCGGAAACGACGCTGTCGATCAGCTCAACCATCGAATCGTCGCTGATAAGTGGAGGAGTTGCCATCGTGTAAGTCACTTCAGCTTCACCGTTCATGCTTTCTGCTGTTTTCGTAACAACCCGTTTGATGATCTCAGGCATTCTTTTTTGAAGATCGGGATTTACGGTTCTGATCATGCCAGATAAGTGAACGGTTGATGGAATCACGTTTGGTGCTGTACCGCCGTTGATTTTTCCGATGGTTAGGACAGCAGGGTCTGTAGGTGCAACCTCGCGTGAAATGACGGTTTGTAAGGTCGAAACAACATGACCTGCAATCACGATCGGATCGACACACTTATGAGGATGAGCCGCGTGACCTGCCTTTCCGTGAATGGTGATGTCGAGAAAATCAGCAGCTGCTGTAATCGGACCTTTTCTGAGGCCAATCGTACCGGCAGGAAGGTCAGGCCAGCAATGCAGCGCAACAATCGCATCTACATCTGGATTCTGAAGCACACCTTTTTCGATCATCTTTTTGGCACCTGTCAATTTTTCTTCAGCCGGCTGTAAGATGAGCTTGATGTTTCCGTTGATTAAGTGGCGGTGCTGGTTTAGAAGTATCGCAGCGCCTAGCAGGATTGACATGTGGAAATCATGCCCGCAAGCATGCATGACACCAGGGTTGTTTGAGCTGAATTTGAGGTCGGTTTGTTCCTGAATCGGGAGCGCGTCCATATCTGCCCGCAGTGCAATAGTTTTACCCGGTGAGTCTCCTTTAATGAGTCCGACCACGCCTGTTTCAGCTACGTTTTTTAACACCTCAATGTTGTTTTCTTCTAATATGTTTGCAACAAATTCAGCGGTTTTGTATTCGGAAAAACTCAACTCTGGGTATTGGTGCAGGTGACGTCGGTATTCAATGATTCGATGCTTAATGGATTCTGCCAACTGTAAAAAAGACACATTTATCCCTCCTTAAACAAAAAAGGAGCCCCAGTCCTATACCCGAAGTATAGTGATGGAAAGCTCCTTTGCTGATTGTATTTACTTTTTTATAAATGTATCGGATGATATCGATTTGGTCAATATTCTGATACTAAAAGGTTTGATTCAACGTTATCACTATTTAACTTTTCAGACCCCCAAATCGCGAGTTGCAAGGTGACTGCGTCTTTGAAATTTCTTGGATTATAACCAGTGTCTTCAACAATCTTATTCAGCCGGTAGAGCAGGGTGTTTCGGTGAATAAAAAGTTCCTCAGAAGTTTGCTGGATATTAAAATCGTTATTGAAAAAGCACTCTAGAGTCTCTTTATATTTGATTAATGTTTCATGAAGGACCCTTTTTGAGAAACGTTCTGCCACTTCTTTATTTAATTGGAAGATCAGAGCTTTAGATTCTATATCAGAATAGTAGACCATTACATCTTGGGGATTACTTATTGTAAGAGCAAGATCACAATCAAGATAGGATTGGCTGAATTTCTCCAACTGCTCAAATTGAGTACTGATGCCAATTCTATAATTAACATTAAGATTATGAAAAGTTCGTTCAATTTGATCAGCTATTCTTAAAAGTTCTTTAGAAGTAATATTGGATAATGCGATTAAGATACGATTCACATTTATAAATCCTAAGATACCATGTTCCTTCCCAATAATATTCTCAAGACTGCTAATGAGGGTTTGATTCGGAACGGTTCGATTAGACATTTGGATCACCAAGGTAATAAAAGGCGGTATTAAGGTTGAATTCAGTAAGTTAAGACCACGTTCAATATTATTAAAGTCAGGTGCAGCCTTTAAGAGTTCTTCAATAATCATTTCTTTCGTACGAAGTTTCCACTCCAGTTGAGAATAAATATATTCTTGTTTAATCATTAATTCCGTTGTCATTTTAACGATTTCACCTAAATCTGTTAAATCATCTGGATTTCCAGTAATGCCAAGAACACCTACAATTTTACTCTGAAACATAATTGGCAGATTAACACCTGGCTGAGCACCTCGCCATTTGGCACGTTCCCCCTCATATATTTTAAGCGTTTCTCCATTCTTCAAAACTTCAAGGGCGCCTTCATGTAAATCATCGATTCTAGATTGGTCACAAGACGCGAGAATAACTCCTTGGCTATTCATTATATTGATGTTTCTTTTTAGTTTTAATGCTGTTTCTTTCACAATAGAACTCGCAATATCCCGAGTTAACATAATCAGTCCCCATTTTAGTCATAATCTATAAAATTTTCTGACATTTTATCCTTTTATTTATAGATTATATACGAAGATATTAATAGTCAAGTCTAGTATACTGTAAAAAACATACATGAAAGCGTTTACAGAGGGGGTAATTATGAAAATCGTTATAGCACCTGATTCATTTAAGGGTTCTTTAAGTGCTGTAGAAGCATCAAAATCTATTGAAAGGGGAGTAAAGAAAGTCTTTCCTCACGCAGAAATTGTTTTAAAACCAATGGGTGATGGTGGCGAGGGGACGATGGACACCCTTGTAGCTGTAACAGGTGGACGTAAAAAAACAGTTTGGGTTACTGATCCTCTTGGTCAAAAGGTAGAAGCGGAATATGGGGTGCTAGGGGATGACAAAACATGTGTGATCGAGATGGCGAGTGCCTCCGGTTTATCTCTTATCCCGAAAGAAAAACTAAACCCACTAAAAACGACGACTTACGGTACAGGGGAATTATTAAAGCAAGCATTAAATGATGGATATTACTCTTTTATATTGGCGATAGGCGGTTCTGCAACAAATGATGGTGGTGCTGGAATGTTGCAGGCTTTAGGAATGAAAATCTTGGATGCTGAGAATAAGCAGATTGGCTTTGGCGGAGAGGAATTGGACAAAGTTCAATCTCTAGATATGAGTGACTTTGACTCCAGAATAAAAGCTAGCGAATTTATAATCGCTTCTGATGTACAAAATCCGTTAATTGGGCAGCTTGGAGCATCTCATGTATTCGGTCCTCAAAAAGGAGCTTCTTCAGAGGACGTACTTCTCTTGGATTCATGCATGACGAATTGGGCAAATATTGTTGAAAAACATACAGGAGTCCATCTTCATAACCTACCAGGGGCAGGGGCTGCAGGCGGTATTGGAGGAGCATTTCAAGCTTTTTTTCCATCTGAAACGAGACGTGGGATAGATATTGTCATTGAGTATTCAAAGCTTAATGAAGCTCTTCTTGGAGCTGACCTTGTGATTACAGGGGAAGGACAAGTTGATTTCCAGACGGCCTCGGGCAAAGTACCGATGGGAGTAGCACAAGCAGCAAAGTCTAATAACGTATCAACGGTAGTAATAGCAGGTTCAATCGGAAAAGGAATTAAGGAATTGTATCGTTTTGGAATTGTAAGCGTTAACAGTATTTTAAATAAACCGATGACGCTAAATCAAGCTTTTGAACGTGCCTCTGAGCTTGTTGAAGAAAGCTCAGAACAAATTGTTCGCACTTTTTTTCATAAACAAATCAATTTAAAGAAGGAGGTTTTACAGTATGAAAATTAAACAGACGATTGAAAAAGTACCAGGAGGGTTAATGGTAGTACCACTTTTGTTCGGTGCACTTTTAAATACGATAGACCAGCTGCATATTCCTTTTGTTATGGACATCCTAAAATCGCTGGGGGCTGCAGAGACTCCTGAAGGTAACTATGAATTCTTAAGAATCGGCGGTTTTTCAGAAGCGTTATTTAAAAATGGTGCACTTGTTTTAATTGCCTTGTTCCTTTTCAGTGCAGGTAGCCAAATGAATCTGAAAGTGGGAGGACGTGCGTTAAAAAAGGGAGTATTGCTGACAACTTCTAAGTATTTAACCGGTCTAGCTGTTGGTCTATTATTTGGTTATTTCTTTGATCCGATGGACGGGTTCCTTGGATTATCAACACTAGCAATTATTGCAGCGATGACTAATGGTAATGGTGGAATGTATGTTGCTTTAACAGGACAATATGGCAACCGTTCAGATGTTGGGGCTGTTTCTGTACTTTCATTAAACGATGGTCCATTTTTCACACTAATGTCATTAGGGTTACTTGGTTCAAGCTTCCCGATGATTGCTTTTATCGCTGTTCTATTGCCGATTGCTCTAGGTATGCTTCTTGGCAACTTAGATCCTGAAATCAGAGAGTTCTTAAAACCAGGTGAACTTTTGCCGGTTCCATTCTTTGCATTTGCTTTAGGGGCAGGAATGAACCTTGCTAACTTCTTTAACCCTTCAGTAGTTGCAGCAGGTCTTGCAATCGGAGTTGGTACTACTGTCCTTACAGCTGCAACAGGAATACTTGTTTTTAAACTATTTAAAGAAAAGAGTTATATTGCGCCTGTTTCTGAAGCATCGACAGCAGGTAATGCGGCTGCTACACCAGCTGCTATCGCTGCTGCAGCGGCAATTGCTGCAAGCTCAGGAATGATGACCCAGGCAGAAGCTGATGGTTATGCAAACATCGTTAATATCGCAACAGCCCAAATTTCCATTGCAACCTTAACAACGGCCCTTCTATGCCCGGTCGCTGTCATTTTAGTCGACAAGTGGCAAAAGAAAAAAGGCATTGACGGGAAGATTGAAGACATTGATCGACAAACTCAATATGAAGGAAACAAAGAAGTCAATATAGGGTAAACAAATCAAGGCTATTACAGATGAAGTGACACTCTGTATGGCCTTTCCTTCTTTAAAAGTGATTGATATAAAACAACCTAAAATAGAAAGGGAATGCATCCAATGAATACTACTTTATTATATGGAAATAACGGATTAGAACTCAATTTACCGAATAATGCATTTTTGGTGGAGCCCAAAAATCTGCCAGGCTTAGAAAATGATAAGGATGCTGTAATGAATGCGCTGGAAAATCCAATAGGCACAGCACCATTAAAGGAAATGGTTAAGTCAACGGATACAGTTGCCATCGTAATCAGTGACATCACAAGGCCAACACCGAACCATAAGTTAGTTCCATGGCTGATTGAAGAGTTAAAGCATGTTCCACACGAAAATTTTGTAATCATCAATGGTACAGGTACTCATCGAGATCAGACACGTGAAGAGTTCGTTCAGATGCTGGGCGAGTGGGTGGTGAATAATATTCGGATTATTAACAACCACTGCCATGACAAGGAAACATTAGTTAACCTTGGAGAGAGTAAATACGGTTGTGATGTTTACCTGAACAAGGATTATGTAGAAGCGGATTTTCGTATTGTAACGGGATTCATTGAACCACACTTTTTTGCAGGTTTTTCAGGAGGACCAAAAGGAACTATGCCTGGAATCGCTGGAATTGAAACAATCATGACCTTTCATAATGCCAGAATGATCGGTGATCCAAGAGCAACATGGGGGAACATGGAAGATAATCCTGTTCAGGACATGACGAGAGAAATTAATCGTTTATGCAAGGCAGACTTCATGTTGAACGTAACATTAAACAGAGAAAAAGAAATAACTTCTGTTTTTGCAGGTGAGTTGTACGAAGCACATGATAGAGGATGTGCTTTTGCAAAAGAACATGCCATGATTCGCTGTGATGAAAGATTTGATGTTGTTATAACTTCGAACTCAGGTTATCCACTCGACCAGAACCTATACCAAGCTGTAAAGGGAATGAGTGCAGCACACAAAATCGTAAAAAAGGGTGGGGCTATTATTATAGCTTCTGAATGTTCGGACGGACTTCCAAGCCACGGGAACTATTCAAAAATCTTCGAGATGGCGAGCAGCCCTCAAGAGCTCCTGGATATGATTAACAATCCAGAATTTAAAATGTTTGACCAGTGGCAGGTCCAAAAGCAAGCAGTTATTCAGGTCTGGGCAGATGTGTATGTATATTCGAAACTGACAGAAGAACAGGTTAATGGAGCTATGCTGAAGAGCACCCAAAATATAGAACAAACGTTAGAAGAGCTGAAGAGTCAATTTGGAGAAAACATGTCTGTTGCAGTTATGCCGTTAGGTCCGTTAACCATTCCATATGTTGAAGAATAAGACAGGGGAATTTTCATAATGAAAAAGATAATTATGATTGCAGATGACCTGACAGGTGCTTGCGATGCGGGTGTACAGTTCACACAGAAAGGGTTTAAGACGGTTGTCTGTTTTGAGAAAGAATCAGCAGACAAGATTCAGGCTGATGTTGTCGTAATGGATACAAACAGCCGGGCCTTGCCAAAAGTAGACGCATACAGCGCAGTCAAAAAAACGGTATCAGATTTAAACAAAGAAGACCTTGAATTGGTGTATAAAAAGATTGATTCTACTCTCCGTGGTAATCTCGGAACGGAGATAGATGCTTTAATGAACAGTCATTCTTTCGATTTTGCAATAATTGCACCTGCGTTGCCTTCGCTCGGGAGAACGACAAAAAACGGTGTTCAATATTTAAAAGGTACACCGGTTGAAAAAACGGAAATTGCAAATGATCCGAAAACGCCGGTAACAGAATCTAGTATAGTTAAATTACTATCTTTCCAATCTCAGCGAGCAGCATCTTTATTTCCTAAGTCTTTTATTAAGGAAAATATTAAAAGGGTTCAAGAACTCGTAAAAGACCATTTAGAGAAAAGAGTTTCATTGTTTGTATGTGATGCAGAAAGTGAAAACGATCTTAAAGAAATTGCTGCTGTCTTTCGTTTGCTTCCTTATAAAATACTATGGGTAGGTTCTGCAGGACTGGCAGAATGGCTTACTTCTAGTTATGAGGGCAACAAGTACGAAACAAATCAACAACTTGAAAAAGGCGACCATCCAGTCTTAGTGGTCGCAGGAAGCCGCTCTGGTGTAGCAAAAAACCAGGTAGATACACTATTGCGTTTAGCGGATATGAGGCGAGTTAAGCTGTCTGTAGAGGTGCTGCCTGAGGAACATACGAGAGATTCTGAGATAGATAGATGTGAGGCAGAAGTAACCGATTATTTAAAAAAGGGTCATGATGTTGTTTTATATGTGAATCAAGAAAACTCAGCAGTAAAATCTTCTGAATTGCCATCTTTGATTGAGAATTGTTTAAGCAAAATCGTATTAGATGCTAGCAGAGATATTAAACTGAATGGAATTGTCCTTACGGGTGGAGACACCGCAAAAGCAATATGCAAAGAGCTTGGAGTAACAGGAATCGAACTTATCGATGAAATAGAAAGCGGGTTGCCTCTATCAAAGATGATAGGGGGTCCGGGATACCTTACCGTGACGAAAGCCGGTGCTTTTGGTTCGGATACTTCTTTGTATCATGCTGTAAAACGATTAAAAGGAGACTTGTAAACTATGAAACCTGTTATAGCGATTACGATGGGTGACGCGGCTGGTGTTGGTCCGGAAATTATTATAAAGGCTCTGGAAAAAGAAATGATCCATAAAATGTGCCAACCTGTGGTGATTGGAGACAGCACGATTTTAAAGCGTGCATTAAACTTTGTAAATTCAACCCTTCATATAAATCCGATATCAGAAATTAACGAAGCAGTATTTGAGCAGGAGACGATTAATTGCTACGACTTAGGATTGTTAGATGAACAACTTCCAGTAGGCAAAGTGTCAAAAGAAGCAGGAAATGCAGCTTTTCGTTATTTAGAAAAAGCCATTGCTCTTGCTAAGGAAAAGACAATCGATGCGATTTGCACAGCTCCTTTAAATAAAGAAGCACTTCATCTATCCGGACATATTTATCCGGGGCACACAGAAATTCTGGCTGAACTGACAGAAACATCTGATTATGCCATGATGCTGTCTGCGCCAAATCTAAAGGTGATCCATGTTACAACTCATGTTGGTTTAATTAAGGCAGTGGAACTTATTAATCCAGACCGTGTCTATCAAGTTATTAAGCTGGCAGATGAAACATTGAAAAAAGCAGGCAATATAGCGCCTAAAATTGCTGTATGCGGCATCAACCCGCATGCTGGCGAGAACGGGTTGTTTGGTAACGGGGAGGAAGAAGAAAAAATCGTTCCGGCTGTAATGAAGGCACAGGATAACAACATCGATGTTGTTGGACCGCTGCCTGCGGATACGCTGTTCTTCAGGGCGACTCGAGGAGATTTTGATATTGTGATTGCCATGTACCATGATCAAGGTCACGGACCTATCAAAGTGCTCGGACTGGAATCAGGCGTCAATATTACAGTAGGCCTTCCTATTATCAGAACTAGTGTTGATCACGGGACAGCTTTTGATATTGCTGGAAAAGGAATTGCAAGTGAAGAAAGCTTAGTAGAAGCGATCAGACAAGCTGTTGAGCTTGCTCCAAAAAACGAGCAAAAGGATGGGGTACATTGCTGAATGCTAAATTAAAGAAACTTCAGGATATCTTAACTGAAATGAAGACGGTTGTTATTGCATTCTCAGGCGGGGTAGACAGTACGTTTTTATTAAAAGTTGCCGTTGACACTCTTGGTCGTGATAACGTTCTTGCGGTTACAGCTGATAGTGAAACTTACCCTTTTGAGGAATTAGAGGAAGCAAAGAAACTGGCTGTTAAACTCGGTGCAAGGCATGAAGTAATTGAAACTTCAGAATTAAATATTCCAGGATACTCTGAAAATACGCCAAACCGATGCTACTTTTGCAAGAAAAGCTTGTTTGAACACCTTGTCCCAATCATGCACGCACATCAGTATAAAAACATTGCATTTGGTCTTATTGCGGACGACCTTGGTGAACATCGCCCAGGGACAAAAGCGGCAAGAGAATTCAAAGTTAGAGGCCCTCTGCAGGAAGCAGACCTTTATAAAAGTGAGATTAGAGAATTATCTCAAGCGATGGGTATACCAACATGGGACAAGCCGTCTTTTGCCTGTCTTTCTTCAAGAATTGCTTATGGTGAAGAAATTACGATGGAAAAGCTTAGGAAAGTGGACTTATCTGAACAAGCAGTCAGAGCAATAGGAATTCGCCAGGTAAGAGTCCGTACACATGGAGAAATGGCAAGAATAGAAGTAGAACCATCTGAGATGCCTAAATTAATGGAACATCATCAGGAGATAACTGAAAAACTAAAAAGTTTTGGCTATACGTATGTAACGATGGACCTCACAGGGTATAAAAGTGGAAGCATGAACAAAGTACTTCAAGGAATCGAATTAGCATAGCGTTTAAAGCTGTTTTCGTAAAAGGAGTTCCATGTCTTTTACTAGCAGTAAAAAGTCAAATAAAAACAAGTCAGCAGGTGATGGTATGGAGAAATTTGAAGACCTAGGATTCAGTAAGGTTGATTTTGACAGAGAAAAACGAACAGGGTATCCAGAAGTCATATATGGAGAAGGTAAGACAGCTCTGCAAATTCAGCAAATCATGACTAAACTCATTGAAAAGCATGGAAAAGTGCTTGTAACAAGAGTTGATGAAGAAAAAGGAAGTTCTTTGATCGAAGCTTTTCCTTTGGCACAATATGATTGTACATCACGGATTCTGCAATATGGAGTTCCTGAACGGCAGTATGGTGGAGAAGTGATGGTGTTATGTGCGGGAACATCCGATTTATTCGTCGCAGAAGAGGCTGCTATTACGGCCGAGTGGATGGGATGTAAAGTTAAACGATTATATGATGTAGGAGTAGCAGGAATAGACCGGCTATTAGCCTATCGAGAAGAAATTACAAAAGCAAGCGTGCTTATCGTAGTAGCAGGAATGGAAGGGGCATTGCCGAGTGTCGTTGGGGGAATGGTGCGGCGTCCAGTGATTGCAGTCCCAACATCTGTAGGATATGGGGCTCATCTTCAAGGTTTAACACCTCTCCTTACCATGTTGACTTCATGTGCTTCAGGAATGAGTGTAGTTAATATTGATAATGGATTTGGTGCAGCATATCAGGCAGCGCTGATTTTAAAGCTTGCTTCAGAGGGGGTTCATCATGAAGACCCTGTATCTTGATTGCCAATCAGGAATCTCAGGAGATATGACGCTTTCCGCATTAATCGATCTTGGAGCAAACATTGAGTATATTACAGAGCATTTAGAAACACTTCCTATTGATTCTTTTTCACTACAAGTAAAGGAAGTTGATAAAAAAGGGATCTCTTCTAAGCAGCTGGTCCTGCATTTCAATGATGATGACGATGTGGACAACCATCATCATCATCACCATCATGAGCATGGACATCATCATGAGCATGATCACCACCACCATCACCATAACGGGCATCATTATGAACATCGGAAAGCATCAACGATTTTAGAAATGATCGAGAGCAGTCATCTTCCTGCACGTGTAAAAGAAAGAAGTTTGTCTGTTTTTCAAGTGATCGCTGAAGCCGAGGGGAAAATTCATGGCATGGATCCAAAAGATGTCCATTTTCATGAAGTAGGTGCAATGGACTCGATTATCGACGTTATTGGTGTTTGTCTAGCTCTTGAAAGTTTAGGGGTGGAGAAGATAATCGCTTCACCCGTTCCAACCGGACATGGAAAACTAATGATGGCTCATGGACTTTATCCGATTCCAGCTCCAGCAACTGCAGAGATTTTAAAAGGAGTTCCTTTAGCCGATTTTCACGTTAAAGGAGAGCTAACGACCCCAACAGGTGCTGGATTTATAAAAGCATTAGCACATGAATATGGCAATATTCCTCCTATGGCAATAGAAAATATTGGTTATGGAGCAGGAAAAAAGGATTTTGATCATCCGAATGTTTTGAGGGCTATCCTTTTCAATGTTGAAGAAGCTGCAAAAAGGGAGCAAATATCTGTACTAGAGTGCCAATTAGATGACTTCACTGGTGAAGCATTAGGGTATTTAATGGAAAAAATGTTGAACGAAGGTGCATTAGATGTTTATTTTACCCCTGTCACTATGAAAAAAAGCAGGCCGGGAACGCTTATTACTGTTCTAGTAAAACCTGAACAGGTTTTTTCTCTAGAAGAACTTTTATTGCGAGAAACAAGTACCTTTGGCGTCCGTAAGTCCGAATGGTCAAGGCGTATATTATCAAGGGAATTCAAAGATGTTGAAACGGCATACGGAAAAATAACAGTTAAAGTAGGAAAGTTAGAAGGAAATATCATAAAAGTGTTTCCAGAGTATGAGGATGTAAAAAAAGCTTCTTATCAGCATAACATTTCTTTTGTTGATGTTTATTCAGAAGCTGAACGTGCATCTAAAACGCAAATAGGGTTATTAAATTCATAATTTTATCTTAGTTTCAGCAGCTTTGGAGGTCTGGAGATGAATGAAGTTGAAGTAGTATCCATTCTGAGTATAGGTTTTATGCTTGGTATTAAACATGCACTAGAACCCGACCATATCATTGGGGTATCAACAATTGCGAGTCAGAGTAAAAAGTTATCGAAGTCAGCTTTAGCTGGTATTTTTTGGGGTTTGGGGCATACAGTGACCTTGCTTATTGTTGGCATGGGGCTTATTTTTCTTAAAAGTGATATTCCAGAAAAATATGCTATGAGTTTGGAGTTTCTAGTTGGAATCATGCTTGTGTATTTCGGGCTAGCCTCAATTTATTCGAATAAAGATAAGATTCACTCGGATACTCATGGGCAATCACAGCCAAATATAAAATTTTCATATGGTAAATCACTATTTATGGGTTTCATACATGGATTAGCAGGAAGTGCAGCTCTTGTTCTGTTAACGATGAGTACAGTGGATAATCTTCTTGAAGGCGGTCTTTATATTCTTGTTTTTGGAGCAGGAACAGTAGTAAGTATGCTTTTCTTTACTACTCTAATAGGGATTCCTTTTATAATGAGTGCCAATAAGGAGACTTTTAATAAACCACTTATTCATCTTACAGGCGTAATAAGTACCATATTTGGACTCTACTATATGTACAACCTGGGGGTTACGGAAGGATTATTTAAACTTTGGATTTAAGCACTAAAAAAGCCAGCAAGCTGCATAGCTTGTTGGCTCTACTTAATTTAAGAGAAATTAAAACCGTCGTCTCTTGTTACGGGGTTTTCGTTTTCGTCTGATAATTTTGATCTCTTTTACTTTAATGAACCTCATGCTAATAAATAAGATGTACGTTATGAGTGCGACATAAAAGAAGATAGGCACGCTTTCGAATTTGTTCTTAGCGAGCAGGTAAAACATATAGAATAAAAACAGCGTGATGATCGTTCCGTATCTTGGAAGCGGGATGTCTTTCAAACTCGGGATTTTGATGGTGCTAACCATCATTAATGCTACTCCGTAAAAGATTAAGACGAAAATCCATAGCGGAATCATTTTCACAAAAAAGACTAAGAAAACAACGATGCCACCAGCAGGCGGGATCGGAATGCCTTTGAAGTATTTCATGGATTCTTCTGCGTCAGTGATATTGAAGCGCGCCAAACGGTAAGCACCAAATAGCGGGAATAGACCAGCAAGAACGTAACCCCACATCCCTAAATGCGCAAAGTAGGAGTTAGCCGCTATGAACGCTGGAGCCACACCGAACGATACGACGTCCGCGAGGGAATCCAGTTCCTTGCCAAGTGTGCCGGAAACGCCGAGGATTCGTGCTGCCCTTCCATCAACAGCATCCAGCATCATCGCGATAAAAATGAGCATGGCTGCGTTTCGGAAGTCACCATGTGTGGCATAACCTATTGAAAGAAAACCACAAAATAAGTTCCCTAAAGTTAATAAATTCGGAATATGTTTTTTCATTGTACACGTCCTTAAAAAGTACTCTATCTCTATGATAGACCATTTTCTGTTAAAAAGTTATGTTTTTTTGTAAAGTCATAAGCTTAACAGAAAAATGCACAAGATAAAAGTTATACAGCTCCAGAGTTTAAAAGGATTGAGTGCTCTCATAAGTTAAACCACCGTGAATGTAATCGGTTAGAATCTCAATAACTCGATGTAGTTCTTCTACGGTGGTTTCTTTTCGTTTTTTAGGTTCATTTGGTACATGATGGTGATGATAAGGATTTGAGGGTACCCACGCATGTGTTCCGGGTTCATGGTTTTCATTTCCAAATGCCATGATATGCCTTGGCTGTTTGCCCATTTTTTTACGTCTTTGTGATAGTTCCCAAGCATAATGGTATTCAATAATCTGACCAGTATCACTAAGTTTTTCACTAATAAAAAGAATAGTTTCTCCATAGTCTTTGTGATCTTGAAGAGGGAGCGAAGTAATGATTTTTTTAGAACCTTTCGTATCGTAGCGGACTATTTCTGAATACTTTTTATGCTCGAATAGACGCGGGTTTTCCTCAAATAGTTTCTGAATGAATTGAAGTCGATCTGACTGAAAACTACCCATCTATTCTAACTCCTGAAGTTCTTCGATTAGGTCTTTCCAATCTTTAAAATCATCAGGTTCATCTAGTTCGTATATATCGATGGTGCCATCCAAAACATCTTTAAATGCTTTTTCAAACGAAGCATTATACTGCTTTTCATACTTCTTAATTTCTTCTTTAATATTACTGATTAATTGCTTTTTGTTTACATTTCGAATGCGATAACTTTCTTGAAGGGACTTTATGCGTGAAGTCCATAATGAACTTTTTAAGTAAAACTGGTTGTGCCTTGGGTAACTGTTATGTCCAGCTTCTTTTATGCATTCTAAGCCTTGCTGGACGCGTCTTGATAATGTGGGGCGTGAAATATTTGCCTGCTTTGTAAGGACAGAAGATGGGACTAAATAGGAGTTCTTATATGAATATAGTATAGTTCCATTTTGTGTAAGATCATAAAAAAATTTATCTAAGTAGTATTTAACTTTTGCGAATGATGCAATCGAGTGGTTCAATCCGCTACCTTTTGATTTTAATTCTTTTTCAATCTTACTTATAATATTTTCATCAATGGTGGTATGTTTTTTGAAAATAGTGTCATTGGATTGCGTGATTCCAACTACAAAACGCTGGAATTTAGTCTGTACTGCTTGAGTGATTGATAGTAAAAGAATCACTGGGTCTTGTGCAAGATTAAAGTGGAGATTTTCAAACAATGATAAACCCGAACTTTCGTAGGTTTGAGGTGCCATTGAATTTCCTCCTTTCTTTAAATTATAACATACCGTGAAACGAAAATGTGTTTTTGTTACATATAAGTATGCTCTGAATAGGTTTTAATATACAAAAACAATAAAAGAAGGATTGACTCATTAGAGACAATCCTCCTTTATTTCACGCTCTTCTTCAAATAACTCTCAAACAGCAAATCAATCAGCAACATTAATGTAGATCTTGCGGTGATGTCATAGCCGGCGAACTTCACGCGGTCCACTGTCATGCTCAAATTTGTCTTCACCATTTTACCTAGTGTGGAATCGGACGAGTTTGTGATCGCTGCTGTATCAACAATTTTATACGTCAGTTTTTCAGCTGCCTGCACCAGGGTTTTCGTCTCGCCGCTTGATGAGATGAAGAACACTAGATCGTTCGGCTCCACCATGTTCGGCAGCAGGTCGATCATGTGTGATTCATAGGTATAGTGGGTCTGCTTGTTCGTCTGCATCAAAAGCTTGCTAAAATACTCGGCCATCATTTTGGACAAGCCGACTCCGACTACGATGACGCGTTTGGCGTTTGCCATTCTCTCGCTCAATTTTTCAAGTTCACGCGTCTGGATCGTTTCGAATGCTGAGACAAACTCCTCTTTATACCGGTCAACAGGGTTGTCATCCAGTAACGATTGCTGGTTTTCAATCGTCTTCAATATATATTTCAGCTCCGAAAAGCCTTCTAATCCGAGTTTGTGAGACATCCGAACGATCGTAGTAGTGCTCACGTTGTTCACTTTTGCAATTTCAGTTAATGAATGTTTCTTCGCTTCGTCCAAATTCCCATCAATATAATAGAGCACTTGTTTTTCCGTCGGTGTGAGTTCGGCCAGACTGCTGCCGAACTGATCTAAGACTTTCCCCATTCCAAACTTCCTCTTTTCCGCACATGTCTTTCCCTTAGTATAGCCCATTTTTCATTCTGTACAAATATACAGCGACTGTACAAAGATAACGCTTACTTTTGTGTTAAAACTTAAGTATAGGAAGTTGGAAGTGCTTTCATACTAAAGAAAGATTGGAGTGAACGTCATGCAACTTAGAAACATGACACATCCGAACTTAGTGATGTTCGATGTTGACGCTCAAAATAAAGAGCAAGTCATTCGGCAGCTAATTTCTAACATTGAAAAGCAAGGTTATATAGAATCAGAAGACGCTTTATTGGAAGCGGTTTTAAAACGCGAGGAGCAATCTCCGACAGGAATGGAGAAGGGCCTTGCGATTCCGCATGGTAAGTCATCTACAGTTAAGAAAGCCGTTTTCGCTGTAGCGCGTTTGAAGACGCCACTTGAAGATTGGGAGAGCATCGATCCGAGCAATAAAGTTCAGCTCGTGTTCCTGATCGCGATTCCAGAAAGTGAAGCTGGCACAACGCACTTGAAAGTATTGTCTACATTGAGCACGAACTTAATGCGCGACGGCTACTTAGAGGGCTTGATGGCGGCAGAAACATCTGAAGAGTTTCTAAACAGACTGGATGTTGAAGAGAAATCAGAAGCTCCGGTTGAAAAAGAGTTTACGAAGACGGTCGTTGCGATTACAGCCTGTGCAACAGGTATCGCCCATACGTACATGTCGGCTGAAGCTTTAGAAAAAGCGGGCCGTGAACTTGGCGTTAAAGTACTTGTTGAAAAACAAGGGGCGAATGGAATCGAAGACGAGCTAACTGCGGATGTGATTAAAAATGCAGATGCAGTAATCTTCGCAACAGATATCGCTCCTAAAAAGAAAGAGCGTTTCGCAGGAAAAGCATATGTGGCAACACGTGTTGCTGAACCGCTAAGACGCGGTAAGGAATTGATTCAAAAATCACTCGATAATCCTGATGGCGTAGTTGAAGCAAGTGACGAAGACGAGTCATCAACAACAACTTCAAACGGCGGCGGATTCTTTAAAGACATGGTCCAAGCTGTTATGACGGGAATCTCTTACATGATTCCGGTAATCGTTGCGGGCGGTCTGATGATGGGGATCGCGAAACTTGGTGCGATGCCATTTGGTCTTGTAAACGAACTCGCTGATCCGAAATATGCAACACACTCAAATGAACTATTCGTTATTTTGCATCATTTAGATAAGTTTGGCGGATTGATCTTTAAGTTTATGTATCCGATATTCGCTGCTTTCGTCGCCTATTCACTGGCTGATCGTGTTGGATTAGTAGCTGGATTTATCGGAGGAGCTTTTGCGGGCGGACTTCATTATACGTTCTGGAATAACCCAGAAGGTATTCCGTCTGGATTCTTAGGTGCGTTAATTCTTGGTTTGGCAGCGGGCTATATCGCTCGTTTCTTGAACCAAAAGATTCAGTTGAACAAAAACTTGGCTGCGATGAAACCGATGTTTATCATCCCAGCAGTCTCTGTATTATCGATTTTCTTCTTAAACTTTTATATTGTAGACCCAGTGTTTGGCGGGTTGAATGTTGTTCTGCGTAACTGGATTGAAGCGGCGCAAGGTACTGGTGATGTTGTGTTAGCATCTATTATCGCGTCTGCAACTGCCTTTGACTTAGGCGGACCGATCAACAAAGCAGCCGGTGCGATCGCAATCGGACTTGCAGCTGACGAAGTTTATCCGTTAACGGCTCGTGTATTGGCAATCGTTATTCCGCCGATTGGGCTTGGACTTGCAGTTATTATCGACAAATATGTAGTGGGACGCCGTGTATTCCCGGCTGACTTGAGAATTGCAGGTAACACGTCACTATTGTTAGGATTCCTTGCAATCTCTGAAGGTGCGATTCCGTTCATGCTTCGTAACCCGCTGATCACGATTCCGATCAACATTATCGGTGCAATCCTTGGAGCAAGTACAGCTGTACTTTTAGGAGCGGTTCAATGGCTGCCTCTTCCAGCAATCTGGGGCTGGCCGCTCGTTGAAAACCTATGGGCGTACCTCCTTGGATTAGTAGTAGGTGCAGGATTCATCGCATTCGCGAATATCTTTGTACGATTTGCGATTTTAAAGAAAAAAGAGAGAGAAGCACAAGTATAATGCTGTAGAAAGTGGTTGGTTTTTCATGAAAGTAAGGGTGTACTGCGTGAACAGAGATGCATTTTGCGTGAAACGGGAAGGTTTCTGCGTGAAATGAGCGGTGTTCTGCGTGAAACGGGCTGGTTTTTGAGCGAACGTGTAACAGATAAAAAACACGTACCGTAAAAACCAAAAAAACTATAACTGTGCTTCGAAAAAGTACAAACCGACATGAAAAAAATGTTAACCATAACAATCATTTAGATAAAAGCAAAAAAAGAAAAAAGAAAAGGGGCGCATCTTTTAAAAAGGTGACCCCTCTTTCTTTTAAAATGGAGTAATAAGAGTGGAGCAACTTGGGAGGGAAATCAGCATGAAACAGAAGAAAGTTTACGTCGTACCGCATTCTCACTGGGATCGCGAGTGGTACTTTACAATAGAAGATTCAAACCTTTTACTCGTTGAAAATATGGACCGTTTGCTGGACGTGATGGAGAACGATCCGGAATATACTGGCTATGTGTTTGACGCGCAAAGCTCTATTATTGATGAGTATTTGAAAATCAGACCAGAAGAGAAGGGACGTTTATCGCAGTTGATCGCTGACAAGCGCATCTTCGTCGGACCCTGGTACACACAAGCCGATTCATTGCTCGTGAACCGCGAGTCATTGATTCGCAACTTGATGTATGGAACACGAATCGCTGAAAAAATGGGGCATTCGATGAACGTTGGTTATCTGCCTGATATTTTCGGACAGAACACGTATTTGCCATCAATGTTCAAAGAGTTTGATATTGACTATAGCGTCCTTCAACGCGGAATTTACACCGATCAGCTGAATGGTGACTTGAACTTTACGTGGAAATCTCCAGACGGAGAGAGCGTGAAGGCGAACAACATCTATTTCGGTTACGGCCCTGGGAAGTTTTTATCGGCTGATGACAAGTATATGGAAGAACGTTTGCTGCCGATTTTAGAAAAAATAGCAGATCTAAACGAGAATACGGATAACTTGCTGCTGCCAGCGGGCGGAGACCAGGTCCTAGTCCGCGAGCACTTCCCGGAAACGGTGAAAAAGCTGAACGAAATCGATATGAAACATGAGTATGTTCTTTCAGATTATGAAACGTTCATGAAAGACACTTGGGAGACTGGCAACTTCGAAAACGTGATCGAAGGTGAAATGATCGCGACTCAAAAATCCCGAATCCACAACACGATTCGATCACAGCGTTATGATATTAAAAAGCTAAACGATATTGCAGAAGAAAAAGTAATCTATGAGCTAGAACCACTAGCGAGTTTGGCGAGTACGATCGGATTCAAGTATCCGCAAAAATGGATTGATGAAATGTGGAAGATGCTGTTTGACGTGCATGCGCATGACAGCATCGGCGGCTGTAACTCTGATGACACGAATCAAGAGATCGTGAACCGTCTAACAAAAGTGATCCGCATGGCTGACGGCTGCCTGAATCTATTGAAAAAGCAGATGACAGAAGCGGTAAGCCGTAAGCTTGGCAAAGACTCTATTTTTGTTGTGTTTCACATGCTTCCGAAAGCTTTCACTGGATCTCAGAAAGTCGTACTTTTTACAAAAGGAAATGCATTTAACGTTCGTGATCTAAATGGAAATCCGGTTGCGCTTGATGTGTTGAATCAGGAGTACATCTCGGGCGGGAAGACGATCGTTGTTACAGCAGAAGGCGAGAGAGAAGTTGATGCGCCTGGTTATTACAGAAACGAAGTACTACTTCGTGATGTGAAGCTACCTGCGATGGGCTATGAAACCTTTGAAGTGGTTGAAGGCGGAGAAAACGACCTTCTATCTCATAAGTTTTTAAACAGTCATTTAATAGAGAACGACCATTTCCGTATTTTTGAGGAAAATGGTGTCCTAAATCTTGAGGTAAAAGCTACAAATCAAACGATTTCTGATTTTATGAGATTCGAAAATGTTGCAGACGCAGGTGACTCTTACGATTTCTCACCGTTAGAAGGAGATTCACCGATCTACTCGAAAAAAGTGTTATCTGTGTTCGTAGAAGCGAGTGCGGGGACTGAGTTCATGGAAGTTGTGCATGTGTTGAACGTTCCAGGCAACTTAGAGGACCGAAAATCTGGTGATATTAAAAAGGGATTAGCGGTCGTAACGCGATTTGAGCTTCGTAAAGGTGCAGATTTTATACGAGTTAAGCATGATATCGAAAACGATGTGAAGGATCACCGCGTTCGCGTACTGCTTCAAACATCGATTGAATTACCTGAACATTCTTTTGGTGACCAAGGCTTTAGCTTGATTCAGCGACCGACAGTAAATCCATATATGGAAAATTGGCGTGAACAGAAGTTTGCAGAAGCTCCAGTACCGATCTATCCACTGGAAAACCTGGCTGGTGCGACGAACGGTGAACGAACTGCCGCGTTCCTGACAAAAGGAATCAAGGAATATGAGCTGATCAAAGAAACAGGAGAAATGGCTCTGACATTGTTTAGAAGTGTTGGGCTGCTTGGCCGTGACAACTTGGCTTGGAGACCTGGAAGAGCGTCTGGAATCAACAACAAAGTCGTTTACACGCCTGATGCTCAGATGCAGGAAAAGATGACCTTTGAGTACGCGATTCATGTCGGAAAAGGTCACGACGTTAAACAGTTGTTTAAATTTGTGGACGAATATCGCGGTCATTCCTTAAGCTATCAAAAGCAGTCATTGAACACATTTGAAGAGCGTCTCAATCGTTTCGAGATTCCGTATCCAGTTGAGATTCTGCCAGCTAGCTTCAGTTTGTTTGAATCAACAGGAGATGTTTTCTTGAGCACGTTAAAAAAAGCACATGATGACAATTCCGTTATTTTACGCTTGTTTAATCCGAGTGAGGAAGAGCAGACGGTAGTGTTATCAAGTGAACACATCCAGTCTGTTTCACAAACGAAACTGAACGAAAAAAGTGTGATCGACGTTAAGGATGAAGTTACAGTTCGGCCAAAAGGATATGTGACACTGAAACTGGTTATGAAGGAGAATGCGTAAATGAGTTTTCCAGAAAAAGTTGAGAATCTGCTAAAAACGATCTACGGTGAAGACTTTTCACCTGAATACAAAAACGAGATTTTAGATCTAGTTGAAGCGTGGAAACAGAAAGAGTGGAACGAAACAGCTCCACTTTCTGAGAAAAACGTGTATCTGATCACGTACGGCGACATCATTAAAGAAGAAGGTCAGCCGACGTTAAAGACGCTTAACAAGTTCATTAATGAATTTGCGAAAAATGAGATCACGGATGTTCATTTGCTTCCGATGTTCCCCTACACTTCTGATGACGGATTCTCGGTAGTCGATTACCGTGAGATCCATCCTAATCTTGGCAACTGGTCTGATATTGCACGCTTTTCAAACGATTACCGTCTCATGTTCGATTTTGTAGCTAATCATATGTCCAAATCGAGCAAGTGGTTTCAAGGGTATCTGAAGGGTGAGCCTGAGTATGCGAACTACTTCATTCCTCGCGAAGAAGGATTCGATGCATCCAACGTGGTTCGTCCACGTACGTCACCCCTTTTCCATGAGTACGAAGGCGGGAAGAACGCTTGGACAACGTTCTCTGAAGACCAGGTGGATGTGAACTTTAAGCATTTCCCGGCTTTGAAGGAAATGACGGATATTCTGTTGGAGTACGCGAACCGCGGCGGGACAAGCATTCGCTTAGATGCGATCGGGTTTATGTGGAAAGAATCTGGCACAACATGTATCCACTTACCGCAGACGCATGCGATTATTCAGTTATGGCGTGAGATTTTAGAAGAGCTTGAGTTAAACACACTTCTGATTACTGAGACGAACGTTCCGCATAAAGAGAACATTAGCTATTTTGGGAATGGCGAGAACGAAGCGCACATGGTGTATCAGTTCTCACTGCCGCCACTTGTCTTGCACACGTTAACAACACATGATGCGAGCAAGCTGACTGGCTGGGCCAAAACGATTGAAAAAGTGTCAGATTCAGCGACTTATTTTAACTTTTTAGCGAGTCATGACGGAATCGGCATGCGGCCGACAGAAGGCATTTTAACGGAAGAAGAGCGTACGGCTTTAGCTGAAAAAGTGCAGAAGAACGGCGGACGGGTTTCTTATAAGAGCAATCCTGATGGAACAGAATCTCCTTATGAGCTGAATATCAATTACATGGACGCGCTCATCAATAAGGACGAAGATGTGAGTGAGGACGTTCAAGTGCAGAAGATGCTTGCGGCTCATTCCGTGCTCTTTTCAGTGATGGGTGTTCCGGCTGTGTATTATCATTCGCTTTTAGGATCGGAAAATGATTATGAAGGCTTGGAGTCATCAGGCATCAACCGCCGGATCAACCGTGAAAAATTCGACTATGAAGATTTGGTTGGTCAGCTGGAAACGTCAACACGCAGGCAGAAGGTTTTTACAGGTTTGAAGAAACTGATTCGTACACGCCAAGGCGAGAGCGCGTTTAATCCGTTTGCGGCTCAATTGATTTTAGAGCTTGGCGAGCAGGTATTTGCGTTAGTGCGTAGAAATGAAGAGACAGGTGAAACGGTGCTGTTTGTTGTGAACGCAGCATATGACACGGTAGAAGTTGAACTTCCGTTTGGCGGACAAGACCTTTGGAGCGGAGAAACAGTAGAAGGATCTGTTGAGCTCGCGCCGTATCAGTTTATGTGGATCAAACAATAAAAGAAGGTGGACGCAATGAAGATTGTCATCGCTCCCGATTCGTTTAAAGAAAGCATGACGGCGGCAGAAGTCTGTGCCGCTGTCGAGGCTGGATTTCAGAAAGTGATTGGGGACGCTGAATATGTGCACGTTCCCGTTGGAGATGGTGGAGAAGGAACGGTTCAGTCGGTCGTGGATGCGACGGCTGGCCGGATTGTTGAAGTTACAGCAACAGGTCCGCTCGGTGAAAAAGTAGATGCCTTTTATGGGCTGACAGGTGATGGGAAGACAGCAGTGATCGAGATGGCTGCCGCTTCTGGTATCCATCTTGTCCCGAGAGAGCAGCGAAACCCTTTAGTGACAACGACTCGCGGGACGGGCGAACTGATATTAGATGCACTTGATAAAAAAGTGGAACGTATTGTGCTCGGTCTTGGCGGATCGGCGACGAACGACGGCGGAGCAGGAATGGCTTCAGCTCTGGGCGTGAAGTTTTTGGATGTAAATGGTGAGAAACTTCGTCCGGGCGGAAAAGCGTTAGGCGAACTGCTTACGATCGATACATCTGACATCGATTCGCGATTGAAGTCGGTAAAAGTAGATGTTGCTTGTGATGTGACAAACCCGTTGACTGGACCGCTTGGAGCATCTGCTGTCTTTGGACCGCAAAAAGGTGCGACACCTGAGATGGTTGGCGTTTTAGATGCGAGTTTGAAAAGATACGCAGAAGTCGTTGAGCGGAATCTTGGCTTGCAAGTGGATGAGCTTCCAGGAGCAGGGGCTGCAGGCGGATTAGGTGCTGGAGTAGTTGCATTTTTAGATGGAAAACTGCAAAGTGGAATCGACCTGGTGCTTGATGTTATAGGGTTTGAGGAAGCGGTTCGTGATGCCGATCTTGTAATTACAGGCGAAGGACGGATTGATTCGCAGACGGTTCATGGGAAAGCGCCGGTTGGTGTAGCGAAACGAGCGAAAGCTGCGGAAGCTGATGTTCCGGTCGTTGCGATTGCAGGTAGTCTTGGTCCAGATTATGAAGCGGTGTTTGAGCATGGCATCAATGCGGTTTTTAGTGTTGTTAACGGTGTGGTTACGTTAGAAGAAGCACTGGAGAACGGATCGGTTAATGTTGAAAAAACTGCGGAGAACATCGCGCGCTTATTACAATTAAAAATAAATTAGCCCCTTGCTCTCAAGGGGCTTTCCTCATTTTTATAGGATTTGAGAATTTTAGAAGTGATTCTTGAAGTGTGATGTTTGGGGACTTATTATGAGGCAACCTACACGAAATGAACGTTAATGCTTTTGTTTATGCATCATTTTTAATAACGCAATCACATCGTCATTTTGGCTAACTTCAATTCGGTTCACCGTGTCACGAATTTCTTTAACATCGGTTTCCAATGTATCGAGTCTGGTTACAATCTGTTGCTGGCCAGCTTCTAAGTTTGTAACTTTATTATCTAGATTAGAAACTTTGTTATCTAAGTTAGAAACCTTATTATCCAAATCAGAAACTTTGTTATCGATGCTAAGCAATTTCACTAAGATTTCATTCAATACTTTTTCCATATTCCTCACCTCCCTCAGTAGTATTCCTAATCATTTTACAATATATAAAACTTGTCGTACAGTTGGGGTAAATTAAACATGTGTTTAAATTCGGGGAGGTTTTTGCATGAGTGTTATTGATATTAACTGTGATATGGGCGAGAGTTTTGGAGCTTACAGACTCGGAACAGATGAAGAGATTTTAAAGTATGTGACGTCAGCTAACATTGCGTGTGGATTTCATGCTGGTGACCCAGCGACTATGAGAAAAACGGTAAAATTGGCTATTGAACATGGGGTTGGAATCGGTGTTCACCCTGGTTTGCCTGACCTTGCTGGGTTTGGCCGCCGTAATATTGATATCTCGCCTCAAGAAGCGTATGAGATGGTGGTGTATCAGATCGGTTCGTTATGGGCGTTCGTTCAGGCAGAAGGCGGGGCGATCCAACACGTGAAGCCTCATGGAGCGCTTTACAACATGGCTGCGGTGAATCGTGAGCTGTCTGAAGCCATTGCAGAAGCGGTTTATAAGGTGAATTCGGATTTGATCCTGTTCGGCCTGGCTGGAAGTGAGCTTGTGAAGGCAGGCGAGAAGGCAGGACTCCGCACGGCATCAGAAGTTTTTGCAGACAGAACGTATCAGCAGGATTGCACGCTGACCTCCCGCAAGCTGCCGAACTGCATGATTGAAGATGACGATGAGGCAGTGGCACAAGTGATCCGCATGGTAAAAGAGGGGAAAGTGCTGACGCAGCAAGATGTGGACGTGGATATAACCGCGGATACTGTGTGCATCCATGGAGACGGAGCTCATGCGCTTTCTTTTGCGAAAAAGATCAGGCAGACGCTTGAGGATTCGGGGATTACTGTTCGAAAAATCGGTGAAAGTATTTAAACGTTAAAAAAGCTGGTTCATATGGATATGAGCCAGCTTTTTGTTTGTCGTAATTTGTCTGGAAATGACATCTCGTGGATAAAGTCCAAAAACTTTTGGATTGGAGCCTGAAACTCGTGGATTCAGCATCAAAATTTTTGGATTCACCCCTGTTTTTTGTGGATTGAGATCCACATGACGGTAGAAATACCCCTGTAGGTACACTGAAAATGACCACTTTCGGACTCCCCAGCATGCATTTTCAACCTAACCTTCAGTTTCAGCTTCCTCAGCTTTCTCGTTTTTAATAAAAAACGAAATTATAAGCCCAATTAAGGATAAAACAGCAACAACCATGAACGCCATGTTTGCGCCATGCATATCAGGGTAAGAAATCTCAGGGTTATCTGCGGCGTTACCTGCAACCGTCGTCATAACGGTCACTAATATCGCCGTTCCGACTGATGCTGCAATCATTTTCATCGTATTATCCATCGCCGCGCCGTGCGGAATCAATCGTTTTGGCAGCCGATTCAGACCAGCAGTCGCGACTGGCATCATAACCATCCCGAGGCCTAGCATCCGAATGCTGTACATGACCGTGATAAACGTAAAGGATGTTGATGGTCCCAGTGTTGCGAAAGCAAAGGAAGAACCCGTGATAATGGTCAAACCGGTGAATGCAAGCCATCTCGCTCCGAATTTATCAAATAGCCTGCCGGTGATCGGGGACAATAACCCCGTAATCAACGCGCCAGGCAACAGTGCCAATCCTGCCTCAAACGCTGTGAAATCCCTCATGTTTTGCATGAATAGAGGAATAATCGTCTCAGCCCCGATTAGCCCCATGAACGTGATCATCCCAATCGCGACAGTGAGCGGAAAGACTGAGTTGGCAAACACACGAAACTCAAGCATCGGATGTTTTAATCGAAGCTGTCTCGTGATAAAGAGAACAAGCGCAACGACACCAATTCCTAACCACAACAAGGTGCTTGTTGCTGTCCATCCTAAGTTGCCGGCGCATGTGAATCCATAAAGAAGTCCTCCGAAACCGAACGAGGACAGGATAATGGATAGAACATCGACCCTCGTTTTTGCCGTCTCTGTCACATTTTTTAAAGCAAAATAAGCCACGATTATATCGATGAGTGCGATCGGCAAGATAATAAAAAATAGCAAACGCCACGAGTAATGCGACGTTACCCATCCTGATAAAGCTGGTCCGATTGCTGGTGCAAAGGAAATGACAAGCCCGACTAACCCCATCGCAGATCCGCGTTTGTTCACCGGAAAAATCATAAGGAAAACGGTTTGCATAAGCGGCAGCATAACACCAGCTCCGCTTGACTGTATCACTCTACCGAGCAGGAGCATTTCAAAGTTAGGTGCTAATCCCGCGACTAGTGTACCAAAAGCGAATACGCCCATAGCAGAGAGAAAGAGCTGTCTTGTCGTAAACCGCTCTAATAAAAACGCGCTGACTGGAATCATGATGCCGTTCACGAGCATAAAAACCGTCGTCAGCCATTGTGCGCTGTTCGCAGTGATGTTCATCTCTTCCATGATCGGCGGTATCGCTGTAATCATCAGCGTTTGGTTCAAGATTGCAATAAACGTTCCAGCAAGAAGCAGTGTTACAATCGTAGACTGTTTATAATTTTGTGTCGATTCCATTTCACATCTCATCCCTGTAAAAATTATGATGTGTACAGCTTACATGATTTCATTTTGAATTCACATTAAGTTGCCTACCGAAATAAACTAGTTAAAAACTTGGGTGATAATATGGATGAGGAACAGCAAGCCTTACTAGATGACGTACTGATTGTATTGGATATCATTGTGATTTTAGCGGTTGAAGATAACCCTGTGCTGGGTATTGTTTTTGTAGGACTCCTTAAAGCGGTGACAAAAGATCGCGCTGTTAGAATAGCGTTTATTTTATTAGTGATCGTACTGAATATGGGTAGAAGAAAATAATCATTTATACCCGGGCAGGAGGAAGGAGTATAACAAGTTATTTGTTTATTTTTAAACAATTCATACTATTTAAACGATTTCGTTGTTATTCTACAATAGGGTGAAAAGGAGGGCTATTGTGAGAATACAAGGTAAACGATTACTTATTTTTGGGATATCGTGTTTATGTAGTATGATATTTTTTGGTTCTCAACTGGCTGAGGCAAAAGAAAAGGATAAGACAAGCTGTTATGACTCAAGTGTAACGTTAACCCCAGAGGAACAGAGGATTGAGGATGGTAAGCCGATTCCGCAGCAGATTTTAGAGGACAGCGAATTTACTCAATACGTAGATAAGTTTAAGCGAGATCTTTGTTCGGCAAAAAGTGAAAAACAAGCTGAGAAGTTAATCAAAAGACACGGAACGAAGCTATGGAAGACAGCGGTTGACCGTGCGCAAGGCAAAAGACCTGATTTAGGAGAACTCGATACATATGATGATCGTCCGCTATACTGGGCGAGACTCAGCATGACAAGTGCATTAAGACAATGGAATCCTGATTTTGAGGTAACGGAAGAAAAGCGAGCACAGCTCATGAAAAAATTAGAATATACATCAAGGGGAATCACAACGATTCATTTTCCAAAGGGTGAGCGAGTTAAGCGTGTTCTTGTAAGTGGATTCGATCCGTACCGTTTGGAGCAGGAATTCAGAAGAACGAACCCGTCAGGAGCAAGCGGATTGCAGCTCGATGGCCGATGGGTCTTGACGGATGATGGACTAGCTGTGATCCAAGCGGCTAACTTTCCTGTTCGATGGGATGATTTTGAAGAAGGAATTGTTGAAGATACGTTTGGTCCGTTTTTAAAAGAAGGTCCGAAGCGCGTAGATTTAATGATGACGATCAGCCAAGGTGGACCTCGCAAAATGGCAATCGAAGGCTATGCCGGCCGCTGGCACACAGGGGCTGATAATAAGCTGGAAGAGCGGGCTGAAGTGACACCGACTGTTTCAAATTGGCCGATGCCGGAGCCACTCCCTGAATTCATCGAAACAACACTGCCGTTTGAAGAGATGATTGCGGCAGGAACAGGACCATGGCCGGTATTCCGAAACGATGAGGTTTGTGAATGGCTGCCGCCAAACTATGAGGATCCAGCGGTTTGTCATGATGGCGGTCCAACTTCAGGTTCAAAGGCAAGAGCCGGCGGGGGAGGCAGCTATTTATCAAACGAGAGCATGTACAGATCCAACCGCGTTCGACTTGGACTAGGTGCAATGGATATCCCGGGTGGTCACCTTCACATCGCGGCCCAAGAGTTTTATCCAGAAGACAAATCGGTTTACATTACCGATGAATTTAAAGAATTCCGTAAAGATACGGTCGATCAGACGGTGGAATTAGTCAAAGCGGCTGCTAGAGGAATAGAATAATAGAGTAGGAGAGAGTGCCTTCATGTCAGAGGGCACTCTTTTTAGTGTGAGAACTTTTTATAAAACCATATGAGAAATAAACCTATAGAAATGAAAGATAAAGGAACGAAAATCCACATTCCCTCAGCAAATAGAGAAACGATCAACCCGATGATGCCGGCAATTAAGATAAACCAGCCAACAATAATCAAGAAACTGAACGTAAATTCTTTTAATGCACTCAAGAATCTTTCCTCCCAGATTAAGAATCTACTACCCCTATAACGAAAAGCCATATAAAAGGTCTAAGGTAAATATCAGAATAAAGCTAACATACGATAAGGCGATGACGATTAATAGCTTGTTAAAGCCTTTGTTTAAAATAATTGCGAGTATGTAAAAACCTGCTGACAACATGATGGTGTTATTCCAATAGCCCGTTCCCTGAAAAAATCGATAGAGTGTAATCGTGTAAAACACGCCCCATAACAGAAGTGAAACGATGTATAGCTTCTTCATTCGTAATCTCCTTTTGAAAATTTATCCTATAAAAATACTAACATAGGAATCAGCATCAATAAAAAAGTGACCTAAACGGACAGCTCTCTGCGTATTCTAGAATAGTGAGTTTTACGGACTGGCTTAAAAAAAGAGGTGCTGCATCATGAATATCGTCGAGATCCTGAATCAATTGAGCGACCGCTTTTTTAAGATGAGGGTGTACGATCTGTCAGCTCAGATGGCTTATTATTTTCTGATGTCGGTTTTTCCGTTCTTGTTAGTGATCTATTCATTCATGACGTATCTGCCTCTAAATGAAGGCAATATTTTGGAGCTGATCCAACCGTATGCACCAGATGCGACGTACGCGCTGATCGAAAAGACGTTATCTTATACGGTGAGAAGACAGGAGGGAAATCTCCTTTCGTTGAGCTTGGTTGTTACATTGTGGCTGTCTTCGATGGGCTTTCAGTGTATGAAACGCATATTGAATGATGCGTATGAGGTGCGAAACGATGAGAATATGGTGAAACAAATATTCGAGAGTCTCTTGTTGACGATTGGGTTTATGATTGCGGTGCTGTTTTCGGTGATCGTGCCTCTTTTTGAAAAAATATTAAGTGTGTATTTGAAGGGGATATTTTCGATTGTTGAATTTCAGAAGTTGTGGATCGTCGTGCAGTGGGGGATTGGGACTGTTTTTTTGCTGGTCTTTTTTCTTGTGCTGTATTCATTCGCACCAAGCATCAGGCTCGGTTTTAGCAAAGTAGTTCCAGGAGCATTCTTCGCCACGATTGGCTGGCAGCTCGTTTCGATGGGGTTTGCCTCTTACGTTAGTGGAAGTAATTATTCAGCGCTGTACGGTCAAGTGGCCGGTTTAGTTGTGCTGATGCTGTGGTTTTACCTGTCTGCGATGATTATTATACTGGGTGGGCTGCTGAATACGGTGGTCTTTCCGAGTGATTAATTAAAGCCCCTTTCGTGTAAAGGGGCTTTTCATCGCATTCTTCAAGTGATGAAATCGGGTTTTACGGTACGTGTTCTTTTAATCTGTTACACGTTCGCTCAAAAAAAGCTCGCTACGCTCAGAATTCTTCATCTACGCTCAAAATGTCTTGAGTTTCGCTCAGAATCTGTGAGTACCGCTCAAACATACCCACTTTTCGCTCAAACCAAAAAAAGTGCCTCCGCAAAGGAGACACCTTTGTACAATATTATAAAACCCCAAACTTCTCATCACGAACATCAGTAATAAACATATGCCCCGGGGCGTGAGTAATCATGATTTCAGGCTTCACATGCATCGCCACCGCTTGAGGTGTCACCCCGCATGCCCAGAACACCGGAACTTCGCCTTCATGAATCTGAACGGGATCACCGAAATCAGGCTGGTACAGGTCATAGATCCCGATGCTCTCGGGATTTCCGATATGAACGGGCGCACCGTGAACGGAAGGGAAGCGGCTTGTGACTTGAACGGCCCGAACGACATCTTTTTCAGGTAGCGGCCTCATACTCACAACCATCGGACCCTCAAACCGCCCAGCCCCAACGCATTCGATGTTCGTTTTAAACATCGGAACGTTGCACCCGCGCTCAATATGGCGTACTGGAATGCCGTTATTCATCAATGCATGTTCAAACGTGAAGCTGCAGCCGAGTAAAAAACCGACCATGCCATCATCCCAGAGATCTTTAATATCTGTTCTTTCTTCAGCCAATTCACCGTTTCGATAAACGCGGTACTTAGGAATATCCACTCGCAGATCCGCATCAGGAGCGACAAGCGCAGGCACAGCTGAACCTGGCTCCGTTACATCCAGTACAGGACATGGCTTCGGATTCCGCTGGCAAAACAAAAGGAACTCAAACGCCAATTCTTTTGGCAAAACGACTAAGTTTCCTTGCGTGTACCCGTTAGCGAGTCCGCTTGTCGGCTTCCGCCAATCACCGCGTCTGATCATATCGCGCGCTTCAGCAGGATTCATACGGTCTAGTGCATTCATGAAAGCTCCCCCTCGACTTTATGCAAATAACTTAGGCAGTCCTGTGTACAGTGAATAAACACTCATGACCGCCATGATCACAACGATCAGCACACCGAAAATTGTCATCCACATGGGATGTTTGTAGTCACCGACAATCTTTGGTTTGTAAGCCGCAATCAGCATCACACCTAATGAAATCGGTAAAATTAATCCGTTTAATGATCCTACTAAAATGAGAATCTTAACCGGCTGTCCAATAATTGTGAAAACCAATGTTGAAACAGCAATAAACCCGATGATGATCCACTTATGATATTTTTCCAAAGTAGGGCTGAATGTACGAATGAATGAAACGGACGTGTAAGCTGCCCCAACAACAGAAGTGATGGCAGCCGCCCACATGACAACACCGAAAATTTTATAACCAATATTACCGGCAGCTAATTTAAACACGGAAGCCGGCGGGTTAGCTGGATCAAGCGTCAATCCTTGCGCCACGACGCCAAGTGCCGCTAAAAACAAGAAGATACGCATGATAGACGCAATCCCGATTGCCGAGATGGATCCGCGTGTCACTTCACCTAAATTTTCTTTCCCTTTGATTCCTGCATCAAGCAAACGGTGTGCACCGGCAAATGTGATGTAACCGCCGACTGTTCCTCCGACAAGCGTTACAATCGCAAGTACATCGATCGTGTCTGGAGCGAACGTTTTTACAACCGCTTCTCCAACAGGAGGCTGAGCGGTGAACATCACGTAAATCGTTAACGCGATCATGATGAAACCAGCCACTTGTGTGAAACGGTCCATCGCTTTTCCAGCTTCACGGACAACGAATACTAAAATGGCGATAATTCCACTGAGCAATGCCCCCATTTTAGGAGAAACACCAAAAAGAACGTTAACTCCAAGTCCAGCTCCAGCGATGTTACCGATGTTAAACGCGAGTCCACCCATTACGATCAACGCGGCAAGGAAAAAGCCTAAGCCAGGGAGAACATCGTTTGCGATATCCTGCGCTCTTTTTTCGGAAACCGCGATAATGCGCCACACGTTCATCTGCGCTCCAATATCAATAATGATGGAAGTTAAAATAACAAAACCAAAACTGGCAGCGAGAATGGACGTGAAGTGCGTCGTTTGTGTTAAAAATCCTGGTCCGATAGCGGATGTCGCCATTAAAAACGCCGCGCCCAGCAGTATACTAGCTTTCGATTCTTTCTTCATACTCTTCCTCCTTGATTACTTCGATTCTTGTTTGATTTTTAGTGAGATTCCTTGTTTCAACTGGTGGATTTGTTTTTCTCGGTCTAAATAGAGCTGTTGCGCGACTTCATGTGAAACCTCGGTGAACTGTACTTTGTCGCCAGGCTTCAGCTGTGCCATGATGGGAAGATCAACCGTTGCGATCTGCCCGATTTTCGGATAGCCGCCTGTTGTTTGGCGGTCGGCGAGGAGCACGATTGGATTTCCTTCTGACGGAACTTGGATCGTACCGAAGTTCACCGCTTCTGAAAGCATTTCTTGTTCTTTTTCGAGTTGGAGTTCAGGTCCTTTCAAGCGGTAACCCATCCGATCAGACTGCGATGTCACGTCAAACGATTCTGTAAAAAGCTTCATCTGGCTGTCTTGCGTGAACCAGTCGTACTGTCTGCCTTTCATCACGCGCACTTTCGGTTTTGAAACAGCTGTTGACGTGAAATCTGACGCGATCGTCCACTGCATCTCAGCAAACTTTTGCCCGTCTAATTCAGCAGCCAACACTTCCGTAATTTGAGCAGCAAATTCACTAGGTTCCCCGAGTGTCAGTTCATCATCTGCTTGAAGCGGTTTTCCGTTGAAGCCCCCGATTCCTGCTCGTATGTAAGTTGATTTGCTGTCCATGATTTCTGGCAAAACGAATCCACCCGCGACGGCGAGGTAAGCACGGCAACCTGTTTTGCATCCTCCAAATTTCAGTTTACTTCCGGCTTTCACTAAAACAGAACGCCATAGTTTGACCCGCTTCCCATTAATAGAAGGAGAGAGGTTTCCGCCGCAAATCGAGATTAGCGTGTCTTCGGAAAATTCCATGTCAGGACCTAATAAAGTGAGCTCCAGGGTAGCTTCATTTTCATCATTGCCAACTAACAGGTTTGCTATCCGGTGAGCGGTCGAGTCCATCACACCACTCGCGATCACACCGTATTTTTGATAGCCGTAGCGGCCAAAATCCTGAACACTTGTAAGGAGGCCTGGCTTCGTAATCTTAATCATTCTTGTTCTCCTCCCATTTTTGAAACTCTTCTTCTGTAATCGGGACGAATTTTATTTGATCTCCCGCTTGTAGAAGGCTTGGTGTATCGCCTTCCGGAAGAAAAAGTTTGCGCGGCGTTTTTCCGATCAGCTGCCAACCGCCAGGTGTTTCGATCGGATAGACTCCTGTTTGTTTGCCGGCAATCCCGACTGATCCAGCTGGAATCTTCAGTCGCGGATTTTTCCGTCTAGGTGCAGCGATCCGTTCATCCATCCCGCCAATATAAGGGAAGCCTGGCGCAAACCCGATCATATAAACGATGTACTCGCCGTTTGAATGAATGTCGATCACTTCTTCAGGGGTCAATTCGTTTCGTTCTGCCACTTCTTCCAAATCTGGTCCGAACTCTCCGCCATAGCATACCGGAATTTCCACAACGCGCGGTTCTGCACCTTGCTCCACATCTAGTTTTTCCAAATGTGCGCTTAATTTCTCACACACCTGTTCATATGGAAGAGTGTTTGTTTCGATTTTACAAGGGTCATAAAAAACGGCGACCGTCGTAAAACCAGGCACGTACTCAATCACCCAATCAAAAGACTTTTTCTCTAAAAAAGAGGAGACTTTATTCACTTTTTGCTGAATGTCTCGGCTGATGTCTTCGCCGAGCTCGATGATCACACTGTTGTCACCTAAAGGCTGCAATTTAAACTCCATCATTTTCTCCCCTATCTATTTATGTAAAATTAATCAGAATATTTGTATATTTATAAAGGTCTAGTATAAAGGAAAACGCTTTAAAATCAAACCTTCTTATCAATTGTTTCCCGATAGTAATTATTTCTAGTCTCGAATTTTCCATACAGGTGGTTTATCTTTAAACAAACGTATAGAATGGGGAGTAGAAAACCCAGATAGGGAGTGTTGTAAAAGTGTATAATGAACCGATTTTTCTAAAACCTGTATTCAAAGACCGAATCTGGGGCGGAACAAAGCTTCGGGAAGAGTTCGGCTATGATATTCCATCAAAAACAACCGGTGAGTGCTGGGGAATTTCCGCTCATTCGAACGGACCGAGTGAAGTCGTGAACGGACCATTAAAGGGAAAAACGCTTGATCAAGTATGGAACGAGCATCGCGAACTTTTCGCCGATCAAGAAGGAGAAGACTTTCCTTTATTGGTAAAAATTTTAGATGCGAAGACAGATCTTTCTGTGCAGGTGCACCCGGATGATTCTTATGCACGTGAAGTAGAAGGCGAGGCATTCGGTAAGACAGAATGCTGGTACGTGATCGATTGTGAGCCAGGTGCTGAATTGGTGTACGGTCATCACGCGGGCTCGAAGCTTCAATTTGAAGAGATGGTCGCAGATGGCCGCTGGAACGATCTTTTACGTAGGGTTGCTATTAAGCCAGGCGATTTCGTGTATGTGCCAAACGGAACGATTCATGCGATCGGTGCGGGAACGATGATCTTGGAGACGCAGCAAAGCTCTGATATCACTTACCGCGTGTATGACTATGACCGTCGTGATGATGCTGGAAACACGCGTGAGCTTCACATCGAAAAATCAATCGAAGTCGCGATGATTCCTCATCAGGATGCTGACTTCGAGCCTGTTTTATCAGCGAATGAGGATTTGAAAATCGAGAAGCTGATTAAAGAGAACTATTTTACGGTGTATCACTGGAACTTAGAAGGTTCAGTGGGTGCAGTAGAAAATCCGTCGTATCTTTTGGTGAGTGTGCTTGAAGGTGAAGGAGAGTTGAAGATTGGTGGTCAATCTTCTTACCACTTTAAAAAAGGCGACCACTTTATCGTGCCATCGACCGTGAAAAACTTCGGAATGAGCGGGAAAGCGAAGTTTATCGTGTCACATCCGACGATTTAAAGAAAAGGAGCAACCGGAATCTGAGGGATTCCGGTTGTTTTTTGTTTGAAAAAGGGCATGTGCGTGAAACAGAGGTGTTTCTGCGTGGAACGGTAGCTAGTCTGCGTGGAAACTGGGATTTTTGGCGTGGAACCGGACGCGTCCTGCGTGAAACTCCCTTCACTTTGCGTGAACGTGTAACAGATAAAAGAAGACGTACCGTAAAAAATTATACTAACTCATCGAGAAGATATGTTTTGTGCTTTCCAGCGATTTTACTAGGTAGTTTCAGAGAATCTAAAAGGTGTTTAACTGTATGCCTTGAAGGAATTTGAAGAAAGACGCAACACTCATGAATTGGTATTTTCGGGCTTATCAATAGTGCATATTCCTTTAATGTTTCAGTATGTGCTTGATTGCAATAATGACCGCAGTCTAGACAAAACCACTTCCTTCTTGCTCTAATCATAGGAATTTTACAACATTTCGGACAGGCTACACCTTTAATTAAGTCATCCGCAGATATATTAAATTTTTTGAAAAGATCTTGATCGGTTTGATTATGATGTTTAAGCAGAAGCCGAGTTAATTTTTTGATGTCTTTTTTAGTGATGATGTCCTTTTTATGGTGCTTTTGATAGGTGTGGAATCTAGCTAGAAGGTTAGTGCTATGAGTAACAGATTTGGAGATATTCATATTTTTAGGAATGGACATAATTTTGGAGTTGGGGTTGCTGATAATCACCAATGATTCAATGGGAATCGTGGTAAATTTATGGAGAGCCAACCATTCTTTGAACAAATGAGTTTGCCGATAAAGTTGTGAGATTGGGTCTGGGAACACTTCTTCGATATCTTTATAAGTGCGGATTAGCTGGTGAAATTCTTGGTCAAAGAGTAGAGTACCAGAAATATGTTTCACTTCAATAATGAGAAAAAAAGATGGTGTTATGATAAGGATATCGATTTGAAAATGACTGGAGCCGAACGGAAGACGGAGATCGTGGAAAATGTGAGTTTCCTCTTTTGGGAGTAGGTCCAGATGAAAATCGAGGGATTTTTCACCTTTATAACCTGCAATGCTCCTCATAAGTTCGCCTTCAATTTCCTTCTCTGCAGGATGATCAGGTGAAAAACGCTTATGTAGAAGTCTTAATTTCTTAATTTTAATAGATTCTGCTGCTTCTTTTACTATCATAACATCACTCCTTATGAAAAAATTCTCTTATGTGACGGGATAGTCCTGCAAGCGGATTATAGTTCCGTTATTTTGCGTGAAACAAAAGTGTTTCTGGGTGAAACCGACGGTGGTCTGTGTGGAAATCGGGAATTTTGGCGTGGAACAAAGGGTGTTTTGCTTGAAACTACTATTATTTTGCGCGAACGTGTAACAGATAAAAGAACACGTACCGTAAAACTACCAATCACCAATAATGAAAGCCCCTTGCTACCAAGGGGCATCATTTTATTTATTAACTTTTGAAGTAGACTCACGTTTTAATAGTGTTGCTGGAAGAAGAAGCTCTGTGATCGGTTCATCTGTGTTATCCATCCGCCAAACGAGCTGTTCGATCGCCTTTCTCCCATACAGCTCCAAATCAATATCCACCGTTGTAATCTTCGGGTTCGCCAATCTCGAAAGCTGTCCGTTATCAAAACTGCAGACTGAAACATCATCAGGCACGCGTAACCCCTTTTGCTGAAGCGCAGACTGAACAAAAAATCCAAGTCCATCGTTTACACAAAACCAAGCTGTCGGCTGTGTCCCCACTGAATCCACCAGATCACGTACTACCACTTCACTTTCTTCAACTGAAGAAAAAATCAATTGCTGATCGACTGACAGCTCGTGCTCCCCAAAAGCGAGCAAATACCCTTCAAGTCGTTCCTGATAACTCGGTGAAAAGCGGGTATCCCCAACGAAAGCAATTTTCTTATGACCAAGGTCGATCAAATGTTTAACAGCCGAATATGCCGCGAATCGGTTGTTCGTCAGAATCGCATCAGCCTGAATGAGCGGGTGATGATGGTCAATCGTTACCGTCGGAATGCCGGTTGCGATGACTTTGTTGATATATTCTGTGCTGATATGCGATAAGATCAGCACGCCATCGACTTGTTTGTTTTCTATAAAAGAAGGGAGAGTCAGATTCTCTTTCGCCTCGTTGCTTACCGACTGTATCAGTACATTAAGCCCTTTGTTTGTCGCCTCTTTTTCCACACTCAAATAGATCTTTCCAAAAAAGCTTTGCAACGAAAAAGCTAAATCTGAAGCGATTAGTCCGATGTTTCCTGTTCCACCGTTATTTGTTTTCACTGACATCGTTTTGTATTGATAACCTAGTTCCTTAGCTGTTTCTTCAATTTTTTTACGCGTGGCAGGACTTACTCCAGGTTTTCCAGAGAGAGCCTGTGACACGGAGTTTTTTGAGATATTTAAATGATCCGCAATGTCTTGCATGGATACTTTTTTCGCCATTATTTATACAAACCTTCCAAAAAAAGAATTTTGTCACGTTACAAATTAAATATAAACGAAAAGGTAGATTAAGTAAATAAATTCTAATAATAAATTTAATTCGATTAGAACAGCCTGCAATAAAGGGATATATCTAGATGTAAAATTGATAGAAAAATTATTTGACAACATTACAGTTACATGAAATAATCACATTACATAAAGTTACAAAATAACGGTTATTGATTATTTTTAAATTATTGTAATGTTATTGGGTTTTTATTTTTTAACTCTAAATGATAGCGCTGTCATTTTGAGTCTTACACCATAATTCGGAAACACTATTAACAAGGGGGATATTCTGATGAAAATGAAAAAGGCAGCATCTCTTTTCCTTACCGCAACGATCGCAACATCCGCACTGGCTGGCTGTTCAACCGGTAACGGCGGCAGTAAATCTGCTGACGGAAAAACGACGATTGAATTCTGGGCAGCTCCAAACCCGACGCAGCAAGTGTATTGGAAAGAGATGGCGGAGGAATTTGAAAAAGAAAATCCGAAAATCGATGTTAAAGTAAGTCCAATAAAAGAAAGTCCGACATCAGAAGCAAGCATTCAATCTGCGATCGCAGGTAAAAGTGCACCAACGATGTCTGAGAATATCAACCGTGGATTCGCAGCACAGCTTGCTGAAAGTAAAGCACTTGTTCCGCTAAACGAGGTCGAAGGCTGGGATGAGCTGCTGAAAAATCGTAATATGACAGACACGGTTAAAACGTGGAAGTTCGCGGATGACAATCAATATGTTATGCCGATTTACTCAAATCCAATGTTGTTTGGCTGGAGAATCGACATTTTAAAAGAAGTGGGAGTAAATGAAATTCCTAAAACGTACAGCGAGGTCCTTGATGCAGTTAAGAAGCTAAAAGCCAAACACCCGGATAAATACTTGTGGGCGAAGGGTGACCTTGCAGACCCAACTGCCTGGAAACGCTGGTTTGACTTCTTCATGCTCTATGATGCAGCATCCGGAGGCAACAATTTTATTGAGGGTGACAAGTTCGTTGCAGAAGATGAAGCTGGCTTAAACGTTCTGAAATTTATGGGCGATCTTCAAAAAGAGGACGCACTGTTAACGAAGCAAGCTACCGATCCGTTTGAGAGCGGACTAGGTATTTTCACAGATCTTGGACCATGGACGTTCAGCTATTGGGAAGAAAAGTTCCCTGAGATGAAGTACAACGAGACATTTGGGCTCGCGCTTCCTCCAGTTCCAGATGGTGCTGATACGGAAAACGTGAACACGTTCGCTGACACTAAAGGAATCGTGATCTATGCGTCAGCAACAGAAGAAGAGCGAAAAGCTGCGATGGAGTTTATGAATTTCGTTTATTCGAATCCAGAAAACGATCTGAAGTGGCTCGAGACTACAAAACTTCCGCCAGCACGTGATGACCTTTCATCAAACGATTCGTTCAAAGCGTTCTTTGATAAAAATCCTGAGCTGAAGCCTTATGCAGACGCAGTACCAAACGCAATACCTTCTATTGATAACGCAAAATACAACGAGCTTCAGACACATATCGGCCGTTACGCTGTGAACCCTGTCGTGAAGGGAGAAGTTGATCCTGAAAAAGGCTGGAAAGAAATGAAGAAGGCCATAAAGGAGGAACTTAAAAAATGATGAAAAGAAACGGGACGGGCTGGCTATTCGCCAGTCCTTACCTTTTATATGCGGTCATTTTCTTCGCCATACCGCTGATCTGGTCGATGTATCTATCGTTTACGGACTGGAATCTGATCTCGCCAGTCTACTACTTTAAAGGGTTTGATAATTTTATAGAAGCAGTGAAACATCCAGGAGTACAGGCGGCATTTTTCGTAACATTTAAGTTCATGGCAGCGTTCGTGCCGGTGGTTATCGTTTCATCGCTTGCGGTGGCGCTTGTCATTCATGGACTGCCAAAGTTTAAAGGACTGTTTTTAATCGGATTCTTCCTGCCGTATTTGGCATCAGGGGTTGTTTCCTCCTTGATCGTAAAAGGATTGCTGTCGCATAACAGTGCGTTCAACGTCTTTTTGCGTAAGTTTGGAATCGAAGTCGACTGGCTGAGCACACCGTTATCCGCCTTGCTTGTGGTTGCGGCGATCATTGCTTGGAAGTTTACCGGTTACTATGCACTTATTTTGACTGCAGGGTTTGAAGGCATCAATAAAGACGTTTATGAAGCAGCTGCGATTGATGGCGTAACACCATCACAACGTTTTTGGAAGATAACGTTGCCACTGCTATATCCAGCATTATTTACCGTGTTGATTCTCTCAATAGGTGTTTCTTTCGGGATCTTTACGGAGGTTTACCAGCTGACAGGTGGTGGACCAAACTACGCAACAAACACATGGCAGATGGAGATTTTTAAACAAGCGTTTACAAACCTAAGCGCAGGTTATGCGTCAGCGGTTGCGATCATCGCTTCGGTCGTGACGTTCGCATCCATCTTAGTCATCAGAAAACTATTAGAGATGTGGGGGAAACGTAATGGTTGGGTCTAAAAAAGGATTAACATTTCGATATCTAATCGCTTTTGCACTGCTTATCGTTATGGTCTTTCCATATCTCTATATGGTGATGAACTCGTTTGCCGACTGGACGCAGGTCGATAAAAAAGTGGTGCCGACGGAATTTACGATGAGATCGTATGAGTGGCTGTTCTCAGGCGGGGAAGCTGGGATCGCGAGACCATGGCTGAAAGCTTTCTTCAACAGCGTCATCGTTTCAACGGCATCGACTGCACTCATGATGGTGACAGGCGCGATGGTCGCTTTCGCACTCGCAAAAATGAACTTTAAAGGACGCGACTTCATCAATAACGCAGTATTGTTCCAAATGTTTTTCCCGGCGATCATCTTGCTGATCCCAACATTTTTGATCATCCAAAATGCTGGGCTTTATGACACATATACAGCAATGATCCTGCCGAAAGCGATGAGTTTATGGGCCGTCTTCATGTACACGAACTTTTTCCGGGCGATCCCGGACACATTTATCGAAGCGGCTAAACTCGACGGTGCTTCCAACTTTCAAATTTTATATAAAATCGTGATGCCGATGTCAAAATCGATCACAACTGTCGTTTTCTTATTTCTTTTCATGGAAAGATGGACGGAATTATTGTGGGATATGATTGTGGTCAGAAGTGATGGCATGCTGACGCTGAACGTACTGTTGTCGCAGATGTTCGGACCATACGGCGGATACCCTGGTCCGATGTACGCAGCATCCGTTCTACTCACGGTTCCAATCATCATCTTGTTTCTATTCTTTTCAAAACAGTTCAAAGAAGGCATGCAGTTTACGCTTAAATAGGTTGAAGGAGAAATTTTATGACAAAAACATGTGCAGAATTAGTGGAGATTTATTTAGAAAAAGATCAGCCGGCGAATCCCAAAAAGCTAACATTTACGGGTGTTGGGGAACGTGATGTGTACAACATCACAGCTCCGTTTGAAGACGAAGGAGAGCTAGTGATCGCTGGCCGTGTTGAAGCCCGTGACACAGAGCACTCCGAAGTTTACTTTTTCGTGAACCGTGATGGGGTTTGGACACCGAGAGAAGGAGCGCCTGTTTTTGAACTGCAAGATCCGTTCGTGACACGAATTGCCGGAGTGCTAGTGCTTGGCGGAGTGGAAATTTTTCCGCATCCGACGAATGAAGGCGCACTTGGCTGGCGGACCGTTTTTTATAAAGGTTCTTCTATTGAAATGTTGAAACAATTTTTCAAAGGGCCAGACGGAATGAAAGATTTACGGCTAGCAGAATTAAAAGATGGAAGCGTTGCTGTGCTGACTCGTCCTCAAGGGGAAAAGGGTGGACGCGGAAAGATCGGTTTTGCGCGCATTCCATCATTAAAAGAGTTAACACTCGATGTGGTTGAAGAAGCGCCACTTTTTGAAGGACAGTTTGCTGAAGGAGAATGGGGCGGTGCGAACGAGCTTCACATTCTTGGTAACGGACAGATCGGCGTACTTGGACACATCGCAAGTTTTGATGAAGAAGGAAACCGTCATTACTACCCGATGGTGTTTGCGTTAGATCCTGAAACAGGTGAGCATACTGAAATTCAGCTCATTGCCATTCGTGATGACTTTTTAGCTGGCGAGTCTAAACGTCCAGATTTAGTGGATGTGGTGTTTAGCGGCGGACTTGTTCGGAAGGAAGGCGGAACTGCCGATTTTTACGCAGGGATCAGTGACGCGGAGGCACACAAAATTACGATAAAAGATCCGTTTGATCAATTTGAAAAATAAGGGGACATGCAGCATGAATGTGTATCGATATGAAGAAAACCCGCTCGTTACGCCTCGTGACGTGAAGCCGCACCGTGACGATTTTGAAGTGATCGGCGCGTTTAACGCTGGAATTGCTAAATATAATGACGAAGTGATCATGCTTTTGCGTGTGGCCGAGCGTCCGATAAGTGACGATTCGAACGTGGTGAAAGCGCCAGTTTACAATGTTGAGACGGGGGAACTGGAGATCCATTCGTTGGATTTGGACGATGAACGATATGATTTCTCTGATCCGCGTGTGATTTGTGAAAAAAAGAATGGGAAAAGTTTTTCGTTTTTAACATCGCTTTCCTATATTCGATTGGCGCGCAGTAAGGATGGACGCAACTTTACAATCGATGATGAACCTTTCATCTATCCATCAAATGAACTGGAGACATTCGGAATCGAAGACCCGCGCGTCACACAGATTGAAGACACGTACTACATCTATTACAGTGCGGTTTCTCCGGCAGGTGTGGGAGAGTCGCTCGTTTCGACGAAAGATTTTGTGGAAGTGGAGCATCACGGGATGATCTTCTGCCCTGAGAACAAAGACGTGTTAATTTTTCCTGAAAAAATTAACGGCCATTATTATGCGTTGCACCGACCAGTTCCGAAAAGCACGGGTGCACCGGAAATCTGGGTCGCGGAATCTACGAACCTATTGCATTGGGGCAACCATAAGCACTTAATTGGGTTGCGAGATGGTAAGTGGGATAACGGCCGAATCGGAGGCGGTGCGGTTCCGATCAAGACGGAAAAAGGCTGGCTAGAACTCTATCATGGGGCATCAAAAGAAGACCGATATTGCATGGGGGCTGTTTTGCTAGATTTAGAGAATCCGGCAAAAGTGATCGCTCGGTCGGAAACACCGATCTTAGAGCCAGAAGCCGATTATGAAGTGGACGGATTCTTCGGGAATGTCGTGTTTTCATGCGGAGTTCTCGTTGAAGGCGATGTGGTGAAGATGTATTACGGCGTGGCAGACACTTCAATGGCATGCGCAGAGCTCAGTTTACAGGAGATTTTGGATTCGTTGACGTATTTATAAGGAAGATGAATGCCAAAACATTGCGTTTTGGCTTTTTTTTTGGGGAATTAATCATTACTGACTGGCATTTTAGGATATACTGCGTGAAAAGACATACTTTATGCGTGGAACGCAGGGTGTTTTGCGTGGAAGTCGGACTTACTTGCGTGAAACCAAGGGATTCTGCGTGATAGTTCCTTCATCTTGCGCGAACGTGTAATAAATAAAAGAACACGTACCGTAAACCATCAACAAGACAGCTCAAGTAAACTCAAATACGAGATTCATGTTAAAATCAAGCTAACGAAAGGAGCGGTCAACATGATTTTAGGTGCAATTGAAGCAGGCGGTACAAAATTCGTATGCGGAATCGGCAACGAAAACGGAGATATCATAGAGAAAATCAGCTTTCCAACGACAACACCGGAAGAAACACTAAAACTCGTAACAGATTATTTCAAGGACAAGCAGATCGAAGCGCTTGGCGTGGGCTCATTTGGACCGATCGATCTGAACCAAGAAAGCTCCACGTACGGATTTATCACGAGTACACCGAAAAAGCACTGGAAAAACGTGAACTTGCTCGGTGAACTCAAAAAACATATCGATGTGCCAATGGCATTAGATACAGATGTAAACGCAGCAGCGCTCGGCGAACGGGAGTGGGGAGCGGCAAAAGGGCTCGACAGCTGCATCTACATGACTGTCGGAACTGGAATCGGAGTTGGAGCTGTAACGGAAGGGAAGCTCATTCACGGAATGCTCCACCCAGAGATGGGGCACATTCTCGTTAAGCGTCATGAAGACGACACGTACAAAGGAAATTGTCCGTTTCATGGTGATTGCTTAGAAGGACTAGCTTCAGGACCGGCTATTGAAAACCGCTGGGGTCAAAAAGGCGTTGTCCTTTCTGCGAATCCTCAGGTCTGGGAACTCGAAGCTTATTATCTTGCACAAGCACTTGTGAACTATATTTTAGTACTCTCACCGAAAAAACTCATACTCGGCGGTGGCGTGATGCAGCAAAAGCAGCTGTTTCCGATCATCATCGAAAACGTAGTGAATCTGTTAAATGGCTATATTCAGCACGAGAATCTATTAGTATGTATTGATGAATATATCGTTCCGCCTGAATTAGATGATAATGCGGGATTGTGCGGGGCTTTGGCATTGGCAAAAAATAAGAACACGAAACTGAGCTGATTCAAAAAAGAATCAGCTTTTTGTTTGGTCCATCACGCAAAAAATAACTCCTAATACCTATGAATCAGTGTTGTTATCCTTTTTCAATCAAACTATAATGATAGATAATTAATTAAATGAATTTAATATTCTGAAAAATGCAGGAGATGCCACGTCATTTTTCGAAACGTTTCACTAATCTTCTGCAAAAGTAATTAACAATGCTGGAAGAATGATAATACCGACCAAGCCAAAGATACCTTCAAAAATCATCTATGACACTATAGAAAGGACGGTTCACGTGATGAGATTAACAGGTTTTGGAGATGAGATTTCTCCCGATCTTACGGAACAATTGGACGTTTTGGAGTCTGAAGGAATCAAGTTTTTAGACTTTAGAAGTGTACGGGGAAAAAGTGTGATCGAGCTAAACGAACATGAGATTACACTCATAAAAGAAGAGCTCGATACACGTGATTTTCGTGTATCATCCATTGCCTCACCTATTGGTAAGATCAACATTCAGGATGATTTTTCACCACAGCTAAACGACTTGGATAAAGTGATTGCTCTTGCGAAAACTTTTGACACCGCTTACATTAGGGTTTTTTCTTATTTTATTCCTCAAGGTCATAATCCATACACCTACAGGGAGGATGTCATCAACAAAACAAAAGCCTTGGTAAGAAAAGCAGAAGCAAATAACGTGATTCTGCTACACGAGAATGAAAAGGGCATTTACGGTGATATTCCAGAACGATGCTTAGATCTGCTCACAGAGGTTGATTCTCCAAACTACCGGGCTATCTTTGACATCGCCAACTTTGTCCAATGCGGAGTTAGGCCGTATGCAAAAGCTTATCCCCTTTTAAAACCATACCTCGAATATATGCATATTAAGGATGCGCGTTTTTCCGATTTTAAAGTGGTACCGCCGGGTTTAGGAGATGGGGAGGTGGAAGAACTGCTGACCCAGCTAAAGGAGGATGGCTATAACGGATTTTTATCCATCGAGCATCATCTAGGTCCAGAAGGTGAATTTGAAGGGTACAGCCATTCAAAACTTTTTCACCAGGCTTCACAAGCATTGAACAGCATCTTATCAAACACTCAAGTAAAAGGAGGATGAAACAAGATGACAAAAGAGTTTCGATTCGGAATCATTGGCTGCGGGGTGATCAGCCGTACACACGCAGACGAGATCCAAAAGATTAAAGGAGCAAAACTAGTCGCGGTAGCTGATGTGGCAGCAGATTGTGCAAAAAATATGGCCGAAGCTTACGGAGTAGATGGGTATTCCGATTATCAGGACCTACTGAAACGTGAAGACATTGATATCGTAAACATTCTGACGCCAAGTGGTTTGAGGGCTGAAATTGCGATTGCAGCTGCACAGCACGGAAAACATATCATCGCTGAAAAACCGATCGATGTAACGTATGAAAAAGCCGTCAACATGATCCAGGCATGCAGGGAAGCGAGGGTTAAGCTAGCCGTGATCTCCCAGCACCGGTTCGATAAGTCCACGGTAGAAGTGAAGGATTTGGTTGAAAAAGGAAAGCTCGGAAAATTAGTGCTTGGAGAATGTGCAGTAAACTGGTATCGGACGCAAGACTATTATGACAGTGGAGCTTGGCGAGGGACGTGGGCCATGGATGGAGGCGGCGCATTAATGAACCAGTCTATCCATACGATCGATCTGCTTCAATACTTGGTCGGTCCTGTTGAAAGTGTTTTTGCCCATACGGCGACACTCGCCCATGAAAGAATCGAAGTGGAAGATGTTGCAGTTGCAACCGTTAAATTTAAACATGGTGCACTCGGAACGATCGTAGGAACAACGAGTGCGTACCCTGGTCTTTCCTCGAGACTTGAGGTCTTTGGGACGTCTGGCTCAGCAGTTATCGAACATGATAAACTCACCCATTTATACTTAAAAACTGCCGAACCGTCCTCTAATCTAGCAGCAAAAAATCTAGATACGCCAGACCCTGCAACGGTATTTGGCTATGCCCATGGCTTGCAGATCGAAGACATGATGAATGCGATCCGTGAAGATAGAGAGCCTTTAGTTAACGGTGAAGAAGGATTGAAGCCGCTCGAGATCATTTTGGCGATCTATGAATCTGCTAGAACCGGAAAAGAAGTTACATTGCCATTTAAAACAGTACAAACAGCTCAATAAAAAGGAGAGTGTAAGAATGATAGAAAAATTTGCCGTACAGCTGTATACCCTTCGTCATGAAGTGGAACAAGATCTCTTTAGTGTTCTTAAAGACCTTAAAAGAATGGGATGGAGAGGTGTTCAAATTTCAGCCCTGCCACCCAAGTATGACCCTGCCGAAGTCGCACACACTTTAAAAGAACTAAATCTAAAAGCGGCTGGAATGCACATCCCGATCCACAGGATGGAAAATGATATGAAGAATGTTTTAAACGAAACGAACCTTTATGAAACAATGGATATCGTTTGTCCTTACTTAGCTGAAGATCTCCGAACAACTGAAGGGTATGAGCATGTTAAACAGATGCTTAACTCAATAGCCGAAACGCATCCACATCTTCGTGTCAGCTACCACAATCATGATTTTGAGTTTCATACGAAGATCAACGGACAATCAGCATTGGAGTACATATTAGATCCTGTAGAACAAAATAAAGTTTTGGCAGAGATCGATGTGTATTGGGTGAAAAAGGCTGGAAGAGATCCACTGCAGTTTATCCAAACGTATCAAAATCGCATGCCCATCATCCATTTAAAAGACATGACGACCGATGAAGAAGAGACATACGCTGCACTCGGTACAGGAAGTATCGACGTTAAGCCGATCATCGAATGGGGAGAAAAATCGGGGATTGAATGGTATGTGGTGGAACAAGATGAATGTCCGGGAGATCCCTTTGATAGTTTACAAATAAGTTACAACTATATTCAGAGGTTGATTGGCTGATAAGCAGGTGGTATTATCAGTATTAAATTAATAAATTTAATGAATTAATTAATTGTGTTTTTTAATCATTCATAGGAGGTGCACAAAATGAGCTTACGAATCGGAATTGTTGGAACCGGAAGAACGATCGGTGTGGCAAGTGATCATCTGCACGGCATCCAAGCGAATCCGGAATGGATTCTCTCAGCAGTTTACGATATCGTCCCGGATAACGCGAAACACTGGATCCAGCAGCACAATCTTGCTTCTTCACTGATCTGTTCCAGCCTTGATGAACTTTTGGACAAAGTAGATGCTGTTGTGATCTGCACCGATAACTTATCTCACGGAACGATCGCAAGAGAAGCGTTCAAAAGGAAGCTGCCTGTTCTATGTGAGAAACCGCTCTCGATCAACTATCACGAATCAAAAAAATTGGCTGAAGAAGCAGCGGCGACGGGTGTCGTCAACTACATGGGCATGCAATATCGGTACCATCCATACGCGCAGCTGATCAAAGAGATCATCTCATCAGGCGAACTTGGAGACATCTTTTCATACCGCCATAAGCTTGGCGGAGGAAGGATTGGAAACCCAAACGTTAGTCTCGAATGGCGGATGAAAAAAGAAACGTCTGGAGCAGGAGCAGTTGCAGACTTCGGCATTCATCAAGTGGATCTTATTCATTTCTTTCTCCATGAAACGTGCGGAGAAATAACAAGCGTACAGGCTGAACTTGCGACATTCATCCAAGCGCGCCAGTCAGAAGGTACGTCAGCAGCCCCTGTTACAAACGATGATCTTGCCGTTGTGATCGCACGCTTAGAAAACGGAGCGATGATCACGCTGAACAACTCAAGGCTTCTGCCGCAAGATGGCGATGGTCTTGAAATCGTGGGGACGAAAGCAGCCCTTTCAATGGATCAGCACGGCCAGCTCTTTTTAAGAAAAAGAAATGCTGACGGTTCGTGGTCAGGCGAACTGGAAGAGCTCGAGATCGAGGAGAGGCACAAGTTCACTGGACTTGCGCGCGGCAAACAATATGAAGAGTTTTATGAGGCGGTAAAAAACAATCAACAACATGATTTATCGTTTGCATATGCAGCTCAAGCGGCAAAAGTAATAGATGCGGCTGTATTATCCAGTCAAGAAGGAAGAAAAGTCTCTGTTTCAGAGATTAAATAAAGAGATTCTTTGCAAAGAATATGTACTTTGAGCGAAAAACAAAGATTTTGAGCGAAACGAAAGGTAGTTTGAGCGTAGCGAGAAGATTCTGAGCGTAACTCGACGTTTTTGAGCGAAACCTCAATGAATCTGAGCGAACGTGTAATAAATATAAGAACACGTACCGTAAAACGGCATCGACCACCGGCAGAAGATTTCTTCCTAGACGTGGTCTCCACCTTTCGCTCCAAGTAACTCTACAACGAAGTGATTTTTTAAAACGATTCAATACTAAAGGAGGATTACAACAATGGAACAAACAAAAACACAGAACACAATCGTGAATCTTGCACCACTCTTCAACCCGGAAGAAGGAAAGACGGTTATCTCACCGCTTGGAAACGAAACAGGATATTGGGCAGGCGCGCCAACTGTTTTATATGATGACAAAGATGAGACGTTTTATTTATATTACCGTCTTCGCAACCCACGCGGACACGGTGAAGATGAGCGTGGCTTTGAAGTCCGAATCGCGAGCAGCAAAGATGGTGAGAACTTTACGGACGTTTGGAGTGTTCATAAACGCGAACTAAACTCTAGTTCTATTGAACGTTCTTCGCTTGTAAAAGTTAGCGATGATCTGTACCGTCTCTACATCAGCTATGTCGATCCAGCTGATAACCGCTGGCGCATCGATGTTGTTGAGGCAGAATCACCATCATCATTTCAGGTTGAAAACCGCAAGAAGGTTTTGACTGCAAGTGACCGTCCTGGAGTCGAAGGGGTAAAAGACCCGTATATCGTGAAACTTGAAAACAAGTACTATATGTATTTCGTTTATGCAAAAGGATTGGATTCGGCTGAATCAGAAGAGATGCACCAAACGGGCGATGTCCATAATACAGGACTGGCTGTCGCGCCAACAGCTCTAGCGATAAGTGAAGACGGGCTCCATTTTGATTGGGTAGATACAGTGATCCCGGTAAGTGATGCAGGATGGGATCAGTATCAATCACGTCTCACCACGATCATTCCAACACAAAACGGATACACGGTCCTTTGGGATGGCAGTGTCGGTGTAGAACAGAATTACGAAGAAAAAATGGCACTTGCTGTTTCCTTCGATCTGCGTACATTTGCCAAACTAAACGTGGATGGTCCAGCCCTCGAAACCGCATCAGGCAAAGCCGTTCGTTACGTGGATGCGATCATACATGAAGATTCCGTATGGTACTATTATGAATATACAAGAGAAGACGGTGCGCATGAACTGCGTCTATGCAAAGTGAAAATCTAGTCAATTAAGGAGTCAGGAAGTATGTCATTCATCGGTCAAAATACGTTGCGAACAAAACAATTAAATCGCTCACTCGTCCTGCAGACAATTCTTAGGCTGGAAAAGCCATCTCGTCAGGAAATTGCGGCTTTTACGAAGCTGACGCCAGCTACGATCACAAACATAATCAGCGAATTGATGGCTGAGAAACTTGTAGCAGAGACAGGCAGTATGGAAAACGGGGAAAAGAGGGCGGGGCGCAAAACGATCGTCCTTGATTTAAATGAAGAGTCCAAGCGTATTGCGGGTGTTCATATCCGCAGTGATCGTGTTGAATTCGGAATCATGACATTAAAGGGGAAAGTGGTGCAGTTTCATCATTTTCCACTTCCTGAAAAAATCGGTCAAAACGATTTTTTAGCTATTGTAATAAAAGAACTCGAGAGCTTTTTGGCGACTTCAAAAGTTCCCGTATCCTGCATCGGAATAGGATCAGTTGGACTTGTTGACTTTGAAAATGGAAGAATCTTAGAAGCGGATCATATGGGGTGGGAGAACGTCGAACTCGTATCGGCTATTTCTGCCCGTTTTCCTATTCCTGTATATTTGGATCACCATATTCGTGGAATGGCACTTGCTGAGAAGCTGTTCGGTTCTTGCAAAAATGAAGCGAATTTTCTTAGTGTGTATGTTGGACAAGGGATCGGTTCCGGCATGTATTTAAGAGACCAATTGTTTCGCAGTGATCTGACAGGAGCAGGCGAGCTGGGACATATGATCTATCAGCCAGACGGTATTCCCTGCTGGTGCGGAAGCCGAGGCTGTTTGGAGCGATACGCCTCTGAAGCCGCTATAATGAAAGAATTTCAGATCGATTCGATCGATGATTTTATAACCGGATGCAAGCAAGATGAAGAGAAGATGCTAACAGGAGCAAAAGACGCTGGAAAACAGATCGGCACTGTCCTTGCTTCCATTATCAACATGCTCCATGTTAATAAGATCATGATAGGAGGAAAGCTTGCTGATCCCCAGCTGCCCGTAATTTCAGAAATCAGAAAAGAAGTCCGCCGACTGTCTTTTCTGGATAAAAAAAGAAAAGTTGAGATTGAAGCTTCATCTATGGGAGAACATGTAGGAGTGATTGGTGCAGCCAGTCTAGCATTGCTCTACGCCATATTCAACAAGAGTTAATAGAAAGTCTTTTTTTCTTAATTTTTGTTACTTATATTTATTTTTAATCTCTTCTTCATTGGAAGGTTAATTGGAGCGGAAGGGCGAGACTCCTGCAGGATCAGTGGGACAGGTGAGACCAATCAATGTCGTAAAGCGACGATTGGGCTCACCGCACACCCTGCGGAAAGCGAGCCCTGCAGCGGAAAATAACTACTTTCAAGGACAACAATGATTCCGAAACAGCCTTACTAAAAATTATTTTAGGATGGATTGTGTTTGCTTCCTTGCAAGTTGATTGGAGTGCAAGGTGCGAGACTCCTGCGGGATCAGCGGGACAGGTGAGACAAATCAATGTCGCAACGCGACGAGTGGGCTCACCGCACGCCCCGCGGAAAGCGAGCATCCTGGAACGGAAATCAACCACTCCCAAAAGCAACAAAGCTTACTAAAACAACCAATAGAAAAAGGTGAGGATATGAAACTTGGTTTTTTAACGAATTCGTTGGTTCATCACGGAATGGACAACATGGAAGATCTAGTGAATTGGTCGGTTGAACAAGAGTTCCAAGCATTAGAAGTAGGACCAAACATTCCTTTTCATTCACTAGAAAAAGTAGTTTCCGAAAGAAAGATTGAAATCGCAGCGTTAACGTATTGCCGAAATTTTTTAAGTGAAGACGAAGAACTTGCAGCTTTACATCAAAAAGAACTTTATAACCGGGTAAGAATGGCCGGTGATTTAGGCATCCCTGTTGTCGTAACCTCTACTGGGATATCAGCTTCAGCGAAAGATGATCATTACGATGGCTATGATGCCATCCGTTCAAAACCTGAGCATAGTTTGGAAAAGGTCGTTTCTTTGTTTCATGACGTGATCGAACTTGCTGAGGAAAAGAACGTGAAGATCGCTTTTGAGAACTGTCCGCTCATGGGGAATATCGCCATATCACCAGTTCTGTGGGGAAAGCTTTTTGAAAGATTGGATTCACCTAACGCAGGACTGGCTTACGATCCTTCTCATCTGATCTGGCAGTTTATCGATCCGTATCTTCCGATTAAAGAATTCGGGCACAAAATTTTTCATGTTCATGCAAAAGATACAGAGATCAATCATGAACAATTAAAGAGGGCCGGAACATTAACAGATTTCAGCTGGTGGAGATACCGATTACCAGGATTGGGAGATCTCAATTGGACAAAATTCATTTCTGAACTGACTGAGATCGGATATACAGGAGTCATGAGCGTAGAACATGAAGATCCAGTTTGGGGAGGAGATTTGGCAAAAACGAAACAAGGGTTGATCATCTCCAAACAATACCTTGAAAAAACTCCAGGTTTCCCTGTTGAACCGAGAATGAGAATTAGAGAAAGAAAGTAAAAAGTAACCCATAAAATTTCAAAATATTTAAAAAGTACTATTGTAAACGGTTTCAAGTTTTATTATAATATCATCATTGAAACGTTTCAATAAATTGTAAAGCCTTAAATTTTTTTGGAGCTCGGTGAAACGTTTCGATAATTCGTTCCTCACTCTTTTTTTACAAGAAAATTGAAACGTTTCAACCACAACCTTAAAGAACCGAAACGTTTACGAATGCCGGACTACCGGGTGAAGAGGTGAAAGATGATTCAGATTAAAAATGAGAAAGTGATCGTGGACGGCAAAGAAGCTCTTTTGTTCGGCGGAGAACTTCACTATTTCCGTGTTCCTGCAAAAGATTGGCGAACCAGAATCCGCCAGGTGAAAGAAGCCGGAGCGAACATGATCAGCACGTATGTACCATGGATCTTTCATGAATATGAAGAAGGTACGATCGACTTAACGGGTGAGACACGTCCTGAACGAGATCTAGCAACATTTCTTCAACTCGTAAAAGAAGAAGGCATGTTTTGTCTTGTTCGTCCAGGTCCTTATGTCATGGCGGAGATTGTGGATCACGGTGTTCCCACATGGTTCATCGATACTTATCCTGAAGCGGTGGCGAAGACGAACGAAGGAAAACAGCATCCGACACGAGTCGTAAGCTACAGCCATCCCGTTTTTCTTGAAAAAGTGGAGATCTGGTATGAAAAAGTTTGTTCAGTCATCAAACCATTCCTTGCAACAAATGGCGGATCGGTCATTCTTTTTCAGCTCGATAACGAAGTGGGCATGTTCCATTGGGTGACGAATCAGCCGGACTTTAACGATTCGACGCTCAAAGAATTTACAGAACATCTAACAAATAAATACACGCAGCAAGAATTTGAACATACATTCCGCGTTCCTTACGCGGATATCAGCAGCTTCGCACAAGTAAAGATTCAGAAACCCGAACCGATCTACTCTCATGCTTTGCGAAACGAATTTGGGTTGTTCCTCCGGGAGCACTACCGAAGATTCATCGAGTACTTAAAGCAATCTGCAGAAGAAAAGGGAATCGACGTACCGTTCGTCGTGAACATCCACGGATTCCATACGATCGACCTTACGAAACGGGGAACGATGTATCCGATCGGGATCTCACAGCTGTTAGAAACGGCGAAGATTGAAAACGTCCTCATGGCTGGAGATTATTATATCGGCAACATTGAGTACGACAACTACACAGATATCGTGCTCGCAAACGCGTTTACAAAAGCGATTCAATGGAACGAACAGCCGCTGTTCTCAGCAGAGTTCCAGGGTGGATGTCTCAGCGATAAACCGAGACTTCAGCCGCCGACGTACGATCTGACAACCAGATTGTGTGTTGCGGACGGAATGAACGGTGTGAACTATTACATGTTCGCCGCCGGAGAAAACTATGAAAATATCGGTTTGCACGGAAAACGCCATGACTGGCAGGCGCCACTAACCGCGGATGGAAAAAAGGCCCCGCACTATAGTGTGATCCAGCATATCGGGAAGATGCTTCACGTATTCGAGCGTCCGCTTCTCGAGACGAAGCCTGAAGTTGATACTCATTTTGGATTTTATCCGGATTACTACATGACCGAGTTTTATGATGAGCATACGAAAAGCATGACCGATCAAATGCACCATGATCGCGATGCCTATTTGTACAACGGGATCGCTAAGTCGCTCAGAGTGAACAACATCATCTATGACGCTGTCAATCTATTGGACTCAGAAGAACTCGATCCTATAAAACTTCCGACACTCTGGATGTTCGCGACAGAGTGGATGGACGAGCACATTCAACAGAAGCTCGTAAACTATCTCCAAAATGGCGGAAAGCTGATCCTGTTCCCGACCATTCCGATAAAAACGATGAAAAACGTACCATGTACGATTTTGAAAGATTATATCGGCGTCACGGTTAAAGGACATAAAAGCCATGGGTTCGCTAAGATCGGTGAGATGGACAATATACCTGTTCAAAGGCAGGAGTTGTACGACATTGAAAGTGGCGCATTTGCGTGGGCAGAGGACGATAACCAGAGCGTGATCGCTTTTGAGAAACCGCTTGGTAAAGGAAAGCTTGTCATGTTTGGCATCGGTATGGATCACAATTTTTACTATCAGAACGATACGATTGTGCATCTTGCAAAAAGAGCAGGGATCGAGAGCAGGTTCCAGCTGGAAGAAGAGCTTGATATCACGGTCCGCACTCATCCGGAAACAGGCAGCTTCATCTTTATTCAAAACTTTGATGAATTCAAAAAGAAGACGGCCATTCATTACAAAGGCGAGCCGCTTTTTGCCGGCAAAGAACTCGTCATTCCGCAAAGAATGGGTCTCATGCTGCCGGTGGACGTACCACTTACAGATGACCTGACTATCACATATGGAACAGGTGAGATCTACAACACCGAGCATGATCAGAACAAGCTTCAGCTAGCGATCAAAATCACTCAGCCTGAAGAAGAGTTCGTTTTCACGTCAAGTAAATGGATTCCGTCTGAAAACGAAAACGTTCTCGTTCACAAACTGACGGAGAACCAGTACAAAGTGGTGATTCGTTCGAGAGACGAATCCGAAAGCATTCTTTTTAATCCTGTGGCAGTAAAGGCTTCAAATCTATAAATCTAGTACATTGGAGGGTTTTTTTATGAAAAAGGTTTTCTCACTAATCGCTATCTTGGCGCTTGTGTTCTCAATGGCTGCCTGCAGCTCAGATGAAAAGGCTAGCACCGATGAGAAAAAAGAAGATGTGACCATTTCTTATGCAAGCTGGTCACTTGGTACAGAAAAAGAACAAAACCTTGAGCGTCTTATGATTAAGGCATTCGAAAAGAAATATCCAAACATTAAGGTAAAGATCGATGAATCAATCAGCACAACAGACTGGAACGGCACATTAGCTGCAGCGGCAAGTGCTGGCAAGATGCCTGATGTTTTTGCTTTACCGCAAATTCCATCTTCTTTATCCAACGATTGGCTGATGGATCTTACGAAAATGACGGAAAAAGACAAAGACTTTGCAAACATTCCAGAAGCAGTTCGTGATTCTGCAACTTACAACGAAAAAGTGTATGCGATTCCATTCGCTCAGCATTTCTTAGGCTATTTAGTAAATAAGGATCTTTTTAACGAAGCAAACCTGGATTATCCAGAGTTCGGTTTTTCGGTTGAAGAATACACAAAAGCGATTAAAGAAGTAACAAACATCTCAAAAGGTGTTGCTGGAACAAACCATGCTTTCTCAGTAGCAGACTGGTATCCGGCTGCTGTTAACCCTGATATGGGCTGGTACACATTGAACGATGGTCAATATTCACTTGATTCAAAAGAGTTTATTGCAGGTGCAAATCTTGCAAAAGAAATCACAACGAACAACTATGCATACGAATCTCTTCCTGATGATCTAAAAGCAAACTTTAAAGGCGAAAATCCTGAGGAAGTTTGGATGAACGGCCAGGTTGCTGTGAAATGGGACGGCACTTGGGGTATTCCGGCACTCATCGAAAAAGGACAGTTTGAATTTGATTATATCGGACTTCCTGGTGGGAGAACGGGCGTAACGAACGACTTTGTTGGTATCTCTAAAACAAGTAAACATGCAGAAGAAGCTTTCCTTTTCTCGAAGTGGATGTCATTTGGTAAAGAAGGTTTCATGAAGCGTATGGAGATTGCTCAAAAAGAAGGAAAAGCTTTAAACACACTTCCTGTTAACGCAGACCCTGAAATCTTAGACGAATACTTTGCGATTAACGAAGTGCCTGGAATCAAGACAGCTTATGACAACTTAGATAATGCGGTAGTAGAGCCGGTTAAAACGGTACCGGGTTATGTGGATGCACGCTGGGAAGCACCAACTGGAGTGAAAGTAGGAGATGAAGCAAATGCAAAAGTAGCTTTAATCATGGATAACGTGATCAAAGGCAACTTAAAGATTGAAGATTATGCGAAGCAGCTTGATCAATTAGCAGACCAAAAGAGCAAAGAAGCACAAGAGGCTTTAAAAGATAAATAAGAAGCCGGAATTTTAAGGGGAGGTTGATAGTATGAGGTTTAAAAGATTTCTTTGGTTAGGTTTAATGCTGTGCTTGATCTTTCCACAACATTTTGTAAATGCTGAAACGAACAGTAATGATAAACCTGCCGAACAAGTCGTGGAGGAAAACTATCATACCGTCCTTGAAAACTGGAAGAAAGAAGGAAAGAAGGACGCTTCAACGTTTGAAGCGTCCGTATCTCCTTCAAACTTTCAAACAGCAGATGAAAAAAACTTGCTGCCGATTGAGAAAAGCAAAGGATACAAAGATCGTGTTTTCTATTGGCATAACCAGGCATCCGTATCTTACGAGGTTGATGTAAAAGAAGCGGGGCTTTATGAACTATCTTTTGATTATTACCCGCTGAGCAACGAGGTTGTTCCAATAGAGGGCGCTATTCAAGTGAACGGCAAATATTCATTTTACGAGAGTAGAAGAATTGTTTTTCCGGCTAACTGGAAGAATGCAAAACAAACCTTCGAGAAAGACCGGTTTGGAAATGACATGATCCCAAAGCAAAAACGGATCGAGGAGTGGAGCCGGATCACCGCAGAAGATGCGAGCCAGCTGCAAGCCGAACCGTTAAAATACGAGCTGCAAAAAGGAAAAAATACGATTACTTTAACGAACTTATCGGGTGAAATGCTTCTAGGGAACGCGTACGTGACATCACCTGGCAAACTGCCAAGCTATAAAGAGTATGTAAAAAAACATGGCAGTAAGAAGCTCGTTGACGATGTACTGATCACACGGGAAGCAGAAAAGAACTACGAAAAGAACAGCTCGTACATACGGCCGTTTGCTGCAAATGATACATCGGCTGTTCCGAGCAGTCCGAAGAAACTTCTCTTAAACACGCTTGGCGGTGAATCTTGGACAAAGTCCGGACAGACCGTTAACTGGAAAGTAAACGCGAAGAAAGATGGCTTTTACAAGCTGACGTTTAAAGTTCTGCAGAACAAAGAAACGACCGGACCTGTTTTTCGAAAACTATTGATCGATGGAGAAGTTCCTTTCTCTGAGGCAGCACTGATCACATTTGATTTTAATAAAAACTGGTCGAATGTAACGCTTGAAGATAAAAACGGGAAGGCCTTTTTATTTTACCTTTCTAAAGGTGAGCATGAGATCGGATTAGAAGCTGACGCTTCGCCCGTTGAGCCCGTCCTTCATACGACGAACAACATCATGAGGGAGATGGAAGAGCTTACGCTTGAGATCAGAAAACTGACTGGAAACCAAACGGATACAGCCCGTGGCTGGAAGATCAGTGAATATATACCGGGTATCGATAAAAAGCTTGCCGGCTGGGCGGATGAGCTTGAAAGAGAACTGAAATACTTACGCACATTGGACAATTCTGATGAAGATTCAAAAGACATGGTCTCATTAAAAATGGCCGTACAAAAGCTTAGAAGTTTAAGCGATGAACCAGACGAGATCCCGAGCAGGCTGACGGAACTTTCAGAAGGTTCATCATCAGCCGCACAGCTGTTGGGGAACATGCTCGTTACGCTTCCGAAACAGCCGTTAACGGTCGACCGTTTCTACGTACACGGTGATCAAAAGGAAGTGCCTGATGCAGAAGCAGGCTTTTGGGAAAAACTATTCGATTCCATCCAGCGATTCTTCTTATCGTTCTTCTCGGAGAACTATTCTGCGAGTGAAGCAGAAGAGGATACGTTAGAAGTATGGGTGAACAGGCCGCGTCAATACGTGGAGCTATTGCAAAACTTATCGGATCAGAACTTTACACCGGAGACTGGAATCAAAGTTAAATTCTCGATCATGCCGGAAGAGCAGAAGCTTATTTTAGCGAATGCTTCCAACAAGCAGCCGGATATCGCGCTCGGCATCAGTTCTTGGTTGCCATATGAGTTGTCTATCCGTGGTGCAGCAGTTGATCTTCATCAGTTTGACGATTTTGAGGCGTTCAGCAAACAGTTCTCACCAGGCGCATTTTTACCGCTTATGATCGGTGATTCTGTCTATGCGATGCCAGAAACACAAGACTTCTTCGTTCAATTTTATAGAAAAGATATTATGCAGGCGCTAGGTTTGCCGGTTCCGGATACCTGGGATGACGTGAAGGGCATCTTGCCAGAACTTCAGCGTTACGGGATGAACTATTATACTCACATCGCAGGTGCTACTGGTTTCAAACCGTTTCAGGCAACGGCTCCTTTCGTTTATCAGTTCGATGGTGATCTGTACGGAAAAAATGGCATGAAAACGGCGATCGGATCTGAAGAATCTTTAAAAGGAATCCAATTCATGGCGGAATTGAACACAATCTACAGCTTACCGCTGCAAGTGCCAAACTTTTATAACCATTTCCGTTACTCAACGCTTCCGATTGGGACGGCAAACTTTACTACGTACACTCAGCTGACAGCTGCTGCTCCTGAAATCGCAGGATGGTGGGATATCTCTCCACATCCAGGTGTGAAAAAGGAAGATGGAACAGTCGAACGATGGGCAACCGGTTCTGGACAGTCTGCGATGATCTTTAAAGGAACAAAGAGCAAGGAAGATTCGTGGGAGCTCTTAAAATGGTGGCTGTCTACGGATACACAGACCGAGTTCGCGACAAATCTGCAGATGCTGTACGGACCAGAATATATGTGGAACACGTCCAACCTTGAAGCCTTTAAGAACCTTCCTTGGCCGGAAGAGCATAAGAAAACGATCCTTAAACAATGGGAGTATCTATACGAAGTTCCGAAGAATCCAGGTTCCTATATGATCGAGCGTGAGCTTTCTAACATCTGGAACCGCATTGTATTCGACGGGGTGAACCCAAGGTCGGCAGTCGATGATTCCGTCGTTGCGATCGACCGGGAGATCAAAAGAAAAATGGAAGAGTTCGGGTATGTAAAGGACGGCAAGATGGTCAAGCCGTATCCGATTCCTACGATCGAACAAGTGAAAAGTTGGGCAGGGGATGAGAATGAAAACAAAAACAACTAAACGAGACCACTCACATTGGATGTTCCTTGCACCGTACATCGTCCTGTTTACAACATTTATCATCATACCCGTTGGGGCGGCTATCCTATTGTCATTCACGTATTTTAACGCGATCGAGACCCCAACATTTATCGGGTTGAGCAACTACGTTGGTCTGATCACGCAAGATGAAGTGTTCATGCAGAAAGTCTTGCCGAACACGTTAACGTTTGCCCTTATCGTTGGACCAGGCGGGTATGTCTTATCGTTCATTCTCGCCTGGGCACTCGCTCAAGTACCGAAACGAATGAGGACGATCCTGGCGCTCGTCATCTACTCACCTTCGATGACAGCAGGTGTTGCGATGGCGGTTGTTTGGACGATCATCTTCAGCGGAGATGAAACCGGTTATTTGAACAGCTTGCTTCTTACGATGGGTGTTTTGCTGGAGCCGATCCAGTGGCTGCAGTCCCCTGAATATTTAATGAAGATTATGATCTTCGTAACACTCTGGGGCAGTATGGGAGTAGGATTCCTTGCCATGCTATCTGGCGTTCTCAATATTAACACAGAGATTTATGAAGCAGGTTATATCGATGGGATCAACAATCGTTTTCAGGAGATCATCTACATTACGATTCCTTCCATGAAGCCGCAGATGCTGTTCGGCGCTGTTATGGCAGTGGTCGGAACATTTCAGGCTGGGGCGATCGGTGTTGCCTTGTCGGGAGCGAACCCGACACCGCAATATGCCGGTCAGCTGATGGTGAACCACTTGGAGGACTATGGGTTTATCCGCTACGAAATGGGATATGCCGCTGCGATCTCCGTTGTTCTTCTCATTGTTGTATATGCGTTCTCAAAAGTAGCCTGGAGGCTGTTTGGAGAAAAGGACTAGACGTTAGGGAGTGATAAACATGTCGGCCTTTCAAGGGACAAAGATGAACCCGTCAAAGTTTCATAAAAGCCAATTGAAGTTCCTTGCATTCTTGATTCCATTGGCTATATTTATGGCTTTGCCGATCGTCTATATATTTTTTCATGCATTTAAACCAATTGATGAATTGTTCGCGTATCCGCCGCGCTTTTTTGTAGACAAGCCAACGTTTCAAAACTTTGTGGACCTGTTTACGAAAACGAATGATACGGGAGTACCGATGTCGCGTTTCCTGTTCAACAGTGTTGTCGTTACGCTTATCGTTGTTGTCCTTACCGTAATCATCAGCACGATGGCAGGCTACGCGCTATCTAAGAAAAATTTCAAGATGAAAAAAGCGATCTTTGAGATCAACACGCTCGCGCTCATGTTCGTCCCGGCGGCCGTAGCCATTCCGCGCTACCTTTTAATCGACGAACTGGGACTGATCAACACGTTCTTGGTGCATATCCTCCCGCTACTGGCGATGCCGATCGGGTTGTTCCTGGTCAAGCAGTTCATCGACCAGATACCGGATGAATTGCTCGAAGCAGCACGGCTTGACGGAGCATCTGATTTTCAGATCTTCGTACGGATCATCGTTCCGCTCGTAAAGCCGGCTATCGCAACGATTGCGATATTATCGTTCCAGCTCGTTTGGAACAGTATCGAAAGCTCGTCACTCTATGTGAACGATGAGGGACTGAAGACATTTTCTTTTTACATGTCGACCTTAACTTCAACGGTGGACGGTAATAATGTAGCAGGACAAGGACTTGCAGCTGCTGCCTCCTTGATCATGTTCATACCGAATCTCGTTATATTTATCATACTGCAGAGCCAAGTGATGAACACGATGGCCCATTCAGGAATCAAGTAAGAAAGTAGGAGGGGGGAGAAATGAAGCGTACATTACAACTTGCAGCATTATTGGTATTTTTGCTCGTTCCGCTCCAGTCGATCGCTTCTGCTTCTGTCCCTTATAAGACAGAGACATTATCGGCGGATGGACAGACGATCGAAACACAGACCGCCTATATGCCGGTAAGCACACTCATGCCGGATGCCGGGATTACGAATCCTGAAGATATCTTCTCCGACACAAAAGGAAACCTGTATGTGGCTGATTCAGGCACGAAAACCATTCTTGTAGCTGACAAGAACGGAAACAGAGTCGGGGAGATCGGAAAAGGCATTTTAAAATCACCGACTGGCGTCTATGTGGACGATAAAGAAAAGATCTATGTTGCGGATTATGAAGAAGAGAAGGTCTTCCGCTTTGGTCGTGATGGAAAAGTAGAAGCGGAATTTGGAAAACCAGATTCTCCGCTTTTCGGTAAAAAATCATCTTTTAAACCGCAAAAAGTGGCCGTCGACAGACGCGGCAACATCTATGTGATCAGTGAAGGATCTACGAACGGGATGATTCAGCTCAGCAACGAAGGTTCGTTCCTTGGTTATTACGGGGTTAACAGCACAGAGGCTTCGTTCGGCTCATTCGTGCAAAAGCTACTAACGTCTGAGAGCAAAAAAGCAAGAATGTTCATGAAAACACCGCCTGCACCGGATAACATTGCGCTTGATGACCAGGGACTCGTGTATTCCGTCACAGAAGGAACGACGAACGAGGTTATAAAAAAGCTGAATGTTGCAGGAAAGAACATGCTGTTTGAAGATATTTCAGAAGAAAAATCACTGCAGGATATCGCGGTTGATGCTGACGGGAACATGTTTGTCGTATCGAGCTCAGGCGAAATCTATGAATATGACAGCTTTGGGAATCTATTATTCATCTTTGGAGGGAAAGACGATGGTACGAACCGGCTTGGATTATTTAAACAGCCTACCGGCATCACCATCGATCCTGACGGCAGACTGTATGTGACCGATAAAGAACGCGGACTGATCCAAGTCTTTGAATCAACGGCCTTTTCGAATCAAGTACATAAAGGAATCGCACTCTTTAAAGAGGGGCGTTATGTACAAAGTCAAAAGTATTGGGAATCTGTTCTGGAGATGAACTCCTCTTTCGGACTGGCGCATTCCGCTATGGGCTCTGCCTACTATAAACAGCAAGACTATGAAAAAGCATTAGAAGAATACAAGTTTGCTAACGATGTGTACGGTTATTCCGATTCATTCTGGGAAGTCCGCCATGCGTGGATGCAGGAAAATCTGGAGACTGTATTGTTTATCGTAATCATCCTGATCGTCCTATTCTATGTCTTGAAGGCTGTTGATAAAAGAAATGGCATCCTCGACAAGCCGCGCAGCAGTTTGAGAGCCGTGAAAAAACAGAAACTGATCGGGGAACTGCTCTTTCTGTTTCAATTCTTCAGACATCCGATCGACAGCTTCTATTATTTGAAACGCAAGAACTATGCATCGGTGGTATCAGCAACCATCCTTTATATAGTCCTGATCGCTGAATATATTTACAGCCGGTTTTACACCGGATTCATCTACAACACGGTTGGAACGGAAGCAACTTTGCTCGGAGAACTTCTGCTCCTTGTCGTTCCTCTCAGTCTTTTTATTATCGTAAACTATCTAGTCAGTACGATTAATGACGGAGAAGGAAGATTTAAGGATATCTATATCGGAACCATCTATTCGCTGGCACCGTTCCTTGTGTTCAGTATACCGATCACGCTTCTGTCAAACGTTCTCACGTACAACGAAGCGTTTGTGTATGTGTTCTCGATTCGCATCATTTACGCATGGTGCCTGATCATCCTGTTCATTATGATTAAAGAAATTCACAACTATACATTTTCTGATACAGTACGAAACATTTTCGTTACGCTGTTTGGCATGGTGATCATGCTTCTGGTCGTGTTCATCGTATTCGTACTGATCGACCAAGTGTACGATTTCGTTTATTCCATCATAAAGGAGGCTGTTTTACGTGTATAAAAAAATCATGCTTGCACTTGTATTATTGCTTGTACCCATCACGGTTCTAGCGGCACAAGATGATAAGAAAAATACAGATCAGCCTCCTGTTATATCCAAAACGGGCCAAAATCTGATGAAATATACGTCTTCTTCGTTCACGAAGCCTGAAAAGAAAGACGCAAAGGCTGTTCAGCAAAAGAATTCGTTCGTGGGTTTTGAGAAAGCCGCGGAAAACGAAAGTCTTGCTTTATATGTGAATGAAGAAAACTTGGCCATTAAGATTCAAAACAAAAAGACGAATTACGTCTGGAATTCAGGACTTGATCAACCCGATCAATACCGTCTGAACAAAACGTGGGAACAGATGGCACAATCTGCAATCACTGTCGACTACATGGACCGGCGAGGAAAGGTAAGAACAGAAAGTATTACAACGAACGATTCCCGTCCAAGAGTGAAGATGACGGACAATGGATTTACAGCTTCTCTTTATTTGAACCAGTCCAAGCTTGAGTTTGAAGTGAAGGTGGAACTTGACGGTAGCGATGTTGTTGTTTCCATTCCTGAAGAAGAGATCAAAGAAAGCAAGTATACAAAGCTCATCTCAATGCGCGTCTATCCGTTCTTAGGTGCGGTGAACGAAAACGACATTAACGGGTATATGTTCATTCCGGATGGAAGCGGCGCCCTGATCCGCTATGAAAAGAGCAGCAGCAAGGCAGATGCTCCGTTTACAGGCACTATTTATGGGACAGACGAAGCGTTCAAAAAAACAGAAACGAAGAAGGACACAAAAGTTACACCTGCTGAACAGATTAAGATGCCTGTTTTTGGTGCTGTTCATGGCGTAAAGCAGAATGCCTTTTTAGCCGTCATCGAAGAGGGATACACTCATGGCGATATTTTAGCTTATCCATCCGGTGTTTCAACCGACTTCAACTGGATCGCTTCCGAGTACCATTTTAGAAAAGAATACTATCAGCCGACGAGTAAGAACATGAAAGGCTTAACCTTATACCAAAAATCAAAGAATCCGTTCGGTGTAAAGCTAAGATACAAGTTCCTTCAAGAAGGTGAAGCGGACTATGTCGGGATGGCGAAGGCTTACCAGAACCATCTGACAGACACGAAACAGCTGGAAAAAAAGGAAGACCAAACAGGAGTAAGACTTGAGTTTCTTGGAGGAGAAGTAAAAGAAGGACTCCTATGGGACTCTGTTCTGCCGATGACAAAGATTACGGACATTCCTAGAATGACAGACGAACTTAAGCAAGAAGTTGAGAACATGTTTGTCGTTTATAAAGGGTGGTCAAAGGGCGGAATGACAGGAACCCTGCCAAACAAGTTTCCGTTTGAAAACAACCTCGGTGATGAAGACGAAGTAAAAGATACGATCAAAGCTCTTCAAAAAGATAACATTTTGACTTATTTTTACACCGATTATACAAAAGCCTATGATGGTGCTTCAGGCTATTCGGGCAGTAAAGATGTAGCGAAGAAGATCAGTTCCGAGACGATCTCACATAGTGAGGATAAAAAGACGGTTTTTTACTTATCGCCTGAAAAAGCTTTACTTGCCGCAAAGGATGAAAGTAAAGAATACAAAGAGCTTGGAATCTCAAATGTTGCGATTGATACGAGCGGCTACACGCTGTTTTCCGATTTCAGCACGAAAAAATCGTCAGAGCGCAGCCAGACGATCAAGACGTATAAAGAACTGTTCAGAACGTTGGAAAAGCAAGTTGAAAACGTGGCGCTGTATGAGCCGAACACGTATTTATGGAGCGAGACAGATCGGTATTTGGATGTTCCGATGAATTCGTCCAACTACGTGTTTGAAACTGACACAGTACCGTTCATGCAGATCGTTCTTAAAGGGTACATGCCGTATTATGCGCCTTTCTCGAATTTTAACTCAGACACAGAAGATCAGATGCTGCGCATGATTGAGTATGGAGCATATCCTTCATTCCTTTTAACAGAAGAGCCATCTCACTTACTGGCAAAAACAGCATCCAAGCATATCTACACGTCTGAGTATTCCATATGGAAAGACAAGATCATCGCTCAGTACAAACAGGTAGAAAAGAGTCTAGGTCAGGTGGAAGGCCAGGAGATCGTAAGCCGTACGATACCTCAGACTGGAGTCGTGGAAGTAGGGTATTCAAATGGGAAAGTCATTATCGTCAATTACACAAACAATGCGTATAAAAAAAATGGCATAGAAGTAGATGCGAAAGATTTTGCTGTAACAGAAGGAGGAGAAGCAGATGAAAAGGCTGAGGAATAACAGAAACATCACAGGGCTGCTCTTTGTTTCACCTTGGATTATCGGCTTTCTCATCTTTACGGCTTTTCCTCTTTTATACTCGCTGTTTTTGAGCTTTCAGCAAGTCAAGATCACGACTGATGGTATTAAAACGAAATTTGTGAAATTTGGAAACTATGAATATGCCTTTACAGTAGATGGTACGTTTTTGGATAAGGTGCAGACTTACCTGCAAGAAATGGTGATCTCTGTCCCGATCATTATTGTTTTTTCCTTGATTATCGCGCTTCTCTTAAACCAAAAGGTAAAATTTCGCGGTGTGTTCAGGACGATTTTCTTTCTGCCCGTTATCATCGCGAGCGGACCGGTAATCAAAGAACTGATCGATCAAGGGATCACGACGATTCCCTCCATTGAGCAGTACGCGATCTACCAGTCGTTAAATGATAACCCGGAAGGTTTTTTTAACGGAATTTTGCTGTATTTGATCAAAAACTTAATCGTCATTCTTTGGTACTCCGGTGTTCAGATTTTGATCTTTCTTGCCGCTCTTCAGAAGATGGACAAGCAGATCTTTGAGGCGGCGAAGATCGATGGGGCAAGCAACTGGGAGTTCTTTTGGAAGATTACACTGCCTAGCCTTGTGCCGATGATCGTCGTGAATTTGATCTATACGATCGTCACGTATTCTGTTTTTTCTTTGAATCCGATCATCGAACATATACAGAAGAACATGTTTAAAGTAGACACAGGCTATGGTTATGCATCAGCACTGTCCTGGATCTACTTTCTTATCATCGCGGCAGCTCTGGCCATTTCGGTTGGTGCGATGACGTTAAAAAGAAAGAAAAATTACACCTAAGAGGATGTGATCAGGGTGCAAACAAAAACACAGCATTTAAACAAATATTATTTTAAAACGAAACGAATGTTTTTGGGCATGCAAGGGACGGACGGTCTTCTTTTCAAACTCTTGATCTACGGACTCTTAATCGGAATCGGATTCGTGTATTTATATCCGCTTCTCTATATGGGTGTATACAGTTTTAAGAGTTTAGATGATTTGTTAAATCCGCTCGTGAACTGGATTCCCACTCAGTTTTATACAGGAAATTATGAACAAGCGAATAAAGTGATGGATTTTTTCTCTACTTTAATGGAAACGCTTTACGTTACGGTGTTACCTGCATTAGCTCAAACAGCGGTTGCAGCGGTTGTTGGCTACGGGCTAGCACGCTTTGATTTCAAAGGGAAAAAAATCATCTTTGTACTCGTTCTTGCGACATTTATTATTCCACCCCAAGTAACGCTCATCCCAAGATACATCTTCTTTAATGAGCTGAACATCTTAGGAAGTCTATCCGCGTTCTTGCTGCCGGCAACCTTTGGGCAAGGCTTGAACAGTGCGATTTTTATCCTGATTTTTTATCAGTTTTTTAGAGCAGTTCCAAAAGCTTTGGAAGAAGCGGCGCAACTGGATGGAGCAGGGCATTTCCGAATCTTCTTTACGATCGCGCTTCCGATGGCGCTGCCGGCGATCATCATCTCGTTTTTGTTCTCGTTCGTGTGGTATTGGAACGAAACGTATTTGGCGGCGATCTATTTCGGGGACGCGTTGACGACCCTGCCGCTTCAGCTACAAAAATTCGTGGCGACGTACCAGAAGATGTTCCCGGCCGAGATGGGTGTGAGCGGGGGCAACCAGCTCAATGAGGGAATTAAGATGGCTGGGACTGTGCTTTCCATTCTTCCTCTTTTGATCGTATATTTCATCACGCAACGATGGTTTGTTGAGGGTGTGGATCGTTCCGGGATTACTGGGGAGTAAGGATAAGTACTGGTTCAATTTACCCATACAGATACTTTGCAAAAAACGTTTGAAAGTAGAAATTTTTTGTATAAATTAAGCAAATAGAGTAGTAGGGAGCTTAATCCGCTTTGGGTTCCTCGCTTTCCATGGAGTTCCGTGATTTCTGATCTGTTTTCCTATGTAAGAATAGGCAGATTGCGTGAAACGAGGAGCATTTCGCGTGAAACTAGGGGTGATTTGCGTGGAACTAAGACAATTTGGCGTGAAACTAGGGGTAGTGTGCGTGAAACTCGGCGTTTTTTGCGCGAACGTGTAACAGAATATAAGAGACGTACCGTGAAACAACGAGCCGCTTTCGATCACTAGACTTTCTCGCTCGTCCCATAGGATTCTCTCACCACATTTTTCAATAATGAAGATAAATTTTATTAAAACTCACTCAATAGATAGAGAGGGGAATAAAGATGGATACGCAAAAACTTTTGGATTTAGAAGCGAAAGGCTGTTTTGATTTTTTCTGGAAAGAAGCAAACGCTGATAAAAATAGTCCTGGTTATGGATTGATTTTGGATCAGTCAGCGAATAAGAAAGTGGCAAGCATCGCATCCAACGGATTTGGATTGACGGCGATCATTATCGGAATCGAGCGCGGCTGGATTACACGTGAGGAAGGCTATGAACGCACAAAAGGAACACTTGAAACATACTTGAACAACGTGGAGCATGCGAGCGGATTCTTTTATCACTTTTTAAACATGCAGACAGGTAAGAAGAACGAGGAATGGTATGATTGTGCGTCGATCATCGATACAGCGATCTTCTTATGCGGAGCTGTTACATCTGCTGAATATTTTGGCGGAGAAATCAAAGAGCTTTTTGAAAAAATCTATGCGCGGGTGGATTGGAACGTTTATTACGATGAGGCAGTGAACCAGTTTTATATGGGCTACACTCCCGAAAGAGGAGGCTTCCACCACTGGGACATGTACGCGGAGCAGATGATGATGTACGTACTTGGTGTGGCATCACCTACACATCCGGTTCCTGCGAAGATCTATGAAGGCTTTAAGCGCAGTAAAGGCAAGTACAAAGAGTACGAATACATTCACGCGCCAGGAAACGCGCTTTTCGTTCATCAATATTCACATGCGTTCGTGGATTTTAGAGGAATTGTAGATGGTGATGGAATAGACTGGTTCGAGAATTCGGTAAAAGCGACTCTAGCGAACCGTGCCTTCTGCAAAGAAAAGTCGAGTGAATTTAAGACGTATCATGAAAATTCTTGGGGCTTAACCGCTTGTGCGAGCCCGACCGGTTATCGTGTGCCGGGTGCTCCTCCTTATTATGAAGGGTGTGAACCAGAGCTTGAGGGTACGATCGCCCCGACTGGAGCAGCGGGCTCTATCGCGTTCACGCCTGATGAATCGATTGCCGCGATGAATTATTTTTATGAAGAACATCCTCAGCTTTGGGGAGAGTATGGATTCTGGGATTCTTACAACCTTGATGTTAGTCCGCCTTGGTACTCGGATCACGTCATCGGAATCGACAAAGGTATTACACTACTCATGATTGAAAACTATCAAACTGGTTTAGTGTGGGATCTTTTTATGAAAAACAAATATGTGAAAAGCGGTGCTGACCTTCTAGGCTGGAAAAAGAAAGAAGAGAGCACAGTAAAATGATTGAGATCAAGAACAAACAGATCATCATTGACGGAAAGCCGGTATTGATCACGTGCGGTGAAATCCACTATTACCGTGTGGATAAAAGTGAATGGCAAGACCGGTTGGACAAGCTAAAAGAAACAGGATGCAACTCCGTGGCGACTTATGTGCCTTGGCTTTGGCATGAGCCTGTTGAAGGACAGTTTGATTTTACCGGGAAAACGCGTCCTGAGACTGACCTTGCCGGCTTTATCGACCTTTGTACCGAGAACGGCTTTTATTTCTTTGTTCGTCCAGGTCCTTTTATCATGGCTGAGATGAAGAACGAAGGCCTCCCTTATTGGGTATACGAAAAACATCCTGAGATTATCCCGATAGGCTGGGACGGAAGTGAAGCAACAACGCCGACGGTTGATTATCTAGCTCCAGGCTTTTTAAAGGAAGTTCGCAAGTATTATGAAAAAGTAATGGAAGTGATTACTCCAAGGTTATATCCGAACGGTGGCAAGATTATCGCGTTCCAGCTCGATAACGAAGTAGGGATGCTATCGTGGGTGAGCAATACGCCTGATCTGACAGATAACTTGTTGAATGGTTTTTCCCGCTGGGTAGGCGAGCGTTATGGTGAGGATGTTAAGTCTCGCTATCCGTTCTCTTTAAAAGAGAGTGCTGAACGGAATGATGCGATTCGTTCGCCGAAGGAAGAATACTCGGCACAGCTTTTAAAAGATCTCGGGTATTACATGCGGTACCGTTTTGCCAAATACATTGCGATACTCCGGGAATATGCGGAAGAATTTGGTGTAAAGGAAATCCCGTTTGTTGTGAATATCCATGGGACAGGTGGCGGTCGCGGGCTGACGTATCCAATCGGTATCAGTCAGCTCTATGAATCTTATACACAGGCACCAGGTTATATCTCGGGTTCTGATATCTATTTTGGTGATCTGGATATGAAGACGTTCCAGGACCTTTATATTATTAATGGCTTTATGGATGCTGTTCATAATGACGATCAGCCGTTAACGTCTGTCGAATTTAACTGTGGCGACGGAAACTTTGGAGAGACGCTAGGTGAGCGTTACGATCCATCGGCTGCCGATTTCAAATTGCGCATGTGTCTTGCTCAAGGAAACCGGTTGATCAACTATTATCTGTTTTCCGGCGGGAAAAATGCTCGGCTGGATTCTTTGGTGGATGACGGAAACGATAGGATCGCATCAACCGGTGAACGTCACGGATTTGCAGCGCCAATCGGTCCAGAAGGAGACTATAACTATACGTTTCCGCGCATGTCACGTGTGAATCAGAGTGTGATGGCGGTAGGTGATAAGCTGGCTGCCATGGACGAAGACCGTGACGATGTGTCGTTTGCTTTTATCCCGGATTATTATATGACAGAATACCGATATCCGGGCAGTGAAGTAATGCGTGAGATCCTCTCCAACATTGAGGCGAACCGCGGATCTGGTGCATGGGAGATCATGGGTCGTGCGATGCTTTTGAACGGATACCGGTTTACAGCGATTGATATCCAGAACAAGCCGCTTTTGAAAGAGAAGACGCCAGTACTGGCACTTCCATCTGCTCGTTATATGGACAGAGGAATTCAAGAAAAATTAGTAAACTATCTCCAAGATGGCGGTAAAATTCTTCTATATGGCGAGGTTCCTCTTTTTGATATGGAAGGAAAGGACTGTATAATTCTTGCTGATGCTCTTAATGTAAAATACAAGAGTTATAGCCGGGACAGTCACCGTCACTATCTATCCATCTATGGAGATGGATGGGCTGAAGGGCAGCCTGAAATTCGCTCTTACTTTGCGCAAGGATTTGAGGTTGGAGAAAGTGTAACCCCGATTTTGCGCGTGTATGGATCAGATGACATATGTGGCTTTGAGTCTGAGGTTGGCAGTGGACGCGCTATCGTTGTAGCTGGAGCATATCGCTGTGATCTGCCTTTCTTTAAGAAAGCACTCGAGAGATTAGGTGCAACCGCTCAGCTAACGCATGACTTCAAGCATCATGGTATCTTTATGACATCCACATCTAATCGTGAAGGCGAGCGTTTTATTCATCTTTTGAACCTGGATGGTTTTGATAAAGAATTTACGGTTACTGATGGTGAAGATGTGCTGTTTGAAGGAAGGAAGATCCTTCTTCAAAGCAAAGACGGTGTCATGCTTCCTATGAATCTATCGTTGGGAAATGTGAAAATAGCTTATTCAACGGCTGAAATTGAAGCAGTGTATGAAGGAAGTATTGATTTTCGCTTAACTCAAGCAAAGGATGTTATCGCGTTTGAAAATGGTGCGGAAATTTTGCCGAGTGAAGATTATGAAGTGGAAGAATCCCAAGAATTAACGCTTGTTAAAAGCAAGAAACATGCGAAAGTGGATGATCAGCTCCGTGTTTTACTAGGTTAAAAGAATAGTATTTTTTAGAGCATATCCATTATTGAGTGGATATGCTTTTTTACTTTTATCAAAAAGAGGAGAAATACATTAGGAGGGGAATAAAGGAGTAGAAAATAATTTATGGATGTACATAACTGGGGTGCAGGGAATGTTAAGAAAATATATAGTGCTCGTCTCTTTGCTCGTGTTTTCTGGATGTGGAATTGTGACAGAAGATCCTAAAGCTCAAGGGGCTATACAACTAGAAAAGATGGAAAATGCAACAACTAAAAAGATACTAAAAGAAGGACAAAAGTTGTTAAAAGAATATAAAGATTTTATCCTCGAACCTGCTTCAGGCAAGGTATGCAAATTTGAGAGGGAAGATAACCGTATTGATAAAAATGAGTTAGATAGAAAAATACAAAGGAAATTCAAAGGTAAATTATATAAAAACATTGATTTGTATGCTTCTAAGTTACCCATTGATACACAAGTTTTTCATGTAAATGAGGATGGTACTGATTTTCTTTACGCCGAAGTTTCTAATGGGAAGGATCGAATCTATTCTTGTGAGTACTTTTATGGAAAGTAAATTTAAATGGTGCTAGTAATGACTGTCTGTGTTGGACTATAAAAGCGAAAAACACGCAAAAAATGTATGACCTTTTGCGTGTTATATGTAGATAAGTAAAAAAATGCGGATCTCGGAGACAATTTTGAGGTCCGTTTTTATGTGGAATTAGAATTGTGCGTGAAACGAAGCTATTTGTGCGTGGAACCTGCCTCTTTGCGCGTGAAACATGTAACTTCTTGCGTGAAAATCTTTAGATTCCGCGTGAAACTAACCCTTTTTTGCGTGAACGTGTAATAAAAAAAGAAACACGTACCGTGAAAATGTAAAAAAGAGAGGACTGCTCCACTGAACAGTCCTCTTTCTCTTTATTTCACTAATCTAAAAGGAATTTCCGTAACGTCATAGCTGTTTTTTCCAATAAACGCGGTAAACTTGCCTGCATCGCTCTTAAACTCCAGGTTTTCGTGATGATAGCGAAGCATTTCTTCTGTGATCTCAAACGTCACCTTTGTTGCCTCGCCAGCTTCAAGAGCAATCTTTTTATAACCCTTCAATTCTTTTACCGGACGTACGACTTCGCCGGCGATATCGCGAATGTACAATTGGACAAGCTCTTCTCCAGCTCGATCCCCAGTGTTCGTTACGGTTACAGAAGCAGTCAGCTTTCCGTCCTCGGTTAACGTATCACCAGATAATTTCACATCATCATATTTAAATTCGGTATAGCTCAATCCGAATCCGAATGGGAATAACGGCTCGTTCGGAATATCGAGATAATGCGACAGGTAGCGCTCTTTGTTATCAGGAGTCGGCTGCGGACGGCCAGTATTAAAATGATTATAGTACACAGGAACCTGTCCGACTGAGAACGGCATCGACATCGATAAACGTCCAGACGGATTCACATCTCCGAACAATAGGTCGGCAATTGCAGCGCCGCCTTCTGTACCTGGATACCAAGCTTCCAGCACCGCATCGACATGTTCCACGACACCATGCAGGTCGAGCGGACGGCCGTTAAACAGTACTGCAACAGTTGGTTTTCCAAGTTTCTTGATCTCCTGAATTAATTGAAGCTGTGGTTCTGGCAGTCGGATATCTGCACGGCAGCCAGCTTCACCGCTCATGAAAGAGGCTTCCCCAAGCGCCAGCACAACCACATCAGCATCTTTCGCTGTATCCACTGCTTTCTTCAACTGTTCAGGTGTGACGGTTTCAACATCACAGCCGGCAGCAATAGAAAGAAGGGAAGGATCTGCTAATTTTGTACGCAATCCAGCATCCACTTTTACAACGTCATCATGAGCTCCTTGCCATGACCAAGGTCCCATCAGATCGCCGCTTTCTGCAAACGGACCGATCAATGCGATCTTTTGTTCCGGTTTTAACGGCAGTACATTTTCATTTTTCAAAAGAACACATGATTTGGCTGCCAGTTCACGAGCTGATTGGCGGTGTTCTTCACATAAAATAACTTCAGCTGCACGTTTCTCATCTGCTCCGCGGTATGGATCTTCAAAGAGACCGAGTTTCTGTTTAAGCGTTAAAATCCGTTCAACCGACTCATCGACAAGCGATTCTGGTAATGCTCCGCTTTCCACGAGCTCTTTTACATGGTCGATATAACAAGTGGTCATCATCTCAATATCAACGCCGGCTTGAAGCGCTTTGTACGCCGCTTCCGCTTCATCTTCCGCTACACCGTGCGGCAGCTGTTCTTTCACAGCACCCCAGTCGGAGATGATGACACCGTTAAAGCCCCACTCATCACGAAGCAGTTCACGCATCAGCTTTTTGTTCGCAGTAGCAGGAATACCATCGACCGTGTTAAAAGCAGTCATAACCATCTCGCAGCCTTCATCTAGAGCTGCTTTATAAGCTGGAAGGTATGATTCACGAAGCTGGCGCTCTGACATGTTTACCGTATTGTAATCGCGTCCGCCTTCTGGAGCGCCATATGCTGCAAAGTGCTTCACACAAGCTGCAACCCGGTCTTTATCGTTCGTTAAATCTGACCCCTGGAACCCCCGAACAAACGCGCGTGCAAATTCGCTGTTCAGGAAAGAATCTTCACCTGTAGATTCCATCACTCGGCCCCAGCGAGGATCACGAACTAGATCGACCATCGGGGCAAACGTGACATGAACCCCAGAAACGGAAGCCTCTTTCGCCGCGATCTCAGCACTTTTTTCAGCGAGTTCCATATCCCAAGAACAGCCGATCGCAAGCGGAACGGGGAAGATGGTTTTAAACCCATGGACGATGTCAGCCATCATTAAAAGAGGAATGCCGAGGCGGTTCTCCTTTAGATGAGCCTTCTGAATATTTCTTGTTTCTTTTGCTCCAGATCCTCCGAGCACGGAGCCAGTATTTCGGACATTTTCATCAGTGATTCCCATTTCCTGCATTGGCCCAGTAATGAATCCCTGATCAGATGAACCTTTGAAAAAAGGTGTAGCTAACTGAATCAGTTGGCCGATCTTTTCATCCAATGTCATTTCGTCAATCAAATGTTGTACGTTTTGCTTAAGCATGAATAAGTCCCTCCAGAGAGTTTTTTCATTATATATACGTAACCGGCAATCGAAACGTTTCGACAATTCTGTTACTATGAATTATAAGCGCTTTCATTTTAAGAGTCAACGGAAAATCGAAACGATTCACCAAATGACGTTTTTATATATCTTAAATGCTTAAAAATAAACTGGGATGACTTTTCAGGCATAACATTATAGGTGTTTCATAAAGTGTAAAGTCATGTTTTTTAAAGGATTTGATGTAAGAAAAAGAAGGAATAGATATATTGGAAAAGGGGATGAGTTGATGAAGAGAATCCTTAAGTATGGAATCTTATTTACACTTATTTTCTCTTTAACTGCATGTTCCAGCGGTGAAAAGGAAACAGTAAAACCTCAAACACCACCTACTAAAATAAAAGAAAAAGAAAACAATAAGGAGCAAGAGGGCCAGCCAGAATCAAACCTTCCACTAACTAAAAATATTGAATTAGAAATCGAGGGGATGAAAGAACAGCGACCTGCTGAACTACAGCAAAGCTCTAACGGCTACCACTTTTATATGCTTGACCTTTACAATTTTGAAAAAGAGAACGAGACGACTGGAAAGATTTCGTTTGCAAACGATCCATCTTTATATGCCATAGTAGAAAAGCTTGATGAATCAGCGGAAATCGATAGCTTGAAAGAAGAATCATTGAAAAAAGCCGAGGAACAAACCGGAAATGCGAAAGAGTTACCAGCAACCGACATTTACTTCCCTTACTTTCATGATGCGAAGTTTTTCGTTAAGGGTACCAGCGAAGAGTACGATGTGGTGATGTATCTTGTGAAGGAAGTAGAAGGAGAATTGTTTTACTTCTCGCTTCATATCCCTTCAAAAGCAGAAATGGAAGGTGTGGAACCGAGTTTGTGGGCTATGCTGGGAACCGTGAAACCAAATTAGAACAGATAAAAACCCGGACAGGGGCGCCGGGTTTTCTTATTTTACTAAATCATTCAATTTTTCATTTCGTTCTTCTCTTTCTGTTTCATCCGCAAGATCGTACTTCTTCAATAGATGAAAGACATCGTTTAAGAACTCCTGATCTGCTTCTTCTGTCAAAGAATCACTTACTCTAGCGATCAACTCTTCTGGCATAAAAGGAGTTTGGTCAGCTAGTTTTCCTTTCACATCTTCTAACGTATGATCAATCATGCATTTTCCCACGGCTTTCACTCCTCTACTCGATTTTCTTTATTTATACCACACTTGTTTCTCTTAATCATTGACTCTCACTCGCTATATCTTGATAATAATAGTGTAAGCGCTTACTTTTTAAGTGCGTAGAATAGAGGGGGAAGCTGAATGTCGCGTTTTTCTAGCTATTTTTTAATGAACACAGATGATGTCATAGATTATGTAAAAGAGAAGCTCACAATCTTTAGAGAAGATGCTGAGTTGACGTGTAAAGAGATCGGAGACGGTAACTTAAATTATGTTTTCCGCGTGGTTGATGAAAAGCACGGTGATTCTGTAATCATCAAACAAGCGGGTCACACTGCACGAATTTCAGATGAGTTCAAGCTTTCGACAGACCGGATCAGAATCGAATCCAACGTCCTCTTGCTGCAGGACAAGCTGTCACCTGGATTGGTGCCGACTGTCTTGTTGTTTGATGATGTGATGAGCAGCTGTGCGATGGAGGATCTTTCGGATTATACGATCATGCGAACGGCACTCCTAAACCACGAAACGTTCCCAGCTTTTGCAGACCACATTACAACGTTTATGGTGAACAACCTGCTTCTGACTTCTGATGTTGTTATGGAACATAAAGCAAAAAAGGAACTCGTGAAGCAGTATATCAACACAGAACTTTGTGAGATTACAGAGGATCTCGTGTACACAGAACCTTTTTACGACAATAACAATCGAAATGAATTGACTCCTGGTAACGAAGAGTGGATTAAGTCTACCATTTATGACGATGAAGACTTAAAATTAGAAACGGCAAAGCTGAAGTTCAGTTTTATGAACAACGCTCAGGCGCTGCTTCATGGCGACCTTCACACCGGTTCAATTTTTATAAAAAATGATCGTACAAAAGTGATCGATCCGGAGTTTGCGTTCTACGGACCTATGGGATATGACGTCGGAAACGTGATTGCGAACCTGTTCTTTGCTTGGGCGAACGGCAACGCAAACGAAAATAAAAATTTTACGGAATGGATCGAAAAAACAATTGAAGAGGTTGTTGACCAATTTAAAGAAAAATTCTCGTATAAATGGGACCAGGAAGTAACGGAACTAACAGCGAAACAAGCTGGCTTTAAAGAGTGGTATCTGGATGAGGTACTTGCTGATACGGCAGCCGTTACGGGACTGGAGCTGACTCGCAGGATCATTGGACTAGCAAAGGTGAAGGATATTTCGTCTATTTTAGACTCAAATAAACGTATCGAAGCCGAGCGGATTTGTTTAACAGCAGCGATCCGTTTCATGAAGCAGCGTTCTCAATTTACTGAAGGAAAAGATTTCGTTGTTGCATTTAAAGAAGCGGAAAAAATGGTGAAAGGCTTAAAGGTGATGTAAATGTCAGAACAGCTAATACCGATTCAGTGGAAGGATGACGCGCTGGTTTTGCTAGACCAGACGACGCTTCCGAATGAAGTGAGATATGATTCTTATAAAACGATAGAGAGCGTATGGGACGCGATCGTGACGATGAAAGTTCGCGGTGCACCAGCGATTGGCGTGTCTGCAGCTTACGGACTATACCTGGGTGTGATGGATGCGCCAGAGGACTCTTTTGAAACGTTCTTTTCTTATTTAAAAGAGAAGTCCGATTACCTCGCGACTTCAAGGCCTACGGCGGTTAACCTTTTCTGGGCATTGGAGCGAATGGAGGGAAAGGCGAAGTCAATGTCATTGAGTCCTGTTGCTGAAATTAAGAAAGCTTTGTCATTGAGTCCTGTTGCTGAAATTAAGAAAGCTTTGCTCCAGGAAGCCATCGCCATCCATAAGGAAGACGAAGAAATCAACCGTATGATTGGTGAAAATCTCTTAACGCTTTTATCTGATGGTATGGGGATTTTAACTCATTGCAACGCGGGAGCTCTTGCAACGACTAAATATGGAACGGCGACGTCTCCTATGTATCTTGCAAAAGAAAAAGGCTGGGACATCAAGGTTTACGCTGATGAAACAAGACCGCGATTGCAAGGGTCAACCCTCACCGCGCTTGAACTTCAGCGTGCGGGAATCGATGTTACGGTGATTACCGACAACATGGCGGCGATGGTCATGTCACAGGGGAAGGTACAAGCTGTGATCGTAGGTTGTGACCGAGTGGCGGCGAACGGCGATGTAGCGAATAAGATTGGAACGATGGGTGTAGCGATCTTAGCGAAAAACTTCGGCATTCCGTTCTATGTGGCGGCTCCTACACCAACGATCGACCTTAGAACGCCAACAGGAAAAGAGATTCCGATTGAAGAGCGCGAAGAGGAAGAAATAACGAACCGATTCGGCGTCTACACAGCACCAAAAGGCGTGAAGGTTTACAATCCAGCTTTTGATGTGACGCCAAACGAGTTCGTGACTGCGATCGTTACGGAAAAAGGAATCGTTGAAGCACCATATGAAGAAAATCTGCAAAAACTGTTTAAAGGAGCACCAGATGTTATTACAAAATGAGCGGGAACAAGTGGTTCACTACTGCCAGCAAATGATCAAACGCGGACTGACAAAAGGAACAGGCGGGAACGTTAGTATTTTTAATCGTGAAAAGCAGCTGATTGCGATCAGTCCGAGCGGAATCGACTATGATGTGATGAAGCCAGCAGATGTAGTGGTTGTGAATTTAGATGGTGAAATAGTGGAAGGCAGCTTGAAGCCATCAAGTGAACTTTCCATGCATTCGATTTTTTATAAAAGAAGAGATGACATCAATGCGGTCGTTCACACGCATTCACCGTTCGCAACGACAATCTCATCCATGCGCTGGGATCTGCCGGCTGTTTCCTATCTTGTCGCACATGCTGGGAAAAATGTTCGATGTGCGGAATATGCAAGCTTCGGAACAGAAGAGTTGGCCGAGAATGCATTTCACGCGATGGAAGGAAGAAAAGCAGTATTGCTCGCTAACCACGGCTTCCTATCCGGAGCGAACAACATCGCAACAGCTTTTACAATCGCTGAGGAAATCGAGTTCTGCTGCGAGATTTATTACCGCACAAAATGTATCGGCGAACCGGTTATTTTAGATGATGAAGAGATGGAGCTCATGACTGAAAAGTTCAAGGTTTACGGGCAGAAATAAGGAAGGAACCACATCAGGGATGGTGTGGTTTTTTAAACATTTGTTTAACTTTAACAGCAGAAATTGAATTGGCAGTTTGGTATAATAGCCAAAAGGAGGTGAATAATTTGGAAAAGAAAATAGATCAAATGATGGATGTAATGGTACAGCTTCAACAAAGTGTTCTAGAATTAAGAGATGATGTAAACGTAATAAAAGCAGATGTAGCAGATTTAAAAGTAAGAGTGACAAACATCGAAGAAAATATGGTTAGAAAAAGCGACCTTAAGTATTATGATTTTAAAATTGCTGAGCAGGATCGTGAAATATTCCAATTAAAACAACAGAACTAACCCCACGTGCAATCCTTCAAACTTCATAAATGCCCCCTAAAACCGGGTCTTACAATCACATACGGAAACACTAAAAACCCATTTCCAGGTTTTATCATTATGACAATATCCACTGAACGATTAAAAACGATGCAACAAATCCCACTACAAACGAAACGATTCCCACTATTTTTCTTTTACTCATTTCCTATACTCCTCTTATCAGACAGTCTGCTCATACATACATATGCTACCATCACACTATCATTCAAATAAAGATTAATGTTACGCTGAAAAGGAAATATAGGTAGTGGAGGTGTTGTAAAACATGCGTTTAAAAAGTAAAAAAGTAATCAGTCTCGTTCATCATGACTTTGAGGATCTGGAGTTGTGGTATCCGATTCTTCGGTTGCGTGAAGAAGGTGCTGTTGTAGAACTTGCAGGAGAAAAGGCAGGGGAAACGTACATCGGAAAATATGGTGTACCTGCTGAAGCGGATTTCGCGTTCGGTGATGTAAATGCTGCCGATTATGATGCTATCCTAGTTCCTGGCGGCTGGGCACCGGACAAGCTGCGCCGTTTTCCAGAAGTATTGGAAATGGTTCAGCACATGGAACAAGAGAAGAAACCGATCGGCCAGATCTGTCATGCTGGCTGGGTGCTGATCTCGGCAAAAGTGCTTGATGGCAAGAAAGTAACAAGCACACCAGGAATCAAGGATGACATGGAGAATGCGGGTGCCGAATGGATCGATGAACCCGTCGTTGTTGACGGTCATCTCGTTTCAAGCCGCCGTCCGCCGGATCTGCCGGATTATTTGAGAGAGTTTATTAAAGTTTTAGAAGCAAAATAGGTGGGAATGAAGCCCAAAAGGTGTTGTGAAGCATCTTTTGGGTTTTTGTATGTCTGTTTTCATTGTCAGGAGTACATATTTCTGTCGCCAGAACTACACTTTGAGCGTACAAGCGAGTTTTTGAGCGGTAGTAAGTTATTTTGAGCGATACTCAAGATTCTTGAGCGAAGATCAGTATGTTTTGAGCGTAGATCAGCTATTTTGAGCGAACGTGTAACAAATAAAAAAACACGTACCGTAAACCGATCATCCTTTTATCATATAATTCAAATCCAACGAGTTCCCAAACATCCATCCAGTCCATACACTAATTACAATTAATCTTCCTTTTTATAAGGAGTGAACACATGCTATCAAAAGATGACTTCATCAAAAGCGAAGGCAATACTTTTCCAGGCAAAACATATGTCGATCACCTGTTGCGTCCGGTTTTTAACGACCAAAGAGACTATCTTTTTAAACAAATGTTTAACATTCATCGAGCTCATGTCGTCATGCTGACCGAACAAGGTATTTTAGATAAAAAAGAGGCAGCAACCATCCTCCAAGGAGTGGAAACCGTATCTCAAACGGATCCACAAACACTTCAATATGACCCACAATTTGAAGATCTATTTTTTATGATGGAACACAAAATAAGTGAGCTAATCGGACCGGACCTCGCTGGGAAAATGCACATCGCCAGAAGCCGAAACGACATGGGTGTGGCTATGTACCGGCTTGTTTTACGAGAACATATTCTAACGCTTTTGCAGAGTTCCATACTGTTAGCAGATGCACTCCTTGAACAAATTAATGAACACGCCGAAACCGTCATAACTGCCTACACCCACACTCAGCCCGCACAGCCAACAACACTCGGCCACTACTTAACTGCGGTTTTAGATATTTTACTCCGAGACATTCATAGACTTTGGTCCGCATATGAAACGGTAAACCGATCACCAATGGGTGCGGCTGCTTTAGCTACAACCGGCTTTCCCATAAATAGAAAAAGAGTGTGCGAGCTTCTAGGTTTCAGTGAACTTGTCGAGAATTCCTATGATGCCATAGCTGGAGCGGATTATCTCGTCGAGTCCGCAACTGCAGTCCTCTCTATGATGGTGAATTGCGGCAGGTGGATTCAAGATTTTCTCCAGCTTGTAACTCGTGAATACAACATAGTAAAAGTTGCGGATCCTTATGTTCAAATCAGTTCTATCATGCCGCAAAAAAGAAATCCGGTCTCTATCGAGCACTCACGTTCACTGGCCAGTTCTTCAGCAGGAGAAGCACTCGCAGCCATTCAGATGATTCACAACACGCCATTCGGTGATATCGTGGATACAGAGGATGATCTTCAGCCGCATCTTTACAGAAGCTATGAAAAAGCAAACCGCGTTATTCGCCTTATGCATGCTGTTATTCGGACAATGGAAGTTGATAAAGAACGAGCGCTTAATCAGGCGAGGAACTCCTGTATCACAATAACGGAACTTGCTGATGAACTGGCACGCGACAAAAACGTTCCTTTTCGTATGGCACATCAGATTGCAAGTTCGATCGCAAAAAAATTTTCACATGAGAAACTCGAGTTAAACGAACTACAACTACAAACTGTAAACAAGGAAATCAGTAAATGGTGCAACGACTCTTTAAGTCAGGAAGAGTGGAACAAAATCATTTGTCCAATTGAATTTGTGAAGAAGCGAAACATACAAGGTGGTCCGAATCCAGAGAATGTTGTAAAAATAGCAGAAAAGAGGAAAAAAAGTATATCTCGGCTAGAACTCCAACTAAAAAATGAAAAAAACGAACTGCTATCAGCCGAGCAGAAGTTAATAAATGCCGTTAAAAAAATGAGGGATCAACAGTAAAGGGTATTTCATGCCCCTTACTGTTGTTTCCTCATTTGTTTTATAGAAGTCTATGAACCAAAATGTTAGCTCTATGAGTCAAAGGCGCTTTTCTATAAGTCTAATTATATATTCTATGAACCAAAGTAAGAGTTCTATGAGTTAAAGACTATTCTATGGATCAAAAATCCAGGTCTATGAACCAAAAGAGACTTTCTATGAGCAAAAATCAGATTACACCACCTATTTACTTTATCCCTATGACGCATCACGTACGCCCAAAGATTTTTCTAGAGAGAACTGCATGCAAGAAGGAAACTTTTATTTATATGTCGAAATTAAGTTTAAATAAATATCCAATATTGCCGATATATGTAATAAACGGGACTTTGAAGGAGGAAAACATGGATAACACAGTGGTAAAACGGTTAGTGATGACTTCTGCGTTTGCTGGTGCTTTTTTTGCTGTTCCTCTCGTTGGTGAAGCTGCTTTAGGCGACCTAACCTTGAAGCAAGGAATCAACCATAATGATGTAAAACATCTGCAATCGCTTTTAAAAGAAAAAGGGTATTTTAAAGAGCAGCAAACGACTACCTATTTTGGACCGGTAACGAAAAAAGCAGTAATGGATTTTCAAAAAGCGAACAGCCTTGTGGTTGATGGGATCGTCGGAAAACAAACGTACAAAAAGCTTTTAGAGAAATCTTTTCAAGAAGCACCGCCCAAAAAACAGCCGGCTCAAACTGTTGCACCATCTTCTTCTTCAAAAGATTTAAAGCTGCATTCGACAGGACGAGCTGTCATGAAGCTGCAGCAAGATCTTAAGTTTCTTGGGTTTTTTACATATTATAAAACTACTGACTATTATGGAACGATCACGACGGAAGCGGTACGGAAATTTCAAATCAGCCAGAAACTAAAAGCGACGGGGGTTGCAGATGCGACGACATTAGACCGCATTATGAAAGCAGTTGCGGTAAAGAAAAACCCAGTGCAGGCGCCTGCTAAGCCGAAGCCTGCTGCGCCAAAACTGGCAACACCCTCAGCACCTAAACCAGCACCCGTTCCGCAGCAAAATACAGTGAAAGAATTAAAATTCGGTGTAACTGGTCCGGAAGTAAAACAGCTTCAAACACGCCTGAAAAATCTAGGATTCTTTACATACCCGATGATTACGGATTATTTTGGAGCGGTGACAGAGGAGAGTGTTGAGAAATTCCAGAAGACGTACGGGCTGCCGGTTACAGGAATCGTAACGAAAGCCGTTTTAGATAAAATGACAGAAGTGGAGAAACAAAAAAGTGAAACGCCTAAAACGTCTGATCAGATTACGATCAATGTTATCGCGAACGCTGCTGAACTGATGGGAACTCCTTATGTATGGGCGGGAACGACTCCGCAAGGTTTTGACTGCAGTGGATTTTTGCAATACGTTTATGCAAAAGAAGGCGTAAAGCTTCCAAGGACAGTCGCACAGATGTGGGATGCAACATCCTCAGTCAGTGAACCTGCAGTTGGCGATCTCTTATTCTTTGAAACATACACAACAGGTCCGTCTCACGCAGGAATCTACCTTGGTAACAACCAGTTTGTCCATGCAGGGACAAGCACTGGAGTAACGATAAGCAACTTGAACTATGCGTATTGGCAGGATCGATACCTTGGATCAAAGCGTATAAACTATTAATCTAAAACACTTTATGAGTAAACGAAAACTCATAAGGTGTTTTTTTTATCATGTGTTTATCATACATTTATTACCATGCGCTTGTTATACTTAAACAAATGTTTAAATGGAAGGAGATCTGTTTTGAAAAATCTTTGCAAAATAATGTTGTTGGCTATTCTTTGTCTTACGCTATTGTCCGCATGTTCGGAACCTCCGAAGCCAGAAGACGCATTAAAAAAGTATGTAGCTTCCTGGCAAAAACAAGATTTTGAGAGTATGTATGAGATGTTAGATTTAGAGTCTAAGAAGAAGATCACCAAAGAAGACTTTGTAAAACGCTATAAAGACATCTATAGCGGGATTGAAGCTAATAATCTAGCCGTGAAAACGAAAACTTCCAAAGAGAAAAAAGAGGAAGAAAGCGAGAAAGCAAGCCTAGCTTACTCAGTTAAGATGGTTACACTCGCTGGACCGATTGAATATACACATAAGATGAATATGAAGCTTGAGGAAAGCAAGGATAAAGAGGAATGGAAGGTGCAATGGAACACATCGCACATCTTTCCTGAAATGGAGGAAGGCGACCGAATTTCAGCCTCAACTCTTTCACCAAAAAGAGGTGCGATTTTAGATCGCGAAGGAAATCCGCTGGCGTTCAACGGAACGGCTTATGAGGTGACGATTGTTCCTCAAGAACTGCCGGAGGATTCGAGCAAAACGATTGAACCTTTAGCTGAAATCCTGGGAATGACACCGGAAGAAATTCAGAAAAAACTGGATCAGCCATGGGTGAAGCCGCACTACGGCGTTCCGATTAAAAAAATGGCGACAGACAATTTCAAAATACATGACGCCGTGGCATTAGAGGGCGTGAAATCTCCGAAAAAGGAAACACGGATATATCCATTAAAGGAAGCGGCGGCGCACCTAACCGGCTATATCGGCCAGGTGAACGCCGATGACCTAAAAAGGTTAGAAGGCAAAGGATACACTGCACAAGACTGGGTCGGGAAAGCAGGGCTTGAGCAAGTGTATGAAGAGCAGCTGAGAGGAACATCCGGTGGGATCATCAAGATTTTAACGAAAGAAAAGGAAGAGAAAGCAGTACTAGCGGAAAAAGAAGTTGTAAATGGAGAAGATGTGAAAACGACGATCAACAGTAATGTTCAGCGCTCGATTTATGCCCAGCTTAAAGTTGATGTAGGGACATCGTCTGCCATTCATCCGAAAACCGGTGAAGTACTGGCTATTGTGAATAGCCCGTCTTACAACCCGAATGAATATACGCTTGGCATTTCAAACGAAACAAAAAACAAACTGGAAAACGATCCGAAAAAACCAAAGTTGAATCGATTTATCTACACGTATGCACCAGGTTCGACCCTTAAGCCGTTGACAGCCGCAATCGGTATAGAAAAGGGAACACTAAATCCAAGTGACGTCATGAAGGTGAGCGGGAAAACGTGGAGAAAAGGTGAGTCGTGGGGGAACTATCACGTAACTCGCGTGAGTGCAGTACCAAGTGTGAACCTGGAAAAAGCGCTCATCTACTCAGATAACATTTACTTTGCGCAAGAAGCACTTGATCTAGGTCAGGAAAAGTTTGTGAGCGGACTAAAAGAATTTGGTTTAGGAGAAAAAATGCCGGTCGGGTATCCATTTACTGCTTCATCGATTGGAGAAAAAGGCATGACTGAAGTCCAGCTAGCCGATAGTGGTTACGGCCAAGGAAAAGTAGAGATGAGCGCACTACATCTAGGCATCTCCTACACACCTTTCTTGAATGAGGGGAACTTGCTGGCACCGAAACTGGATCTAGCTAAAAAGGATGCGACTATCTGGAAAGAAAACGTGATTTCACCTGAAACTGCAAAAATCATTCGAGACGACCTAACTAAAGTTGTTACTAGCTCAAACGGAACCGCACATGAGGCGTATATGCAAAAACTGCCTCTAGCCGGAAAAACCGGAACAGCTGAACTCAAAAAAAATAAAGAAGATAAAAACGGTATGGAACTCGGCTGGTTTGTCGCTTATAACACAGAGAATCCGTCACTTCTTGTTTCGATGATGATTGAGGATGTAAAAGGAAGAGGCGGCAGTCATTACCTCGTGCCAAAAGTGAAGAAGGTGTTTGAAGAAAACTTCCTGCAATAGGAAGTTTTTTTCTTTTTCATTTATGAAAAAGGGGGAAATATCCAAAACTAGACGAATAGATTACAATAAAAGGAGGGATGCATTCATGCTTAAAGTAGGCGTGATTGGTCTAGGGTCGATTTCAGATTTGCACATCAAACCCTACGTAAACAACCCTGAAGTCAAGCTAGTCGCTTTTTGTGATATGAATCAAAAACGGTTAGAAGCTGCCGGACAACTCTATGATGTTCCTAATCTGTACACCTCGTATCAAGAGTTGCTTGCGAATCAAAATGTTGATGCGGTAAGCATTTGCACATGGAACGCCACACACGCAGAGATTGCGATTGCCGCACTAGAAGCAGGGAAACATGTGCTTGTCGAGAAGCCGTTATGTACGACAGTGGAAGAAGCGATTCAAGTAGAGGAAGCTGTGAAGAAGAGCGGGAAAGTTCTGCAGGTCGGTTTTGTAAGACGCTATGCGAAGAATACTAAACTCATAAAATCTTTTTTAGATAACGGAGATTTCGGGGAACTCTATTACGCAAAAGCTTCATGCATCAGACGGCTCGGCAATCCTGGCGGCTGGTTCTCAGATAAAGAACGGTCAGGCGGCGGTCCGCTCATGGATCTTGGTGTACATATGATCGACATCTGCTGGTATCTCATGGGTAAACCGAAGCCTGTTTCCGTTAGCGGCCACACATACTCCAAGTTAGGGGACCGTTCTAATGTCCAAAATCTATCATTTTATAAAGCGTCTGATTATGACGCCTCTCTCAATTCTGTTGAAGACCTTGCTACAGCACTGATCCGTTTCGAAAACGGAGCCTCATTATACGTGGATGTGAGCTTTACGATTCATGGCGTTCAAGATGAGGTTGCTGTGAAATTGTACGGCGACAAAGGTGGTTTCGAACTGGAACCGAAGCTCGCTATGACCACTGAAAAACACGACACTATTATTAAAATCACACCTCAGATCGACCACCTCAATTTTCAATTTGAAGAAGCTTTCCAAAGTGAAATTGAACATTTTGTTTCTAGCTGTTTAGGAAAAACAACCACATTAAGTCCAGTTGAAGATGGGCTTGAAGTGATGAAGATGCTGTGCGGTGCCTATGAATCTGCAAGACTTGGAAAAGAAGTACTTTTATAAAAGGAGCTGTTTTTCATGAAGGTCAGCGTAAGTATGTACAGTTTTCATTCGGTTATTCAAAAGGAAAAGTGGAGTGTTCTGGATTTTTGCCGGCATACTGAAACCTTAAATCTAGAGGGTGTGGAGCTGCTCGATTTTTATTGGAAAAACAAGGAGGAAGAGCTGCCTGAAGTAATTGAGTGTTTAAAGAATTCATCTTTGACCGTGTCCTGTTATGATGCATCTAACGACTTCGTAAAAGAAACGGTTGAAGAAAGAAGGAGTGAGATTCAAAAAGTGATGGATGCTGTGGATACGGCAAAACAGCTAGGTACACATTGTGTCCGCGTATTTTGTGGTGACCTCAAACCAGGTATGGACTATTCAGTCGGGAAGGATTGGATCATCTCCTCGTTAAAAGAATGTGCAAAATACGCGGAGTCACAAGGCGTTGTGCTTGCGATCGAGAACCATGGATTGCTCGCTGGAAAGAGCGGTCAAGTGAAAGAGATTTTAGCAGAAGTGGGAAGCCCTGCTGTGAAATCCACCTTCGATACGGGAAACTTTTTACTGGTGGAAGACGATCCGCTTTCTGCCTACGAGAATTTAAAGAATGACATCGCGCATGTTCACTTTAAGGATTTTAGAAAAAGAACAGCCGCTGATGGTGAACGAGGCTTTAAAGGATTGGGTGAGAAGTATTGGATCGGCGTGATTCCAGGAGATGGTGAAGTGCAGCTCGCAGAAATCATCTCGAAACTGAAGCGTGATCATAGCGAAATGTGGCTTTCTCTAGAGTATGAAGGAGATAAGGATGCAAAGGTAGCTGTTCCGGAGGCAGTGAATCGGATTAGGAAGCTTGTAATGGGGCAGGAAGTATAATATAAAGTGGTAAATCCCCTTGATGATCAAGGGGATTTTTTGTATAAAGCATTGGTTGTTAAGTTCTATGAGTCGTTACATGCGCTCTATGAGCCATACTACGATACCTATGAGTCAAAATCGTGTTTCTATGAGTCTAAATCCTTGTCCTATGAGTCTAACAAAATCCTATGAACCAAAATCGCATCTCTATGAGCCAAATAACATGCTCTATGAGTCGAAAATTCAAACTAACAGAACACTCTATTCATCCAAGTCATCAAAATCTAAATGATACTTTCTATGCCTTAATTGACCTGAAGTAGGAAAGTTCAAGTCTAAAAGCAATTTCTTAGCTGTCGTACGAGACTCCAGTTTAAGAAAATCACGGCACTGACTATTGGTTATCGTGGGGCTGATTAGAAGCGAATAATCTCGCAATGCCTGGATATGCGCCGTTCTGGAGTGGGTTTTACACGTAATGCAAAGCCACTTTCTTTTACTCCTTACCATTGGAATCGCACCGCATTTCGGACAAACTACCCCTTTAATGATATCTTCACTTGAGATTTGATATTTCTGAAGCAAATTTGGGATTGGAGAAGTATGGCTCTTTAGAAGAAGTTTGGTAAGTTTACGCAACTCTTTGATAGAGATGCATTCATTTTTATATTTTCGTTCGTAAAAACGAATTCTTTCTGGAAGGTGAGTTTTGTGGGTAACCCATTGATAGACATCGGTGCGGCCAGGGGGAACTTTGATTTGCGTTTGTGGATTGCTGATAACAACAAGAGATTCAATGGGGATGTTCGTGAATTTATGATCCTTTAGCCAATCTCTTAAGCGGTAATGCTGTCTTTTCACTTGTGAAATGGGGTCTGCAAACGTTTCTTCTACACCATTTATTTTCCTTATAAGCTGGTAGAGGTCTTGATCAAAGTAAAGAATGCCAGAAAAGTTCTTCACTTCGATTATTAAAAAATAATTCTGTGTGAGAATAAGGATGTCGATCTGAAAGTAATTAGGGTTCTGTAAAATTCGGAGGTTGTGAAAAATGAAGTACTCTTTCTGAGGAAGTTCATCCAAATAAAAATCGAGAGACTGTTCACCTTTATGACCAGATAGATATTTCGCGAGTTCATCTTCTAAGTCCGGTCTTCTGGGGTATTGGGGATGAAGCCGTGTTAAAAGCATTTCTAAAATCAAGACAACAACTGGTGTTTTACGCTTTTTCATAATCATTTCATTGCATCACTCTCCTTCTTTATTAGTTTAGTTCTGCTACAGTCATATATTTTCCTGCCCTGCATGATGACTTCTATTTTCTATGAGCCCAAATTAGTAGTCTATAAACCAAAAAGCGCTGTCTATGAGTCGTTAAATAACCTCTAAAAGCCTTCCTGAATTCTATGAGTCGTTAGCCATTCTCTATGAGTCAAAACAGCTCCTCTATGAACCAAACATAACTCTCTATGGGTCAAACCTCTAAACATTAACTTCCTTAGTACAACAGTCCTGCTTTTCCAGCAAATATAAAAGTTCCTAGTCTAAAAGAAGGTTTTTTCCATTTAAAAGAACTATTTTGGAGAAAAACTCCACTTTTCAATTACGAATTATGCTAATATTTAAACAATTACAGAAAAGGGAGGATTAGGAATGAAAAGAATATTTTTCATGTTGATCGCTTTTGCCTTAATTTTCACAACCATGATCCCGCAAACCACCCTAGCTAAGAAAGACGATGACAAAAAACGGATTCGAGAATTGACGAAACTGGTTGAAAAGGACAACAAGAAATCGAGGATCCTTTGGTACGATCTATCCGCTAACTTATTTGGCCTCGATACACCAGAAGAAGTACGTAACATTGTAGAAAAAACCGCGAATGCTAACATCGATACGATCATTCTCGACATTAAAAACTCTACAGGTTTTGTAGCCTACAACAGTGAAATTGCTCCTCATGTCAGCACTTCTAAGATTCCTAGCTATCAAGGCTATCCGGAAAACTATGACCTCTTACAAACGGTAATTACAGAAGCGAAAAAGCATAATATTAAAGTCCATGCAGCCATCAATACGTTTTCAGAAGCGAGCACAACGTATCAAGACGGACCAGCCATGCTTCATCCTGAGTGGCAGACTACATACTATACTGCCATACAAAAAGTAAAGGCAGCTGATGGTTCATCACTTGAACTAACAGGAATTAATACAACGCGTAATTCGAATAATATGATTCTTTACACACCATCAAAATATGAAGAAACACCTACAAACAGATGGGGTGTTGAAGTTCAAGTAACTGATGATGTCATTACAGAAGTGAGTGACCGTAACACAACTGATGGACCGCGAGTAGCAATTCCAGATAACGGATATGTGCTTTCGGGTAACGGAACAGCTCGCACATGGATGCTGGAGCATCTGAAGGTTGGCGATACAGTTTCCGTTTCTGAAATGGAAACGAAATTTGTTAAAGGACAGGATTACAAACCGTCTCACTCAACGTTTGTGAATCCGATCAGAGACGATGTTCAGCGTTATGAACTCAGCATCATCGAAGAATTGATCGATAACTATGATGTGGATGGAATCGTACTGGACCGTGCGCGGTATTCCAGCATTTATGCGGATTTCAGTGATCTAAGCCGAGAGAAGTTTGAAGCGTATATCGGCAAAAAAGTGGAGAACTGGCCGACTGATATTTTTGAAATTAAAGTAGAGAACTATGAAAAAGTAAACGTACCGGGACCTCTTTATCAAAAGTGGATTGAATGGCGTGCCGGCAATATTCAGTCATTCTTCCAAAAAGCCGAGAACCTCATTCATAAAAAAGAACCTGAGACTTTCTTCAGTACGTATGTTGGAAGCTGGTACCCGGATTATTACAGTGAGGGTGTAAACTGGGCAAGCCGCACGCACTACCCAGAATACGATTGGGCAAGTCCAGACTACCATTCAAAAGGGTATGCTGAAACCCTCGATTTTATCATGACAGGTAACTATTTTGTAGATGTAACGAAGGAAGAAGCGGTGGCATCAGGCAGACCTGACTGGCACAGTGTTGAGGGGTCAGCTGATATTGCGATGGATGCGATCAATTATTCAACGTTCAACTACGGCAGTCTTTATTTAAATCAATACATCAACGATCCGGAAACGTTTAGACGCGCCCTTCAGATGGCGGTCGATAAAACACACGGTATCATGATTTTCGACCTGATCTATCTTGAGATGTTCGACTGGTGGTATATCGTTGAAGAAGAATTCGCAAAGAAATCTGTCTCCCCACACCATATCAAAAAGTACATGGATCTTGTACGAGAAGATAAGTAAAAATGAACTCCCCGCTGCAAAATTGCCGGGGAGTTTTTTCACACATTTAGTTGTTAGAATGTTTGGAATAGTATAAACTAATGTAAAGTGAAAGAAATATCCATAATTTATTTATATTTTGGAGGAATATTTTCTCGGTCCGCTAAAATAGCTTTTAGATGCCAAAGGACGTGTCTATGAGTCAAAACGACTCCTCTATGGGTCAAACACATTGCTCTATGAGTCGTCCGGATACTTCTATGAACCAAACTCAATCCTATGAGTCTAACAAGCAGTCCTATGAGTCTTAATGCATGTTCTATGAGTCAAAAATGGATCTCTATGAACCAAACTCATAAATAACACATCCGCAAAAGGAGGATCAACTTTTGAAACTCCATATTCTTGGTACAGCTGCATCAGAAGGCTATCCAGCTATCTTTTGTACTTGTTCGCACTGTCAAAAAGCCAGACAACTAGGCGGTAAAAACATTCGAACACGCACATCAGCCATTATAGACCACACACTCAAAATTGATTTTCCGCCTGATACACTGCACCATGTTCTGCGTGACGATCTAGACCTCACCAAGATTCAGCATCTTCTTTTTACACATACACATCATGATCACTTTTATCCAGAAGACTTAAATATGAGGCTGCCGGGTTATGCGCATGGCGTGCAATATCCATTTCATATATACGGAAATGATGCAGTTTTAGCCAAATTATCTCAAAGCTTGAAAAAACAGAACGATCATGTTCAGTTTCATCTGCTTCGTCCTTTTTCAACATACCAAATAGACGATGCAGAAGTGACACCATTATTAGCAGATCATAATCAGATCGAAACGTGTCTGCTGTTCCACATAAAAAAAGGCAACACCGCGCTGCTTTATGGACATGATACGGGATGTTTTCCGGATGAAACGTGGAACTGGCTGGAGACAAACGCAAAGATTGACATTGCTCTTCTTGATTGTACGAACGGCAACTTGCCGGAGTACCGAAATCACATGAACGTAAATGCGGTGATCGAGACGAAGAACAGGCTTCAGGAAAACAGCATTTTATTCGATCATTCCAAAGTGTATGTTACCCATTTTTCTCATAATATCGGACTTCTGCATGAAGACCTGATCAAGATTTTTCAACCGCACAATATCGACGTTGCTTACGATGGCTTGGTTATTGAAACATAAATTGTGTGTAAAAGAGGTGTGTACATGATAAGTAAGCAAGAACTGATGCAGCAAATCAAAGGAAGAATCATCGTGTCTTGCCAGGCCCTTCAACATGAGCCGCTGCATGGATCAGACATCATGGCAAAAATGGCGATTGCGGCAGAACAAGGTGGAGCAACAGCGATACGGGCGAACAGTAAAGAAGACATTATAGCTATTAAAAAGGTAACGCAGCTGCCTGTGATCGGCATTGTAAAACGTGACTATCCTGACAGCGACGTTTTTATTACACCAACCTTAAAAGAAGTGCAGGAGCTGTTAGAAGCAAAAACGGATGTGGTCACCATTGATGCGACTTCCCGACAAAGACCTGGAAATTTCAGTTTGGAAGAGATGGTGAACTATATCCGCCATCAATCTAAAGCGTTTATCATGGCGGACATATCCACGTTTGAAGAAGGGGTTATGGCGATCGAGCTCGGTGCAGATTTTATATCCACTACTCTTTCCGGCTACACGTCTTATAGTCCGCAAATCGAACAGCCGGATTTTGACCTGATTGAGCGATTGTCTAAGCTTAGAAAAGTTCCTATCATCGCTGAAGGCAGAATCGCGACACCTGCACAAGCTAAAAAAGCACTCGAGCTAGGTGCCTTCTCGGTCGTAGTAGGCTCGGCCATCACTCGGCCTCAGTTAATTACAAAACGATTTGTAGAGGAAGTGACTCTTTTAAATCGAAATATTACGTAATTCGTCATTTTCCATCAAGCTATCAAACCTTTGAGCTGGTGAATGGCGAAACGTTTTAAAAATAGTCGTGCCAGTGAAAGGAGCACTTATCCAATGAAAATTGCAACAATACAAACGGCGAGTCCACTCGTTTTAATTCCAAGCATCTATAAATCGCTCACAAAAGCAGAGCAAAAAGTAGCCGATGTGATCACAGCCGATACGCATGAAGCCGTATACTATTCGGTTACAGATCTCTCTGAAAAAGCAGATGTGGGAGAAACGACAGTTATCCGTTTTTGCCGGAAGCTTGGTTACAAGGGCTATCAAGAATTTAAACTCGCCGTTGCTCAAAATCTTGTGAATCCGAACGAATCGGTATACGGAAAAATTGAAGATACAGACAGCATTGATGTGATTGCAAAAAAAATCACGTCTCAAAATACAGGGTTTATTCAGGATACACTTGGACTTATGGATCAGAACAACATAGAAAAAGTGGCTAAAAAACTTTTAGGTGCCCGTAAAATCTACTTTTTTGGAGTAGGCTCATCTGGAATCACGGCAACGGACGCCAAGTATCGTTTTATGAGAATCGGGTTCAATGTTGATTGTTCGGTGGATTCACATATCATTGCCATGAACGCAGCACTGGCAACGAAAGAGGATGTCGTGATCGGTATTTCAACATCTGGCAGCACGAAGGATCTTGTGGACGCAGTCCGTATCGCAAAAGAAAATGGAGCTTTCGTGATCTGTCTTACAAACCACAACCGTTCACCGATCACAAAGTACACCGATGAAATCTTGCTTGCTGCCTCTAGAGAGACACCGCTACAAGGAGGTTCGTTCGCAGCGAAGATGGCACAGCTTCATCTTCTCGACATCTTAACAACGGTTGTTCTTTTACAACAAAAAGAACAATCCATTCAAGCAATTGAAAAAACAGCAAAAGCGGTTCTTGATAAGATGTATTAATTTTATGAGGTGACAAACCTTATGAATCTAAAAAACTATAAGCCTGTTTTGACGAGACAGCCCGATTTTCATGCTTTTTGGGAAAAACGAAAGGGATCTTTTCAGCCAGATGTCACGGTGAATTGGCTCAATGATTACCCAGTGAAACAAGTTAAAGTGGCAGATGTTACGTTTAATTGCCGAGACGGAACACCGATCAGAAGCTGGATGATCATACCGAACAGCGATCAAAAATCGTATTCCGCTGTTGTTCACTTTCACGGATATACAGCAGGACGGGGAGCAGTTCATGAGTTTTTAAAATATGCACTGATGGGTATCGCCGTTTTTTGTTTTGAGCTCAGAGGGCAGGGAGTTTCACCAGACCACGCTCATTATAATAGAGGAAACTATCTTCCGGGATGGATGACGAACGATATTGAGAATCTCCAAAACTATTATTACGTGCATGTGTATGAGGACATGATTGCTTATCTGTCTTGGATGAAGAAGCTTGATTTTATCGATTCAAACCGAATAGCCGTAATGGGTGAATCGCAAGGCGGTGGTTTGGCATTGGCTGCAGCCGGAGTAGATTCCGATATCAAACTCGCAATCTCTGATTTTCCTTTTTTGTCTCATATTGAAAAAGGAGTCGAGCTTGCTTTAGACGGACCATATGTCGAGGTCGCGCAGTATTTTAAATACAACGATCCGACACGAAGTTCCTATGAAAAAATTATGCAAAACCTTTCCTACGTGGATGCCATGAACTTTTGTCCGGATATCTTCTGTCCTGTTCTAATGAGCATTGGCTTAAAGGATACAGTGACGCCTCCTGAAACGGTGTTTGCTGCATTTAATCACTTGGCAACAAAAATAAAAGAAATTGATATTTATCCGGACTATGGCCACGAGCCAAACCACTTTAAAGAAGAGCGACGTCTAGAATGGATCGCAAAGTACTTGTTATAAAACGTCTTAAGGGGTGTGGACGTATGAAGCGAGATGTCAGTATCGGTATTGATATCGGAGGAACAAAAATCGTAGCGGGACTTGTGACGGTTGAAGGCGAGGTCCTCTACAAACAGATCGTCCCAACAGCGACAGAAGGAAAAGAACAGATTATCTTTCAGCTGCAGCAGATGATAAATGATCTTTTAAAAGAGGCGCATAAGCTAAGGCTCCCGACTTTAAAAGGTATTGGCATCGGAACTGCTGGTCAGATCGATTTCAAAAACGGAATCGTCAGAAGCGGAACATCGAACATTAAAGACTGGAACGATATACCGCTTAAACATGAGATCCAGCGTTTATTTGGATTCCCGACCTGGATTGATAACGATGTGAATGTAGTGGCTCTCGCGGAATCCTATCTCGGCGCGGCTAAAGGATATAATAACGTCGTTTTCTTAACACTTGGTACAGGAATCGGAGGCGCTGTTATTCAGGAAGGAAAGCTTTTGCACGGAGAGTGGGGAGGAGCAGCAGAACTTGGCCATATGTCAGTAGACCGTAACGGTCCAGCGTGCAACTGCGGCTATAAAGGCTGCCTCGAGGCGTATGCTTCTGGAACTGGAATTGCTAATCAGATGAAACGCATGCTTCGTAAAAATCCTGAGCTCTATGATGGCCAAATTGAAAACATAACCGCACGAGATGTGTTTCAATGGGCATCTGAAGGAAAACAATTTGCAAAATCACTTTTGGATAAAGCGATAGACGCCCTGGCTTACGGAACCGTTAACATCATTCATGCCTTCAACCCTTCACTGCTTGTTATAGGAGGCGGAATCATCGATCAGCACAGCTGGATCATTACGGATCTGCAGAATCGTGTACGGAGCCTTGGTATTTCATCGCTTGTTCAATCTGTTTCTTTTAAAAAAGCAGCTTTTGGTGATGAAGCAGGGGTAATTGGTGCCGCGTATCAAAGCTTTTTGTATAGTCAAAACGTTCAAAAGGAGGGTGCATCTAATGAGGGATGAAAAATCAGCAGATATCGTCATTATCGGTGGAAGCACAGGGGGATGTGCCGCAGCACTTTCTGCCTGCAAGATGGGCTACCACGTCGTCATGACCGAAGAGACGAAGTGGATCGGCGGCCAGCTGACAAGCCAGGCTGTGCCTCCCGATGAACACCGTTGGATCGAGCAGTTTGGCTGCACGCAGAGCTACCGAACATTCAGGAACAAAGTAAGAGAACATTATTTATGCAAGTATTCCGTAAAACCTGAGCATCACCATTTGTTGTTCAATCCAGGGAACTCACTGGTCAGCCGAATTTCACACGAACCAAGAGCGGCTCTTCATGTATTGGAGGAAATGCTTGCACCATACGTACATAACGGACTTCTCACCATTTTAACTGAACACAAAATCACCTCCGTTCAAGTGGATGGCGATTATATAAAAGCAGCAACAGTCATCCACGAACCTACCCAAAAAGAATTAATCCTGCAAGGAACTTATTTTCTCGATGCCACAGAATGCGGTGATGTACTGCCACTCGCGAACGTTCAATATGTGACAGGGGCAGAGTCTCAAGAACAGACCGGTGAACCCCATGCGGTTTCTGGTGATCCTGAACCTCTTAACATGCAGGCAATCACGCATTGTTTTGCCGTTGATTATCGCGAGGGTGAAGACCACACGATTGAAAAACCTGAATCCTATTCCTTCTGGCGGAACTACCAGCCTGATGTTTGGCCAGATCGGCTTTTAAGCTGGACAGCGCCTCAGCCGATCAGTTTAAAACCCATCACGTATTCATTAATGCCGAACGCCAATCAATTCTCACTTTTTCACTATCGACGTTTGATCGATTCCTCTCAATTTGACAACAACGAATTTCCTCATGACATTAGCTTAATTAACTGGCCGCAAAACGATTATCTGTTAGGACCTGTTTTTGATATAGAAGAAAAAGAGCGCATGCTACATCTAAAACAAGCAAAAGAATTAAGTCTTTCGCTTTTATACTGGATGCAAACTGAGGCACCAAGGCCGGATGGCGGGCAAGGATATCCAGGATTGAAACTTAGACCTGATGTTGTCGGTACAGAAGATGGACTTGCCATGTATCCGTATATTCGGGAATCCCGACGGATCCAGGCTGAGTTTACGGTACTTGAGCAGCATTTTAGTGCTGAAATCCGTGGAGATAAAGGTGCCTCCCAATATGAAGATTCTGTTGGAATCGGCTGCTACCGCATCGATCTTCATCCTAGTACGGGTGGAGATAATTATATCGATATCTCATCCTTACCGTTCCAAATTCCGCTCGGCAGTTTTATTCCGGTTCAGTTTCAAAATCTGATTCCCGCCTGTAAGAATATCGCAACGACTCATATTACAAACGGATGCTACCGGCTTCATCCCGTTGAATGGAACATTGGAGAAGTAGCGGGATACCTTGCGGGTTATTCAATGAAAAAGAGTACAATTCCACGACATGTCCGAAACCATGATCCATTGCTGAAGGATTTCCAAAAGGTGCTTACCCAGCAAGGAATCGAACTTCAATGGCCGGTCGTTCATGCCGTGTAGGGAGGTGATATTTCGTGATCGATGAACGGTGGAAAGATTATATACCTGAGAGTAATCGTGAGCCCGATTTTGATGCGTTTTGGGAAGAGACTAAACTCGAGTCTAAAAATCAGCCGCTTGAGGTCCGGCTCTCAGACATTCCATACCCGATTCGAAACATTAACGCTCAAAAACTAATTTTTAAAGGGTTCAACGGAACTGAACTTGCAGGTTTTTACTTAAAACCTGATTCGGAAAAAAAAAGATTACCATGTTTGCTCGTTTTGCACGGCTATGGCGGAAACAAAGGTTCAATCGCGAACTACGCAAAATATCTCATGATGGGTTATGCCGTGGTAGCACTAGATACGAGAGGTCACGGTGAATCAGGAAACGGCAGCTATCCAGCGGGTGGAACCGGTTCTTGGGTAACGCAAGGAATCCTCGATCCCGCCACTTATTATTACCGTCACGTTTATATGGATGTGATTCGTGCGCTGGATGTCACCGAAACGCTGCCTGAGGTGAATTCTGAGAGAATCGTGATCTATGGTGTAAGTATGGGAGGAGGTATTGCGCTAGCTGTTGCGGGACTAGATAACCGGGCATCCTACGTGATCGCAGATGTGCCCAATATGTGTGACCTGCCTCTCGCTATTCAACTAAAGATGGAAGGTTCGCTAACGGCAGTAGAACAATTTTTGCGTCAATATCCTGATCAGCTTAAACAAGTGTTTAAAACGCTCTCCTTTTATGATAATAAAAACCTAGCTGAAAACATCTCATGTCCGGTTTGGATTTCTGCAGGAGGCAAGGATCTGATCTGTCCCCCTCAGACCATCTATGGTGTGTTTAACCTGATTAAGACAAACAAGAACATCAACTATTATTCATTCTCCGGGCATGATCTTCCCGGTAGTATCAGTCACATCGATCATCTTGTCGAGATACTGGCAGAATATATAGAGGAAAGGGTGACAAAAAGTTGAAGGATACAACGATTTTATGGGTCGATTTTATCGCGAATGCTGATTATCTAGCCTCAAAAGAAAATCAAAAGATTTTTATGGAAAACGCAAAGAATGCTGGAGTTACAAGGCTTGTCATTGATGCGAAGATCCCTTTTGGGCAGGTGACCTTTCCGAGTTCCATCGCGCCGCACGTGAGTTCTGTAGAAGACGGTCGTTATGATGCGTGGAGAGGGCGGAACTTCTTACAAGAGATGCTCGAGCTCGGGCATCAAGAAGGGTTTATTGTACTTGCAAACCTCGATGTTTTTGCTGAAGGAGAGAAAGCGGCAGAAGAAGGTGTTGCTTACGAGAAGAAGGAATGGCAGACGACCTTTTATCAATACAATCCTTCACTTAAAAAAGGAGAGTTCGTTGCAGCGGAAGATAGCAGTGAATACGCAGTCTGGGTGAACCCTATCCTCCCTGAAGTGGAAGATTACGAGCTTTCTATTTTACAAGAAGTCGTGGAAAACTATGATGTGGATGGCGTTGTGCTCGACCGCTGCAGATATCCGAACGTGTATGGCGATTTTAGTGATTGTAGCAAAAATAGATTTGAAGATTTTACAGGAGAGAAGCTCAAAAATTGGCCTGAAGATATCCTCTCTTTTACAGCAGAAGGAGAGCTAGTCAGAGGAAATCATTTCAATAAGTGGGCTGAATGGCGCGCGGGAAACATCACAGAATATGTGAAAAAAGCTAAGAGAATCGTAAAGAAGAGAAATCCGAATCTATTATTCAGCATCTATGTGGGCTCGTGGCATCCGCTCTATTATCACGAAGGAGTGAACTGGGGCAGCAACACGTTCCAGCCTGATTACGATTGGACTTCAGAAACCTATCATGTGACTGGCTATGGTGATGAGCTCGATTTCATCATGACCGGTTGCTATTATCCTGATGTGACGAAGGATGAAGCGATTTCTAATCAAAAGCCAGCCGACTGGTACAGCGTTGAGGGTGGAATTGAAGTGAGCCTAAAGGCGTTGAACGGAAAGACACCTGTTGTTGCCTCTCTCTATCTTAAAGACTATGAAAATAATCCAGAACAGTTTTTAAAAGCGATAAAGATGTGCAAAGAAAGGTCCGCTGGTGTGATGCTGTTCGATACAAGTCATCTTATTAGTTTTCAATGGTGGGATCTAGTTAAAAAGCCCTCTATAAAACAGTGAAAATAGCCGTTGACAAAATTGTCAGTATTATCTTAAAATTAAGAAAATGGAGGAATTTTTCTTCTTTATCAATTTTTAGGAAATAAAATTCCTTTTTTACAGGGGTACGAAACATGCTAGTCATTAAGAAAAATGAGGGGGATGTAAAGTGAAACACGTAAAAAAAGTGTTGGCGTTCGTCATGATTTTCTCACTCTTAGCTCTAACCGCTTGTAACGACTCGTCGAGCGGCAGTGGAGGTAAGGATGAAAAAGCAGAAATTACATTTTGGACCATTTCATTAAGCCCTACTTTCGATGATTACATCAACGGCATGATCGCAGACTTTGAGAAAGAGAATCCGAATATTAAAGTGAAGTGGCAGGACATTCCTTTTGATCAAGTAGAAAAGAAAACGCTTACTGCAGCAGCTTCTGGACAGCTTGGTGATGTTATGAACCTGAACACCGATTACCTAAAAAAGCTGGCTGCCCTTGGTGCAGTTAAGAATCTAGAAAAAGATACAAAAGACGTGAAGGACGATTTCTTCCCGGGAATCTGGGATGCAGGCAAGCTTGAAGATGGTACGTATGCTTTGCCATGGTACCTATCAACAGGTGTGGTTCTTTACAATAAAGAGCTTTTAAAGAAAGCAGGCTACGATAATCCTCCAACAACAGAGGAAGAAGCGTGGGAAATGTCGAAAGTGATTAAAGAAAAGACGGGTGCGATCGGGCATCTTGTCAAAGACATCCACGTTTATCTGCCAGCTAACGGTGCTGATATTATCTCTGAAGACTTAAAGAGTGCAGCAATCAACAACCCGAAAGCGCTTGAAATCTTCAAAGAATTTAAAGAGCGCTACGATAACGGTTTAATCCCGAAAGAAGCGGTTTTAGGAATATACAAGCATAACGAAGCATTTGCTCAAGAGAAGCTAGCTTGGTGGAACATTGGACCACAGCTATTCAGACAAGTAAAAGACTTGTCGCCTGAAGTGTATGCCAAGTCTGATGCATCACCGGCAATCCTAGGTTCTGAAGAAAAGATCCACGTAGGAATCATGAACGTTGCGGTTGCTGAGAAAACCAAGCATCCAGAAGCAGCGATCAAGTTTGCGAAGTTCGTAACAAACGCTGAGAACCAATTAGCATTCGGTAAGATCGTACCGATCCTTCCGTCGGTTATCGAAGCAACAGAAGATGAGTTCTACACGGATGTTAAAGAAGCTAAGGACCCGGCAGATAAGGGACGCTACCTGGCTGCAAAACAGCTTGAAAAAGGCGCGAACCTATTCCCGCCGGTAGAGAACATCTCCCAAATCAACAAAGCGGTTCAAGAGGAGTTCCAGAAAGTATTGTTAGAAGATAAAGATCCGGAGCAGGCATTGAAGGATGCTGAGACGGAGATTAATAAGCTGTTGAAGTAGAAGTTGAGTGTGTGTGGCAGCGTTTGGCTCATAGAGTGTAGGTTTTGACTCATAGAGAAACGAGTTTGACTCATAGAAATGGGTTTGGCCGATAGAAATTCATAGACCTACAACTTTGACTCATAGTGCAGCTGTTTAGACTCATAGACCGCACGTAACGACTCATAGAAAATGTTTCACGCAATTTCATAATGAACAAAATGGCTGACGCATACGGCTTGGCGTCAGCCAAGTTTCATTATAGGTAAGTATTAAGGCTCTTTTTAGAAAGATAGGGGGCATTTCATGTATAAAGCTAGAACAGCTTGGTTGTTTTTGATTCCTACAGGTGTCCTGCTGCTCACTTTCAGTATCATTCCAGCGGTCGCGGCGCTCGGGCTTAGCTTCACCAACTATAATGTTTTCCAGCCGATCGAATGGGTCGGTATCGAGAATTTCTCGAGAGCCTTCTCGGACGACGATTTTTGGAACGCACTTTGGAATACATTTTATTATTGGATTCTCGTTACACCAGCTTTGATCGTGATCCCGGTTTTCCTGGCGATCCTCGTGAACCAGCAGCTGATGGGAATTAAAGTGTACCGGCTAATATTCTATTTCCCGGCGCTCGTTTCCGTTGTTGTAACAGCGATTCTTTGGACATGGATGTTTAAAAGTGACGGACTTTTTAATGCAGCTCTTCATTCTATCGGCATCAATCCGGTCGACTGGCTGACTGATAAATTCACCGCTATGCCGAGTTTAGCGATCGTAACGGTCTGGCAAGGACTCGGTTATTACATGCTTTTTTATCTCGCTGGTTTGCAGTCCGTTTCAAAAGATCTTTACGAAGCGGCTGAACTGGACGGCGCGGGCTTTTGGGCAAAACACATCTACATTACATTTCCGAGCCTGAAGCCGATCATCTTTTTCGTTACCGTAGTCTCAACCATGTCTGCGTTTAAAGAGTTTACACTCATGTTAACGATGACAGCAGGAGGACCGATCGGATCAACTACAACACTCGTCTACATGATTTTTGAAAAAGCATTTACAGATCTCGAAATGGGCTATGCAAGTGCCGTCTCGACGATATTATTCGTCATCATCCTCATCTTAACGCTGATTAACAAACGGGCACTGGACACGACACAACAATAGGGAGGTGACAAAATGGAACTGAAAACTGCCGAACTGCAGCCGAAGATTCAAGTGAAAAAATCGAGAAAGCTGTCTCTCAAACACCGACGAAACATATTGCGCTGGGGTGTCTCTTATACGCTTTTAACCATTCTCGCGGTGGTCACGATCATGCCGTTTTTATGGACAGTATCAACATCACTCAAAGGGCAGAACGAAACAATTTTTTCGTATCCGCCTAATTTTACTCCTGAGAACTTTACATTCGAAAATTTTGTCACCGTATGGAACACATTGAATCTGCCTCTATATTTGTGGAACTCTGTGGTCCTGTCCTTTTGGGGTGTGATTCTGCCATTATTCTTTTGTTCACTCGCTGCTTTTCCACTGGCACGAATGAATTTTAAAGGAAAGAACCTCGTTTTCATGATCATCTTAGCGACGATGATGATCCCTGGTGAAGTAACGATGATTCCTGTTTATCTGACGATTTCGAAGTTAGGCTTGATCGGCACTTATTCTGGAGTAATCCTGCCTGGGGTGGTCAGTGCGTTCGCTATTTTCCTAATGCGGCAGGCATTTATCTCGATTCCAAAAGAACTGGATGAGTCAGCCATTATAGATGGCGCTAACGCTTGGCAGATCTGGTGGCATATCTTGCTGCCGATGGTAAAACCAATGCTTGCGACACTAGCAATCCTGAAGTTTATCGGGGCATGGAACAACTTCCTATGGCCGCTTTTGATCCTTGAGGACTCGAGCATGTATCCGTTAACCGTCGGACTGTATGAGCTAAAAGGAACGTTCGTTTCAAACACCCGTTTAATTGCAGCAGGAGCACTCATAGCCTTGATACCGATCTTAATCGTGTTTATAGCTTTCCAGAGTTACTTCATTAAAAGTGCTTATTCTAGCGCGGTCAAAGGATAAAAGAAAGGGGGGATCTTCATGAATGGTGTAATGGGGAAAATGAACGTACTTTGTGAATGGCTGGTGCGGCTCGTCCTGATCCAGTTCTATTGGGTCCTGTTTTCATTACTCGGTCTTGTTGTATTAGGACTAGTCCCATCCACAATGGCGATGTTTTCTGTCACGAGACAGCTTGTTATGAAGAATGAAGATGTCCCTCTTTTTCGAACCTTTAAGGAAAGCTTTTTCAGCCAGTTTTGGAAAGGTAATGGTGTAGGGGCAATACTGTTTCTCGTATCAGCCATTTTATATGTTGATTATCGTTTTTTTATCGCACATGAAACAATGAGTGCAGTTGCATTTCTTATCTTAACGATCAGCTTTTTTGCCGGAATGATCGTTTGTTTCCTTTTCCCGATCTATGCCCATTACGATGTGGGAGTGTGGGAAGGAATCAAAAAGAGTGTGTTTGTATGCTTGTCGCATTGTCATTATGGGCTGCTCGCTATGGTTGGAGTGGGATTGCTGATCGTGTTGTATGTGATGTTTTCAGGTCTTTTAATTCTCATTGGCGGCAGTACGATAGCCATGTTCTTAACGATACTTGGACAAAAAGTGTTCAAAAACATCGAGCAAAAATACTTAGCACTGCAAGGAAAGGAAGTTACTTAATTTAGACGGACATTTCTCTGGAATGCCGTTTTTTCTTTTGATTACATATAAAAGGAGCAATTCAGATGAACAAAAAAATTGCACTTGTTCCTGTTGATGCGAGGCCGGTTACACGTGACTTGCCTGGTCAAATTGCCAGAATCGGCGGGTGGGATGTAGTTGTACCGCCAAAAGAGATTTTAGGATTCTTAAAAATACCTGGGGATATTGATGCTGTTCGTGAGTGGTTGGTTAGTGTCGCAGGGGAAGTTGATGGATTTGTGATATCAATAGACATGCTTTGTTATGGCGGTCTTGTACCGTCAAGAATTTCCCCCGATTCTTATGAAATTTTAAACAATCGTTTAAATTCTATAAAAGAATTGAAGAAGAAGTATCCTGAAAAGCCCATCATGGCGTTTAGTGCCACGATGCGTATATCCAATAACTATGTGAATGAAGAGGAGAAGCCGTATTGGTCGGAGTATGGAATGGAGATCTATTCGTATTCCTATCAGTATCATCGTTTTTTGAAGACGGGTCTTAAGGAAGCACAACTTGAGATGGAAGAAATGGAGAAGAAGATTCCGGCTGCTATTTTGCAAGATTACAAGGAAACGCGAGAGAAGAACTTTCAGCTGAACTTGGCTCTTTTAAAAGGGATCGAGGATGGCTGGCTGGATCGCCTTGTTTTTCCGCAGGATGATACTTCTGAATACGGGCTAAATATCTTGGAACAAGAGAAGCTGTCTAGGGAAGTTTTAGAGAAAGAACTTTTTGTGAAAGTAGCGATTTATCCTGGTGCTGATGAAGTAGCGAATTCGTTGGCAGCAAGGATGATCTATGAACTTGAGGGGTTGCCGAAGCCAATCTTTTATCCGTTTTATAGTGGTGAAAAAGGTGCTCTGATCAACGCGTTGTATGAGGACCGGCCGATTGCGGAGAGTGTAAAAGGGCAAGTGTATGCGTTTGGCAGTTTTATAGAGGCGATACCAGGGGAAGCAGATGTCCTGCTTGCGGTTAATGTGCCTGGAAAAAAGCAAGGCGACCCTGCCATTCAGATCTTTTTGGGGGACGTTGATACGCCGGACCGTAACATAGGTGAGTGGGTGCAGCGGATGAAACATTACATGGATAAAGGTCACCTGGTGGCAGTTGCCGATGTAGCTTATGCAAACGGGGCTGATCCGGCGATGATTCCGCAGCTCTTGGCTCGGGTAGATGTAGATGTTCGTGAATTGTGTGGGTTTGCTGCGTGGAACACGGCAGGCAACACAATTGGGACAGTCGTCGCACAAGCTGCTATGGTTCACTTGGCAAAAAAGAAAGGCGTGGATTTTGATCAGCAATTCATTGATGAACAAATTCTATTCCGATTACTGGAAGACTATGTGTATCAGACAGTCGTGAGGCAAAAAGTACGTGCGGAAGTAAAGGATGATGCTCCTGACCTACTGGAACGAGTGGAAAAAACTTTTTTAGAAGAAACAGCTGCGTTCATAAAGAAAACATCTTTTGAGAAGGACTATAATGTTGAAATAGGTAACGTTATTCTGCCATGGAACCGCACATTTGAGATTGGGTTTAAGCTGGAACTGAAGCAGAATTGATTTAATGAAAGTCTATGAGCCGAAAGAATATTTCTATGAGCTAAAACCGCTGGTCTATGAGTCTTCGTAGAGAGTCTATGAGTCAAACTAAGAGGTCTATGAACCAAATGTGTTCCTATGAGTCAATGTCACATGTCTATGAGTCAAAACTGCACCTCTATGAACCAAAAACGGCTTACTCCCCTTATTTTAGCAATCTTCTACATTTTTCAACAATTTTCTTGTAATAGGAAATTTTCCCCTTTATGATAGAAGGAGACTATATAAGGGGTTGGGACCAAATGAAGAAACGTCGTTTTATAACTTTGTTTATTATGATCGCTTGCGTCCTTAGTGTGATTAGTGGGCATCTTTATTACAACAATAAATTAGAGGAAACTGCACATGCAGCTAAACTTGAATTAGGTAAAAAGCCAGCCGAGAAAACTGAGAATAAAGATTCCACATCATCATCGCAAAAAGCTGATACTGTTCACTTCAAGAACGCGCCGGCTGGAATTGCTGATCTTTATAATCAGAAAAAAGCTGCAGGAGAAAGCTTAAGTTTCACAATAGTGGGTTCATCCATTACATCAACTGAAGAAGGCAATTGGGCTAAACTTTTTACTGAGAAAATGATGGACACTTACGGAAATGATGTAAAGGTTGAAACAACTAGTTTTGGAAAGCTAACTAGTTTGGAGTTAGCTAATGAGCAGGTTTATACGGATTTCATTCAAAAGAAAACGGATGTAATCTTAATTGAACCTGTGCTGTGGAATGATAATAATGGGGTTAGTATTAATGACACGCTATACATTTTAGGACAAATGATTACAGGGGTTAAGGATACTAATCCTGAAGCAGTAGTGGTACTTCAGCCATCAAATCCGATCTATCAGCCACAAAAATACGCAGAGCAAGTAAGCAGTATAGAAGCCTTTGCAAAAGAGAAAGGTATCCCTTACATTAATCATTGGGAAGCTTGGCCAAGTGTGGATTCAGAGGATATCAATCAGTATGTTACTGAGTTAATGCCGAACGAAGAAGGACATAAATTATGGGCAGAATATGTCTATAATGTATTTAAATAATAGAAAAAAATCTGCCTAACTTAGTTTTGGCGGATTTTTTATTTTGGTCGGCAAAAATCTAGCATGCAATCGCTGTTTTGAATCTTGTAACTATAATTTTGGAAGATTTCATGAAGGGAAATGTTTCAAGATGCATAATGACGGCTAGTAATTCGAGTATTATTAACGAAACATGTTGTTGGTCACTATTTTTTTGTGAAATTGATAACTATTGACGGGATTCGTATGAAGAAGTAGCATGAAATGAGGGTGTTTCGCCCATAATGGTATACATATGTCCTGATTAAAGGAGAGAATTAACGAATGGCTGAAAAAGTTAAAGTAATGACAATCTTCGGTACAAGACCGGAAGCAATTAAGATGGCACCGCTTGTATTGGAGTTGGAAAAATATAATGAACAAATTGAATCCGTTGTAACGGTTACAGCTCAGCACCGTGAAATGCTGGACCAAGTGCTGGAGATTTTTGGAGTAACACCGGACCATGATTTAAATATCATGAAAGATCGCCAATCCTTGATCGATGTGACAACTCGTGCGCTTCAAGGGTTAGATGAAATTATGAAAAAAGAACAGCCGGATGTTGTCCTTGTTCATGGCGACACGACAACGACGTTTGTTGCGAGCCTTGCTGCACTTTATAACAAAATTGCAGTTGGACACGTTGAAGCGGGACTTCGTACGTGGAATAAATATTCTCCATATCCGGAGGAAATGAACCGTCAGTTAACAGGTGTTATTTCAGACTTGAACTTTGCGCCGACCGATACAGCAGCTCGTAACCTGCTGAACGAAAACAAGCCAGGTGACAGCATTTATGTAACAGGGAACACGGCAATTGATGCGTTGAAGACAACTGTAAAAGAGGACTACTCGCATGAAGTTCTTGAGAAGCTAGGTGATGATCGTCTTATTCTATTAACAGCTCACCGCCGAGAAAACTTAGGTGATCCAATGCGTAACATGTTCCGTGCAATCAAGCGCTTAGTAAATGAACATGACGATGTACAAGTGGTTTACCCTGTACATTTAAACCCAGCTGTACGTGAAGTGGCAGACGAAATCCTAAAAGGTGACAGCCGCATCCATTTGATCGAGCCTCTTGGCGTTGTTGATTTCCACAACTTCGCATCTCGCGCGCATATCATCTTAACCGACAGCGGCGGTGTACAAGAAGAAGCACCGTCACTTGGCGTTCCGGTTCTTGTGCTACGTGACACAACTGAGCGTCCTGAAGGAATAGACGCAGGGACGTTAAAGCTAGCTGGAACTGATGAAGAGACAATCTACGGACTTGCGAAGGAATTACTTACTGACGACACAGCATATGAAGCAATGGCTAAAGCATCTAACCCATATGGTGATGGGGAAGCGAGCCGCAGAATTGTTGAAGCAATCCTGCATTACTTTGGTAAATCAACAGAGCGTCCCGATACATTCCGCGTTCTGTAGTACAAAAGTAGGGGTCTGACCCCACACAAATACAAAACCACAAAACCTCCACGTCAGGCGGACACATCCGCTGCCGTGGAGGTTTTTACATAAGCTTTACCCCATGTTTTTCATGCGATTATAAACTATTATTTATTAATAAACACCATGTTCTTACTTCCATCCCACTTCACTTCTGCATCGAAAGCTTCTGCAAAAAACCTTACAGGGACGACTAGCCTGTTATTTATTATAATAGGTGCGGTGTCTAGCGTGATACTTTTTCCGTTTATCTTTACAATGTTGGATAGGTATTTTAGCTCCACAGTTGTTCCGTTTAATTCTGCATGTACCGTCTCATTAGTAGCATCCCATTCGACTGTTGCCCCTAATAGTTCGCCAATTCCGCGGAAAGGAGCAAGTGTCCGTCCGTCAATTAAGACTGGTGGCTGATCAAACTCATGTTTAACTCCATTAACTAAAATGTCCACCTCATTAAGTTTCTCACTTCGAGCATATAAGTATCCATCAATTTTGGCCGTCGGTCCCATAACAATTAATGGCTTTTTCTTTGAGTTCATCCAGCCTAATATATTTTTCATGTTTGCTTCAGATACAGCTACACAACCTGCCGTTGCTGAAGTTGAACTTTTCCAAACGTGAAGAAAGATCGCACTTCCTTTACCAGCGACGATTGGATTTTCATTATATTTAATAACTGCGCCGTATTTATAGAGGGGATGGTTCATTCTCTCAAATGATTTCCAGCGAGAGCTTGGATTACCAGTAAAATAAATCCATTTGTTATAATCTGGGGATGAAACATCATCTACCCAATAATCATACGACGTGGTTACACGGTAGGAATATGTAGTTCCAGCAGGTTTTGCAGCCCAGCCAAATCCCGTTCCAATGTTATAAATCCCCGTAGGAGAAGCTCCGCCGCCTTCCTTCATCACTTGAGCAAAACCATTATATCCAATTGTAGCCGGCATGTCTGATAAAGCTTTTTGCCAAACTCCGTCTATCTTTTCATATGTACTCAGTTTTGCATATTTGGTATCCCAGCCGTTTGCTTCTACAATAATCATTTGAGATTCGTTAAAAAACTTACTGGAAATCAGTTTTTGACGGGGGAAATCCGCAAAAGCTGGTTTCGCATAAATGGCTAAAAATAATAATAAAGCTACGCCACACAACATCCAACGATTCTTCATTTTTTCACCCTCGATCTATATTTCTTATACTAATATTTCCATCGTAAACTAACCCCATAATATAGACCAGTACGAAAAGACTCAAAAACCTTGTCAACTCGAAAAAAGGATTTCACACTCTTACTAGAGAACAGAAGAGAGATAAAAATAAAGGAGATAAAAATGGGATACATCAGCGATTTAAGAAAATTGATCGGGACACGTCCAATCATCATGGTAGGTGCAAACGTAATTTTGTTAAACGAAAACAACGAACTTTTAATGCAATTAAGAACAGATAATCACATGTGGGGATTAGCTGGTGGAGCGATTGAACCAGGGGAACGCTTGGAGGATGCCGCTAAAAGAGAACTTCAGGAAGAAACCGGACTTATAGCTAAGCATCTAACCCTTTTTAACATTTTTTCTGGAGAGGAATATTATTACCAATATCCTCATGGTGATGAAGTTTATAATGTCATAACATCATACGTTTGCAGGGATTATGAAGGGAATTTAAAAATTGACGAACAGGAAGTGGCAGCGCTGCAGTTTTTTCCTCTTAATAATCTGCCTTCTAATATTAATCCTGCAGAGGTTCTTATCATACAAGAATTTCTATCTGAACAAAAAGCTCCTCTTTAAAAAATAGAAGCCCTTCATCTGGAAGGGTATTTTTTATGGTAAAAAAAGGCTATTTCAAAATAACTTGAGAAAAAAATAATTTTTGAGAGAAAAAGACTATTAAATTAGGTAATTCTAGTAAATTAACAAAAAAATTACAAAAAAGGGCTTCCATTATTATTTTCAAAATATATAATAAACTTTGGAAGTAAAAAAATTGTCAAATGGGGGATAAGCATGGCGAATAAATCAATATCTAAAGTTAGCCGTACTATGTTGGCAACAACAATGGCTCTTTCTGTATTAGCAACACCGATCACTTGGAAAGATGTAGTGAACGCGGAAGAAACTATTAAGTTTTCAGATGTTTCACAAAATCATTGGGCAAACAAAGTTATTCATGAGTTAGCTAATGAAGGTCTTGTTTCTGGTATAGGCGATAACAAATTTGGTCCACAATTAAACATTACACGTGCACAATTTATTGTAATGATTACACGTGCTTTAGATTTGCCAGCTACTGATGAGAAAACACCATTTACTGATGTTCCTGCATGGGCTTCAAATGACATTGCAGCAGCTTATGCAGCTGGTCTAGTAAAAGGGATGTCTGAAACAAAGCTAGATCCTAACAAAACATTATCTCGTGAAGAAATGATTGCGATGCTTGTTCGTGCTTATGAACACCATCTTGGAGGCGAAAAACTAGTATCCTCTGAAACTCCTGATTTTGACGATATGGATAAAGTTAGCACATGGGCTAAAGAAGTAGTTAAAGTAGCCGTAGAACATGGATTGATTAATGGTAAAACAGATACTACTTTAGAGCCAAAGGATATTACAGTTCGTGCAGAAGGTGCGGCAGTAATACATAACTTGCTTAAGAGTTCACTAGTTTCTGTTCAGCTTTTAGGAATCAACGATTTCCACGGACAGATCAATACGTATAAAAAGGTTGATGGTAAGTTAGCTGGTGGAGCTGAATACTTAGCTGCTTACTTAAAAATGCATGAAGCAGAAAACCCAGAGAACACACTAAAAGTTTCTGCTGGTGATTCTGTTGGTGCGAGTGCGCCTGCATCAGCTCTTCTACAGGACGAGCCTACTATTGATATTATGAATACACTAGGCTTTAATGTTAGTACTCTAGGAAACCACGAGTTTGATGAAGGTATAGATGAAATGCTTCGCCTGATCTTTGGTGGTGAGCATGAAACAACGGGTGACTTTGCTGGAGCTGATTTCCCATATGTTGCTGCAAACGTAATTGAAGATGAAACAGGTGAGCCGCTTCTAGATCCGTATGCAGTATATGAAGTAGACGGCGTACCAATTGGATTTATCGGTGTTGTTACAACTGAAACACCAAGCATTGTTATTCCAAGCGGTGTTGAAGGAGTAAGCTTTACTGATGAAACAGAAGCAATCAACAAATATGCGGCTGAACTAAAAGAGCAAGGTGTTGAATCGATTGTTGTTCTAGCTCATAATCCTGCAGAATCTAACGTAGATGGAACAAACGCAAGAGGCGAAGTTATCGAAATGGCTGAAGAGATTGATGATGAAGTTGACGTAATCTACGCAGGACATAATCATAAATATACAAATACAATTGTAGATAATAAGCTAATCGTTCAATCTTTCTCTTCTGGAACAGCCTTCTCTGATATCGACTTGTTAATTAACAAGAAAACAGGAGATATCGTGAAAAAATCAGCAGAAATCATTACTACCTTCCACGAGGGTATCACACCTGATAAGGAAATTAAGGATATGGTAGAAGCTGCTTATGATCAAGTAAAAGAAAAATTAAACGAAGTAATTGGAACTGCTAAAATAGAAATCACGAAGGATCTAAATGAAAATGGAGAAAGCTTGATGGGTAACCTGATTGCTGATTCCATGATTGCACAAACAGGAACGGATCTAGCATTCATGAATCCAGGCGGAGTTCGTGCAAGTGTTGATGCGGGTGAAATCACGTGGGAAGAGCTGTTCACAGTTCAGCCATTCGGAAATGATCTTGTTACAATGGAGTTAACAGGTCAGCAAGTAGTAGACTTATTAAACCAGCAATGGGCAACAGGAACAGCAAAAATCCTTCAAGTTTCTGGATTAACGTTCACGTATACTTCTGCAACGGATAGCGGAGGAAAAGTTACAGGTGAAGTAAAAGAAGTTAAACTTAAAGACGGTACACCAATCGACCTTACAAAGACTTATACTGCAACTGTAAACAACTTTATGGCTACTGGTGGAGACGGGTACACAGTACTTAAGAGCGGTACTAACCCAACTGTAAACATTACAGACCTTGATGCATTAATCAAGTATGTTAAAGCAGCTGGAACAGTTGAACCTAAAATCGAAGGCCGTGTAACTAAGGTAGCAGAATAAAACTTGGGGTCTGACCCCATACAAATACAAAAACACCAATTTTGTCCACCAGGAAAGGACATGGCAGATGCCGTGTTCCTCTCCTGGTGGTTTTTTATGTCCTTTTTTCTCTTAAAAGAGGAGTCGACGCAAACAGAGCGAAGTATTAGTAATATCTTTATGTAAAGAAACCATGTAAACTGTAAGGAATTAATTACGAAAATAATTAAGTGAAGGATAACTATAATAAACGGAGGTGCTACCATTGAATTTATTCTCATCGATCACGGAAGAGAGTTTCTCATATCTAGTAAACGATTTTGGATTTTCCGAACCGGTTGCGACAGATGGGAGCTGGAAGACAACCTTCTTATATGTCAATGACCAGATTGGGATTGAAATCGAACTCAACTACAGAGATATGGATACGTTCATTTTTATGAAGAAGTTAAAAAATGAAGAATTGATTTTGGATGACGAAAGCGAGGCAGACCGCAAACAGCTAGAAGACATCATTAACATTGAACCGATTAAAAGTAACGGCAATAACACGACAATTCAACAGTTTGAAAAGGGAATATTAAACAAGGCTGCTTTATTGCAGCATAACCTTGGTCAGATTTTAAACAAAAGAGAAAAAGTATTCTCATAAACACGAAAAAGATAACTCATCATCGAGTTATCTTTTTCTGTTTTTAATAGGTGTTATGAAAAGGTTGTTAAAAGAATAGCGGAGATTACAAGATAGCCAATAAACATTAACAATGCCAAAAGAACACCCATCCAGCTCGTTCCACCGCGTTTTCTAATCTCATGCATCTTTACCTTTTCACTTACGGAGTGTTTTTCGATTTCATTGATCTGCTTTTGGGCATGTCTTTTGTAGATTAGGTTACCGCCAACACCTAATCCCCCAGATAGAGCAAAGCCCATTGAGGTATCAACCGTTGTGCTAATTGTTCCTAAAAGTAACGCGATAATATCAATTGCTAAAAACCCTATAAGAACAAAAAGGATAGGAAGGTACATCTTCCTGTAACCGAGCCATAAAAAGGTGAGAAAAAAAGCAGCCCAATTCCAGCTATTATCCTTTTGCCGCTTCTTAAAATAGAAGTCTTTTTTCTTCTCTCCTACAAATAGTGCTAGCTTCTCGCCTTGAGGTGTATCGATCAATACGTCAGCTTTTGAAATACTTGTGTTAGAATAGTTGCCCATTAAAATCTCCCTTCTTAATAAGAATGCCTTCAGCAAGGCATACCATTATATTCAATTAATACAGGGCCTTAAACCTATATAGCATTTATTAGAAACATCAGAAAGGAATTTAAATGTCTCTCCTAAAAGTACAAAATCATCAAAATTGTATTTATAGGGGGTCTGTCCCTGGGACAGACCCCCCTAAATTCTAGATCACTTATGTAAATTATTTGACAATGTGTACAAAAGGGTTCCAATTTTCTAAAAAATATTGTAAAATAATTTGAAAATTAGGTTTCGTTTTAGCGGAATTGGGGAAGGAGAATATATTTGGGGATGAAACATATTACATCGGGGTTTGGATTTGCGTTTATCTTCTTAGCAGCACTATTTACATTAGGACTGTATCAAACAGTGATGGTATGGGGGAATATTAATTTGGTCATCGACCGAATTCTAGGACTAACTTCAACTTCATTTATTTCTTCCATACTCCTATTCTGGTCGATTACGAGTGCATTTTGGATCTTAAGTTTAAAAGTTTTAGACATCGCACATAAGACTAAACTATATAATACAAAAAATGCGATTTTTGGAATGTTGTTCTTGTTCTTTGCGATTCCATTTGGCATCAGCGCACAAGTGTATCACGTATTAAATATGAATGCCGGCGTTACAACGATCTCAACAGCATTGTTTATCATGACAATTTTATCTTTTATCGTTGGATTTGTTTTTAAATTTAGAAAAACAGCACGATAGAACCATAGCTTGCAGTGGAAGCCACACGCTTCGCCGCAGGCTTTTTTATTTTCAATTAATATTAGACGAACGAGGCAGCTTCTTTTAAAATAGAAAGTAAGAAAAGAAAAGCAGGGAGTGTTTATTAATGAACATGCCTTTTACGATGCATACATGTATATTAACGAGCGGCAACGAAAAAAGAATTGAAGGAAATACGTTTAAACTTGAGATTGAAGGCTACCATCTATACGTTCTAAACAACCTTCAAACCGTTCAAAAGTCAGAAAAATCACAGCCGGCTGGAAAAGCGCGAGTAACTGAAATCACCTGGAAGAACAACAAAACACAGCTTACATACGAGTTAGTAGATCTTCATAATGTCAATTAAATAAGCATATTGATTAAAAGGTGTCAGTTAAGCGAACTGATGCCTTTTTTATGTAAATGTGCAGGTCTTATTCAGAAACATTTGGATATGCTGTATAATGAACAATTACGAAGTGTAAAGGAGTTTTGAAATTTGAGATTGTATAAATTCTATCAATGGATTCCTGTTCTGTTGATTGTTATATGTGTATTTTATTCATCCTCGCAGCCGTATCAAAAGCAAGACGTTCGGCCAGAGATCGGCAAATATGTGGATTTAGAAAAAGTAGAGAAAAACTTCGGCAATGTCAAACTTAATTACGCTGGTTCAGAAGTGAGCGTAGAAGCGAAAGGTCCAGCGAGTTTTATTGAATTCTTTATACGTAAAGGTGCTCACTTTACCGTTTTCTTTGCACTCGGATTCTTTGCTTTTCGGGCTATACGAATAAACGGAAGCAAGACGATAAAATCAGCAATTATTGCATTAGCGTTAGTCGCGAGCTATGCCGCATTTGATGAAACACATCAGAACTTTACCGAAAATCGCACACCCCATGTGGAAGATGTTCTCATAGACATGAGCGGTGGAGCTACTGCTATACTGCTTGCAAGTTTAATCTACCGTAACAGACCTATCAGAAAAACCAGCTCTCGGAATGTGTAATACTTCCGATGGCTGGTTTTTTATCGATCATTAAATTGTATTAAATATTTTCATCTGAGATCCATGTTTTTAATGTGATAAATTCAACTTTACCTTCAGCATTTGTTAACACTTCATACATATAGATTCCTTCGTAATATGCGTAAATGGTCTCTCCTTGATTCATGCCGCTATATATGTTTTCAGCAGGTCCAAGTGCATCCAATACTTCATCTATCGTTATGGTCGTAAGTGTAGGCTTTACATGTATAGCTCGAAAGCCGTTCTCATAATACCCAAAGTCATACCAGTAATTACCGTAAATCCATTTTTCAGTAACACCTTTTTCCGGTACTTTAACGAAAAATGTTTTAGGTGGGCCAGCTAAATCCAATAGAGGGCCAGGACCAGCATTCAATCCGACTGGAGATTCAGGGAAACGCCCTTCTCTTAGAGTAAGCAGCATTTCTTTCGTAAGCTGTTCTTCTTTAAAAGCACGTTGTTCGATAAATTCACCAGTTTTATGAATATGAATGAGGCGTAACGAATGGTTGTATTCGACTTTATAACCAGAAGCTTCTGCAATAAAACGAAGCGGGACAAACGTGTAATTCTTGTGAATGAAAGGAGCTGCCTCTAAGGCAACGGGTTCTCCATTTACGTAAGCGGTCTTACTTCCGATTTTTAACTTAATCGTCGTATTCTCTTTTTTTCCAGTAACGGTTTGAGTGCCTTGATCCCAAGAAAGTTTAATCTGTGCTTGTTCAAAGATTGGTCTCAACTCAACGAAGGTTCTTTCGTTCTTAATTAAAGGAGACGTATTAAAATATACTTCTCCTTCGTTCATATAAACTTTGATTCGGTTGGAGTCTGCAGCACTAGCAGTAGATGAAAACATACTGATCATAAAAACGGATGTAATGATTAGTGCAAAATACTTTTTCAACATTGATTTTCCCCTCTCTATATTTGTTTCAAAAGTAAGACGAAGGAAAGATTTGTAAGGTTTCGTATTTTACAATAAAATTTTCACACCATGTAAAAAGGGGACAGACCCGGGTCTGTCCCCTAATAGTAATCATTCTTATTTGTACGTAATCGCCTGGGAGCCCATCTGAACCCAAGCTTCTGCAAATCCTGTTCGTCCTGCTTTGACTGTTGCACCTAACGGATCATTGAAATACACATATTCATCATCATATCCTGTTACGACAACAGAGTGCTCGTTCCATGTGATTCGGACTTGTCCAGATGGGGTGTTCCATGTTCGGAACTCTGATTCTTTGAGCTTCTGGTACTTGGAGTTTGTGATTATCCACACAGGCTTTCCGCTAGACAATGGCTCCAATACAGCTTTCTTAAATGAACTTCCACTCAAATCACGAATTTTCCCCGGCATATACTCCTCAGCTAACTCAGCAACCGGCCCGTGATAAACACCATAGCCCATCTTATCAAAGGTATAAATGTCACCGACAAACCCGTCGTTGGGGTTGCCGTAATAATACGTCCCATACTCATTTTTGTAAGGAGTAGTATCCTTTTTTATTTTTTCAGCGAGCTCCATCTTTCCAACATCAACACCTGCATACTGCAGCATCATAGCCAGTGAAGTAACTTCACATCCTCGATCTAGCTCAGGTTTTTGCAGTATCAAAGGTACTTTTATAGGTGGAATTTTATTCTCTATTTTTGTGTTTACAGCTGCTCCAAGCACGTTCTCGTGATTTTTATTATTCTTAATTTCATTTTCTATCCCATTGTAAGCAGCGTATCCCATACCTAACAGAAAGGTTATGAGCAGCAACATAAATAATTTTTTCATATGCGTATGTACTCTCCTAGTGAAAAACTTTTTTACGAGTTAGATTAACTGGAAATATAGGGAATAGGTAGGATATCATTGAAAAATATATGTTTTAATAGTACATTTACATAAAGTTTACACTTATGTAATAAATGTAATGTGGCCTGAAGGAGGCAGCAATGAAAAAACAATTCAAAACATTAAGTATTTCTTTAATTATATACGGAATTTTTGTTGTTTTAGTTGGATGGAAATTAACTTGGTTCTCAGATCAATCAGATACTCTGTTTTCCCAATTTGGAATAGTGGACATGTTTAAACACATGTATGAATTTTTTATAAATAATGAATCCTTTTCACCTTTACGTAAAGGGGTTTTACTAGTTTCGTTTGGGGCTGTCATCCTAACATCGTTCTGGACATTATTTTTAAAGGTTCGTAAGCAAATTATTGCCCTGCTTATACTTAACTTTATCTTATCCTTTATCATTTTAGCAGATACCATTTACTTTAGGTATTTTGAAGATCTGATTTCCAGCGCAGTCCTATTGCAAATCAAGCAGATGAGTTCATTGGGCAGTTCAGTTGGAGATTTGTTTAGCTGGAATGATTTTATCATATTCTTTGATCTTATCCTGCTTATTCCATTGACTATCTTGTTCTTTAAGAAAACATCAAATAAAAGTAATGCCAATCCTGCATTGCGTTTAGCCACTGGTTTGTTAGCCGGGGCTGCCGGGGCATGGCTTTTCTTTTATCCTCTTCATGATTTTGTTCAAAAAGGCGGCGCATATCTTTTTGATAAAACCTTATCGAGTATGAGGGTCTATGAGGTAACGGGATTGTTAGGTTTTCATGGGTTCGATACGTATAAATATCTAGATGAATATGTTTTAAATAAAAAGGAAGTAAGTGCAAAAGATCGGAAAGATGCGAAGGCGTGGTTCGATGAGAAAAATGAGATACCTTCAATAAAAACTCCATATTTTAAAAAAGCTGAAGGCAAGAATTTAATTATGGTGCAGTTAGAGGCGTATCAAAGCTTCATTATTGATAAAAGTATAAACGGGCAGGAGATCACGCCTAATTTAAATAAGCTAAAGAAAGAATCGTTATATTTTAATGATATTCACCATCAAACAGCCAGTGGACGTACTTCAGATGCAGAATTTGCAGCAAATACATCACTTTATCCGCTGCCAACCGGTTCAGCATATGTGAGGTATCCTCGAAACGGCTATGATTCATTACCAAGTATTTTTAAACAAAACGGGTATGATACGGCCGCTTTTCATGCCTACAAACCTGGTTTTTGGAATAGATATATCGTTTACCCGAATTTAGGATTTAATGAGTTTCATAGTATTGAAGATTATAAAGAGGGTGAACAAGTTGGCTGGGCAATTGGTGATGAGGACTTCTTTTTACAATCAACTGACAAGTTAAAGAGTATGAAAGAGCCGTTTTATTCCTTCATGATTGCATTAACGTCACACTACCCATATACAATGCCAGCAAAGTATCAAAATTTAAAACTAGATGATGTGGGTGATGCAAACCTTCGAAACTATTTGCAATCAGTCCATTATGTTGATAAAGCAGTAGGTACTTTTATCGATAAACTTAAAAAAGAAGGTTTATGGGAGAATTCAGTAGTCGTTTTCTATGGAGATCATGATACGGGATATATGCAGGCAAACACAAAGTCTTCCATATTTGCGAGAAAAGATGCTGATGCTCTTGGTGAGCTTGAAGTAAAAGATGGAATTCCTTTATTCATTCATGTTCCTGATGTAGAAGGGAAAGAATTTGACAAAGCTGGCGGCCAGGTAGATATTATGCCGACTTTGCTGCATTTGTTCGGAATAGAAAAAGAGTACCATCACATGGGTAACAATTTATTAGATGGGAAAAAGGGAACTGTCGTTTTCCGATATGGGTCTGTTAAAACAGACGATCTCTATTATAAGAGCTCGTATGATTTGAATTTGCAGAACGGTACTTGTTATGACCTAAGTTCAAGGGAAACTGTGTCAGTTGAAAAGTGTCAGCCACTATATGAAACAAGTGTAGAAGAATTAAGTATCTCTGATGATGTTATATATGGAAACCTTATCGAACAATGGCAAAAAACTAAATAGTAAGGAAAAAAGCCTTAGAAATCTGATTTCTAAGGCTTTTTTATATTCAAATTTAAAAATTAAATTTTCAAAAATATTATTCAAAACTGTAAGATTTTGTCGATATTAACATAGAAATAGTGAAGTTACCTGCTGCTAAACAAATACTTCAACTAATTCCTACTTGTTCATGATGGTTCCAATAAGTACAAATTGTATAAATACCCTATAGCAGGTGCTAGTAAACTATTACATCTTAGAAAAAATAGGAGGAATTTAGATGAAAGGCAAGAATTTTGTCGCCATATTGATGTTTTTGATGATGGCTGCGCTTTGCTTCTCGTCGCCTGGCTATGTTTCTGCTGCTTCATTTCCTGATGTGTCTGCAGGTCACCGTGCGTACGATGAAATCATGTATTTAGCTAACAAAAAGATTGTAGGCGGGTATAGCGATGGTGCTTTCAAACCTGATAATTTTGTTACACGTTCAGAAGCAGCATCAATGATCGGGCGTGCCCTTCAATTAAAGGGTGGTTATAGGGAAACAGAATATCATGATGTTCCAAAAGGGCACTTTGCCTCTGGATACATTCAAGATATGAGCAATGAACGCATCTTGGCGGGCTACGGGAATGGTTATTATGGTGTGAATGACAAGCTTACACGCGAACAAATGGCATCAATACTAACAAGAGCTTGGACTTTTACTGAGACAAGTAATCTTACATTTACGGATGTTGGCTCGAATTCTCCTACATATGTTCCTATTAATAAGCTAGCTACAGCAGGTGTTGTTGGCGGATATTCAAACGGGGCATTTGGCGCAAAAGACTATATCAAGCGTGCTGATTTTGCATTAATGCTTGCAAGAGTATTAAATCCTGCTTTTCGGAGTAACCCAGCTGAACCAAAACCAATTGGTATAGCGCAAGTAACAGCTGATTTCTTAAATGTAAGAACCGCTCCTGATGCGAATGCATCCCGTATTGGACAGTATCCAAACGGAACAATCGTTAACGTATATACAAAGCTATCAAATGGGTGGGCTTACGTAAGTACTAATAGTTTAAAGGGTTATGTACACGGTGCGTATTTAAAAGATACGGATCAATCCACTGGATTAAAAGGAAAAATAATAGTAGTCGATGCAGGACATGGAGATCATGATCCAGGAGCTATCGGTTACGGAATGAATGAAAAAGATCTTACTTTAATAACTGCAAAGCACCTCCGAGATTATTTAGAGGCAGCTGGGGCAAAGGTGGTTATGACTCGTGAGACCGATATTTTTCATTCCTTAGAAAAAAGAGTCTCTATTGCTAATTTAGCTGGAGGTCAAGCATTTGTCTCTGTCCATGTAAATAAGTTCAATGGAGATGCTCACGGGACAGAAACTTATTATAATGGTGACAACAGCAAGAGTGCAGAAAACAAAAAATTAGCGACCTACATTCAAAAGCGAATGATAAATTCCGATCTAAACATGAGAGACCGTGGAGTGAAAGAAGCTAATTTCTATGTTATAAAAAATCAATACAACATGCCAAGCACATTAGTAGAACTAGGTTTTATTGATCATAAAGAAGATGCTGCTAAACTGGCATCAGATACATGGCGCAAAAAAGCAGCTTATCAGATCCATCTAGGTATCAAAGATTATTTCACCAATAATTAAAATGGGGTCTGACCCCAGACAAATACAAACTCATAAAAAGTCCACCTGAGCAGGACACTTTACTCCTGCACAGGTGGACTTTTTCCTTCACAGCTAAACTATTTCCGATTTCTATTAATCTGTGTAGCATAAAACCGATAGTTAAGAAAAGGGGACTGTCCCCAAACAATTTCATTTTTTCTTTCATTTACTTTTACAGGGGGATTATTATGCTCAATTTCAAGTCCAAAATAGGGGTCTTTTTCTTTTCTGCTTCTTTATTAACAACCACAATAATACCTTCCGAACAGACTTATGCAAATTACAGTGAAGATCAGCACAAGGAATACTCTTACATCATTGGCTTTATTGATAAAATTAATAAAAGTCTCATTATAGAACATGGGGGAGTAGTTACCACTGAACTTGAGAGTATCAATGCTGTTTCTGCAACCCTGACAGTAGAAGCTGCACAACACTTAAGGACTTCAAAATTAATCCGCTTTTTAGAAGTAGATAAAAAGGTTGAGGCAGAAGAACAGTACATCAGTCCTTACTTGCAGGAGTTGAATTTCCCCCAAATTCAGTCATTACAATCAAACAGCTTTTATAGTGGAAAAGGTATTAAGGTAGGAGTTTTAGATACAGGAATTGATATAGATCATCCAGACTTAAAGATTGCTGGGGGAGTTTCGTTCGTTCCAGAGACTGCTTCCTATGATGACCAAAATGGGCATGGTACACATGTGGCAGGTATCATTGGGGCTCAGGATAATTTGTTCGGGATAAAGGGTTTAGCACCAGATGCTGATATATATGCTATTAAAGTTTTAAATAAAGATGGTGTTGGTCAGCACTCACAGATTATAAAGGGATTAGAATGGGCTACTCAAAATAACTTAGACATTGTAAATTTAAGCTTGGCAGGGGAAGATGGATCTTATGCTCTTAAACTTGCAGTTGATGAAGCTTATAAAAAGGGACTCTTTATAGTCGCAGCTTCCGGAAATCTTATAAATGATACATTTAGCAACCAGCAGTTTGTCTATTATCCAGCAAAGTATGAAAGCGTAATAGCAGTAGGAGCGGTGGATCAGAACAACAATCATCCATATTTTTCAGGTTCAGGACCAGAGTTGGAACTCGTAGCACCAGGTGTAAATATTTTTAGTACATATAAGAATGAAAGTTATGAGTTTTTAACAGGAACTTCTATGGCTACCCCTTTTGTTACGGCAATATATGCACTGTATCAGGAAGCCTATCCAAACTTATCAACATATGAACTTCGAACAAAAATACAAAAACATGCTAAAGATTTAGGACCAATAGGCAGAGATAATCAATTTGGATATGGACTTATCCAAGCACCTGAGCTGATGACACAACCTGGTTTTCCATACAAACTTCATTATCAGCTCACAAGTGATGCTCATATCGCATTAAGCTGGGAATCGCCTTTTACTGGATCTTCTATAGTTGGTTTTAATGTGTATAGAGATGGCAAAAAGGTTGTTAATCTTACAAAATCAAAGAAAATTAAAGAACAATTAAAACCCGGTTTTTATCTCTATGAAGTAACAGCGGTTAACGAAAACGGAATAGAATCAGAAAAAGCTGCAATTATGGCTAAAGTTTATCAGCAGTTTCCTGATTTTACTGCAACGCAGTGGTATGCAAAATATGTGTATGACTTAAACGCAAGAAATGCTTTAGGGGGTTATCCAGACGGTAATTTTTATCCAGATAAACAGATAACCCGCGGCGAAGCAGCATCAATGATCGGACGGGTATTAAAGCTTGATGGAACACCAAGGTACACTCTTTTTCCAGATGTAAAAAGCAGTTATTTTGCTTCAGGGTACATCGCTTCTATGACACAAAAAAGCTTAATCAGCGGATATCCTGACGGGAAGTTCAAACCCTCGCAAACTATTTCTAGGGGAGAAGTAATCGCTCTATTAGATCGATCTTTCAAATTGAAGACTGACTTAGAAAAATCTAAAGCATTTCACGATTTATCATCAAACTATTTTGCCTTTGAAGCAATAAAACGATACTCATCCATTTCTATAGCAAATGGTTATGAAGACGGCTCGTTTAGGCCATTCAATCCTGTAACACGTTCAGAAATGGCCGTACTTCTTTCCAGAACGATAGAAGAAAATCTTAAATAAACAAAAAAAGCCATCTGATTTTGTTCAGATGGCTTTGTCTTATTTAACTGGCAATGTAGTGAATGCTCGATAGAAGAAAGCAGAGAATTCAGCGCGAGATGTATCTTTTAATGGCTTATAAGTGTTATCTGGGAAGCCAGACACAATGTTGTTTGCATTTAAAAGCTGAATGGAATTGTATGCCCAATCATCAGTGCTAACATCTACAAAAGAATTGTCTGTGGTTTTCTTAGTTAATACAAAAGTTTTAGAAATTAAAGCTGCAATCTCTTCACGTGTCATTTCTTGATTTGGTTTAAAATCTCCGTCTGGATAACCAGAAATAATGCCAGCTTCTTTCACAGCATTAATCGATCCAACAGCCCAATGCTTCGTAGAGACATCATTAAAGTGACTGTATTGAGAGGAAGCATCAATATTTAGTGCATTTGCGATAATCGCTGCAGCTTCAGCCCGTGTTACTGGTTTCGTTGGTTTAAACTGGCTATTTTCATAACCATTCATTACACCTTTTTTGCTTAAGTTTGTGATGGGATTAAAAGCCCAATAGTTAGAAGGAACATCATGGTACTGTCCTTTAGGTAATACAGCTAATGATGCAACAGTTTCTTTCATATATCTGCGTGCGCCAATATATTTATCTCCCCAATAATAAGGATCATTTAATGACGAGATCATTACACCTTTAGATGATGAAGCGTGAATGAAATTTCCGTTTCCTACATATATACCCGAGTGGGATGCTCCCGCTCTATAGGTCGTGAAGAAAACAAGATCTCCTAATTTTAAATCAGCTTTCTTAACGGCAGTACCTCCATTGAACTGATCCGTTGTCGTACGAGGAAGTGTAATATCGTATTGCTTAAATACATATGTAAGGTAACCTGAACAATCAAAACCTGTGGATGGTGAAGTGCCGCCCCACTTGTACTTTATACCTATGTATTTTTTTGCAGTTGCAACTAAGTTTTCTCTATCGTCAGCTTTAGCTTGTCCTGGCAAAAGAGTAAGTACCATTAATAGAGATAAGATCCAAGCACCCAACTTTTTAACCATAAAACCCTACCTTTCCCTAAGAAGTGACCTTTTAAACTAGTATTTAGTGAATTTTCTATTTTTTTCTACAAAAGTTAGTCTATCACAATTCGGGACTTTAGTAGTTTACAGTTATGTAACAATTGTAACAAAACGAATTATATTTTTTTGGAATAACAAGAAAATATTGTAATATATTTTATTTCCATTTCTCCTAAACATTGTTAAAAATGTGTCGATATAGGTAATTGTAGGGGACAATAGACCTTGTTTTCGACCAAATATTACAAGAAAATATATTTTATTGAATTCACTACTGGGAAATATATTGCAAATAATGAAATATATTGTAAAATGATTGTAATAAGGTAAAACCTACCACTTGTGAGGAAAGATGGTAAAACAATAATATTTTGTAACTAGTGGATATTTTTGTTGACATACCTTTTACCCACAAATATACTATTTATTGTTAATGTTTGTATAATTTGGTATTTACTAATCTATGGGCCCTGGGACTCATAGCTTAGTTAAATCATAAATTTCTAGTTACATATTAAGGGAGGAAATAACGCAATGGCGTCTAAGTCTCGTAAGTTTATCGCAACTGGACTTTCTGCAGCAGTAGTTGCTTCAGCTGTAGCACCAGTAGCAAGTGCAGCTACAACATTCACAGATGTGCCAGCTAATGCATGGTATGGTGGATCTTTAGCTAATTTAGTAGAAAAAAATATTATCGGTGGTGTTGGCGGCGGTAAGTTCGCTCCAGACCAAGCAGTAACTCGTGAGCAATTAGCAAAAATGCTAGTTTACGCTCTAGAACTTGACATTAATGAAGAAGTTGCCGATCCTGGTTTCTCTGATGCAAAGCCTGGTGATTGGTACTACAAAGCTGTAGCTGTAGCTAAAGCACATGGCGTATTAAATGGTGTTGGAAACGGCAAGTTCGGTGCTGGTTCTTCACTTACTCGTGAGCAAATGGCAACTGCTATCGTAAATGCTTTCAAACTTCGTGATAAAGTTGATGGAAGTAAAGTAGAAATTCCTTACACGGATCTTGATGGAAACGCGTACCGTAACGATGTAGCGATTCTTTACTCTTATGGAATCCTTGCTGACGGAACTGCTTATAATCCAAAAGAAGTTGTTGACCGTAAAGGATTTGTAGCATTCCTTGATAAAACGTTAACAAAACTTCCTAAGGTTGAAGAGCCTAAGCCTGAACCACCAACACCTCCAACTACTGGAATTACAATTAAGTCTGCAGAAGCACGCAGCAGTAATGCAGTAACTCTAGTATTAAGCGATGCTCCTCTTGTTAACTTGACTAAAGACGACATCTCAATCGCTGGAGCAACTGTTGAAGGTGTAACTACTACTGATAACGTAGTAACTGTATATACTTCTGCACCACTTGAAGCTGGTAAAGAGTACACAGTAACTTACAAAGGCAGTTCTGTTAAGTTCACTGCAGTTACATTAGTAGGACAACAAAATGTTGAAGCTGTTCAATTAATGAACAAGCGTCAAATCAAAGTTAGCTTTAAAAACCCTGTACTTTGGGATGCTAACGTTAAAAACCTAGGTAACTACTACATGAACCTATTATCAGATATGGGTGACAGAAATGGTAACTTAGCTGATGATTCAATCGCAGCTGCAGCTAATGGTAAATGGACAGTAACAGCTGGCAGCCAAGAAATTAAGAAAGACAAAGATGGTAACGAAATTACTGGTCAAGCAGTTAGCTATGTAATCATCGAATCTACTAATGGCGAGCAAGTTGATGCTTTAGGATTAAAGTACAACGAATCTGCAAACATCCAAGTTCGTAACGTGAAAGATGCTGCTACAAAAGGATACATCAACACTTCTGAAGCTACTTTAAAAGTAGAAGATAAAGTTGCTCCATCTGTAGTTGGTATGTCATCTGTTGTTTACACAGACAATAACAAGCTTGTAATCACATTTGATGAGCCTGTTAAGAGCTACAATGAAAACCATAGAATGCTAGTTTCTATCAACAACAATGTGGTAGCTGCGGAAATCGCTTCTACAACTGGTTCAGTTGCTGATCATAAGAAATTAGTTGTTGACCTTGCTGGACTTGATCTTGAAAAAGATGTTGCACATACAGTTAAAGTTGTTGGCGCTATGGATTTACATGAAAATGTAAACACTGGCACACAAAACCCTTATGTTGGTACGTTTACTCTTAAGGCACCTGAAGTTAAGCCTCCAACACCTGAAGTGTTTGCTCGTCCATCTGTAACAGGTATTCAGCAAATTGCGGATAACAAGTTCACAGTAACATTTGATCAAGCAGTAACATCATTTGATGCTAGCAAACCAGTTGTTACATTCAAAAAATCTGATTTCCAATCAGGTGAGTGGACTGACATCACAGTTGCAGAGAGCGATGTTGTTAAATCTGCTGATGGTAAAGTATGGACAGTAACTTTAGATGCTAATCTAAATAAAGCAGAAGCTGATAATGGTTCAGAAGACCTTAACTATGATGGTCAAGATCAAGCGATCCGTGATGTAGTTGTTGAAAACTACTATCCAACAAATGTTAAAGCTACGACTGCTATTAAAGATGCAGACAAAGCTTATTATGTTGGTACAACTTACAGCAAATCTCTAACACTTAAGCATGATACTGTTGCACCAGTAATTGGAACTAAGGGTGGATTTGATACTGCTGGTAACTTATACATTCCTTTTGTAGACGCTCCTTGGGATGGAATCATCCAAAAAGGTGCTGGTAAGTTAACAGTAAGTAAAACAAATTCTAAAGGTGTTACATCAAGCTATGATGTAGATGTAGCTAACGCTAAAGTAACAATCCTTGGAGCTAACACAAAACTTGATAACGTTACTTATTCTGCAGGAAAAACTGTAGTAGTTGATGTTGACAACTTTGAAACTGATGCAGTATATACTGTAGCATTCACAGCTGGTTCGATTACAGATGCAAACCGTGCTGGCGAAATTAAAGTTACTCCACAATCTACTGGGAATTTAAATGCTATTAAAGAATCTAACATCAGCATTACTGTACCAAAACCAGTAACTACACCTGCACCTTCAGTTGAAGGACTTGTTCCTCAAACAACTAAGGGCTTAATCTACTCTGGTCATGATATTTGGGATTTTGCAGGTGGTGTTTACGCTGGATCTGCAAGTAAGATTTCAACAATAAAAGGAAATGAAAACACTGTTGGATCTTATGATTACATGCAATTACCAGAAAACCGTGAGAAGATTGTAGTAGTATTTGACGGAGAAGTTCTTGAGTCAAGTGCACTAAACAAAAACAACTACACAGTTAATGGTAAGAAACTTGACCAAAAAGCAACTGTAACTTACCACATTGCTGAGGATCTAGTTACTAATGGTTCTGATACATTAGCAACAGTACTAGGTAATGGTGGGGTTGCTGGTAAGAAAGTTGGATTTGTTGTAATAACTCTTCCACAAGATTCAATCGATCGTGATGGTCTATACACAGTTAAGGTAGAAGGAATTACTAACAAATCAGGTAAGTCTATGCTTCCTGTAACAGCTAACGTTTCTCTACACGACAATACTCTTCCTACAGCTACTTCTGCTAAGTTGAAAGGTACTAAGCAATTAGAAGTAACGTTTAATGAAGATGTTATTGCAGATGTAGTAAAAGCGAAAAACAATTTTGAAGTTTCTGTAAATGGAATCAAATATCAAGTTGTTGACGTTGACTACCCTGACTACCCTAAATACACTAATAAGCTTCTATTAACTCTAGCTCAAGATATCACTCTAAATGGTGATCTATCTACTGCTAAACTTTCTGTTAAAGTTAAGAAAGATGTTGATGGAAACATGTGGGTTTGGGATTATGATGGAACACTTAATGGTGATGGAACTGGATTCTACGATGCAGATCTAGCTAACCCTGCTCGTGAAGTAACAGTATCTAACTAATTATTATTTTGACCCCTCTATTAGAATTTCTAATAGGGGGGTCTTTTGTCATAATATAAAGGTTTTTGTTGGAAAATATATTTTGAAATATTTTAAAAATACTACATTATTTTGACAATTATGATATAATTTACATACATTCTTGTAGAAAAGGGGGCTAAAGTCACGAAAAATACTAGTTATTAAGTTTTATAGTTTTCTGATTCATATGACCTAAGAGGAGGATTTACATTGGGGAACTGGAAGAAAAAATTTGGAACGTCCTTATTGGCAACTAGTATCATCGCAGGTGCGTTTGCTCCTGGAGCATTTGCCAAAACAATGGATACAAAAAATTATGGATACTCAGCTTATACTTCAGCACCAATTGATTTGAACATTATTGATGAAGAGCGATTAGCAAAAGCGCTAAAAAAACAAGGTCTTATTCCTAGCAATGCATCACAAAAAGAAATTACAAAAGCAGTAAATTCCTACATAGCTAAAAAAGGAATGAAAACATCAGCTGCTATAGATAGTCACTCCAATGAAATGGATGAAAAGACGAAAGAATTCTTAGAAAGACAAAAAGAACAACTATCTAAAAGTTTACCTGGTACTAGTAAACTAGCTCCTGGAAAGCCCTCTAGTGTAAGGGTTCCAGTTGCTAAATCACAAGGATATGATGGTGCTGTTAGAAAAGACAAAGTTCTTGTTCTTTTAACTGAGTTCTCTGATTTTAAGCATAATAATGTTGATCAAGAACCAGGTTACATGTACGCTAATGATTTTAACAAAGAACATTATGAGAAATTAATGTTTGGTAACGAGGAATTTACATTGTTTAATGGTTCAAAAGTTAAGACTTTTAAACAATATTACGAGGAACAATCCGGTGGAAGCTATACAGTTGATGGAACAGTATCTAATTGGTTAACAGTTCCAGGTAAAGCTGCGGATTATGGTGATGACAATCCTCTAGGTGGACATGATAACCTAGCTCCACTTGGACCGCGTGATTTAGTAAAAGAAGCTTTAAAAGCTGCAGTTGCATCTGGAATGGACTTGTCTAAGTATGATGAGTTTGATCAATATGATTTAGATGGTGACGGAAATCAAAATGAACCTGATGGATTGGTTGACCACTTAATGATTATTCATGCTGGTACTGGCCAAGAAGCAGGTGGAGGACGCTTAGGAGATAATGCTATCTGGTCTCACCGTTGGGTGTTAAACGGAGTTTTCGCGGTACCAAACACAACTGCTAAAGTTGGATATTGGGGCGGGAAAATGGCTGCCTATGATTACACTATTCAACCAGAAGATGGTGCTGTAGGTGTATTTGCTCACGAATTCGGACATGATTTAGGTCTTCCAGACGAGTATGACACTCAATATACAGGACATGGTGAGCCTGTAGCTTCATGGTCTATTATGAGTGGGGGAAGCTGGAATGGTAACATTGCAGGTACTGAGCCTACAAGTTTCTCACCACAGAATAAAGAATTCTTCCAAAAAACAATGGGTGGAAACTGGGCAAATATAACAGAAATTAATTCTAAAGATATCACAAGCAATGGTTTTGCAGGAATTATTGACCAAAGCGTAACTAAATCAAATAACCCAGGTATTGTTAAAGTAAACTTGCCGGACAAGCCTGTTAAAGGTATTACACCAAAGTATGGTGCTAAATACTATTACAGTACAAAAGGTGATGATCTTCATACAACAATGAGCACACCTCAATTTGATTTAACAAGTGCAACAAATGCTACATTTAGCTTTGATACGTATTTCGATATTGAGTTTGATTATGATTATTTATATATTACTGCCGTTACAAACGATGGACAGGAAGTTGAACTTGATGTTTATGGTGATGATGATACAGACGGAGATGCTCGTGCTGAATCTACTAAAGGTCAGTGGGTAAATAAGTCTTATAACCTAAGCCAATTTGCGGGTAAAAAAGTTAAACTTTACTTTGATTATGTAACTGACGGAGGTCTTGCATTAGATGGTTTTGCGTTGGATAATGCAAAACTTACTGTAGATGGCGCTGTCGTTTTCCAAGACGATGCCGAAGGAACACCTAAATTTACTTTAGATGGATTTATTACTTCCAACGGATTCTCATATGCTAAAAACTACTACTACCTAGAGTGGAGAAACTATGCTGGATCTGATAAAGCTTTAACTGGATCACGTGGTGTTAAATATAACACTGGTTTACTAGTTTGGTACGGAGATGACAGCTTTACTGATAACTGGGTAGGCGTTCACCCAGGTGAAGGTTTCCTTGGAGTAGTAGATTCACACCCTGAAGCTATCTGGGGTAAATTGAATGGTATTCCAACAATTAACCAATCTACTCGTTATCAAGTAGCGGATGCTGCTTTCTCTTATGACAACTCTCCTGCTTGGTACATTAACAGTCCATCACGTGGAATCTATGATTACAAGGGATTAGCAGGCGTAAGAATCTTTGATGATTCTAAGACTTATATGAATACAGCTATTCCTGATGCCGGAAGAAAGCTTCCAACTCACGGCCTGAAATTCGAAGTTATTGGAGAAGCATTTGATAACTCTGCAGGTGCAGTTTGGATTCACAAATAAAAATCGCTTTTATGTAAAAATACAACCTCAAGCTATCTGCTTGAGGTTGTTTCTTTTTTATTTATGTTTGTCATGATTTGAGCAATTTGTGTTGCAATTTGTTTTTTTATTTCATTATGAGTTGCTAAGAATAATTCATAACCTTCTTTTTCAAAGATCTTCATAGGATCTTCCTGCGCATACCCTCTTAATCCAATTCCTTCTTTTAAATCGTTCATTGCTTCCATATGCTGTAGCCAGCTATGGTCGATGACCATTAAAATCTGTCTTTTTAATACATTATCAAATTCTTCAAAATAGGATCTGAAGCTCTCAACATGCTTGATGTACTTGGAATGATAGATTAACAGCATCTCAATTAATTCTTCTTGACTGCTGAAGTCTTTCGGATCTAGTGAAATAATATAAATAGGGATAAACTTATTCATTTTTTTAGAAATTTCCTTTAACGGCCACTCTTCAGGTAACGTTTCCTCAGGACATTCTTTCTTAACCATCTTCTTGATTGATGATTCTATAAATGGAAGTACGATAGATAACGGATCTTCAGAATCGATCACTTGATTTCTTAAATCGTAAATAATAGAACGTTGTTTTGAAAGATTTTCATCCAACTTTAATGTGTAATCTCTTATGGTAAAATTGTAGCCTTCACATCTTAATTGAACTTGCTTTACTTCTTCTTTTATCTTTTTATCCGTAATTTCTCCAGTTATAGTAGAAATAGTTGAAATCGTCTTTTTAAACTTTTCTGAAGCAAAGCGTTTTATAATTTCATCTTCTAGGGAGATGAAAAATTGTGAAGAACCAGGATCACCTTGACGTCCTGCACGACCAATTAATTGATTATCTATTCTACGGCTCTCATGTAACTCAGTCCCGATAACATGGAGACCGCCTAGAGCTGCAACTCCGTCTCCAAGCAAGATGTCGGTACCTCGTCCAGCCATATTTGTAGCAATTGTTATCATACCTTTTTGGCCAGCGTTTGAAATTAATTCAGCTTCTTGTTCTTCATTTTTTGCGTTTAACAGCTGGAATTTTATTTTTTTCTTTTCAAGTAGTTTTGCTAGCTCTTGAGATTGCTCTATTGTACTCGTACCGATTAAAATAGGCTGTCCATTTTTATGTATCTTTTGAACTTCAGTCATTACTGCATCATATTTTTCCTTGCGCGAGCCAAACAAAACGAAATCATAATCTTTTCTGATTCTTGGTTTGTTCGTTGGCACTTGGAACACATCCAGGTTATACACATTCCTTAGCTCATTTGCATCTGTCATTGCTGTTCCAGTCATTCCCGATGCCATCGGATACATTCTGAAAAAGTTTTGCAAAGTTACAGTTGCATGAGTTTGGTTTTCCTCTGTAATCTTTACATTTTCTTTTGCTTCAATAGCCTGATGAAGAGCGTTGCTATATTTTCTTCCTTCTAATATTCTTCCTGTAAAAGCATCGATCAGTTCGATCTTTCCATCTTTAACAATATAATCAACATCGAGCTGAAGCATAATATGAGCTCGCAAAGATTGAAGAAGATAGAAATAGATTAAGGCATGTTCTAGATCATAGATATTTTCAATATTAAAGAACCTTTCCGCTTTTGTAATTCCTTCATCGGTAATCAAAACGGATTTTGTTTCTTCATCGAACAAAAAGTCTTCTTCTTTAACAAATGTTTTAACTAAACGATTACATACCAACAATAATTCTGCATTAACATCAGTCATACCAGCAATAATTAGAGGTGTTTTAGCTTCGTCAATTAGAATGCTGTCAATTTCATCAATAATACAAAAATGGAAAGGTCTTTGAACACGATGCTGAGGATCATAGACCATATTATCTCTTAAATAGTCAAATCCAAATTCATTTCCAACTCCATATGTAATATCACTGTTATAGGCTTGTTTTTTATCATCAATCGATATATCTGATAGATTGAGACCTACAGATAATCCTAAGAATTCATGGATCTTACCAATTGTATTCTTATCACGCTTAGCAAGATATTCGTTAACTGTGATAACATGAACTCCCTTTCCAGTTAGAGCTTGTAAATAACTTGGTAAAGAGGCAACTAGCGTTTTACCCTCACCAGTTGGCATTTCCGCAACATTTCCATCAGCAAGTATCAACCCGGCTAATAATTGCACATCAAAATGTCGCATACCAAGTACTCGTTTTGAAGCTTCTCTAACTACAGCGAAGGCTTCAACTTTTATATCATGAATGGATTGTCCGCCCGCTAAATACTTTTTAAATTGAACAGTTTTATATTTGAGTTCCTCGTCGGATAATTTTTCAATATCAGTTTCCAACTCATTTATCTCATTTACTATTTTTTGATACTTTTTTAAGCTTATGCTTTGTTGATCAAAGGCTTTTTTTATAAAAGTTAGCATGTCATTCTCTCCCCACAAAATTCTATTACAATTATATCAGATTATGGTAAAAGTGTAAGTTATTAAAAAATATTATTTGTGAAATTGGAAATAAATAGTATAATATTAATAGTTTTCCATATTATGATGAATTTGAGGAGATGGATGAATGTACAGCTGGAAAAAAGCACTGCTTACTATGGGGTTAAGTGCAGTTATGGTCACACCAAGTTTTACTTCTGTTTCAGCACTAGATGGCAGTTTTGCGGTGAAAAAGAGTTCCATAGATTCGTTAAGGTTTTCCCAGTTTGGTATGACAGGAAAAGAAAGCTTGTATAAAAACAATAAACAGAGTCAGTTAAGTGAGACTGTTCTATTAGTAAAATACAAGAAAGTTCTATCAAGCAGTGATCATAAAAAAGCTGGTGCTTCATTAGTAAGAAGAATTTCCTCCTTAGGCTATGACGTTGTAAAGCTTAATAAAGGTAAAAAGATGGAAGACGTGACAGCAGCTTATGCAAAGATGAGCAGTGTAACCGGTGTATCACCAAGTGCCAACTTTGTTAAACTTGGAACCCCTGATCCTAAACTAAATGAACAATATCACTTATCATTATTAAATATTAACAAAGCTCAATCATTAGCCGGCAAGAACAAAGTACGTGTAGCCGTGATAGATTCTGGTATCGATTCTAAACACCCTGAATTAAAGAATAAACTTCTTTCTTCATATAATATGGTTAATCCGATGAACCCTGGTGCTCCTGATTTCCACGGAACTCACGTTGCAGGGATTATCGCATCAGAAAAAAATAATGGCATTGGCGGAGTGGGTATTAATCCAAATGTAGAAATCCTTCCGATAGATGTTTTTGATAGAGGATGGGGTGCTTCAGATTATGTAATTGCTGAAGCCATTATCCATGCAATTGAAAAGAAAGCAAAGATCATTAATATGTCACTTGGAAGTATTTATCCTTCTCCTCTTATTGAAGATGCGGTAAACAAAGCACTCGCTGCAAATATTACAGTCATTGCTGCTGCAGGTAATGATGGCATGGATTTAAAGAACTATCCTGCATCGTTTGAAGGTGTAATTAGTGTTGGTTCAACTAACAAAGATAACGAACTTTCATCTTATTCTTCATTTGGGTCATCAGTAGATTTAGTAGCACCTGGTGAGGCGATCTATGCACCTTTATACGATTATGAGAAAAAATCAACATTCGTAAAAATGAGTGGAACTTCAATGGCAACACCGGTAGTTTCGGGTGTAGCTTCCTTATTACTATCTAAACATCCTAACCTGACTCCTAAGCAAGTAGAATACATACTTGAACAATCTTCAAAAGACTTAGGAAAAAAAGGTTTTGATACTAAGTTTGGGAATGGCTTGGTTGATCCAGTAAAAGCACTTCAATATGATGTATCTAAAATTCCAAGCTCCATCAATCTAAAGAAAACAAGATCTAATTTATTGAACAAAGCAGAGAAAGTAAATCTTTCTAGTAAGTTAGTAAAAAGTGATGCTATTAAACTTCCTTACGAGGAGAAAATGATTCAGTTTAATGTGAAAGCTGGGGAATACATTCAAACCACTTTGAGTGGATCTGAGGACTACGATTATAAATATTCCCTTTACTTAGTGGATCATAGATGGGTTCCTGAACAATTAGAAATAAATAAAGTGCAGGAAGGACAAACTGAAGGGCATTTATATAAAGTGCCTCGCAGCGGAATTCTAGTCGCAGTCGTTTCTGATGTAAACGGCAATTACAATAAAGATGGAAGTTCACGATATACATTAACGGTTGAAAGATTTAAAAGCTTAATTGAAGATACGAATACAAGAGAAAATCCAGCAGCAGTGAACTCACTCCCATTTAAACAAGTAGCAGGTGATGTGACATTCACCGCACATGATTCAGAAGGCGACTCTGACTACTACACGTTTAAATCTGATAAACAGCAAATTGTTAAATTTGCGTCCACTGGAGTCGCAGGGGTGGATAGTGCTCTTGGTTTATATGTATTTGAGGAGATTCCTGAAGAGGAAATGCCCGAGGGTGAAGATTTTGGTCCTATTGAAAACCTCATGGAAATCGTAAACAGCAAACCTGCTGGTCAAGGAGAACAGCTGACCTTTGAAGCGATGCCGGATGTTGAATATATGATCGAAATCAATAATCATACACCAGGTTTCTTCTTCCCTGATATTTTATTTAATGGGTTAAGTTTTGATTTTCCATCATCACATCTCCCTTATCAAGTTACGATGGATAGCAAAGAGCTTCCTGAGGATGAAGATGGTTTCCCGATGGGAGGAGACCTTGAAGAAGAGTATATGGAAGAAGAGATAGATCTTGAAGAATATGTGGCAAAGAAAAATGAGTCGCGCCGCAACTTCCATGACATGTTAATGGGAGAAGAAGAATATGAAGAAGATATGCTTCCATTAATAAGAGAAGCTGCATTGCCATATGAATTAGGTTGGGACGCAGAAGGTTATCTTCAATACAATGGTGATGAGGATTGGTACAGCATCACCCCTGAAAATAGCGGTATTTTTGAGATGAATTTTGGCGAATCTGCTCCTGCAATGGAGATATACAAGGTTGTACAATTTGAAGAAACAGAAGAATTAATGCCTGTTGCTAGCAATCTTATGATGGGTATGAATGACATAGAAACAAAAAGTACGCTATCTGCTGGTCTGCGTGCCGGTGATGAGTACTATTTAAGAGTAGTTAATCCCAACTATCAGCCTAGCTTAGATCCATACCAGATCAGTTCACAATTAACTGTCGAAGCACCAGAAGATGAATATGAAAACAACGACAATTTCAGAACTGAGCCCGTTGAAGAGATGGCAGATGAAACTGTGATTGGAAACTATGCAATGACTGGTGATATAGATGCTTATTATGTCACTGCTGGTCAGAATGGAATCTATGGGGTAAACTATGAACCTCTTCCTGCGTCAAAGGAATTAAAAGCAAAGTATCCAAAAGAATTATTAAAACCAATTGATGGAGTAGTAGTAATCGTTGATGATCAAAACGATAACCGCATTTTAGACCCTGAAGAATTAGGAAATGTTCGTGTAATTGATAAAGGCTGGGATGACGAGCCTGAACAAGGATCATTCAAAGCTCAAAAAGGGAAAGGTTATTTTGTTATAGCGGATCAATGGTCGTTTGAAGGTGCTGTTTCGAATCTGAATGAGTATAAACTGACAGTAAAACCTGTTAACACAAATGACGAGGATAAAACATCCGTTTTGAAGAATAACATTCCTTCAAAACCTCTTACGTTAAAGAGTAAGTCTAAGAAAGAGTGGGAAGGAACAGGTTATTTCAATCCTGGTGTTACAAATGGAGATGCAGACTGGTACAAGTTTAATGCAGCAGGCTCCTATACCGGCCAAATAACACTTACCAATGCCCAGATCGATGGTGTGATCAGCTTGTACGACAGCAAAGGAAAGGTAATTGGAACCTCAGATTTGTATAGAATTGGCGATGCAGAAGTACTTAACTTCTCTGTGAAGAAAGGAAGTTATTTCATTAAAGTGACTGACTCATTCGGAAATGCTTCGTTAACACCATACTCATTGAAGGTAAAAATCAACTAATTTAGCGGGTAAACTCCCATCAGGGATGTTTGCCCTTTTTTTTATAAAACTGTAAAATGAGAGAGTTACTGAAAGGGGATACAGTGAATGATTCTACAAGTTTTCAAGCGTTGGGGTTGGGACTATTTTTTCTATGGTGCCTTTCTGCTCGCTGTTTTTCTTAAACTCTACTTATTTGGTGCTTTTTCTGATACAGTTTTCGCTCGAACAGGCCTTGTGGGCTACATAAAAGAGAGCTTAAGCAAACTATTCAATGAAGGAACGATTATTGGATTCTATGCAGGTTTGACGTTAATCAGCGTCGGGGCACTACTACTAGTTTCTTTCTGGACATTGTTTTTAAAACAAAGCAAACGCTGGATCAGCTTGCTTATCCTTAATGCGGTGCTAACGTTTCTAATCGTAGGTGACCTCATTTATTACCGATATTTTAACGATCTATTATCCATGACTGTGCTGTCTCAAGCGAATCAGGTCGGTGCGATTTCTGGTAGTATACTAGATTTGTTCCAGGCAAAAGATATTATTTTTATCGCAGATTTACTAGTGTTGATCCCGCTTGTTATCATCTTAATTAAACGCGGGAACGGGAAACTGAAAGCTCGTATGGTAACACGCGGAGCTCTTGGTCTTGCTGCATTTGTTATCGGATACCTTTTCGTTATGAGTCCGATCAATGAATATACGAAAAAGTATGGCTCTGCACTTTTTGCGAGCAACTGGTATAACATGGCTCTTTATAGTCAAACTGGTCTTTTAGGTTTCCACGGCTTCGACATCTATCGCTATGTAAATGAAGCATTCTTCCAGCAGCAAAAAATCTCTGCAGAAGAATCCAAAGAGATCAAAAAGTGGTTCAACGATCATCAAAAAGAGATGAGCAAAGAAACGCCATTTTATGGAGTGGCTAAAGATAAAAACGTCATTATGATTCAGTTGGAAGCCTTCCAAAACTTCGTGATCAACCAAAAAATCAACGGCGAGGAAATCACGCCGAATATCAATAAACTGATCAACGACAGTATGTACTTCCCGAACTTCTCGCTTCAAACGGGACAAGGACGTACATCTGATGCAGAATTCTTGGCGAACGCATCACTTCATCCGTTATATTCGGGATCTGTGTATGTACGCTATCCAAGCAACACGTTCGATTCACTACCAGGTCTCTTAAAACAAAACGGTTATGAAACAGCAGCTTTCCATGCTTATAAAAAGAGCTTCTGGAATCGTTACGTTGTGTATGACAACTATGGTTTTGACCACTTTTTCGGTGAAGGGGACTTTAAAGATGGCGAGATTGCAGGCTGGACGCTTGGAGACAAGCCATTCATGCAGCAATCAGTGGACGAGCTAGTTAAGATGAAAAAACCTTTTTACGGATTTATGGTCGCATTAACGAGTCACCATCCATACAACATCCAGTCTAAATTCCGTACGCTGGATGTAGGAGAATACGAAGGTTCGATCGTCGGCGATTATCTGCATTCTGTTCACTATGTAGATGAAGCGGTTGGTATGCTAGTTGAACGCCTTAAGAAAGAAAATCTTTGGGATGAAACGGTACTGCTTCTATACGGAGACCATGACTATGGTGTCGATAATAACGAAGCCATGATGAAAATCGCTGGGGAAGATTTCACTCCGTACAATATTGAAAAAACGTTCCATGAAGTGCCACTCGTGATGCACTTGCCGAATGATGAAGGAAAAGGCACGTATGAAAGAACGGGCGGACAGCTAGATCTTTCACCAACAATTCTTCATGCACTTGGCGTTCCATTCGATGACCGTTATATGATGGGTGGTAACTTGTTTGAAGAGAAGAACCAACTCGTTGTGCAGCGTGATCTTTCATTCACGAACGGTGATTACACATACAAATCATCAGTAGACGGGTTCTTTGATAAAGGAACATGTTTTGACGGAAAGACAGGAAAGATTACAGACATCAACCTCTGTAAACCAGCTTACGACCAAGCGAAAAAAGAACTGAACATCTCAGATAAAGTGATTTTTAGTGATGTGTTAGAGAAGTTTATGAAAAAAGAATAAAAATAGAGCCGGACGTTGATACGTTCGGTTTTTTTATTGAGAAATCAATTCGGTCTAACGTTCGGTTCATAGGACGGCAGAATTGACTCATAGAAACTCTTTTTTGACTCATAGAATTATGTTTGACTCATAGTGTCTTCAGTTTGACTCATAGCAAGTTTATTTTGGCTTATAGAATTAAAATTAGATTCATAGGATTACCATTCCGGTTCATAGAGGTACATTGTAGCTCATAGAACTCATTATTTTAAAAAACTTGAGCAAGCAAAGTCATGCTCTACTTAAAAAGATTACTTTTCTTATAAAATTAATTTTCAAATAAAAGAGCGACATTTCAGGAGTATGAGCAAGAAAATATTTTAGTAATCACATAATAAATAGTTCTAATGGCATAGGACAAATAGGTGTGAAAAATATAAAATTCTTCCGTAATGTATAAAATTTTGAAATGAGGGGACTTTTTTGAAGAAGTTTATTGGGGGATTATTAGCAGCAACTTTACTTGTATCACCTTTTTCACAAACTGCATTTGCAGAAGAGGATCCAGTTGAATTTGCCGATCCGTATATCTATTATGCTGAAGACATCGACGGCCATTGGGCTGAAAATGACCTGAATAATATGCTACAGGCAAAAATTATTAAAGGATTTAAAGATGAATTTGGTTTTTTGTATGTAAAGCCTGATGACAAGATTACTCGTGCGCAATTTACATCTTTAATAGTTAGAGCACTTGAATTAAAGACAGATAAAGCTGGTAAAGCGTTTTCTGATACAAAAACACATTGGGCAAAGAACGATATCAACACAGCTAGTGCACTAGGAATTATCTCCGGAAAAACAGATACTGAATTTATGCCTGATATGAAGATTACTCGTGCGGAGATTGCTGCAATAATTGTTCGTGCTTTTAAATCTACAGTAGATTTCGAAAGTGGATCAAATAAAAGCTTTACTGATCTGAAATCTGGCCATTGGGCATATAACCATGTTCTTATGGCAAGTAAAGTTGGTATTATTAAAGGGAAAACGGAAACAAAGGTCTACCCTGATAGCGATGCAACTCGTGCAGAAGCAACTGCTATGCTAAAACGTTCACTGTGGCTTGAAGGTGTCGAACTTCCAGATGCAGATGCCGCTATGGATTTAGTGATCAATAGTGAATTTGATACTGTAGAAGCTATTAATAATAAAGATGCTGAAACAATTTTCGCAGTTAATGAGACTAATCGTTATGGGTTAGCATATGAAGATGCTAAATTAGATGCTCAAATATTTGAACTTCTTTTTGAACATGATCAAGATGTGGTAGTTGAAATTGTTTCGGAGCCTTTAACAGAGGTAGTGGATTCGTCAACAAGATTTATTAAAGTAGATGTACAAGATTTAGTAGTTGATTATTACACGATTGACCCAGAAACTGGCGAACTGTATGAAGTTCCAGAAACGATCGATAAATCAGGAGAATACTACCTAATAAAAAGAGGCGGAGTATGGAAAGTTTATACTTCCGATTATCTTAACAACATCTTATATGATGAAATTGATGAGGAATATTTAGAAGAAGAGTTTCTAGATGAATTAGAATAATCGTTTAACAGCCTATACCTTTTTGGTATGGGCTTTTTATATGAAGATTACGTTAATTTTTCCAATAATCAATAAATTACCCTTTGTATATTACATAAAATGGTATAATATCCATATAACAATTTTGGGGGATTATTAATGAAACTACATAAAAAGATCATCAGCTTTGGAGTTGGGTTGACAGTATGTTTAACCCCTCTAACATCAACACATGCTGTATCATCACCTATTTCTATTTTTGTAAACGGAGCCAAGCAATTTTATGACCAACCAGCATTTATAAAGGAGAATCGAACTCTTGTACCCATGAGGGGCATTGCTGAAGATATAGGTGCAACTGTTAAATATAATGCTGCTGATCAAACAGTCATTATGAAGGATAGCAAAGCAACGGTAACCCTTAAAATCGGTTCCAAAAATGCTTATATCAATGGGATGAAAAAATTGTTAGATGTTCCAGCTGAAATAAAAAATAATAGGACAGTCGTGCCGCTGCGTTTTGTGGGAGAAGCTTTTGGTGCTAACATGGCGTACGATCATAATACGCACCGTGTATATATTACGAATACTTTATTTAAAGAAATCGTTCAGGAAAATAAAGAGAAAGTGGTTACAATTCACAAAATCAAACACGGTCAGCGTTATTTGTATCGTGGTGCAGGTGTGATTGTTAGTCCTAGTCTAGTTTTAACGACAGAAACTGCTGTTCATCAGGCACAAGGTGCAGTTATTGAAATGAGCAACGGCAAAGAGGTTACGGTAGAAGGAGTAGTTGAGTTAGATAAAGATAAAAACCTCGCGCTTCTAAAACTTTCTTCGCCGGTAGATGTTGAGCCGGTTCGTATTTCAAATGATTTCAAAGCAGGCGAAAAAGCTATATCTCTATCTGCAAAAGAGGCAGTGGAAATCGAAATTGAAGATTTCTCGGAGCTTATTGCAAGCAAATTTTATACTATTACTAGATTCACAAACTCGCTCTTCGGTACTCCTCTATTTAACTATGATGGAGAATTAATTGGTTTATCTGTGGAACGTGATGGAGATGACTCTGTTGAATTTTTTGAGAGAGCTGTCGGTGCACAAGACTGGAGTTCTTACTTCTCCATGAAGCATGCAGACATTGAAACAAGCGGTTTTTTTGAGAAACTTCCATCTCAACCGATTGAAACGATTGGGGACATCTCACTTGGCATGGACGACACGATGGTTCGTTCACTTGAAAAAGGCGAATTTGGTGAGGAGTCATATCCGTATTTAGTTTATAAAGGTGAGAATGTCTTAGGTCCAGATGGTCAAACGGGCTACGAATTCTTTCCGAAAGAACGTTCCCTTAAAAGTATTGAATATCATTACGCTTCAGAATCTATGACGAAAGAAGAAGCGACCCAAAAGTATCAGGAGCTAATTCAGAAGCTAGAAGCTGTTCATGGTGGGGCTTCTGAAATGGATAATAATTGGGAAGTAGAAGAAGATGGTTATTTTGAAGAATTGCATGCTGAGTGGTATCCGGAATTTAATGAGGAAAAACCAGTAATTCTTACATCTGTTCAGTATAATTCAACTCTGAAACAATATCGTTTTGCGCTCTATTACCTCTTTTACGGTTCATACCGAAAGTAAAATGTTAAGCTGAACCCCTAATTTAGGAGTTCAGCTTTTTATTATTTCAATACATACTTATTCCAAAAATTATATGGCTGAATGGATGATGTGACCGGGACTGATGTATATCCTTTATTCTTCAAGTTCGATGTGACGGACTTCAGGATAGCAACAGTATCCGTCCGATCATGCAGAAGTACAAGTGGAGCTGCACCAGATTTTATAACTGCATTAATCTGCTCATTTGTATACTGGCTCGTTTTTGTCGCACTGTTATAGCTCCAGTCCATACTGTCCACGTTCCAATCCCACATTTTATAACCTGCTGTATTCATCGCCGTTCGATAAGAATCTGTCATGTAGGGCTTGCTGCCGTATGGCGTTCGGATGACGTTTGAAGCCGCTCCTCCTGTTATTTTCTTAACTGTATCAAAACATGACTTCATCTCTCCAACTGCCGAAGAAGGCGAACTATAGAACTTACTTTTGTCATGTGTCACCCCATGGCAGGCAATCGTGTGACCTTCGTTAAACATCCGTTTAATTAATGCGGGGTTGCTATCTGCATTCGGTTTTAGAACAAAGAAGGTAGCTTTCAAGTTATTCGATTTTAAGTAATCCAGAATCCCCGCTGTATGTTTATTTGGTCCATCGTCAAAAGTTAAGAATGCTCTTTTTGCCGGTGATGGAGCAGGCGGTTTTGGCGGTGGAGGAGTATGTTCTTTACGATATGCTTCAATCTGCGTTTTATTTGTTTCGTATAGCTGATCTAACGTTAACTTTGCGTTTTCATCCGAAACTCGCGCAATCGGTCCTTTATAGGAAAAAGAAACGTTGTACCCGAAAGCCTCACTAATCTGGCGGTATGGAACGAGTACACTATTATTGATGTTTATATAGGAAAAAGGAACAGAAGAGTTTCCTTGAATAAATTGTTTTGTTTTCGTGTTTAAGGTGATAACCTGACTGCCTTTGGTAAGTCTAATCTCACCAGTCGCCCCGATCCAATCCACCTGAAATCCAAAGTGCTTACTGAACGATCGTACCGGTACATATGAAACACCATTTATTACTCTGGGAGCAGGACTTAGATTGAATAAGATTTGGTCATTATGTGCCGCAAAAATAAGGGAGCTTCCATGGTCAGCCTTTGCGGGTTTAACGAGAACGAACAAAAACAGAGCAAAGAACAAGGTGATAATTGCGAGGAATCTACTCTTCATTTGAACTTTCCTTTCCAGATTGATATGATTTGTAAGAAATTTGTCTAAACTTGTAAAAAGACTTTTGCTAGAATAAGAGATGTACTTTTATACATATGAATGAGGCGGTCATTTAAGAATCGTCCATAAAAAGTAGGGATATTGTTGAAAAAGTGGATAGCGATAATTTTGGGAATTGTGTTAATAGCGGGAGCTGGGACTGGCTATTACCTCTATAAAAATGATGATGTTGTGCGGATCGATGAAAATATTCCGTTAAAAACATATGATGTAATCGTTGTAGGCGGTGAGCCAGAGGGAGTGGCAGCAGCTGTTGCTTCAGCAAGAGCTGGCGCTAAAACACTTTTACTGGTTGAACGCGATGGACTAGGCGGTTTGTTCACATACGGTGAGTTGAATTTTCTTGACCTCGGTCTTGATAAAGACAAAAAACCGGCGAACGCAGGAATCTTTAAAGAATGGCACGAGATGGTGGATAAGGAAATCTCTTTCGATACCGATAAAGCTGAGGAAGCTTTTGATGAGCTGGTGAAGAATGAAGAAAATATTACACTGAAGCTTGAAACAGAAGTGGAAAAAGTAGAGCTGAATGATGAGCAGACGGCTATTCACCAAATTCAAGCAAGAAATTTTGATGGTGTCATGCGCTATAAAGCAAAGCGTTATATTGATACAACGGCACACGCTGACTTTGCGGCATTAGCGAAGGTTCCTTATTTTATCGGTCAAGAGGATATCGGTAAAAAAGACACGAGCATGTCGGTTACCCTTATGATGCATTTCAAAAATGTGGACTGGAGCAAAGTCTATAAAGTGGCGAAGAATGAAACGTTCGGTGAAGCCGTCGTTCAGCCTCGAACGGCGTATGGTTTCTGGGGTGTTGTTGAGGCGTATAAGCCAAAGAGTGACCGGACCCGGTTACGCGGACTCAACATTGCACGCGTAACGAATGGCGATATCTACATTAATGCACTGCAGATATTCGGGGCGAATGGGTTAGATGAAAAATCGAAAAAAGAAGCGATTGAAATCGGGAAAGAAGAAACAAGGCATGTATTGGCATTTTTACGGGCAAATTTCCTGGGGTTCGAAAATGCAGAGATTGCTGACTACCCTGAGGAACTTTATGTTCGTGAAACGAGACACATCAAAGCGGAATACCAGCTGCCGATTTCCGATGTGTGGGAGTATAAAGACCACTGGGATTCGATTGCGTTTGGGTCATATCCTGTTGACGTACAGGCTACTGAACCAGACGGGGAAGACTATATCATTTTAAATCCGAAGCAGTATGCGATCCCGTTTCGTTCATTAGTTCCGAAGAAAATCGATAATCTTCTTGTAGCAAGTAAAGCATCTGGTTATTCTTCATTGGCTGCAGGAAGCGCACGTATTGTGCCAACAGGTATGTCGACAGCAGAAGCCGCAGGTATAGCATCTGTTTTATCGTATAAAAACAATGTGGATTTCCGTGAGATGTCGAAGGATAAAAAACTGGTGAAAAAGCTGCAGGATGAGCTGATAGCCAAAGATGCTCACCTCTACCATTTTGATTTAGACTACTTATATGAAGGCAAATGGTTCTATCCAGCTGTGAAGGATCTATATACGAGGGGTATTCTGTTCGCTGGCTATGAAAATGACTTGAAGCCAAACGAATCTTTCACAGAGGATCAGTTTGTGTGGATGGTGAAGAATGGTGTTGAGAGAACGGACTTGGAGCTCTACAAATCAATTGAATGGCCAGAAGTGACAGGTGACAAACCATTAACGCGCGATAAAGCTGCTCGCTGGATGTTTGAGTGGTTCATCAAGAAAGATAAACAGCGCAACAATCCTTGGGCGGCTGCGGCAAAGCAAGGCTATCTGGATGATGAAGTATTCAAGCGAGTGGATGAAAATAGACCACTTCTGAAAAAAGAAGGCTACGCGCTCGTTTCGGGTATCTTAATAAAGGTTGAAAATAAAATTAAATAAATGAAGAGACTGACCTAAATGTGCACGCCATGTGCAGTAGGTCAGTCTCTTTTATTTTATTTGGACAAAAATTGTTCATCTATGAGTCAAACTGAGAAGTCTATGAGTCAAACCTATGAGCCAAATAGTGTAGTCTATGAGCCAAAAGAGAATCTATGGACCGAACCAAGGATTCTATGAGCTGTCCCAAGGATTCTATGAGTCAAACGGTGTAGTCTATGAGTCACCATAGAATCTATGGGCCGATCCAAGGTTTCTATGAGCCGTCCCAAGGTTCTATGAGTCTAACCGAGTAGTCTATGAGCCAACCAAGAATCTACTAGCCAACCAAGGATCAATGAACCAAAAAAAGTCTACCTCATGAACTGCTTATACAACAACTTTTATTTTTCTGCCGAAATATTCTACATTAATTTTCCTAATAAAACAATTTTAGTCCTTTTTCACTATATTTTGACATAATCTTGCAATCTATGGATTTTATTATAAAATAATATAGGGTTGGAAAATTTTTCATCAAGAATATGGGGGAGAAGTAAATGAGGGGTAAGCAAGTTCGCCGAAAAGCGGGGGCTTTTTTGGCATTGATATTGGCAGGGCAAACTTTATTTGGTGCTAGTTATACATATGCATCTGAATTCAATAATGGAAAAACGGTAAAACAGTATAATCTATCAAAAGCTGCAACTTTTAAGGAAATTACATATAGCACGAAAACGAGTACAACAACAATTAATCAGGATATCTATATGTTAGAAACGAAAATGGGAGATCCTAATACGGAAATTAAAGTCGGAGTACCTAATCCGATCAGTTCTTTAATGACAGTGTCTAAACGAGCGAAGCTGGATAATCGTGCAGGACATTATGTAGTGGGTGCAGTAAATGCTTCATTCTTTAGATCGAATGATAAATACGGTTATGCTCCAACGGGTGTCCTTTCACAAGACAACAAGATTGTAAACTATGGTGTGGTGACCGGGGACTCCACTTCACCCATGAATGTTGCAGTTGGTTTTGGTATAGGTGCGAACGGAGAACCAATAATTGATTATACGAAACCTACCCTATCCTTTGGCTTCAACGGAAAAACTTTACCGATTTACAGTATGAACTCAGTACGGGAATCTGAAAAGGGAATTCTCTATACCAAAAATAACAAACTAGCAACATCAGGTACTAACGAATGGGGAACAGAAATCATTATTACAAATACATCTAAGGACCCAGCACAAATTGGATTTGGTGATACTATCACTGGTACGGTTTCAAAGGTTACTAGATTAGGACAAGCAGGCAGTCAATCGATTCCGCCTGGAGGTATGATCGTTTCTTTTGCAGGTAAAACACTATCGGAACAATTATCGAGTGTAAAACCGGGAGACACCGTCTCTGTTTCAGCCAATATTGAAGCGAAATGGAAAGATGCTAAATTTATCGTGGGTAGCGGTCCAATGCTTGTTAGAGATGGAAAAGTAGAAATCTCGATGTCTCCTAACGACTATCTTGTAAAAGACCGTGCACCACGAACAGTGGTAGCATATGATGCGGATAATAAAAAAGTATTTTTTGTTGTAAATGACGGAAGGACATCTGATAGCAGAGGGTCAAGTCTCCCTGCAATGGCAAACTACTTAATTTCTCTTGGTGCTGACTATGCCATGAATCTTGATGGCGGCGGATCATCTGCAATGGTAGCACGTCCGTATGGTGCATATGAGCCTGTTTTAATGAATACTCCATCTGACGGAGTGGAACGTGCGGTTTCCTCTATTTTAGAGGTGGTAAACATGGCGCCAACAGGGTCAGCCGCTATACTAGTTTTAGGTTCTGCACCAACTCTTGAAGTAGGAATGAAGGCTCCTATTTCTCTAAAATACGCATTGGATAATAATTATAACCCTATGGATCTAACAGCCTCTCAGCTTACATGGACGGTTGAAGGCGGCGTGGGAGTAATGGAAGGTAACACCTTTGTTGCGAAATCTGAAGGAACGGGGACGATTGTAGCAAGCAGTGGCAGTGCTACAGCGAGAATTCCTGTAACAGTAACAAACTCAGTACCTTTAGGAACAAAGTTTTTACCACTCGAAGGCTTTGATTCATTAAGCAGCTGGAGTACAGTAGGAGCACGAGCAAATGTTTCACTTTCAGCCGACCGGTACAAAGCTCGAGAAGGTTATGCAGCAAAGGTAAACTATGATTTTACAGAAGCAAACGGGGAAACGGCTGCAGCTTATTTAGAAGCTAGCCAAGCTATCCATGTCGAGGGTAAGCCTCATGCTTTAGGTGTATGGGTATATAATGATGGTTCTGGTCACTGGCTTAGAGGTGAAGTAATCGATGCGAACGGGAAATCACACAAAGTCGATTTTACAGAACCAGGAGGAATGACTTGGAAAGGCTGGGGCTATTCTCAAGTGGAACTCGGTTCTACACTTGCCTTTCCGATTAAAGTAAAACAGCTTTATTTTGCAGAAACAAATGCAGCAAAACAAAATAAAGGCACGATCTATATGGAAAATCTGCAAGCGATCTATGACGAAAACTATGAAGAACCTATTTTTACTGACTTAAATCAAGCACCTTGGGCGGTTAATTCCATTCTCGCATTAACGAGCAAATCAATAATCAGCGGTTACTCTAACGGGAAATTTGGTCCAAACGATAAAATTACCCGCTTACAGGCTGCTACAATGATTTCCAGACATTTAGGACTAGATACTACAAATGTTGAGGACCCTGGTTTTAAAGATATTACACCGAGTACGTATGGATATGGAACGATAGCAGCTGTCGCAGAAATTGGAGCCATAACAGGACATCCTGATGGTACATTTGGTCCAAATGATTCATTAACACGTGCACAGATGGCTTCCATTATGGAGAGAGCGTATGATCTGGAAGGAACAACAACAAAAACTTTTTCTGATGTAAAATCAGGACATTGGGCATACAATTCCATTCAAAAAATATTAGCAAATGGTATTACCGGTGGGTATGAAGATGGTACTTTCCGCCCGGAAATAGCTATTACAAGAGCTGAATTTTCATCTATGCTCGATCGTTATATAAATTAATTGGAAAACTAAGTAATATTACTAAACATTATGTAAATATAACCGATATACAGGATACTAAGTAACACATCCTAACAAAGATCTGTCCAAATTTAAGGGCAGGTCTTTGTTGTTTTGTAGAGAAAACCATATTATACAGATTTTTGATGTTTTATAACGATAATTTAACAAAAGATAAGTCTTTTTTACATTGACGTTAAAACACATTACTTATACGCTACTAGGGTAGTTAAAATTTGGAGGGGGAGAATGTTTTTGGGAAAAAGGCAACTTCATAGTTTAATAGTCTTATGTTTAATCATTTCACTTTTTTCAACAGCGATGCTATCCGGCGGGAAAAAGGCAGAGGCTGCTCATGATCTGGTAAATCCGAATCAATTTTATACATACGACGAGATGATTACAGACATGAAAGAATTGGCTGCCCATTATCCTAGTTTAATCAGCTATAAAGAGATTGGCCGCAGTGAATACAACCGCCCGATCTATGCGATTAAATTAGGAAAAGGAAACGCGAACGTCTTTGTTAACGGCTCACATCATGCCCGTGAATGGATATCGACAAATTTATCCATGGACATGATTGATGAATATGCGAGTGCTTATACGAATGGGGATTATATTGGTAAGTATAATGTACGCGATATTCTTAATAAAACAACAATGTGGTTCGTTCCGATGGTGAATCCGGACGGAGTAACTCTTCAGCAATACGGACTTTCCAAGTTTCCTTCTGCTGACCATTGGAAACTAATCAACATGAATGAGGGAAGTACAAATTTTCAACGCTGGAAAGCGAATGCTCGCGGAGTTGATTTAAACCGTCAGTACGATGCTGACTGGGCAAACATTAAGAACAATAAATCAGGTCCGTCCTGGAGTAATTACAAAGGTACCGCGCCTGTAAACCAGGCTGAATCAAGAGCGATCGTCAACTTCACGAATCAGATCAACCCTGAGATGGCAGTGGCTTATCATACGAGTGGTGAGATTTTATATTGGAATTTCCACCAGACAGGAAGCTGGAAAGAACGCGATCATAAATATGCTCAAACTATCGGATATATGACAGGGTACGACTTGGTGTATCCAGGCACAAATCCTTCTGGCGGAGGATTTACAGATTGGTTTATCATCAAGTACAAACGTCCAGGTTTTACGCCTGAGCTTGGCAACTATGCAGGGAATACTCACGTTCCGGTTTCAGAATATCCTGCGATCTGGTCACAGAATAAATATGTTGGGCTATATGTAGCACAAGAAGGCTACAAACTTTATTTGAAAAGTCCTCGGTATAATCCGGAACAAAAGATAACAGTCCAAATAAATGGCAAGACGTTCAGCTATGATGAAAACGCATATTTAAAAGATGGGCGTACATTTGTACCTGTTCGAGGTGTGTTTGAAGAATTAGAAGCGACAGTAAATTATAATGCTTCTACAGGTGAGATTAAAGCTACTCGCTGGGATAGAAGAGTTACACTGAAAGTTGGTTCAACAACTGCAACTGTCGTTACGGATCAAGGTACTTCGACAATAACTTTTGATACTGCACCACAAATCAGCGACGGCAGAACAATGGTGCCTCTAAGATTTATTGCAAATGCATTAGGTGCAGAAACAAAGTGGAATAACGACACCTATACGGCTTCCATTACAGACAACTATGTGAAATATTCAAAAGTGAAAAATCCAGATCCAGTATCCGTTACTATCAACGGCGCAGTGCAAAATTTTGATCCGGCTGCTCATATGTATGGGTATGACACGGTTTACTTACCTCTTCGTGATCTATTAACAGCAATGGGTGCAACAGTAACATATAAAGATTATGTTGCAACGGCTGTTAAGGACAATACTACAATGGTAATTAACCTAAAAGAAAGAACCATTTCAGTAAATGGTAAATACATCTTTGTAAGTGAACCAGCCATCCTTGATCAAAATACGACAATGCTTCCTGTTCGTATCATTTCTAATGCATTTGGATTTGATGTGTCGTGGTCGCCTTCTGAATGGACGGTTCATATAACAACTGATGAAGCACCAGCGGCTACACCAGCTGAAGAGCCGGTTGCAGAGGAACCTGTTCAAGAAGTAACAACTTCACCAGAAACATCGAATATTGAGGAACAACCAGAAACACAAACAGAAGAAGATCCTTCAAAAGCTTCAGAAGGTGGTACATCTGATGAAGAAGCCACAAATGAAAAACAGCTAAATGAAACAGACCCGACTGCTGAGGAATCTGTTTTAGAAGAACAGACTTCTACAGAGAACAATGGTCAGGAAGATACTAAAGTTGATTCTCAAACTGTTTCAGAGTAACTAAAGAAATTAATTAAACCATGTCTTTTGAAAGGCATGGTTTTTCTATTTTGTAAAAGAAGATATTGTCATAAATGGTCGGGATTTGTATGATTAAAGAAACGATTGAGTAAGAAAGAAGGGGATCAGTTGATTCAATACGCTAATGCACTCAGAGCCCTAGCTATAATGGCCGTCGTAATGATTCACGTAGTGGGAAATTTAATGATAATCGATATATCTAAAACATGGTGGCTCGCTAATATTATTGATAGTTCCGCCCGGTGGAGCGTTCCTGTTTTTGTAATGGTAAGCGGAGCATTATTATTAGGTAAAAATGAATCCTTATCAACATTTTTTAAAAAACGAGCTTCAAAGATAATTATTCCTTTTATTTTTTGGACAGTTTTTTACGAACTGTTTAAGATGCGCACTCAGTTAGATATGTTCTCAGTAGAAGCGGCGATAAAAAATATATATAGCGGGAAAGCTTATTATCATCTTTGGTTTTTGTATATGATCGTTGGTATCTACTTTGTTACACCAATTTTTCGTCCGATTGCACAAAATAGTAGAATACTAGTTTATTTTGTTGTGGTGTGGTTTTTGCTTACGCTTGAGAATGTCATTTACTATTTCACATCGATACATATTGGATTTAAAATGGGGATGTTTTGGGGGTTCACAGGTTACTTCTTATTAGGGTACCTTTTAGCAAAACACGAGTTATCAAAAAGAGTGACAGCACTTATCTATATGGGTGGAATAATAGGATTACTTGTTACCATATACGGCACCTATCATATGACGGAAGCAAAAGGTAAATTAGATATTTTCTGGTTTGATTATCTGGCTCCGAATACTTTGTTAGTATCAATGGCGATTTTCGTGCTGTTTAAACATATGTTTAAAGCTAATATTCGTTTTGTTAACTCTTTTGCAGCTGCAAGCTTTGGAATCTATCTAGTTCACCCTTTCTTTTTAACGTTGTATAAATCAGGTCCTTTTCAAGAATTATTTGGGTTTGCACTGCATGCTAAGACATTTCATGTTTTATTCGGTATACCAGCAACATTTATCACAGTCACCTTGTCGAGTTATGTCGCTGTGCTTATTCTGCAGAAAATTCCTATTGTAAAAAAGATCGTTCCTTAAAAAAGATCAAAAATCTTGCCCGCTATTCTTATAGCGGGATTTTTTTATTTTAAAAACTATTATATCCATATAAAAGATAGTCAGAAAGATACTAGAAAATAATGTAGAATATTGGTAGATTAATAGAGGTTGTGTAAAACTTAGTAAAATATTCATAATGGGGGAGAAAATGTGAAAAAGTGGTTGGCGTTGTTATTGTTGCCATTTGTTTTGTTTTTCAGTTCAAATGCAGCTAATGCTGCAGATGATATTACGGGGCACTATTTTGAACAGGACATGAGAGAGCTCATTGATCTGGGATATTTAAAAGGAACGATAAAAGATGGTCAAACTTTCTATGAACCAGATCGTAACGTAACACGAGCTGAATTCGCAGCATTTTTAGTTCGAATTCTTGAAGCACAAAACTTGGAGGTTATTAATCCAAAAAGCTTTTCTGATGTGAAAGAAGGTGCTTGGTACTACAGGGTAGTACAACAAGCTGCTGAAATGAACATTGTTAACGGTAATCCTGATGGAACATTTAAACCTGATGCACCAATTTCAAGAGAAGCAATGTCAGCAATGATGAATAGTGCATTTGAATACAAAGGAATTAAGCTGCCTGAAACAGAGCTCAAATTTAAAGATACATCAAGTATTTCAAGCTGGGCTGTTTTATCAGTAAAAAGAATGGTTGCTGCTGGTATTGTAAAGGGAAACGATGATAATACTTTCCGTCCTGCAGAGAATGCTACAAGAGGTGTTACAAGTGCATTCTTAGTTCGTATGATTAATGAACTAAAGACTCCGCCGCCACCACCTCCAGCACCTAATTTTCACCTTGCAACTGTAACAGCAGATGCTACTACAAAGGTAAAAGAATATGAAACTTATGATGCTGCAAAAGCGGCCGCAACACAAAGCAATCATGTTGTTTTGAAAGACAACAAAGTGGTTTACATGAAGAGTGGAGTGGTTGCACCAGCTCAAATACATCCACTTGCATCTGTACTCTATAAAACTAGCGGATTTGGAGATCATTATTTTAGCTTAGTTGCAGGAACAGAAACTGAATTTTTAGATGCAGGTGAAACTTGGGTAAAGGTAAAGTTCAATAACACAATCGGTTACTTTAAAATGAATGAAGCAACACTTCATCCGACTGTTAAAGTAAAAGGTGCATCTTATTATAAGGCTGAAGGCGGAAAGCTGACTCACTATACGTATAACGTGAACACAGATACTTACGGCGCATTTTGGTTTGGAAGCAGCGGAAGTATGCCTGATGGTAAATATTCAAGTAAGGACGGCCATTCTTTTTCAGGAAACGGCAATACGTATAACATGTATCAATATTTTAACGTAATGCCTCTTTATACAAAAACTAGCTACACAGCAGAACAGCTGAATGATTTTGTTAAGAATAATAAGCCGGATTTTGCTGCTAACAATACAATTCTTGAGAACTTAGGACAAGCCTTTAAAAATGTAGAGGCTAAATATAACGTCAATGCAATGTATTTATTGTCTCATGCTATCCATGAAAGTGGCTGGGGAACAAGTCCACTTGCTATTGATAAGAAAAACCTGTTTGGAATCAAAGCATATGATGGTTCAGCTTATGAAAGCGGCGACACATATAAATCCTATGAAGCATGTATCGAAGTACTTGTAAAAGAATATTTACTTGATCCAACTTCCAGCTATTTTATTCAAGGCTGGAAAGCAAACGGGGAAGTTGTCGGTGACAAAGAACTTGGCATGAATGTTCGATATGCAGCTGATCCGTATTGGGGTCAAAAGATTGCTGGATATATGTATAGAATTGATAAATATTTAAAAGGAAATGAAAGAAACAAATATGGTATATCTGTAACATTAACAGATGGTGTTAATGTAAGAAATGATGCATCAGCAAGTGCTAGTAAATTATACTCCATTCCATTGGAAGGTACACCAGTACTTGTATTAAACAAAGTTACATCTAAAACAAATGAAGGCACGTGGCTGCAAATCGTTCCAAAGAATCTAAACGGAGCTAATTATGAGAAAACGTTTGTTTACAGCCATGGTGGTCCTTATGGAACGCTGATGAGAGATCTACCATTAGCAAAATAATATTTTCGTAGAAGGCTATTGAAACTAGTTTCAATAGCCTTTTTCTTTTTTCGTCTAGGAAAATATTATAACTTTAATGGTAAAGATTTACTTCAGTCTGATAGAATGGTAGTGGGAAAGTGGAAAAATCTTATTTTGGAGGGGAAGTTTTGAAGAAATTTTTATACTTTTTTATATTACCATTTGTGCTTTTGTTCGGATTGGGTGCACAAGATGTGTCAGCCAGTGATGGATTGGAAAATAAATATTTTAAAGTGCCGATGAGGGAGCTAATTGAACTTGGGTTATTGAAAGGTACAGATAAAAACGGCGTAATTGATTTTGAGCATGATAAATCAATTCCTAGAGCCGAATTTGCAGCGTTAATGGTTCGTGTACTTGGAAAAGAAAACATGACAGTAACCAACCCAACTGACTTTACAGATGTTCCGAAAACTTATTGGGGATATACTGCCATTCAACAAGCTGCGCAATTAGGAATAATTAACGGTACAGGAAATGGAAAGTTTTCTCCGACAGCTAATATTACTCGCGAGCAGATCGCATCAATAATGAACAGTGTGTTAGAGAAACAAGGGATTACTCTTCCGGTGAAAGATTTATCTACATATAAAGATGCAAATCAAGTAAGTTCCTATGCAAAACTTTCCATGGAGAGAATTGTGGGTGCTGGAATTCTAGCAGGATCGAACAATGAGCTGAAACCAAAAGACAATGCTACACGGGGAATGACTTCAGCATTTTTAGTCCGTATGCTGGATTATGCAAAACCGGTTTATTATGTAGGAACGGTAACTGCTAATGAAAAAAAACAAGGACAGCAGTATGGAAGTTATGCTGAAGCAAAAGTAGCAGCAACCGGAACAAATGAAGTCGTCTTAAAATATAAAAAGATTGTTTCCATGAAAGATGGACAAGTAACAAACAGTACTCTTGCACCAACAGTTAACCTTTGGAATGATACAACGTTTAACCATGTCATTATCGGTGTGGCATCAGGGACACCGGTTGAATTTTTAGAGTCTGGTAGGAATTGGGTAAAAGTAAAATTTGGTAAAAAGACCGGGTATGTAAAAATTAGAGAAGCTAAGCTTATTCCTTCAGTGCAAGTTAAAGGTGAGAGCTTCTACGAAGTCAGAGAAGGTTTACTAAGACATTTCGTGTATAATGCACATACTCAAAAGCATGAATCTTATCTGTTTGGCAGAAGTGATGCAGATATGCCTAACGGCAGGTATGTAAGTGAAAATGGCAGTCTCTATAAGAATAATTTAACAGGGACAACATATGAAGCTCATCAGTATTTCAATAAGCTGCCTCTATACACGAAAACATCCTATACAGCTGAAGATCTTAATAAATATGTTAGAGAAAATAAACCTTCTACACTAGGTACTTCAGTTCTTGAGAACATGGGTGCGAAGTTTAAGGAAGTTGAAGAAGAGCATAACATCAATGCGATGTATTTATTAGCTCATGCAATTCATGAGAGTGAATGGGGAACTAGCAAGTTCTCAAAGGAAAATTTTAACCTCTTTGGAATAGATGCAGTTGACGGAACGCCCGGTGCAGCAAAGTTTAAAAGTTATAATGAAGGCTTTGAAGCAATTATCAAACGATTGACTAATCCTAATGATGGTTATTTTACAAAATCTCCATTTAGATATCATGGAGCATTCCTTGGAAACAAAGATTTGGGTATGAACGTTTTTTATGCGGCAGATCCTTACTGGGGTCAAAAGATTGCAGGTCACATGCACAGGATGGATGTAGCGTTAGGTGGAAGGGAACGTAATAAGTATAATATTGCGGTTACTTTAACTAAAGGTGCTACAACTAAAGTAAGAAGCACATCAACTGTTAGTGATAATCTTTTATATGAACTTACAGTAACAGGTTCTCCAGTGTTAGTTTTGGATACAGTTGTGACCGAAAAAGAAGGAACATGGTATGAGATTGTACCAAAAAATTTAAATGGTACTGATTATAAAAAAGCTTATGTTTACAGCCACGGAGCTTCATATGGAACAAATATGAAGTTGTTAGATTTAGCAAAAGAATAAATGATTGAAAGCCTGACTAAATGGGATGTACATATCCCTGGGATGTCGGGCTTTTTTTCGTTTACATTGCGAAATATTGGATAATCCAACCACCTCCCTCAAAAACTAAAGTGGAAGACGACCTATATAAGATGAAACTTATAGTTGCGGACCATATGGTTTAGGGCCGTTTTATGATATATTTATTAGTGTTTTATTTAAAATAGGTAAACTTTGCTAAATCACGCAAAGTTAATTACGGAAAAAGTGGTGACTTTCATTGAAAAATACAGTTCGAATTCTAGGTGTAGATTTCGTAAACTCAACATTATTTGAATTTCTAAATACATTAAGCGGACATTTGGAGAGAGAAGAAAAGACGTTTGTTGTTACGGCGAATCCAGAGATCGTCATGAAGGTTCGTGAGGATGCAAATTATCGAGCAGTCGTTGAAAAAGCAAACTATGTAACGGCCGATGGCATTGGTGTAGTAAAGGCAGCGGGAATTTTAGGCAAACCGCTTCCTGAACGTGTTACTGGTTTTGAAACGTTTATGGGGCTTCTCCAGACTGCGAATGAAAGAGGATATAGTGTGTATTTGCTTGGTGCGCAGGATGAAGTGCTTCAAAAAACAGTAGCTGAGATCATGACGCAATTTCCGAACGTAAAAATTGCAGGTGCTCATCACGGATTCTTTGATTGGAACGATGATCACATCCCTAACGAGATTCAGCGCACGAAACCGGATCTTATTTTTACTGCATTAGGTGTACCAAGACAGGAGCTTTGGATTGGGCAGAACATGGACAAGTTCGAAAAAGGTGTGTTCATGGGAATCGGCGGATCGTTTGATGTACTGGCTGGAGCGGTTCAGCGTGCACCAGAATTCTGGCGAAAAATGAATCTGGAGTGGGCTTACCGTCTGATGAAGCAGCCATCTCGCTGGAAGCGCCAGCTTAGCCTGCCGCACTTCGCATTAAAAGTAATCCAGCAAAAGGTGACGGGCAAGCATGAGTAAAAATACGTTCATCAGAGGAGCGCTCATCTTAACAGTCGCGACCTTTTTATCAAAATTCTTAGGCTCTGTTTTCCGAATTCCACTGCAAAATATCGCAGGTGATGATGTTCTCGGGATCTTCAGTCTTGTTTATCCGGTTTACATGACAGCTTTAATTCTATCTGTTGCCGGAATCCCGATTGCGATTTCAAAATTAATTTCAGAAGCTCGTGCAAAAGGCGAGGATACTGAAATCCGAAACATATTTAACACGGCAGGGATTTTAGCTGTTATTTTCGGAATTCTATCTTTCAGCTTTTTGTACGGATTTTCGTATCAAATTGCAGAAATCCTGGGTGGTCAGGAAACGAGAAGCTCACTTATTGTTGTTTCTATCACGCTTTTGATCGCGCCTTACATGGCAGTCTACCGTGGATTCTTCCAAGGTTACGAAGACATGAAGCCAACTGCTTACTCACAAGTGATTGAGCAGTTTATTCGTGTGGCACTCGTTATCGTTGCTGCTTATTATTTTGTATCAATTTCTGCAGACAACGAGACGATCGCAGCCGGTACGATGGCGGGTTCAGCTATTGCGGCACTTATTTCTTTAATCTTTTTACGAATTCTTTTTCAAAAATCGAAACTTAAACCGGGCTCGCATCGTCCATATACAATAGAGGCGTTTAAAACGTCGAGTAAGCACATATTAAAGCTATCTCTGCCGATTTGTGTAGGTGCGTTAACGATGGCTTTGTTGAATGTTGTTGATTCGTTGACCATTCCTTCAGCGCTTAAAATGGCAGGGAACACAGCGAAAGAAACCTTTTACTTAAACGGTATTTATGCACGTGGAACATCGCTTGTCCAGATCGCAACGGTCTTTTCTACATCAATCGTTTTGCCGTTAATCCCATTAATTACGGGGAAAATAGCCAAAAACGAGATGGATGAAGCGAATAGAGTAATTAAACGCTCGTTCAACTTAACACATTTGTTCTCTTGGCCAGCAGCTGTAGGGATCGCTGCACTAACTCTTCCATTAAACATCGCGCTTTTTACAAATGATGAAGGAAGCTTAGTAGTAGCGATCGTGAGCTTCAGTTCGGTATTCACTTCACTTGCTGTTCTAGGGACAGGTATTCTGCAAGGAATCAACCGTCCAACAGCAGCGGCAGTCATTATCGTGGCAGCTGGGATCGGAAAAGCATTGTTAAACTTTATGCTGATTTCACAGTATGGATTATTAGGTGCAGCCATCGCAACATTGGTTATTTATGTTGTTATTACGATTGCCAATGCGCTCGTAATTAAACAAACGTTTAAATTACCTTTTGTAAATCGGTCCATTTTAACTTTTGCGGTTGGAAGTCTGATAATGGGAGTTGCAATCGGATATCCAACGTTATTGCTTAATTTAACAGGTCGTCTTGCAAGCTTATTGTATGCAGGTGCTGCAATAATAATCGGCGGTGCGCTTTTTGCGGTTTTCATTTTGCTGACAAAGGGAATGACAGTAGAAGAATTACAATCTCTACCGGTTATCGGAAAGAAATTGGGTCGATTTGGCAGGGTTTCTAAAAATAATGCTTAAGTATTTAGCGGAAACTAACTATAGAAGAAAAACGCTTTCATTTATTTAATAATTTGTTAACGATTTTTTCACACAAAATCGAAATTATCTATGCTATAATTTTCTCTGTGTATAAATTTAAAGTTGATTTTTGTCGAAATCAAACACAAAAATAAATTGCGTTTTACAAACAATAATCATCACGCCAATTGGGGAGTGTAACTATGACTTACTGGGCATTGTTAATATGTTTTATTGCGTCGGTTCTTTTGACACCGGTCGTGAAAAGGTTCGCCTTTTTCGTTGGTGCAACGGATAAGCCCAACCAGAGAAAAGTTCATCAAAGAATTATGCCGCGGCTAGGCGGATTAGCGATCTTCATCAGCTTCGTGCTCGGCGTACTTATCGTACAGCCGGCGAGCCAATACACGGTTCCGATCGTACTTGGAGCAATCGTGATCATCATCACTGGTGTTTTTGATGATATTTACGAGCTTTCACCTAAAGTGAAAATGCTTGGGCAAGTGATTGCAGCTGGTATCGTTATTTATGGGGGAGTTGAAGTTCATTTCATCAACTTGCCGTTCGATTACCGATTAAGCCTTGGATTCCTTGGTATTCCTTTAACGCTTTTATGGATTATCGGAATTACGAATGCCATCAACTTGATTGACGGTCTTGATGGACTTGCGGCGGGTGTTTCATCAACCGTATTGATCACCATCTCAGGTATGGCGATTTACAACGGCAACGTTTTAGTTGCTGCACTTGGTATCATCTTGCTAGGAAGTACTTTAGGATTCTTGGTTTACAACTGGCATCCAGCGAAAATCTTTATGGGAGACACTGGAGCGCTATTCTTAGGATACATGATCGCTGTTCTTTCTCTATTAGGGTTCAAGAACATCACATTATTCTCACTCGTTGTACCGATTATCATTCTTGGTGTACCGATCTCAGATACACTGTTTGCGATCATTCGCAGATTCTTGAACAAGAAGCCATTGTCTGCACCAGATAAATCGCATTTGCATCACTGCTTATTAAACAGCGGAATGTCTCACCGCCAGACGGTACTTGTGATTTACGCAATGAGTGCAATCTTCGGACTTGCAGCGATTCTTTTCAACTTAACAACACTTTGGGGATCACTCTTAATCCTATCCGTGTTGCTGCTGATCACTCAGTTTATCGCTGAACGAATCGGTTTGGTCGGAAAAGATCACGCGCCTGTAAATAAATTCTTACGAAAGATTTTTTACGGACTTAAAACGAATCCGAGAGTCGGAAAATAAAAATGAAGAAGGACATCAGTTAGCTGGTGTCCTTTATTTTATGGGTATCTCTTGCCGCTCTTTATAAGAATGTTGATATTAAGGTAAAATAAAAGCACCACGACCTGAACCGAGAAAGGAATGTTCTTTGTTGAAAAAAGTATTATTCGGCCTATTGATTGTATCCTTGCTGCTCACCAGCCCCATGATCTATGAACGCATCAAAACCGAGTCGGCAAACAATACATATGAAGTGATGGTTCCATATACGGACCTTGAAATTTTGAAGAGTGAAGATGTTTCTACAGAAGAAATTTATAAAGGTTTGAAAGACGCTAAAGTGCATTCTATCACTCTTGAGCCTGAAAATATTAGTTCACTTGAAACTCAAGGTGTAGTTGCTGTTCTAAGTAAAAGTGATATTCAGAATTACTTTGCTTTGACGAACAATTTAAATACAAGCAAACTTCCTGCAAATGAAGGTATCTTTGTTAGCTATCTTAAGCAAGGTCACAAATCTGAGGATTACCTGCAACGTGCATTTAAAGATGATATCTCAACTTTAACTGCTAACGGTCAGAAGTTTTATTTTATTGAAGGAAAAACAGATGACGATCCAAAAATTGAGGATAAATCATTAGGCTATTTTAATACAGACACATACGAAGAGATAGTGTCCAATGGCTTTCAGGTGGTTCCTCGTATAAAGAATGACTATTCATCATCAGATGAAGAAGATGGTCATTCCAGCAACGATACCATGGTTAAACAATTATTAAAGTTCCCTAAAAACGAAGTAGATAAAGTTCTGTTCATTGGCAAAGAAGTTGTTGGTTATGATGGTACGGGTAAAGAAAAATTAGTTAAATATGCAAAACAATTAAAAGCTAATGACTATGATGTGGTTGTTATTGAAGGAACAGAGCAAAAGGGGATGCAAACTTTTGCGAATGAAATGAATTATGATGCGGAGAGACTTTACTCTGAGAACAGAACGAGTGAAAACGCCGCTTCTGAACGATTATCACGAGCAGTAAAAGAACGTAACATTCGAACTCTATTAGTGAAAGTTCAAAAGTTAGATGATAAAACAGCTGAAGCAGAATTTAAACAAATGATTAACGAAATTCAAGACTTTCATGCAGAAGTACCAGGTTACTTTAAAACAGGTGAAGCACAGCCTTTTAAAGATATGAAGGACTATAAGCTTTTACAGCTATTTGCCTTTTTAGGTGGTTCTGTTTATCTTGCATTAGCTGCTGCATCTGTTCATAAAAAACTAACTATGCTTGCTTTAATTGGGGGATTAGCTATTTCAGCAGGTTACCTTTTACTTGGGATAGGGATGCTGTTAAAAGGATTCGCTTTATTAGTAGCTGTAGCAGGTCCGATCTGGGCAGTACTTAGAGTCCGCCATGCTGAAAACATCAATAAAATTGTTGTTAATTATATAACGGCTGTTCTAATTGTTTTTGCAGGAGCATGGCTTGTAGTGAGTTTACTTTATGGAGATCCATATCTATATAAACTTGAAGAATTCCGTGGCATTAAAGTACTTCTTGCATTGCCGATTCTCGTAACGGCAATCGTTCTTGGTCTTCAGATTAACCATGCTTCATCTCTTAGAAAGTTTATCAGTTACATTAATAGTCCTGTTCGTTATTGGCATGTACTAGTACTGGGAGTAGTTGTCGTTATCGGTGCATACTACTTAAGCCGTTCAGGTAACGCAGGAACAGCGAGTGCGCTTGAGTTGACATTAAGAAGCAAGCTTGAAGAGCTTATGTTTGTACGTCCGCGTACGAAAGAGTTCCTAATCGGATTCCCGTTCTTTGTGTTTGGACTTTACTTGTTCCGCAGATATGCAGGAATCGCAAGTGCATTTTTGGTCGCTGGTTCCATCGGATTTGCATCGATGATGAACACATTCACGCATCTGCACATTCCTTTACTATTGTCTGTTCTGCGTTCCGTTTACGCACTTGTTATAGGACTTGTCATCGGACTTGTGATGATCGCTCTTTATAAAGTAATAAAAGATAAGTTGTACCCGTACGTACGTGAAAGGTGGATACAATGAAAGTAGTTTTATCAGGTTATTACGGATTTAACAACATCGGGGATGAAGCGATTCTTCTATCGATCATCTCCGCTTTAAAAGAACAAAAGCCGGATATCGAGATCGTGGTGCTGTCTAATGATCCTGAATTTACAAAAAGGACGTATGGCGTTGATGCTATTAACCGTTGGCAGATGAAAGATGTTTTTGCTGTATTGAAAACGTCTGATGGATTGATTTCAGGCGGAGGAAGTTTGCTTCAGGATAAAACAGGTATGAAGAGTATCCCGTATTACACTGGAATCATGATGCTTGCTCGCATGGCAGGGAAACCATTCTTTATCTATTCACAAGGAATGGGACCGATCGATAAATCGGTGAGTCAGTTCTTAACGAGAATGATGCTTAAGAAAGCCGGGAAGATAACCCTTCGTGATACCGGATCGATCCAGTTGTTGAAGGATATCGGTTTGCGTAATGAGATGGAGCTCGTTCCAGATCCGGTGCTTGGGTTTCATTTAGAAGAGCCGAAGTCGAACTGGTACCAGCAACAAGATTTTACAAAGCCAGTGTTGACTGTTTCTGTTCGTGAGTGGCCGACGACTAATGATTTTAAAAAGAAGATTGCTGAAGCATTGGATGACTTTATTCGAAGAGGGAATGAGGTTGTGTTTATTCCGATGCATGATAAGCATGATGATGATACTTCCCGCGAGATTTTAGCGATGATGAACGAGAAAGCGTATGTTGCGCCTTTTGATGCTTCAATTGAAGAGAAGGTTTCGATCATTGGCTTGTCAGATATGCTTTTAGCGATGAGACTTCATGCATTGATTTTTGCGGGAATCATGAACACGCCGTTCCTGGCGTTGTCATATGATCCTAAGATCGATGCATTCTCAGAGCAAGCGAATCAACCTGTTTTTGCTCATGTTGATGGTGAGTGGACAAGCGATGAGTTAGCTTTGGCGTTGAGTCGCCATCTTGAGGTGCTGCCGCAAGAGAAAGAAAAGTTGGCTGCAGCAGTTGGTCCATTAACTGCGAAAGCGAAAGGTACAGCGAAGCAAGCGATTGAGTTGTTTGCACGTTCTTAAAACACACTTAGTGTCTCCACTTTGTCGAGGATTGTAGACTCGTGGATAAACTGCTTAAACTCGTGGATTCAGCGCGGAAACTCGTGGATTAACAACCATAATTCGTGGATTCAAGCGCAAAATTTTTTGATTCAATATAGTAGAGCTCTGCAAAATCAATTTGCAGAGCTCTTTTTTGTTACTTATGTTTTTTATCGAGTAAAAATACACTAACTCTTTTCTACTTTTCTGGCAGTGATTTTAAATACTGATCAGATAAGCCCAAAAGTTTTAAAATCCGGTCATAATCTTGCTTGTACGGTGCATGAGGCACCTTCGTTGCAGTCTCGAGTGTCAGAGCCTCACCATCATCAAATGATTTTTCCGGCTGAAACACCACTTCACCATTAAAGAACGAGCCAGCTGGCATATAATAACGCATACCAATTAAGTTTTCCTTATGATTCAACAGATCTTGGCCGAAATGAACATAATCATTCAATGATACGCCTAATAAGTTCGCAAGCGTTGGCATCATATCCAGCTGACCAGCGAGCTGATCGGAAGTCATTCCACCATCAGTTATCCCAGGTGCTGTAATTACAAACGGGACATTGAAGCGGTCAATCTTCGTATATTCATGTCCTAAAAATTCCTTCAAAATCTCAGGGTCCTTCTCTTTAAACATCGTATGGTGCATCCCCATGTGATCCCCGTAAAAAGCGAGCAGTGTATTCTCCCACATTCCTTCCGCTTTTAGCTGATCGATAAACTTGCCCAATACCATATCGTTATAGCTGATCGCTCGAATATACTTTCCAACGATGGAATTCTTATATTTATCCGGAAGTTCAAACACCTCTTTATAAGCCGGAATCTCATAAGGGTGATGGCTTGTCATAGAGATAAAATGTGCGTAAAACGGTTTGTTTTTAGCATGTAGCTCCTCTAACAGCGGCATTCCTTTTTTAAACATCACTTCATCAGAAGGGCCAAGACCAATAAGATCTTCTTTTCCGAAAAAGTCTAGCGCATAGTACTTATCAAAACCTAAAGAAGGGTACAGTTCTACACGGTTCCAAAACTCAACTTTATCCGCATGAAGCGTGAAGGTTTCGTAGCCTTTTTCTTGCAAAAGCTTCGGCATACTCGGAAATGCTTTTTTCTCAAAAAAACTTGAAGTCGCAACCATACCTGCAGGGTAGAGGGAAGTGTTCGCGATAAACTCTGCATCCGACGTATTTCCAGCGCCGGTCTGCTGATAAAGATTGTTAAAATAAAAGCTGTTTTGAATGAGCTTGTTCATGTTCGGTGTTACTTCTCTGCCATCGATCTTCAAGCCAATCGGAAAGTCTTGCATCGACTCGAACTGGATCAGGATCAGGTTGCGGTCTTTTGCCGCCCCGAAGTATTGACGCTCAGAATCGGGAATATCCTCAATGCCTTTAATCTCATTAATTTTATCTTGAATCGTTTTTTCGCTCTTAATCTCTTTGTCTGTTAGCGCCGCAGCTTGAGGCAGTCCGCCGTTTGGTCCGTAATAAGCCTGCAGTGCTTCAAAATTAAAAATTCCTTTCGTTTCTGCAGCTAGTGCAGAGTTCGTGATGATCTCATCTTTATGAAGAAATAAATTGGCTAAACAAGCTGCAAAAGAAAGCACCAAAATGGGAGCCACTAGCTTTGTTTTAGAAAGTTTGAATTTAGAGTATAAGGGAAGTTTTCTAGTTAAGAAAACCACTAACATAACAAGAAAGTCAGCGTACAAAAGGAAATATTCCGGCTGAATCAGCTGTGTCACACTATCTTTCACCGCACCTACTTGTCCAGCTTGCATTAGGGCATAATAGGTTGGAATGTTGCCGAAGTAAGAGTGATAAACGGCTATTCCGAAAAAGAACGTGGATAGTAGCAAATTCAACATCAAATAAAGCGGGAATTTTAGCTTGTTTTTCACTATGTATTCAATAAGACAAGCAAAAAGAAGGATATAACTGAGTTCAAGCGAAATGGTATCTAGTAAATTGATATCCTGAAATAATATATATCGTGTAAATAAGGCTTTTAAAGCCAATGAAAATACAAATGTAAAGAAAAGAGTTCCAAAAAACGCAGACCTTCGTTGTTGCAAATCGACACCCCCGTTAAACAATTGTTTAATAAATTTTCCTTAGTCTAATAAATTATACCTAGTCCGCTTTTCTTTTGTAAAGAAACTGTATATTTCTTGTAAAGTCTAATTCGGCAAAAATCGACAAAACTAGAAGTATACTGGGTAAAAATTGTCTGATATACTAATTTTATGTTAAATTTTCGTTACAAAGGATGTTGTGGGGATGAGGAATAAAGGTTGGATAAGATGGGCTGTATCAGGAGGATTGCTTGTCGTTCTGGTAATGGCGTTTATTTTTATAAAAAAGATTTATCCATATCCTACTACGGTTGCAAAAATGGATGTACAGCCGTATGAAGCGCCTGATTTGAAAGATCAATATGATGTAATCGTGGTTGGGGGAGAACCTGAAGGAGTGGCAGCAGCGGTTTCAGCTGCAAAAAATGGTTCAAAGACTTTGCTTATTGAACACCGGGATGGATTAGGCGGTTTATTTACATATGGAGCATTAAACTTTCTAGATGTGAGTTATGATAAAAACGGTAAATGGGCGAATCAGGGTGTTTTCCTTGAGTGGTTTAAGCTAACTGGAAGCAGGATCGGGTTTGACTTAGAAGATGCTGAAACTGCGTTCATGAAGCTTGTACAAGAAGAAGAAAATCTGACCTTATCTTTAAACACAAAAATGAATGATGTTGTAAAGAGCGGCAATGCGTTAACAGGCATCGTACTAACTGATGAGAGTGGTGAACAACATACCATTTTTGCAAAACGTTTTATCGATGCGACTCAAGACGCAGACCTAGCAACGGCTGCCGAAGCTCCATTCTTTAAAGGTGGAGCAGATATTGGCTTGGAAGACCGTAAAATGGCTGTTACGCTAATGTTGCACTTTAGCAATGTGGATTGGGACAAAGTTCAACAAGCAGCCAAAGACGGTGTGTTTGGCGGCGGGGAAGTGACGAGTAATGTGGCATGGGGTTTTTCTGACTTACATTATGACTACAAACCAGTGAATCCACAAACACGACTGCGTGGATTGAATGTGGTTCGGCAGGATGATGGTTCGATTTACATTAACGCGCTGCAGGTTTTTGGAATTAACGGTTTAGATGAATCCGACAAACAAAAAGCTATTGAAATTGCAAAAGAAGAAACAAAGCATATTTTAGCTTACTTGCAAAAAGAGTTCCCTGGGTTTGAAAAAGCTGAGGTCGAAAGCTTCCCGCCAGAGTTATATGTTCGAGAGACACGTCATGTGAAGACAGAATATCAGCTTCCGATGACAGATATTTGGGAGAACAAGGATCACTGGGATTCCATTGGATTTGGAGCGTATCCGGTTGATGTTCAGGCTACATCGCCTGGAGATTACGGTTATGTCATTTCAAAACCCGAGCAGTATGCGATTCCTTTCCGTTCATTGATTCCATTAAAAGTGGATAACTTGTTGATCGCGAGCAAGGCTGCAGGATACAGTTCGATTGCGGCAGGAAGTGCACGTGTTGTTCCAACGGGGATGACACTCGGTGAGGCAGCTGGTGCAGCATCAGCGATTTCGATTAAAAATGAAACGACTTTCCGTGAGATGTCTGAGAATAAAGAGTTGATCAAAAACCTTCAGGAAACCTTGAAAGAACAAGGCGCTAACCTATACGCGTTTGATATCAAATTTCCTTATGAAGGAGAATGGTTCTACGAAAATACGAAGCCTCTCATCGATTATGGCTTAGTGGTTGGTGGTTATACGAATGAGTTTCCTGTAAATAAACCAATCAGTGAAGTTTCATTCAGCAACTTGTTAACGAACGGAATTAACCGTATGATGCCAGAAACAGCAGGCCAATATAAGATGCAGGAAATGAAAAAACTGATTGATGAAGGAAAAGATGTTTTAACGGGACAGCAAGCCGCTCAAATGCTGTTAGTTTTGAATGGTGTTTCAGTATCTGAAGAAGAAGCTTGGAACACAGCTGTGGAAAAAGGGTATATTGATACGACCTTGCAGCAACGAATTGAACCTGAAACTGAATTAAAAGGCAGTGAAGGTTACTATTTAGCAGGTCATGTGTTAAATAAACTAAATAATAAGTAAGAGGATGCCCTGTGCATTCTCTTTTTTTCATAATAAAAATGGGTTTGTGCGTGAAAACCATAATCGTTTGCGTGGAACTCGACTATTCTCGCGTTAAACTTCATAACGTATGCGTGAAACTACCACAATTCAGCGTGAAAACCCCATTTTTCTGCGCGAACGTGTAATAAATAAAAGAACACGTACCGTAAAATTCAATTAAAAAAGAACTGACCCGTTTAACGAGTCAGTTCTGATCACTTAAGAAGCTTGATAAGCTTCTTTTTTAGTATTTGGTACATAAGGGTTCTTCGGTTTTGGTCCGAAAAGTACCCAAGATTTTTGGAACTTCATAACATTTCCTACAATAATCCATGAACCAATAAGTGCAAATAAGAACATGCCTGCGACTGATACATGGTAAAGGATCGGATCTGATGTCACAAAGAACTTACGTGCGATTAATAACAAGATCGGGTGAATCAAGTAAACACCGAATGATACAACACCTAAGTGAATCATGACGTTCAATACCTTTTCATGCAGGTTACGGTATAACCAGTATGCGATCTGCATCAGAACTAAAGCAGACGTAAAGGTATGAACGTTCCATAATAATTCATAGATCTTAGAGTCAATCATCGCGCCATTTGCACGAGTCACATACCATACTCCTACATGACCGGCAGAAGCACCAATCCAAATCGCCCAAAGCGGAATCCAAACGAGAGCTTTTTTAGAGAAAAGCTTCTCTTTTGTCACGATCAGATAATCATGAATCTGCTGATAGTGAATTCCCATAAAGGCTCCAAGGAAGTAGTAAGACATATAAGAGAACGAAATACTTCCTTTTAAAGAATACTGCCAGTAGTAATGGTTCAATAATACAAAAGCCCACTGAAGAACGAATCCGATCCAGATCGTATGCTTTGTCACTTTAGGGAACTTTTTCAGTAACATCAAGATAAACGGGAACAGAATATAAAGCTGAATAGAGATAAACACAAAGTATAAGTGCGTGTATGCTTTACCCGTTAAAAAGTCCATAATGAACGCCTTGAACATCTCACCCGTACTTGCGTATCCTTGCACCGTTGCAGTCATCGCAAAATACAAGAATGAAAAAATGAAGTAAGGTATGATGATGAACAATAATCGCTTCTTATAAAAGCTTGAAATCCGTTCTTTTGTTAAAGGCTTGTGATAGTAATTAAAGAAAAGTACAAAACTAGATAAGAAAATAAATGTCGGTGTACCAAATTTGAAGAAAATATTTAAAAAGTTATACACTCCATAAAGTGAGGAGTCTGGGTTAAATGCAGCTACCACACCAGAAGTGGAATGGACCATAATAACTCCGATAATGGCTAATGCACGAACCAAGTAAATTTCACGAATTTGTTGAGGTCGCTGTAAAGTATTGTTATTCATGTCTTTCACCTCGTTTTTAATTCCATGGATAAATCTTTTCTCATAATAAAAATTTCATAATAACAACGTTCGTAAGTGTAACATGTTTTGTTGGGATACATAAACCATCACTTATTTCCAGTTATTTTACAATTCGGCGACCTCTCTAAAAGCATACAAAAAAAGCTTCCCTAAAGATAGGGAAGCTAAACTAAGATTTTGTAAAGATTCTGTTAAGGTGTTTCGTTGGATTCTTCTTCTGACTTGCTGGTTGAATCGTCAGGATTGTACTCATAACCAGGAAGTTCTAAGTGAGATTTAAGCTGTTCGGATACTTCTTCAACGGAAGCTTCGTCAAGCTCATAATAATAAGCACCAGTACTTGTATCATCATAGCCTTCAAGTTTTAAGTTCTCAATGGAATCAATGGATTTTGAATACTTGAATAAAGCCAAGATATTGCCAAACGTAAAGTTCGTTGCCATGTTGTCACCAACTGTTTCAATAACCGTTCCGTACTTCGGAATAGATTCCATTGAAGCTGACTTCTTAATGATCGCTTCAACAAGCTGCTTCTGACGATCACCACGATAAATATCAGAATCAAGCTTACGAGTTCTTGCATATGCAAGTGCTTCCTCTGGTCCTAACGTTTGAACACCAGGTTCAAGGTGAATCGCTTTAGCTTCATCTTTACTGTTTTGTTCTGTGATTTCTTTTTCTACATTGATTTCAACACCGCCAAGAGCATCAATAATCTCAAGGAAAGCATCGAAGTTTAATTTCACATAATAATCAACGGGAACATCGAAAAGATTTTCAACCGTTTCAACCGTTAGATCCATACCGCCGTAAGAGTGAGCATGCGCGATACGGTCTGTGTTTCGTCGACCTGGAATCTCTACTTTTGAGTCACGAGGCATGCTGACCATCTTAACCGATTTATCTTTTCTATTGAAGGTAGCTAAGATCAAAGCATCAGATCTGACACCTTTGTAACCGCCATTTGCGCTGAAACCACGTTTTGAACTGTCATCTACACCTGCTAACAGCACAGAAAAATGATCTTCCGAAGGGTCAACAGCTTGTTCACGCTTATCGGATTTCCCGCCGCGACCTAGTTCTTCGTTCGCATTAGAAGTTGCATTTGCTAATTTATATGTTAAATAAGAGCCGTAACCTACAGATGCAAGTACTATGACCAGCAATGGAACAAAGATAAAAAGTATACGACGGCGTTTCTTTCTCCTTTGGCGCATTACTTTTCTATTCATAATGGAAAACTCCTTTATCATTCAAAGAAATAAGGGCCTATACCCATAGTATAAATCTTTCGTACCAAATATATATAATGTTGGCGTCAACTTAACCGTAATTTTTTGGCAATAGTTTAATGTTAAGAGAGGAAAGGGAAAATAGCAACAAAATTATTGTTACATTTTGTTGAAATTAGGGAAAAAGGACTATGAAATATTTGGTTAAGCTGTGTTGCTCTTGAAAGAAGTTGATTTTCGTTCCTGGTTGCTCGCTTTCCATGGGGCGTGCGGTGAGCCTCCTGCCGCTTTGCGCCATTAGGAGAATCACCTGTCCCGCTCGTCCAATAGGAGTCTCATACCTTGCACTCCAATCAACTAAGCAAAGAAGTGTTTTTACCAAAAAATCTTTAAGCAAAATTCAATAGAAAAAGATTCGTCTACAAATAATCCTTTTCCAAATATTCTTCCTCACCTAATGTGATCTCACTCTGAGCATTCGTAAGATCTGTAATCCAGTCTTTAAATGAGTCTGCTTCTTTTATCGGTACATACATTTGAATTTCTACTTTCTCTAAGTAGTTCATTTCTTTTATGGGGTAGACCGAGTTGCGAAGTTCGTTTTCCATTTTTCCTAGAAGTGTGTAGTCGACTGTTATGTGGATGATCTGATGTAGCTGGCGCTGAACGACACCGATGTGGTTGAGGCCTTCTGAAACGGATTTGCCATATGCACGGATTAATCCGCCTGCGCCAAGTTTGATTCCGCCGAAGTAGCGGGTCACGACGGCAACCGTGTCTTTCAATTCCCTTTTTTTGAGGACTTCTAACATCGGAACACCAGCAGTACCGCTTGGTTCTCCGTCATCGTTTGCTTTTTGAATGTTGTCTGTTTTACCAACTAAATAGGCTGAACAATTATGTGTGGCACTGTTGTGTTCTTTCTTGATAGATTGGATAAAACTAATTGCTTCTTCTTCCGTCGTTGCTCGTGAGATATGTGCAATAAATCGGGATTTATCAATTACGATTTCGTGTTGGCCAGTTTCTTTGACAGTAAGATAGTCGGATAACATATATAGAAAAGCTCCCTTTATTAGTTGTAATAAAAATTTTAATGTCAAAATTGTCGAAAAATCTTCAATCCTGTCATGTTACATGATATTCTTCATTATAAGGTATTTTAAAACGTATTTAAATTTTTTAAGTTTTTTTAGTAAGAAAAGTCATAAAATTCCACTTCTTGGCGAATGTAGTATATAAGATGGATTAATGACTTCTCATTACTATCTATGTAAATGGATAAGAAGTCCTATATAAAAATTAGGCAAGATGGTTCTAGAACTTCCGTTTGTACTTCTTTATCGTTTTAATTGGGGGAAATTTACATGTCTGCAGCTAAATTAGCGATAGATCCACATTTATTAGACGGAATATTAAATAAAACCATCGATACGGTAACCGAAAGTCAATCGCAAATTTTTGAAATAAGCGAACAGTCCCGTCAAGAGTTTATGCAGCTAACCCGTGAACTTGATTTAGTTAAACAGCAGGTTATTGAAGTGATCGATAAGGCTGACCGAACAGAGGAATCTGCTAAGTATTCAAGAACACGTCTGGCGGAAGTGAGTAAGCATTTTCAAAAGTACAGTGAATCAGATATTCGTGACGCATATGAAAATGCTAATAAGTATCAGATCGAACTTTCAATTATTAGACAAACAGAAAAACAGCTTCGAGAAAAAAGAGATGAACTTGAACGGCGTATCTTAGCGCTTAATGACACTGTTCATAAAGCTGAATCTCTAGCAGGACAAATTTCAGTTGTTTTGAATTATTTGAACGGTGATTTAAGAAAGATTAATGAACTCGTTCAAGACGCTAAGCAAAAGCAGGAATTTGGTTTGCAAATTATTGAGGCGCAGGAAGAAGAACGAAAACGGGTATCCAGAGAGATTCACGATGGACCAGCTCAACTAATGGCTAACGTCCTTATTCGATCAGAATTGCTAGAGAAAATCTATGTCGAAAAAGGAACTGATGCTGCCCGTGCCGAAATAAAAGACTTAAGGGTAATGGTTCGTGACTCTTTAAAAGAAGTCCGCCGGATTATATATGATCTGCGCCCGATGGCATTAGACGATCTTGGTCTCGTTCCTACATTGGATAAGTATTTACGTAATGTAAAGGAACGATCAGGAAAGACAGTTGAACTGCATGCACTGGGACAATCCAGACGTTTTCCTACAAAAATGGAGATTGCCATATTCCGTTTGATTCAGGAATCTGTCAGCAATGCAGTTAAACATTCAGATGCAAACTTAATCGAGGTTAAACTGGAGTTTACTCAAAAGTTCATTTCATTATATATTCGAGATGATGGTAAAGGATTTGATACATCCAAGCCTGCAAAATCCAATTCCTTTGGCATGATGGGGATGAGGGAGCGGGTAGAACTCCTTGAAGGTACATTAAAAGTTAAATCCCGCTTGAACTACGGTACAAGTGTTTACATTCAAATTCCCATTCAAGACTAGGAGGGTTCACACATGAATAATGTTAATGTGTACGAAAATAACGCCTCAGCACCTGAGAAAACGAAAATAGCGATTATCGACGACCACCGTTTGTTCCGTGAAGGAGTAAAACGTATTTTAGATATGGAAGATCAGTTCTCTGTTGTAGCTGAAGGTGATGATGGTTCAGAAGCGGAAAGTATCGTCCGCGATCACAATCCAGATGTAGTGCTGATGGACATCAACATGCCGAACATCAACGGCGTTGAAGCAACTCGCCGCCTTGTGGAGAAGTCTCCTGACACGAAAGTGATCATCCTTTCCATTCATGATGATGAGACATATGTATCCCATGCTGTTCAGACAGGAGCATCAGGCTATCTTTTAAAAGAGATGGACGCAGACTCCTTGATTGAGGCAGTTCGCGTGGTGGCTGATGGTGGAGCTTATCTTCACCCGAAGATCACGTATAACTTGCTGAACGAATTCCGTCGTCTATCAACGACGAACAAAACACAGCAAAACAAAGCTGGATTTGTAGAAGTGGAATACCGCAAGCCATTGCACATCTTAACGCGCCGTGAGTGTGAAGTACTTCAGCTTTTGGCTGACGGACGCAGCAACCGTACGATCGGGGAAGAGCTGTATATCAGTGAAAAAACAGTTAAGAACCACGTGAGTAACATTCTGCAAAAGATGAATGTAAACGACCGTACACAAGCTGTAGTTGAAGCAATTAAAAATGGCTGGGTAAAAGTACGTTAATTGATGAGGAATGAGAAGACCTTCGTGTGAGAAGGTCTTTTTTTGTTGTAGTTATGGAACTGTAGTTTGACTCATAGGAGAGCTGCTTTTACTCATAGAAGGGCTAGTTTGGTTCATAGACTTAACATGCGCCAGTCATCTCTAATTCTTTTGCTTCACCTCTTGCCACATTATTAGGAAATTCCATCGATACCGTCGTTCCACTGCCTTCTTTTGACTCAATATGGATCTTCCCTCCATGATTCTCAACGATTTGATAGCAGATCATGAGTCCAAGACCTGGGTTACTATCTTTTGTTGTATAAAACGGCTGACCAAGCATCGGTAATATGTCTTCTGGAATACCGGGTCCATCGTCTTTCATAGAGATTTGAATCGTTTCATCTGATTGAGTGAGTGTGACAGTTATCGTTCCCCAACTTGGAATGGCCTCTAGAGAATTCTTAAGAACATTTAAAAACAACTGGGTCATCAGGTTTTCTTCACAATGGAAATCAACAGGTTGATCAGGTAGATTTAATTGAAATGTAGTTGTGTGGAAATCACCTTCATCATCCATAAATTTTAGGGAACGGTTAATAAGGGCATTTAAGTCATGATCTTTTTTGATAATCATATGGGGACGAGCTAAAATCATGAGCTGGCTGATAATAAAATTGATTCTTTCCGTTTCACGCAGCATGATACCTAAAAAGTGGTCTTTTTCGTTTGTTTCATCTTGTGACTTGAAAAGTTGAGCAAAGCCCTTAATCGAAGTAAGTGGGTTGCGGATTTCGTGAGCAAGACCAGCAGCAAGTTCACCAACGTAAGTAAGTGTCTGAGCTCTTTGCTTATATTCATGAGACTCCTTAACGGCAGTCATATCTTTCGCAATTCCTATAACCGCTGTAATGGTATTTTTTATCGAATAAGGAAGACTGGTGATTTCAAGTTCCACTTCATGGCCATCCTTATGATGAATCGTCAAGGGATGTTTAACGGTTTCACCCTCCATAACTCTTTTTAGGAAGTTCAATGAATTTTCGATTTGGTTTTCTTTTAACAAGTTCGTATAAGGCATTTTTTGAAGTTCTTCGAATGAATAGCCAGTAATGGATTCAATTGATTTGTTTGCTTTGATAAAATTCTGATCGGGACCGATGACAAATACACCCTCTGGATTAAGATCAAAAAGTGAATTATAGCGATGCTCGCTCTCTAAAAGTTCAATTCTCTGCTGAACAATTTTTTTCTGATCAAGTTGCTCCAATATATACAGAATGAGTACAATGCTCGTTGCCCCTAATACCAGTAAGGTTGAAAGGATATTTATGTTTGTAAGAGGAAACTCGTTATGCCAATTAAATGTAGGTGTCCCGCCGACCAACGCCATCTCACCGATATAATGCATAAGACTGACTCCGCTTGTCAGGGATAGGCTGGCTATGATCAGTCTAAACTTAAACGCTTGTAAAAGCAGAATTCGAAAACCTACCCACGAGAAAAAGAACGCAGAGCTAAAGGACAACAGTATCAAGGGTAAGTCTGTCTGAAGTGGCATATGGACATGCATAGATAGTAAACCTATTGAATGAACTAAAATTAATCCGAATCCAAAAATAATCACAGGTGCCCAAATTTTTTTTGGAAGCTTTTGCACGTTATACTGAAGAAGATAGAATGATACATAAGAAAATAAGATACCTGCTGCAAAAGCAAGTAACATAGTCTGGAGATCGTAATACATAGTGACCGGGCTTTGAATGGACAGCATGCCCATGAAGTGTGTCGCCCACACGGCAATACCCATTGTAACGGAACCTAAAATTAAAAATCGCTGCTGCATTTTTTGCTCTTCTGATCGTCTTTGAGCCCATTCTATGGAAACAAGTGCGAAGAGAAAACAAACGAATAGAGATAATATGACGATGTATAGATTATGATCCAATGGTCCTGCCCCTCCTTTTTAACCTATGTCACATTGTAATTTCTTCCAAATACGACAATTTCCTTCCTCAATCGAAAAAATATTTTTTAAAAAGATTAAACTTTCTTGTGTTGAAAAAATACAGAACGTTATATATTGAACGGTGGTGAAAAGCTTGAAAAAGAAATACATATTAGCAGCAGATGTAGGAGGAACTACAATAGAATGTGGATTATTTAATGCAGATGGAGAGCTTTTAAATGCCAAAACGTTAATCACGAGTGAAGTCATTTTGTCAGATGTTGCCGAGTGTCTGGCTGAAGAAATGAAACGGCGCATGAACGAACAAGGAATAACGATGGAAGAAGTGTGGTGTATTGGATTAGGTGTACCGGGATTGGTTGATACGGAAAAAGGAATGGTTTTGAAAGCACCTAGCCTAAAGTGGAATCGTTATCCGTTAGGTGAAAAACTGCATGATATTCTTGAAATTCCTGTTTATGTTGGAAACGATGTGAACACTGGACTGTTAGGAGAAATTAAAAAAGGAAGTCTGCAAAATGTGAAGCACGCTCTTTATTTCATGATTGGTACAAGTATTGGAGCGGGAGTACTCATTAACGGGGAAGTTTATGCGGGAAGCCAGTTCTCAGCTGGTGAAGTCGGATATATGGTGACGGATAATGATGTCTTGATTGATGGCTTCACGCCGGCCCGTCCTGGATATGGGTATTTAAGTACACAGGCAGGCGGGTTTGGAATCGCTCATAAATATGAAAAAGAAACGGGAAGGTCCGTAACCACTAAACAGTTGTTTAAGTTAGCAGAAGAAGGTGATCGAGGTGCCAGGAAGATTATTGGTGATGCGGTTAGACATCTTACAGCGGCCATTATAAATGCAGCAGCAATTCTGAATCCAGAGGTGATCCTATTAGGTGGAGGAGTTGGCAGCGAGCTTACTCCATACTTAAGTAAAATAGATGAAAGTCTTGAAAAATATGTACCTGTTAAGCCGGAATTGAGAATTTCGACTATGCAAAATCGCTCTGTTTTGTACGGTGCTTATTCGTTATGCAGCAAACGCTTAAAAGACCTTTAAAATCGTTAAAGGATACACTATAGAAAAGTCGAATACAAACGAAAGAGAAAAGTGAATAAGGTGAATTACTTTACCTGATGGTGTACACTGTTAAAGGTAAAGAAAACGAGATTTTTGCATAAGAGAGGATTAAAAAATATGAGCAAGGTAGCCGTCATTACAGACAGTACTTCATACATACCCGAGCATATCCGCAGTGAAAAGAACATTGTAATGATTCCGCTCAACGTGATTTTTGACAATGAAACATACAAAGAAGAAGCAGAAATAAAAGTAGATGATTTTTACGAAATGGTCAGTCGGGAAGAAAAACTGCCAAAGACCTCGCAGCCCGCGATTGGGGAATTAGTCGAGTTATTAGAAGAACTATCTAAAGACTACGATGAAGCAGTTATGATCACACTATCCAGCGGAATTAGCGGGACATACCAAAGTGCAGTCGCTGCTGGTGAAATGGTAGAAGGTATTACCCTGCATGTGTTCGACTCTGAAATAAGTTGTTCACCACAAGCTTTTTATGTGTTAAAAGCGGCAGAGCTTGCAAGTAAAGGTGCAAATGGATATGACATCATGAACGAACTGCTACAGATGAAGAATAATGGAATCCCAGCGTACTTTTTAGTAGATGATTTAAATCACTTACATCGCGGAGGCCGATTAAACACAGCCCAGCTTTTCGTAGGGAATCTATTGCAGATCAAGCCAATTCTTCATTTCGAAAATAAAATGATCGTTCCATTTGAAAAAGTCCGTACGAAAAAGAAAGCGTTGAAGCGTATTTTTGATCTGATGGATGAAGATTTGAAGACTGATGATAGAGTGACTATAAGTGTCATTCATGCGAAACGTGAAGACGATGCAGTTGAGATTGCAGAAGAACTTCGCGAAAAGTATGTGAACGCAGATATTTCGATCAGCTATTTTGGCCCGGTAATCGGCACTCACCTAGGTGAAGGTTCACTCGGAATCACTTGGATAAAAGAATAAGAATAATATTGGAGAGATGAAAATGCATTCTCTAACACACCAGGAGACAACTCAATGAGGTTTGTCTCCTATTCTTTAAACAATCGTTTAATAGTTGCGCCTGAAACACTTGTAGAAAACCCTGATTTAAAGCCAGTTCCTTTTGGAGAACTTCCTGAAATAAAACCCCAACCTCTGAAATCTTTGTTTGAGTATAGTGAAAAACTCCAGCAAATCCTCTATGGTAAGATGCTACTTCTTGATGAACTTCCTTTTCTTTTAGAAAATATCCAAAAGCACTTTGAGAATGGTTTTGTCATGTACAACCCCGGTGTTAAGAAAACCAAGTACGGGTGGCAATGCAATCGATGCGGTAATGAGAATAATCATTTATTTGCTTCATTTTCTTGCTTTCGTTGTAAAAGTGAGAGCTGTGTTTATTGCCGGAACTGTATCATGATGGGTAGAGTAAGTGTGTGTACGCCTCTTTTGTCTTGGACAGGTCCAGAAGTGGAACATAAATTAAATCATAAGTTAACGTGGCAAGGAGAACTTTCGGCAGGACAGCAAATCGCTTCTGATCGTTTTGTTGAACAAGTCGGCAAATGTGGGGAACTACTGGTTTGGGCAGTATGTGGAGCGGGAAAAACCGAAGTTCTATTTCATGGAATAGAAAAAGCATTGAAGATGGGCTTTCGTGTTTGCATCGCAACACCACGTACCGATGTCGTTCTTGAACTCGTGCCTCGTCTAAAAAAGGCTTTCCCAGATACTTCAATTGCCAGCTATTATGGCGGATCTGAAGAAAGAGGAGCACCTGCACAATTAGTCATCTCAACCACGCATCAGCTTTACAGATTTAAACAAGCGTTTAATCTTCTGATCGTTGATGAAGTCGATGCGTTTCCATATTCCTACGATAAAACTCTTCAGCATGCTGCTTCTACTGCCGCACACCCCGATGCTCTTCATCTTTACCTTTCAGCAACTCCTTCCCGGAAGATGAAAAAAGAAGTCATTCAAAACAGACTCCCTTGTGTAAAAATACCGATTCGATTTCACGGATTTCCTTTACCAGGACCCAAATTGATTTGGAGTGGAGAGTGGAAGAAGCGTTTAGAAAGAGGAAAATTACCTCCTGCTTTTTTGAGATGGATTAAGTCCCAAGCTGTTTGTGGAAGGCGGGCAATGATTTTCGTACCTTCTGTATCCAGCATTGAAAAAATAACTGAACTTATAAGAAGACATGTAGAAGTCATCGTTGATTTTGTACATGCAGAAGATCCGCTAAGAAAAGATAAAGTAGAACGATTTCGACAGGAAGAGATTCAGCTTCTAGTAACAACAACGATTTTAGAACGGGGTGTAACGGTTCCATTCTTAGATGTTGTCATTTTTGGTGCAGATCATGAAGTGTTTTCTGAAAGTGCACTCGTTCAAATGGCAGGCAGAGCTGGCAGAAGCAAAGATGATCATAATGGACATGTGCTTTTCTTTCATTACGGAAAATCTCTCAGTATGCTAAGTGCCATAAAACATATTCGGGAAATGAACAAGGAGGCGGGATTTTGAGTTATTGCCTATATTGTCATCAATCATATTCAGAAACATGGTCTTGGGCAGCACTTTTTGGACTAAATGCTGAACCTTTACTATGTCAGTCATGCACTTCGAGTCTTGAGTTGATTATGGGGGATATTTGTAGAATATGCGGAAGACCATTTTCATTATTTCCCGAGCAATATCGACATGGTGATTCTTGTTACGACTGTATTCGGTGGGAAGAAGATGAAGAATGGGCAGGAGTCCTGCAGCAAAATCGGTCACTTTATGTCTATAACGATTTTCTGAAAGAGGTCATAGCAAATATTAAATATCGGGGTGATGCAGAATTAATGAAAGCTTTTTATCCGATTATTCACAAAACATGTAAACCAATGATCAGAGACTCTATTCTTATTCCTGTTCCGTTAAGTGATGAAAGACATTACGAAAGAGGATTTAACCAGGCGGAACTGCTTGCTAGAGGAATTAATAGGAATTTAAATTTTTCACTAAAAAGAAACATTCACGAAGAGAAACAAAGTAAAAAGAACAGAAAAGATAGAGTTAAGAATAAGTCAAATCCATTTGATATAATTAATTCTGAAGAGATTATAGATAAACGAATCACTTTAATAGATGACATTTATACGACGGGTAGCACATTGCGATATGCGGCTAAAGTCTTATTGGACGCAGGTGCAAAACAAGTTTCTTCTATAACACTGGGAAGATAAATAAAGACATTGTCCTGTTAAAACCTAATTAACATCCTCCGATATATAAGGAAGATATATAGTTTGCTAAGGAGCGGGAAATATGGACAATGTAATAAACTGTCCGCAATGCGGAAGGTTATTTGTGAAATATCTTCGTGAACATTGCGATGTTTGTTTTAAGGAAGAAGAACAACAATATGACAAAGTTTATAGATTTATAAGAAAAAGCGAAAATCGGAATGCCACTATAATAGATGTAAGTGAAGCTACATCTGTATCTGAAAATAAAATTATATATTTTATTCATCAGGGAAGAATTCGAGTAAAAGGGTTTCCGAACTTTACCTATCCCTGTGATGGATGTCAAAAGCCTATAAATGATAGTCGGCTATGTCAGGATTGTAAAACTCGAATTATGGCTGATCTTTCAATAGAAGATTTAATTAAAAAGAAGCAACAAGAAGTCTTACCTTCTTACCATACTGAGGACAAATAACCTATATTCTTTTCATTCTTTAAAGATTTTTAGGGTTTTGCCGATATAATTAATAGGAGAAAACAATCTCTAAAAGAGGTGACGAATTATGCGTATAAACTATTTTAATTCTATACAAAACAACCCTTATAAAAAACAGGTGCATGATATGAAACAAGAAAAAGTTCAGTCTGGATATAAAAGAGATGAACTTCAGATTTCTGATGAAGCGAAAAAGCTTTTATCCTCTTCAAAATTTGAACAAGATCGTGCTGACAAAGTAAATGAAATTAAGAATCAGTTAGATAAAGGAACATACAAAGTTAATGTATCTGAAACGACGAAATCAATTATTAACTTCTGGCAAAAGTTATAGGAGGTCATTCATGGAAACGGCACAGATGACATCATTGCTTGAACGATTATTGAAATCTCATGAAGATCTTTTAGCTCTTGGAGAGCGTAAAACAGAAGTTCTAAAACAGGGCGATATGAAAGCTCTTGATGCATTATTAAAAGAAGAAGATCTTCAAGTGAAAAAACTGCAGTCGATTGAAAAAGAAAGATTGATTAAGTTTGCGAATGTGACTCTTGGAGATATGCTGGAACAAGCAGAAGATCCTGAAAAAGAAAGACTTCTACATTTACAAGAACAGCTTGTCCAAGCTTATGAAATTCTTAAAAGCAGGAATGAACTAAATCAAGAATTGTTGGTGCAATCACTTCAGTATGTGAATATGTCTTTAAGCATGGTTCAGCCGCATACAGAACCAGCAACATACAGCAACTTAAAGTCCAATCCATACAATACTAACGCAGCATCTCTTTTTGATTCAAAAGCTTAAGCATAACGGAGGAACTAGAAATGACTTCAACTTTTCACGGATTAGAAACGGCTCGCCGAGGAATGTTCACGCAGCAGATAGCTTTGCAAACAACAGGGAACAATATTTCTAATGCAAATACCCCTGGCTATTCTCGTCAACGAGTTAATTTTTCGCAAACAGAAGCTTATCCTGCTCCAGCAAGGAACCGTCCTCAAATCCCTGGACAGATGGGAACAGGAGTTGAAGCCGGATCTATTCAACGCGTTAGGGAAGGCTTTCTAGATACACAGTTCCGAGGCGAAAATAATAAATTTGGTTTTTGGGGTGCCCGCAGTGAGGCGTTACAGAAGATGGAAGATATCATGAATGAACCATCTGAGAATGGGTTAGCTAAAACGATGGATCGGTTCTGGCAATCTCTACAGGATTTAGCTGTTAATCCAGAAGATTCTGGAGCTCGTTCGGTTGTTCGCCAGCGTGGTCTGGCAGTAGCTGAAACATTCAATTATCTATCAAACTCGTTGTCAACTATTCAAGGAGATCTTAAAACGCAAGCAGAACTCAATGTCACTGAAATTAATGCACTGCTTGATGATATCAATAGCATTAACAAGCAAATTAGTGAAGTAGAGCCCCATGGTTACTTGCCTAATAAATTATATGATGAAAGAGATGCATTGGTAGATCGTCTATCAACTTTAGTGAATATTGAAGTGAGTAAGAGTCCAAGCGGAGGTAAGCCTGACTCATTCGCTGAAGGGCTTTACGATATTAAATTAGTTAACGCAGATGGAAGTAAAGTTAGTTTGTTAGAATCCAATGCACAAAAAGTAAACTACTTATCCATTCAATATGATGGAACAAATAAGTTAGCTAATACGATTACTGTTGATGGCTCAGCTATTAACTTGAAGGATTTTGCAGGCGGAAAACTTAAGGGATTACTTGAATCCTATGGATACAATGATGCTGGAAAAGTTAATGGCATCTATCCAGAAATGCTTACAAAATTAGACGAAATGGCGTATCAGTTTACTGTTGAATTCAATACTGTTCATAAAAGTGGTACAGGCTTAGATGGGAATACAAACTATTCTTTTTTCAATGAAATAAATGACATAGCAGGCGCCGCAAAAGCTATTACTCTTCATTCTGATACTGACAATCTGGATCATATAGCAGCTGCGAATAGTAACTTTAATGGTGATGGAAGTAATGCTCTTGAACTAGCAAAAGTCAAAAATACAAATCTGCCTTTTGGAAGTGGTACGGCAACGCTGCAAAGCTTCTATGAAGGAGCTATTGGTAAGATGGCTGTTGATGCTCAGCAGGCTGTAAGATTAACAAATAATTCAGCCGTTTTGACAGAATCAGTTGAACAACGAAGAACTTCCGTAAGTGGAGTATCACTAGATGAAGAAATGACAAATATGATTCAGTTTCAACATGCCTATAATGCTTCAGCTAGAAATATCACAGTGATTGATGAGATGCTTGATAAAATCATAAACGGCATGGGCGTTGGAGGAAGGTAGGTACAGTAAATGCGAGTAACTCAATCAATGTTATCTAATAACATGCTTCGTCATATCAGTCAAAGCTATGAACGAATGGGGAAAACACAGGAACAATTGTCTACTGGTAAAAAAATCAGCCGTCCTTCAGATGATCCCGTTGTAGCTATGAAGGGAATGACATACAGAACGAATTTAACAGAAGTAGAACAGTATAAACGCAACTTATCTGAAGCATACAATTGGATGGAAAATTCAGATGCTGCATTAGACAAAGCTACAAGTGTTATGCACCGTATAAGGGAATTAACTGTACAGGCAAGTAACGGCACTATCGAGGATTCACAAAAAGAGATGATCGCAAAAGAAGTGGGACACCTTAAAGAACATCTAGCTTCTATTGCAAACACTAAAGTAGCTGGAAAGTACATTTTTAACGGTAATGACACGACAAAGGCACCGGTTGATTTATCTTCGAACCCTCCAACCGTATCTATTAATCAAGAACAAGTGAAAATAGAAATGTCCAAGGGGATTGATGTTGCCGTAAATATTAATCCAACAAAAGTATTTAATACAGATATTTTCGGTGATATTGCTGAATTGGAAGAAGCTCTAAAAGGTAACAACACAACACCTATTAATGACTTTCTAGGTAAATTGGATACTAATATCGACAACTTACTATCAGAACGTGCTGAGCTAGGAGCAAGATACAATCGAGTTGAACTAATTGATGCTCGGGTGGGTGAGCAAGAAGTGATTGCCAACCGCATTCTTTCTGATAATGAAGATGCAGATATTGAGCGTGTTATTACAGATTTAAAGATGCAAGAAAGTATTCACCGTGCAGCACTATCTGTAGGGTCAAGAATTATTCAGCCAACATTAATGGATTTCTTACGTTAATTAGAAGAGCTATCATTTGATAGCTCTTTTCTTGCAATAGATAAAACTTTTGGAGGGAGAAATATGAACTTTCCTCAAATTAGAATGGAATCTACTTCTGCTAAAATCGGAATAAAGATAAGTAGTCCAATACAAAAAATCCAACAGCAACCAGCAGACTTAAGGATAAAACAACCGAAAGCTAATTTAGAAATCGAGCGTACACCATCACTATTGACCATAGACCAAACGGAAGCTCGAGCAGATATGGACTTAAAACATATTTCTAGAAGAATTGAAGAGTTTGCACAAAAAGGTTACGAAGATTGGCTAACCGGACTTGCTAGGGTGGCTCAAGAAGGTGATGACCTTATGAGCATTGAAAATGGTGGCAATCCGATTCTAGAACATGCGAAAATAAACAGTGAAAGTCCCATCTATGAATTTAACATTGGTTTTATCCCATCGGTTAACAGCGTTAAGATTAACTATCAGCCTAGCAGTGTAAAATTAAACTGGCAAACGCATAAGCCGGAAATTGATATTCAAGTAAATAAACCATATCATCAATATATACCTGGATCTGTAAGTGTTAATCTGACACAAATGCCTTCTTTAAAGATTGATTTCGTAGGTCTACATGTTGATGAAAAAAGTAAAGGATGATTAAATTGATACTTCATACAAAATTTGAAGAAACAATTGAAGTTAATGAATCGGAAATATTGCAGTTTGAACATGGCTTGCCAGGTTTTGAAGATGAAAAACAGTTTGTTCTTCTGCCAATAGAAGGGACTCCTTTTTCAACATTACAATCAGTAACTACAAAAGAACTAGCTTTTTTCACAACAAATCCATTTCTTTTTTTTAAGGAATATGATTTTGAATTAATAGAATCTGTACAAGAACAATTAAAAATCAAAAAAGAAGCAGATGTACAGGTACAAGTCATCTTAACGATTCAAGATCCATTGGAGAAATCAACAGCAAATCTTCAAGCACCAGTAGTAATAAATGTTAAAAAAAAATTGGCTAAGCAAGTAGTACTTTCTGATAACAGATACAGAACAAGGCATGAATTATCAGAATCTAGCTTAGGACAGGAGGGTTAAGCATGTTAGTATTAACCCGAAGGTTACAAGAAGCAATTAAAATTGGTGATAATATTGAACTGACAATATTGTCTATAGATGGAGAACAAGTAAAGCTAGGGATTTCTGCACCAAAAAACATAGACATTCATCGCAAAGAAGTGTTTCTAGCCATTCAACAAGAAAATAATGAAGCAGCACATACCTCATTAAATGTATTTCAACAATTAAAAAAATTAAAAAAGAATGAAATCTAGTTAAACATGTTTCTTTTTTCTCCGATATTAATGATGTAGGGACAAGCAGTACTTTTAACGGCCGTAAAAGTAAGGCGAGTTTCAATAAAGAATCCTACCACAAGGACGTGGGCGGAACACATTCAAGGAGGAAATTAAAATGAGAATTAACCATAATATCGCTGCATTAAATACCTATCGTCAGTTGAATACTGCAAATGGTGCACAAGGTAAGTCAATGGAGAAATTATCTTCAGGACTTCGTATTAATCGTGCGGGAGATGATGCAGCTGGTCTTGCTATCTCTGAAAAAATGCGTGGACAAATTCGTGGATTAGATATGGCTTCTAAAAACTCTCAAGACGGAATTTCATTAATTCAAACTGCTGAAGGTGCTTTAAACGAAGTTCATTCAATTCTTCAACGACAAAGAGAATTAGCAGTTCAGGCATCTACTGATACTAACGTAACAGCGGATAGAACAGCTCTACAAGATGAGTTCGACCAACTCTCAGAGGAGATTAAGAGAATTCATGACACTACTCAGTTTAACACGATGAATCTACTTGACGCTTCTGCTGGTACAGCCGGTGTTCTTAAGCTTCAAGTAGGAGCTAATGCGACTCAAACAATGGATTTAGACCTTTCTACTGCTGGTATTAAGTTAACAGATCTGCATACAGCTGTTGCTGCACTGACACTTGATTCCAATACAAATGCAAATGCTGCTATGACAGCGCTTGATACACAAATTGCAGCAGTTTCATCAGGACGTAGTTATCTAGGTGCAGCTCAGAATCGCTTAGAGCATACAATTAACAACTTGAACACGTCTTCTGAAAACTTAACTGCCGCAGAATCTCGTGTTCGTGACGTAGATATGGCCAAAGAAATGATGGAACAAACAAAGAATTCTATTCTTTCTCAAGCAGCACAAGCAATGTTGGCTCAATCTCAACAAACCCCTCAAGGAGTTTTACAACTCTTAAGGTAATGATGAGAAGGGCGTCTAACTTGGTAACGGGTTAGAGTACCACTGGGTGAATTGCTGGAACTTCCTTAGAGCCTTTTATCCCACAACGTGATTGGAAACGGTGAGCGTGACGGGTTTAAAAATAAAAGGATTGGATAATCAGCAGCGAAGCTCCTAAGAGGAAACTCTGGAGAACGTTCAACGACTAGGAGATACTGTCTAAGGCAATCGCTATGACAATGAACTCCGTAGGGCGGTAAAACCGTTCGAAGTGCCCAGCTCCTTGTAAACAAAGGATGAAGATATAGTCTATTCTATGATCGAAAGACATAGCCGCGAAGCAAGCGAACCAACAACCACAAGGAGTTCTTCAACTTCTTCGTTAATTTTAAACTTACAAAAAGAGATCTTAGCTTCGTCTAAGATCTCTTTTTTAATAACAGGAGGTTTTCTATGTACATTCCAGCTCTATCCATCATGCTAAACCAATCTCAACTCCAGCAGCAAGCTAATCTCTCTGTCATGAAAATGGCGATGAACACCGCTCAGCAAAACAGCGTAAACTTTACAAAGATGCTAGAACAATCGGTTCAACCACACTTAGGAAGTCAAATCGATTTAAAACTGTAAAAAGGACTCTTAGCCGAGTCTTTTTTATTTTTACTTCTATATTCCGACACCTCCTGTCGCTATTTGATGCACAATTCTAGTAAACTTCCTTTCTGAAACTGGGTATACTCCAATTAAGAGAGGAGGGAGCTGGATGGAGAGTGTGTTTCAGGTACAGCGTCATCTTTGGATATGCGTATGTTTGGCTGTTTTTAATGCTGCTGATGCTTTATTCACTCATCGGCTTCTCTTAAAAGGTGGGACTGAATTAAATCCTATTATGAATGCTCTATATATGATTAATCCAATTCTTTTCTTATTCGTAAAGTTTTTATTCTCATATTTAATTTTTATTATCGGATTTGTACCACTGATGGATAGAGTTAAAACACTGCTGTATATTGCGTTAACTCTTTATACGTTAGTGGTAATATGGCATCTTATTTTAAACATTTTACTGTTCTCATAAAATTAAAAGCTCTCCCGGAATGGGAAAGCCTTTACTCAATTTCTCTTTCTAATTTTGTGATTGCTAAATCTTTAACTTTAGGAAGACCTTCTGGCGGATTTTTAATGAGTTCGGGATTATAAATAATTCTTAATCGAGACTTTGATGGAGAGATTTGAGTCTGGTTCGACTGGAAATTATATAATCCATTCGTTCGCTCATCGTCATATCCTGAGCCTGGTGTAACTTTCCCTCGGGTTGCATTCAGTACAATTTTTCTTCCGAATACTCCACCTTGAATTTCCACGTTCGATCCAACCCCGTAGATTTCCAATAGTTCTTCAGAATAAAAGAATCCTCTAATGATATTCGGGTTATCTCCAAATACATTATTATTTGCAATCAGGATAGAATCACTGCCGAATAGTACAAGTGATTTTTCAACTCTGTTTGAATCTGTTGTACCTTGCAGCCTGGAGTAGCGAATGGTAGTCTTTCCTGTTACATAGATCGTAGAATTGAACTTAACGTTCGCTCCCCAAATCGTTAGATCTCCGTCAATAAAGATAGGTCCATCAATTTCAAATTTATCGTAGTAGTTTGTATTGTAGTGATAGATTCTAGGGTCTCCAATGGTAACGTCGCCGCCAAAATAAGCTCCTTCTTTAAATGTGAGTTTGCCCCAATCATCAGGGCGGCTCGTAATGTTGATGTTCCGGTATGGTGAATATCCTTTAGTACTCAGACGGTTAAAAGTAAAACTACCATCTATTTTTATATCATTATTAGAGTTTACAAAGACGTTTTCATTTTCGTACCGTATTTTAATATTTTCTTTATGCGGATTGTTATTAAAGTTCCCATCGTGTACCTCTGATACTGGGAATGAAGAATGGCTATTTGAGTAATAATACTGACTCTTTTGCCCTGTAATATCAATAGGAGCAAAAGAAGGTGATTTCGTTTCTACAATAGGGACGTATTCTTTGTTAGGTTCTCTATACTCTGTAAAGGCTGAGTTAATATTTTTCTTATTGATTTTTTGATAGCCATATCCTGATAAGAAGTCAGTTTCTCTTATATGTGAACTGTAGTTTCGATCTGATGTAAGTTTATAGAGGTTTCCAGGCAATATTAATTGTGCCGGCCTTCCATTCTGCCCTTCGACACTTGGAAGATCGGATAGAATCCAGTTCGTATCTGTTCCTACAATTCCTTTATTTTTTGTGATTAAATTTTTCTCTACATATAGATCACCTTTAATGGCAACTCCCCCATGCAAAAACATATTGCCATCATCGCTTCGCGTCGTACATCCTTCTTTCCCTTTACACGGGTTATATGCTCCAACAGCATATTTTAGTGCCTCAGGAACTTCTTTAGCTCCTAATTTTATTTTTGTGATTAATGTTTTTTTCTTTCCGTTTACAATCGCTTCACTGTGCAGTGTCATAATCTGTGATAGATCATCTGGCGATGATGCGACCTTGTAGCGGTTGTAGACTTTAACCTTCAAAGTTCCGCTGTCTGATTTCAGCTCTGATTCAGGCAAGAATTCTGCCTTTGCATCGCTTACTTCATAAGGGTCTAAAAGTTTTGAGATGGCACCATCGAATTCACTAACTGGGAGATCTAAGAGCTTCTCTGTTTTTGATTCCAATAATGCGGATAAGTAGTCAATCCCTTTTTCTGCAAGCTCAACCGATTGAATTTGAGCTTCACGTGCATCAGTTTTCTTTACTCCGTTGAAGGTCGTGGTAATTAAAGAGAGTCCAGTTACAGTAAAAATAACAATCATTAGAAGAACAATAATCAGTGTATTTCCTTTTTCAGAAAGTATCTTCTTCATTTTACTCACTCCTTCATAAGTCCGAATTGACTTTGTAAAGATAATGGACGAGCGTTTTTATTTTTTTTGCTCTTTATATTTAAAACGATCTTAATGCTGTTATCAGCTTTTATAATAGTTGAATCTTTAAAATCAAAATCGTTAGTACTGATTGCTTTTCCGTCTATTACAGGTTTATGACCTGCAAAACCGACAGAAGTGGTTTGTGACTCATCTTGGTAGACTAGCAGATTTTGGCTTCCAGTTGATACATCTTTTACTTTAGAAGCTGGAGCTGTATAAAGTACATCAATGATTTGTGACATAACCAGGTCTGCTTCGTCACGAATCATGGTTTCTGTGTAAATTTTATTTTCTGTCTTTACTCCGTTTAACAAAACAAAATAGACAGCAGTACCGATAATAGAAAAAAGGAATAACGAGAGGAGAGCTTCAATTAGCGTAGCTCCTTTTTGGTTAAGCAGCTTAGTCAGCATAATTTACATACCCCTCTACTGATGTGTGTTTTCGTTTATCTTCTGGACCATAACTGATGGTGACCTTAATAGGCAGAAGTTTAATGGTTAATTCTTGATCAGATTGTTCAGTAGCTTCAATTTCAATATCGTAGGTAACATTGTTAATCATCGTTTGAAATAATTGTTCGCAGTCGGCAGTGCTGCAGTTTGACTTGTCGTATGTATGCGTGAAAGGTGTTATTCCGTAGGTGGTGTAATCATGATGAATCCTTTCCAGTGTCATTCTGGCAAGGTTTGTAGCAACTAATTTGTTGTTATTGCTAGAAGATATTTGATTAGCTTGTGTAAAGAATTGAGAGATGCCTATAACTGAAACAGAGAGGATTGTTAAAGAGATGAGCACTTCTATTAAAGAAAATCCTTTATCTGATAGCATTGATTTACACCTCGTCTTTAGTTTTAGGCAAAAAGAACTATAAAGTTTCATATTTCTATTTTATTATACATTATTCTTCAGAAAATTTTGCTATTATTGGATGTTTTTTAGTAAATTTGTAGTATTATAGATAAAAATAGATTATTTTGGTAATAGAAGGTGAGGATATATTGACCCATTTTGTTATTTTAATTATTTTTACGATGATCATAAGCTCAATATTTTATTTTTATCCACCGAACATTCCATTGAAATTTAAAATGATTCTTATAGGGCTATCATTTTTTCTAGCATTGTGTGGCTTGTTTCTTGTTAATAATCTCTCTGTATGGAACATTTTAGGTGTCATAGTTGGAGCGGCATTTATCTCTTCATATTTTGCCGAAAAACAAATGAATCTAGCTGGAATAAGCACTGGTCCAACAGAATTTTTTCTTCCGATCTCAGAAGACAAACCAGAGGAAGTTTCAGTAGATAATATATCTGACGAAACCCGAGAAAGTGCTGCAACTTTGGATGTGCCACCTGAAGACGTTCAAATTGAACCTATTGAAGACATACAAGACTTACATATGGAAGAAAAGATAGAGTCTAAAGTAAAAGATAAGACAGAAGTTGAAGAAATCCAGGCTGTATCTGATGAATTAGAAGAATTATCTCAGCTAGAAATCGAATCTATTATTCCGACAGAAGAAGTTGCGGAAAATGAATTTTCATTTTTACTAGAAAGCAGAGAAATCATGGCAGATGAGTTTATAGACAAACCTGTTCTTACCGATATAAATGAAGAAGTTATCAATCAGCGCTCACAATTTTTAGATGAAATGGATCAACTCGAAGATACATTGACTGAGCCTGAAGAAGAATTGATAACTATAGAAGAAGCAGATTCTATAGATTTGTTAGAGATAGAAGAGTTAATGGATCCAGAGGAACAAATCTTTGAAGAAAAACAACATGAGATTGAGGAAACGAGTGACATGCAAGAAGTTCTTGCAATGGACGACCAATTCGATGAACTTGTTTCAATAGAATCAGAGATTACGATGATCGGCGAAATGGATGAAAGAGAAGTACCTCCAGAAATAAGAGAGACTTTTGAAGAAGTTGAAACCTTAGTAGATGTAAATTGTGAAACAGAAGAAGTCATCTTTACTAAGGATATGGATTATGATGTGCAGGACATGCTATTAAACACACTTTCATTTTATCAAGAACAAGGTGATGAAGAATCATATCAAGTAATGCTGCACTCCATTATTAGTCAACCATTATCAGATAGAGACTTTTATCTATTTTCTAAGCTTTTGCTAGATTCTTATGTGAAAGTTGATGACTCTGCACATATGAAGGAAATATTAACAGCCATGAGTGAGAAATTAAGGGGTTATTCCGTTATAGCCGAAGAGACTGAACGGTATTTTGACGCTTTGCCAGTAGGCGTTTAATCAAACATATTTCAAAACATAAGAGATTGGGTGAGTGTAATGAAAAAAAGTAATCAGTTTATAGCTTTACCTATCATCAGTATCGCTGATGGGGCAGAAGTAGGTCACGTAAAGTCATTAGTTGTTAATCCAAAACAAGGAACAGTGGATTTCCTGACGGTTGAACATGGAGATTGGCAGATTAGTGTTCGGGCAATTCCGTTCAAGAAAATTGTTGGGGTTGGTGAGTTTGCAGTTATGATCGAAGACAGTACATCCATATTCGATCTAACTGAGATTCCGATTGCTAATGAACTTGTACAGAAGAAAATAAGTGTAGTCGGTGCTAAGGTCATAGACAGAAAAGGTCAGCTTATCGGTGAAACTACTGAATTTTTTATTGATGATGATAATGGTGCAATTCTTGGTGTAGAGCTTTCATCACCTTCTAAAAAGATGGTACTAGCAGCAGATCAGCTTATTACATTTGGACGAGATTTGCTTGTTGTAAAAGAAGAAGCTCAACTGAATTTCTTGGATAGAGAAGAGTTGCTTTTAAATGATTCAATACAAGATGAAATGGAAGCAACGAATGAAGATGTCGTTATAAATCACGTTATAGAGAAACAACTTGCACTGTTAACAGGCAGAACAACAACAAAAGATATTTTTGAAAGAGATGGTAAGCTTTTATTCCCTAATGGTACAACACTAGAAATAGAAGATGTGAGAAAAGCACAAGAGAAAGGTCCTGCCGTTCTAGCTGAACTTTCTATGAACGTTGTAGGCTAAAAGGGAGCTATGGCTAAAAGAGAATTCAATCCAAAAAGCTTTCTCATGATATTTGTATCCATTAGCCTTGCCTCTCTTTTTCTTTTCTTTTCAAGTGTTTTTGTTACAGACGTATACTCTAATATTTTCGAGGAAGAACGATTTGGTAAGGGGGTCCGAGTGGGCTCCATACTTGTTGAAGATGCCACAAAGCAGGAAGCAGAGTCTATTGTAAAAGAAGAAATTTCTGAGTGGCAGAATCAATATCCGGTATATCTTTCTTACAACGAACAAAAAGTTCAATTAAGTCCCGATACGTGGCTCTTTCAGGTTGAAGAAAGTGTCCAGAAGATTTCAGGAAATTCTAATAAACTGCTTGTTGAATTAGATAAAGAATCTGTTAAGAGTTCAGTGTTTAAATTAAATGTTACTGGGCTTGAAGAATTGCTGGATGAAGAGATGCTTTATGCTCATTTAAAGCAAGTTGGAGCAAAACTTCCAACAAGTAATCTTGAAATTAATATTAATGAGTTCCTTACTACTTTTGGTCAGGCTGAGGAAGTGGTGAGCCAGAGTACAGTTAAACTTCCTGGTGAACATGTTTTACTCGCTGACTGGATTAAAGGTTTGCATGGTTATGAGATTAAGCCAGGCAGTTCATTTTCCCTCATCCATGCAATCGAAGAAGTCAGTCTGACCGCCCAAGATTCAATAGATTTAAATGTTTTGGCAAGCGGTATCTATACAGCGGTTCAAAAAACGAACTTCACTATTGTTGAACGTCATACATCGAGAGAATTGCCTGAATATGCTGAGCTTGGGTTTGAAGCGTTTGTGAAGCCTGCTGATATGGACTTTTCTTTTCAGAATCCAAATGCTGCGCCTTATAAACTGGAGTTTCTAATAGACAAAGATCATCTAGTGGTTTCGATAGTAGGTGTACCACTTCCATTTACATATAAGGTAAAAGTGGATAAACAGGTTTTTAAACCAAAAACGATTATACGTTTTAATGAGCAGCTTGCAAGTTTTTTAAGTTCTGTTGTTGTGGATGGAGGAAGTGAAGGATACTTGGCGGCGGTCTACCGTGAATCATTCGGTTCTGGTGGTGAAGTTGTTGAATCAATTAAACTCTCAGAGGATTTTTATCCGCCTAAGCACCGTATTGAGGAGAGAGGTTATCCGGTAGAGGACAAAGAGGTTCCTGATACAACAAATCCTGAAAACGGTATTCCTGTAATGCCTTATCCTTATCCAGTTTATCCATACCCTGCAAATCCTTTTGATCCGAATGCTCCGGTCATTCCAGGCATTCCCGGGATTCCAGGTGCTGATGCACAGCCACCAACAGAGAATGTTAAGGACAATAAGGTTGAGGAAAAGAAAAAAACTCCTTCTGATGACGAAAAAGAATCCGGTGGTGAGGCGAAGTGATTGTTCAAAAAAAGCGTCTTGGTGATCTTTTAGTAGAGTCTGGTTTAATAACGGAAGATGTTCTTCAGCAAACATTAAAAGAAAAACGCAGTAACCAAAAGCTTGGTGACGCCTTTATTGAAAAAGGTTTACTCACTGAGCAGCAACTGATTGAAGTTCTGGAATTTCAACTTGGAATTCCGCATATCAGCCTGTACCGATATCCAATAGAAGAACAGGCAATATCTATTGTTCCGAGAGAATTTGCTAGAAGACATTTTCTTATGCCGATCAAAAAAGATGGCGATAAACTTTTCGTTGCCATGGCTGATCCGATGGACTTTACGGTTATAGATGATCTTAGACTTACCACGGGATTTCAAATTGAACGGGCTATCTCTGCAAAAGATGATATTATACGCGCTCACAAAAAGTTTTACGATATTGATGATTCAATGGAAGAGTTTCTAGATCTTCTTCCTCAGGGAGCTTCTCTTAAGGATGATAGCCGCATTACGGAAGATGACTCTCCTGTTGTAAAGCTTGTAAACCAGCTTATTCAACAAGGGGTTCAGCTTAAAGCAAGTGACATTCACTTTGATCCTCACGAAACGAAGCTCGTTGTTCGTTATCGTATTGATGGCATGCTAAAAACGGAGCGAAGTCTTCCAAAGCATATGCAAAATATGCTAACAGCACGGATTAAGATTATGGCTAACTTAAATATTACGGAAAGCCGTCTTCCACAGGATGGCCGTATAAAAATGAACTTGGACATGCATCCTGTTGATCTGCGTGTTTCAACACTTCCAGCAATCTATGGTGAAAAGATAGTACTCCGTATTTTGGATCTGGGAAGTTCATTAAACAAACTTGAAAATCTGGGCTTTAACAAGCTGAACATGCAAAGGTTCGAAAAGCTTATTAAACAGCCGAACGGAATCATACTAATTACAGGCCCTACAGGATCAGGGAAATCTTCCACACTGTATGCGACATTAAACAAGCTTAATACAGAGGAAGTGAACGTGATTACTGTTGAAGATCCTGTTGAGTACCAGCTTGGGGGGATTAATCAGATTCAAGTTAATTCAGCAGTAGGGTTAACGTTCGCAAGTGGTTTACGATCCATTCTTCGTCAAGATCCTGATATCGTCATGGTTGGGGAAATTCGTGATACAGAAACCGCTGAAATTGCGGTACGTGCATCATTAACAGGGCATCTTGTGTTAAGTACGCTCCATACAAACGATTCCATCGCAACGATTGCTCGGTTAACCGATATGGGAGTAGAACCGTTCTTAGTAGCAGCTTCTTTATCTGGTGTTATTGCACAAAGACTTGTCCGAAGAGTTTGCCGGGATTGTAAGCAGACATATAAAGCGACAGAACGTGAGAAAGAGATTTTCGCAAAACGCGGTATTAAAATTGAAGTCATCTCCCGAGGTAAAGGATGCGGGATGTGCAACATGACGGGATATAAAGGCCGAATTGCTCTTCATGAAGTATTGGTGATCGACGAGCATATCCGTCAGTTGATCATGAACAACAGACCGATTGTTGAACTAAGAGATTATGCGATGAAAAACGGGACGATCTTTCTGATTGATGACGGATTTCTCAAAGTAAAACAAGGTTTAACTACGACAGAAGAAGTTTTGCGAGTAGCAATCAATGAGTAGGTGCTGACATGAAGGAAAAGTTGGAACAATGGCTTAGAGCAGCCTTTCAATTAAAAGCATCAGATGTACACCTTTCTGTTGGGATGCCTCCTGTTTTTCGAATTAACGGGGGACTGAAACGATACGGAAGTGAATCTTTAACGCCTGAAGATACGCAGCAAATTTCTAGGATTGTAATCGATGAAAAATACTATTCCGAATTTGAAGAAGTGGGAGAGATTGATATTTCTTATGGCATTCAAGGGTTGTCTCGATTCCGGGTAAACGCCTACCGCCAACGTTCTTGTGTGAGTCTTGCTTTTCGAATCATTCCAACGTCGATTCCTACTTTAGAAGATTTATCGTTGCCTGAAACAGTTAGAAAGATGGCGATGAAACATCAAGGCCTTGTTCTTGTTACGGGACCTACAGGAAGCGGTAAATCCACGACTCTTGCCTCGATGATCGATTTTATGAACCGGACGATGAGCCGGCACATCATTACGTTAGAGGACCCGATCGAGTATTTGCACCGCCATCGAACGTGTGTGATCGATCAGCGTGAAATTGGATTTGATACGAACAATTTTGCCAATGGTCTTCGTTCTGCATTGCGACAGGACCCCGATGTTATTTTGCTTGGCGAAATGCGTGATCTGGAAACCATAGCGACCGCTATTACGGCAGCCGAAACGGGTCACCTTGTATTAGGCACATTACATACTACCAATGCTTCGTCAACGATTGATCGTATCGTTGATGTGTTCCCGCCTGAACAGCAAGGACAGATCCGAATTCAGTTGGCATCAGTATTAGTCGGGGTAATGTCGCAAAGATTACTTCCTACTATCGATGGTAAAAGACGCAGGGCAATAACTGAGATTTTGGTGAACACGCCGGCAGTAGCAAACTTAATTCGCAATGAAAAAATTCACCAGATTCATAGTGTCATGCAAACGAGCAAGAACGCAGGCATGCATACGTTTGAAATGTCAGCCAAGGAAGCTCTTGAAAAAAATGAAGTTTCAAGAGAGTTCGTAGAGCCATATCTCCTGGAGAAGGGGGGATGAGATGGCACAATTCAGTTATGTGGGCCGTGATAAGAACGGCAAAAAGCGGTCTGGATCGATTCTCGGACTATCAAAAAGAGAAGCGGTTTTAAAGCTGAAGGAAAAAGGCATCGCCGTAACAGAAGTTCAAGAAATGAAACAAACGTTGCTAAACAAAGAGATAAACATTGGAAAGCAAGTGAAATCACAGCAGTTTGTTATTTTCTTAAGGCAGTTTGCTACATTGCTGAGGGCAGGAGTATCTGTCGTCGATTCTACAAACATCCTGTCAGCTCAAACCGAAAGTAAAGCATTGCAGAAGGTATTAGCGGACGTTGAAGAGGAATTGCGGTCAGGAAATCCGTTATCTATGGCGATGAGCAAGCACCGAGCTATTTTTCCTCCTATTGTAATTAATATGGTTTCGGCGGGAGAGGCAGGCGGAAGTCTCGATGATACGCTTGATCAGCTTGCTACCTTTTTTGAAAAACAGCACTACACGAAGCAAAAAATTATATCAGCTATGATGTATCCGATGATTGTAGGAGTGGTAGCAGTTTTTGTAGTCATTTTCCTGCTGGCAAAGGTTGTACCTACATTTGCGGCAATGCTCCAGGATGCAGGAGGAGAATTGCCAGGTATTACGTTGTTCGTCTTAGGAGCTAGTGATTTTATGCAAGAATTTTGGTGGGTTCTTTTATTATTTGGACTATTAATCTATCTTGCTCTCATTTTTACTCTCAGAAACAAAGCTAGTAAATACTATTTTGATTACGTGCTTTTAAAAGTACCTGTGTTTGGAAAGCTGCTTCAAAAATCAGCGATAGCCAGGATGACTCGCACATTAAGCTCACTGTTCTCAAGCTCTGTTCCCATTTTGCAATCTCTATCAATTGTAGAGAAAGTGGTAGAGAATGAGGTGGTTTCAAGGGTTATAAAGGAATCAAGAGGCGCTCTTGAAGCGGGTCAGCGGTTAACGGAGCCAATGAAAAAACACTGGATTTTCCCGCCGCTCGTAACCCAAATGATTTCTATCGGGGAAGAAACAGGTTCTTTAGATGAAATGCTTGCTAAAGTGGCTGATTTTTATGAAAAAGAAGTAGAAACTTCTACAGATAGATTAAAAGCTTTAATTGAACCTTTGATGATCGTTTTTTTAGCATCCATTGTTGGTACAATCGTTATTTCGATTATTGTGCCGATGTTTGAAGTGTATAAAACCATTGGTTAACAGCAACAAAGCAATAACAAATAAATTAAAGGGGATTAAAAAATGTTAAAACTTATCAAAAAGCATTTGAAGAATGAAAAAGGTTTAACGCTTATCGAATTGCTGGTTGTTATCGTAATCTTAGGTATTATTGCTGCGATCGCGGTAGTGAGTATTGGCGGGATAATTAATAGTACTGAAGAGAAAGCAGTTGTAACAGAAGCATCTCAAATCATTAATGCAGCGAAGTTGTCTCATGCTTCAGAAGGAGCTTCGGGGAATGAATGGAATGCGGAAGAACTAGAAGATTATTTAAGCAGTGTTGACGCTGAAGGGTGGACTGTTACTTTAGCTGATGGTGTTTATTCTATCAATAATCACGATGCAGCAGCTATTGCCACAGATACTGAGGGAGCAACTACCGCTACAGAAGCAGAAATAACTGATTATTTAGGTGGAGTTGAAGAAGAAGGGTCAGAAGAAGGAGATAATTAATATTTATTTTTACCCCTCCTCCCCAGGAGGGGCATTTTCTAAATTAAGACAAATTCTTTTAACGATTACGCAAAACGGCTTGTGAAATGGTCAAAGGAATTTAATGCTAATACTTTGGGTTATTGAGGTGTATCTGATGAAATTCGGGCTAAGTTTATTTAACAAGAAAAGAATTAATTTAATCATTCAAGACCATGTCATCCGTTATATAGATATGAAACAGCCAGAACAGCTTGATGTCAAAAGTTCTGGAGAACGTTATCTGCCAGAAGGCCTTATTCAGGATGGGGTCATTACTGATCGTGAAACACTATTAAATATCTTGGAAGAATGTGTAGAAGATTGGGGAATTAAAGGCAGAGAGGTTCAATTTTTGATTCCTGACAGCAAACTGGTCATTCGGAAACACCAGGTCCCAAACAATCTTAATAATGAGGAAATTAAAGGTTATCTGTATATGGAGCTTGGGAGTACGATTCACCTTCCTTTTGAGGACCCAGTTTTTGAATATGTTTTACTTGAAACAAATGAAGAAAATAAAGAGATTTTACTTTTTGCTGCTTCTGAACAAATGGTAAGCGAATATTCCAGCCTGCTATCTCAAGCGAAATTGAAGCCGGTTGTAGCCGATGTTTCTTGTCTATCTCTTTATCGGCTTATTTTTATGAATCGGCTCGTTTCGGTAGAAGATCATGCACTTTGTTTGCAGTTTGAGATACCTGCTATTCAACTTAGTATTTTTCATCACCATAAGCCCTATTTTTTTAATCATTTAAAGTTGGAAACTGATTTTAAGAGTTGGAACTTTAACCAGTATAATAGCGGGGTTCAGCACATCCGATGGGAAGGGGATCCTGGTTATGTTCATGGTTTAATTGAAGATAAACTGGTTGAGATTGATCGAATTATTAACTATTACAAGTTTACAATCAATCATGGACGACAAGGTATAACAAAAGTAATCCTTTCTGGTGAATTGCCGGAACTTCACTACATACAGGAGCGTATGCAGCAAAAGTTAGATATTCCGGTTTTGATACTTAATCTTTCAGATACTCAGCTTCCACAACAATTTGATGTTGTTCTTGGTCTCGGATTAAAAGAGGTGCAGCTATGTTAGTCGATATTAACCTGTTACCCGTAAAAGAAGCAAAATCTTTAAGATCTACTATCCTTATCATTGCAGCTGTTACTTTCTTGTTAGGATCAGCAACATGGTTAGGATTGGATTATTATGTGAGTGCAAATACACTTCAAGAAAAAGAACGCTTACTAGAACAAGAAAAGCTTTTGGTTCAAACAAAAATGAAAAATCGGGAACAATCAACAGTTACGGATATTTCTCCACTAGTAGAAAAAGTTGAATATATTCGGGGAAAAGAAATAGCCGCTACTGACCTCTTACAGCACCTTGTTGCACTGCTTCCAGAACGGGGGTTTTTTATTAAATATGAATATAAAGACAGAACTTCTATTATGGTGGAAGCTCAATTTGATACATTGGCTGAAACATCTAATTATCTCCATGAACTTACGAACTCACCATATATAAAAGAAGCCTCAATAGATAAAATGCAAACAACTAATTTTGAAGAAGTTAATGAGGGAGAGGATTTGACAGCCTTTGAAAATATTCTTCCACGGTATCGAGCTCAATATATAATTGGCTTTCAAAAAGAAAAAATTAAAGAATTAAAAGGTGAAGTTCATGAGTAAGGATAGACGCATTCTTACATACTTAGGCATAGGATTGTTAATTCTCTTACTATCAGGCGGGGCTTATGGGTACTTTGGTATTCTATCGCCAATGCATGAAAGAATTTCATTTGTTGATTCTAAAATTAAACAGCAAAAAGTTCTTTTAATAAAATCAGAGAATGCTGTTCTGGATGTTCCAATGGCAATAGAAAATACATTTTCCCTCCAAGAAGAAGTACCTGTCGTTCCATTAGTTGATCAGCTAATGCTTCAATTTGAAAAAGCTGAAGTTTTATCAGATAGCTTAATTATGACGATGCAGTTCAGCGACGGAGAAGTAGACGATGAAGAGGAATATACACAAAACAATGCGGAAGACCACAGAGCATCTGAGGAAGAAAACAAAGAAGCTTCTTCAAGTACTCCGGAAGAGGATACAACAACAATTAAGGCTGTTGAACCACCTGCACCAGAGGTTTTACCTGAAGGCGTAAAAAAAATTACTGCTGAAATGTCTGTTGTTTCTAAAGATTATAATGGTTTGTTAATATTCCTGCGAACTATTGAAGAGCTGAAACGTGTAATTGTTATTGAGGGGATTACTTTTACTGGTCTTAGTGAGATAGAGATGGCATCAGTAGAAACAAATCCAAATCAGCTGAAATACGAAATTATCATTGCCGCATATTATTTACCTGAACTTACAGATTACTTAGAGGATTTGCCGGCTGAAGATTATCCGGCACCAGGCGGGAAAGAAAATCCACTTACAGGTTCAGGAGAAGAAAAAGAGGAATAAAAAAGCCAACCACCTATATATTGGGTGATTGGCTTTTCTGTTTTTATTGAATGTGTTTAATCAGATAATCGGCATATGCTTTTGCACCGGTTAATGTAAGATGCACACCATCACTTCCTATATATTCCGGATGCGATTCACTTACTGAAAACCAATCCACTACTTTAGCATTTTGAAATTCTCCAGCAACATTTTTGATAGTATCGTTTATTTCTCTCTGCCAGGGTTTAGGGACGCGTGTTGTGATGAAATAGATGTCTCTTTCATTCCCAATTACATTTACTAAATCAGCTAGCTTTTTGTCTGAAAGTGGCCCGTTAGCTCCAAGTTCAATTACAACGATTTCACCTAAGGAACCATTGTGTTTCTTTTGTTTTACAATATCTTCTGCTTCCCTAAATTGACGGCCGATTTTCGCATCAACTTCAACTTTTGCAAAAGCCTCTTCTAGGTGCGGTGTTACATCAATCATAACGGAATCACCGATTACCGTGACAGGGCGGGATTCTTTCGCAGAAGGCACTTGATCGGCTGGTTTATCATTAGGTACTTCTTCAGAGTTATTGTCTTTTGACGGAAGTTCATTTTTAGGTGCATCTGGCTTTTTTACCAAATTTTCCGTTGGTGGTTCTTCATTTCCTACTTTTTCTTGAATGGCGTTAATCACGTTGTCTTTACTTAATGCAACTGAAGTCGTTGTGATGCCAATCGTTGAAATGCAAAGAAAAACACCCAGTATGGTTGCGGTTGTTACAAATCTTCCGATAAAGAATTTTTCTCGTTTCCATTCACCACACTTAACAACTCTGCAAAATCGTGTTAATGCGCCTTGTCTAATCGGATTTTCAATAAACGTCCACGATAGGCTTGCTAAAGTCAATATTAAAAAAAGTTGTAATGACGTACGAACTAAGCTAGGTGCATCTGCTCCCCATTGAGGGCTTGTAAGCACAATTACAGGAAAATGCCATAAGTAGATCCCATATGAACGAACGCCGATCCAGCGCAATGGTTTGAAGCTTAACACAGTGTTTAGTTTGCTCGAAGGATGTACGATTACCGCAACTACGAGCATTGAAGCAACGGACATCGCCACCATTCCGCCTTGATAAAGAAAGTCTTGATACTGATCCGTGCTCCAAAACATATAGAAAATGAAAGCTAGAGCAAACAGTCCTACAAAGTCTAGCTTCCAGCGAATTTCTGAAGGTAAGTTGGTTGATAATTTTCGACTTGGCCAAATGACCGACAGACTAGCCCCTAGTAAAAGTGAAAAGACACGGGTATCCGTTCCATAATATATCCGGCTTGGGTCTGTTCCTGGTTCGTATAATAAAGTCATTGCAGCTGCTGAAGCAATAGCTCCCAGTAGAATAATAGAAAATAATGAGCCTTCTTTTACTTTCATTTTTAAGACTAAAAGTATGACGAGTGGCCATAGAATATAAAATTGCTCCTCCACCGCTAACGACCAAAAGTGTGTTAGCAGGGAAGGGGGGCCAAAACTCTCAAAATAAGATAAGTCCTGGAATATATACCACCAGTTGCTTACATACATAATAGCTGCCAATGTATCTTTTTCTAATTTGTCTAACATGGTTTGCTCAAAAATAGTAACCCAAGTTATGACCACGAGAAGCATTGTAAACATGGCAGGGAGTAGCCTGCGAGCTCGCCGAATCCAGAAGTTTTTAAAATTGATTTTATCAGTTTCAACAAATTCAGCTATCAGGAGATCGGTAATTAAATATCCTGATAAAACAAAAAAGACAGTTACCCCTAGCAAGCCTCCAGCTGCCCATTCAAAATTCAAATGATAGGCAATAACTGCAAGAACAGCGATGGCTCTTAATCCATCGAGGCCAGTTATGTATCGGTTTTTTTGTAGAGGTGCTTCAATGGCTGCTTTCCGTTTCTTTGTAGACCGGGCATGTTTCTTTAGTTGTTTTTTATGTTGGTCTTTCATTACTGCCATTATCCTCTCGTTAGTATTATTTTAGGATTTTATTTATTAGTTAATTTATTTTATGGGTTTAAATAGAAAGTTAGTTATTGTTAATTTTATTTCATTAATCTTCTTTAACATCAACTATTTTACAATAAAAAACTGACCAATAGAGTAGTTTCATAGAATTGTAATAAAATTTCTCGAGATTTTCTTTACCCCTTCTTCCTCAACAATTAAATGAACAATCCGATATAAGATTTAGAGAAAAATTAAAGGGGCGATGAAGGTGGAACTGAAAGCAATTAGTTCTCCTGTTATTCAAAAATCTGAGCCTGTGCTTAAAAGCCAAAACACACAAGAAACTACTCCACAAGCCGAAGCTTCAGTACAAGTAAAACCAAGTAAAGAAAAATTAGAAAAAATAATTTGTGCGATGAACGATATGCTGGAGCAAGCACATACTTCGTCAAAGTTTGTTCTGCATGAAAAACTGAACGATTATTATGTGCAGATCGTAGATGAAGTGACTAAGGAAGTTGTAAAAGAAATTCCGAACAAAAAGTTCCTTGATATGTATGCAGAAATGATTGACTTTATGGGTATTTTTGTTGATAAAAAAATTTAGGGACGGTGATGAACCGTGGTTATGAGAATTGGCGGATTAGCTAGTGGAATGGATATCGATACACTAGTTGGTGATTTGATGCGTGCCGAGCGTATACCCTTAGACAAGCTCTCGCAGAGGAAAACTACTCTTGAATGGCAGCGCGATGACTATCGTTCAATGAATAAGTTGCTCGATGAACTAGACCGTTTTATTCTGGATGGCGTTGCTTTACAGAGAACCTTTAATCAAAAAACAGTTACTAGCACGAATCCTAACGCAGTTTCGGCAACGGTTTCAGGAAGTGCTTCAAATATTACATCGAGAATAAATGTAACCCAGCTGGCAACAGCTAGGAACTGGGTCTCTACAGAAGTTAAAAACGAGGATGGTCTTACTCGTGCAAGCAGTACTGCCACGTTGAATACTATAAATCCGACTGCATTTGGAAGCACTGCTTTTGATCTGGAAATTAAGGTTCAAAAACCAGGGAATACTGCATTTGAACTCTCAAAAAAAATCAACATCGATCCTACAAAGGATACTTTGGAGTCAGTGGCTAAAAAATTGTCAGAAGCAGGATTAGATATATCTGCCTTTTATGACGATTCAACCGGTAAATTTGTTATCTCAAATAATTTAACAGGCAGTGGCTCAAATTTATCACTTGAAACAGATCAAACGGTAGCCTTCTTTGAGGATATTGGGTTTGATAGTGTGATTGCAGGCTCCACTGGTCCTCAAGTACTCGGTGGAACAGACAACGGCTTAAATGCTAAATTTGATTTGAATGGGCTTACTGGATTGGAACGATCCTCTAATAACTTTACAATCAGTGGAGTTTCATACTCACTCAAAGCAATCGGAGAAGCAGTAATAAGCTCTAATACGGATACCGATGGAGTAGTCGACTCTATTAAAAGTTTTATAGATAAATATAACGAAACAATTGAAGCAATTAATAAGAAAACAAGTGAAACGAAATACCGTGATTTTCCCCCATTAACAAATGAACAGAGAAAAGACCTTTCCGAAAAGGAAGCAGAGATGTGGGATGAGAAGGCAAAGAGCGGAATGCTTAGAGGAGATTCTATTTTAACAAGTGGACTCAACACTATGCGTCAAAATATGTATGCCTACGTAGATACGGGAGATACAAACTATGATCAGCTTTCTGAGATCGGAATTACAACATCGCGAAACTATCTGGATAAAGGGAAGCTGGAGATCGATGAAAAGAAACTTCGTGAAGCTTTAGCGGCAAGTCCCGATGCGGTAATGAAGCTATTTACAGGCACAGATTCAGTCGAAGGAATCGCAAAAAAAATTCGAAAGTCGATTGATACAACCGTTGATAAAATTGAACTAAAAGCGGGAAACGCTCTACGAACAAATGCTCAATTCACCCTTGGCCGCGAGTTAACAGATGTGGACAAGCGTATCTCCGCTTTTGAAGATCGTCTTAAACAGGTGGAGGACCGCTACTGGCGTCAGTTCTCCGCCATGGAAAAAGCAATCCAGCGATCAAATCAGCAATCGATGTACTTAATGCAACAGTTTGGCGGCGGACAGTAATCTTTAAACCAAAAAGGAGTGTTACCTTTACATGTCCATACTTAACGCGAACAAGGCGTATCAGAACAACTCAGTCCAAACGGCGTCTCCTGGCGAGTTGACGCTCATGCTCTATAACGGATGTTTGAAGTTTATCGGTCTCGCGCGTACAGCGATTGAGATGAAGAATACAGAAGAGAAGAATAAAAATCTTTTAAAAGCACAGAAGATCATTCAGGAATTGATGGTCACGCTCAACATGGATCTGGAAGTTTCGAAGTCATTGATGCAGATGTACGATTACATTAATCGCCGTCTGATCGAGGCAAACATCCAGAGTGATGTTGAAATTCTAGATGAAGTGGAAGATTATGTGCTGGATTTCCGTAATACGTGGAAAGAAGTGATCCAGATCAACCGCCGCATGCAGCACGGCGAGGCTGGTCGCGTGTAATGTCAGCCGTTAAGATTTTGCTGGAGATTACGAAGAACCTGTTTGACCATGTAAGGAGCGGGCTTCCAAAAGATGAGCGCGAACCATACATCGAGAGGTTGAATGAGCTGCTGGATCAGCGCCATACAATCATAGGGAAACTGCCTGCTATGTATTCAGAGGAAGAACAGCGTATGGGGAAGATGATCGTTAAGATGAACGAAACGATCGAACCATTGCTGGTGCGCCAGTTTGAGGAGATCAAACACAACTTATCGATGATGAAGAAGAAGAAAGAGAAGAATGTACAATATGCAAACCCGTACCAGACGCTGTCGGCGGATGGGATGTATTTTGATAAGAAGAACTGACCACAAGGAAAACTTGTGGTTTTTTTCTGTTCATCGAATGTTCTATGAGTCGAAACTGGTTGGCTATGAGTCGTTATCAACTTTCTATGAGTCTAACTCTTTAGTCTATGAGCCGAAGTAATAGGTCTATGAACCGAACACCTTTCTATGGGTCAAAACCAAAGGTCTATGAGTCAAAACTGCTCCTCTATGAGCCAAACGGGATAACCAACAATTTCTCCCCACTAAAAAAGGTGCACTACCTCTTAATCCCATAAACAATACAAATAACCCCTGCCATGATCCACAACAAGCTGGTAAACGATAGTTTGGTAGACAATCCATAGATTCCAAGGGTCATCGTAGAGAAGAAGATGACCGGTCCTATGATGGAGAGCAGGGAATTGATGACGAGTGCGCGTTCAACGGTATTGTAATGCAGCATGAAAAGTGCTGCCGTGATTTCGAGGGTTCCGGAAAAAATACGGATTGCGGCCATGCTTAGGACGACTTTTTCGATCATATGCAACAACGTCCATTGCCTCCTTTTTAAACACTTGTTTAAGTTTCCATAGCTTGTATATTGCATTATATGTGGTCAAGCCTGAATTAGAAGTGTGAAAAAGGTTGCTACTATTCGCAACTTTAGCAATAGAAGGACTATACAGGGAATGCTGATTTTTTCGTGTATACTTGTCACTCAAGTATTTTTAAGGGGGAATAGGGATATGTTTGCAACATCCAATGGACCGCTCATTCAGGAACCTATGGCGATCTTTGCTTACCTAGCAGCGCTTGTGGGTTTCGTATTTATTTTGGGTGAGTCTAAAAACAACTTCTTGAGAAAGTTTTTCCACTATGCACCGCCGTTGATCTGGACGTACTTCTTACCGATGATCTCGACGACGCTTGGAATCATACCTTCGAGCTCTGATTTATATAGTTTTGTGTCCGCTTACATCCTGCCGGTCGGACTCCTGTTATTGCTTTTATCGATTAATGTAAAAGCGACATTGAAGCTTGGACCGAAAGCAATTCTGATGTTCTTAGCTGGAACGCTTGGAGTTATCATCGGTGGACCGATTGCGCTTGCGATCTTCCAGCCGTACTTGCCAGAAGATGCTTGGACTGGTGTAGCAGCGCTTGCGGGGAGCTGGATCGGCGGCTCTGCGAATATGGCGGCGCTTGTTGAAGCCGTTGATACACCAGAACACATCCTTTCGCCGATCATCGTAGTTGATACGGTTGTTGGATACAGCTGGATGGGGATCATGATCGCACTTGCTGGTTATCAGGCGCGTTTTGATAAATGGAACAAAGCCGATAACCGTATTATTGAAGAGGTAAATAAGCAGGTTGGAGATCTTGAGAAAAAGAACTCACGTCCGCTTGCAGTTCCTCAATTGCTTGCAATTCTAGGTCTTGGATTCGGTTTAGCTTTTATCGTAGGAAAGTTTTCTGAGAAGCTGCCTCAAGGAGATATTCTAAATGCAGCGACTTGGACGATCATGATTGTTTCTGCGATCGGAATCGCACTTTCTTTTACAAAAGTACGCGAATTAGAGAACTATGGCGCGAGTAAAGTAGGATACGCAGGAATCTACTTGCTGCTTGCGACAATTGGTGCGAAGGCGAACTTGATCTATGTGGTTGAAGCACCTCAATATATTCTAATGGGAATCGTATGGCTAGCGATCCACATTCTGTTCTTGTTTGCTGCAGCAAAATTATTACGTTCACCGATGTTCTTTGTGGCAGTTGGGTCACAAGGTAATATTGGCGGTACAAGTTCAGCGCCAGTTGTTGCGTCTGTTTTCCAGCCGGCTTTGGCACCAGTTGGTCTATTGATGGGCTTGTTAGGTAATGTTGTTGGAACATATGCAGCTGTTTTGTGTGCGAAACTGGCTCAGATGGTCTCTCAAATGTAATAATTAGCTATAAAATAACCGGTTATCATAATCGGTTATTTTCATGAATATTATGTATATTTATACATAAGCGCACACTGAGATTTTTCGACAAAACTTCTTATTATTCGCTAATCTTAAGCCTTTGACAACTTTTTTGGGTATGTGTCATACTATGAAGTGTATAGATTTACTATACAAAGATTCGCATGATGAAGGGATTGTGAAAGGCATGTTAGGAAAAGTAAAATGGTTTAACGCAGAAAAAGGTTTTGGATTTATCGAGCGCGAAGACGGGGACGATGTGTTCGTACACTTCTCCGCAATCAACACTGAAGGATTCAAAAGCCTTGACGAAGGTCAGCAAGTTGAGTTTGATATTGTAGATGGCGCACGTGGGCCTCAAGCGGCTAACGTAACTAAACTATAATTCAAAGCATTAATGACCAAACATTAGATCCCGCCTGTATTTTGCAGGCGGGTTTTTATTTTTTATGAGAACTTTAATTTATTTTAAAATAGCGTTCCATTGTGTACAAAGTAATGTACTTCTTTAATTCCTATAATTTATTATGAAATTCGATTCAAATTCCTTTATATCTAAAGTTGTATAGCGTCGTTATATTAAGAAAATGTCGAGAATGTAAAGAAATTGTCAAAATATTTTAAATGTTACGGAGGAATTCTTTTAGGGTACATAGAAATATATATACATCACCGAAAGGAGGAGTTAAGTTATGCATTTTAACATTCGCGGGGAAAACATCGAGGTGACCGAAGCTATTAGGGCTTACGTGGAGAAGAAGGTAACTAAACTCACAAAATACTTTAACGAAACTCCGAACTCTGAAGTACACGTCAATTTGAAAGTGTATAACAATGAACAATCCATTGAGGTTACGATACCGATGAAGGGACTCTTGCTTCGTGCAGAGGAACGTCATTTGGATTTATACGCTGCGATTGATTTGGTGGTAGAAAAATTAGAGCGTCAAATTCGTAAACACAAAACAAAAGTAAACCGCAAATTCAGAAATGCTGAAGGCACGAAGCACATGTTCGCTAACGGAACAGAGGGAGTATCCACTGCTCTGTTAGAGGAAGAAGATGACTTCGAAATCGTCCGTGAAAAGCGGTTCGACTTTAAACCGATGGACACAGAGGAAGCGATTCTTCAAATGGGCTTACTGGGCCATAACTTCTTCGTCTATAACAATGCCGAAACTGGTGAGATGAACGTCGTGTACAGACGTAAAGACGGCAAATATGGACTGATTGCTGGAGATATGTAACTTAATAAAAAATTGATGAAAGCACGCTCTCTATAGGGCGTGCTTTTTTGCGCGGAGAAGGGATTTTCGTACATTTAAGCGAAAAAGTAAATAGAAGGTCATTGAAGGAGGTTATTAAGTTGAGTAATGAAATCTTATTAAAACAGCTCGCTGCTTTCCGCCATAATACGCTCAGCGCGGTTGAAGGATTAACAGAAGAGGAATTAGATTTTGTGCCTGAGGGCTTCAACAACAACATCCGCTGGAACTTAGGTCACATCTATTTAGATCAGTACGATTGGCTTTATCATAAAACGCGTGAGGATAATCCAGCACCGCGGCACTACCGCGAGCTGTTCGGTTACGGAACGAAGCCTGAAAACTGGCAGCAGACTCCTCCAACGCTTGAAGAATTGCGCAACCGTTTAATGGAGCAGGTTCAATATATTGAGCAGCAATTCGGTCATCGTCTCGAACAGGAGTTAGATGAACCGACTGAGCTTGGCATGAGTACGTTTGCCGAAGTGCTGCCGCGGACTTTTTATCATGAAGGACTGCATATGGGAACGATCATCGCGATCCGAAAAGCGATTAATCTTCAAAAACAAACTCAAGTGAAGTAAATAGAAAAAGTGCAGATGCAAACGCGTCTACACTTTTTTTGCTTCATATCGATTAAATAACATGGACTGCTCTTTACGGCCGCACAAATATTGATACGAATAAACCAACCCCAAAATATAAAACACAAACAACAGATAAGCAGGGGACAGGTGGAAGTGATTATCGTAACCGATCATGAAGTGAGTGCCGATACCTGTCAAAAACCCAGGCAGACCGCCGATCGCAAGGATCCACCAAATCCATTTAGCTCCTTCTTTATATCCCCATAACGCAATGGTTAGCAGGAGAAATCCTTCTGATATCAATGCACCGCCAAAACCTGCCCGGTCATGTGCGATTAACGGAATGAGTTTCTCGTTGAAAGCTATTATCTGTTCAGGCGTCAATGAAAAGAACATCAGGTCTTCAGGTACAAATACGCCATTCATGCCGATGGTCGAAATGACAATTCCTGCCGACAACAAGCACATGCCAGAAATCACAAACATGCTTTGCCCAAGCTGACTTTTACGCCATGAATTGCTGTTGTGTAAATTCGTACCACCGCTTCCAATTGTCATGTTTCGGGTCCGGTAAAGTCCATAAATGAAAAAAGGGAAAATAATTAAGTAATAGAGAAAGTGAAGCTTATCGAAATACCCGAACCCTATAAAATAAAAGAGATTTAGAAAACCGACAGCTGCCGCAATCACGAATACTTTTCTTGCCCAATGCTCACCTTTTCGTATGCCGTGGTAAGAAAGCTGCATGAACATAAAACCTGCGGATATCATGACTCCAGCGAGACAGATCCGATCATGCGACATGAAGTGAAACAGATGGTGATTGTAAGCGATGATTTCTTCGCTTTTCATTCCTAAGAATGCCTCGTCATATGGTAGAAGAACTTCAGTAAGACCGATGAACAACGCGATGATGCCTGCGAGAAAAACACCCAAACCCATCAAGAAAAACGATAGCCAGCCTTTTGTATTTTGCTTGGTTTCGGAAGTCCTTTCATAGACATATCGCTCATTTATTCTTTTGGGAAGACCTGGTCCAGAAAAAACAAATCCGCTATGAAGCTGGATTAGTGATGCGCCGGAGCGAAAAAGTTCCATCGCATCACCAGGTTCGTGGATACCGCCGGATGCAATAATCGGTTTTTTAAAAGGTAAAAGCTGCTGAATGCTGTTTTTTAACGCCGCCATTTCCGATTTTCCTAATTCAATTCCGCCGTCTTTTTGAACACCTTCCCGAATTAAAAATCCATCCATACTTTGATCGTTAAATTTGTTCATATCTAACTGGTGGTGAGCTACTTCCAAGAAAATCGACTTACCTGTCATACTCTTCAACTTCTTAATGTGATTAGCACCAGTAAGTTCAACAATGAAAAAGTCAGCATATTCATCAAGTTTTTCAGCCAGTTGTAATAACTCTTTTTCTGTTTCACCCTTAATCCAAATCCCCATCGGAACGGTCCGCTTAGTCTTTTGAAGTTTTCCAAGTGCTTCATCTAACCCCATATTAGACTTTAAATGTTGATACCATAATGTTTCTTCATCTGTATTGCGTATGATAGGTTTTTGCAAATTACAAGGTTCTATTGAAATCGGTCCAACTTCTATAAAACCGAACCCAAGATTAGAATAAGCCGAAGTCCCTTTTAAGTTAGGATCTAAAGCTCCGCTAATGCCTACAGGGGAAGGGAAACGAATGCCAGCAATGTTCTGTACTAATTCTGCAGACGGTTGCATGTGTCCGAAGAAGTTTATAACTTTATCTCCAAGCGGAAGCCTTGCGAGCGTGTTCATCAACTGCAATGTAAAATTCCTGCTTGTTTCTGGTTTCATCCGGAACAGCACGGGTTTGAAAAATGTATGATACGACCAATCTGGCATAATTGACACTCCTTTTTATGCCGTTTTTTATAGTTTAACGTAAATGAGCTGCAGAACATTACATTATTTTTCAGCTGATGAATTCTTTCCAGCAAAACCCTCCAATAAATATGTTTTTGATGCAGGATTTCCTCCTAGGTAAGGTGAACTAGTTGAGTAGTGAGAGCGCTTACAACATTGGTTTTGTTTATATTAAAGGAGGAGAAGCAGTTATGATGATGAATGTGCCATTTCGAGTAACGAGTATGTTGGAGCATGCGGAACGTTATTTTGCTAAAAAAGAAGTAACGAGCCGTACGATGTCAGGGATTCGCAAGTTCAGTTACCGGGAGATCGGGGAACGGACCCGCAGGTTGTCGAGTTCGCTGAAACGACTTGGTGTTCAAAAAGGTGAACGCGTTGGTACACTCGCATGGAACCACCATCGCCACCTTGAAGCATATTTTGCAATCCCAGGTGTGGAAGCAGTACTTCACACGATAAACATTCGACTTTCCCCTCAGCATATCGCATACATTATCAATCATGCCGATGACCAGATTTTAATGATCGATCAGGACATTCTTCCTCTTGTTGAAGCCATAAAAGACCATATTCCGAACGTAAAAGCATTTATTTTAATGACCGATGAAGATGAGCTACCAAAGTCACCGCTTCAGCCGCTTTATCATTATGAAAAACTTCTTGAGGCAGGTGACCCAGCTTATGAGTTCCCTCAAAATATTGATGAGAATGATCCTGTTGGGATGTGCTACACATCAGCAACAACTGGAAATCCAAAAGGTGTAACGTACACACACCGTTCGACTGTTCTTCACTCCATGTCACTAGGACTTGTTGATGGCGGTTCTGTTTCGGAAAGTGATGTTCTGATGCCGGTTGTGCCTATGTTCCACGTCAATGCTTGGGGACTTCCGTATGCGGCGACCTGGTTTGGTGCGAAGCAAGTGATGCCTGGACCACGATTCACGCCACAGCTTTTAGCGGAACTGATCGAGATGGAAAAAGTAACCTTTGCCGCAGGTGTCCCAACGATCTGGATGGGACTTCTTCAAGAACTCGAACAGAAAAGATATGACACTTCTAGTCTACGAGCTGTTATTTGTGGGGGATCAGCTGCACCTAAAGGGATGATTAAAACGTTCCAGGAAAAACATAACATTCCGTTCATGCACGCCTATGGTATGACCGAAACGAGTCCGCTCGTGATTGCAACGCGTCTGAAAACCTATCAAATGGATTTGGACGAAGAGACAAAATTAGATTACAAAGCAAAGCAAGGCTATGTTGTCCAAGGTGTTGAAATGAAAGTAATCGGGGCCAATGGCGATGTAAAGTGGGACGGAAATGAGATGGGTGAACTTCTGCTCCGATCCAACTGGATAGCTGATGAGTATTACAATGATGACCGAACGGAAGGGACGTTCGTTGATGGCTGGCTTCATACCGGGGATGTTGTAACCGTTGATGAAGAAGGCTTCGTAAAGATTGTCGACAGGACGAAGGATCTCATTAAGAGCGGCGGAGAGTGGATCTCGTCGGTAGATTTAGAGAATGCGATCATGGCGCATCCGGATGTTTTTGAAGCTTCCGTAATCGCGGTTCCACACCCGGAATGGCAGGAGAGGCCGCTCGCTTGTGTCGTTTTGAAACCGGAAGCAAAAGGAAAAGTGCCGAAAGAAGATATTATGGAATATTTGAAACCGCAGTTTGCGAAGTGGTGGATTCCAGACGATATCGTGTTCATGGATGAGATCCCGAAGACTTCGGTCGGGAAGTTCTTGAAGCGAACATTGCGAGACCAGCTGAAAGATCATTATATGACACCGGCTACTTAAGAAAAAGCACTGCTCTCAAACGGTTTAAGAGCAATGCTTGTATAATAACACTATTGAAGTGTTTTGTATGGTATACTATGCATAACCTTTAATGCAATAAATTTTTTACTTTTCCTGTACCATGTCCCTGCTCAACTTGTTGAGCGGGGTTTTTTATTGATTATTTTTATAGACAACAAAAAAACAGACTCTAAAGAGAGTCTGTTCCTATAATCATCTAAGATTATGCTTTTTGAACGTTAGCAGCTTGAGCTCCACGAGCACCTTGCTCAACTTCAAAAGTTACTTTTTGGCCTTCGTCTAAAGACTTGAAGCCATCAGTTTGGATTGCAGAGAAATGTACGAATACGTCGTCTCCGTTTTCGCGTTCGATAAATCCAAAACCTTTTTCTGCGTTAAACCATTTTACTGTACCTTGTTCCATGTTTGTTGCCTCCTCGTGCGTTACCACACAATATATTACTATCCTTGCCCTAATCTATTCTCAAGAAGAAAATTATATTTCAAACTATTGATTACACCGAACAAAAATAACTAGATTCATCATAGCACCATTCTAATGAAGTTGCAAATCGTCAATGTGCTTTTTGAAGCCATTCCCACGTTTTCGTTACTTCCCAATACACGCCATCTTGCTTATAGCCGTTCAGCGTAATATCCAGATCATGAAAAATACGATGGGCGGTTTTTAATGGTCCTACACTATCTGATTTCATGCTTGAATCTATTTTTACAATCGCAGTTTCCATATCTGCCTTCAATGGACCCGACACATAAGGAAGGAGTTTGTCCTGTATATCTTCCTTCACATCCATCAATTCTTCCTTATTCCTTGCGATGCTATAGTTATTCCAAGCGTTAAATCCTAGCTCGCGGTTCCAGAATTCATGCATGACATTAATCCGTCGCTGGATTTCCGTAACCGGAACTTCTAAAGTGGGCTTGTAGATCGAAGTACCACTCGTTTTTTCAGCATTCATCACTTCTTCATTAGAAGGAAGATCTAAATCTGATGCGGATTTCGTACCAAAAAGCTCGTAATACCCCCACGTTCCGAGACCCCCAATAATAAAAAAGCTTAAAACCAGCGTTAAAATAATTGTTCTATTTTTTTCGCTGCGCACCTTTTGTTCGCTGGTGCTATCCCTTTGTAACTCCGCTTTTTCCATTAAGAACCTCCCAGCAACCTTTTTATTATTTTACCAAAATTTAGGTTTATTGTCTTCTTAAACTATAGAAATTTTCACATAAATAGGAATTTATATACTAGCGGATGCTACAATTCGGATGAAAAGATTTGGGATTTCTTGTGGCTCGTTTCACAAACTGGTAGAATAGAAGTGGTATATAATTCTCGAGAACAGGGAGCGTTTATCGGATGATTAGCATTTTGAAAAAGATTTTTCCAAGTTCCAATGATCGGACGCTAAATAGATATGAAAGAATCGCTGAAAAAGTAGAAGCGTTAGCAGAAGAGTTTAAAGCGTTAAACGATGAAGCTCTTGCAGGTAAGACGGCTGAATTCAAAAGCCGCATTGAAAAAGGCGAGTCATTAGACGATTTGCTGCCAGAAGCGTTTGCGACAGTGCGCGAAGCATCAGCTCGTGTATTGAACATGCGTCATTATCCCGTACAGATTATGGGTGCGGTTGCACTTCATGAAGGTAATATTGCTGAGATGAAAACCGGTGAGGGTAAAACGCTCGTAGCGACTATGCCGGTCTATTTGAATGCGCTTGATGGTAAAGGGACTCACGTTGTAACCGTCAACGAATACTTGGCTCGTCGTGACTCTGAAATCATGGGGCCGCTTTACAATTTCTTAGGTTTGACGGTTGGATTGAACGTTTCTGACCTTTCAAAAGAGGAAAAGCGTGAAGCGTATGCGGCAGATATTACTTATGGTACGAACAACGAGTTCGGCTTCGATTATTTGCGTGACAACATGGTGGTTTACAAAGAGCAGATGGTTCAGCGCCGTAATTATGCGATCGTCGATGAAGTTGACTCCATCCTAATTGATGAAGCGCGTACTCCGCTGATCATTTCTGGCTCTGCACAGAAATCTACCCAGCTTTATCAAATGGCAAACATGTTTGTGCGCCAGCTGAAAAAAGATACGGATTATACCGTTGATGAAAAGACGAAGAACGTGCAGCTTACGGAAGAGGGAATCAACCGTGCTGAGCAGATGTTCTCGATCGATAACCTTTATGATTATCAGCATGTAACACTTAATCACCACATCAACCAGGCGTTAAAAGCGAATATCATCATGCATCGTGATGTGGACTATGTTGTTCAAGAAGGCGAAATCGTAATCGTTGACCCGTTCACAGGACGTTTGATGGCTGGACGCCGTTACAGCGACGGTCTTCACCAAGCGATCGAAGCGAAAGAAGGCCTGGAGATCCAGCGCGAGAGTATGACCCTTGCGACGATCACGTTCCAGAACTACTTCCGTATGTACAACAAACTTGCGGGTATGACGGGTACGGCGAAAACGGAAGAAGAGGAATTCCGCAACATCTACAACATGGATGTTATCGTAATTCCGACGAACCGTCCGATCGCACGTGATGATAGAGCGGATTTAATTTATAAAACAATGCAAGGGAAATTCAAGGCGATCGCAGCTGAAATCGAAGAGCGCCATAAGACTGGCCAGCCGATCCTTGTTGGTACGGTTGCCGTTGAAACATCTGAATTGCTTTCTCAACTTTTAACAAAGCGTAAAATTCAACATAATGTCTTGAACGCGAAAAACCATGAGCGTGAAGCAGAGATCATCGAGAACGCGGGTCAGCTTGGCATGGTTACAATCGCGACAAATATGGCCGGCCGTGGTACGGATATCAAGCTTGGCGAAGGTGTTATTGAAGTTGGCGGTCTTCACATTTTAGGTACAGAGCGCCACGAATCACGACGTATCGATAACCAGCTTCGCGGACGTGCTGGTCGTCAAGGAGATCCAGGTTCTTCCCGTTTCTACATCTCAATGGAAGATGAGTTGATGAAACGTTTCGGTTCTGACAACTTGATGACGATGATGGAGCGTCTTGGCATGGATGAAGATACGCCGATTGAGTCCAAAATGGTTACAAAAGCTGTAGAATCTGCACAAAAACGAGTGGAAGGTTCCAACTTTGATGCTCGTAAGCAGCTTTTACAATATGATGATGTTATGCGTCAGCAGCGTGAGATCATCTACGCTCAGCGTCAGGACGTACTGGACTCTGAGAACTTGAGCGATATCGTTCTGCGTATGATCGATTCTACAATCGACCGCATCGTAACGGTTCACACGCCAGAATCTGAAGTTCAAGAAGAGTGGAACACGAAAGAAATCGCAGATTATGTGAACGGGGTCATGTTCACAGAGCCTGTGTTTACGGAAAAAGATTTCTACGGTCTCGATCGTGAAGAGATCATTGAGAAGATTCAGGCGAAGGTTCATGCGGCATTTGCTGAAAAAGAAAAGCAGCTGCCTGCAGAGCAAATCGCTGAATTCCAAAAAGCGGTTATCCTTCGTTCGGTCGACAGCAAGTGGATGGATCACATCGATCAGATGGAACAGCTTCGCCAAGGGATTCACCTTCGTGCTTACGGCCAGACAGATCCGTTGCGTGAGTACCAGTTCGAAGGCTTCGAGATGTTCGAAGCGATGGTTGCTGCGATCGAAGAAGAAGTTGCGACTTACATCTTAAAATCGCAGATCGAACAAAACATGCAGCGTGAACAAGTGGCTGAAGGGAAAGCAGTTGTCCCAAGTGACAAGGCGGAAGCTTCTAAAAAGAAACCAGTACGCAAAAAGCAGGACATTAAGCGCAACGATCCATGTCCTTGCGGAAGCGGTAAAAAATACAAGCAATGTCACGGTGCTGAGCAGGAATAATTCAGTTCTGTGAGTGAAGAGAGTCTCTTCGGGGCTCTCTTTGCGCATGTTTCCGCCCAAAGAATTTTTCAAATCCAACAGCATACGTTAAAAAAGTAGCTACAATCATAAAATGAGGTGCAAAGATTATGGATTTAGTAGAAGTAAAGCAGGAACTCAACGTTATCGAAAAACGTATCAACGACTTTAGGGGGTCTCTTTGACCTCGATGCAAAAAAAGCACGCATCGCTGAACTAGACGAACAGATGAGTGCACCAACTTTTTGGGATGACCAGAACGCAGCACAAGTGGTTATTAATGAGGCAAACGGATTAAAAGAGCAGGTCAATGAATTCGAAGAACTTGCTTCTTCCTATGAGGACTTGGAAATTGCACACGAGCTTGTGAAAGAAGAAGCGGATGCTGACATGCAAAAAGAGCTTGTGAAAGACACGAAAGAACTAATCGCAAAACTGAACGACTTCGAACTTCAGCTTTTATTAAACGAACCTTATGATAAAAACAACGCGATCCTGGAACTTCACCCAGGTGCTGGCGGTACGGAATCCCAAGACTGGGCGTCCATGCTGCTACGTATGTACACGCGTTATGCTGAGCGCCAAGGGTATAAGGTAGAAACGTTGGACTATCTTCCTGGTGATGAAGCGGGTGTAAAATCCGTAACATTGAGCATTAAAGGACACAACGCTTATGGCTATTTAAAAGCGGAAAAAGGGGTACACCGTTTAGTGCGTATTTCGCCGTTTGACTCTTCAGGTCGCCGTCACACATCATTCGTTTCATGTGAAGTCATGCCTGAGATCACCGATGATACAGAAATCGAAATCCGTACAGAGGACTTGAAGGTCGATACGTATCGTGCGTCAGGTGCTGGCGGTCAGCACGTTAACACGACGGATTCAGCGGTTCGTATTACACATACGCCAACGAACACAATTGTTTCCTGTCAGACAGAGCGTTCACAGATCAAGAACCGTGAACGTGCGATGAAGATGCTGATGGCGAAGCTTGTACAGCGACGTTTGGAAGAACAGCAGGCACAATTAGCTGAAATCCGCGGTGAACAAAAGGAAATCGGCTGGGGAAGCCAGATCCGCTCATACGTTTTCCACCCGTACAGCTTAGTAAAAGACCACCGTACAAACACTGAGGTTGGTAACGTGCAGTCTGTAATGGACGGAGAAATCACGCCGTTTATTGATTCTTACTTGAGATCTAAGCTTTAAAATTAGGCTTTGTAGTTAATGGAAGTGGTTGATTTCCGCTCCAGGTACTCCCTTTCCGGGGGGCGTGCGGTGAGCCTCCTCTGCGCTTTGCGCCGTTAGGAGTCTCACCTGTCCCGCTGATCCCCCAGGAGTCTCGTACCTTGCGCTCCAATCAACTTTTCAGCGAAGCTTTTATACAACCAAAATACAACAACAACAAAAACTTCCGAGCCCCAAGCTTCGGAAGTTTTTTTAGTCTATTATTGTAAGATCGTTTTTCGGAACAAGGTCGATCTTACTTGAATATCCCTTTTTTGCAATCTCCACATTCCCATTCTCGTAAATCCACACCACTTGGTACTCTACGCCTTTATAAACGACACGACTTCCCACTTCGATATCCATCGCTTCACCTCAATAAAAGTACCTTCTGGTTAATTATACCTATAAACCGTGTTAAGTAAATTGGGAAAATCATAGGATGCGCCTATCATTTAGCGTTACGTTTATATAGCTATTTTCCCAACTTAGAAGTTATATAGAGGAATTCTTAAGGTGTGGAAAGGTTCAAACTAACAATAGTTCAATATCTAATGGTAAGTGTCGCTGCACTCCAGGATTTTACGTCCGCTTCTCCACAACTTTTAGAAAAATCTAGAAAACCTTAAACGTTTGTTTAAATGCGCTACATAGTGGCTTAACAATTCCGCTTTATCCTTAAAGGTGCAAGATAAATTATTGGTCCTAGGGGGAAAACGGAGTGGAAAAGAAACCATTGGATAGAAGAACCTTTTTAACGTATTTAGGAACAGGCGCAACTGCACTTGCTGCAGCAACTTCTGGATTAGGCGTTTTAACGGAAAAAGCGAACGCTCAATCAGACAGTTTAATGCGCATGAAGCCTCGCAAAAAAGGATTTAAGTTTCACCCAATTGCACCAACAGACAAAGACGAACTTGTTTTACCAAGAGGTTATAAATATGAAGTGATTGCATCCTACGGGGATGTGATCAATAAAAAAGGCGACACATTTGGATTCAACAACGATTTTACCATGTACTTTCCGATCGAGGACTCCAGCGAACATGGTTTGCTTTGGGTGAACCATGAATACACGAACCCTTTATATGTAGAAGGTGAAAAAAAGGGTGGTAAATATACAGCAGCTCAAATCGAAAAAATGCTATACAACCAAGGCGGTTCCATTATTGAGGTCCAAGTAAAAAATGGAAAGTGGACGCTGAACAAGAATTCTGAACTAGCTCGTCGTGTAACTGGCTTAACACCTTTCGCATTAACAGGGCCAGCTAAAGGAAACGCAGCGGTTTCTGGAGCCACTTCTGTTCAGGGAACGTTTGCAAACTGTTCAGGCGGACGTACTCTCTGGAACACGGTAATGTCATGTGAAGAAAACTATGAAGATACGTCTGACGCGGCCGGTTTAAACCAAACTCACTACGGCTGGGTGATTGAAGTAGACCCGTTCGATCCAAGTTTCAAAGTAAGAAAGCACACCGCTCTTGGCCGTTTCAATCACGAGAATGCGAGTATGGGTCTCGCGAAAGACGGACGCGTAGTTGTTTATATGGGTGACGATAAAAAAGATGCTTGCGTGTACAAGTTTGTGAGTAAAGGTAAGTACGTAGAAGCAAAAGGCAAGGAAAACAGCAAACTTTTAGAAGAAGGAACGCTATATACTGCAGACCTGCAAAAGGGTAAATGGGTAGCGTTAACGATCGAAGCGGTTCGCGAAAAAGCGGCAGGTAAAGCTGAACTTTTAGAAAAGTTTAAAACACAAGCTGATGTTGTTGTAAACGCACATGACGCTGCCATCTTACTAGGTGCAACACCAACAGACCGACCGGAAGACGTTGAGATTTCACCTTTAGATCAAACCGTGTTCATCGCACATACGAACAATGATAAGCACGGAAACATTCACGGACACATCACACGCTTTTTTGAAAAAGACGGAGACCATGGCGCAGAGGATTTTGACTTTGAGATCTTCGCAGCTGGCGGACGCCAAAGCGGCTTCAGTGCCCCAGATAACTTGACGTTCGACTCAAACGCGAACCTTTGGACCGTAACGGATATCTCATCCAGCAAATTGAACTCTGATGCGTGGACAAGCTTCGGAAACAACGGGATGTTCATGATTCCGACAGTCGGTCCAGACAAGGGTGTTGCATTCCAGTTCGCATCAGCACCAAAAGAAGCGGAATTGACAGGACCATCTTTCACACCAAACGAAAGAACACTATTCCTTTCCGTGCAGCATCCAGGAGAGGAAACGGAAGATAAAGCAAATCCGACAAGCACATGGCCGCAAGTTCGCGGAGGCAATCAGCCGCGTCCGTCTGTTGTGGCAATCACTGGCTTTAGGTTCTAACGACTAACATCATTTTAGGAGGCGATCCACATGGGTTTTACTAATATCGGAGTACCAGGATTGATTCTGATCTTAATCATCGCGCTTATCATCTTTGGACCATCAAAACTGCCAGAGATTGGACGCGCATTCGGAAGTACGCTTCGTGAATTCAAGAATTCTGCAAAAGATCTAATGTCTTCTGATGAAAAAGAAGAAAAACCGCAGTCGAAATAAAGAGATTTTGTAAGGGAGATGCGGGCGCAACAGCAAGCTTGCATCTTTTCTTCATTAAAAAGTGGAAGGAGGCTGAAGCTGTGAAAGCAGAAGAGATGTACTTTGTGGAACATCTGGGTGAACTTCGAAAACGAATCATCATAACACTCGCTATGTTTATGACGGTACTCGCCGTGTCATTTTTCTATGTGGAACCAATCTACAGCTGGTTGATCCGAGATCTGGACCAGCAACTTGCCGTCCTCGGACCAAGTGAAATTCTTTGGGTGTATTTCATGATATCAGGGGTGATTGCTATAGCCCTCACCATACCGGTTGCTGCTCATCAAACATGGATGTTTATTAAGCCGGCATTGGATAAAAAAGAACAAAAGGTGACGCTGTCGTACATTCCCGCGTTGTTTCTATTGTTCTTGCTGGGACTGTCATTCGGCTATTTCGTCGTCTATCCGATGGTGCTGAACTTTTTGCTAGGACTATCAGAAGGAAACTTCCAGACCTTTTTCACATCGGAAAAATACTTCAAGTTCATGCTGAACCTGACACTGCCGTTCGGATTCCTGTTCGAAATCCCGCTCGTAGTGATGTTTCTGACGTCACTCGGAATCATCAATCCTATTATGCTGGCAAAAGCCCGAAAGATTTCCTACTTTGCACTCGTAGTGGTGGCCGTATTAATCACACCGCCAGACATTGTATCAGATTTTCTCGTGGTGATTCCGCTGCTCGTGCTCTATGAGATCAGCATCATGTTATCAAGATGGGTGTACCGGAAGAAGCTTGTTGCTGAACGTTTAGAGGAGCAGGAAGAAAAAGTCGTACAGATGAAAAGACCTTCATAAAGATGAGAAAGGAAGCCTGATGTGGGCTTCCTCTTTTTATACAAAATGGTTGCTGCGTCTGTTTTTTTCCGCAATTAATGCTGCGTATTCATTGGCTCTTTTTGCATTTCCTTTATCCATATGAAAATCAAAAAGCTTTATTTCATAATGTTCGGCAGGAAGCACATAGCCTAACCTTTTTAAATAGGGATACATTTCTGTCTCAAGATAGTCATAATACTGCGCTTCTTGATCTGTGAGCCGGTATTTGTGCAGCTGAAAAAAATGGATGAAGGTTGTGGAATGAATGTCTTTAGCTAGGTTTAACCCTTTTTCGACAAGTGATAAAAGTTCTGTGGTTGATTTTTTCCCTAAAAGTACAGAGGCATTTATGTATCCTTCAAGTGAACCAATATACTCTGGTGAAGAAGGGTCCTTTAGCTTCATCGATTCAAAATAATGCTCACATGCTTTTTCAAAGTCTTCGTGCAGGATGCAGTGATAGCCATAGTTGTGGAGGAGAAGAGCTTTTTGCTTTTCCAAGCCAAAGTTATCACACATCTCAATCAGCTGTTCATACTTTCCGTATTGAGGTCCGCTTGTGGTATCATGTCCCACTTGTATGAGCATCAGCATCTCCGTTTCAATCACGCGCACATAGCAATGAGATTCTTCAAAAAAACGAAGAGCGATGCTCGCATAATAATAGGCAAGTACACGAGAGTTAATGGAATGATAGGCAACGGCCAGGTGATAGAAATACTCTGGATTATGGTAATGAGCATGGTCAATCTTCTTTAATAATTCGATAGCTTCAGAGTAATCATGTTTGCTTTGGAGCCCGTAGATTCCCTTAATATGAAGAATCATATTTTTCTCAAGCGGAGAAGGATTTTGCCATCTGTCCATCTCTTGTATAATCGATAGCGCTTTTGTGTGATCTCCCGTCATCAAATAGAATCTGGCTAACAGAAGCGTGTGCGACCTATAGAAATCAGGAATCTGCAGCAAAGCAATTTCCCCTAGCTGCTGTTTAAGAGTTTCTGCCTTTGGATGAAGCTTCATGATAATGGCTTCTTCCCATTTCTTTAAAAGGGTGTGTAATCCTCTATAGATTTTGATCTCACTCTCTATGTCGATCTCCAGTCTGTCTGCTAAAAATTGTATCGTTTCCTTTGAGACTTCCGTTAAGCCCCGTTCGATTTTACTGACATGCGTACCCGAACAGATGCCGTCCCCAAGCTCCTTTTGCGTCATATCTCTGCGTTCACGATAGAACTTAATGATTTTCCCTTCTAGCATGACTTCATCTGCCCCCCAACATAAACCACTATTATTTTGATATTTCTATTTTACTAAAGAAAACCCCAATTCGGTTTTACGTTTTTTAAGTCAAAATTACTATTTCTATCGTTTATTTAACGGTATCCCCCCTTAAGTTAGCAGTTGAAATAGGCTGTGAGTCCCGACTGAAACCCCAATGGCTTTTAATCATTGTTAGCCGTACAATTATTTTATTAGAAACAAATAGGTACATTCATTTTGTGTCGATTGAAATTAGTTGGAAAAACAGATAGGCAGAAAGTGATTTCGACGGAAAGGCGGATGCAAAGGATATGAAATATGTTCAAAAAAATGAGCTAAAGCATAACTGGCATATGGATGATTCACCAAGTCCAAGATAACAGTATTTCCAAAAATCTTGTTAAAGCATCTTTGACAACCCTTTGATTGAGTAAAATAATTTTAGGCAGCCAATTATGGGCTGTTTTTTCTGAATTCACTCCTCCAATAAAGAATGTAAAAGATAGGTGCGGTCTTTAGTTGTACCTGTAAAAGGAAGGTTGAGTGAGTGGAGGAGATGATAGGATTGGCTTCTTGATGGGAGATTCAGAAATTGCATGCATTCTCTATTTGTTATTGTAGTTGAGATGAATCGTGCATAATCCTTTAACGCACTGATATGGGCATAGTGATTCGTCTCTTTGCAAGTAATACAGAACCAGCTTCTTTTTCTTCTAACAAGCAAAGCATCCTCACAACTAGGACAAAACACTCCCTTAATTAGCTCCTCTTTGTTGATTTTAAACAAATTGCAAAGATCAGGATTGTATGGCTGGTTTAGTTTGTTTATAAGCTTTACGATTTTTTTAAGCTCTTTTTTAGTTAATTTATCTTCATTATATCTTTGTTTGAATTCAACATATTTCTTTTTTAATCCAGCACTTTTAATCACTTTATAAAGAGCGTCAGTATGAGAAGGTGCACTTTCAATGAGTGTATTTGGATTTGTTATCACAACAAGAGTTTCAATTGGAATAAAAGGGATCTTGTATAGCATTAAAATTTCTGATAGGTGATGCGCTTGTCTTTCTACTTGATAAATAGGATCTTCAAAGGATTCTTTAATATCATTAATCCTCCTAATAATTTGCGAATACAGATTATCAAAGTAGATTTGGCCACTCAGATTTTTAATCTCTAGAATAAGAAAGAATTTTTGAGTAAGAATGAGGGTGTCGATCTGAAAATAATAATTTTGATGAAGAATTCTAATATTGTGCAAAAAGATTACTTCGTTTAGAGGTAAGTACCTGTAGAAATATTCTAGTGAAAGCTCACCTTTAAATCCAGCTTTTTGACGAGCTAAATACTCCTCCATTTCTTTTCTTTTAGGATGAGAAGGCAATCTCTTTAAGAAGGCAGATAAATTATCAATTAATAGGGGAGTTTTTCGGTGTTTTTCTACTGGATTCACTTCCTTCTATAATTTAAAATAGTTAACTCTTATCATGGTACTTTCATCGGCTTTATACAAAGGGGCATTTTCTCAATTCTGTTATGCAGATTATGAGAATCGCACGTTATTCAAGATAATCGCACGTTAAAACGATTGAATCACACGTTATTTTCAAGAATCGCACGTTATTTTCCAAATACACGATTTTCGACAATTCACAACAAATTCAACACAGCAAGCAGTACTCATACGACCCAACTGGCCACGCCAGTTCGCACCTATTCAAAATTCCATCCATAAATCAACCACTTCACCTCATCACCGCGGCACTAAGGTCTCATTTACAAGGGCATACTAGGCTTGGTATACTTTTTTCGTTTGAAAGAAATCCGAAATTCCTTATGAAAGTTTGAGGTTTACAGACAGCTATGATGATGGCAATGAGAAAAAGACGCGGTGGAATTCTTCACCCGACAGTTGAACTTATTTTAGAATATATTTATGTTGTAATCGGCTCAGGGCTCGTGGCTCTGGCATTCTCGGTATTCCTGCTCCCGAACGAAATCGCATCGGGCGGAGTTAGCGGCATCTCGACAATCCTTTACGGACTCTTCCAATGGAAGCCTTCTTATGTGCAGTGGAGTCTCAACATACCGCTGTTCATCGCGGGACTTTTCTTCCTCGGAAAAAGATTCGGCGCGAAGACGCTAGTCGGGACACTTGTACTCCCATTCTTTGTTTTTATTTTCGAAGAGTGGGGAGCAGCTACACAAGAACCTCTCTTAGGCGCAATCTTCGGTGGTCTTGGAATTGGTGCCGGGCTTGGTATCGTATTCCGAGGAAAAGCATCAACAGGGGGAGTAGACCTCCTCGCACAGATCATTCACAAATATATCGGGGTCTCACTCGGAACGATTATCCTCTTTATTGACGGGACGATCGTACTCGCATCCGCATTTATCTTTGGAATCGAACAAGCTCTTTACGCCCTGATCGCGATGTTTATCACCGCAAAAACGATCGATGTTGTGCAGATCGGTCTGGGTACGTCCAAAATGGCGCTTATCATTTCTGATCAAGAAGAAGAGCTGCGTCAAGGCATCCTTACTCATATTTACCGCGGCGTTACGAAGATCAATGCATTCGGCGGTTATACGCAGGATGAGCGTCCGATGTTGATGGTCGTTGTTGCGCAATATGAAGTTACGAAATTAAAACAATATGTCAAAAGCGTTGATCCCTCAGCCTTCGTAATCGTTGTAAATTCGAATGAAGTGCTTGGAGAAGGTTTCAAACGCGGATAATAATCCATAATTCCATAAGTCGAATCTTGCCAGCCGTTGACACACACGGCTGGCTTTTGTATGGTTTTGTAGGACTTATGACATAAATCAGCCGTTCTTACTACAAATTCTGTAATATAAGCCGATGTTATGTACCGTATACACAGTACAAAAGTGCCTAATTTGCAAATCGATGGTCGACTTTAACCTCCGAATGTCGAAAAGTTTACTTGCAGGTTTTATGAGAAAATGAAGGATTTCAGCGAATCGTGTCGTATTTTAACCATCACAGCCATGAGAAAACACGACAAAGGTCCCTTGTTGTAGGCAAGATGAAATACAATTGTAATAAAATTGACAGTTCGAGATGTTATAATAGTTATTGCGGAAAAAAACTGACATTTATCGCGTGATTGTCGAAAAGACTTTATTAATAGATTGTTGATTGAATAGGGAAATATTTTTTTGGGGTAGTAAGGAAGTGATTTAGCTTGATAGAAATGATTGATGTTTGGAAAACATACCCGAATGGTGTCATGGCATTAAACGGGATTGACGTCTACATAGAAAAAGGTGAATTTGTTTATGTAGTCGGACCCAGTGGTGCCGGAAAATCTACATTTATAAAATGTATGTACCGTGAAGAAAAGCCGACACAAGGATCTATTATTATAAACGGCACGAACCTTGCGAAGGTAAAAGAAAGACAAATTCCAAAAGTCCGAAGAAAAATGGGCGTTATCTTCCAGGACTTTAAACTTTTACCGCGTTTAACAGTTTACGAAAACGTAGCGTTTGCGCTGGAAGTTATTGAGGAAACTCCTAAAGTGATCAGAGAGCGCGTTATGGAAGTTCTTGACCTTGTTAAGCTGAAAAATAAAGCCCGCATGTTCCCGGATGAGTTATCCGGTGGAGAACAGCAGCGTGTATCGATCGCGCGTTCTATCGTGAACCGGCCGCCAGTTGTCATTGCGGACGAGCCTACGGGGAACTTGGATCCAGAAACCGCGTGGGAAATCATGGACATCTTTAAAGAGATTAATGACCGTGGCACGACAGTAGTCATGGCCACTCACAATAAAGAAATCGTTAATACAATCACAAAGCGCGTAATTGCCATCGAAGGCGGCCGAATTGTACGTGATGAGGCGAAGGGGGATTACGGCTATGAAGATTAGAACAATAAAACGTCACTTAGTAGAAGCATTCAAGAGCATGGGACGAAACGGCTGGATGTCTTTCGCTTCGATCTCTGCAGTAACTGTAACATTACTGTTGGTAAGTGTTTTCCTGGCGATTCTATTGAACATCAACCATATCGCCAGTCAAATAGAAGATGATGTACAAATCAGAGCTTATATTGAAAGAACAGAGAAATCCGAGAATTATGATGCTTATCAAAAACAGCTAGAGAATCTTGATAAGGTAAAATCCGTTAAGTATCAGTCGAAAGAAGAAGGGCTAGATGAATTGATTGAAAGTCTTGGAGATGAAGGAGAAGCCTTTTCTTCATTAAAAGACGAGAACCCGCTTCGTGATGCTTTTATCATCTATACGGAAGAACCGCAGGATACGGCTGCGGTAGCTAAAGAAGTAGACAAACTTAAATTCGTAAATAAAGTAGAGTATGGACAAGGGACAGTTGAAAAGCTCTTTAAAGTTACAGATGCTGCCCGAAACGTTGGAATCGTGCTCGTTCTGGGACTTGTATTCACAGCGATGTTCTTGATCTCAAATACTATAAAATTAACCATTGTAACGCGTCGACGTGAGATTGAAATCATGAAACTCGTTGGTGCGACAAATGGATTTATCCGCTGGCCGTTCTTTATTGAAGGATTTGCATTAGGTGTTATGGGGGCTATTCTTCCAATAATCGTAATTGCAGTAGGATATCAAGCGATATTTGACATTGTTAATCAGAAGCTTGGGACAGTCTTTATCGAGCTGCTTCCAGTAACACCGCTTATTCCTCAGTTATCAATATTGATGCTGCTGATTGGCGGAGTTATCGGAGTATGGGGAAGCTTGACGTCTGTTCGTAAGTTCTTAAAGATTTAATAGATCGCAGAAGTAAAGATTCAAGAAAACGAAACAAATTAATAGGGGTTAGGGAGGAAAACGAATGAAAAGCAAAGTGGTTGGTACAGTGCTGTCTTTAAGTTTGGCACTGAGCGCTTTTACTGTGTATCACTCTGAATCCGTCGTTCACGCGGAATCTTTATCAAGCATCAAGAAAAAACAACAAGAGAATGCAAAGAAAGCAAAGGATTCAAAATCTAAGCTTGAGGCTAACAAGGAAAGCCAAGCTTCATTAGAAACTGAAATTACAAGAATTGATAAATTATCATCTGATACAGATGCGAAGATCGAAAAAAAGCAAGCAGATATTAAACAAACAAAAACGGAGATCGCAACATTAAAAGAAGAAATCGCTGTTGTTCAAAAAAGAATCGACAAGCGTGACAAGCTTTTAAAAGAGCGTGTTAACTCCATGTACGAATCTGGTGGAGCTGTTTCTTACCTGGAAGTCGTATTAGGTTCTAAAGATTTCGGTGATTTTCTTGACCGTGTTCTAGCATTAAACATGATCGCAGAACAAGACCGTGAACTTTTAGAAGAGCAAAAGAAAGATAAAGAGCTTCTAGAAGACAAGATGGCATCTGTTGAGACAAAGCTTAGCAATCTTCAAAAAGCAATGAAAGACTTGCAAGTGTTAAAAGAGCAGCTTAAAGCTCAAATGGCTGAAAAAGACCGTCTGATGGCTTCTCTTCAAAAAGAGCAAGGACACCTGGAAGCTGAAATGCATAAGATCGAAAACGAAGCGGAAATCTTAAAGTCTCAAGAAGAAGCCTTTAAGAGAGAACAAGAACGTGCTAGACAGCAAGAAGCAGCAAGACGTTCTAGCGGCGGAGGATCTTCCTCTTCAGCGCCTGTTATCGGTAACGGCATGATCATCAAGCCTGCAGCTGGTGCGATCACGTCTCCATTTGGCAACCGAAGCAGCGGAATGCATGAAGGAATCGATATCGCTCAAGGCGGAACAGTTCCAATCTATGCAGCAGCTGATGGTACGGTAATCAGAGCGGAATATTCATCTTCATACGGTAATGTTGTTTATATTTCTCACTCGATTGCAGGTCAGCAGTGGACGACCGTTTATGCGCATATGTCCGGAACGCCTTTAGTTTCAACTGGCCAATCGGTTTCAAAAGGCACGAAGCTTGGAAACATGGGTAACACAGGACGTTCTCATGGTCAGCATCTGCACTTTGAACTTCACAAAGGACCTTGGAATGCAGGAAAAACTAATGCTGTAAATCCTGCGGCATATTGGTAAAATAAACTCATAAAGTAAACAAGCTATTCATATAGTGAAGTAGGAGACAGGCTTCTTTCGTCGAATCTCTTACAATGGAAGGCATCGCACTTTGCAGGGTGTGATGCCTTTTCCTGCAAAAATGAGGTGAGCAGAATGAACGTAAATAAAAAGATGTTGGCCCTGCTGATTGTTGTTTCCTTGCTTGTTGGTGCTGGTGGAATGTATGGTTCAATGGCGCTGTTCGGGAACGACTCGAAATTTGTTCAAAACGACACGGTAAGCGATCTGCCGAAAACGAAAACAAAGGTAAACAGCGATGAAGAATTCGCGAAGCTTCAAAAGACGTACGAGATCATTTCTTCTCGTTATGTAGAAGATGTGGATCGTGAAAAATTGCTTGAAGGTGCTATTCAAGGAATGGTAAAAACATTGAAAGACCCTTATTCCGTTTATATGGATGAGGAAACCGCAAGCCAGTTCACGCAGTCATTGGATTCTTCTTTTGAAGGAATCGGCGCTGAAGTAAGTATGGTGGACGGCAAAGTAACGATCGTTGCACCGTTTAAAGACTCACCTGCCGAGAAGGCGGGCTTAAAGCCGAACGATCAGATCGTTACGATCGACGGTAAAAGTGTTGAAGGATTAGATCTTTATAAAGCCGTATTAAAGATCCGCGGTGAAAAAGGCTCTGTTGTTACTTTAGGTGTTAAGCGCAGCGGTGTGAACGACGTTATGCCGATCAAAGTAACACGTGACGAGATTCCGATCGAGACCGTTTATTCGGATATCGAAAAAGTAAACGGCAAAAATATTGGCGTCATCGAAATCACATCTTTCTCTGAAAAAACGGGTTCAGACTTTAAGAAACAGCTTACTGAACTTGAAGAGAAAGAGATCGACGGACTTGTGATTGATGTCCGCGGTAATCCAGGTGGATACCTTGAGGCGGTAGACAGCATTCTACGCCAAATCATTCCAGAAAATAAGCCGTTTGTTCAGATTGAAGACAGAAAAGGAAACAAAGAGCGTTATGTTTCCACACTAAAAGAAAAGAAAGATTACCCGATCGTAGGTTTGATCGATAAAGGAAGTGCTTCAGCATCTGAGATTCTAGCTGCTGCCCTTCAAGAAGCTGGCAGTTACGATCTAGTCGGCGAGAAATCGTTTGGCAAAGGAACGGTTCAGCAGTCCATCGATTTAGGCGATGGCTCAAATATTAAGCTGACACTCTTTAAATGGCTGACACCTGACGGAAACTGGATTCATAAAAAAGGCGTGAAGCCAACGTATGAGGTGAAACAGCCTGAATACTTCTACACGAATCCGATCTCGATCGAAAAGCCGCTTGTGTATGACATGAATAACGAACAAGTTAAAAATGCGCAAGTGATGCTTAACGGATTAGGTTTCCAAACCGGACGTGAAGACGGGTATTTTGACGAGAAGACCCAGGCTGCTGTAACAGCGTTCCAGCGCGCGAACAGCTTATCAGCTACAGGGAAAATTGATCAAAAAACAGCAGGTAAGATGGAAGCGAAAGTAATCGATTCGATCCGCAACGAGAAAAACGATGTTCAGCGTAAAACAGCCATCGAATTACTTGCAAAATAAGGCATTATGGCAGGAAAAAACAACCGAAACACGAATACTATCCGTAGAGGAAATATTCTCTGCGGATTTTTTTTGTATAAGAAAAAGGGGTAACGCTGATGGGATCACTTAATGTTGGAGACATTCTGTTTCAGCTCATGGCTTTCCTAGTTCTGCTCGCTATCATAAGCGGAATCGGGATGCTGATCAAACGAGCTGTATCAAGTGATAGACGACTTAAAAGAATTGAAGAAAAAGTGGATAGACTGCAAGAAGAGAAGAGGAGAGAACGCCCATGACAGACACCTTTGTGAACGAACTGATAGAAGGCATCGGGCTGCTGTTTTTACACCCGCTTTTTTATGGCTTTATATTCGTAGCATTCTTGATCGGACTAAAACGAGTGAAACGGGAACGAAAAGAATTTAAAGTAAAAGTTCATCCCGTGATTGATAACCTAATATTTTCACTGCTGCCTGGTATTTTAATTGGACTTATAGGATCGGTTATTTTTATTGCAGCTGGCGTGACTTTGCCGATTGGAATGATCGTATTAATCGGATTGATGTATGTCATCCTTGTAATGACAATGAAAACGCGCTTTATGGCACCAGCGTATGCGGTAAGCTTAGCTGCGATTGCAGGCCTTTTGCTGCCTAAACTAAATACCGGAATGGCGGTCGTGGATAGATGGATTGAAGATATTCAAAATACACCGCTTGATTCATTAGCTGTCATCCTAGGCGTGCTTCTGATTCAGGAAGGGATCTTGATCTTATGGAAAGGTGCAGACCGCACTTCGCCACGTCTGTTTAAAGGAAAAAGAGGTCATTATGTAGGAGCACATGAAGCAACGCGATTCTGGATCGTTCCTCAGTTTCTCGTTCTACCGGTTGGTTCAATCCCGGTATTAGACTGGTGGCCGTTGTTTCCGATGGGAGCAGTCGGGTTCTCGTTTTTCTTAGTACCGTTTGCAATCGGCTATCGCCAGCTTGTTACACACACGCTCCCTGTTGAAGCGATTAAACATCTTGGAAAACAAGTTACGATTTTAGGTTTGCTTGTTCTAGCTATTGCAGCTGCTGGTCATTTTTATAACCTGCCGCTATTGATTGCCATCGCGATCGCTGCAGGTCTTGCCGGACGTGAACTCATTACGCTCATTACCAGTCAGCGCGATGACACAAGACCATCTCTCTTTGTTCAGAGGGATAAAGGGGTTATCATACTTGCTGTCGTACCTGGAACTCCTGCTGCTAAAATGGGATTAAAGGTCGGAGAAATTATTGTAAAAGTAAACGGTGTGACACTGACACATGAAACAAGCCTGTACAAAGCACTGCAAATTAACGCAGCCTACTGTAAACTCGAAGTACTTGATCTAAACGGAGAGATTCGATTCGTTCAAGGCTCCCTTTATCAAAATGAACATCACCAGTTGGGTGTCCTTCTTGTTCATGATGTAGTGGAACGAAATGTGGCAGTAGGTAACTAACTGTAATTTTTCATTATTAACAGGAATCTGGTTAAAATTTATAAGAATGATTTTTAGTAATTTTTCTGAATGAATTACATTAGATTGATTTTGAATAATTTTTAACTAAAATTATGAGAGTTTGCCAATAGGTGAACTCTTTTTTTAGTTATTCAACAAACGGGCCAGATTGTGGAGTAACTCTTATTTTGCGTAGTAGACTTAAAATGCGACATAATTATATCTGAGAAATAAGTTAACTAAATGTTTCTTTTTTTCATTGAAACGAACATTCGTTCGTGTATAATTAAGATATTCTAATAAAAGGAGGAAATTTATTGAATTCTATTGATTTAATTATTTTAAACTTTAATGAAATTAGGAGAAGAAGCATTAAAGTTTGGAGATCTATTCCTGATGAGAAACTCCATTGGAAGCCGGATGGAGAAGCAATGAATTGCCTAGAAATGATTAGACACGTACTAGAAAGTGAACATTACTATCACTTAGCAATAAAAAATAGAGGGAGTTTGTCCGTTTTCAATTCTCCTTTCGAAAATCGTCCATTTACCTCAGTAAATGACGAATTGGAATATGCTAAACCTTATAGAAAAGCGTTCATAGATACAATCAAGTCATTTTCTGAAGTAGACTTAGAAAATTTAAAGATTGACCGCTCTGATTCGGGTTACATAAGAGATTTAGGCGACATGTTATTACGTGTAGGTTATCATGAATCTATTCATACGGGTCAGTTATTGGATTATTTAAGAACAGCAGGTGTTCCAAGAATCAGTATCTGGGATTAATCCAATCCAATGGTGGTGCGACTACAATAGTGATGCACCTTTTTTATTTCACAGATTAGTTTTGAATCACCTTTCATGTTTGCCTCATTTCTTGTTTTGAATCCCCATTCTTGATAGGCCATCTAGTAATACCTATGTCTACTTTGGTTGCAATTTGTTTCTGATCCACATCTATCCTGGCTACATTAAAACTTCCTTAAAATAGCTTCAATATTTACTAAGATGTCGTTTGTATCTGCTCTTACTCAGTTTTCATAATCAGCAATCAGTGTTAGTGTCTCTCTTGTTCAACTATCGGGTCCTTTTATTGAATACGGCAGCTCTCTTTCCCGATGATACTGGAGTGAATGAGATGGTGATTCGGCCGACGCTGCAATCCGTATAATCTATAAAAAACGCTACTAAATCTACCTTTTATTAGAAACGGGTGCTTTCTGAAGTATCTATTCAGTTTTGATTTTCCAGGACGACTACAACAAACGTGCTCTTTATTTGAAGTATCTTAGAATTCAGATGTTAAAATTCTAGTTTAAATGTCGTTAAAATAATCATTGAGTCTTAGACATAATTTTATTTTTCTTACATAAAATTAGATGTAAGAGTATCCTTATGGATTGCCAAGCTCCTGATCCAACCTCCAGGCTTTAATAGCCGGAGGCTTTTTTATTTCATTAAAAGGTAGGATTGTTAAAGAATTGATATAAAAATAGAACAGATGCGGGAATTATAATTGGAGACGTATTGAATGGATATTGTCAATTAATAGGTACATCTTTTTTTGTCACCTCCACCAATTTCGACTGCACAACTTGTCCTTTTCTCCATATAATGAAAAAACCGAAATCGAATTTGGGTAATTTCAGGGGATGAACTTATCATGAGTTGCAGAAAGTGTAAACATGGATGTGAATCTTCTTCATCTTCCTCTTCTTTTAGTTCTTTCATTTTCAAATATCGAAATCGGTTCCTTCTAAATTAAAATGGATGTAAGTTTTTAGACTCCTCATTTATTACAGTCACATCCTTGTCTAAAAAAAGGAAAAAACCAATTTTAAATTGGCTTTTTAGACGGAAAAATCACCACCAAAAACGTCTGAAGCGTCTAAAACGGAAGAATGGAAAGCCGAAAAGTCCAAATCCTGGGAAGAATGGCCTCACAAAGAATGGAAATCCAAATCCTCCAAAACCACCAAATACGCGCTCGGATTGATCTGACATAGGCATAATCATATACATATTGTCGTTATCATAGCTGTGTATCTTACCTTGATACACATTTCCATCAGCCATTTCCACCTCACAATAACGCCCTACATTTTCTTTACACATTTTCATGTGGTGTTGCATGGTGTCTGCCATATGATAATCTTTATTAGACATATGGTAACCAGCATTCATATTATCTTTATCGTAATACAAAAGATTGCCTCCTAAATGATATTCAATATCATCATATTCTCTGAAGGACTGGTTGTTACAAAAAACATGCAAGATAATTTACGTAAGGGTGAGAACAAACGCTTCTCAGCACCTATCCTTATAAACAAACAAAATAACTCGGGCTTTTTTTGGAATTCTATAATAGGTTATTTATGTGATTAAACCTTTCTATCTCACCAATCTCTGAAATGATTGTTACCGGCAATCTTCCTCCAATACCAGATTCTTCGAGCCGGTCTTTATTCCACAAAATTCTGGCTAACCGTATAATACGAAAGGTGCTTTGATTGAAGAACCAAAGAGTTGATAATCCAGTTCTATTTTATTCAGTATTGCAACAGCACTCAGCATTATTGGGTGCTGTTATTCGATATGTACAAGCACTTTCTAATTTATTTCATAAAATATTTTAATCGAAGGTTTACCTTCGAGAACAAAAGGGGGGGTTAGTTATGAGTTGGAAGGAAAGTTCTTCGAGTAACCATTCATGTGATTGTCATAAGAAAGATAGTCGTAAACATCATGATTGTGGCTGTCACAAAAAAGACGATCATAAACATCACAAGTGTGACTGCCACGAAAAAAGAAATAAGTGTGACAAAAGTAGTTGGAATAAACATCGAAATGATAACGAATGGCGAAGACGTTGTAGAAACAGGTTAGAAAGAGTTCAAGTGGTTTCAGAAGCTAGAAACAGTGGTTCAGGCAATAGTTCAGACAATGGGGCTGGACATGGACTTGGAGATTGCAGTCATAAAAAGAGAAAGAAAAGATGATTTGTTCGTATAAACAAACAAACACCTAAGAAATTTTAACAAAAAGGTACCTGATTGGGTACCTTTTTTTCATTTCAAGGATGGGGGGGCTGGGTCACGCATTTCCCTCACCTTGGGGAGGTCGTTCAAGTATGGGCACTTGGGGCAATTAATTTAAAATTATAAAGCTTTAAAAAGGAAAAATCAGAACTTGCCTTATTCCATAATCAGGTGCTTGTAATAGGTAAGTGTCTTTTTTATTGAAAAAAAAGATTGAGTTAACTAATAGATTTTAAAATAATTGGTATTAAGCAATCGAGCAGTATTGTGGAAGAAGGAATTTGTACCTATTGGTAGAATTATACAATTTAATGAATTTGTTAATTTGGGGGATAAAAATGAAAAAGACTTTCATTTTTGTAATTGTTTGTAGCATTTCCTTGGTTACAGCCTGCACAAATACCAAAGAGACCACTATTCAACTTAAAGAAGATAAAGATAAATTAACAGCAAGTTTAAATGAAAGTGAAAAGAACCAAGAGAAACTAAATCAGACAATTATGGAACTGAGAAAACAAATTGAGGTCAACGAAAAAGAAAAAGAATTATTCTCCCATGTAAGTAATTTATCTAGGGAATTCGTTAATGCTCATACTTCAGGCAATAAAGAAAAATTAAAATCAATGATCTCAGGGGACCTTATTCTTGAAGAAAAGGATAATAAACTATACATTAACAATCACGCTAACGATCAATGGCTATTATTTCCTTATGACGGTCAGCAATTAGATGATTGGTTAATACAAGGTTTTGAATTTCACAATGAAAGTAATACTTACAGAGTGCATTTAAGAGAATTTTTCAAGAATGTAGACGGAGAGTCGGAAAGTCCTCCAAGATTTCTTAATTTAACATTTAAATTCCACAATAATGAATGGAAAGTAGTTAACGTGAGTTTTGATGTATAGTAGAAGCTTACTTATTTAGCGAACGTGCGATTTTAGAAGAAGCTTTAGAGAATTTTGCTTTACTAAATGGAGGTGGGGAATGAACAAGCTGGTAATTTTGGTTAGTATTTTAGGATTATCTTTAATCGGATGTAACATATCAGATGAATCCGAACAGACACCCTCTCATCCTTTGTTCTCGGAAGATGAAAATTTTTATTCACTTCTCGTGGTTAATGAGGCAGGTAGATATGATCTTGGTCAAGAATGGCAAGAAAAAAATGATATTAATAATGTTAAAACAATCCATGGCAGAAGCTCATTAGATGATACCAATAATAGTTATAAATTTCTTGAATTAGAAAAATCCCCTGCATTTGTACTATTTGATACTGACGATATTGTGTTCAAAACCTACAACGAAAACGAGTTAATAAAGTTTCTAAAAACTCATGAACCTAAGTGATTCTTTATTCTGCAATCGGGTGCATTTCTTCCAAGAAGGAGATGTGCTCTTTTTTAAGAACTTATAAAGCAAACGTTAGCAGGATTGTTGAACAATATATTTTATGTTATTTAAATCTAATGGTGGTGTTTAATATGGACATAACAATAAATAATTTAATAATAAGTTGCCATCGCTCCCTTTTAGGTGCTATTCCTCATAATTTAAGAGGACTAACAGTAATGTTTGAAAACGAAACTCTGCATTGGATAGGTTATTTTGATGGGGAACCATCAGAGGAAGAAAAGAGATTGTTAACCTTAGCCTGTACGGAGGTAATAGCTGACTTTCCAATAATTAAAGGAGTTAATGAGGAATATTTGAATCATTCATACCCTTTAAAAATGGATATGTTAGAATTTTGGGCTTTTTTACGATGGGAAAAAGGCTAATCTTTGTTCAGTAATCAGGTGCATAAAAATAAATAGTTTCTTGATAGGTCAGATTTAATATTCACCTTATCTTTGGAGGGTTATAATTGAGTGATATTAACACTTTGGTTACTTTATTAATTGTTTTATTGTGTTTATGTACCTTTTTTAAGCTACTTAGTTTGGTGCAGCATCCATACAACCCTTTTTATAAATTTAGTTTGAGAACAATCCTAATTTCCTCATTTGTTTTAAGTGTACCAATAACTATGATAGTTGCATTTTTAAATATGGAAATTAGATAAATGATATTTCACTAACAGGTGGGTTGCCCAAGAAGGATTAACGCTTTTTTATGGAACTTATTGAACAAACGTAGCAGGTTAGCTGAATATGAAAATAACATTAAGAAATGAATGCGTGTTAAATGTGTACATTTTTTACATAGGAGGAACTTATTTGAAAAAAAGAAAATTCGTGTTTTTTTTCATCTATTTAATTTCATTAGTAATTATTAGTGGATGTAATAAACCACCAGAAAAAGATATAAGTGACGCTGTTTCGAAATCAGAGGAATATTTTAAAAAGTCAAAAGGTATTGATTGTGTTGGAGCATTTGATGGTGAAACTGTAAAGTTTAGACTACTTCTCGAAGAGCAACCAACAGTTGAGGAAGCAACTAAGCTAATTAATGAAGTATTAAAAGATATTGAAAAGAATTTAAAAAATACGAACACTTGGGATTATTACAATGCCAAATTAGATTTAGCATATAAAGATACCATTATATTTGAAGGAACAAAAGAATCAGGTAAAAAATTAATGGTTAAGTTTAAATAATAGTCTTTATCACATCCTCTTATTCAACTAACGGGTGCATTTCTTCAAGAAGGAGAAATGTACTTTTTTAATTAGATTAGGGTGCGTTTATTTAGGAAGGTAAAGCACTCTTTTTATTGAATCTATTGTACAAACAAGCTTTTAATACACATAATAGGAGGATCAATGGAGATAGGACAAGAAAGAATCTTTAATAAAGCCTTTAATGAAAAGGGATTAGAAAATGTGGTTTTATGGGATGTTCAGAATATTATTGATGGTCAATTAGTTAAAATTAAATTCATTTCAAAAAACTCGCCTCACAGACAGGGAACTTGGATAAGAACTGATAAAGGTATAGAAATATCTGAATTAAATAGTGAAGTCTAAAGAGCATAAGCTTATGGGAGGACACATCTCCAGAAGAAGTTATAATTAAATGTCATACTAACGATGGCAAATTGAGTATTTATAATATTTGGGATGAAGGTGACGGCAGAGAATCTGAAGCGCACTCATCGGGAATGTTGATAATCGAAAATGACAGTTTATGTGTTTATAAATGTAATTCATATGGATTTGAAACTGAATTTAATGATTTGGTATTTTCTCTTGAAAAGCTTTAATTCGTTTTTCAGCAAACGGGTGCTTTTATTGAAGATCCAAGGAGCTGATTATGCAGCTCTTTATATTAAGCAAACGTGCAGGATTGTGGAAGAAAGATGCCCTTTAAACTAAATATAAATAAGTATTGTAAAAAAACCTACATTACACTCAATGGAGAGATAAAGATGGGGATGGATATTCCAGATGAATTAGACCTAATTTCAGTTTTTGAATCAATACCTAAAAGGAAAGATGAAACAGATATTTTCTATTACGATCAATCAACCTTTCTATTAGAAACCGATAATGAAGTATACGAGATAATCTTATCTCCTTTTTATCACGAATTTTCTATGAGTATTAAGGAAAAGAAAACAGATGAGGAATTGTCACATCTCGAATTACTCTCTGTAAATAAAATTGAAATTGTAAAAGACAGTAAGGATTATTCAAAAATACGTTTGTTTCACGGTGAATCGGATAGATATGAAAATATTATTGAAATAACTTTCAAGCCTAGATTTAAATTGATTTTCAGAGAACAATATCGTTGATTTTGTTCCACTATCGGGTGCTTAAATTGAATAAGAGTAAAACGATCAGATTTTTGTCTGGTCGCTTTTGATGTTATGTACATATCCAATTATAATACTAATTCACTTGCTAAAAGCCTTGCGAATTACAATTTTCTTCTCTAATTCAACTTGAGTCTTTTTTTATTCTACAATCGCGCCATATTGTTAAATAGGACATTTAATGATAAGGTATTTATCAATATAACCGATCATTTGTAACCTAGAATATATTACTAAATTTCTAATGTTTTTACTGATATTTGCATAGTTAACCGTACACTATAAAGTAAAAAGGTATATTATACTTGTCGAATAGATTTCTCTTTAAAGATAAGAAAAGTAGGTGAGCAAAGTGGGGAAATATCAATTGGATAACAAAGGTCAGGTAGCTGTGACAAAGTTCCATGAAAAACAGACACCAGTCAAATTTGATAAAAAGAAGCATATTGAAAAATTACGTGCGGATTATTTAAAAAAGAAACAGAAACAAACAGATAAATAATAGGAATGAAAACATAGGAAGATTAAATTTTTCCTATGTTTTTCTTATTCTGAGCTTTTACTGAACAAGAAGCCGCCCTTTGAATTTAGTGGATGATTATTGGGTCTGTAAACGAAATGGTACAATAAGAAGTAAACCCACAGATATCAGATTGAAATCTTGGATTTAACAAATTAATGTTTAGTCCAAATGAAGAGGTATGACTAGTCAAAAAAGAAATGTGTAATAAGGGTAGTGCATCGCTTCCCTTATTTTTCTTTTAGAAAAAGGCTCATTTCTAAAAGATTGTTGCTTTTGGGTGTTTTCCAATCTCCTCCTTTGCAAGTTGAATGGAACGGAAGGTTGCCGACTCCTACGGGACGAGCGGACAGGTGGAGACTCTTAATAGCGCAAAGCGGCAGGAGGCTCACCGCACGCCCCGTGGAAAGCGAGCAACCTGGAGTGGAAATCAACTACTTTCGGAGAGCAACAATGTATACGGAAACAGCTTAGTAAAAAAAATTATGTGCAAAGGTGAAGTCCTATGAGCAAAGTAGTCATTCTAGCTGAGAAACCGTCACAAGCTAAGGCTTATGCAGATGCCTTTTCAATAAAAAAGAAAGACAAAACCTTTATTGAGTTAAACCCATGCAGCATATTTCCGTATGGCGCAACACTTACATGGGGAGTCGGCCATCTCGTAGAGCTGAAGCAACCGAAAGAATATAAGCCAGAATGGGGAACATGGCGTTTATCTTCCTTACCGATTTTGCCTGAACGATATGAATTTAAGGTAGCGTCAGGAAAATATGAACAGTTTAATGCGGTAAAACGGTTGTTTAAGGAAGCGGACATCATCATTAACGGTTGCGATGTTGATCGTGAGGGTTCGAACATTTTTTATTCGATCTACCATATGACAGGTGTGAGAGGCAAGACCATTAAACGACTATGGATTAACTCTCTGGAAGTGGATGAGGTCCGAAAAGGGTTTTCTAACCTTCATGATAATGAGAAAGATCTATTACTTTATGCAGAAGCGAAAACACGTCAAATCTCTGATTGGCTCGTTGGCATGAACGGAAGCCGCCTGTATACCTTACTCTTACAACAAAAGGGACTTAAAGATAGCTTGAGCATTGGCAGGGTGCAGTCGCCAACAACATACTTGATCTATCAAAGACACCTCGAGATCGAGAACTTTGTAGCTAAACCGTTTTATGAGATTGATGGCCACTTTACAGCTTCCAATGGTAAATATAAAGGAAAAGCTAAAATAAAAAGTGAAAACAAAGAAGAAGTTCAACAGCTGCTTAATCAGCACAACATCGCAGGAAATGATACGGGTATCATTAAATCCGTCTCAAAAAAGGAAATGCGTATTAAATCACCTAAACTGCATGCGCTCTCCACTCTGCAATCAACAGCAAATAAACGATGGAAATACAGTCCGAAGAAGGTTCTGGATACGGTTCAAAAATTGTACGATAAGAAAATTTTATCCTACCCAAGAACAGATACGCAATACATAACGGAAAATGAGTTTGCCTATCTATCTGCTAATCTTGAAAGCTATCAAGGTCTCATTGAGAACCGTTTTACCCCAATTTCTAAAAGACCAAATAAAAGGTATGTGGATGGATCAAAGGTACAAGAACACTATGCGATTGTTCCTACCAAAATGGTTCCAACGCGTGCGAAAATTCAAGGGTTATCAATAGAAGAGAGAAACATTTACTATGAAGTATTAAACACAACTTTAGCTATGTTTCATCATGATTATGTGTATGAAGAAACAAAAGTAACAACGGATGTGAATGGTTTAGATTTCGAGACGGTAGGAAAAACAGAAATCAGCAAAGGCTGGAGAGAACTGTTTAACTACAGTTCAAATGATAATAAAAGTAAGAATAATGACAACGCTGCACAACCTCTTCCTAAACTTGAAGAAGGGGAGAACGTGAAGAGTCTGGTCAAAATGAAAGAAGGTCTGACCACTCCTCCCAAGCCATACACGGAAGGTCAACTAATTTCCATGATGAAAACGTGCGGAAAATCGGTTGAAAATGAAGAAGAGATGGAAATCTTAAAAGAAGTGGAAGGCTTAGGAACGGAAGCGACACGAAGTGGGATCATCGAAACCATAAAAAAACACCAATACATTGAAGTGAAAAAGAACCTTGTATATATTACCGAAAAAGGGAAGATTCTTTGTCAGTCGATAGAAGGTAACCTGCTTTCCAGCCCTTCCATGACGGCAAAATGGGAAAACTATCTAAAGAAAATCGGAAACGGAAACGGCACACCTCAAGCGTTTTTGGGAAGTATCGCAAAGTTTCTTAACAAACTGATCGAAGAAGTACCTGGACAACTGAATGCTGAATCAATCCAGCAGAGTATTGATGGTGTTAAGAATATGAATCAGGTCCCAATCGCTGTGTGTCCTCGCTGCAAAAAAGGAAACATCACCACGAATCGTTCATACTATAGCTGCTCAGAATATGCGAATGGTTGTAAACAAACCTTTCCGGGGAAAATTCTAAGTAAAAATATTACTGAGAAGCAAGTTAAGGATTTATGTACGAAAGGCAAAACAAATGTCATTAAAGGATTCAAGCCAAAAGCAAAAGAGAAGAGAAAGTTCGATGCTATGCTCATATTAAAGGAAGATTTGACGATAGGTTTTGAGTTTCCTAAAAAGCAATTTGCTAAGAAATAAAGGAATAATTTAGCAATCACATGCTCTTAAGCCTTTGTTATTCAAGGATGCGTTGATCTCAAAAGGATTAACGCTTTTTTTATGGAACTTATTTAAAAACTAGCAGATTAATTGAAGTATATTTTTATGTTTTAAGCAAATTTCAATTTCAAGCAAACCTTAAAATAATAGAAACATAGGAGTATGAGATATGAAGATAAATAGAATAGATCATGTGAGTATTAACGTAAACGATCTTGCAAAGGCTAAAGAGTTTTTTCTTGATTTAGGACTTGAAGTGAAAGCCGAATGGGAATTGGAAGGAAGTCAGTTGGACAGAATAGTTGGGCTTCAAAATGTTAAAACGGCATGTGTAGGATTGGGAATGCCAGAAGGTTTAGCATGGATAGAACTAGTCAAATATTATACACCGTTAGATGAAATAGATATTCAGCAACCTTTTGCAAATACGCTGGGTATCCGACATATATGCTTTGCTGTTGAAGATATTGAAGCTATTATTGCAAAGTTGAAAAAGAAAGGTACGAAAATCTTTAGTGAGATACAGCAATATGAAGAAAGTTATAAGCTATGCTACGTTCGTGGTCCAGAGGGAATTATTTTAGAACTGGCGGAGAAAATCTGATAAATATTGAATAGAACTTTAAAAGATTTAATTTTAAAGATTTCTCATAAACCATCGGGTACATTTCTATAAGAAGGAGAAATGTTCTTACTGCTTTTCATTATTAATTTAAAATACTCAAGGGGAGGGAAAATTAAATGAATCCTTTGTTATTAGATATTCCTTTACAATTAGAAACCGATAGGCTAATTCTTCGAGCACCACTTCATTCGGGAGAGGGAGAAATTGTGTATCAAGCAATTAAAGATTCCTATTATGAATTAAAAGCGTGGTTGTCACTTTTTCAAGAAATTCCTACTATTGAAGAAACAGAGATCCTGTTAAGGAATGCTCATATAGATTTTTTAAAAAGAGAAAGTTTTCGTTTTCTTATTTTTGATAAAGGCGGCGACAAGGACTTTATTGGAACGGCGAGCCTTCATAGAATTGACTGGGACATTCCAAAATGTGAAATGGGGTACTGGATTAATACAAAATATAGCGGTAATGGATATATGACGGAAGCGGTAAAGGAGTTAGCTGATTTCGGATTGAATCACCTCGGATTTAAGAGAATTGAAATACGATGTGAATCTAGAAACTCTAAAAGTCGCTTTATACCGGAAAAACTTGGTTTTGTATACGAAGGTACTTTAAGGAATGAGGATCGATCCGCAGATGGCAGCCAGCTGATTGACACTTGTATTTATTCTAAAATAAATTAACATCCCTTAAATTAAAGGCAACAAAAAAAATTATCTCAATGCAAGTCTTCAAGAAAAGGGTGTCTTTCTTCGAGAAGAAGAGCTCCACTGTTTTTTATATTTCAAATTAATTCTAAAGTTTCAGAGTGGCTTAACTTAGAGGGTTTGTTATAATGGTCAGCATATTCTACTAAAAGCGAGTGATTGATTTGGATTCTAAAGAACGCGAACTATTGCAATTAATCGAAAAAAACGGACGTCTTGAAACAGCAACGATCGCAAGGTTAATGGGTATTTCAGTGGATGAAACAAAGCAAATCCTAGAAAAGCTCGAAAAAGAAAAAGTTATACTAGGGTACTCTGCTATTATTGACTGGACGAAAGGTACCGAAGAAGGAGCTGTAACAGCCATGATTGATGTAAAAGTCACACCGAAGCGAGGTGTCGGCTTTGATAAAGTTGCTGAGCGAATCTACCGTTTCCCTGAGGTTAAAGCGGTCTATCTCATGTCAGGCGTTTACGATTTGTCGGTATCGATCGAAGGTAAAACGATGGCAGAAGTTGGCCGTTTTGTATCTGAAAAACTCTCGACAATAGATTCGGTCATATCGACAACTACTCATTTCATTTTAAAAAAATACAAGCATGACGGCCTTGTTTTTAGTGATAATGATGAGGATAAACGAATAGTGGTGTCGCCGTGATTACAGAACCCACTTCAAAATATTTAGCAAATACCGTGCAATCCATTCAGCCATCTGGTATCCGTCGTTTTTTTGATCTTGCTTCTTCTATGGAAAACGTCATTTCCCTAGGCGTCGGTGAGCCGGATTTCGTTACACCTTGGAACGTGATAGAAGCAAGTTATCACTCGTTGGAACAGGGCTATACGGCTTATACAGCCAATGCCGGACTTTTGGAGTTGAGGAAAGAGATTTCTCGATATATGAAAAGGCGATTTGGAGTTACGTACAGTGCGGAAGAAGAAATGGTGGTTACAGTCGGTGCTTCACAGGCAATTGATCTTGCTTTACGTGCGGTCGTTAACCCCGGAGAAGAAGTCATTGTCGTTGAGCCAAGCTTTGTTTCCTATGCGCCAACAGTAACATTGGCAGGCGGAGTCCCTGTTCCGGTAAATACGTATAGCCAGGATGATTTCAAACTTCAGCCTGAACAAATTGAAGCTGTTATAACTGAAAAAACGAAAGTCATTATGTTATGCAGTCCGAATAATCCAACAGGCACTGTGTTGTCAAAGGGAGATTTGGAAAGAATTGCGGAGGTAGTGGAGAAGCATGACCTGCTCGTTATTTCAGATGAAATTTACGCGGAACTAACGTACGATGAACCGTATACAAGTTTTTCTGCTGTGAGAAATATGCGGGACCGAACGATCTTAATTTCTGGATTTTCAAAAGCATTTGCTATGACCGGTTGGAGATTAGGCTTTGCCTGCGGTCCTAAAGCTATTTTGCAAGCCATGCTGAAAATACATCAGTACACGATGATGTGCGCTCCGACCATGGCTCAGCATGCAGCTCTTGAAGCGCTCGTTAATGGACAGAAAGATGTCGTGAAAATGAAAGAAAGCTATCGGCAGCGCCGCAGTTTGGTCATTCATGCTTTAGAGGAAATGGGTTTATCGTGCCATGTCCCAGGTGGTGCTTTTTATGTATTTCCCTCTATTGAAAAGACTGGACTGTCATCTGAAGAGTTGGCAGAACAGCTCCTGATGAAAGAGCAGGTTGCAGTTGTACCGGGTAGTGTTTTTGGAGAAAGCGGTGAGGGGCATGTCCGCTGTTCTTATGCAACCTCCGTTCAAAAGCTTGAAGAAGCAATGCGTCGAATTGACCGGTTTATAAAAACGTTATAAGGATTTGTTTGACAAAGGTTGCAATTGTTACACCAAGATCGAGAAAACGAGAGAGAGTAATTTTCGAATGGTGCATTTCTAGAACAAGGAATGCATCTTTTTTAATTTTGGAAGAAGGGTTATTAAGTATTTCCCAATTTTGTTATGTTTCCACATAGGGTGAGTAATATGAAGCGTGCGAAGTCATAATTAAGGGTATTTATCTTGTGAATGCAAGGATAGGAGAGTGTTAATTTGATAAAAGCTGTATTGTTTGATTTGGACGGAACGCTTTTGGACCGCGACACATCGGTTAAGAAATTTGTAGAGGATCAGCATACCCGTCTGTCATCCGTGCTGTCCCATATTCCTAAAAAAAAATTTGCAGAAAGATTTATTGAGCTTGAGCAGAACGGATATGTGTGGAAAGACAAAGTATATCTGAAGCTAGCCGAGGAGTTGGCTGTCAAGAGAATGCCCCCAGGAGAACTGCTCGATGACTATTTAACACAGTTCAAACACCATTGCACGCCGTTTCCAAACCTTGTGAGCATGCTGGATGAACTGAAGAAAAAAGGCCTGCGTCTAGGGTTGGTCACGAACGGATACGGTGTGTTTCAAAATGACACCATTAAAGCACTTGAAATTAAGGAATACTTCGACGCGATCCTTATATCTGAGATGGAGGGGCTGAGGAAGCCCGATCCACAATTGTTCGAGAGAGCTGCAGAGAGATTAAATGTTAAGACGACAGAATGCATGTTCGTTGGCGATCACCCGAAAAATGACGTAGAAGCCGCGAAGAACACTGGAATGTTAGCCGTCTGGAAAACAAGCCCTCACTGGGACGAAGCCGAAGCAGCCGATTATACAATAACTGATCTGGCAGATGTGAAACTGATTATAGAAGATAAGGAAAAGGCTGTACAAACGTTTATATAATTAAAAATAAATTCCTTGAATTGGAAAGTATAGCGAGGGTGCATTTCTGTAATAAGAAATGTGCCTCTTTTTTATGAAACAGACCAGATTAAAGAAGATTCAAAAATGATAATAACTCAAACAGACTTATTCTTTTTTTATGGATTAATCTGTTTGAGTTTATAGGAACATCTTTAGCGCACAGAGACCAGATGGTTTGTTAGCTTACCTGCTGAAGTAGCTAAATAGATCATGGCTGGGTTTAAGATTCAGGCATGATCCAAACGATTTCACATAGGCGAACATAGAATGTAGAATCATGCTCTTGAATAACAACATGATCAGGCTTTGCATCGACAACCATTCCACTAACGGAACCACGTGTGGTATCTAGGACGGCTCTTTTTCCTATTAAACCTCGTAACGCTTCATATACGAAAGGTTCTATGACTATAACTTGCATGGGTCCGTTTTGTGGTACTTGCGGATTTAAGCGATAGGCATACATAGGGTTCATTCTCGTTCCTCCAATAGTATGATGCTTTTTTACCTTATCAAATTATGAAAGTATTGCTTGAAAGGTTCCGATAGGCATTTTCATGATTCTGTCATTGAAATATTGATGATAAACTAGCAAGTGGACAAATATAGCTAGCAGAAGCCAGAAAAGTAGATATCTAGGTGAGGTTGAATATTGTATCTATCCTCATAAAAAATGAGGGCTGCTATTCTCCTAAAGATCCCCTACTGAAGTTGATCAGGATTTGAATTCGTATGACCATTGATAATTTCATTAAAAATACTCGGTTTTTCAGATTTTTGTACGGGAAACGTGTAGCCGTAAGCCTGCATCATTTTTTTGAAATCACCGACGGTTAAAGGTTTAGCATCTTCCGTAAATTCGTAGCCAAGCTGGCCGTTTGTTTCGATCGTACCTGTTTTTAGGTCTGTAATATTTGAGATCCCTGTTTGTCTTAATCGTTTCTCAAGCTGGTCTACGGTTAATCTGAGGCGCTTTAGGTTCTTGATATTTAGTTGACCGTTTTCTATTACGACTATTGATTTTCCAGTTAATAAATTCTCAAAAAGATTGAATTTCACTTGAAGAAATTCAAGCATGATGAGAACACTTACAAAAATGGTAGCAGCAATAATTGTACGAACTACACTCGTTTCGATGATCGGCTGCACGATGATCGTTCCGATAGATATCATGACAACCGTTGTAGCTAGTGTCATTTGAGAGATAGATTTTCTGCCTGAGAGGCGTAGTAACAAAATACCAACAAAGATTAACAAAAAAGATTGCCATATGAAATCCACTATTTTCACCATCCATTTTTCATTTATTCTCTATGCCTCTATTTTCTTATGAAAAGTAACGATAAAATGAAAGATTTTAACCCCACTAAGTTTCTACTTGTATTAAGGGGGGATACGACTATAACTTTGAACTTTTTTATATTGTGCCTTCTTAACAACATTGTATGTATAAAAAACTTACTATTAGTTTAGCTTAGTTTACTCTCATTTTTCCCGCTAAAGATACCTAATCAAAGTATAATAAAAAATCACTGAACTTCTATGTTTGATAACTCCTTTTCAAATAAATTGAATTAGGATAATTAATCTTTGGGTGAGCTTGTTTTTATTTAATAGGTGCATTTCTTCATGAAGGAGAAGTGCATTTTCTTATTGAATGTAATAGCAGAAATGTTGAATTTTTTTGATTGGGTTATAGATCGGGGATCATTATGATGAATTGTAAAGTAAAGATGGGCAGTATTTTTTATGAAGTCGTTGGAGAGGGTAAACCTTTATTGATCCTCCATTCTATGGGAACAGATCACCGTTCTATGAAGGCTTGGATTGAACCCATTTTTAAACATATTAATGGGTACCAAAGAATTTACATAGACTTGCCCGCACACGGAAAAAGTGCTATTGATGAAAACGTTAGATCAACGGATGATATGCTTGTAAATATTTTCGATTTTATAGATACCATTATTCCTAATAAGACCTTCTCTTTAATAGGCTTTTCTTTTGGTGGGTATTTAGCTCAAGGAATCTTGCACTATAGACGGAACCAAATAAAAAGTATTTGTTTACTTGCATCTGCTCTTCATCTAAAAGAGAGGACATTGCCTGAAAAAGTAGTTCTAGAAAAAGATGAATCTATACTCGGTGGATTGGATTCTGATAAAAAAACTGCTTTTGAAACACTGTTTGTCTACCAAAATAAAGAGAGCTTGGACTGTTTTTTAAGAGAAATACAACCGGGGCGGTTATTAGCCAACAGAGACTTTTTAACATCAAATTGGAGAGAAGAGGGATACTTTTTCTCAGAAGAACCTTTTCATGATGTTTCTGAGCTACAGCAGCAAGCACTTATTATCCTTGGTAAACAAGATCATATTTGTGGATATAAAGATTATGATTTTCTCCTCAATACATTTCCACATTCAACTTTTGTTATAGTAGATAAAACAGGACACATGCTTCAAATTGAGAAACGCAAAATCATACAACAACTAGTAGAAGATTGGTTAGCATGAATAGTCCCGACTGATGTTTGCGTGACACCAATAGAAAGGAGACTGACTATGTCCTCTTTTTTAGATAAACCGGATGGGATTTTTCCTTCCGTATGTTCACTGGACTGCCCGGATCAATGCGGGCTGCTTCTTCATAAAAAGAACGGAAAAATTATTAAAGTCGAGGGTGACCCCGATCATCCCGTTACGAAGGGATTTATTTGCAACAAAGTACGAAATATGACAGAACGAATCTATGATAAAAAACGGCTCAAATACCCTATGAAGCGAATTGGTGCAAAAGGAGAAGGAGAATTTGTGCGAATCAGCTGGGAGGAAGCTATCCATACGATTACCACCCGCTGGAAGGAACTGCTGCAAAACGACAGTGCCGAAAGTATTCTTCCCTACAGTTTTTACGGGAATATGGGAAACCTCAGTGCTGAAGGGATGGACCGCCGTTTCTTCAATCGATTGGGAGCCTCACAGCTCGACAGGAGTATCTGTAACTCTGCCGGTGCAGAAGGTTACAAATATACGATGGGTGGCAGTTATGGGACCGATCCTGAGGAGACCATCCACACTAAACTGTTTATTTTTTGGGGTGTTAATGCTGTAAGTACGAACATGCATCAAGCTACCCTTGCTCAACAAGCACGGAAACAAAATGGCGCTAAAATCGTTGTGATTGATGTTCATAAAAACAAAACGGCTAGACTAGCAGACTGGTTTATCCCCATTTTACCCGGGACGGATACTGCTCTCGCTCTAGGACTGATGCATATTTTGTTCGCTGAAAATATGGTGGATTCCTCATTTTTGGAACAGTTCACAGTCGGTCATGAAGAGTTGCGTGAACATGTCTTACAGTATGATCCTGTTACTGTATCGAACATTACCGGTGTTCCGGTGGAGGATATTATAAAACTTGCAAGAATGTATGGTGAAACTTCGCCTGCTTTTATCCGGATTGGAAATGGTCCGCAGCATCACGACAATGGCGGTATGTTTGTGAGAACGATCTCATGCCTTCCTGCTTTAACCGGACAGTGGCTGGTAAAAGGAGGAGGGGCGATAAAAGGAAATTCCGCTTATCTTTCCCACAATACAGCTAAATTGCAGCGGCCTGATTTGTTAAAGAAGAAAAGGACGCGTGTGATTAATATGAATTTGTTAGGAGAAGCATTGCATACTTTAGATCCCCCTGTAAAATCGCTCTATGTATATGGGACTAATCCTGCTGTTGTTGCGCCAGCTGCCAATAAAATTCGGAGCGGATTGGAACGGGAAGACCTATTTACTGTCGTTCATGATCTATTCTTAACAGAGACGGCAAGATACGCAGACATTGTGTTACCGGCTACATCATCCTTTGAAAACACGGATTTTTATACATCGTATTGGCATCACTATATTCAGCTTCAGCAGCCTGTAATCGAACCATTCGAGGAATCAAAATCAAACACGGACGTGTTCCGGCTTCTGGCTAAAGGGATGGGCTTTACCGAAGCGGCATTTGGTGAGACGGACGGAGAATTAATCGAGCAATCACTAGAAAATCCTATGAATCCTTATACGGAAGAGATAAATTACGAAGCCTTAACGAAACATCAGTACCTGAAGGCAAAGGCAAAATTTCCTGACAGACTGCCCACGCCGAGCGGAAAGATTGAACTATATTCAGAAAGGATGAAACAGGACGGTTATCCTCCATTACCGACCTATATACCTATAATAAAGGATTCTGATCATCCCTTTCAATTTATTGCGGCGCCAAACCATAATTTTTTGAATTCAACGTTTGCGAACCAGACAAAACATGTTGAACTTGAAAAAGAACCTGTAGTGGTTTTGAATCGAGAAGATGCTGAAAAGTTGAACATAAATGATGGAGAGCAGGTACGAGTTTGGAACGAGCGAGGAGAATGTATTTTAAAGGCGAGTGTTGGAGACAATGTTCTTCCCGGTGTGGCTGTTACTCAAGGCCTCTGGGGTGCAGTGGATGGAACAAAACATCTGGTAAACGCGCTTACGCCTGATCGCATCGCAGACATGGGTGGGGGTGCTACCTTTTTCTCAGGGAGAGTATCTATCGAAAAGTTAAGAGGAGTGTTCCTTGATGACAGATAATAGAACGAATCGTAAAGTGGATGGATTTTTACGAAAAGCAAAACAGTGGAAGGAAGAATTTGAGAAGCTAAGAACGATCATTCTTGAAACTGGATTGACTGAAGATATTAAATGGATGCATCCTTGTTATATGTTTGAGGATAAAAATGTTGTTTTAATGCATGGGTTCAAAGAATATTGCGCACTTCTCTTTCATAAAGGAGCTTTGTTGAAAGACCCCCAAGGTATTCTAATTCAGCAAACGGAGAACGTGCAGGCGGCAAGGCAGATTCGATTCACCAATGTTAAAGAAATCGTAGAAATGGAATCCATCTTAAAGGACTATATTCTTGAAGCCATTGAAATTGAAAAAGCGGGTTTGAAAGTAGAATTAAAAAAGCATGAAGAATATCAAATTCCTGATGAACTTCAAAGTAAATTCGACGATACCCCTGCTTTGAAGCCTGCTTTTGAAGCTTTGACACCAGGAAGGCAGCGAGCATACATTCTTTATTTTTCTAAACCGAAACAATCCAAGACTCGAGTTTCGAGGGTTGAAAAATATATGCAGCAAATTCTCGATGGAAAAGGATTAAATGATTAGTGCATAAAAAACTTGCTAACAAAAGTGTACCTTTTTTACGAGGAGGTACATTTTATTTGTAATTTACGTGCGTTTCTTCAAGAAGGAAAAGTCCACTTGGATATGGAACGATATAAAAGGTTATGTGTTTAATGAAGGAGTGGGGATTGCAATGACTATTAGCCTTTTTTCTTCTATTATTCTGATTTCATCTATAACTTACCTTTATGCAATTAAACGTAAAAAACAAATGCTTATTTATATTCTCAAACCAGCGACCATGCTCATCATTATCCTTTTTGCACTAACGAGTACCCCTTCAACTTATGCCTGGTGGATCATCATCGGTTTGCTTTTTTCGTTACTAGGTGACATATTTTTAATGGTTCCTAAAGATCGATTTCTTCAAGGACTTGCTTCTTTCCTTACTGCTCATGTTTGCTACATTATTGCCTTCCTTCAAATACAACTTCAGAAAGAATTGAATGTTTTAGTTTCAGTTAGTTTAGTTGCAATTGCGCTTATATACTTTATTCGGTTAGTAAAAGGAAAACGGTTTACAGGTGGGTCCCCATTAAAATTTGCAGTGTTTACTTACATATTACTTATTACGAGTATGGTATGGGTTTCTATTTTGACAGAAAATCTATTTATCATCTTGGCAGCTTTTCTTTTTTATTTTTCAGATGCCACGCTTGCTTGGGATCGGTTCATCAAACCTTTAAAATATAGAAACTATTTGGTGATGTCTACCTATTTTCTTGCTCAATATCTATTTTCTTTATCGATTCATAAGGTAGTTTTATAGAAATTCTTCAAGGAGGAAAAGTGCACTTTTTTCTTGAAGTTAAACAATAGATTAGTTAGCGAGAAAGGAGGATTAATTTTATAGAAGTCTAGTAAAATATACTAATGAGAGGTGGATATTCACATGGAAACAAGCAATAAAGTAACCATAACGGTAGAAATCACAGTTCAAAAACCAGTTGCAGAAGTTTGGAAATACTGGACAGAGCCTCAACATATCACAAAGTGGAGTTTTGCTTCTGATGATTGGCATGCTCCTAATGCAGAAAATGATTTGAGGGCTGGCGGAAGATTTCTCACGAGAATGGAAGCTAAGGATGGCAGCTTTGGATTTGACTTTGGCGGCGCGTATGATGAAGTAAAACCAAACGAGTTCATTGGTTACACACTTGATGATGGCAGAAAAGTTACGATTTCTTTTATCAGCCAAGATAACGAAACGAAAGTAATCGAGACGTTTGAAGCGGAAGCTACCAATCCTGTTGAAATGCAAGAAGCAGGCTGGCAGGCGTTTCTGGATAATTTTAAAAAATACAGTGAAAGTCTATAAGTCTATTACATTCAATCTAGTGCGATCGTGTGCATTTCTTCAAGAAGGAGAAATGCATTTTTAAATGATTCTAATAGGGAAGAAAGAAGGAAGTGAAACAAGGTGGATTTACAAATGGTCATGCAAGAGCTTGAAGCTCTCGGCAAAGAACGCACGAAGAAGATGTACATATCAAATGGCGCACATGAGCCGCTATTTGGTGTAGCTACAGGGCAAATGAAGCCGATCTCCAAGAAAATCAAAAAAGATCAATCTTTGGCTGAGGAGTTATATGCTACCGGAAATTACGACGCAATGTACTTTGCAGGGGTAATTGCGGACCCGCTAGTCATGACTGAGGCAGACTTTGATCGCTGGATGGATGCGGCGTATTTTTATATGTTGTCCGATTATGTGGTTGCAGTAACTTTATCTGAAACAGACATCGCCCAGACCGTTGCTGATAAATGGATCGCAAGCGGCGAAGAGTTGAGAATGTCAGCGGGCTGGAGCTGCTACTGTTGGCTTTTGGGGAATCGTCCGGATGCTGAATTTAACACGAACAAGATCGCTAGTATGCTGGATCAGGTGAAAAATACGATCCACGATTCTCCTGAGCGCACAAAATCGGCAATGAATAATTTTCTTTATACAGTAGGAGTTTCATACTTACCGCTCCATGATAAAGCGGTCGAGAATGCAAAGGCAGTGGGTACAGTAGAACTCAAACGAGATGAGAAAAAAAGCAGTTTTCTGATTCCATCCAAAAATATTCAAAAGGAAGTAGATAAAGGGAGAATTGGATTTAAACGTAAATATGTAAGATGTTAGAAATACTCATCATCTTCATGATCTTTTATGCTATCCGATATTTCATGGAGCCGGAGTATAGGAAACGGAAAAAGAGTTGGATAATTATTGATATCATCTTAACTTCACTATTAGCTTATATCATTGAATATATCGTTTGTTTTTTTTAACTAACAGGTGCGTAACGAGACGTGCCTGTATTTTTTTATGAATAGATTGACAAACTCCCACAACCCTTAGATATAAATACCTAGAATTTAGTTTTTATATACAAGGAAATCCCTAGATTTTGTCGAAAATCAAAAAGACAGGTAAAACGAGGAAGTAGGGAACCGTATGTGGGAGTCAATTCAAAGCATGTGCTTGCACGTGGTCTTCATTCTTTTTACAATCCTTATCTATCAAGTCTTCTTTAATGAAAGAGAAGAGAAGCGGAAAAAGATTCGTTCCAAATTCTTTCTATTCATGCTGATTATACTAATCTTTACAATGAGCCAGCCTGTCTATCATTTTGAAATCTATAAGTATGATTTTAAAGCAATTGTGATCATCTTATCTTTTTTATACGGAGGCAAAAGGGCAGGGTTTGCATCCTTTTTAGCTCTGCTCGTAATCGGTTACTTTACAGACCAGAAACTATTGATCCTATTAGGAAATTATACAGTCTTCAGTTTATTGTTACTCCCTGTATCCAACTGGTTTCATAAGTATCGAATAAAAGGCAAAGTTATCGTAATCAGTTTGTTTTATATGACAATCCCGATTACAAGAGCGATTTTTCTTCAGTTAAAAGGAGACACCCGAGAAACCTTTTTCGAATTAAGCTCTTCCCTTATTATTTTGGCAACTCTGATTGCTATCATCTACTTAATTGAAAACATGAATGAACAGATTAAAATGAAACAAGAGCTGATCCGAACTGAAAAAATGAATGTCGTCAGCCAGCTGGCGGCTTCTGTTGCACACGAAATCCGCAATCCGATGACATCTGTTCGAGGATTTATGCAGTTGATGCAAAAAGAAGATCTAACGAAGGAACAGCAATTGTACATAAGCATCTCAATTGAGGAATTAGACCGTGCGCAGGAAATCATCAATCAATATTTGGCACTGGCGAAGCCACAAACCGAACAATATGAAACGATTGATCTAACCTCGCTCATTCAACAGTCCATTGACGTCATGCATTCGTACGCTATTCTGAACAGCATACATATCACGCAGGAAGTAGAACCATCCCTCAAAATAGAGGGGCTGAAACTAGAAATTCAACAGGTATTGATCAACATCATAAAAAATGCGATCGAAGCCATTAGGAGCGAAGGGGAGATCTGGATATCTGCTGCAAAGAATTCCAATGGTTTCATATCCATTCAAATTAAAGATAACGGTGTAGGATTGTCCGAGGTCCAAATCAAAAAACTAGGCAGCCCGTATTATTCAACAAAGGAAAAAGGGACTGGCCTTGGGTTAACCGTATGCCATCAAATCGTGAAGCAAATGGGTGGACAAATTACAATTAAGAGCGAGTTGAAAAAGGGAACATGCTTTACGATTAATCTGCCGTCTAAAAAGTAATGCAAAACAATGGAGACTCGTCCTGAAACTTAGTTTAGTGCCGAGATCGATTGGGGAGAAGATATAAATATGTCTGGTCATATCCGAGTAAGAGCTGGTGCAATAATTATTGAAGATCATAAGATTTTATTAACTGAATTTAATGACCCTTATAGGGGAATTTTTTATGATTTGCCTGCTGGAGGAACTGAACCAAATGAATCAATTATTGAGGCTGTAAAGAGAGAAGCAAAAGAAGAAGCCAGTGTAGATGTTGAAGTTGGGCCATTAGCCTTTGTTTATGAGTATGCACCGCATCTTAACGGCGAAAAGTATGGAAAGACACACACTTTAGTTATGATGTTTGAATGTACGTTAAAAAAGGGCTCTATACCAAGACTGCCTGACAAACCTGACCCTAATCAAACAAATGTGAAGTGGGTATCTTTATCAGATTTAGAGAATGTAGAATTATACGCTAAGATAGGAAAGCATATTAAAGATTACACAAAGAACAAAAGAAATATTGATATGCTTGAGGAACATAAACTTTTGCACCCCAATTGTTAGACACAACTAACAATTGGAGGTGCTGTTTTTTATGACCAAATATTCTTTGGATATTCAACTGGCTGCTGCTCATGCTTATCTTGAGGGAAGCGAATCCTTTAGAGACATAGCTCAAACGTATAAAGTGGATTTAACAACTTTAAAAGAATGGGTATCTCGTTATCGCCTTCATGGATTGGAAGGTCTTAAAAAACCATATACAAACTACACGGTGAAGTTTAAAATGGACGTACTTAAATATATGAACGAAACAGGAGCGTCCACTAGAGATGCATCGTCCGTATTCAATATTCCCACGTCTAGTACTGTTTGGAAGTGGAAACAGTTATTTGAAACGGGTGGTATTGACGCTCTCCGAGCTAAAAAAAGGGGGCGTACATCCATGAAGAAAAAATCCAGCCAAAACCAGCCAATAGAAGGATCTGAGGAAACACTACGTAAAGAGAACGAACGTTTACGCATGGAGAATGCTTATTTAAAAAAGTTACACGCCTTAATTCAGGAAAAGGAAAGCCAACAGAACAAATTAAAGCGCAAGTAATCCGTGAGTTAAGGCATCAGTTCAAAATAATCGATCTCATACAGATAGCAGATATTCCACGAAGCACGTATTATTACTGGTCAAAGAGAATGAATCAACCAGACAAATATCACGAGGTGAAAGAAACCATCAAACAAATCTTTGATGAGAATAAGGGTCGCTATGGCTACCGTCGAATTACTTTAGTTTTACGAGGATTAGGGTATTTACTAAATCACAAGACAGTCCTGCGTCTGATGAATAAATTAGGATTAAAATGTCTGGTACGTATGAAAAAATATCGCTCCTACCGAGGGAGTGTAGGTAAAACTGCACCTAATCTTTTAGAACGTAACTTTCAGGCAAAAAAACCTAATGAAAAATGGGTAACAGATGTGACGGAGTTCCATGTCCATGGAGAAAAGCTCTATATGTCTCCTATTCTTGATCTATATAATGGTGAGATCATTGCATATCAACTTGAGAAACGCCCAATTTATCCACTCGTATCGAGAATGTTAGATAAAGCATTTAAAAAAATAAAGAAGGATGATTCCCCTCTGCTTCATTCCGACCAGGGCTGGCATTATCAGATGACGCGATATCAACATTCCCTGAAAGAACATGGAATTATCCAAAGCATGTCCCGTAAGGGAAACTGTCTTGATAACGCCGCTATGGAGAGCTTCTTTGGCGTATTGAAGAGTGAATTATTCTACATTAAAAAGTTTGAAAGCATGGAGCATTTTATACTGGAGCTAGAGGAATATATTTATTACTATAACCACAGACGAATTAAGGCAAAATTAAAAGGCTTGAGTCCAGTTCAATACCGGATTCAAGCCCAAGAAGCCGCCTGATCATTCGTGTCTAACTTTTCGGGTTCAGATCAGATTGCAGTGTTTTTACATTTATTAACTGTAAAATTTGGTTACTCTTTTTTCTTTTTGCTATCATCCGTATAAGCAACCCCGCATGAACAGCGGCAATCGCCAAACAATAAATGATAACCTGCTGGGAACTCCTGATTGACTCGCTGTACTTCTCTTGCAAATTCTTTGCTGTCAGCAGGTACCTTTGAGAGAGCATCTGCTTTCTTTTGAGAATCGATGTATGCTCCAGGGGGAACGAATCGATTCTTAGCCACATGAACCCCATTGGTGACGACGGCATTATACGAAATAAATGATCCGCTTCCTATAATGGCGTCATAAACAATCGCTTTGAAGCCAACAAATACTTTCTTTCCTATATAACAAGGTCCATGCACTAACGCTCCATGAGCGATGGAGACTTCCTTGTTGATGAAAATGGAGTAATCCTTCCCGTCTACACTAATGAATTTATCTTTCAAGCCATGCAGAATTACCCCATCCTGAAGATTGGTGTTAGATCCCACATAAAAAGGAGTACCTTCATCTGCACGTATGCTAACAAGAGGAGCTACATATACATTTTTCTTTATGGTGACATCACCAATTACACTAGTAAAAGGACTAATAAACGCACTTTTATCAATGGTTGGACAAATTTGAATAGGGTTAAATGAAGTAATCGGGTTAGGACTGATAAACGGCTGGAAACATGCATCTGAATCACTGTGTTTCATAAGAACCACCTCTGATAAATTTATCTAATCATGATATGCAGGTGTGTAACAGAGGTAACTGTTCAAATTCTTATGAATGAAATGGAGGAGAAAAAAGTGTTCTGGCAGAGGGATCTTAGTTTTCTAGCTAACAGAGCTATTTATAACAAGTCTCCATTAACGTTATGTTACGATGAATGAAGTGAACATTGAAGTGAAAAAAGGAAGAAGGTTTATACATGTTAGAACTGCTAAGTATCGTCTTGCCGGTTTTTGCTATCTTTTCTATCGGATTTATCGGGCAAAAGGTAATCGGCTTTGATACACAATCACTTTCCACAATGGCTCTCTATCTAATGTCTCCCTTTCTTGTTTTCCGTACTTTCTATGAAACTACATTGACGAAGACATATGGTTACATGCTCGTTTACACGCTTGTACTCTGTTTTACACTCATTACGTTTGTGTACGCGGTCAGTTTTATAAAAAAATACAACATGCGTGAAACATGTGGAATGATTCTCTCGTCAGCCTTCATGAACAACGGAAACTATGGAACACCTGTCGCTCTTTTTGCCTTTGGAGCTGCAGGACTTGATTATGCGGTTGTTCTAATGGTTATTCAGCAGCTGGTGATGTGTACAGTGGGGATTTATTACGCCGCAAAGGGAAGTCCTGAAAACGATGGTGTCTCATCTGCATTAAGAGCCGTAGTAAGAATGCCGATCCTATATGGTGCGATAGCGGGAGTTCTCTTTCAACAGCTGGAAATCAAAATTGGGGGTTCCATTGCAGAAGCTCTCGATCTAGTCGCAGACTCTGCCATACCGACCATCATGATTATTTTAGGTATGCAGCTAGCAAAAATTTCGTTGCGAAATGTTCAGGTCGAAAAGCTGACATACTCGCTATTGCTAAAATTGTTCGTCTCACCAGCGATCGCGTATGGTATCACTCTCTTTTTACCGATAGACCCAATGCTTAAATCGATCATGATCTTAATGGCAGCCATGCCATCTGCGGCGAACACAACCATGTACGCTCTTCAATTCGGGACAGAGCCAGACTTCGTATCCAGCGCTACACTAGTCAGCACACTACTCTCTCTAATCACACTGCCTGTTCTGCTTGCTATCCTTTTGTGATTGGACGAAAGGTGCGAGATTCCAGCAGGATTAGTGGAACAGGTGAGACTCCTATGGATGCAAAGCGTCGAGTCTGCCCACCCCGCGGAAAGCGAGTACCCTGGAGTGGAAATCAACCACTTACAAGAGCAACAAAGAAATTGACACATGAAAAGAGCTAACCACCAGGTCAGCTCTTTATTATTGGGGTTAGCCAATTCTTTTCTTGTTTTTCTTGCTCTTAGCTCTTTTCTTATTATTTAAGAAATTATCTAGAACGCGGATTAGACTCAAAATAGACACCCCCCTATTTTGAAACTAGGAAAGAGAGTATACGAATACATCCTCCTTCTTCTATATCTTACGCAGGCTTGTCTAAAGTGATTGGACGAATAAATGATAGAAAAGTGGAATTTTTTAAGACGCCACTTTATGTAAATGAGTATCTTTAAAGTGACTAGGGTACTTGAGTCCATATCCAATTGATCGATCCATGGCGATATGGGCAGAGAGGATCAGTCCTAATGCAAGGAGCAGGTCGATTGACCAAATAAAACCTGACATCAATAAGATGATTGCTAAAATGTAAGTGTGAAACAAGTTATAACATATTGAACCTATTTTATTATTAATAAGGTAGCCTAACATGGATAAATCAGGACTAAAGAGTAACAAAATAAACAACAACCAGCTAAATTCATTCTGAAAGTAAAAATATACACTTATTATGAATACGAACAATCCTTCCAAATGCAGAAGAAATTTTGGCAAAAGTTTTCCCCCTCCATTAACCCCAATTAACATTAATAACCACATTTGATTTTAACATAAATTTCCTTAAAATAGGTACTTTCGACACATGTAGATTTTCGTCAAAACAAGCGTGCTGATTCCGAAAAGCTCAAATCTTGTTGGACCCGTTGCACTCAATGAAGGGTGCAATATGTACAAGAAATCCAAGTGACCTCTTTCTACCATTAACTTCAGCCATATTGAAAGACTATTAAAAAACATTAAATTTACATAAAATGGGGTTCGCTCTATCCTTATCTTATAAACAGAAAATGGAATAAACTAGTGTGCTAGAAAGGGATTGCTTTAATGGATTACGAGATGCAATTACTATTGCAAGAAATCAAAAGATGCCGTCAAAAAATGTATGACCTTAGACCGGGCTCAAATGATTTTTCGAACCATGAACTGGTCAAACAAAGCCAGATGCTAGATAAGTTAATCTTTTATTATCAAAAGAGCATCCTAGAGAAAGAACGAAATGCTAATTAACGGTTTGTTATTGATTTAGTAAATACCTTACGATTCTATCGAATTCTTTTGCTTCTGCCGTGAAACCTTTAGTAAGAGGATAAAGCGTCCAAAAATCTTGGGAAATCAGATCTGGATTCTTAAATGGAATGAGGGCTAGATTTCCATTTAGGACATCTGCGTTCTTTTTAAAAGTAAAGTTCAAAACAAAAGAAAACGCATGTCCGTCTAGAATAGCTGATCGCAGCACTTCAACATTATTTGATGAGAACAGGATCTGATTACTATTAAAATACGTATCATTAAACGTTGTTCCGCCTTTAGAATTGTAAATGACGATCTTTTGATCCGTCAGTTCATCAGGGGTTATAAATTCCTTATAGTATAGAGGCGATTTCTTTCCTGCACAAACACATACATGCCCCGTATAAAGCGGTTCATAGCCAATTCCTTTCTCATGCTTCATAGAAGAGAGATCATACTCTGTAAAGGAACTTAATCCGATATCGATACTACCATTCTTAATTTCTTCTAAAATATGTTCCTGGTCGATTTCCTTGATCATGACGTTAACCTCAGGAAATTTCTCATGAAACAGGATAAACGCATCGTAGACCATATATGTGAGTGCTGGTGCACAGCCTACTTTTAATGATAGTCTTTTTGCTTTTTGATTAATAGAAAGCTCTTTCTGTAGTTCATCCATCTTATGTAGAATTTCATACGCTTTAGATACAATGAATTTTCCTTCAGCAGTCGGGAGTGTACCATGCCTAGAACGTGTAAATATGGAGATGCCAAACTCTCTTTCTAGCTGAGTGATCGATTGACTGATCGCAGAAGGGGAGAGGTGAAGCTTGTCTGCAGCTTTTGTGATCGAACTTTCTTTAGCAACTTCTACAATGTATTTAATCTGTTCTAAATTCATAGAAATTCTCCTTTTAGTTAAGCAGACTTTAATGAAAGCGGTTTTATTTTCATTTTAACTTAAATCTCGTTTTAAGTGGAAATGGAAATTGCGACCAAATCCTTTTGTATATCGTCTAATCTTATAAACGAACGAAATTTGAGGAGGCACAATGAAGATTTTGAGTTTAGTCGCTACGATTACGGCAGGTATATGGTTAAACGGATTATATGAACATGGAGATGGAAAGGAAACAGCTCTTCTCCCAATTCAGGAACCCCCTTCAGAAGCTTACAACATGAATGAGGCAAAAAAGAGAGGCGATATTATATGGGGATATGAAGATTACAATATTGAGCGGTTTCAAGAGTTTTTAACAAATACGAATGCAAAAAAGAAAGATGAAATTCGAATCACGAGCTATACAATGGAAGGGGACCCAATCTTTAAGGATCTTGTTTTTGACGGAGAAAAATATCATTACACTTATGATAATTCCCATGATGGTTATGCTGGGCAAGACAAAGGGATTTATAAAGATATCTGTTCTGAAATCCTAATGGAAGAACCAGCTGAGCCTGCTTTTATCTTAAACGGTTGTTCAAAACAAAGAGATGCCACTGAATACTTTTTAATCCGATTGAAACCAGAAGATATAATAAATAAGGAATAAAGCTTCTCGCGGGACCACTTCCCGCGAGTTTATTAATTTCAATCTTCGGCGAAGGATTGTTGCTTTTGGCTCTCTTCTTCATCTGCAAATTGATTGAAGCGCAAGGTTGCCGACTCCTCGAAAATGAAAATCACATTTTCTTCGTGCGATGTAACGCTGCCGAAGCCTTCCTTGTCCTACGGGACGAGCGGTCAGGTGGAGACTCCTAATGGCGCAAAGCGGCAGGAGGCTCACCGTTCGCCCCGTGGAAAGCGAGCAACCTGGAGCGGAAATCAATCACATTAAGAGCAACAATGTATGCTAAAACAGCCATTTATTTAAACCAAGCTCCTGCCAGCAGCTCAACAGCTTTCTTAATTTCTTCTACAGAAAGCACAGCGAAACCCATCAACACCGTTTGATGATCACATCTGCCATATGCTGAAACGGGATATACCCTAATGCTGCAGGCAGCGGCACTCTCTACCAACTCTTTTTCTGTCATCCCATTGTTTGGCCGAACTAAGATATGGAGTCCTGCATCCTGTCCGATTATTTCAACCGATTCACGAAAACACCTCGAAATTTCAGCAACCAGCGCATCTCTTTTCTTCTGATAAACGACCCTCATCCGATTTATATGCTTTTCCCACTGTCTTTCTTTTATGAAACGCTTTAAAATCTCCTGATCGATGCGGGAAACAGTTTGTGTGTAAAAGAAATAATCATTTTGATAGATTGTTAAAAGCGGCTTTGGAAGAATCATATAACTTATCCGTAATGAAGGAATTAGAGCTTTTGAAAAAGTACTCATATAAATGACGTTTTCGGAAGTATCAAGTCCTTGAAGGCCAGGGATTGGCTTTCCTTCGTACCGAAACTCACTGTCATAATCATCCTCGATGATAAAGCGATCCGTCTTCTCTTCCGCCCATTTTAACAACTGCAGCCGCCTGGCTATAGGCATGACCATCCCGCACGGAAATTGATGAGAAGGTGTGACAAAAACGGCATTCGCTCCGCTTTTTTCAAGTTCAGAAACAACCAATCCACCTTCATCCAGCGGAATCATCTTTACTTTATCAGCCGGATTTTCGAATAAGACTAACTTTCGGTGATAGCCAGGATCTTCAACAGCAAACGTACTGCCATTCAACAGCTGAAAGAGGACTTTTATTAGATAAGGTGTTCCTCCTCCGATAATGATCTGGCTTGGTGAACAGCGAACACCTCGTGATTCATATACGTATTTCGAGATTTCTTCCCGAAGACCGTATTCTCCTTGCGGGTGGCCTAACAATAAAAGCTCTTTATTCTCAGTCCGGATCACTTCACCTACTATTTTCCGATAGACCGAAAAGGGAAAAGCATTTCCTTCAATGCCTGTATTCGTGAAGTCAAAAGTATATGTTCTATCTCTGTATGTTTTCTCTTTGACAATGGAGATGTTCCGATTTACATCTACATGGTTTTGATCGACTTCACAGACAAAATAGCCTTTACGCGGAATGGATTCGATATAGCCTTCGGCGACAAGCTGGCTGTAGGCAGATTCGATGGTGTTCTGACTGAGGTTCAGATGCTTAGCTAGCTTTCGTTTAGAAGGAAGTTTCGTTTTCTGAGCCAGGTTGCCATTTTGCACTTCTTGTTTGATAAAATGATAGAGTTGAATATAAAGAGGCTTGTTGCTGTGTGTATCGAGGCTTGGTGTGATTTCAACCATAAACTGACCCCCTTGTATTTTAAAAATCTGACACTTTTTATAGAGTCAGAACTTCATTATAATACCTCTATGCTTATCATTTTATAAAGGTAAAAGCAAGTTGCAGCTTAGGAGGTATGCTTCATGAAACGTTCTCGTCAAATCGGTTTAATGATGATTATAAGTGGTGCCACGCTATGGGGAATTTCTGGTCCCATGATTCAGTGGCTTTTTCAAAAAACTGAACTAACATCAGCTGACTATTTAGTTGTCCGTTTAATAGCAGCGGGTATCATTCTATTAAGTTTTTTATTTTTTACGAAGCAAGATATCTTTGTGATTTGGAAACATCCTGGTCAATGGATCCAGCTCATCATCTTTTCGGTCCTTGGCATGCTAGGAGCGCAATATGCCTTTATTGAAACGGTGTACATAAGTAATGCTGTAACGGCTACTTTGTTTCAGTTTCTTGGTCCTGTTCTTATTATGGTATGGGTTGCATTTCTTAATAAAAAGCTTCCTTCTTCCATGCAGTTCATCGCATTAATTGCTGCATTGGCAGGTGTTTTCTATTTGATCACAAACGGATCTGTGCAGGACATTGTACTATCAAAGAATGCCATCATCTTTGGGGGATTAACAGCGCTTGGATTTACGTTTTACACGCTGCATCCATCTTCACTCATTAAGCGATGGGGGACGTCTGTCATTGTAGGTTGGGGGATGCTGATTGGTGGAATCGTCCTATATTTGGTGAATCCGGGATTTAGTTTTTCAGAGATGTCCGGTTCATTAACGGTAAGCACATTCTCCATGCTTATCTTGATCATAATAAGCGGAACGGTTTCTTTTGTTCTTTATATCGGCAGTTTAAAATACTTATCTGCAGTGGAGACAAGCCTGCTATCAAGTATCGAACCATTAGTGGCTGGGATTTTATCCATTACATGGCTGAATGATTCCTTTGGGAGCTATCAGCTATTAGGCGGGGCGTTCATAGTGATTGCAGTGATATTCCTGGCAGTTCCTGAAAAAGAAACGTCTTTGATTTCTGAGAACATTACGTGATAGATAAGGAGTTCGTTACATGATCCATGTTTTGATTGCCGATGATGATGATCATATCCGTGAGCTTTTACGATACCATCTTCAATCGGAAGGGTATGTTATTTATGAAGCGAGAGATGGTGAAGAAGCTTCACAAATTCTATTAAACAGTCAGATTCATATTGCTGTGATCGATATCATGATGCCGAATAAAGATGGTTATCAGCTATGTGAAGAAATCAGAAAGAATTACGACTTTCCTGTCATTTTATTAACGGCTAAAAATCAGCTTGTTGATAAAGAAAAAGGGTACTTGGTTGGAACGGATGATTATTTAACAAAACCATTTGAACCGAAGGAATTATTGTTTAGGATTAAAGCTTTGTTAAGACGGTATCGTGTTGTTAACGCTGAAAAAATATTTCTTCATAAAACGTTGATTGATAGAAAAAGTTACGAGGTCCATAGTAAAGGGAAAATATTTATGCTTCCTATGAAAGAATTTGACCTATTGGCTCAATTGGCAAGCTATCCAGGACGTGTATTCAATCGTGAGGAATTAATCCATCTCATTTGGGGTGCTGATTTTGCAGGGGATGATCGGACAGTAGATGTCCACATTAAAAGACTTCGTGAACGGTTTAAAGATGTTACGGATGACTTCAGCATTCAAACGGTCCGAGGGGTCGGGTATAAATTGGAGTGTAAAAGGTGAAAACACTATATTTGCGTATTGTATTAACGACCATCCTAGTGATGTTAATAAGCAGTGTTATCGCCTTCATTCTTGCTAATGCTTATTATCAATTCTATCTAAAGCCAGCCAATGATGAGAAGATAACCGCCATGGCCAATCAAATTCAAATGTTTAATAAACGAACCAATGATGTTGAATTTAATCGTTATTTAAACAGTTTAGGAAATTTGGGTTATCAGCTCTTTCTAGCAAGTGAAAATAAAAACGGCACGTTTTACGGTGAGGAATTCCGTGAAAAAAAGCTGGAGACTTCAGTCGTTCACGGTGTTGTTGCAGGTAATAATTATCATGGAATTAAAGATTTTCCTGCAAAGCTTTTTATTACAGGCTTTTTCGATAATGACATTCGAAACACGATCGGTGTTCCAGTAAAATATCAAGGTGAGACACAAGCTCTATTCATACGACCAAACCTTGAAGTTCAATTTGGAGAGATGCGGATCTTTTTTGCTTTGCTGTTAGCGTTCACATTGATCTTAAGTATTTTATTTGTTTTTATCAGCACCCGCTATATAGTCAAACCTATCGTTACTTTGACGGAGGCAACTAAAACGATATCAAAAGGTAACTATAAAATAGATCTGAATGTTAATCGTCAAGACGAAATTGGCGAACTGGCGGGTCATTTCGCCTATATGGCAAAAAATTTAGAGCAGCTTGAAGAGATGAGGCAGGAATTTGTTTCGAATGTTTCACACGAGATCCAATCACCACTAGCCTCTATCCAAGGGTTTTCTAAAACGCTGCAATCCGATCATATAACGGAGCAACAGAGGAATCAGTATCTTTCTATTATAGAAAGTGAGAGCAAAAGAATATCAGCGTTAAGCAAACAGCTGCTTACGCTAGCATCCTTGGATAAAGAAGAAGGTATCTTAGAAAAAAGTACATATGATTTAGGAGAACAAATCAAACAAGTTCTGTTTATGACGGAATATAGCTGGCGTGAAAAAGATATAGCCGTAGAGATGGACCTCCCATCTGTATATATTCATGCTGATCAAAAATTGCTTCACCAAGTTTGGTCGAACTTGATTACAAATGCGGTCAAGTACACTCCGGCAGGAGGGACGCTGTCACTTCATCTAACGAGTGAGAATGACCGTTGTTATATCAAAGTGCAAGATACGGGCATCGGCATCTCTAAGAATGACTTGCCGCATATCTTTAACCGCTTTTATAAAGCAGATAAAGTAAGAAATCGAAAAGAAGGCAACAGCGGTTTAGGGCTAGCAATAACAAAAAAGATTATTGAGCTTCATGAAGGTGATATTTACGCGAAAAGCGAGTTGAACAAAGGCACCACTTTTTATGTTGAATTTCCGAGATTGTAATTAGCTGTTCATCTTCTGTTCATATTCGTTTCCTATACTTTAATTGTAAGTTAATCAAATGAGGGAGATGAATGAACCATGTTTCTTGCATTGCGTGAGTTTAAGCATGCGAAAGTACGCTATTTGTTGATTTCTTTAATTATGATCTTAATCGCCTGGCTGGTTCTCTTTGTGTCAGGACTCGCTAATGGTCTTTCTTCAGATAATGCTTCGTCTATAAAAACCATGAAGCCCGAATATTTAGTTCTTCAAAAAGAAGCAGATCAGAGAATTAACCGCTCCGCTTTAGATGACGACTTAGCAGCGGATATCCGAGAATTTACACAACGTCATGATACGGAATCTGCTCTATTAAGTATCTACATGGCAACTTTAACGAAGCCAGGGACTTCAAAAAAATTAGATGCAGCGTATTTTGGAATTGAAGTACCTGGTTTGCTGCAGCCAGAGATCACAGAAGGAAAAATGTTTACCAATGAATCAGTTGATGAAATTGTTGTTGACCAATCCATAAAAAATGAAGGTTTTTCACTTGGAGACAGGATCATAGATGAAACTTCAGGAAAAAAGCTCAAAATTATTGGATTTACGAAGAATCAATCATTTAGTCACTCGCCAGTTATTCATATGAATATGAAAACCTTGCTGTCCGTCAAAAATGAAAATACGATTCATGCTATAGCATTGAAGGGTGATAAGAATACGGCCAAACAAGTTGAAAAGAATTTTTCAGGAATAGAAACAGTATCAAAGAGTCAGGCTTTAAAAGGAATTCCGGGTTATCAGGAAGAACAAGGGTCACTATTGATGATGATCGTGTTTCTCTTTGTCATTGCAGCTTTTGTATTAGCCGTATTTTTCTATGTGATCACCATTCAAAAAATAAATCAATTTGGGGTATTAAAGGCAATAGGTGCCAAAACAGGCTACCTTGCTAAAAACATTATTTTTCAAGTGATGTTTTTGTCTTCTGTAAGTCTCTTAATTAGCATTGCACTAACATTCACAGCTTCTTTTGTGCTGCCTGATCATTTCCCTTTTGATCTTAGTCCATTCCTTATTGTAATCTGCTCCTTACTTTTTTTAACGGTAGCACTATTAGGATCATTCCTTTCTTTATTCAAAGTGGCAAAAGTTGATGCTATTGATGCGATAGGGAGGGCTGTATGATGGAGCATAAGTTAATTTTAGATAAAGTAAGTAAAACCTTTGTGGATGGTGAAAAAAGGGTCAGTGTAATTGAAGATATGACGCTAAAAGTAAATGAAGGCGAGTTTGTAGCTGTTGTGGGACCTTCAGGATCGGGCAAGAGTACATTTCTATCGCTTGCTGGTGCATTGCTTGCTCCAACAAGTGGCAGGACTTTTGTAGGTGGCCATGAACTAAGTCAACTATCAGAAAGCGGATTAAATCGTATTCGCTTAGAAAAATTAGGATTTGTGTTTCAGTCTTCAAATCTCATTCCGTATTTGACAGTTATTGACCAGCTAATCCTAGTTTCAGAGTTGTCAGGCAAGGAAAGAGAGGATGCAAAAAGTAAAGCCAAAAAAATGATTAAACGCCTTGGACTGTCTCACAGAATAAATCATTATCCTGAACAATTATCAGGAGGTGAACGTCAGCGGGTGGCTATTGCAAGGGCGTGGATGAATGATCCCGAACTCATTTTAGCAGATGAGCCGACTGCTAGTCTTGATTCCGAAAGAGGAAAAGAAGTTGTACAGATGCTAGCAGATGAAGTGAAATTAAGAGGAAAAGCAGCTGTAATGGTCACGCATGATCAACGGATGTTGGACTTATGCGATAGAATTCTTTATATGGAAGATGGCAGGTTTGTAAAAGAAAAGAATCAGATGAATGAGGCACATTGAATTAGATAATTATGGGAATAGTAAGGGTGACTCTGATTTATACGCAGAGTTGCTCTTTTTTCGTTATGAATAAGAATAATTACATACTTGCTCACCAGCCATTTTTTTACTGCACCACAAAATTTCGAAAAATTACGAATTATAGAAAAGAGAGAAGTTTAAAAAACATAAACAGTTTACTTAATGGAGGATCTCTATGGGTATTTTCAGAAAGAAGAGTATTTCTGACCTTGTTGCTGCTTCTAAAACAGGTACGACACTTAATAAAGAACTAGGCACTTGGGATTTGACGATGCTCGGTATTGGAGCGATCATCGGAACGGGGATCTTCGTCCTTACTGGTGCGGGGGCACTAACGGCTGGACCGGCACTTATCATATCATTTGTGATTGCCGGGCTGGCATGTTTATTTGCGGCACTCTCCTATGCAGAATTCGCTTCAACTGTGCCAGTTTCAGGATCGGTTTATACGTACACGTACGCAACGCTTGGGGAATTTTTAGCATGGATTATCGGGTGGGACTTGATCTTGGAATACCTCTTGGCGGTTAGTGCCGTTTCAGTGGGTTGGTCTGGTTACTTCCAATCTCTATTAAAAGGGTTTGGCATCTATATTCCAGCTTCACTTAGTGCAGCACCAGGAGCGGTTCCAGGTCTTACATCGTATTTTAATCTTCCAGCGTTTTTGATCGTAATGCTGATTACATTCTTGCTGTCCGTAGGTGTAAAGCAGTCGAAACGCGTCAACAACATCATGGTTGTCATTAAAGTGGCTGTTGTTATTCTGTTTATCGTTGTGGCTTTCGGATATGTGAAGCCGGCGAACTGGACACCGTTTACGCCGTTCGGTATGGAAGGAATCTTTGCGGCTGCAGCCTTAGTGTTCTTTGCGTTCATCGGGTTTGATGCGATCGCGTCGGCGGCTGAGGAGACAAAGAATCCAAATAAAGATCTTCCGAGAGGAATCATCTATTCATTACTTATCTGTACGTTCCTCTATGTGATTGTTACCGGTATCATGACTGGAGTGGTTCCGTACCCTGACTTTAAAGGAAACGAAGATCATCCAATTTCACTTGTTCTTCAAGTGGCAGGTCAGAATTGGGTAGCGGGTATTGTCGATGTAGGTGCGATCCTGGGGATGACAACCGTAATGCTTGTTATGCTATATGGACAAACACGTGTATCCTATGCGATGTCACGTGACGGACTGTTGCCGAAGTTTTTCAGAACAGTTCATAAAAAATACCGTACGCCATATGGTTCTACGTGGTTCTTTGGAATAGTCGCTGCACTTATGGGAGCACTGATCCCGCTTGACGAGCTTGCAAAACTCGTTAATATCGGGACGTTGTCTGCCTTTGTGCTCGTTTCCATTGCAGTACTTGTGCTGCGAAGAACCCAGCCAGATCTGCCTCGTGCTTTCAGATGTCCAGGTGTACCATGGATACCATTACTTGCAATTATATTCTGCGGTTTCTTAATGGCACAGCTGGATGGAGACACATGGGTCCGGTTTATCATCTGGCTTGGAATTGGTGCTGCTGTATACTTCTTATATTCAAAGAGACATTCCAAACTCGAAAAAGAAATTGAATAATAAAGCAATGAAAAAGAGACTTTCTTGGAAGTCTCTTTTTTTGTGGAAAAATCAGTTAAAATAAAAGGTGGTTCGTAAACATGCAGAACATAATTATGAAATGGGGAAATCAGTATGATTGAAACATGTCGTCTTCTTATTATTCCATATACATATGAGTTGGTAGAAGCTACATTAAAGGGTAAAAGAGAGTTAGAGAGGGCTTTAGGCTGCAAAGTTTCTGACGAATGGCCGAGCCCGACTTATGCAAAACGAATTCCGCAAAAAAAAGAAAAGCTGAAACAACACCCTGAAAACTCAATTTGGAGCCGGATTGTAATTGAAAAAGAGAGCAACACATTAATCGGAGAGATTGGCTGTAAAGGCGGTCCTAACGACAAGGGAGTCGTGGAGATCGGCTATGGATTAGTGAGACAAGCAAGAAATAAAGGATATGCTACTGAAATGGTTTCAAAATTAACAGAATGGCTTCTTGAACGGTCAGACGTAAATAAGGTAACAGCTGAGTGTTTAGATACAAACATCCCTTCGGCCAGAGTATTAGAAAAATCAGGATTTCAGTTAACCGATCATAAAGATGGCATGTGCTTTTGGGAAAAATAAGTAATTTAATTTCATTGTTATGTATTTTAAGGTTTCAAATTCTTTATAACGGGTATTCAAAGAGTGTTGTCCATATCTTACCAAACAATTTAAGAACAGCATGTAATTCATAAAAGAAAGGGTAGATGTGTTATGCGCCTTTCAAAAGGTGAATTAAATGGACACACTTTTTTAGCAAAACTTATTACTCAATATGCCTTAATTCATAGAAAAACAATCGGTCCTGCTGCTGATAAATATATTGAACAGCTTGGACTGAGAACAGGTGAATGGATCGAAAGTTTTTATGATGATCCACTGCACTGGACTGTTGACCAATATGTTCATGTAATAGTGGATTTGAAAAATGCAATCGGCGGGCATTTTGAAATTGTCAGTGTGGATCCTGACCATGTAGTAATTCGTGCAAAAGAGTGTCCTTTCGGAGAGTTTGTTAAGGATGCCCCACACCTATGCAAAATGACATCCAGTGTGCTAGGTGGCATTGCAGCACGGAAATTCGGTTATGGAAAAGTCACGTTGCGTCAACGAATTGCTCTAAATGATCCTATTTGTGAAGTAGCTGTATATTTTGACCGCGATGATAGAGAAGAGGGGGATATCTATGAAAATATCCCAACTACACCTGAACAAGGAGATCCATTTGCTTGGGAGGAAGAGACCATTACCATGCTTAATTATGAGTTGAAAAAAAGTGATGAAATGGTTATCAGTCTCTTAAAGGAGTTAGAAGATCTTAAACGCAAACAACCTTAAAACTCAAAAGAACAGACCGTTTAACGATCTGTTCTTTTTTTATTTATTGAGTTTGCCATATCCAAAATCAGCTAATGCTTGAAGGAGATTACCTTTTAAAGTGATTTCGTCAAAATCCAAGTTTAGACTCACTGAAGTTTGTGCAATTTCAGGACTTAAACCGGTAAGTGTCGTTTTCACTCCAATAAGTTTTAGCGTTGAAACAAGCTGGAAGATACGGTGGGCTACCATTGTATCAATATAGCTTACTCCTGATAAGTCAATGACAAGTGATGTGATCTCGCTATCCACACATTGTTGTAAAGTGGAGTCTAATAATATTTTCGCTCGATTTGTATCAATTTCTCCCACGACAGGAAGAACAGCTACACCAGGAAAAAGTGGAACGACTGGAACGGAAAGCTCTTGAAGGGATAAGTGAAACTTTTCTGCCATATCTCTATAGTTGTTTACATAGGACTTACTAAACGCTTGTACGGCATAATCAATCATCGGATTAATCGTAGTTGAGATGTGTAAAACAGATTCTGCTGACATGGATTGCAATGAGCCTTCTTCTTTAATAAAATCCCAAATGGCATTTCGATAGTAAGAAGTGCTTTCCAATGATTCATTTAACGGCTGTCCGGAATGAACCGCAAGCATTCCGACCTTTTCGCCCCACTCAGAGATCGTCTTTTTTGGATCATCGATTTTACCGGAAATCCCGTCTCCCACTAATCGAATAAAAGTGATGGACGCCTCTAGTCCTTCCTGCTTTTGGTCTCTTTGCTGAAGCGACACATATGTTTCATTATCTGTAATGTTTTTGATGATCTTCAGTGCGATTTGTTCTGCATTTTCGTTAATCTTGTTTCCGATTTCAATCTGATCTGACTTTTGCTTCATTTGAAGATCCATTTACAACTCCTAATAATTTCAGACATTAATTTTATTGTAGCAAAAACAATTCATATATGTTTGAAATTACTGAAAAATTTTTAAAAGTATGAAATAATTAAAAAAGATGTCGATATATAGAGTAAGAGGCAAAAAAAACAGGCCTCTACGAAAGAGTCCTGTTTATCTATTTAGGCTATTACGCCTTACGTACGTTAGTAGCTTGAGGTCCGCGTTGACCTTGTTCAACTTCAAAAGTTACGTCTTGACCTTCATCTAATGACTTGAATCCTTCTGATTGGATAGCTGAGAAATGTACGAATACGTCGTCTCCACCTTCGCGCTCGATGAATCCGAAACCTTTTTCTGCGTTAAACCATTTAACTTTACCTTGTTCCATGTTTGTTGCCTCCTGTCGTGCCAATCCGCACAATAATACTATCCTTGCTCAAAAATATCAAGATAATCATTACCTGTTACAATCGAACAAAAATAATTCTTCCTAATCGTAACACTTTCATCTTCAATACACAAGGGTAAGTGGCAAACGATTATTTTCGTTTGATTTCTTAGCGGCTGAAAACGGCGGTCCATCAAGGAAATGATGAATAAAATTTATAAAAATTTGGTAAAATCGATGCATATAAACTACCAGACATTAGGTAAATAGTAATTACTAACTATAATTACACTCTCATATAGAGATGACTTTTGAAAATGCCTTTCTGGTTTTAACTTCCTTTTATTCGTGGTACATTTAGAAAAAGTCTAAAAATAATGGCGTGATGTTATGGATAAAAAGAAAGTTGTTGACCAATGGCAGCGTCCTCTCCGGGATCTGCGGATATCAGTGACTGACCAATGTAATTTTCGCTGTACGTACTGTATGCCTAAAGAAATTTTCGGAACGGATTATCCCTTCTTAACAAATGAAGAGTTATTATCTTTTGATGAGATCGTCCGGATAGCCACTCAATTTGCTCATGCAGGCGTTGAGAAAATCCGTATCACAGGCGGCGAACCCTTATTACGTAAGGGGTTACCTGATCTTTTAAAAAGACTTCGTTCTATTGAAGGAATTAAAGATATTGCATTAACTACAAATGGTGTGCTGCTGCCTAAACTCGCAGTTGAACTTAAAGATGCAGGGATGGACCGGGTTACCGTAAGTCTGGATACACTTGATGATCAACTTTTCGGTCATATAAACGGACGGGGTGTAGGGGTTCAGCCAATTTTAAAAGGAATTGAAGCTGCCCACCAGGCAGGTCTTAAAGTGAAAATTAACATGATGGTCAAAAAAGGGATCAATGACCGAGAGATCCTTCCGATGGCCCGATATTTTAAGAACACTCCTTATGTGCTTCGGTTCATTGAATATATGGATGTTGGAACATCGAATGGATGGAATTGGGACGATGTCGTTACTAAGGATCAAATCCTAAAGGTGATCGGTGATGAACTTCCTCTTGAACCGGTTTCCGGCCATTATTATGGTGAAGTTGCAAAAAGGTATCAATATAAAGATGGAAAAGGTGAGATCGGTATCATTTCTTCTATTAGTGATGCTTTTTGTTCCACATGCACGAGAGCTCGGCTTTCAGCAGATGGAAAGGTGTATACTTGCCTGTTTGCTTCAAGCGGTACGGATTTTAAACACTTTATACGTGATGGAGTTCCTGATCATGAGATTTATGAGCGAGTAGTAAACACATGGGGCAATAGAAAAGACCGCTATTCAGATGAAAGAAGAGAAAAGAATGCTGAAGAACGAAAAAAGATAGAAATGTCATATATCGGGGGCTGATGAAAATCAGCTTCTTTTTTTTGCGCTTGAAGTTTGTTAATAACTATTTTATAATTACTTACATAAAGTAATTAAATTTAGAAAGAAGGTTTTTATAAATGAAGCCTATTCATAAAGATACACATATCGGTAATGTCACACTCAAGATAAGAGACCTGGAGAAACTGATTAAGTATTATACAGAGACCATCGGATTAAAAATATTGACTAGATCCGATTCTGCTGCACAGTTAACAGCTGACGGAATTCAGCCGCTTCTGACATTGGAAGGCAATTCAAGCCTTGAACAGCGTCCGGTTCGCAGTGCTGGCTTATATCATTTAGCATTGCTAGTACCCACAAGGAAGGATCTAGCGAATGTTCTTCAGCATTTTATACAATCAGATACCCGCCTTGTTGGAGCATCCAACCATAAATTCAGTGAAGCCATCTACCTGCAAGACCCTGAAAACAACGGGATAGAAATTTATCGAGATGTTGACCGGAAAGATTGGGTCCGTGATGAAAAAGGAAAATTGCCTGCTGTGAGCGAACCATTAGATGTACATGGTTTATTAGGTGAAACTGATAATTCACAGTGGAAGGGTCTGCCGGAAAAAACGGTAATGGGACATGTGCATTTAAACGTGACCAACATTCCTGAAGCTGAAGAGTTCTATATGAATGTGCTCGGTTTTGAAGAACAAACAAGAATGGCTCATCATGCCTTATTTATCTCAGCTGGTGGATATCATCACCACATTGCTTTGAATATCTGGAACGGTCCGAACGCTATTCCTTCACCAATAGATGCAACGGGTCTTTTGCATTATGAAATCGTTGTGCCGAGTGCTGAGGTTTTTGAATCGCTGAAAAATTCCCTGGAGCAGCATAATATAGCGTTCATTGCTGAATCCAACCAAATTTTTGTGAAGGATCCAGCTGGAAATGGCATAATTATAAAAATTAGTTAGAAAGTTTGTTATTTAAAGTAAATATAAGGGAATAGTTCATAAACGGATCTTTTTAAAAATTTGTCAGTAAAGAAGGGGTCTTTATGAAGAAAAAAACTTGGGTGAAGTTAACAGTCCTATTTGCTGCTGTTATTCTTTTGTTCGCACTCAACCATTTTGTTTTCAAACTTACCCCTATGTCTTTACGCGACTGGGTGCTGTCCTTTGGCATGGTAGCACCTATCATATATGTCTTGATCAATGTGATTCGTCCCTTTACGCTCTTTCCTATTTCTGTTCTGTCACTTGCTGGCGGACTAGCGTTTGGTGCTGTCTGGGGAACGGTGTATACGGTTTTCAGCGCGACACTTGGGGCAGTTATTTCTTTTTATCTCGCCAAGCATTTGGGAGCCCGCTGGCTGAAAAAAACAACAGATGCTCCATCCAGGATTGAAAAATGGCAGAAACAATTAAAAGAAAAGGGATTCTTTTATATTTTCCTCCTCAGGATCATTCCGATTTTGAATTTTGATCTTATAAGTTATGTAGCAGGGATATCCCGATTAAAGTTTCGTTCCTATGTTTTTGCAACCATGCTCGGGGTGCTGCCGGGAACACTCGCGTATAACCTGCTGGGGGATAGTTTTATAAAAGGAAACGGAACAGCCATTGCCATTGCCGTTTGTCTCGTGATTTTAGCAGCCTGCATTCCTATACTTTTAAAAAATAAAAGCCTCCTATCAGGACAGATTCAAACTCAAAAAGAAGATAACGCGTAAACCTTGCTAAGTTTAGCAAGGTTTTTTTGTTGTGGAATGCTTACCTGTTATCGAGCTTTGTCGCCTTGTGGTTTTATTGTTTTTTGTTTCCGCTAAGCCGGGGATTAATTGGATTAACGCGAGATTAAGAATGAACGGGTGGTCTGTATAATAGAACGTCGGTGCTTTTGAGCACAATACTTGTTCCTTATTAATAATTATTATAAATTAGTATTGACTTCAAAAAAGCAATCAGTATAATTAAGATTGTTGATTAAAATATGATAATGATATTCATTATCATTTAAAGATAAAAGGAGTTGAAGTAATCATGGCAGAAAGAATGGTTGGCAAACAGGCTCCTCGCTTTGAGATGGAAGCGATCATGCCGAACAAAGAGACGAAAAAAGTAAGTTTAGAAGAGAACATGAAAAACGGAAAATGGACAGTTCTTTTCTTTTATCCAATGGACTTTACCTTTGTATGTCCGACAGAAATTACGGCGTTATCTGACAGATACGATGAATTCCAAGACTTAGATGCTGAAGTGATCGGAGTTTCAACGGATACGGTTCATACGCATCTGGCGTGGATCAACACTAAGCGTGAAGACAACGGGCTGGGTGAACTGAACTACCCGCTTGCTGCAGATACAAACCACCAAGTATCCCGTGACTATGGTGTTTTAATTGAAGAAGAGGGCGTTGCATTACGTGGTTTGTTCATTATCAACCCTGAAGGTGAAATGATGTACCAGGTTGTTTTCCATAACAACATCGGACGAGATGCTGACGAAACATTGCGTGTCTTACAAGCACTTCAAACTGGCGGTCTTTGCCCGGCTAACTGGAAGCCAGGTCAAAAGACTCTATAAAAATAGAAAAAAATCAAGAAAATTAAACACCTGTTTAAAATATGGAGGTTATAAGAGATGAAGTTACGTGAACAGATGCCTGAATTAGATGGTGCAACAACATGGTTGAACGATGAAGTGAAAAAAGAAGACCTTGTAGGAGAAAAAGCAACGCTGATTCATTTTTGGTCAGTAAGCTGTGGGCTTTGTAAAGAAGCAATGCCAGATGTGAACGAACTTCGTGACGAGTATGAAGATGACTTAAATGTAGTAGCGGTTCATATGCCTCGTTCTGAAAACGATCTTGATATGAGCGTGATCGAACAGATGGCAATGGGACACGATATTTCTCAGCCGATCTATGTGGACAGTGAACATAAGCTGACTGATGCTTTTGAAAATAAATATGTTCCGGCATATTATGTTTTTGATAAAGAAGGAAAACTGCGTCATTTCCAAGCGGGCGGAAGCGGAATGGACATGCTTCGCAAACGCTTGAACCGTGTTTTGAACGAAGAAACAAAATAGGAGGGTCTTTTATGAATTCCATTCAAGATGTACTAAACAAACAGGTTGCGAACTGGAACGTGCTTTTTGTGAAACTGCATAACTATCATTGGTATGTAAAGGGTCCTCATTTCTTTACCCTTCATGAAAAATTTGAGGAACTATACAATGAAGCTGCAACGAACATTGATGAACTTGCTGAGCGCTTGCTTGTTTTAAAGGGTACACCTGTCGCCACGATGAAAGAATATTTAGAGATGGCTACAGTCGAAGAAGCAAAAGGCGGAGAAACAGCGGAAGAGATGGTCCATAACGTAATCAATGATTTTGAGCTATTGATCTCTGAGATTAAAGAGGGTATGGAAGTAACGGAGCGCGAAGGCGATGAAGTTACCCATGACATGCTGCTTTCCGTTCGTGAAAGCCTGGCAAAACACAACTGGATGCTTCGAGCTTTTGTTAGTTAAATAATTTAGATGATCAAAGCCCCAATTTGCATTTTGCAAGTTAGGGCTTTATTTTTGTCTTTTTTATTGAGTGGTTGTAACGGATACGGTGATTAATATCTCAAATATAATGCAGCTTGCTCTAACTAGCTTATTAATTTCTTCATTTTTGTATGAAATATTTACAGACTGTACAAGATTGTAAAGTTGAAGACTGTGCATTTATGATACAATCATTGGGAATGTGTTTTTATAAAGGAGAGAACTAAATGATTACTGTTACTAACGTAGGTCTTCGCTACGGCGACCGCAAGCTGTTTGAAGACGTTAATATAAAGTTCACACCAGGAAACTGTTATGGTCTAATTGGTGCGAACGGTGCGGGGAAATCTACTTTCTTGAAAATTTTATCAGGTGAGATCGAAGCGCAGACTGGTGACGTACACATGACTCCAGGCGAGCGTCTAGCGGTTTTGAAGCAGAACCACTTCGAGTACGAAGATCAAGAGGTTATGCAGACCGTTATTATGGGACATACACGTCTTTATGAAGTGATGCAGGAGAAAGATGCGATCTACATGAAAGCTGATTTCTCAGACGAAGATGGCATCCGTGCTGCTGAACTTGAAGGTGAGTTCGCTGAGCTTAACGGTTGGGAAGCAGAATCCGAAGCGGCGATCCTTTTAAAAGGACTTGGCATTAAAGAGGATCTTCACACGAAAAAATTAGCGGAACTGACTGGTTCTGAAAAAGTAAAAGTTTTATTAGCACAAGCTCTTTTCGGAAAACCTGACGTACTATTGCTGGATGAGCCTACGAACAACTTGGACCTACAAGCGATTCAATGGCTGGAAGAGTTCTTGATCAACTTCGAGAACACCGTTATCGTTGTATCCCATGACCGTCACTTCTTAAACAAAGTATGTACGCACATGGCTGACCTTGATTTCGGTAAAATTACAATCTATGTCGGAAACTATGATTTCTGGTACGAGTCTTCTCAATTGGCTCTTAGAATGGCACAAGACCAGAACAAGAAGAAAGAAGAGAAGATTAAAGAACTTCAAGCGTTCGTTGCCCGTTTTAGTGCGAATGCATCTAAATCAAAGCAGGCTACTTCACGTAAGAAGCTACTTGATAAGATCTCACTTGATGATATCAGACCTTCTTCTCGTAAATATCCTTACGTACACTTTGGCATCAACCGTGAGATCGGAAACGACCTTCTTCGTGTTGAAGGGTTAACGAAAACGATTGACGGTGTTAAAGTTCTGGATAACGTGAGCTTTGTAATGAATAAAGACGACAAGATTGCTTTTGTTGGTAAAGAGGAAATCGCGATCTCAACATTGTTCAAAATTCTAATGGGTGAGATGGAAGCGGACAGCGGCACTTACAAGTGGGGTGTAACGACTTCACAAGCATTCTTCCCGCGTGACAACTCTAAGTATTTTGAAGGCAACGAGCCGACACTTGTTGAGTGGCTGCGTCAATATTCTCCAGAAGACCAAACGGAAAGCTTCCTTCGCGGATTCCTTGGCCGTATGCTGTTTTCTGGTGAAGAAGTTATGAAGAAGCCAGCTGTATTGTCAGGTGGAGAGAAAGTTCGCTGTATGCTTTCTAAGATGATGCTGAGCGGATCGAACGTATTGATTCTTGATGATCCGACGAACCACTTGGATCTTGAATCGATCACAGCGTTAAACAACGGTTTGATCAGCTACAAAGGTTCATTGATGTTCACATCCCATGACCATCAGTTCGTTCAAACGATTGCGAACCGTATCATCGAAATTACACCTAAAGGAATCATCGATAAGGAAATGCCTTATGATGAGTACTTGGCAAACGAAGATCTAAAGAAACAGCGCCAATTGATGTATCAATAATTTTATGTGAAAGGAGTGTTAAGTCTGTAAAAAGATTTAGCACTTCTTTTTGTTTAGGGGGAGAAAGTGTGGAGCGTTTTACTGAAGCGGTGATTCATGTGATTAAAAATATACCGCCTGGCAAGGTTATGTCTTATGGTCAAATCGCCAAAGTTGCAGGAAGTCCTAGAGGTGCAAGACAGGTCGTTCGTATCCTGCATTCGATGAGCGGAAAATACAACTTGCCATGGCATCGAGTAATCAATTCAAAAGGTGAAATCGGTATTCAGGATGAGGAACTGTTTTTTACTCAAAAATCGCTGCTGGAAGATGAAGGCGTGCAATTTAAAGGGAAAAACAAGATTGATATGGAAGAATATAGATACCACCCAGATGAGGATGTATATTTTTAATAGAACATAGGGAGCCATTGATCGATGAAAACTATGCAGAATCCGGTAATTAAAAAAGCAGAGTTGAAAGATAAAGAAACGATTAAAAATCTTATGCAATTCTATTTTTACGACTTCTCAGAGTTTGTTGAAGCGTACGTTGGAAATGACGGCTTGTTTGATGAGTATAAGTATTTGAACAACTATTGGGAAGAAAGAGAGAGATTTCCTTATCTTATCGAAAAGGACGGAAAAATAGCAGGTTTTATCTTAGTAAGAGAAGTTCAAGAGGACGGTAAACGTCACTGGTCGATAGCTGAATTCTTTATTATGAAGAAATTTCGGCTTAGCGGGTTAGGCAAACATGCGGCACACCAAGTTTTCGAGAAGCATAAAGGAAATTGGGAAGTTTTCCAGATTGAGAGTAACAAACCTGCCCAAGCTTTTTGGAGAAAAGTGATTTCTGAATATACCCATGGAGAATTTGTGGAGAGGACAGAAGAGGGAAGTCTAATCCAAGAGTTTTGTAGTTAAGACGCGGTCTATTATTAGGGTGATCCTTTGATTAGGATCGCTTTTTATTTTTGCAGTAAAACGATATTAGAAGTTTTACTTTTTGTGATTAGGGCAAAATAGGATAGGAGCATTTGGTTTAAATCTATTTTTTATTGCATGGAATCATGAGAGGACGGAAATATGTTTAGAATGAATCTGCTCGATAATTATTTAAAAAAATATACAAAAATGTCTGAGAGGGAACTATCTCATACTGTTCAATCGAATATGTGGTTTACTCCAGTTCTATATGTTATTTTTTCTTCTCTATTAGTAAGTGTTACGCTAACGACAGATTTAAAGTACGATTTAGGAAATCAGATGCGGCCATTTTTTGCGGTAGACTATGACCTTACAAGAAATTTGGTGGGGACACTTACAGCTGCGATCTTAACGCTGACTACCTTTACTTTTAACTTGATTCTCGTTGTTTTTACGACATTTTCGGGGCAGTTTTCACCCCGGATGCTCAAAAACTTTATTGCTAGTAAATCAACTCAGCGAGTGCTTGGCATCTTTACATCGAGTTTCATCTATATGTTATTGAGTTTTCTATTTTTGAACAAAAGAATGGCCGAGTATTATTTTGCTGTTCCTTTGCTCGCTGCGATTATCGCAGCATTCTCGATGGGAACGTTTATCTTTTTTATTAATCATGCGGTCGCCTGGCTGCAAGTAAACCAGATGACATATGATATGAAAAACGAAGCGCTATCCATAGTGAAAAATACGTTAGAGGATGAAGTAGATCCTTATAAGGTAAATGATCTAAGCACGGTAAACAGTGATATCTGCGAGAATAAAGGAACTACGATAACGGCAAGAAAATCTGGCTTTATTCAGTTGGTAGATTTTATTTCTATTATAAAAGAGGCTGAAAAAGATGATATAGTCATTCAGTTGGAATATACGATCGGAAGTTACGTGTTTGCTTCAACACCATTCATAACATATTGGAAGAAAGGTGAAAATGAAGTAGATGAACAAAAATATTTGTCACTCATCAGTATCGGAAGAAGGCAGACGGAAGTTCAAGATATAGAGTTCAGTATCAATAAACTAGTGGAAGTTGCAATAAGATCTCTTGGAAATTATGATCCGAAGACCGCGACTACTGCTATCTATCAACTAGGAGAAGTCCTTGCTTCCATCTCGCGGAATTCGATATTCTCAAAGTACTTAGTGGATCACAACAATAATCTGCGTGTGGTTTTGCAAGAAAGAGACTTTAGTCATTATCTTTATAATGCTTTTGGGTATATCAGGCACTATGCGAAAGATAATGTCATCATCTGCACAGAAATCCTCAAAGTGCTGGATCTAATGGCGAAATCTCTCAATAAGCGTGATTATAACGCGGTATGGGAATTTGGGGTGTTCACAGCAAGCGGTTTTGAAGATCTTTTTTTATTCACGTTAGATTATCAGCAATTTCACCGAGCGATGCACAACTTGGCTGTTACAACAAAACATGAAAAAGAGTTTGAAGAGTTCTTGGAAAAAGAAAAACAAAATCGATTCAAGTCCACATAACAAGGCCCGGAATAATAATGTCCGGGCCTTCATATTTGGAGTAATGCAGTTCGGACGTCCGCAACGGAATGAAAGGGGTCGTCTAACTGCAGCATCTTGCGAAGAACAGCTTTCAATGAATTTGAAATATTGAGTTCTTCCTCCCAGCTTCTTTCCTCCTTAGATTGAGGTTCATAGGTAGAATAGAGGAGGAACAAGGCGAAATGACCAAGTGCAAAAAGATCACTTTCAACGGTGACCGCACGCATCCGCAGTTTCTCAGGATGATCATCAGGATCTGCAGTTTCTCGATCTGATAAAAAGCAAGCAAGTCCAAAATCGATGATGTACAGTTTTCCGTTGCGCTGAATGATATTTGGTATGCGAAGGTCACGGTGTATGATCCCATTTTCGTGAAACGTCTCAATAATATTGAGCAGCTCTAGGAAGATCGTGATGGTTTCATTTTCGCTGTACGTGTGCTGATCGCGAAAAATCAGGTCCTCAAAAGTATCTCCATTTATCCATTCCATCGTGATAAAAAAACCTCTATCATTCTGAAATTCATCTAAAAGCTTCGGCACTTGAGGATGTTGTACAGCTTTAAGGATTTCAGACTCTCTTTTAAAAGAACGGAGTCCGCTTTCGGTTTTCGCTTTTGTGGTCCTGAGCTGTTTTAGAACGACGATAGTGTCTGTTAAATGGTCCTGCGCTAAATAAGTAATTCCGTAACTCCCCATCCCCAGCACTTCGTTAATGCGATAACGACCTTGAAGGAGGAGAACCGGTTTAAGAGGTCGATCAAATAACGTTCTTTGAAGACCTTTCAGAATTTCAGTGATCATTAGGAAACATCATCCTAGGAATAATCAGCTGCTGAAAAAGCTGCTTCTCTTTTTCTTCTTGTAATGCTTATGACCGTAGCCGCCATAATGCTTCTTCCCAAAGTCACTGCTGCTGTACTTTTTATAGCTTTTCTTGTACTTGTATCCAGAGCTGCTGTATTTGTTATAGCTTTTGTGTCCCAATAACGATTTAAGTATTTTCTTTAACATATCAAATCATCTCCTTAAAGATACATTGTTAATCATATTCGAACTTTGTATACCTTATCCTACTGTACGTCCAAATAGACAGAAAGTTTCGCTGGGAAATGGGGTCTGACCCCAAACAATTTATTTCCCTTAACAATTTCCTTGTTTTTGTATAGGGAGTTTGGTTAAATTTAGAGAGGTATAGATGGACGTTTACTAAAGTTGGGTTTTTGAGCGTTCAGATGAGAGGGGTCAATTGTTTCATGTTGGAGTATGTTTTTGCGGCTCTGTTTCCAATATTTTTGCTGCTGTTATTTAACAGAGTGTTATTTTCAAAGTTTCTGCCATTAGGGATCACCATACTAATATTAATTTTCGGATTGGATGGCCTGCATCAGCCGCTGCCGCTCCAAATCATAGCTGGAATTTCTACAATCATAGGCTTTTTACTAGGGTTGAAAATTTATGAAAAACAAAAGAGAAAAGTAAAATAGAAAAAGACGGCACCTTTTATGAGGTAGACGTCTTTCTTTTTGTATGCGAGATCGTTTCTTTTAGGAAGAGAATGAGAAGTGTAAGTACATAGATCGTGATTACTCCCAGACCTGCCTTATCGAAATGAACTAGCTTCAATACTACAGAAGCTAGTATCGTGATGTACAGAGCTCCTAAGTATTTTTGAATTTGTTCGTTTGAATAGATCGTTGTCAGTTTTGCTCCTAGCTGAGTCCCTACTAATGCTCCCAGGATTAAGAGGATGCCAAGTTTGTAGTCGAGCTGAATGGATGTCGCGTACGTTAAGAAACCAGCTGTTACGATCAAGAAAACACTGACCAAACTTGTGCCTACTGCTTTTCTGGACGGAAAGTTCATCATTGAGATCAATAAAGGCACCATTACAAATCCTCCGCCCACACCTAGAGTGGTAGAAATAAAACCTCCGGTAAATCCAATGAAGACAGCTTTCACTAAAGAAAAAGAAATTTGCTTTTCACCTGATTCATTACTTTTGTTGTGTTTTGATTGTTTATAAAGCAGGGAAAGTGCAAAGTATGCAAGAAGCAAAATATAGAAAACTGGGATGATTGTATCGTCGTAACCCTTTTTCTCAAGCCACACAACGAGCGGATGAGCAACCTGAGTCGCCAGGACACCTACAGAGCCGATCACAGCAGCTGTTTTCCAGATAATATTCTTAAATCGCAGGTGAGCAGCCACTCCTGAAACACTCGTTCCGATCGAATACATCAAACTCGTTCCAATTGCAGACAGTGGAGGGATACCAAACAAAATAAGAACCGGCGTCAGAATAAAGCCTCCGCCAATGCCGAAGAATCCAGAGAATATACCAATGCACAACCCAAGCAATATATAGAAAAATTCCAATTTAAAGCATCTCCTTTTGGGGACACACCTGCTACAATTTCCCCGAAACCGTTGATACAGCTGATGGGAAATGGGGTCAGACCCCAAACAATTTATTTCCCAACAAGCGCCCAACTATAAGTATACCACGATGAATTCTTTCCAGAAACTTCTGCGAATATTTGTTCGTAATTATTAGGTTTTTGGATCGGTGCTGTGCTATAATTTGAGTAACCAGAAATTAGGAACGGAGGTTCGGTTTTGTGAGTCAAAGTCAAATGTTTGAAATCAAATCTGATTATCAGCCACAAGGAGATCAGCCCGCAGCGATCAAACATCTTGTGAACAATATTAATGCAGGAAAAAAGAGCATGACATTGCTTGGTGCGACCGGAACAGGGAAGACGTTCACCGTATCAAATGTCATCCAGGAAGTGAATAAACCAACGCTTGTTATCGCTCATAACAAAACATTAGCTGGTCAGCTTTACAGTGAACTTAAAGAGTTCTTTCCGAACAATGCGGTTGAATATTTTGTATCCTACTACGATTACTATCAGCCTGAAGCTTACATTGCTCATTCAGACACCTACATCGAAAAGGATGCCAGCATCAACGATGAGATCGATAAGCTTCGTCACTCCGCAACCTCTTCTCTTTTTGAAAGAAAAGACGTTATTATTGTTGCCAGTGTTTCTTGTATCTATGGTCTAGGATCTCCAGATGAATACCGTGACATGGTAATCTCGCTCAGAGAAGGAATGGAAAGAGACCGAGATCAGCTATTACGAGATTTAGTCGATATTCAGTACAACCGAAACGATATCAATTTCACCCGTGGTACGTTCCGTGTTCGCGGTGATGTGGTGGAAATCTTCCCGGCTTCACGTGACGAACACTGTTTGCGGGTGGAGTTTTTTGGTGATGAGATCGACCGGATTACAGAAGTAGATGCACTTACTGGTGAAATTTTAGGTGAACGTAAACACGTTGCTATTTTCCCTGCGTCTCACTTCGTAACCCGTGAAGAAAAGATGAAGCTTGCGATCAAACGAATTGAAGCTGAACTTGAGGACAGGCTTAAGGAACTTAATGAAGCAGGGAAGCTGCTCGAAGCACAGAGGCTTGAACAGCGTACCCGCTACGATCTTGAGATGATGGCTGAAATGGGATTCTGTTCCGGAATCGAGAACTATTCTGTTCATTTAACACTTCGTCCTTTAGGATCTACTCCTTATACCTTGCTGGACTACTTCCCAGATGACTCTTTAATCGTTATCGACGAGTCTCATGTTACACTTCCGCAGATTCGTGGAATGTTTAATGGAGACCAGGCGAGAAAAAGTGTTCTTGTTGATCATGGTTTCCGTCTGCCTTCAGCAAAAGACAACCGTCCGTTAACCTTTGAGGAATTTGAAAGATATACGAAGTTTCAGCACATTTATGTATCAGCGACACCAGGGCCATATGAGCTCGAACATGCACCAGAACCTGTTGAGCAGATCATTCGTCCGACAGGGTTGCTTGACCCTACATTAGAAGTACGACCTATTAAAGGACAGATTGACGATTTACTCGGTGAAATAAACGAGAGAATTGCTAAAAATGAAAGAGTACTAGTCACAACATTGACGAAGAAAATGTCTGAGGACTTAACCGATTATTTTGTAGAGCTCGGTATAAAAGTCCGTTATCTTCACTCAGAAATCAAAACTCTTGAACGGATTCAGATCATACGTGACCTTCGCCTAGGTGTGTTTGACGTCCTCGTCGGAATCAACCTTTTAAGAGAAGGACTTGATATCCCTGAAGTATCACTAGTTGCTATTTTGGATGCAGATAAAGAAGGTTTCCTTCGTTCGGAGCGTTCGCTTATTCAGACGATCGGACGTGCTGCCCGTAACTCAAACGGGCACGTTATCATGTATGGAGATAAAATAACGAAATCCATGCAGATTGCGATTGATGAAACCCAGCGCAGACGTCAAAAGCAGATGGAACACAATGAAAAGCACGGCATCACACCGACTACGATCAAAAAAGAAGTTCGTGATGTTATTCGTGCAACACAAGCTGCTGAAGATACAGAAACCTATACAGGTGCACAAGCTCCTAAGCAAAAGATGAGCAAGAAAGATCGCGAAGCCTTTATCGAGCGTATGGAAAAAGAGATGAAGGACGCTGCCAAGAACCTTCATTTCGAACGTGCAGCAGAGCTTCGTGACCTCATTCTTGAGTTAAAAGCGGAAGGATGATTGCAGTTGGCAACCAATCAAAACATAATTGTTAAGGGTGCAAGAGCCCATAATCTAAAGAATATAGATATTACGATCCCGCGTGATAAGCTCGTTGTTCTAACCGGTTTATCTGGTTCGGGAAAATCTTCACTGGCATTCGATACGATCTATGCAGAAGGGCAGCGTCGTTACGTTGAATCTCTATCTGCGTATGCCCGTCAGTTCCTCGGACAGATGGACAAGCCGGATGTTGATTCTATCGAAGGTCTTTCACCGGCTATCTCGATCGACCAGAAGACCACTAGCCGAAACCCGCGTTCAACGGTTGGAACCGTTACGGAAATCTATGATTACCTGCGTCTTTTATTCGCACGAATCGGACGTCCGGTTTGTCCCGTTCATAACGTAGAGATCACATCTCAAACGATTGAACAAATGGTAGACCGAATTTTAGAATACCCGGAACGTACGAAGCTGCAAATTTTATCACCAGTCGTTTCTGGACGAAAAGGCGAGCATGTTAAAGCCTTAGAAGATATTAAAAAGCAAGGATATGTCCGTGTTCGTGTTGATGGAGAAATGCGCGAAGTCTCAGAGGAAATCAAACTCGAAAAAAATAAAAAACACTCTATTGAAATCGTCATCGACCGGATCGTAGTTAAAGAGGGTATCGCGACTCGCTTAGCAGACTCTCTGGAAGCTGCCTTAAATCTTGGAGGCGGCAGTGTAGTGGTTGATGTGATGGGAGAAGAAGAACTTCTATTCTCTCAAAATCATGCATGTCCGCATTGCGGATTTTCTATCGGTGAACTCGAACCCCGCCTGTTTTCATTCAACAGTCCGTTCGGGGCTTGTTCATCTTGTGACGGCTTAGGAGTTAAGCTTGAGGTGGATCCTGAATTGGTCATCCCGGATTGGACCCGTTCTTTGCGCGAAAATGCTATTGCACCATGGGAACCAATCAGCTCACAGTATTATCCTCAGCTCTTAGAGAGCATCTGTAACCATTTTGGTATTGATATGGATGTGCCAGTTGAAAATCTGCCAAAAGATCAGATCGATAAGATATTGAACGGAAGTAAGGAATATCTTACGTTCCGCTATAAAAACGACTTTGGACAAGTCCGTAAAAATGAGATTCAGTTTGAAGGTGTTTTAGGAAATATTCAGCGTCGATACAGAGAGACGAGCTCTGATTATATCCGTGAACAGATGGAAGGATACATGGCACAAAAGCCGTGCCCGACTTGTAAAGGGCATCGTCTGAAGAAAGAAGCACTGTCCGTTTTAATCAACGGAAGACATATCGGAGAAACAACTTCCCTTTCGATTACGGAGGCTAAACAATTTTTCGACAACCTTGACCTTACAGAAAAAGAGCAAGCCATTGCTAAGTTAATTTTACGAGAAATCGTGGATCGTTCTGGTTTCCTTATTAACGTTGGACTCGATTATCTGACACTCAGCCGATCAGCTGGTACGTTGTCAGGCGGGGAAGCACAGCGTATTCGTCTTGCTACACAAGTAGGTTCACGTTTGATGGGCGTTCTTTATATTCTGGATGAGCCTTCGATCGGTCTTCACCAACGCGATAACGACAGACTGATCCGCACATTAGAAGAAATGCGTTCACTTGGAAACACACTAATCGTAGTTGAACATGATGAAGATACGATGCTTGCGGCGGACTATATCATTGATATCGGTCCTGGTGCGGGTGCTCATGGCGGTGTGATCACATCACAAGGGACACCGCAGGAGATTATGGAAGACCCTGAATCACTGACGGGTCAGTATCTTTCTGGTAAAAAGTTTATCCCGCTTCCGAAGAAAAGACGTAAACCGGATGGCCGTTACATTGAAGTGAAGGGCGCGACAGAAAACAACCTGAAAAATGTATCTGCTAAAATCCCTCTAGGATTGTTCACTGGCGTTACAGGTGTTTCTGGCTCTGGGAAAAGTACGCTAGTTAATGAGATTTTGCATAAAGCGCTAGCGCAAAAGCTTCACCGTGCAAAAGATAAGCCAGGTGCCCATAAAACCATTAAGGGTCTCGAGCATATCGATAAAGTTATTGATATCGATCAGTCACCGATCGGTCGTACACCACGTTCGAATCCGGCAACGTACACAGGTGTTTTTGATGATATTCGTGATGTGTTTGCATCAACGAATGAAGCAAAGGTGCGCGGATACAAGAAAGGCCGTTTCTCTTTCAACGTAAAAGGCGGACGCTGTGAAGCTTGCCGCGGAGACGGAATCATTAAAATTGAAATGCACTTTTTACCGGATGTGTATGTTCCGTGTGAAGTGTGTCATGGAAAGAGATATAACCGAGAAACGCTTGAAGTGAAATACAAAGGAAAGAACATCGCAGACATTCTTGATATGACTGTTGAGGATTCAGTAGAGTTCTTTGCGAATATCCCTAAGATAAAACGCAAGCTGCAAACCATTCTTGATGTTGGACTTGGCTATATCAAGCTTGGTCAGTCAGCAACAACATTATCCGGCGGGGAAGCGCAGCGTGTAAAACTGGCTTCTCAGCTGCATAAACGTTCGACAGGGAAAACGATCTACATTCTCGATGAACCTACAACAGGACTTCATGTGGATGATATTTCACGTTTGCTTGTTGTCCTTCAACGTCTCGTTGACAATGGAGATTCTGTTCTGGTCATTGAACATAACCTTGATGTCATCAAACAGTGTGATCACCTAGTCGACTTAGGACCAGAAGGCGGGGACAAAGGTGGCATGATCGTTGGAGCAGGAACTCCTGAAGAACTTGCTGAGATTGAAGAATCCCATACCGGCCGCTATCTTGCACCGATCTTAAAACGAGATAAGAAGCGCATGACAGGTAAAATCAAAGAAAAAGAAAAGTTAGCTAAATAAACTTCGTAGAGATCAAATCATAAACAGATGATTTGGTCTTTTTTTCATGTAAATATTTTAAAAGTGTGTTCCTTTTTGTTCATTTTTTTTATTTCTTCCATGACAAGTTGATTGGAGCCCAAGGTGCGAGACTCCTGCGGGATTAGCGGGACAGGTGAGACTCCTATGGACACTTCGCGTCGAGGAGGCTCACCGCACGTCCCGCGGAAAGCGAGCACGTGTGAGCGGAAATCAACCACTTTCAAAAACTGTCTTAACAACAAAAAACAGCGCCTCGTTAAGCAAGGCACTGTTTCTTTAATTACTTGTATTTCTTCTCACTGGACGAAGAATCTTTCGTCCTCTTCTTATCTTTTTCTTCACGTTTTTCTTGTTTAAGATCCTCCATCGGAATAGGATCTACATTTTTTTCGCTTTCAAATTTATCGAATAGGCTTTCTTTATCTGTGTCGTATTGTTCAGGATTGTCCATTTTTCCTTTTTGTTTTTTCTTCTCTTCAGACATTAGACATCACTCCTGTTCCTGTTTTTACGTATCATTTCCTTTTTTACTCGAAATTCAAACAATTTCTCCTCAAATCGACAATTTTCATATAAAATAGATGAGTGATTTATTTCCATATCTTAGAAAGAAGTTTGTATATTACATAATTAATTGCTGCAGCAATAATCGAGCCGATCACACCGGCAATGATTCGATCAGATACACCTAAATTCCTATCATTCTCAGTCATAACACCGAATACAATGCTAGTGATCATTAGCATGGTTAATACTATAAAAAGTACCTTTAAGGTTTTTATATTTTTCAAATGGAAGACGCTCCCTTTGGGGTTTTTGTCATTATCATACGGAATTTTAGAAGTTATGTCGAATGGGTATAGGGAAAAAGGAAGTTTGTTTCATGAGGTCGAAGTAAAAAAAGGCACATGCCTTTTGCTTGCATTCATGGTCGGTTTTCGTTTTTCATTCAGAGCAGGAGGTCATGTTATGAAAGAAGGCACGAAAAAAGCAGTTTCTGCTATATGTTATTTTAGTTTGTTTTTTGCACCTTTTCTGTTTCCGATCGTCGTCTACTTAGTTGTAGATGATTCGGAAGTAATGGAACATGCGAAAAAATCTTTCTTATCGCACTTATTACCAATTGTCGCAGTACCACTCGGGATTATTATCGTTTTTGAAACACAATATCATTTAGCTGCAATCATTATCAGTGCACTCATTTTTGGTACTTTGACATTAATTGTGACCATCTGGAATATTGTTAAAGGGATAAAGGTAATTCTCTCATAAATCGTACAAGTAATACCGGAAACGTATCAGACATCTTAGAATCAGCCGGCGCCGGTGACGGAATCCAAAAGGGAGGCGTCAATGCATGGAAGAACGGAAAATGATCTTAAACATGTTAAACGAAGGGAAAATTTCAGCGGAAGAGGCTGAAAAGTTGTTATATGCCTTAAACGACAAGAAGAAAACTCAAATCAGCTCACTAAGCCCGATCAGTCTAAAAAAGAAAGCCGTGAACGGAGCTACGGCTGTGAAGCTTCCATCGTCCGGATATAAAGTGGCTAAGTTTTTTGATCGTGTTGTTAAACGGATTAAAACCGTTGATTTTGACCTAAACTTTGGACCATCAGAACCTGTGCAATATGTTTTTCAGGACAGCCATGTGATGTTTCAAGAGATGGACATCGAAGTCTATAACGGATCTGTCACGGTTGTGCCTTGGGATCGCAAAGACGTCCAAGTTGAATGTGACGCGCATGTTTACAAGGTTCCTGAAGGATCTTCTGCAAAAACAAAGTTCAGAAATGAGACGTTCTACGATTGTGATGCTACCAAAATGCGTTTTTACTCTAGAAACAAACATCAAAAAGTAAACGCGGTTATATCGGTTCCAAGAGATTCTTATGAGGTAATCAAGATTACTACTTTTAATGGTCCTGTTAAAATCAGTGATTGCCAGGCAAAAACATTAACGGTAAAAACGACAGTAGGTGCTATTGCTGTTAATCATTGCTCAGGGGAAACAGTTAAAGCAACAGCTGCGAATGGTTCGTTAACATTAAAAGACTGTGAATACAAAGACGTTGAAGCAGACACGATGAACGGCCCAGTCAGGCTTACGGTAGATGCTTCACAGGTCCGTTCTGAAACCATTAACGGATCGATTTACTGCCGTTTTGCTTCAACTGTTGAAGGGTATGCATCTTTTAAAACGGTGACGGGAAAAATAGAAACTGAATTCCCGGAAACACTAGAACTTGATGCGGTGCTGAAAACGATTGTTGGAGGATTTATTTGTGACTTTGATTCAGTAGAAGTTAGAGAAGAGAAAAAGGAAGTCACGCGTAAGTTCCTCTCTTTTATCGCGAATAAAGGAGCAGCATGGCCGCAGTTCAAGCTTGAAGCTGAAGCGAAAACAGGTTCAGTTGCGGTGTTAAAAGCCAAATAGAGGTGATGTTATTTTATGAAAAAGCTAAAACGGTCTACTGATGCGAAGATCGCTGGTGTGTGCGGCGGACTCGCTGAATATATGAATGTCGATCCAACGGTTGTACGGCTCGGAACCGTAGCTCTTGCTATTTTTACAGCGGTCATTCCCGTAGGGCTTTCCTATATTATTGCAATGGCAGTCATGCCTGAAGAAAGCGACTTTTAAATGAAAAGCTGGCTGGCTTCCTTACTTATTAATACAATCGCTTTAATGGTTGTCGCTGGGTATTTCGATGGATTTCATATCGAAAATATCAGTGCTGCACTAATAGCCAGCGTGTTGCTGTCACTGTTTAACGTTTTCTTAAAACCGGTATTAGTGCTTTTGACGCTGCCAGTGACCATCATTTCTTTAGGATTATTTCTTATCGTCATCAATGCTGCACTATTATCACTGACGGCTGAACTGATGGGTGACTCCTTTAATATCGATGGATTTGGAATGGCACTCCTTGCGGCCATAATCATCTCCCTACTCAATATGTTCCTCACTAACTTTATCTTAGAGCCTATGAAGAAGAGAAAAAAGAAAAGAAGATAATGATTCGACACCTCTCAAGGAGAGGTGTTTTTTTGTTTAGTGTTTTTGCAATCTTTGTCGCTCTTGTAAGTGGTTGATTTCCTCTTTAGGATGCTCGCTTTCCGCGGGGCGAACGGTGAGCCTCCTCGGCAAATTTCGCCTGCGGGGTCTCACCTGACCGCTAGTCCCGCAGGAGTCTCGCACCTTCCGCTCCAATCAACTTGCAAGGAAGAGAGGTATCAAAAAGTAACAATTCTGTAGAAAACAGCCTATTATTTTGGGGAAAAAGTGCTGTTTTGTCTTAAAACTAAGTATTTAGAACTATTATAAAATAATATTTTTGTCGTTTCTTAGTGCCAAAGTCCAATTTCAAAATTTGGATGATATGGTACATTTTAAAAGCAACAAAATTCTGAACATTCATATAAATCAGGAGGGGACATAATGGGGATAGGGAAGAATAAATGGGGTAAAACGTTGCTTGCAACGAGTTTGTCGTTAGGACTAGCTTCATCATCATTGTTCGCAGGCTCAACAAATGTTAATGCACAATCAGCTATGGATGAGGTGTTGAAAGGAATTAAAAACCATAACCATTCGCATTCTAGTTTGGACTTAGCGATTGTGAATAAAGAAAGATTAATAGATTTATTGGTTAAGCAAGGTGTTGTTTCTAAAAACGCATCTGCAAAACAAAAGGAAGCAGCTCTTGATAAGTATCTTGACTTAAAAGGAGAAGAAACAGGGGCAAAAGGAAATGATCCGCTTGCTGCGAAAGTAAAAGCTTCCGATGCTAAAAAGGAGAAGAAATTCAAAGGACTCAAAGGTAAGAAAGATGAAGGAGTAAAAACAAAAAATCCTGATCCTGTAAAAGAAAAACCTTACAAAGGTGAAGTTCGAAAAGACAAAGTACTTGTATTATCAGTAGAGTATTCTGACTTTGAGCATAATAACATTGATCCAAGTGAAACAGACAACTATTATTCTGACTATCCACTTTCACACTATGAAGATATGATTTTTGGTGATAATGGTGTTAAAGGTCCAAACGGTGAAAATTTTGTTTCTATGAAACAGTTCTATGAACAGCAATCAGGTGGCACATATTCTGTACAAGGTAAAGCATATGGCTGGCTGAAAGTTCCTGGAACAGCTGCTTATTACGGAGCAGACAAAGCTTCAGGCGGACATGATAATGTAGTAGATGAAAATAATAAAGGTGGATCAAAACAGCTGGTTGTTGATGCCTACAATGCTGCATTAGCCGCAGGTGTCCCAGTTGAAGATTATGATGTTGAAGATCCGCATGATTTAGATGGTGATGGAAATGTTCTTGAGGCGGATGGTCTAGTCGATCATCTCATGATTATTCATGCTGGTGTTGGACAAGAAGCAGGTGGGGGGTCTCTAGGTAATAATGCAATATGGTCACACCGTTCAGCGAAATTTGTAGATAATGATGGCCGCATTAATGAAGATGGTTCTCCAAAAGGTAAACCTGGTTTCTATGATTATACGATGATGCCTGAAGATGGAGCGACAGGAGTTTTCGCTCATGAATATGGACATGATCTAGGATATCCTGATGAATATGACACAATCTATTCAGGAACAGGTGAGGCCGTAGGTTACTGGTCTATTATGGCGAGTGGCTCATGGGCTGGTAAAATTGGAGGAACAGAACCAACTGGATTCTCTCCATTAGCTAAAACCTTTTTTCAGTCTACTTTAGGTGGAAACTGGACAACGCCAACTGAAATTGATTTAGAGGATGTTAAGTCTAAAGGAAAGCAATTCTTACTTGATCAAGCTAATTCACCAAATGGGAAGAACAATCAAGCTATTAAAGTAAATCTTCCTCAGAAAAAGACACCAATTACTGCACCGCTAACAGGCTCTTACCAATATTGGGGCGGACAGCAGGATGAGATCGATACAAATATGGTGACAAATGTTAACTTAACTGGTAAGTCTTCTGCTACTTTAACATTTGATGCATGGTATGACATTGAAGAGCAATGGGATTTTGCTTTTGTACAAGTATCTGAAGACAACGGTGCAACATGGAAATCTCTAGGGAATGAAAATACACGCTCTGATGTAACTTCTCAAGGCTATCCAACAATTCTAGATTCAATGCCTGGATTTACGGGAATGTCTGATGGATGGGAACAGCAAACATTTGATCTTTCAGATTATGCAGGAAAAGAAATTCAGCTTCGCCTTCGTTATGCAACAGATTGGGGGACAAGCCAGCTTGGTTTCTTTGCAGACAATATCAATGTAGTAGCAGATGGTCAAACAATTGTGGAAGATGGCGCAGAAGCTGCTTCACCATTTACTTTTAATGGATTTGAAAAGAACGATGGCAACAAATACAGTGATCATTATTATTTACTTGAGTGGAGAAATCATGCGGGAGTAGATATGGGTCTGAAAAATATTAGACGTGGTGCCTCTCTTATGAGTTATGATGGTGGTTTAGTAGTTTGGTATGTTGATCCTTCATTTACTGATAACTGGACTGGCGTCCACCCAGGAGATGGTTTTGTAGGTGTTGTTGATGCTCACGTTAATACTGACCTGCAATGGAACTTCGCTGATGGAACAAAAGCGCAAGCAAGCACACGTTACCATATTGCTGATGCTGCGTTTGGTTTGAATAAAACTTCTGGATTAAATTTAGACTATCCTGGTTTACAAACATTAAAGCTTGCAAGCCAGCCAGCAGTTCCGTTATTTGATGATAGCAATTCGTTTGCAAATCCGTACATGGATGATGCTGGCCGTAACATTACGGAATACGGTTTGAAAATTAAAGTTATCGGACAAGCAAAAGACAAATCCGTTGGATCTGTAGTAATCTACAAGTAATTTCGAATACCTCTCGCCAAAAAGCGGGAGGTATTTTTTGTACCCAGTTTAGTTAAATTGTGGTAAAATAAAACCAATCTGTTTGAAAGAAAGGAACTTTAGTGACCTGTATGCCAACATTTAATCTGTAATGGAAAACAATTGGATCGCTTCTCAGCCGTTAAAAAACAACGTGTTTTTGACCACGGGAGAAGTCTGTCTATATCCCATTACAGAGGAAATACAGCGAACTGCAGTCCGTTGCGTTCTTTAACGATGCGTTCCAGGCCCTCCTTGTTAAAGGGGGGCTTTTTTTCGTTCTGCAAGATTTTCAAATAGAAGTTGTATTCCCTCGCTACTATTACGAGGTGAAATCAATATGCAAACTCAACAATACTCTTTAATGCTTCTTAAAAAACAAGAAGCCGATACGGTAAAAAAGCAATGCAAGATGTGCGGAAAGGTCACGATTTTTACAGATACGACAATCCGAAGACATAATGCGAACGGTAAAAACATCTATCAGTTTGCGATTTATAAGTGTCCGAAGAATCATTCGTGGAACAAAAAGCTCGATATTTATAAATCGTTTACCAATCACGTCGATCCTGCGACACTTGTTCCTTCTGAGTTTAAGCCGATAGAGGAAGGAGAAAAAATAGCTCTTTCTGAATCAGGCAGCGATTCCTTTGAAATCAATATTACAGGTGCTGAAGGGAATTTCCGGTTAGACCGCACGCTTGCTGATCATATCGAAGAATGGAGCCGTACAGAAATAGCACAAAAGATTAAAAGCGGTACGATCCTTTTAAACGATTGTTTAACGAAACCGAGTCAAAAGTTAGCTGTTCATGATAGAATTTCAATAACTATAAATGAATAAACAACAATCCAAGGCCGTTTGTACTTTTCAAACGGTCCTTGTTTTTAAAAGGGGCAATTCAATATGGAAACAGAACGTCTTCAATTCAGGTGCTACACAAATGATGATTTTCCGTTTTTCGCCTCACTATGGGCGGATTCGGATGTTGTTCAATTCATCGGAAAAGGTATGACAAGATCCACAGAGGAAGCTCATAAGAGTTTTCAAGAATGGCTTCTGCCAGGCTACCGGGAAGGAAGAGGCCTGTATCTTATTCTCCATAAAGAAACCATGCAGCCAATCGGGCATGCAGGAGTGGTTCAGCAAGCTGTGGACGGCAAGAAAGAATTTGAAATCGGTTATTGGCTCGCCAAAGAATATTGGGGAAACGGATATGCGACGGAAGCGGCATCCTTTTTTAAAGAATACGCATCAAAGCAGCTAGGATTAAAGAGACTCATCTGCCTCATTCAGCAGCAAAATGAACGGTCCATCAGTGTTGCCAGTAAACTTGGCATGGTACATGAGAAAAACACGACATTTAACACGATTCCTGTAAATGTTTATACGTGGACGTCTGACCAATAAATTTCAAACGTAACCTTTTGGTTAATACGGTTGTGAAGTGATACAATAGAATCATTGGAAAATGTCAAGGAGGACCCTATGGCGAAGGTACATATTCATGAATTAATCAATAAGTTTCAACTGGAGCTCGTCAGTGGTGAGGAAGGCATACACCGCACGATCCGTACGAGCGATATTTCACGTCCTGGTCTTGAGATGGCTGGGTATTTTACTTTTTATCCAGGAGAGCGTCTTCAGTTATTAGGAAAAACGGAGCTGTCGTTCATTTCTGAGCTGGATCCTGAAACACGCATGGAAAGATTGAGCCTGCTGTGTACAGATGAAACGCCTGGAATCATCGTTTCACGAGATATCGAGGTGCCAAAAGAGCTGTTGAAGGCTTCACACAAAACTGGTGTGCCGATCATGCGCTCACCTGTAACGACGACACGTCTTTCAAGCCGCATCACGAACTTTCTTGAGAGCCGCCTCGCACCGACGACTGCGAAGCATGGTGTGCTTGTGGATATATATGGTATTGGTGTGCTGATTACTGGTAACTCCGGAGTTGGTAAGAGTGAAACAGCCCTTGAGCTTGTAAAGCGCGGTCACAGACTCGTAGCCGATGATTCTGTTGAAATCCGTCAGGAAGATGAAGATACGCTGATTGGAAGCGCACCTGAACTGATTCAGCATCTTTTAGAAATCAGAGGTCTTGGCATCATCAATGTAATGACGCTGTTTGGTGCTGGAGCGATCCGCAACTATAAAAAAATCTCAATTGTTATGAATCTCGAAGCTTGGGATTCTAAAAAGGTGTATGACCGACTAGGATTGGAAGAGGAGACAACGAAAATCATCGATACAGAGATACCAATCTTGACGATTCCTGTTCGCCCTGGGCGGAACTTAGCGGTAATCATTGAGGTAGCAGCCATGAACTTCCGATTGAAGCGAATGGGCATGAACGCTGCACAGCAATTTTCCGAGAGGCTGACGGATGTAATCGAAGCTGGAGACGATGACGATCTATAAGAACTAAAAGGAAGTGGAGAATGTGGAACAAACGATTCAGCCGTTGGACCGTGTAGCGCTGGAGTTAGGTCCTATTACGATCTATTGGTACGGTCTTATTATTGGTTTAGGTGCGATGCTCGGGCTATGGCTCGCCGTAAGAGAATCAGAACGCCGGGGGCTTGCGAAAGACACATTTGTAGATGTGGTCATGATTGCTGTTCCTGTTGCGATTCTATGTGCAAGACTTTATTATGTTGCGTTTGAATGGGACTTTTACAAAGATAACCCTGGTAAGATCCTGGCCGTATGGGAAGGCGGCATCGCCATTCATGGAGCATTGATCGGTTCTTTTTTAACGGGGCTTATTTTCTGTAAAAGAAGAGGTATTTCTTTTTGGAAACTCGTAGATATCGCAGCACCTAGTATTCTGCTCGGTCAGGCGATCGGCCGCTGGGGCAATTTCATGAACCAGGAAGCTCATGGCGGACCTGTTACAAGGGATTTTCTCGAATCACTGATGCTGCCTGATTTTATCATCAATCAGATGTACATTGACGGAACCTATTACCACCCGACTTTTTTATATGAATCTCTTTGGAGCTTCGCGGGTGTCATCATCCTTCTTTATTTACGAAGAGTGAACCTTCATAGAGGGGAACTGTTCTTAACGTATATCATCTGGTACTCGATCGGACGCTTTTTTGTGGAAGGATTGCGTACAGACAGCTTGATCGTTTGGGAAACTTCTCTTCGAATCGCTCAAGTCATGAGCTTGATCTGGATCGCTGCTGCGGTCATCATCTGGATCTATAGAAGAAAAGCAGGTTTGGCTGAAAAAAGATATTTAGAGAGCTAAGGGAGGCGAATGAAAAGTGGACACATTAAAAAAAGGCACACTTGCAGGCTTGAAAACCACTTGGACGCTTGGGAAAATCATATTTCCTGTAACACTGATCATTACGCTATTAAGCCATACACCTGTGCTCGATTGGATCATATCAGCAATCGCACCAGCGATGAAATGGATCGGACTGCCAGGTGAAGCGGCTATCCCGCTCGTACTCGGGAATTTTCTTAACCTCTACGCTGGAATTGGGGGAATTTTAACTCTTGATACACTTACGGTTCAGGATGTTTTTATCTTGGCTGTCATGCTCTCATTCTCTCATAACCTTTTTATTGAATCAGGTGTTGCAGCGAGTGTTGGCATTAAGTTATGGGTAATCTTACTTGTTCGTGTCGGTCTGGCTCTTTTTTCCGCATTTATGATCAATCTTTTTTGGGATGGCGGAACGGAAAAGGCTCAGTATGGTTTTATCTCAAAGCCAGAAGCTGCACCGAACGGATGGGGAGAGATCACCTTAACCGCGCTTGAAAAAGCGTCACTGGGCATTCTTCAATTAGCACTTATCGTTATTCCGCTTATGATTGTCATGCAATATCTGAAAGACAAAGGCTGGCTGAACCGCTTCTCGAACTGGATGGCTCCAGCTATGAAACTTTTAGGCATGAAAGAAAATACGTCGATGACGATGGCTGCAGGACTTACGATTGGTCTGGCTTATGGCGCAGGGATTATGATGCAGGCAGCGAAGGAAGATGGAGTTTCAAAAAAGGACCTCTATCTAGCATTTATTTTTCTCGTAAGCTGTCATGCTGTTGTTGAAGATACATTGATTTTTGTTCCACTCGGAATTCCGGTCATGCCGCTCTTAATAATCAGGCTTGTGACCGCCATCCTGCTCACTATTGTTGTGGCTTATGTGTGGAACCAGATGGAACGAAAAAATTCAGCAAGAAAGGACTCACACCATGAAACGAGACACCATACTATTTGATCTGGACGGAACGCTGATCAACACGAATGAATTGATCATCGCTTCTTTTCTATACACACTTGATAAATATTTTCCTGAACAATACAACCGTGAACACATCCTGCCTTTAATGGGAACTCCGCTTGTCGAAACGATGGAACTGTTTGATAAAGAACGTGTTCAGGATCTTGTTCAAACCTACAGAGAACATAACATCGCCCATCATGATGAGCTTGTGACAGAGTTTAAAGGAGTTTTCGAAACGGTAGAAGAATTGTATAAAAAAGGCTACAAATTGGGCATTGTAACAACTAAAATGAGAAACACCGTTAAGATGGGCTTAAAGCTAACAGGGCTCGATCAGTTCTTCCAGACAGTTGTGACCCTTGATGATGTTGAAAAAGCAAAGCCTGATCCAGAGCCGGTTCAAAAAGCGTTAGCATTGCTTCAGTCCACTCCAGATCGTGCAATCATGGTAGGTGACAGCAAGTATGACATCCTTGCTGGCCAGAATGCAGGAACACAGACTGCAGGTGTAGCTTGGACGATTCGCGGCAATGATTATCTGCAGCAGTTTAATCCGGATTACATGCTGAATGAAATGACGGATTTGCTGGATGTTTTAGGGGAGAGATAAGTGCGTGATACGGAGCGTTATCCTGTAAAAGGCAGGAACTCGTTATATCAGGTATATGACACGGTCCCATTTTGGAAGGTCGTGAAAAATTTTGTTGCCATTCAAGCTGCTCGATACACACCCTTTTTGCCGATGAAAAATTGGCTTTACCGCACTTTTTTAAGAATGAAAGTCGGTGAGGGCACAGCTTTTGCCTTAATGGTAATGCCGGACATCATGTACCCTGAGCGGATCACGGTCGGGAAAAACTGTGTGATCGGCTACAATACAACGATTCTTGCTCATGAGTATTTAATAAAAGAATATCGACTCGGCGATGTGATCATCGGGGACGAAGTGATGATCGGAGCGAACTCCACAATCCTTCCGGGTGTCACGATCGGTGACGGAGCGATTGTATCAGCCGGTACGCTCGTTCACAAAAGCGTCCCTGAAGGATCTTTTGTCGGAGGCAACCCGATGCAAGTGATTTATACAAAAGAAGAGCGATCCAAGAGGGAAGCGGAAAACATCTAAATTTGTCGGATGTTCCCCTCTTGGGTTTTCTAAAATTTCGTCGTATACTTAAATTAGGCAAAAAAGCGAAAGCTGGAGGCGCATACCATGAGAAGGAAATCATTCTCGATCGTTTATATGAAGAATTCATTTAAGATTGGACACCTTGTAGAAGACAACTGCCAGTCTCAGCATGCACCGAAAGCAGCACATCCAGCAAACAAGGCCGAACAATTAGCAGCCCGTGATACATATCGTTTCCGCACGGCTGTTTCAAAAATGAAAGGCAGCGGCCTCGTTAAGCATTATGAACTTCAAAGCACACGTGCAAAGCTGGTCTTTTACGGCGATTATTCTACCTGCAAGCGTTACGTACCCCATACTTCGCTTACTCGCGAACATTTTCAACACTACTTTGGTTCAGAAGATTTAATCTGTGAATTTCTCCTTGATACTTCTATTTATTTATTTAAAGAACTCCATTTTTTAAACGAGATCCAACTCGATATTCCGAGTCACGGCAAACTATACACAGTTGAGCTGACCCGACAAGAGATGGATCACTACATGAACTGTGAACTCACTGAGATGAAGGATGGCCATCATCATCGTTTCTTCTACATCTATCGCGATGAGGAACTGGATCAGTTCACGAATCAATTTGTAAAAGTAAAACGATTAAGACGTAAAAAGCTATAATAAATATTCTTGCGAAAACTGGCGCCCAAACGCCTTATGACTGGGTGCCGGTTTTTTTGTTGTTCTGTAAGGGGGCGGGGTAGCAATGAAAAGCAAGTGGGCGGATGGTGAAATTTGTTGAGGATTGTAGACTCGTGGATAAGCAGCCAAAACTTTTGGATTCAGCATCAATACTTTTGGATTCAGCATCAAAATTTTTGGATTCACTGCCGAATCTCGTGGATTGATTAACTCTTTGGACGGATTATAGTTAACTAGCCTTCTGTTTGCCCTCTCGCACACACTCTCTAACCCATGATTTGACCGCCAAGCCTCCTTATTGCGTTCGATTTTGTAGCGAATCCTCCTGAAATTGATGTTTTTCCCCTATAAAGCACCTATGTAATGCATTTCCAAAAAAATTATATTCCTTTTGTCGAAAAATGTATTTATAATAAAAATGTTCCTTTTTCTAATTTTTAAAAAATTGAAAGCGTTTTAACAACATGTAAGAGCAGGAGGAAAACTGAATATGGATTATGGTGTTATTTTTTCTATTAGTGTTTATATGATCGGGATGCTGCTGATCGGTTTGTATGCTTATCGCAAGACAGATAACCTTACCGATTACATGCTGGGCGGAAGAAATCTCGGACCGGCTGTAACAGCGCTTAGTGCTGGGGCATCTGACATGAGCGGATGGCTGTTGATGGGTCTGCCGGGTGCGATGTATATCTCTGGATTGAGCAGCGGCTGGATTGTTGTTGGTTTGAGTGTGGGGGCATATTTAAACTGGCTGTATGTTGCTCCTCGACTAAGAACGTATACGGAGGTTGCGAATAACTCCATTACGATTCCTGACTATTTTGAGAACCGGTTCAAAGATACTTCCCGCATCTTAAGAATCACTTCAGCTTTAGTTATCGTTATCTTTTTTACATTCTACTCTTCTTCCGGAATGGTAGCAGGGGGCCAGCTTTTTGAAACGGCATTCAAGCTGGATTATATGTGGGGAATCTTGATTACAGCAGGTGTCGTGATCCTTTATACGCTATTCGGCGGATTTTTAGCTGTAAGTTACACGGACTTTGTTCAAGGTGCGATCATGTTTGCTGCACTTATACTTGTTCCACTAGTAGCCATTATGAAAGTTGGCGGCTGGGATACAACGTTTAACGAGATTGAAAGTGTAAGCCCTGCTCTATTGGACGCATTTACAGGGACAAGCTTAATCGGTATCATCTCTTTACTTGCTTGGGGACTTGGTTACTTCGGCCAGCCTCATATCATCGTTCGTTTTATGGCGATCACTTCTGTAAAAGAAATGAAGAGCGCGAGACGAATCGGAATGGGCTGGATGATCTTCTCGATCGTTGGCGCAATGTTCACGGGACTCGTTGGTATCGCTTATTTCAACCAGGCAGGCGCGCCATTAGATGAGTCAAATGCTGAAACCGTGTTTATTTTATTATCGGATGTATTGTTCCATCCGATCATCACGGGCTTCTTGCTGGCTGCGATCCTTGCAGCCGTTATGAGTACGATCTCGTCTCAGCTGCTTGTTACATCAAGTGCTCTGACAGAAGACTTTTACAAAGCGTTTGTAAAACGTTCTGCATCTGATAAAGAACTTGTTTTTGTAGGACGTTTGGCCGTTCTAATCGTTTCAGTGATCGCTTTTGTCTTGGCACTTAACCCGAGTGAAACCATCTTAAATCTAGTAGGTTATGCATGGGCAGGATTTGGAGCTGCTTTCGGTCCGGTCGTATTGTTAAGTCTATATTGGAAACGCATGACGAAGTGGGCTGCTTTTGCAGGTATCGTAGTTGGTGCAGTCACGGTTATCGTCTGGGAGCTGATCCCGGCATTTGCAGATGTGTATGAGATCATTCCAGGATTCATTGCTTGTACCATTACAATCGTAGTCGTCAGTCTAATGACGAAGGAACCTGGTGAAGTGATTCAGCGTGAGTTTGAAGAATCAAAAAGATTAGTGAATGAATAAATAATAGGAATCTCTCTTTTAAAAGAGAGATTCTTTGTTTTATTAGATAGGGGTTGTTGTCATGGAGGTTAAGTACCTGCTTTTTGATTCAATGCCAGAAAAGGGTATTTTAGAGGGGATTATAGATTTACATAAACGTATTTTTGGAGAATCAGATGATTTAGTGAAAAAGATGGATGGTAAGCCTCGACTGTTGGTAAACGTTGCATGGAACAACAGCCAACTCATCGGTTATAAAATTGGCTATGAACTCGATAAAAAAAAGTTTTATAGCTGGCTAGGGGGAGTCGACACTCGTTTTAGAGGTCATGGTGTCGCTTCAAAACTAATGGAACAGCAACATCAGTATTTAAAGGAAAACGGATATCACATTGTTCAAACGAAAACCATGAATAAGTGGCGAAGCATGCTGATCTTAAATATCAAATCCGGGTTTGATATTATTGAAACGTACACGAACAAAAAAGGATTACATAAAATTATCTTAGAAAAAAATTTGCTGAGCTAAACCGGAAGTAACATTCAGCAACGCCCGCATATGATGAGATAAGCGGGGTGGATGACATGGGTATAATAGATAAAGTGAAGCAGTGGTTTATAGGGCCGCTTTATACGCAGGAGTCATTAATACCAATCGAAGATCGAGAGCAGTTCACGCAAAGATTGAAGCTTGGCTGTCCAGTTATTTTTAGGATGAGAGACGGATACGGGCTGATTTTGTTTGAGGAAAAAGATCAGCTGGGCATCGTTTACGTAAAAGACGTTTTCGGTGTCAATGACGATTATCGCAGCTATTTTACACTGCCAGACCTCATCACCTTCTTCAAAGATCAGATGAGTGAAGGAATTTCATTTTATACGTGGAATAACTAAATTATAAAATGTGCAGCACCTCACTTTGTGGGGTGTTGTTTTTGAATCATTTGAAAGTGAGAGATTGCAATGCCAGTTATCACACACCACGAATACATAAAAGCACCTATTGAAGTTTGTTTTGATCTTGCTAGAAACATAGACGTACATACAGAAACCACTTCTCATACAAAGGAAAGAGCAGTCGGCGGAGTTACGACTGGACTCATTGATGAGGGTGAATCAGTGACTTGGGAAGCCATACATTTTGGGGTGAAACAACGACTTACCGCCAAAATCATCGATATGGACAGACCCCATCGGTTCGTTGATGTGATGGTAAAAGGAGCTTTTCATTCTTTCACGCATACGCATACATTTGAGCGGAAAGATGATGGGACTGTTATGACGGACCATTTTGTATATAAATCACCATTCGGCGTGATTGGGAAAATAGCAGACCGGCTATTCCTAGAAAAATATATGACAGATTTTCTTGTGAGACGAGCAAAAGCCTTAAAAGAGATAGCGGAAAATTATCAAAAAAATAGATAGAGGGCAGTAGGTGGAATAATGAAAATCGGATTGGTCAGGCATTTTAAAGTAACTAGGGGATATCCAACTGAAAAATGGATCACTCCTTCAGAATTTGATCAATGGATGAAAGAATATGAAGAATCTGATGTGGAAGAATCCGAGGTGGACTTAGGCGGGATTGAGTGGCAAAAATGCTACGTTAGTACCGTTCGGCGAGCTTCAATTACTGCTGAAAAAATCTATAAAGGCGAACTGATTAAGACTGATGAGCTACGCGAAATCGCAGTATATCCTTTCTTTAAGCGGGACATTAAAATCCCGATGATTCTATATCCGCTTTGCATTCGCGCCGCTTGGTTCTTTAACCACAAATCACAGCTGGAACGCAGAACGGATGTGGAGGAGCGTATCTCTAAAATTGTCGATCGTATTTTAGAAGAGAGTGAAGAGAATGCTTTGGTCGTAAGCCACGGAGCCCTTATGATGTTTATGCGAAAAGAACTGATCCGCCGCGGCTTTAAAGGACCGAAGCTTGGACAGCCGGAGAATGCGAAGCTCTATTTGTTTGAGAAGTGATAGCGCGGTATGTCGACTCGTGGTTTTATTGTTTTTAACGTGGGATTCTTTAGTTAAGAGAGCATTTTTACTGCAAAAAGCTGGTTCCAGCACCTGAAAAAGGCGGCGAAAACCAGCTTTTCTTCTGTTCTATTGAAAAATGTACACGTTTGTTTAACAAACGCTCCGCATTTAATCCTTATTTATTGCGCTGCCTTCACAAACTCCTCCATCATCTCGTAGCTCATCGGACCGATATGTTTTTCACGAATGATTCCTTTTTTATCTACAATAAAAGTGGTCGGGATGGAAACGGTTTTGTACAGATTACCGACTTTGCCTTCAGAATCCAGCAGGATAGGGAAGTTAATCTTATAATCATCGGCAAACTGTTTCACTTCTTTTTCCGAATCACTATCAGTCAAGTTTACGGCGAGAATTTCAATTTTTTCAGCTGAGTGCTCATTATAATAACGCACCATCTCAGGCATTTCTGCACGGCATGGCGGACACCAAGTTGCCCAGAGGTTAACAAAGACGACATTTCCTTTTAAATCAGATAGCCGCATCGTTTCTCCATCGATCGTTTTAAGGTCAAAATCGGGTGCTTTGTTTCCTGGCTTAATACCAGTAGCAACCGTTTCAACAGCCACAGTTTCTTCCTTTTTACCACCAAGCGGAGTATTGTTAATGACGGAAAAGAAAAGGGCAGTGACAAGCATAGAAAGAACGGTTTTTTTGAGCTGAAACGATCCATATGTGTAAAGATAAAAAGATAGAATCGTAAAAAATAGAGAAATCAGACCGTCTGCTGCTGCTTTTTCAGATACAAAATGAGCGCCGTAATAAACCGCAAAAAAGATTGTTAGACCTAAAATCCCGCTATAAAAAATACGATCTCGATCAAGCTCTCTTTTTCCTGCTGCTCTCAATAAATAGAGTACGGCTGCGATAATGCCAAGAACGATACCTGTTTCACCGCCGTTAAAATACAAAAGATTAAACGGATGTTTAATAGTTAGTACCGGATGGAAGAGCACATAACTGATTTTCCATAAAAACCAGTAGATTACGATGGCATTCGTTAAAACATCGAGAATCTGCTTTTTATCAGGTTCTTTTCTTAATTTAAATGACAGTATTCCATAAGCGATCAAAGCAGAGCCAAGAATCGCAAGCCAAACCATTTTTACAGGAAAAGACCCAATTGAAATGTAATTCTCCATCATCACACCGTCCCTAAACTTGTCCTTATTCTAAACTTTATCTAAGGTTCATTATATTTATTCCTAATAATCGCCTGAAATTTACTTATTTTAAGACCAGTTGTACTGAAATTAGAATATCATGTTCGTTTAAAGGAAGCTGTACTCTTCATATGTACAAATTATTAAATTTGTTTAGCTTATATGAACAGTGTTAGTTTATAAAAATTAATCGCACATTATCTTCAAAATACGCACGTTATCAAAAATAAACACACGTTAAGTAATTAAAATCGCACGTTAATAAAAATATAAACGAATTTCGACAAAACCTCCTTCATACTGCTCTGATTCAATCTTTTTTTGTGCAAAAGAAAAACGGCGAAGAATTAAATTCTCCGCCGCCAGTCGTTTTATTTTATAGAAGATAAAACCCAACACCCATGATGATGTAGGCTGCTAACAATGTGAGACCCTCGAACCAGTTCGTGTCTCCGTCGTTCGTTAAGGAAATCGTCAAGAATACGGCCAGCACCATTGCGACCAGCTCGGGTAGCGTGAAAACGAGTGCCATCGATTTTTCAAAGAAAAGCGAGATCAATACGAGAACGGGAGCAACGAACATAGCGATTTGAAGGGTGGAACCGATCGCGATTTCAACAGCTACGTTCATTTTGTTCTTATAGGCCATGATGATCGCTGAGGCGTGTTCTGCCGCATTCCCGACAATCGCGACAATGATTACCCCAATGAATACTTCACTCCAGCCGAGTGTTTCACCAACCTCTTCGAACGTATGAACCAATTTTTCAGAAACATAAGCAACAGCTACAGTAGACAGAGCAAGGATGATAAGTGCTTTCATCTTGCTCCATTCGGCAGTTTCTTCTTCATGTCCCTCATCATGCTCTGTTTGATAGACCCCTCTGTGCGTAACAAGCTTAAACAAGAGTGCCGCAATGTACAAAATAATCATAATGACAGAAACCCAAACGCTTAAAGTGAGTGAATCGGCATCGTTCAGTTTATAGGAAAACACCTCAGGGAAAACAAAAGCGACAACGACTCCAAAAATAAGCAATCCAGCGTTATGCCGGGCATCATACACATTGAACTTTTGCTGCTTGAATTTTAGCCCTCCTACAAAAAAGGAAAGTCCTCCTACGAGTAAAAGGTTTCCTAGTACGGAACCCGTTAATGATGCTAATACTACACTTATGAGTCCTGCTTTTAAGGCAAAAATAGAAATGATAAGTTCAACGGCATTTCCGAAGGTGGCGTTTAAAAGTCCGCCGATACGCGGCCCAGCAACGATTGCCAAACTCTCTGTCGCGCGACCCATATAACCCGCCAGTGCAATGATGGTAGCACAATAGATAACAAATAAAATAACGGCAGGCCAATGCTGCATACTGCCGAAAACGGATAGCGGAACACCAATAATGATGGCAAGAAAAAAGATGCGATTAAACAAGACGCATTCCATCCTTTCATATGTATGTATTTATTTTTACATACTATTCCCTGAAATTTATTTTCTTAACTACAGATTTTTCAGGTATATCGGTTGACATGTTTCGAGGGTACGTGTAGACTAACAACTAAATCTTTATCGTGGTAGTATATTAGCGAACTAAAGTGTTTATCGAAAATTCACTTCACATATAAAAGGATGAAGGAAAATGTCTAAACCATTTGTTTTTGAAAAGCCTGCAGGCATGCGGGATACACTTCCTGCTTTTTATCAAAAAAATGAAGATATCAAAAATACAATAAAAAAAGAGATGGAGTCTTGGGGCTATCAGTTCATCCAGACCCCGACACTGGAATATCACGAAACGGTTGGCGAAGCTTCAGCTATTTTGGATCAACAGCTGTTTAAACTTCTCGATATGGAAGGGAAAACACTTGTATTGAGACCCGACATGACAGCTCCTATTGCACGTGTGGTTTCATCGAGCATGAAAAATGTTGCTTATCCGCTTCGCCTAGCCTACAGTTCACCTGTTTTTCGCGCGCAGCAGCGTGAAGGAGGAAGACCGGCTGAATTTGAACAGGTTGGAATCGAACTGATCGGTGAGGGAACATCCAGTGCAGAAGCTGAGGCACTCGCTTTAATGACGGAAGTAATAAAAAAGAGCGGGGTCCAATCTTTTACGGTAGCTGTCGGTCACATCGGCTTCGTTCAAGAGCTTTTAGCTGACATTTTAGGAAACGATAACAGAGCTGCGGAACTTCTTCGCTACCTTAATGAGAAAAACTATGTGGGGTATACGTCTCATGTAAAAGAGCTTCCGTTATCTTCTATCGATACACAGCGCCTGTTAAAACTTCTGGATTTAAGAGGCGGAATCGAAGTGCTGGATGAAGCTTCTAGATTGGCACCCAACACCAAAGGTCAGCAAGCTTTAGAAGAACTCAAAACGTTATATAAGCTTCTTCAGGATTATGATGCGGCGCAAAATATTGTTTTCGATTTTACATTGTTCAGCCATATGAGCTATTACACAGGCATCGTTTTTGAAGGGTATGCTGCTGGAATCGGTGCGCCGATCGCGAGCGGGGGCAGATACGACGACCTTTTAAGCCGTTTTGACCGCAAAGCACCAGCAATCGGTTTTGCGATCCGAATGGATTATTTTATAGAAGCATTAGGCAGTAAAAATGATTCAACGAAAAAGGATTGCATTTTGTTTACACCAGAACGAAGAAAAGAAGCGCTGCAATTAGCCAAGTCAAAAAGGGCAGAGGGCGGCAATGTAGTGATGCAAGACTTATCGGGTGTAAGAAATGTCGATGAGTTCAGCAAACGTTTCGATGAAATTCATTATTTGATCGGAAGTCAGCAAGGAGAGGACTTGTAATGAACACAGTTTTAACGATGGCGATGCCTAAAGGAAGAATATTTGAAGAAGCAGTCGACCTGTTAAGACAAGCAGGCTATCCGCTGCCTCCTGAATTTGAAGAATCACGCAAATTGATCATTGATGCTCCTGAAGCCGGACTTCGATTTATTCTCGCAAAGCCAATGGATGTTCCGACCTATGTGGAGCACGGGGTTGCGGATATTGGAATCGCGGGTAAAGACGTGATGCTCGAAGAAGAGCGGGATGTTTATGAGGTGCTTGATCTGAAGATTTCCGCCTGTTACTTGGCTGTAGCAGGTCTGCCCGGGGGAAATTATCAAAAAGTCGCACCAAAAATTGCTTCGAAGTATCCGAACGTTGCTTCTCATTACTTTCGGGAACAAGGACAGCAGGTGGAAGTGATCAAACTGAACGGATCCATAGAGCTTGCTCCATTAATTGGACTTGCAGACCGCATTGTAGATATTGTGTCTACGGGACGAACCCTTAAAGAAAATGGATTGGTCGAGCTTGAAAAAATTGCAGATATTACATCGAGACTCATTGTAAACCCGGCAAGCTACAGACTTCATGCGATGCGAATTAACGAACTGGTCGAACGCATGCGTAAACTCGTAGAAAACAAGGGGGATGTCCAGTGAAAATCCAGCCTGTATCTGAATTGAAAATGTTAGAAAGAAGTGTTGAACAAAATACAGAAGAACAGCGAAAAGCGGTTTTAGAAATTTTGAAAAATGTAAAACGTGAAGGGGACAAAGCACTTTTAAACTATACGGAAAAGTTTGATGGTGTAAGCTTGAGTTCTCTAGAAGTAACAAAAGAGGAAATTGATGAAGCCGTCGCATCTCTGGATCAAGAGATGATCGATATTATTTCTGAAGCGGCTTTAAACATTCGCGAATACCACGAAAAACAGAAGCGGCAGTCTTGGTTTTTCACAAGAGAAGACGGAACGATGCTCGGACAAAAAGTAACTCCTTTAGACTCTGTGGGTGTATATGTACCGGGGGGAACAGCGGCATACCCTTCCTCTGTATTGATGGGTGTCATTCCCGCCGCTGTAGCAGGTGTTGAAGAAATCATACTTGTATCACCTCCAGGAAAAGACGGCAAGCTTCCTGCTGCCGTTTTAGCTGCAGCTTCAATCGCGGGCGTTAAACGGATGTTTAAAATCGGCGGCGCTCAAGCGATCGGTGCACTCGCTTACGGAACCGAAACCGTACCAAAAACAGATAAAATTGTAGGTCCGGGAAACATTTTTGTAGCACTCGCAAAACGTGAAGTGTTCGGAGTTTGCGATATTGATATGATCGCAGGTCCTAGCGAAATTGCCGTACTTGCAGATGAGACAGGGAATGCTAAATATATTGCAGCGGACTTGCTTTCCCAAGCGGAACACGATCCTCGCTCTGCAGCATTTTTAGTAACAACTTCAAAAAATCTTGCAGAAAAAGTTGCAACAGAAGTAGAAAGCCAGCTTGAAGCCCTTCCAAGAAAAGAAATTGCTGCTCAAGCGGTACGAGATTATGGAGCCATTTATATCGTTGATTCGCTCGCTGAAGGTGCCGATGTCATTAACAGAATCGCTCCTGAACACTTAGAAATTATGACAAAAGATCCGTTTGATTTGCTCGGTAAAATCAAGCATGCTGGAGCGATCTTCCTTGGTGAATACAGTTCTGAACCTGTCGGCGATTACTTTGCTGGCAGCAATCACGTTCTTCCTACTAGCGGAACAGCACGATTTTCTAGCCCGCTAAACGTGGATGATTTTACGAAAAAATCTAGCGTAATCCGCTATAGCGAACAGGCGATGAAAGAAAATGGCCGTAAAATATCTGCCTTTGCTCGATTAGAAGGACTTGAAGCACACGCGAGAGCGATCGATTACCGACTGGAGGATAAATAAATGGAGAATAGACGTCAGCATACGATCGAACGAAACACAAAAGAAACTCAAATTAGCTTATCACTTGATATTGATGGAGAAGGACAAGCAGATATCCAGACGCCTGTCCCATTTTTAAACCACATGCTTGATGCGATTGCCCGTCATGGTCACTTCGATTTAACGGTGAACGCAGCGGGAGATGTCGAGATCGATGACCACCATACGACAGAAGACGTGGGTATCTGTCTTGGACAAGCCATTCAAGGTGCACTAGGTGAAAAAAGAGGAATCAAGCGTTACGGAAACGCTTTTGTACCGATGGATGAGACTTTGGCTCAAGTGGTTATTGATCTTTCAAACCGTCCGCACTTAGAGTTTCGTGCAGAGTTTCCAAGCCAGAAGGTCGGTTCGTTTGATACAGAACTTGTTCATGAATTCTTTTGGAAACTGGCGTTAGAAGCCAGAATGAACCTGCATGTGATCGTCCATTATGGAACGAATACGCACCATATGATCGAAGCGGTATTTAAGGCTTTTACAAAAGCGCTGGACGAAGCCACACAGATCGACCCGCGTGTTAAAGGAGTGCCTTCAACGAAAGGAATGTTATAGATGATTGGAATTATTGATTATGGAATGGGCAACCTTCACTCTGTCTGTTCCGCATTAAAACGAATCGAACAGCCGTACATTCTTTCCGGCAATCCAGAGGAACTTTATGAAACAGATGGTTTGCTGCTTCCAGGGGTAGGGTCGTTTAAAGATGCGATGAATGAGCTTAAGGAAACAGGTCTTATCGATTTTATAAAAAAAGAAACAGAGAACGGAAAACCGCTTATCGGCATCTGCTTAGGCATGCAGCTTCTGTTTGAAGAAAGTACAGAGAACGGGTTGACAAAAGGACTCGGACTTTTGCCCGGACGTGTCGACCGTTTTAGCGGAGTTACTGCTGAAGGCAAAGCCTATAAAGTACCTCATATGGGCTGGAACAACCTTCATTTCTTACAAGAAGATCAGCCTTTGTTAAAAGGGCTGGATGAAGGCTATGTATATTTCGTGCATTCATTTGTTGTGCAAACAGACGACAGAAACGTCTTAGCTGCGGCCGCACAATATGAAGATGTGGAAGTGCCAGCTGTTGTTGGACGCGATCATATTATGGGGACGCAGTTCCACCCTGAAAAAAGTTCAGAGACTGGCATGGGGATGCTGAAAAACTTTTGCCGTTTCGTTGAGGAGGGAAAACAAAGATGAGTTCATTCACACTATATCCAGCTATTGATATGCGCGGCGGAAAATGTGTAAGACTTTTGCAGGGTGACTACAACCAGGAGACTGTTTATGGCGATTCACCGTTTGATATGGCAAAACAGTTTGCAGATCAAGGTGCCGAGTGGATTCATATGGTAGACCTCGATGGTGCTAAGGATGGCAAAAAAGTGAATCATGAACATGTTATTCGTGTGGCAAAAGAATTGGCTGCAAAGGTACAAATCGGTGGCGGCATTAGGACGATGGAGGATGTTTCGTACTATTTAGAAAACGGTGTTGACCGGGTTATTTTAGGAAGTGCTGCGGTTTCCAATCCTGATTTTGTGAGAGAAGCCTTAAATCGATATAGCGGCTCAAGAGTTGCGATCGGACTTGATGCGAGGGATGGGTTTGTTGCAACTGAAGGCTGGGTTGAAACTTCTCACATCATGGCGGTTGATCTCGCAAAGAGACTTGTAGAAGAAGGCGCCGAAACGTTTATTTTTACGGATATCTCTAAAGATGGCATGCTGCAGGGGCCAAATGTAGAAGCGATCGGTGAACTCGCACGTATTACGGGAAAAGAAGTGATCGCTTCAGGCGGTGTCAGCTCGATTGATGACTTAGTAAGCTTAAAGAAGGATGACCGGAATATTGCAGGTGCGATTATCGGAAAAGCCCTCTACACGGGAAGATTTACTCTTTCAGATGCGTTAGGAAGTGTGAAGTAATGCTGACAAAACGAATTATTCCGTGTTTGGATGTAAAAGAAGGCAGGGTTGTAAAAGGCATTCAGTTCTTAAACTTAGTAGATGCAGGAGATCCCGTCGAGCTTGCTAGGTTTTACGATAAAGCAGGAGCAGACGAGCTTGTGTTTCTAGATATATCAGCCAGTCATGAAGGCCGAGATACGATGGTTGAAGTGGTGGAACGCGTTGCGGCTGAACTCGCCATTCCTTTTACAGTCGGAGGCGGCATTAACAAACTAGAAGATATGAAAAGAGTCTTAAGAGCTGGTGCTGACAAAGTTTCAGTAAACACTGCAGCCATTTTAAGACCCGAATTGATTTCAGAAGGATCCGATTACTTTGGCGCCCAATGTATCGTCGTTGCGATTGATGCTAAGTATGATGAAGAGCTTGGCTCATGGCGCGTATACACACATGGGGGGCGCAAACCCACTCAGTGGGAAGTCACTGAATGGGCGCAAGAGGCAGTTAAGCGAGGTGCCGGAGAAATTCTTCTGACCAGCATGGACAAGGATGGAGAAAAATCTGGATTTAACCTTGCTCTTACAAAAGCAGTCAGTGAAGCCGTAACTGTTCCTGTAATTGCATCAGGCGGCGCAGGAAACGCTGATCATTTTTATGATGCGTTCACAGAAGGTAAAGCAGATGCTGGTCTTGCCGCTAGCATTTTTCATTATAAAGATACATCAATCGGAGAGCTAAAGTCAGAATTGCAAAAGTTGGGGGTGTCTGTACGTTGAAATGGGAAAAACTAAAATTTGACGAAAACGGCTTAATCCCTGCTGTGGTGCAGGATTATCAGTCAAAAGAGATTTTGACGGTCGCATACATGAGTGAAAAGTCGCTCGAAAAAACAGTCGAAATCGGCGAAACTGTATTTTTTTCAAGATCGCGAAAAAAATTGTGGCACAAAGGCGAAACGTCCGGTAATACACAAAATGTGAAAAGCATCAGGTACGATTGTGATCAGGACGCACTAGTGGTTTTAGTAGAGCCCCAAGGACCTGCCTGCCACACCGGATCGTACAGCTGTTTTTCAGAGACACTTTATAGTGCTGATGAAAAGAATGATGGACCGAACCCAGACAGATACGCGATCTTAAGTGAGCTGCAGGAAATCATCGCGCAGCGAGAGCATGAGATGCCTGAGGGAGCTTACACCACTTATCTTTTCGAGCATGGGGTAGATAAGATTCTTAAAAAAGTGGGGGAAGAAGCTGGAGAAGTCATCATCGCCGCAAAAAATCGTGACCCCGACGAGCTGAAGTGGGAAGTTTCCGATCTTCTTTATCACGTATTGGTGCTTTTGCAGGAGCAAAAGGTACCGTTGGACGACGTTTTAGCTACATTGAAGGAAAGACATACAAAAAAGGACAACTGAGGAGCTGATTCTCGGTTGTTTTTTGTTTAGATAGCGGATATGCGCGCTAGCGGGGATTTACGCGCGTTTGCAGGGATTTATGCGCGTTCACCAGGATATATGCTCGCCAGCGAGATTCCACTCGCGAGCTACAAGCGCGGCCCTCGCAATCTTGAATCCTCCTGAATCCATTTTTTGTCGAAAGTTTCCTGCACATTATTTACAGTCAAAGGGGTGTTAGTATTTTTAGCCTGTGTTATAATTTTTGGGTTGAAAACTTTGTGAACTGAACGATAAAGAAGTAAAGAGTTTACATAGTAGATGGGGGAACTAGTATATGTATAAAAGAAATAGGGTCACTGAAGCAGGCGGCCGCGTTCTTCCCTTTATCCAAGATGGGGACTATTTTTTTGAAAAAGGAATTAAAGCCTATAACAGGCGTGACTTATATACAGCAAAAAAAATGTTTGAGCGGGCCGTTACCTTCCAGCCGGAAGAGCCCTCTTTTTTATGTCAGCTGGCTTCAACGCTTGCTGAGATCGGTGAATATGAAGAATCCAATAGGCATTTATTGAACGTAATCGAGAATGGATCTGATATGTCAGAATGCCATTTCTTCCTTGCGAACAATTTTGCTCATTTAGGCATGTATTCTGATGCAGAAGAACATGCTTTGTTATACATGCAATACGATCCAGATGGTGAATTTGTTGATGACACGCAGGAACTGCTTGATCTGATCAGTCTTGAAACAGGCAGCAAGTCAACGAACGGTCTGCCTCTTTCGACAGAAGAGGAGCTGATCAAATCTCATGATGAAGCAAGACAATCGATCGAGCGCGGAGACCTTCCGCTTGCACAAGAGCAGCTTCGTGATATCATCGAAAATCACCCGAAGTTTTGGGCAGCATACAATAATTTAGCCCTTACTCATTTTTATAAAAGCGAATTTGATGAAGCGATGGATGTTCTTCAGGATGTGTTGGATAAGAACCCTGGTAATCTGAACGCTTTATGTAATTTAGCGATCTTTTTATTCCATTTAGGCATGGACGAACCTGGCGGGAAGCTTGTGGAACGGCTGAAAATGGTACACCCGATGCACCCAGAGCACAGGTACAAGCTCGGAAACACGTTTGGTCTTTTAGAGGAGCATGTTTATGCGAATAAATGGCTGCAGACATTAAGAAAATCATCGTTCGTCTATGATCCTGTAACGACTCACATGCTTGCCGTTTCTTATTTTGCGCTGGGTCATAAAGAGCTGTCTTTAAAGACGTGGAAAAAAGTGATCGACTTAGATCCAGAAGGCAATGTTGCACCATTTTATATGGAAAAGGCACAAAACGGTGAACTGACGGTGACAGGCGGAGACTATCAGTACCGCATTCCTGCGAAAAATCAGAGCAAGCCGAAAAAAGACCGTCAGATTAAAGCGATGGAACATATCCAGCAAGTACGTAAAGGGCTGGAAAAAAACAAAATCACGCATTTATTTTTACTTAGAGGGAATAAAAATGAAGAGGCCTACGAGACTCTTCGTGATTTTTGTATGCGCAAAGAAGAATCTCTTTTCGTAAAAGAAATTGCTGCAAACATCATGCTTGAGCATCATCCGGAGCTTCCGGTTAAATTAGCACATGAAGAAGCTCTTGTAGAAGTAGGGAGTCCTTCAGCTCTATTAACTCAGGCACTTGATGTTCTTCAGATTGTTAAAGAAAGCGGCTCTGCAATCGATGAGCAAGTTCTTTTTTACTGGTCAGAAGCTATAAAGCTGTCAGAAGTTAACGGCGAAAAAATCTTTGATAACGAAAAAGCTATCGCTGCTGCGATCGATCACTTAGCACGTAAGCAAAGAGGAAAATCGACGCAAAAAGCAATAGCTGAATTGTACGAAGTTTCGGTTTCTGTACTGTCGTTAAGGATTAAAAAGCTGATCAGCTGGGTAAATCGCAACGTATGAGCAGAATCTTGGACTTTGCTCCTATGAGCCGATAGGATAGACGTATAGTAAATAAGAATTTCCTTATATAAGGAGTGTACTTTAATGAGTGAAGAAAAAATTTATGATGTAGCAATATTAGGTGCAGGACCAGCGGGTATGACTGCTGCGGTTTATACATCCCGTGCGAATCTGGATACGATTATGATCGAACGCGGAATTCCGGGCGGTCAGATGGCAAATACAGAGGACGTTGAGAACTACCCTGGATTTGACCACATTTTAGGACCAGAGCTTTCAAACAAAATGTTTGAGCACGCAAAAAAGTTTGGTGCTGAATATGCGTATGGCGATGTAAAAGAAATTATCGACGGTGAAGAATACAAAACGATCAAAGCAGGCAGTAAAACATACAAAGCCCGCTCGATCATTATTTCTACAGGTGCCGAATACAAAAAACTTGGTGTACCTGGTGAAAAAGAATTATCAGGACGCGGTGTATCGTATTGTGCGGTCTGTGACGGAGCATTTTTTAAAGGCCGTGAACTGGTTGTTGTCGGCGGAGGAGACTCAGCAGTTGAGGAAGGCGTGTACTTAACACGTTTTGCAACAAAAGTAACGATCGTTCACAGACGCGATAAGCTTCGTGCTCAAAAAATCCTTCAGCAGCGTGCATTTGACAATGATAAGATTGATTTCATCTGGAATCATTCTGTAAAAGAAATTCACGCTGAAAATAACAAAGTTGGAAATGTAACCCTTGTGAACACTGAAACTGGGGAAGAGTCAGACTTTAAAACAGACGGTGTATTCATTTATATCGGAATGCTTCCGTTAAATGCAGCATTCAAAGACTTAGGTATCACGAACGAGAACGGATACGTAGAAACGAACGAACAGATGGAAACAAAGATCCCAGGTATCTTTGCTGCTGGTGATATTCGTGAAAAAACGCTTCGTCAAATTGTTACGGCAACAGGTGATGGAAGTATCGCTGCACAGGCTGCACAGCACTATGTGGAAAATTTGGCTGAAAAGTTAAAAAACGTAACTTCTAATTAATCAACTTGTAACAGTGGTGAAACAATTGTGGGGTAATATAAAAATAAGAAATTGACCCCCTTTTTATAAAGGCAAGACTTTGACACGGAGCTATGCTTCGTGTCCTTTTTTTTATGTTTAGTTTTAAAGTAATACTCTCGACATTTTTGCATCGTTGATAAGTTGAATGGAGTGCAAGGTGCGAGACTCCTGAGGGATTAGCGGGACAGGTGAGACCATTCAATGTGGCAAAGCGACGAATGGGCTCACCGCACGCCCCTCGGAAAGCGAGCAACCTGTAACGGAAATCAACGGCTTTCAATCCACCTTTGCAATGATCCATTAAAAAGAGGGTTTTTATTTCAATGAACTTTTTCACATAATAAAACAAAAACGATACTTTAAAACTAAGAATACTGAATCCGATAAACCCTTGAGGCGTCAGTATTGTGAGGGGTTACATAATTTAGTATACTAAACGATATAGACAAAGCCCTGAGGTGAATGATGTGCAAAGAGTAACAAACTGTGTGTTAATCAAGGATAATCAAGTGCTTTTGCTGCAAAAGCCTAGACGGGGCTGGTGGGTAGCACCCGGAGGTAAAATGGAATCTGAAGAGTCCATTCGTGACACAGTTATCCGGGAATACCGTGAAGAAACAGGTATTTATTTAAAGAACCCGCAATTAAAGGGTGTATTTAATTTTATTATTAAACAAGGTGACAAAATCGTATCGGAATGGATGATGTTTACCTTTTTAGCAACAGATTCTGAAGGTGAAGCGCTAGAAGAATGTGAAGAAGGAAAATTAGCCTGGAAGCCGGTTGATGAAGTAAGAGAACTTCCGATGGCACCAGGGGATCATCACATTTTGGATTATGTGACAAAAGGAAGCAATATGATTTTTGGCACATTTACGTATACACCTGATTTTGAACTGCTTTCCTATCGATTAGATCCGGCTTAATAAGGAGCCGCAGCATAAGAATTGAACATAGTTTACAGGGGGGATATGGCATGGAAAGACAAGACGTACAAATGGTGATTATTACAGGAATGTCAGGAGCCGGAAAAACGGTGGCCATGCAGAGCTTCGAGGATTTAGGCTTCTTCTGTGTAGATAATCTGCCGCCTGCACTACTCCCTAAATTTGTAGAATTGATGCAAGAATCTGCCGGCAAATTGAATAAGGTAGCACTTGTAATGGACCTTCGCGGCCGTGAGTTTTTTGATCAGCTTTTTTCAACGCTTGATCAGCTTGCGGTCTCATCAGACATTCAGCCGCAGATTTTATATTTAGACTGTAAGGATGCTACACTTGTCCGCAGGTATAAGGAAACTCGCCGTTCACATCCACTGGCGAAAAGCGGAAACCCCCTTCAAGGGATCACGCAGGAACGTGAAATGCTAGAAGAGTTAAAGGGAAGAGCTCAGCAAGTGCTTGACACATCAGACCTTAAACCGCTGCAATTGCGTGAGCGCATCATCCAGCGCTATTCTGCGAACGCTGCACATCCGTTTACGATCAATGTCATGTCATTCGGTTTTAAATATGGCATGCCGATCGATGCAGACTTGGTATTTGACGTTCGTTTCTTGCCGAACCCTCACTATATCGAGCATATGAGACCGAGAACAGGGCTCGAACCTGACATTTCTGAGTATGTTTTAAAGTGGCCGGAAACAAACAAATTTCTAGAGAAGCTGCTTGACCTTCTTCACTTTATGGTGCCGCAATACAAACGTGAAGGAAAGAGTCAGCTTATTATTGGTATCGGCTGTACAGGCGGTAAGCATCGTTCTGTAGCCCTTGCTGAATATATCGGAAACGCGCTATCCAAAGAATACGTTACATTCAGCAGCCACAGAGATATGGGAAAGGATAAAGTATAGATGAAGAAGCAGCCGAAAGTGGTAGTGCTTGGTGGAGGAACGGGTCTTTCCGTTCTCCTTCGCGGTTTGAAGCACTACCCTGTAGATATTACTGCTATCGTTACGGTTGCAGATGACGGCGGCAGCTCAGGAAGACTGAGGAGGGATTATGATATGCCTCCTCCTGGCGACGTCAGAAACGTGATCGCTGCGCTTTCTGAAGTAGAGCCGCTTGTAGAAAAAATGTTTCAGCACCGGTTCAAAGTGGGTGACGGTATAACCGGCCACTCGCTCGGGAACCTTCTTTTAGCTGCGATGCATGATATTACGGGAGATTTTTTAACAGGAATCCGGGAACTTTCCCGCGTATTAAACGTAAGAGGTCAAGTACTGCCTGCAGCGAAGAACAGTATTATTTTAAGTGCTGAATTAGAAGATGGGACGATTGTACAGGGGGAATCTAAAATCCCGCTGTCGAATAAAAAGATTAGAAGAGTTTTCTTAAATGATGAACATATCGAACCGCTTCGTGAAAGTGTTAAAGCTATTCAGGAAGCCGACCTGATTGTAATCGGACCTGGAAGTCTTTATACGAGCATTCTGCCGAATCTTCTTGTTGGCGGAATTTCAAAGGCAATTCGCGAGGCAACGGCACCTAGAGTGTATGTGTGCAACGTCATGACACAGCCAGGTGAGACAACGGATTACACAGCAGGGGATCACATTCAGGCTTTAATTGATCATGTTGGGCATAATTTTATAGATGTCGTAATCGTGAATAATGAAAAGATCCCTTCTGAGTTTCTGGATCTTTATCTGGAAGAAGGCGCAAATCAAGTTTTATTCGATGAGGAGCGTCTAAAGTCGTTCGGCATCGGATTGGTTTGCGATAATATCATACAGTATGGAACTCTCGTCAGACATGATGCAAGAAGAGTCTCTGATCTGCTGTTAGGACTTATTGAGAAATAGTTAAGTTAGAGGAACAAAAGAGAGGTGGTGAAGCAGATGTCATTCGCTGCAGATACAAAGAAAGAATTAACGCAGCTTGAACTGAAGGACTGCTGTAAAAAAGCAGAGCTGGCTGCATTGATTCGAATGAATGGCTCCATCTCTTTCAGCAACAGAAAGCTGATTCTAGATATTCCAACTGAGAACGCTGCAATTGCAAGAAGAATTTATACGCTGATCAAGCGTGTGTATCCTTATCACGTTGAGCTGTTAGTACGAAAAAAGATGCGCTTGAAAAAGAACAACGTTTACATCGTACGTGTTTCAGAAGAATCGAGAGCATTGTTGGAAGATTTGAAGATTATTGACGGATCGTTCACGTTTACTCGCAATATTGCAGAGGAATTTAATAAAAAAAGCTGCTGCCGCCGTGCCTATATGAGGGGCGCTTTTCTAGCAGGTGGTTCAGTGAACCATCCTGAGACAAGCTACCATCTTGAGATCTTTTCCATGTACGAAGAGCATACGGTTGCATTGGCTGAACTGATGAATAAGTTTAAGCTGAAAGCCAAAGTACTCGAGCGTAAAAAAGGGTATATCATCTATTTAAAAGACGGGGAAAAAATTTCAGAGTTCTTAACACTGATCGGCGCTCACCATGCCGTTCTATTCTTTGAAGATATTCGTATTTTAAAAGATATGCGAAACTCGGTTAACCGCCTTGTAAACTGTGAAACGGCAAACTTGAACAAAACGGTTGGAGCCGCAATGAGACAGGTGGAAAATATTAAATTCATTGATGATCAAGTAGGACTTGAAGTGCTCCCAAACAAGCTGCGGGAAATTGCCCAGCTTCGTGTAACCCATCAGGAAATCACGCTTAAGGAGCTGGGAGAGATGGTATCATCCGGCCCAGTCAGCAAATCAGGTGTAAACCACCGATTGCGAAAAATTGATGAAATTGCAGAGAAACTTAGAACGGGTCAACCCATCAATTGATGTTTCGATATAAAGAGAAGATGGCTAGAGGAGGTAGAATAGAATGGTTGAGAAAAAAGTAACTGTCCAGTTGAAAAGCGGACTTCAGGCACGTCCAGCAGCACTTTTTGTTCAAGAAGCAAACCGTTTCACTTCAGATGTTTTCGTTGAAAAAGAAGGCAAGAAGGTCAATGCAAAAAGCATCATGGGGATCATGAGCTTAGCGGTGGGTTCTGGATCTGAGCTTGTGTTAGCTGTAGACGGCCCTGATGAAGAGGAAGCAATCGAAGCTCTCGCGGAGTTTGTCTCAAAAACTGAGTAGGGGTCTGACCCCAGACAAATACAAATCGCCATTTTGTCCATATGGGAAGGACGAGTGGCGGTTTTTTTATTTTACAGGGTTGGCCGCATACAGTTTCTTAATATAGTAATAAAGAGGAAAGGGGGGGCGATTGCTTTGGACCATACGAGCATTATGTATGACTGGTCGTTTGCCGCTGGTTTAACACTGATCAACATCCTCTTAACCCTGTATATCCTTAAACCTAAGAAGAGCACGCTCAGGAGAATCTATTGGGTGTTCATGCTTATTTTCATCATTATCTATCCGCTCGCATTGCTCAGTTATTCATTTGAAGACCCTTCAAACCCCGGTCTATTCTTAAGTCTTGCCTTCGGGATCACGGCAACCTTCAGCATCCTATTATTTTTCAGTGTGTGCTGGATCTGGGTCATCAGGCATTCCTTTTACCGCTGATCCGCTCTAAAGAACAGTTGACAGACAAAGGGCTAGCCTTTATATTAATCACTAATCAGGAGAATAGCAGTTAGTTGAGATGAGTGGAGAGAAGAGAGCATAGCTTGAGCTGAGCTGAGAGTATTTAATCCTGGATTAAACCTCTTTCTTAGTTTATTAATGTTGCATTAAAAGCCAAGCCTCCGCTGTAAAAAGCGCGAGGCTTTTATTATTGGAAAGAGGTGGTTCAAAATGTTTACCCCATCGATAGAGGACGTTAAGTCTCTTACAAAACAAAATTATAATGTTATCCCGATCGGTTTTACATACTTATCCGATCATGAAACGTGTATCTCGCAATTTGAAAAGGTCCGTCATGAAACCTATTCGTTTTTACTCGAAAGTGTAGAAGGCGGAGAACGATGGGCGAGGTATTCTTATATTGGCAGGAAGCCCTTCCTTGTAATCTCTTCAAAAGGGTATGAGGTGAATCTAACCTATTTAAACGGTAATGAAAGCAAAACCATTCAAGAACAGGGTTCTCCTTTAGACATAGTTAAACAGCATATAACACGCTACAAATCTCCTAAACTCTCTGATCTGCCGCCATTTACAGGAGGTGCTGTCGGATTCTTCGGCTATGATCTTATTCATACTTTTGAAAATGTTCCTTCACCTCCAACCCCATCCAATCAGACAAATGAAATGGAATTTTTATTTACAGATGAAATGATCGTTTTTGATCATCTTAAACAAAAAACAACGATACTCTGCAATATGCACGTTAATCCTGACGACCAAGAAGATACCATTCAAACGAAATATGAACTAGTTTGCGAAAACATCCGTAAGACCTATCGGGAATTACAGGAGACTTCAAAAAAGACTTTTATAAAAAGCGACTTGGGATTTGAAAATAATAAGCAAACCGGAAAAGTCCGTTCTTCTCACACAAAAGAAGAGTTCTGCTCAATGGTGGAAAAAGCAAAGGAGTATATTAAAACAGGTGACATCTTCCAGGTCGTTCTATCACAGCGGTTCGAGCAGGAAACGGAAGCAGATCCCTTTGATGTGTACAGACTGCTTCGTTCGATGAATCCTTCACCATATATGTACTATTACAAGTCGAGAGATACTTACATCGTTGGAGCGTCACCTGAACTTCTTGTTAAAGTGGATAAGGGCTGCATAGAGAACCGGCCGATCGCAGGAACTCGGCCAAGAGGTAAAACGCGTGAAGAAGACTTGGCGTTTGAAGAAGACCTTTTAGCAGATGAAAAAGAACGTGCGGAACATGTGATGCTTGTTGACTTGGGGCGTAACGACGTTGGCCGGGTGAGCGAATTTGGAACAGTTGAACTCGACTCTTACATGGAGATCGAACGATATTCCCATGTGATGCACATCGTTTCGCATGTGAAAGGAAAAATGCGAGAAGACAAAGATTTCTTTGATGCGCTTCGTTCATGTATGCCAGCAGGCACCGTATCAGGTGCACCTAAAGTAAGAGCGATGCAGATTATCTCCGAACTTGAAAAAGAAGCACGCGGTGTATATGGAGGTGCAATCGGCTATCTTGGTTTTAATGGCCAAATGGATTCATGTATCGCTATTCGGACAATCGTTTTCCAGGACGGAAAAGCGTATGTCCAAGCCGGAGCAGGAGTTGTAGCAGATTCTGTACCGGAGCGTGAATACGAAGAAACCGTCAACAAAGCCAAAGCCATGCTCAAGGCAATAGAGGGGGGGACAGACCCCACACAAATACAAATCCCCCATTTGTCCATTCAGTGAGGACACCCTACATTTAGTGGCCTGAGCACTTTTCTACTCGCTTTCTCTGAAAATGGATATACTGTCCCTTGTATCAATTTTTTTCGATTATATAACTCATAACATAAAGGGGACTTATATATGAAAGCATTGCTGCTTGAAGATAAAAATATGTGGCGTGAAATGAAGGTAAGTGAGACGGAGAAACCTGCTCCTGGACCAGGTGAAGTACTCGTTAAGGTAAAGGCTGCGGGTCTTAATCCGGTAGACTACAAGACTGCGACCAACGGAAATCCGAACTGGTCATATCCACACATTCTGGGAGTGGATGCAGCAGGTGTTATCGAAGAAATAGGAGAAAGTGTTACAGGTTTTCAAAAAGGAGACCGTGTATTTTATCATGGCAATTTGACCAAAAAAGGTGGTTTTGCTGAATTTGCTGTAACTACTGCTCACACCGTTGCAAAAATGCCTGATGAGTTATCTTTTGAAGAGGCTGCTGCTCTTCCTTGTGCGGGTATGACTGCTTACCAAGCTCTCATTCGTAAAATGAACCTTCAGACCGGAGAAACTATTCTTATTCATGGCGGAGCAGGCGGTGTTGGCGGGTTTGCCATCCAGCTCGCCAAAAACATCGGTGCTAAAGTAATTACAACATGTTCTCCTGAAAATGAAGAGTACGTGAAAGAGCTCGGCGCAGATGATGCAATCTTTTATAAAACAGAAGACGTTCATGCTCGCATTTTAGAAATAACAGAAAATACAGGTGTGGATGCTGTTCTTGATACAGTGAGCCGTGATAATGCTACACAATCACTTAAAAGCATTGCTTTTAATGGGAGAATTGCTTTCATTGCCGGTAACCCAGATTATTCTGCAGTAAAACCATTTAGCCAGGCTCTGTCTTTCCATGAGATCGCACTTGGTGCAGCTCATTTTTCAAACAATAGAGAAGCGCAAAAAGATCTAGCAACAATGAATGAGGAATTAGCTAAGCTCGTTGTTGAAGGCAAGATATCTACTATGATTTCAGAAAAAGTCACGTTAGAAAAAGTGCCAGCAGCTCTTATCAAACTTTCAGAAAGACATGTTAAAGGGAAAATTGTCGCTGTCATCTAAATATGTGCAACAAAAAAACAGGATCGCCTCAGCGGTCCTGTTTTTAATAAGTTCTATTTTTTAATATCTGTGCTGTCTACTGATGTGATCAGCTTATCGACTAAACCGTATTCTACAGCAGCTTCAGCTGTTAAGAAGTTGTCACGATCAGTGTCACGCTCGATAACTTCAAGCGGCTGGCCAGTTTTTTCAGCCAAGATTTTGTTTAGCTGTTCACGCATTTGAATAATGCGGCGAGCGTGGATTTCGATGTCACTCGCTTGACCGCGAGTTCCGCCCAGCGGCTGGTGAATCATTACTTCTGAATTTGGAAGAACGTAACGCTTTCCTTTTTCACCTGCAGCAAGCAAGAAAGCACCCATAGATGCAGCCATACCGATACAGATTGTTGATACATGCGGCTTGATGAAGTTCATCGTGTCATAGATCGCCATACCAGCGGTGATCGATCCACCTGGGCTGTTTATGTATAACGAGATGTCTTTATCTGGATCTTCAGCTGCTAAGAATAAAAGCTGTGCGACGATAGAGTTTGATACGTTATCATCGATCGCGCTTCCTAGCATAATAATACGATCTTTTAATAATCGGGAGTAGATATCGTAAGCGCGCTCCCCACGGTTCGTTTGTTCAATTACTGTTGGAATTAAGTTCATGGAAATCCTCCTTCTCCTTTTTCACTTTAAACTGTACTGTCATCATACAAAAAAGGTCAAACAAGGTCAAACGATATGCTGTTTAACTTTTCATTTCGCCAAATCTGCGAAATATCCTTCTTAAACCTTATGTATGGGCTATCATCATAATGCCCGCGAGGAGTAGGATTTTAAACCTCTGGATGTGAAAACATTACCCTTTTTTATAAATAAGTAAGCTTAATTCTGATTTTTTATTTCGATATAAGCTGTTTCTAAATTACGGATGCGGCGAACGATCTCACTGTTTTTATTCAAGTTGTCGTTGATCAGTGTCCCGACTATAGAGCGGTAATAGGCGTTCATCGCATGTGTTTTTGTAAAAACATCTTTATTTCTTTCTATATATTGCTGAAAGTTTTCTTTAAAATAAGGAACTGAAAATGCTTCGCTCATGTTTATCCTCCTAAATTTAAGTGGAAAGCAAATTTTATGTATATAAAACCCTTATCTATCATAGCCTATTCTTGTGCCTAATCAAAATCAAATAAAAAAATCCATCCCTTGTTTTGACAATTGTATTTGGGCATGTTATAGTTTATTTAACCATTTACGGTGTGAATATTTTTTGGATTTAAAGCGGTCGTACTTTTTGAATAAGAAGTGGAACACTTAAATCCGCTTCTGATTATTCAGATGAGTACGCATTTTTTTATGCCTTTTTATTTACATAGTAATACGGTTAAAAGAGTTAAAACGCTTACATAGCGTTTGTAAGGAGGAAACACCCATGCAAAATGGTAAAGTAAAATGGTTTAACGCTGAGAAAGGTTTCGGCTTCATCGAAGTTGAAGGCGGAAACGACGTATTCGTTCACTTTTCTGCGATTCAATCAGAAGGCTTCAAGTCTCTTGAAGAAGGACAAGAAGTATCTTTCGAAATCGTTGATGGCGAGCGTGGACCACAAGCTGCTAACGTAACAAAACTTTAATAGTAAAGTTTAGAATGCCAGACTGCCCTAGGGCGGTGCTGGCATTTTTTTGTATCCTAAAATGCGTGATAATTGTGTGAGAATTGACTGGGGTCTGTCCCGGGACAGACCCCAGTCAATTCTCATGTCAAGTTATTTCTCCGCCAAATTTTGTAGGATGTACAGCGCTTACATCTGTAGTATCATAAATAAAGGGGAGGGATACAAAATGGAAATGGGATTGTACCAGCAACAGAGCATGAATCTTGTCATGACAACTGAACTACGCCAAGCCATCGCCATTTTACAAGTTCCTAGTTATGAACTTACTTCCTATCTGCAAGAGCAGGCGTTAGAAAATCCGTTAATCGAAATTGCGGAGCCTAAAGGCATGTTTACAACGCTGAAAAAAAGCGGACGTAAAAATGGAGTCAGCAGTCAATCAGCCGATAAACAAAGTTACGACCATCTCATCATTGAACAAGAAACATTGTATGACTATCTATATAAGCAATCCATTCTGCTTCCTCTTCAGGAACAGGACCGCAAAATATTTAATTATCTTTTATTAAGCTTAAATGAGAGCGGTTATCTGACTGTAACGGCGCAAGAAACAGCAGCACGATTTACAGTCTCCATAAAGAAGTGTGAAGAACTTATCTCGATGCTGCAGAAGTTAGAACCAACTGGAATCGGTGCCCGCAGTTTAAGAGAGTGTCTTTTAATACAGCTTTCAGAATTAAAATTTGAAAATACATTAAGCTACATAATCGTCGATCAGTATTTAGAACTGCTAGGAGAAAGAAAAATTAAAACACTAGCTGAACTGCTTAAAGTCTCACCGCAGCAGATTGAAGAAGCGGCAGATTTCCTGCAGACATTAGATCCACGGCCGGGGGCAGCTTTTTCGCCAGCAGATGAGCAGTCATATTTATATCCAGATGTGTCCGTGTCAATGGAAAACGGAAAGCTTCACATTTCGATCAACGAACAATATTCACCAGTCATGAAGCTGAATAACAGCTATTCATCTCTTTTAAGGGATAAAAATATAAGGTCAAAATTTATAGATGAATCGTATCAAAAGTTCAACTGGCTGAAAAAAGCATTGGAACAAAGAAAAGAGACCCTTCTTAAAATTACTTCTGAGATCGTTAGAGTCCAAGAGAAATATTTTCATTCATTTGAGAAAAATGACCTCATCCCTTTAACCTTAAAAGATGTAGCTGATCAAATAGGCGTGCATGAATCTACGGTAAGCCGCGCTGTGAAGAATAAAGTTTTGCAGACTTCCAAAGGGGCAGTTGAACTAAAGTCCTTTTTCTCAGCAAAAATATATACACAGGATGGCGGAAGTGCTTCAGCAACATCCGCTAAAACAGAGATTAAAAAGCTGGTAGAAAGCGAGAACAAACTAAAGCCATTGTCTGATCAAGTTCTTGCAGCCCTTTTAGAACAAAACAGCGGACTAAGCATCTCGCGGAGAACCGTTGCAAAATATAGAGAAGAATTAAACATTCCGTCCTCTTCAAAAAGAAAACGCTACTCTTGATAAATGTTAGCCAAGATCTTTTCCAGGCGGAAGAGGTCTTTTTCTTTGATTCATTTTAAAGAGAGTTGGTTTGTTGAGTAGTCTTCTTTGACTAGTTGATTGAAGCAAACTGGAGCGGAAATCAACCACATTCAAGAGCAACTAAGCTTACGAAAACGGTTTTTCCTTTAAACCAATAATTTCATGATAAACTAACAGCATAGTTAAACAATCGTTTAAAAAGGAGAATCGAAAATGGGCACAAAAAACTTGATATTTTATACAAAAGAACATTGTCCACTCTGCGATAAGGCGCATAAACTATTACAAGACCTGCAAAAAGAGATACCGTTCACAATGGAAACGGTAGACATATATAAAGACGACGTACTTCTTGAAAAATACGGATTAATGATCCCCGTCATAGAAGTGGAAGGCGCAGAAATCGATTATGGGATCATCTCCATTGATAAAGTAAAGAAAGCGCTTACTAATTTTTAATAAGTAAAAGTTGTTGAAATGTAGTGAAAGTATTTGATAATATAAACTTGCCAGAAGGAAATTTGACTTTTTTATGACAAAAAGTAATTTCTGGCACGTTTGAAATTCATGCGATCAGGGAATTATACAATTGGCAATGACATACTTGGGTAACACCAAGTTATTTTCTTACGCTGATGGGACAAAAAATGACTAACCGGGACGAAAAGTGTCCAATGAGGCATCTTTTACCCAAAACAAACAAACGTAACGTAATCCCATTGGATCAGGAGAATGTGCAATGAAGAATCTATTAGATGTTCAAAAAAAATTGCTGCCAGACCTTCTGGATACGATGCGGAAACGCTACAACGTTTTAAATGTGGTAAGAATCCATGAGCCCATTGGCAGAAGAAGCTTAGCTTCGACCCTGAACATGACAGAACGGGTTTTGCGTTCTGAGGTTTCCTTTTTAAAAGATCAAGGGCTTCTGACCATTCAGACGTCTGGCATGTCATTAACTTCAGAGGGGCATGATATTTTAGTAGAACTCTCTGAGATGATGAAGGAATTGTCAGGTTTGCATGTTTTAGAATCAGGTCTGAAGGAAATGTTAAATCTTTCTGAAGTCATCGTAGTACCAGGTGACAGTGATCAAGATCTTTGGGTCAAGAACGATATGGGTAAAGCTGCTGCTGACAGACTTAAACGTCAGCTTTCAGCGAAAAACATCATTGCCGTAACAGGCGGGACGACTCTTGCCTCTGTTGCAGAGATGATGACACCGATTCAAAAAGGCCAGCAATTGCTGTTTGTTCCAGCTCGCGGCGGACTTGGCGAGAAAGTTGAAAACCAGGCCAACACGATCTGTTCAACAATGGCTCAAAAAGCCAACGGTGAATACAGGCTGCTTCATTTGCCGGATCAGCTCAGCAAAGAAACCTATCTTTCTTTAATGGCTGAACCTGGTGTTAAAGAAGTGATGGAGCTCATACACTCCGCTGGTATAGTGCTGCACGGGATTGGTGATGCTAAAACAATGGCAGAACGCAGGAATTCCAACCCATCCCTTTTGGAAAAACTGGATGAAGAAAAAGCCGTCGCTGAAGCGTTTGGCTACTACTTTAACCAGCAAGGGGAAGTCGTTCATCGCGTCCGTACGATCGGATTGCAGCTTGATGAGCTTCACAACAGTGATTTCATCATGGCAGTAGCAGGCGGTTCATCTAAAGCAGATGCGATTGCAGCTTTTATGAAACATGGTCCGAAAAAGGTACTCATTACAGACGAGGGAGCAGCTCGAAAACTATTGGTTCGCCCGTAAGTCTATTTTCATTATGTTATTAAGGGATTTTCCCTTTATATAAAAAATAAATTCTCTCTTAAATCAAGGAGGTCATTTTACATGGCAACAAAGATTGGTATTAATGGTTTCGGTCGTATCGGCCGTAATGTATTCCGCGCAGCATTCAACAACCCTGAGGTAGAAGTTGTAGCTGTAAACGACTTAACAGATGCAGACACTCTTGCTTTCCTTTTGAAGCATGACACTGTTCATGGCAAGTTCGCTGGTTCTGTAGAAGTTAAGGAAAATGCACTAATTGTAGATGGCAAAGAAATCAAAGTTTTAGCTGAACGCGATCCAGCACAACTTGGCTGGGGAGATCTTGGTGTAGAAGTTGTTGTTGAATCAACTGGTCGCTTCACAAAGCGTGCTGACGCTGCAAAACACTTAGAAGCTGGCGCTAAAAAAGTAATCATTTCTGCTCCTGCTTCAGATGAGGATATCACTGTAGTTCTTGGTGTTAACGAAGACAAGTACGATGCTGCTAACCACGATGTTATCTCTAACGCATCTTGTACGACTAACTGTCTTGCACCATTCGCAAAAGTTCTTCACGAGAAATTCGGCGTGAAGCGCGGTATGATGACAACTGTTCACTCATACACAAACGATCAGCAAATTCTAGATCTTCCACATAAAGATCTTCGTCGTGCTCGTGCGGCTGCTGAGAACATCATTCCAACTTCAACTGGTGCTGCTAAAGCGGTATCTCTAGTGCTTCCTGAACTTAAAGGCAAGCTTAACGGTATGGCAATGCGTGTTCCAACTCCAAACGTATCTCTAGTTGACTTAGTTGTTGAATTAGACAAAGAAGTTACAGTTGACGAAGTGAACAATGCACTTAAAGCTGAAGCTGAAGGCAACCTTAAAGGAATCCTTGGCTATTCTGAAGAGCCGCTTGTATCAACTGACTACAATGGCGACACTCATTCTTCTACAATCGATGCACTTTCTACAATGGTTATGGAAGGTAACATGGTTAAAGTTGTATCTTGGTACGACAATGAAACTGGATACTCAAATCGTGTTGTAGATTTAATTGACTATATCGCTAAAAAAGGACTTTAATAGATAGAGAAGAACAATAAGGAGGGGGAGAAGTCATTTTTCAGGGCTTCTACTCCTCTTTCCCATGTATAATCTGGGATTGTCATTCTTTTAATCTTTTTGACTGTCAGGAGGTTTCATGTACTTATGAACAAAAAAAGTGTTCGCGACATCGATCTAAATGGCAAAGTTGTATTTTGCCGCGTTGATTTCAACGTGCCGATGAAAGATGGAAACATTACGGATGAAACGCGTATTAACGCTGCTCTTCCAACCATTAAATACTTAACAGAGCAAGGTGCAAAAGTTCTTTTAGCAAGCCACTTAGGACGTCCAAAAGGACAAGTTGTGGAAGAGCTCCGTTTAGATCCAGTTGCACAGCGTTTAAGCGATCTTCTTGGAAAAGAAGTTGTAAAAACAGATGAAGCATACGGAGAAGAAGTAGAAAAAGCATTGGCAAGCCTGGAAGAAGGCGGCGTAATCTTACTTGAAAACGTTCGTTTTTACCCTGGTGAGGAAAAGAACGATCCTGAACTAGCAGAAAAATTCGCAGCTTTGGCTGATGTGTATGTGAACGATGCTTTCGGAGCTGCACACCGTGCGCATGCTTCAACAGAAGGAATCGCAAAACATCTTCCTGCTGTATCAGGTTTGTTAATGGAAAAAGAACTCGAAGTGCTTGGAAAAGCTCTATCAAACCCTGACCGTCCTTTCACTGCGATTATCGGCGGTGCAAAAGTTAAGGACAAGATTGACGTAATTGACAATCTTTTAGACAAAGTAGACAACTTGATCATTGGCGGAGGCCTTGGCTACACATTCATTAAGGCTCTTGGTCATGATGTAGGAAAGTCTCTTTTAGAAGAAGATAAGATCGAAACTGCAAAAGCATTCATGGAAAAAGCAAAGAAGAACGGTGTAAACCTAATGATTGCTGAAGATGTTTTAGTAGCAGACGATTTTTCAAATGATGCTAACACGAAGAACGTAGACATCGATTCCATCCCTTCAGATTGGGAAGGTCTTGATATCGGTACGAAAACAATTGAAAAGTACGTAAAGGTTATTAAAGAATCGAAGCTTGTAATATGGAACGGACCGATGGGTGTGTTTGAAATCGACGCATTCGCTAACGGTACGCGTTCTGTTGCAAACGCACTTGCAGAAGCCACTGACACATACAGTGTGATCGGCGGCGGAGACTCAGCTGCAGCTGTTGAAAAGTTCGGTCTTGCAGACAAGATGAGCCACATCTCAACAGGCGGCGGAGCTTCTCTTGAGTTCATGGAAGGTAAGGCACTTCCAGGCGTCGAAGCACTTAACGACCGATAAGACATTTGCAAGTTTAAAAAGGCTGTTTTGGTAAGCTTTGTTGTTATCGTGGGTGGTTGATTTCCGCTTCAGGTTGCTCGCTTTCCATGGGGCGGGCGGTGAGCCTTCTCGCGCTTTGCGCCTTTAGAAGTCTCACCTGTCCCACTGATCCCATAGGAGTCTCGCACCTTGCGCTCCAATCAACTTGTCAATGAAGACTCCTAACAAGAACGACCGAATGCAGCAACCTTTTAGAAAAAAGAGACACTTTAAAGAGGTGAATTTGAATGCGTAAACCTATTATTGCAGGTAACTGGAAAATGAATAAGACGTTAACGGAAGCACGCAGTTTCGTAGAAGAAGTGAAAGGTCTTGTGCCTTCAGCTGAAACTGTTGATTCTGTAATCTGTGCTCCTGCTCTTTTCCTTGATTGTTTAGCAGACGAAGCAGAGGGTACACCTCTTGCGATCGGTGCTCAAAACATGCACTTTGAGGAGAGCGGTGCTTTCACAGGTGAGATCAGCCCTGTTATGCTAAAAGATTTAAACGTTCAGTATGTGATTCTTGGCCATTCTGAACGCCGTGAGCTTTATGGCGAAACAGATGAACTGGTTAACCAGAAGACACATGCTGCATTCAAGCATGGTCTGACTCCGATCGTTTGTGTTGGTGAAACGCTTGAACAGCGTGAAGCAGACAAGACGAAGGACGTTGTTAAAGAACAAACAGAAAAAGGCTTATCTGGATTAACAGACGAGCAGATGAAACAAACGGTTATCGCTTACGAGCCAGTTTGGGCAATCGGAACAGGAAAGACAGCATCTTCTGAAGATGCAAATGAAGTTTGTTCTTACATCCGCAGTGTTGTTGCAGAACAATTCTCACAAGATGTAGCAGATGCTGTGCGTATTCAATACGGCGGCAGTGTAAAGCCTGACAACATTAAAGAATTAATGAGCATGTCTGACATCGATGGTGCTTTAGTTGGCGGTGCCAGCCTTGAGCCAAAATCTTACCTTCAGCTTTTGGAGGGCGTTAGCCGATGAGTAAAAAACCGGTAGCTTTAATCATCTTAGACGGCTTTGCTTGCCGTAATGAAGACAAAGGTAATGCTGTTGCACAAGCGAAAAAGCCCAACTTTGACCGCTACTGGGAAACGTATCCACATGCACAACTAACTGCAAGTGGGGAAGCTGTTGGTCTTCCTGATGGTCAAATGGGAAATTCAGAAGTGGGTCACTTAAACATTGGTGCAGGGCGTATCGTGTATCAAAGTTTGACTCGCGTGAATTTATCGATTAAAGAAGGCGATTTTTACGAAAATCAAACATTTATCGATGCCATGGACCATGTGAAGCAAGAAGGAAAAGCTCTTCATATCTTTGGATTGCTCTCTGATGGCGGAATCCACAGTCATATCGAACACATTTTATCTTTGCTTGAGCTTGCTAAAAAGCAGAATGTAGAAAAGGTATATCTGCACGGATTCTTGGACGGGCGTGATGTACCGCCGCAATCTGCAAAAGGCTATATTCAAACAACTGTCGATAAGATGAATGAACTTGGTGTTGGTGAGATCGCAACATTATCAGGCCGCTATTATTCTATGGACCGTGACAAGCGCTGGGACCGTGTAGAAAAATCGTACCGTGCGATGGTTTATGGCGAGGGTCCTGATTACAAAGATCCATTTGAAGTTGTAGAAGACTCATACAGCAACGGCGTTCATGACGAGTTCGTCTTGCCGTCTGTGTTGAAAAAAGAAAATGGCGAGCCGGTAGCGACCATTCAGGATGGAGACGCAGTCATCTTCTGTAACTTCCGTCCTGACCGTGCCATCCAGATCTCACAAGTGTTCACGAATGAAGACTTCCGTGGCTTTGACCGCGGTGAAGCGTTCCCTAAAAACCTTCATTTTATATGCTTAACGCATTTTAGTGAGACAGTAGATGGTGACGTGGCATTTAAGCCGACGAACCTGGACAATACGCTTGGAGAAGTTTTATCACAACAAAACTTCAAACAGCTTCGTATTGCCGAAACTGAAAAATATCCGCATGTTACGTTTTTCTTCAGCGGAGGACGTGAAGCTGAGTTTCCTGGTGAAACCCGCATCTTGATCGACTCGCCAAAAGTCGCGACATATGACTTAAAGCCTGAAATGAGTGCCTATGAAGTGACTGATGCGCTTTTAGGAGAGATCGAAGCGGACAAGCATGACGCAATCATCTTAAACTTTGCCAACCCTGATATGGTAGGGCACTCCGGAATGCTGGAACCTACGATCAAAGCGGTTGAAACAGTTGATGAATGTTTAGGAAAAGTAGTAGATGCGATCATCGCAAAAGGTGGAGCTGCAATCATTACAGCTGACCATGGTAACGCCGATGAGGTTATTACGATGGAAGGTAACCCGATGACAGCTCATACCACAAATCCTGTACCGGTCATTGTTACCCAAGAGGGAGCAGAGCTTCGCCAGGACGGAATCTTGGCCGACCTTGCACCAACAGTTCTAACTCTTTTAGGTGGCAACCAGCCGAAAGAAATGACAGGTAAAACGTTAATGAAGTAGCAGCTTCGACGGTGCACAACGCTGCAAAGGGCCCTTGTACGTCTGCATCATCTGGCTTATGTTGAAAGTAACTTTTTATTAAAAAGGAGAGAATTATATGTCAACGATTATTGAAATTTATGCTCGCGAAGTTCTTGACTCTCGTGGTAATCCAACAGTTGAAGTAGAAGTTTACACTGAATCAGGTGCTTTCGGACGCGCGATCGTTCCATCTGGTGCTTCTACTGGTGAATATGAAGCAGTTGAGCTTCGTGATGGCGACAAAGAGCGTTACCTTGGAAAAGGTGTTATGAACGCAGTAAACAACGTAAACGAAAATATAGCTCCTGAACTTATTGGTTTTGACGTACTAGACCAAGTTGGAATCGACCAAACGTTGATCGAGCTTGATGGTACTGAAAACAAAGGCAAGCTAGGTGCTAATGCAATCCTTGGTGTTTCCATGGCTGTTGCTCACGCTGCTGCTGATTTCTTAAACGTGCCTCTATACATGTACCTTGGCGGATTCAACTCTAAGACTCTTCCAGTACCAATGATGAACATCCTTAACGGTGGAGAGCACGCTGACAATAACGTTGATATTCAAGAATTCATGGTTATGCCTGTTGGTGCTGAAAGCTTCCCTGAAGCACTTCGCATGGGAACTGAAATTTTCCACAGCTTAAAAGCTGTTCTTAAAGAAAAAGGCTTAAATACAGCTGTAGGTGACGAAGGCGGATTCGCTCCTAACCTTGGTTCAAACGAAGAAGCACTTCAAACGATCATGGAAGCAATCGAAAAAGCTGGCTACAAGCCAGGTGAAGAAGTACGTCTTGCAATGGATGTTGCTGCTTCTGAATTGTTCAAGAAAGAAGACGGCAAATACCACCTTTCTGGTGAAGGTGTTGTTAAATCATCTGAAGAGATGGTTGCATTCTACGAAGAGCTTGTTAACAAGTATCCGATCGTTTCAATCGAAGACGGACTTGATGAAAACGACTGGGATGGCTTTAAGCTATTAACAGAGCGCATCGGTGACCGCGTTCAGCTAGTTGGTGATGACTTATTCGTTACAAACACAACAAAGCTTTCTGAAGGTATCGAAAAAGGAATCGGTAACTCTATCCTTATCAAAGTTAACCAAATCGGTACATTGACTGAAACTTTCGACGCAATCGAAATGGCTAAACGTGCTGGTTACACAGCAGTTATCTCTCACCGTTCAGGTGAATCTGAAGACAGCACGATCGCTGACATCGCAGTTGCGACAAACGCTGGTCAGATCAAGACAGGTGCTCCTTCACGTACGGACCGTGTTGCGAAGTACAACCAGCTTCTTCGCATCGAAGACGAGCTAGGCAACCTTGCTGTATACCCAGGAATGAACGCATTCTACAACCTAAAGAAGTAAGTAGTACAAAAGTAGGGGTCTGACCCCAAACAAAGACAAACCGCCATTTTGTCTTTCTGACAAAGACAGCCCCCGGATAGGCGCCTCAGAGCCGCATCCGGGGGCTGTCTTCATTTAAAACTGCGATACTGGCACAAGCTGTTTAACCAACGAAAAACCCTGCTGCTTATCGAGAGCGGCCGTTAGAATGAAGGATAGTAACAATGAGCATTGAGAAACTAATCATCAGTGACATCGTTTCAAAAACAGTCATTTTGGATCCCTCCAATCTTGTTACCTTTAAGATTTGTAAAAGCAGGGTTGTCCTATACGGTACAAACTAAAAATTTTTAAATATTTATAAAATTTAATACTCCAACGAAATGATTACATCAAAATAAAGAAGAAGCCCCAAAAGCAAAAACTTTCGAGGCATCTTCTTTCAATAAAAATAGAACCTAACGACGATGTTCAACAAGGTCAATTACACCAAGCACAACGTGAGCAAGACCGAAACCAAAGATCGTATTGGCAACCATCTTGTTCGTTCCGCGTGACTGTTTTAACGCATATCCAGTAGCGGTTACTGCTGTTCCTAAAGTTGCAGGAATGAAGCCTTCACGAATATTCATCGCAATATCCCTCCGACACCTTGAGTTGTAGGTTCTGCGGTATCATTAAGACACCATTGTTATTGTTGCCATGTCGGAATAAACGATACTATCATTTTTTACATATCCTTATTTCTTCTAATTTGAGTCATTATCATTTAAAATGCTAGTAACAAGTTATTGTTTTTGTACGGAGGAATTGATATGAAACAAAGCTTATACATACGTATAGAAGCGGGAGATCCTTATGATACGGGGAGCTTGATTCCGCTAAAGTCTGAAGGTGAGTTCTTGACTTTTGGAAGGTCATCACATACAAATGAAACGGATATTTCGTTGCTGAGTCCATATGTTTCGCGTAACCACGCTGAAATCTTTATACAAGATGATCAGCCTTTTATTCGTGACTTGGATTCCAAACATGGGACTGAGCTGAATAATATGAAGCTTGATCCGAATGTTCCAAAACAGCTGCAGTCAGGTGATGTGATCAGCCTGGCGAAAGGGGTAGTCCTGTTAACCTATTTGAATACCGAAACAGAAGAAACCGATCTAACGATGGAGTTCACATCACCAATCGAACCGGCTGAAGAGAAAATCACGAACGGACTGCATATCATTCCTGAACGTCGCCAAATATCAATCGACGGAGAACCATTATTTTTATCAGGAAAACACACCGATCTTCTCGTTCTTCTCTACAGGAAAAAGAATCAGGCTGTGAGCAGCGATGAAATTAAGCTTCAAATCTGGCCTGAAAGAATGGTAGCAGGATCAAATGCGCTGCCTGATGTAGGGAACGATGAGATTAATGCGCTGGTCTATCGTTTGAGAAAGAAGCTCGGTCCATATGGTGACTCTATAGTTACCGTTCCTCGGTACGGTTACATGCTGCAAATTAAATAAAATACGACCACTTAGAAACCTGCATAAGCTTACACTCATGCAGGTTTTTTTATCGAGAGCTTTATCTGTTTAATTTTCAGAAACTTATCATGTTCGTATGAGAGAAGAATCATGCAAAAGCCATTTTAGAGTTGATGAAAAGAGAGTAAATTAAGTAAAAGGAAAAAACTCCTTAAAAATCGATGTTTCTTCCAAATAGGTGTGGTGAAGTGAAAATGAGGGTAGAGGAAACTATACAGCATCGAAGAGACAGGGCATTTCGTTTTCAGTTATATTTTGGATTTATCATTCTGTTATTTATTATTTTGATTTTCAGAACGTACGACCTGCAGATTACGAATGGTGAAAAAGCCCGTTTGAAATCAGAAACTTATGAAGATGTTGTAATAAAAAAATCCATATTCAACGACAACTACTATTCCTCACAGAAGGACACACCAGCAGAAACAGACATAAAACAACCAAAAGATCAGTAAAATGAATATGGGGGATGTCCCCATAATGCGAAGAGGGGATGTTTATGATGCAGCCACTTAAACAAGAATCTTCGGATGGTGCAGAAATCAAACAAGAAAAATTGAATCCAATCAGCTTTGTTGGAAAAGTGAAAGAAGCAAAGGGAAGTATGTTTACGATTCATCATAAAAAAACGGTGATGAGAGTACAGCTAGATTCCAAGACAGAGCTCCTTGATGGAGATAAGACACTTGATATTGCGCCAGATGAAGCAGTTCAACCTGGAGTTACAGTCCAAATCGTGGGACTTCTGAATAAAAGGCTCAACGTAATAAGAGCTGTCCGGCTTTATATCTTTCATAAGGAATTTGATATCAACTACTTTGGAACAAATTAAAGAAGGTTCAGAAAAAAACTTTGCCTCGTCCCTTCCACTATGATACATTTATAGTAATGTAACGTGGAACGGTGGAGGTGTAACATTCATGCTAACAGCAGCAAAAATCCTTCTTATTTTAGTATCATTATCTTTAATTGTTGTCGTTGTTCTTCAGTCAGGTCGTTCGGCCGGATTATCAGGAGCGATTACAGGTGGAGCTGAGCAGCTTTTTGGTAAACAAAAAGCACGCGGTATTGATGCATTGCTTAGTAAACTTACAGTGATTCTTGCAGTATTATTCTTCATTTTGACAATTTCAGTAGCGTATTTCTTACCTACAAATTAATTAGTACTTAAAAGCAGCAGGCGAAACATCGCTTGTTGTTTTTTTATGTGCAAAAACCGTTGCTTACCATTTCTTAGATTGGTTGTGATATGATTTGATACGTACATAAAAGGGTAATCTAAAGTCAAAAAGGTGGTAGCATGATCGGTTGTCTTTGTTTACATGGCTTTACCGGAGGACCTTATGAAATCGAGCCTATCACAGAGTATCTGCAGAAAAATACCGATTGGATACTTTCTGTTCCGACTTATCCAGGACATGGGACTGAGCTTTCATTAAAGGGAAGAACACACAAAGAATGGCTGCAAGAAGCGGAAAATGCCTATCTGGAACTTCGAGAAAAAGCCGAAAAAATCTACATTGTCGGGTTTTCAATGGGTGGAATGATCGCGGGTTATCTGGCATCCAAATATGGCTGCGACAAATTAATCTTGTTGAATGCAAGTGCTTATTATTTAAACCCTGGACAGATGATTAAAGATATCGCGAATATGATGATCTCAGGATTCAATGGTCAGTTAAAAGATCATGAACTCTATAAAAGATACAGAAAGAAACTGCTTGATACCCCTTTAAGTGCAACAAGGGAATTTCGAAAGCTAGTGAAGATGCTTAAACCAGAATTAGCACAGATCTCAGCACCAACGTTGATTGTACAAGGAGAGTGTGACGGACTTGTACCAAGAAAGAGTGCCGAGTTTTTATATGGGACGATCGCAGCATCCAATAAACGAATCTGCTACTTTAAAGAATCGAAACACATGATCTGCCATGATGTAGAAAAAGATCAGCTGATCGATGAGGTTTATCAATTTTTAATGAGTGAATAGGAGAGAAACAGCATGAAAATTACAGCACCAAAACCGTTTTTCTTTGAAGGAGGAAAGCGGGCAGTCCTCATGCTGCACGGATTTACCGGCAGTTCAGCGGACGTAAGAATGATGGGGAGATTCCTTCAAAAGAAAGGCTACACATGCCACGCACCACAATACAAAGGACACGCGGTTCCACCTGAAGAACTCGTTCACACAGGCCCAGAGGACTGGTGGGAAGATGTAATCGGCGGATACAACCACTTAAAAGAAAAAGGGTTTGACGAAATTGCAGTAGTCGGACTATCTCTTGGAGGCGTATTCTCATTAAAACTCGCAACTGAACACCCTGTAAAAGCCGTTATTCCTATGTGCGCACCTATGTACATCAAAAGCGAAGAAGTGATGTATAAAGGGGTTTGTGAGTATGCCGAAGAATATAAAAAGCGAGAACAAAAATCTCCTGAACAAATTGAACAAGAAATGGAAGAGTTTAAGAAAACACCGATGAATACGCTAAAAGCGCTACAAGAGCTTCTTCAAAGTGTAAGAAATTCGGTTGATCTTGTATACGCACCTACGTTTGTGGTGCAGGCTAGACATGATGAAATGATTAACACAGATTCTGCAAATATTATTTATAACGAAGTTGAAAGTGAAAAGAAAGATTTAAAATGGTACGAAAATTCAACACACGTCATTACATTAGACAAGGAAAAAGAACAATTGCATGAAGACGTATATGCATTCTTAGAAGACCTGAACTGGTCTGAATAGAACCTTTTCCTTAAAAAGGAGGTCAGTTTTTGGATAAATTGCAAATACTCCAGCTCATGAAAGAATCGGAAAAACCGATGACAGTAACCGAGATTGAAGAAGCACTTCAACTCCCGGACGCTGAAGCTTTCAAAGAACTGGTTTTAACACTAAACCAACTAGAAGATGAAGGTTCGGTTGTCAGAACACGAACGAACCGCTACGGTCTTCCTGAAAAAATGAGCCTGATCAAAGGGCGCGTGCAGGGCCATGCCAAAGGTTTTGCTTTTTTAATACCTGAAGACAGCGATCAAAAAGATGTGTATATCTCACAATCCGATATGAATGGTGCGATGAGCGGTGATACCGTCTTAGTCCGTTTAAACAATACCTCTTCAGGATCACGTCCAGAAGGAACGATTATTCGAATTCTAGAACGCGGTGTGACTGAAGTAGTCGGTACATTCCAGGAAAGCCGAAAGTTCGGTTTTGTTGTGGCTGACGACAAACGAATCCCAAACGACATCTTCATTCCAGCAGACGGTGTGAATGGGGCTGTAGAGGGACATAAAGTCGTAGTGAAAATTACGAAGTACCCAGAAGGGCGAAACAGTGCTGAAGGTGAGATCATTCATATTATCGGACATAAAAACGATCCGGGTGTGGATATTATCTCTGTTATCTTTAAGCACGGCCTGCCAAGGGAGTTCCCTGAAGAAGCATTGGAACAAGCACACAATACGCCAGATGAGATCGATCCGAAAGACATTGAAGGACGCCGGGATCTACGAAATGAAACGATCGTTACGATTGATGGAGCAGACGCAAAAGACTTGGATGACGCAGTTCATGTTATTAAACTGCCGAACGGTCATTATAAACTTGGCGTTCATATTGCGGATGTTACTCACTACGTAACAGAAGAGTCTGCAATCGATGTAGAAGCACGCGAACGCGGAACGAGTGTGTACTTAGTAGACCGTGTTATTCCAATGATTCCGCACCGCCTATCGAATGGAATCTGTTCTTTGAACCCTAAAGTTGACCGCCTGACGATCTCATGTGAGATGGAGATCAATCATGACGGGGAAGTCATCAAACACGATATCTTCCCGAGTGTCATTAAAACAACAGAACGAATGACCTACACAGATGTAAGAAAGATTTTACAGGACGAAGATGAAGAAGTTTCGAAGCGCTATGAGCCTTTAATTCCGTTTTTCAAACTGATGGGTGAGCTGGCAGAAGTTCTCCGTAAAAAGCGTTTTGCCCGCGGTGCGATTGACTTTGATTTTTCAGAAGCTAAAGTGCTGGTAGATGAAAACAGCGATCCGCAGGATGTCGTTCTGCGTGAACGGTCCGTAGCTGAAAAGCTGATCGAGGAATTTATGCTTTGCGCCAATGAAACCGTTGCCCAGCATTTCCACGAGCTAGAGCTTCCGTTTATGTATCGTATCCATGAAGACCCAGACGAAGGCAAGCTGGAGCGTTTCTTGGAATTCATCGGGATGTTCGGTTACGCGTTAAAAGGTACTGCAAGTGACATCCACCCACGCAGCCTTCAGCAGCTTCTGGAGACCGTTAGAGGCGAACCGGAAGAGATGGTGATCAGCAAGATCATGCTTCGTTCCATGAAACAGGCAAAATACGATCATATGTCACTCGGTCACTATGGCTTAGCCACTGAATTCTATACACATTTCACTTCACCGATCCGTCGTTATCCGGATTTGATCGTTCATAGATTGATTCGAACATATCTGTTTGAAAAAGATACAGGTCCAAAAACGATAAGCCACTGGAAAGCAGAGCTGCCAGGAATCGCGAAACACTCTTCAGCCATGGAACGACGTGCAGTTGATGCAGAGCGTGAAACGGACGAGCTGAAGAAAGCCCAGTTTATGCTTGATAAAGTTGGGGAAGAGTTTGATGGTGTGATCAGCTCCGTTACGAATTTCGGCCTTTTTGTAGAGCTGCCGAATACAATTGAAGGTCTTGTACATGTCAGCTACTTAACAGACGATTATTATCGTTTTGATGAGAAGTTCATGGCCATGATCGGAGAGCGTACGGGTAACGTGTTCCGCATCGGTGATGAGATTTCAATCCGGGTTGTGAACGTTAACGTTGATGAACGAGCGATTGATTTTGAAATCGTCGGTATGAAAGGAACACCGCGCAAGCGTCATAAAGATCGCCAGCAGGTTATTGATATCGGCGACACACCAAAACGAGGACGAGGAAGACGCAGCAAGAACCGTAAAAGTGAGTCTGATCGTTCCAGCGGACCCCAGGATTCCAAAAAGGGGAAGAAGAAGCCTTTTTATAAGCCTGTGGCGAAAAAGAAAGGCAAGAAAAAGAAGAAATAACGGATATGATGATCAAGGTTCATCAAAAATGGTGAACCTTGACGTTATTTGACCAAATTGCTATAATTAGAGTTCACTTGCTGTGGGGAGGATTGAGTTTACATGCCAAAAGGAGAAGGTAAAGTAGTCGCACAAAATAAAAAAGCGCGGCACGATTACCACGTCGAAGAAACATTTGAAGCTGGAATTGTCCTTCAGGGCACGGAGATAAAATCCATTCGCGCAGGGCGTGCAAACCTTAAAGATTCATTTGCACGTGTGCAAAACGGCGAGTTGTTTCTGCACAATATGCATATCAGCACGTACGAACAAGGAAATCGTTACAACCATGATCCGCTTCGTACACGAAAACTGCTTTTGCATCGCAAGGAAATTAACAAGCTTTTAGGTGCAACAAAAGAACAAGGGTATTCTATTGTTCCTTTAAAAATGTATCTTAAAAATGGCTTTGCCAAGCTTTTGATTGGTCTAGCTAAAGGTAAGAAGCATTATGATAAGCGTGATGATCTTAAGAAGAAAGATGCAAAGCGAGAAATCGAGCGCGCATTCCGCGATCGTCAGAAAGTCTAAATTGGTCGTTCTTACAGGAACTTACAATTGAGACGATGCACTAAAAATGTTATACTGGGTACACAAGTGAATAAGAGCAAATAAGCTTTTATCTCTTTCCGAGGTTCGGCAGGATTAATTTCTTGCTTTCCATTTTATAATGGGGACGTTACGGATTCGACAGGGGTAGTTTGAGCTTAAGTTGCGAGTCGAGGGGGTCGGCCTCGTTAAAACGCCAAAGCCAATAACTGGCAAAACAAACAACAACTTAGCTTTAGCTGCGTAATAGCACTTTAGCTGTTCCTCCCTCCATCGCCCATGTGGTAGGGTAAGGGACTCACTCTTAGTGGGCTACGCCGGTTGTCCTCCGCCTGAGGACGATGGAAGAGAATAATCAGGCTAGCGATCTGGACGCCTGTCGGCTGGCAGATGGATTCGCGAAACGCGAATAAACCGACTACACTCGTAGAAGCTTAAGTGCCAATATCTTTGGACGTGGGTTCGATTAGGATTAGTCGCCTTATGTGGTAACACATAAGTGAAAATCCGGCTTTATCGGTGAAACCTAACCAGTGAAAAACTTCTCTGCAAGGCAATGCCGAGTGGTATGTGGAGCAATCCAACAGCCATGTATCGACTTATAGGCTGCCAGAGTTTTTGGTAGTACTAGGATACGAAATTCTGCTTGGATACAAGTAAATTTATATTTCGTATAATACGCCGGGGGACCTGAATAACAGGTTCAAGATATAGTCAGTGCCATGACGAAAGCATGGAACAACATGTCCCACCGTCTCCACCAATACATAGGTGGATACAGACCAACATTTATTTGTTGGTCTTTTTTTATGTCAATTTTTCAATAAAAAACAATTCATATGACTTAAAAAATCGAAATATAGACAAGTAACTATGCCTTTTCACGCGTTGCTACATATAATACATGGACAAGAGATGTCAATAATATTTTCAGGAGGAAATTTTTTGAGTTGTAAGAAAAACAATCTCTCGGCTCGAGAGGTAGCACAGTTTATATGTAAGCGTGTCATAGCCAATGAAGGATTCGACGACATTGAAATAGAGGGTAAGCTTGTCTGCGTTGGAAGAGATTTTATCGCAATCAAGACAGATGACAAAGAAGTATTCTATTTACCGTTAAACAATGTTAGAAATATTTCTGTCGTTTCTGACAAGAGCTGCTGCCATACAGGGAAAAAAGTAATATGCAGAGATACGTTCCGAAGCATATTAAATAAATTGATCAATTGCAAGGTTGAAGTTAACGATGGTGGCGATGAAGAAATCGAAGGCGTCCTTACATCTGTTAACCGCACATCTATCCAAATCGTTGAAGAAGAAACCTTAAATATTGTAACGATTCCGATTGGCTCCATCAACTTTATCACTCAAGCTGGCGAACCAGGTGACGACGAGAGCAGCAATTGCAGAGTTTTATGCTGTAAAAAAGAGGACCCTTGTGGAAAGAAGAAAGATGATTGCAAAAAGAAACATGATTGCAAAAAAGAATCTTCATCGTCATCTTCATCCAAATGCAAGAAAGAATCATCCTCTTCTAGCTCAGTTGAGCTTTGGTGTAAAAAAGAATCTTCATCTTCGAGTTCATCTTCTAGTTCAACCCCAATTTGGTGCAAAGAAGTATCTTCTTCTTCAAGCCATGACCACTGGAAGAAAAAGAAAAAACAACACAAAAAAAGAAGTTGTGCAGATCTAGAATCTAGAGGCTGGTTCAAACTTTAATCTGTGTATACCCTGTTTTTCAAAAACAGGGTATTTCTTTACATATTTTTATACGAAAGTAATAATTCATAAATAATTTCCCATCCTATACGTATAGGACGGTGATTAAGGTGGATTTATTAAAAGAGTTAACGGAAACGAATGGAGCACCTGGTTTCGAAAAAGCAATAAGAACGATTATGAAACGCGAGATTGAAAAAACAGGAGCCAATCTCGTTACGGATAACTTAGGCAGTGTTTTTGGAGAGAAAAAGGGATCTGCGGATGATGGTCCTAAAATTCTTCTTGCTGGACATATGGATGAAGTCGGATTCATGGTAAGTGAGATTACGGAGAATGGATACCTTCGCTTCGTTCCACTAGGGGGCTGGTGGTCTCAAGTCCTACTTGCGCAGCGCGTCCATGTTCAGACGAAAGAAAAAATATTTACAGGCGTTGTTGGTTCAAAAGCTCCCCATATCCTTCAGCCTGAAGAACGAAGTAAAGTTTATCCGATGAAAGAAATGTTTATCGATATCGGAGCAAATGATAAAGATCAAGTAAAAGAGTGGGGAATTAAAGTTGGTGATCCTATACTTCCGATCTGTCCTTTTGAGCTGTTACCGAATAATGACACGATTCTTGCTAAAGCTCTCGATAACCGAGCAGGATGCTACATAGCCCTTCATGTACTAAAACAACTTCAAGAAGCAGATCATCCTAATACCGTTTATAGTGGAGCAACGGTACAGGAGGAAGTGGGACTTAGAGGAGCGATAACAGCACCATACATTATGGAACCAGATGTTGCTATTGCACTTGATGTAGGAGTAGCGGAGGACGGTCCCGGCGGTAATGCCAATAAAGCAAAGCTGGGAAAAGGACCATTGATTACGTTCCTGGATTCATCTATGATTCCACACACAGCTTTTCGTGATCTTATCATTGAGGTTGCGGAAAAAAATAATATACCGTATCAAGTAGATGTTATGCTTGGCGGAGGTACAGACGCCGGTAAATTTCATCTATTCAAAAAAGGTATCCCAAGTATCGTAGTAGGTGTGGCTGCTCGTTACATACACAGTCATACATCGATGATCAGTAAGAGTGATTTGGAAAACAGCGCAAAACTAGTGGTAGAGCTTGTTAAGGTTCTCGATAAAGATAAACTTAATTCGTTGCTGGATTACTAAACGAAAAATCCCTGTTAAATCATTAACAGGGGTTAATTTTATTGCCTACACAGTCTTATAGTCCTGTATGTAGGACAACCTATATGTAAATTTTCGTATTTATTTTATTGGAATATTTAGTTAATTTACCACTTACATCAGAATTATATTTTCTCTAATCTTTAAAGTAGAAAAAAGAAGGAGGAATTGTACTGATGAACAAATTCACCTCAAAGTTATTAACTGGAACCCTCGTCCTTTCACTGGCTGGAGGAGGAATTGCACTCGCGTGTGATAGTGGTCAGATGAACAGCATGGAAGCAGGAGAATCTACATTTGGAGGCATTCCATTAGTAGAAGGCTCCAAAAATTTTAAGCATTTAAAAGAAGTTGCAGCGGTTCCACTAAAGGAGATTAAAGGCTCGCCCGCTACTACAGCGGATGTGTATGCGTATAAAGGCTTTGCCTATCTTGGTACGCATCGCGGTAAGATGACAAACGAAGGTGTTCGGATTTTTGACATGAAAGATCCTTCAAACCCTAAAGAAGTTGCAGTAATTGCAAATGATATTCCTGGTACTTGGCAGGAAAAAGTGATCGTTCAATCTGTCAGTACGCCATCCTTTAAAGGAGACCTTGCAGCTGTCAGCGTCCAGCGAGTGGACAAGGAACGATACGGATATGAAGGAGAGACATCTGAGAATGGCGGAGTTGTTCTTTATGATGTAACAGATCCTAAGAATCCTAAAAAGTTAGGATTCTGGAAGACACCTTCAGAACTTCCGACAGGTACCCATGAATTCTGGCTTACTGAACAAAACAATAGAGTATTAGTACTTGCGACTAATTACATGGCGCATCGTTATAAAGATAAAGGGGTTGATGTTCATGATTTTTCCATTGTGGATGTCACAGACCCGAGTAATCCAAAAGAACTCTCAAATTGGGATCCGACAGAAGTGGGCGACGGCTTTAATGGTGATTATCAATATCAAGATGAAAATGGTGCACAACGGACGGCGTTTTTACATAGCGTGATTGCTGACCAAACCGGCAAATATGCATACCTTTCTTATTGGGACCTCGGCACTGTTATCTTAAACATTGAAGATCCGGCAAATCCTAAGTTTGTTGGAAGAACAAAGTTTGAACGTCATGTTCAAGGTGCCGCCCATTCAGCAGCATTGGCGCATGGGGGCAACATCCTGATTGAAACAAGAGAAAACTTTAATCCTGATCCAAATGACCCGGCGTTTGAAAGAGGGTGGGGTTATGTACGGATTTACGATATTAAGGACAAAAGTAACCCTGTTTTATTAAGTACCTTCAGAACTTTGAACTCTATGGTCCAGATCAAAGCAGGTGAACGAAAGCCTGGTTCATATACAGTCCATGATCCGAAAGTAAGAGGCAACACACTTTATCTTTCTCATTATGCGGATGGTATTCGTATGGTAGATCTTACTGATCCGGCAAATCCTGTTGAGGTAGGCTCTTACGTATCGGATAAGGCGAACGTTTGGGGCGTTTTTGTAGACAGAAACTATATCCTAGCTTCTGATATGGGACAAGGTTTAAAAGTTCTTCAGAAAAATGCTGATTTCAACGCTAATAAAATGAACTTACAATCTGTACTCATGAAATAACTTAAGTAAAAAACCCCGCCAGATAAAAATCTGACGGGGTTTGTACTATATATTAATACTGTTCAAATCTGCGAGACCAGTCATCGTACTCGCGTTCAGCATCTTCTCTTGTTTTTCCGTGGCGTTCCTGAATCTTACCGATCATTTTTTCACGATCACCTTGCGCTTGATCGTAATCGTCATCGGTTAAATTGCCCCACTGTTTCTTAGCTTCGCCTTTGAGTTGTTTCCACTTGCCTTCCATTGTATCGTTTTTCATCTTTAATCATCCTCCATTCTAATATTTACTGGAATAAGAATCTTCATAACGATGAGCATTCGTAGAACGATACGTACGGAATGTATCGTTTACTTGTCTGTGACGATCAACTTCACTGGCATCAACAAGTACGAGAATATCACCGCCCTCGACGGCTTTTTCATACTCTTTCGCTTCTTTCTCAGGAATACCTAAGCCAACAAGTGCCCCTACGATTCCTCCAGCACCTGCGCCAACAGCAGCACCGCCTAGAGCAGCTGCGATTGGTCCAGCAGCTACAATCGGCCCGATTCCAGGAATAGCAAGTGCGCCTGCTCCAAGAAGCAATCCGCCTAAGCCACCAAGAACTCCGCCTGTAGCCATTCCAGTTGCAGCCCCTTGTGGAGCCTTTGTGCCAGTTTCTTCATGAATCTGTTTAACTTCCTTTTTATCCTTTGCAATTACCGAGATGTCATTTTCGTTATACCCTTGCGCTCTTAACTCTTTGATTGCATCAATTGCATCATCTTCTGTTCGGAAAACGCCTACTACTTTATTATGCTTATCCATTGACTTCCTCCTTTGTGAGATGATTACTACGTAGGTTTTGTTCCCAAAGACGGATGCAATGAAACGTTTTAGTACTTTTTTGAGTCGAAGTTACCATAAATTCTGCTATCAAATGTTAAATGAATTGTTGAAATGGTTATTTTTAACAAGATTTTGCGTATTGTCTTTATTTACATTTTATGGTTTGATGTCTATATTAAGGTAATTTTAAGATTTAACATATGTACAAAAAATTGTGAATTGGTGATTGAGAAATGGATATTTTTATTGGCAGACAGCCTATTTTAGATAGAGATGAGAATGTTGTGGCTTACGAACTTTTATATCGAAACAGTACAGCGAACAGGTATGAAGGCTTAGATCATGACAGTGCGACGGTAGATGTTATGGTTAACAGTTTTGCTGGAATCGGGATAAAGGAAGTCGGAGATCGCAAAAAGTGTTTTATCAATTTTACAGAGAATCTTTTATTAAATCGGGTTCCTACTTATATTTCACCAGAGTATATCGTTGTGGAAATCTTGGAAACTGTGAATCTGACACAGGAAATTTTAAACGTTTGCAAAGAACTGAAAAGCAAAGGCTATATCATTGCACTAGATGATGTAGCTTTTAAACGAAATCTTTCACCGCTTCTCCCGTACATTGATATCATTAAGATCGATTATTTAGCAATGAGCCGGGAAGATATTAAAGATATGGTTGAGACATATAAACATAAAGTAACTTTCCTTGCCGAGAAGATTGAGAGCAGGGAGGAGTATGAAGAAGCCAAAGCTATGGGGTTTGAGTACTTTCAAGGGTATTTCTTCAGTAAGCCGATCATTCTGCAAGGGAAAGATATTGATCCAATCCCTACAAATTATTTGCAGCTGTTGAATAAATTAAGTTCATCCGACCCGGATATTGATGAAATCAGCAGCATCATTCAGCAAGATTTATCCCTTTCTTATAAGCTGCTGAAGGTGATGAATTCAGGAACGTTTTTCTTTAAGAGTAAAGTAACCTCCATTAAGCAGGCTGTGGTGCTTCTAGGGCTTTTTGAGATCAAAAAATTGATTATGATCCTTATGATGTCCAGCATGAAAAAAGCAGACAATCAGACAGAACTTTTGAAAATGAGCTTAACAAGAGCTTCTTTCTTTGAGCGAACATCGCGTATTTTTGGATTAAACAAAAACCAGCTTTATATGTTCGGGATGTTTTCACTAATAGACACGATCCTTAACAAAAATATGAAAGATATCATCGAAGATCTTCCAATAACAAACGAGCTAGCGGCTGCTTTAATTGGTAGCAATGAAAAGTATAATCTGGCTCTATCAGCCGTAAAGTGTATTGAACATGGCGAGTGGGACGAATTACAAACGCTGTGCCGAGCACTTCAGTCTACGGATGCTGAATTGTTAAAGCATTATCAAGAAAGCACTTTATCCGCCGATCAATTTATTCATGCCCAAACGGAAAGTACAGTTCAATAATTTCAAAAGGGGACTTCCATTACTGGAAGTCCCTTATATATTACTTAAATAGACCAACTGCCCTTTGAGGATCTGCAGGTCCTTCATGGTCGAGTGCATCAAAAACAAAATGAAAAGCAAGTGGATCTTGAGCAATGTTCTGATGCTCAATCTGATCGTACGGATAATAATCCTGAATGGTGATATTCCTTACGCTCTCCGTCTCACCTTTTAAAAAGGCGGAGGTGAAAGGAACCACAACTTCATCATTGCGTGTTGTAACTACTGTGTATGATACATCACCTGGTGTTTCGTCGCCTTCATTCAACCTCATCAAAAAATCGGAGCCTGCGGCTTGCTGCTGGCACGCTGTGCAAGAAGCAAGATCTGCTCCTGTTGATGTAAGCTTCGTAAGCCCTGCAACACCTTCTGTTCCATGATTTGATGGTACAAGCCCGATCAAATCCTCTACCTTTTCAGCTCCACCTAGGTTTTTCATATAATACCGCGGCATCATTCCGCCTTGGCTATGTCCGACGATAGATACTTTTTGAGCGCCTGTTACGTTCAAAACGTTATCAATAAAAGTCTTAAGCTCAGCAGCTGATTCCTCAATAGGACCAGATGCAGGTACAGCACCGGTATAACCGTAATTTAAAGAATAAACACAATATCCTTTTTCCTTTAACAAGGGTGCTAGGTTAACAAAGTTTCTTTCCATCGTTTCAAATGTTCCAGGTACGAGAATAACGGGCTCTGGATGCTCGGCACTCGGCTTGCAGGAAGCATCATTGGCACCAGGAGGAGGAAGTCCTTCTTCTGTCAAGAATCCACCGGCAGATGATTCATTTGCTAAAGCGGATGTTTGCATGCTGCTGATTGTCAGGAATGAAACGAGTATTACGGTGAGAATCATACCAAACCACTTTGACATTACACATCCCTCATTTCTAATTTTGATAAAAAAAAGACACCGCAAATGCCCATCCATGGGATTTATGCGTGTCTCCAAATTCCTGCATAATCTAATAATTAACTTATATAACATTAAACTAGAGGATGTAAGCGTTGTCAACGGTAAAAAATTGGTTTTTGACGTAAAATACTAGATAACAATAAGAAATAAAGGAGGAGTATTTATGAAGTTATCGATCTTAGATCAATCACCCATTTCTTATGGTCATACTCCTCAACAGGCATTAAATGCCTCCATGGAATTGGCTAAAGCGGGTGAAAGACTGGGTTATGAAAGATATTGGATCGCAGAACATCATAACTTCTCAGGACTGACTTGTTCAGCTCCAGAAGTGATGCTAGGGGTGATCGGGGCCAGCACAAAATCAATAAGAATCGGTGCTGGTGCAGTTTTGCTGCCTCATTATAAACCATACCGAGTGGCGGAAACGTTTAACATGCTGGCTACTCTTTTCCCAGACCGGATCGACCTTGGAATCGGACGGGCTCCAGGAGGTTCTGCTGAAGCATCGATGGCTTTGTCAGATAACTATCTGGAACAAGTGCGTCGAATGCCCGCTTCTATTAAAGAACTTCTTCATTTTCTCTATAATGACTTTCCAGCGGATCACATGTTTTCTAAAGTCTCAGCTTCTCCTGTTCCGAAAAAATCTCCTGACCCTTGGATTTTGGGTACAAGCGAGAAGAGTGCTGTTTCAGCTGCCGAAAATGGTGTAGCTTACGCCTTTGGTCATTTTATGAGTGATAAGCCAGGACAACAATTATTAGAAACATATCGTGACCATTTCCAACCAGGAAGGATATTAAAAACATCCAAGTCGATTGTTGCAGTATCCGTTGTTTGTGCAGAAACAACGGAAAAAGCTAGCGAATTAGCTCTGCCAGTACTTTTTTGGAGAATGCAGAATCAACAAGGTGAAGGAGGTAAAGGAGTACCTTCCATTGAAGATGCAAAAAGTTACTGTTCTATGGAAAAGTGGTCAGAAATTATCAATGAATCAAAAGACAAGATGATTATTGGCACTCCTAATCATGTAAAGGAAGAACTTTTAAAACTGCAGGAACGGTATAACACCGATGAGATGATGATTGTTACGACTACACATCGCTATGAGGATAGAATTCGTTCTTATGAGTTGCTGGCAGAAGAAATGATTAATAAACCTAATTGAACATAGGCATTATTTTTTTAATCACATATGTATCTTGTTATACTATTATCGATTATTAAAATATAGTAGCTAATTTTTCGTTGCTTTATATATAAGGAGGACGCACATATGTCCAATCGCAAAAAGAGTATTAGTAATATTCCGCTTTCTGTTTTAGACTTGGCTCCGTTAGTCGAAGGTGGAACGGCATCAGAATCTTTTAAAAATACATTAGATCTAGCTCAGCATGCTGAGAAATGGGGCTACAATCGGTATTGGCTTGCTGAACATCATAATATGCCAGGGATTGCGAGTTCAGCTACATCTGTCGTAATCGGGTATGTGGCTGGAGGGACTACAAAGATTCGTGTAGGATCGGGCGGAATTATGCTGCCGAACCATGCACCGCTCGTCATCGCTGAACAATTTGGAACATTAGAGTCCATGTATCCAGGCCGTATTGACTTGGGGCTCGGACGTGCACCAGGAACCGATCAGCTGACAGCCCACGCTTTGCGACGGGAACTCAGCATGAGCGGGGACGAATTTCCGTTGCAGCTTGACGAATTGCGTACTTATTTGAAACCAGTGTTGGCAGAAGGCAGCATGAAAGTAAGAGCTATTCCAGGAGAAGGACTTAATATCCCAATCTGGCTTCTCGGTTCAAGTGGATTCAGTGCAAGACTTGCAGGGAGGCTCGGACTTCCTTTTGCGTTTGCTAGTCACTTTTCACCAGAAAATACATTGCCTGCACTAGAGCTTTACAGAAATACTTTCACTCCATCAGAAGTACTGGACGAACCTTACGCGATGGTTGGAGCGAATGTAGTAGCTGCGGATACGGATGAAGAAGCCAAATGGCTTGCAACTTCACTGCAGCAGCAGTTTTTGAATTTAATCCGAGGCAATCCAACGCAACTTAAACCGCCGATTGAAAGTATGGAAGAACTCTGGAGTCCATTCGAAAAAGCCACAATAGACAAGCAGCTCCGCACAACCTTTGTTGGGAAAGAAGAGTCAGTGAAGGAGAAATTACAAGCGTTTCTTGATGAAACGGAGGCAGATGAAATTATTATTAATAGCCAGATTTACGATCATCAAGCACGTCTTCGTTCGTTTGAATTATTATCAAGTGTTTTAAAAGAAAAGTAAAAGAAAAGCGTACTCCGTTATTTTATGGTGTACGCTTTTTTATGTTTTCTTATGCTTTTTGATAATTCAGATCCCATGAAATCCCAAAGGGGTCTTTCACTTTGCCATACTTTGCACCCCAGAAGGTATCTTGGAGCTCCATTAATACTGATCCGTTTTGGCTTAAATTATCATAAAGATTTTCAATTTCTTCTTCACTCTCAGCCTCTAGAACAAGTGAAATGTTATTTCCTTCTGTAATTTCATGGCCCGGAAAGCTATCAGAGACCATCAAGAAAAGATTTCCTTTTTTGAATTTTGCATGCATAACACGGTTATCTGCCTCCGGAGGAGTAGGAAAGTCAGCTTCTCCAAATGTTTGAATTTCTGTGATTTCTCCATTGAAAACGTCTTTGTAAAAATTCAAAGCGTCTTTTGCATTGCCGTTAAATGATAAATAAGGAACAGCTTGATTTTTCACCAGAAACACTCCTCTTGTGATCTATTCTTTTATTTCATGTTTATCTTACTATAACTACCAATCCAAAACAAGAACATTTGTTCGACAATTCTCTATTTTAGAAAGGAAATGAATAATAGTTATAGAACTTATAAGTGGATAATATTTTTGGAAAAAATGGAGGTCGTGAAAATGGATAAAACGGTACAACTGTATCAGTTTAATGGATGGGCAAATAAAAAGGTGTTCGAGCATTTAAAGACCCTTCCCTCAGAAATCTATCGTAAGGAAACCAAGAGTGTATTTCCATCGGTTTCAGCAGTGCTTGTACATATGTATCAAGTTGATTATGTCTGGCTTAAGGCTATGAACGGGGAAGATTTTCATGATATTGTAGCGACACTCGGGCAGATTACTGATGATTTACAGGGTGCAAGTCTAGACGAAATGGAAATAAAATTTAAAGAATTGAGCAGAAAATACGAGTCTTTTATTCAAAATCAAGAGGATATAACCTCACAAACAACGATTCATCATCCTCATTTTGGAACCCTTCATTCTAATTATGCTGATCTTATCCAGCATGTTGTTAATCATGGAACCTATCATCGCGGACATATCTCAGCTATATTAAACCAGCTGGGACACAAAGGCGCGTCAATTGATTACATTTTTTATTTATACTCGCTGCAGCACCAATAAAAAGGAAGTAGAGACCACTAGGAGGGTCTCTATTTTTATTTTTAAATCTTCCATTGACAATGAGAATCGTTCTCTATTATAATTGCTTTGGCAAATGAAAATGATTATCATTACATATCATAGGGGGATATACAAAATGTCAGTTAAATGGACTGCTTTAGCATTATCACTTTCAACAGCACTAATTTTTGCAGGGTGTTCAAATTCTGCAGATACCAATAAAGAAGAAACACAAAAGAAAGAGCAAACAGAAGAAAAAGTGGAGAACGAATCAGCTGAAAAAGAAGCTGCTTCTCCAGAGGCATCTGTTCAAGCTTACAAAGATGCAGTTGCTGAACTTGAAAAAGCAAAAGAAGGCAAAGAAGTAGATTTTGATAAAGTAACAAAAATATATGAAGAACAGCTTCAGGAACTTGTAAAACAGCGTGATGCGGAGTTTGATGAGCAGATTGATCCTGCGATTACAACTGCATTAGCAGCAGGTAAGAACAAAGAGATGGACGCTGTTGTTGTTAAACAATTGTTTGATAAACTGATGCAAAAGGAATTTTTCCAAACGATGCGCCATGAGTTCGCTGAAATTGATGAGCATTGGGGCGACAAAGAAGAAGTAATGGAAGAATATGAGGAAGCTCAAGCTTTTTATATGGCTGTACAAGGGACAGTGCAAAAGCGTGATGCTGCATACGGTACAAAAATGGAAGATGCGATCGCTGGCGGTTTCAGTGAAATGAAAGCTGCTATTGAAAAAGAAGATAAGCTTGCATTTGGTCTCGGCAAGCAAGTTGTAGATAAGACGTTAATGAAGACATTCTATTTAGCTGCTGGAGCGAAACCTCATGGTTATGCGACAAAGCTAGCTGAAGCTGCGAAAACTGATGCAGAAAAAGCAAAAGTGGAACAAGCTGAAGGATGGGCATTCTATCAATCTGTTTATCCATACTTGAAAAAGAATGCTCCAGAAGAAGCTGACGTTATTTTAAAACAATTTGATCTTGAAACTGATGTGAAATCAGTAGATCCTGAAGCGGTTAACAAAGCTTTTGTCCGCGGTTTTGCGAAAATTGCACTTCATGAATATGAAGAAAGTATGGAGAACTTCGGTAAAGAGAAAGGTTCTATCACTGCTATCGAAGGTGCATTGTTTATCAACATGATTGAAAGTGATCTAAATGAGATTCTTGGTGAAAAAGAAACAACAGAGTTAGCTGCCACAGCTCAAAGTTACTTAGAAGCAGCGAAAGCAAATAATAAAGAAGAGGCAGAAAAAATCATGCCTCAACTTGAAGAAACTCTAAATAAAGCAATAGAACAAGCAAAGTAAGTTTAACGATCGAACCTTGTCCTCATAGGACAAGGTTCTTTTTTTATGAATGTTTTGTGTATTTTAAGTCAAGATTAAACATTAATGCGAAGTTCGTATTGACAACGACACTGATAATCATTATCATTATCAATGGGTAAGGAGGAATTTATAATAATGAAGAAGATCATAGCCATAATGACACTAACACTGTTAACATTCTTTTCGTTACATAACACAGCTAACGCCTATTCTTACGGGGATCCGAATGAAGAAAAGATCGCTGAAGCTTACAAGAAGATGGTGGTTCAGCTTGATAAAAACCCTCCTAACTTCTCTGAGACTGAAAAAATCTATGACACTGTTAAAGAAGAAATTGACCAGCATATGGGTCCAGAACCTTCTAAACTGATCAAGGAAAACCTTGAGAAGGAAGAAAAAGAAGGATTGATTGAAAATATGCAGAAAATATTAGCACTGAATATTGACCGCCGTTTATCTGGCGTAGATAAGAATTTTGAAGACTATGAAACAAGTAAACGTTTGCTTGCAAAAGGGCACGCTACATACCAAGCGTTATCGCCTGTTGTATCTGAAAAAGACCCTGAAATGGATAAACAGATTAAAGCAGAGTTCGATAAAGCATTAGAAGCTTTAGGGAATCCGGGACTTTTTGGTGTCGGTAAAAAAGAAGCAGACAAAGAAGCTTTTAAACAGAGTAAAAAGATCATTATCGATGATCTGCAAAAAGAATTTGAAACAGAGAATTTTGAACTTGGTCATTTCAACGTGGGTCAAGAAGAAGAAAGCACTACTTCTGAAAAAACAGAATGGACCGATCTTTCAAACATAAAAAACTGGCTGCCGCTTATCGTTATTATTGCGATTATTGCTGGAGTCGTCATCTACGTTATTAGAAAGAGAAGATAGATAAGGTATAGGGGAGGGAACGACGTGCAATTACAAGCTTTTCTTATTACGTTTCGTGAAGTGTTGGAAGCATTACTAATAGTAGGAATCATCACGACATATTTAAAACGTACGGATAATAAAAAATTTGTTAAGTTTGTCTGGCTCGGAGCCGGAATGGCCGTTGCAGCAAGTTATCTGGTAGCTTTATTGTTTCAGGTTGTTTTCACAGGCTTCTCAGCTATGGGAACTGAAATGTACTTAAAGATCTCGATCATCTTTATCTCTTCACTTTTATTAACGCAGATGGTGTTCTGGATGGCAGAACACAGCAAGAATATTAAATCGAATGTTGAAGGTAAAATCAGCAAATATATCTCAACGGGAAGTATAATCGGAATGATTATTCACTCTTTCCTTGTCGTTATGAGAGAGGGTGTCGAGACAGTATTCTTCTTTGCAGCGATTACTGGTGGAAACATCGGAGCTGCATTAACAGGATGGGGAGCAATTTCCGGATTGCTTGCAGCCTCTGTAGTAAGCTACTTGTTCTTTAAAGGAACGATGCGCATTTCACTCAAAGCATTCTTTAGAACGACTGGTGCGTTCATCGTTCTTATCGCAGCTGGTTTAATGGTTCAAGGTGTATCGATGATGCAAGATTTAAAAATCTTAGGAAGTGTCGTTCCACACCTATATGATATAACTTGGTTCCTGCCGGAGCATCCAATCGATTATGCTCATTATCTGCGCGATCATGGAGTAGCACCGCTTCTCTCAGGAGACATCGGAATCTTCCTGAAAGCATTCTTAGGCTATTCTTCAATGCCGTCTATTGAGGAAGTTCTAGTTTATCTAGGCTATTTCGCTGTCATCTACATGCTGATCTTTATGAAGAAGCCAGCGCGTAAGATAGAAAAAGTAGAAAAGCCGAAACAAAATCAAAAACAAACGTGGAAGCAAACAGTCGCTTCAGCTAATGAATAAAAGTACAAGGCGGATGCCTTGTGCTTTTTCTTTACATTGGAAGAAAGTCGGAGGAAGGGATAGACAATGCTCAAAACAACCAAGCTATTATCTGTAATAATAATTCTATTAATTGTCTTTACCTTCGTCATTCGGTTTATGTTTAGTGTCACTTTTCCGAGTACGTGGGATCAGGTGGATTTCGTGTTAGCTCTGGATCGGTATGATCTCTTAGCCATGCAGCCGCATTTTCCCGGCTATCCCATTTTCATTTTTGGAGGGATGATCGTTCATTTATTTATAGAGAATCCCTCGTTGTCGCTTTCCGTTTTCAATGGAATTATAGCGGTTTCGGCTGCGATACCGATGTATTTATTAGCAAGAAAGTATGTTGATGGGGTCTCTGCTCTTATCGTTACACTTGCTCTGCAGTCTAGTGTTTATTTCATGATACTTGTCAGCCAGCCGATGTCTGAAGGTTCTGCAATTGGGGTTTTATGGTGGTTCCTATGGAGCTTAAACATAGGGCTGCACAATAATAAGATTCGTTATCAGCTTTTGCCTCTATTCCTATTTTCGATCTTGATGGGAATCAGGCTTTCGTATCTTCCATTTGGATTTGGTCTCTTATACTTATGGTGGTTTGATTATAAAAGAAACAAAGATTCAATACGTTTGATTTTATTTATATTCTTAGCTGTTTTATTTCAGATGATTTGGGTAGTTGCTCTCATCATGACTGAAGGGAGCCTGAACGGGTTTATTAAACTCTCCTTGGCTTTCGTTACGGGTCATTTCACATCATGGGGAGGAACCGTAGTTGATACACATGAACCGTTCTTCACAAGGCTTTACGAGCTTGTCATAAATAATATTATTTACGTAGGAATGTTTGCGAAGTCATTCATTATTCTTTTAGTTTTTGCGGGGATTTCAATTATCGCTTTGCTGAAAAATAAAACAGACGCAGCCGGGAATTTCCTGAAGAAACACTATGTGATGCTGACACTTTTATTGATGTATTTTTTATGGAATCTGTTTGCACAAAATATAGAAAAACCAAGACATTCTTACCCCATCACACTTATGCTCCTGTTTTTGTGGCTCGTGTACATTATTGGAAAACATACACTTTTAAAGTGGGCATGTATGGGTCTTACTGTTATGCAGCTCGTCATAGGTATTCCGATTCTTAAAGAACAGGCGGAGAAAAATCCGGCAGTTTACCAGACAGCAAACTATCTCACACAACAAGATGAAGAGATCGTTGTATACACTTGGGAAGAAACCCGAGTCTTTCAGTACTTGGATGTTCCTTTTGAACATAAGCGGTTTTACACGTACGATCTATTTTTACAGGACAAGAAATACAATAAAAATAAGAAGATATATGTCACGAATCATCTGATTGAAGGGTTTAAGGAACAGGGGATAGATGTTTCAGATCATCTTGAGGAAGTTAAAACGTTCAGATCAAATGAACTCTTTGATCCGGTTTATGATGAAATTACATTGTATCGGTGGATAGATAAATAAGGTTCTTTTTGTCGGATTGTTTTGTAAAGTGCATCGTTGAAAGTTGATTGGAGCGCAAGGTGCGAGACTCCTGGGGGATCAGCGGGACAGGTGAGACTCCTATCGGCGCAAAGCGCAGAGGAGGCTCACCGCACGCCCCCCGGAAAGCGAGCATCCTGGAGCGGAAATCAACCACATCCAATAGCAACAAAGATTGGAAAGGACAAATCCAGTTTGGATTTGTCCTTTTATTCCTTAATGTTCTTTTGAATATCTTCTTTCAGCTTATTAATATATTTCTGCTTTTCCTTTTCGTCCTTTAAACTGCCAGGTCCAGACGCTTTTCCTTTTAAGTATTTTTGAAGAGCTTTTTCGATCTCCTCTTGTGAAGCATCTTCAGGTATCTCTCCTTTTTTCTTAAGCATCTCTATAATCTTTTCATCGTTAGCTATCATATTAACCGCCTCAGTTGTTGGGTTTTTTTCACCAGGTTGCTCACTTTTAGAGTCTTCTGTGTTCGAACAAGCTGTAAATGCAACTGTGAATAAAACAACTACTAATAGTGTCAGCCATTGTTTCATAGAACCCACTCCTTTACGCTTGTTTATTATTATTATGACACAAAACCCAATTGCATGGGAGCAATTGGGTTTTGTGAATGTATAATTTATCTGCGTGATAACTTGATCTTAGCAACTGAATCGTCCTTGCTTGTTCCTACAACTTCAAACTGAAGTCCGTATGTTGGTACGTTACGTCCAGCATCTGGCATGCCAGCGTTGCTGTAGTCTTCTTTATCATTGAATTTAGGGTTTGGACTAACGTTTTTATCTGTTAGTGTCAATCCTAGCAACTCACGATAATCAAGGAACATTTTGTCGCTCTTTTTCTTGCTGAACGCTGCATCATGAACTTGGTAACGAGTAGATGCAACAGAATTGTCACTCCATTTTAGAGTTTCTTGATTCGCATCTACGACTCCTAAGAATCCTTCACCAGGATGGATACCTGTCCAGTTATCGCTGTAGCTGTTATCCACATACCAAACTACTAAACCGCCATCGTATTTCATCAAGCTGTCACCACGGCGGATATGTGCTAAGCCTTCGTCAACGCCTTCATGGTTTCTCCACTCTAATAGATAATAGTGTTCAGAGTAGAATTTACCTTGGTCTTTCTTAAATCCATCTAAAGTAAACGCAGGCTCACCTTCAGCGTCATCAAAAAGAGTTTGAGCGCCGTCAACTGTAACACTTACTTCATCTACATAGAATCCAGGATGAACCGCTGCAACATCCGTCCAATAGTTAAGTTTAACTTCGATGTTCTTACCTGCAAAAGCAGAAAGATCAAAAGTTCCGTCAACCCATCCATCAGATTCACCAGTGATACCATGTCCTGGATTTTGTTCATGAGGGTCTGTATCTGTTGTTAAGTTACCAGGAATTGCAACCCATTCTTCAGAACCTTCTTCTTTCACTTGAACAGATGCATAATCCCAATCTGTTTCAATATCATACCAAGTTTTAAATGAAAGCTCAGCAGATGTTGCATTTGTTAAATCAAGCGATGTTACCATGTCGTTATCTAGGTTATTTCCGCTGCCGCTATGATACTCATACTCTCCGCTGAATGGTGTATTTACAACCGTTTCTTTTTGAGGAAGGTCTACACGGACAGCATCATCATTAGTTCCTTTTGTATTGGCTTGGTCTAGTAAAACTTCTGTGCCTTTAGGGCTTAAATCATTTAGGTTAAAAGTTTCGCCTGTTAACCAATTGGATTCTGCCATGCTGGATTGTAAAAATTCTTTCGACCATGCACTGAATCCAGTTGGTTCTGTACCAGGAATATCCCCAGCCCAGCTTCCGCTAGACATGATCGACCAGTATGCAACAGGCTCACCAGTTCCGGAGTATTGAGTGTCATACTCATCTGGAAGACCTAAGTCGTGGCCGTATTCATGTGCAAATACCCCAGCAGCACCGTCAGCAGGTTCGATCGTATAATCGTAAGCATACATTGTCTCTTCACCCCAGTAGTCCACTTCTGGAGTTGGAGATCCTGGAATAGAAAAGATTCCGCCAAGATTCCATCGGTGACTCCAAACGGCATCTCCACCTAAAGAACCTCCGCCAGCTTCTTCACCAACACTGGAGTGAACGATCATTAAGTGATCGACTAATCCATCTGGTTCACGAAGATCTCCATCACCGTCCAAGTCATAACGGTCTTCTTGGTCAAACTCACTTAAATCGATCTCTGGATCATTAGCAGCTGCAGTTAATGCTTCTTTAACCAGATCACGCGGCTTAGCGTCACTTCCGTCTGGATCAGGAACGTTTCCTCCATAGTAAGCTGCAGGATGTTGTGCTTGGTACCAGCCGCCAACTTTACCTGTGATCGAATAGCTGCCACCAGATTGCTGTTCATAATACTCTTTTACAGAGATTAGGTCTTCACCATTTGGACCTTCATATCCATCTTCACCGAAAATCATATCTTCATAGTGTTCTTTTAAGTAATCATCATAATGCATATCTGTCTCTTCAGGTGCAATATCTTTCGCTTTAAAGTCTGGATACTCTACAAGTAGTACCAATACGTTATCAACACGCTGGCCGCCTGTCCATTTTTCTTCTTCAACGGGCTTGACATCTTTGCCTTTACCTTTCTTGCCATGCTTTAATCCATCTTTTTTATGCTTCTTATGTCCTTTTTCATCCTTTTTAGCATGCTCGTCTTCAAGCTCTCCTTTTGGAAGAGATTCAGCATGCTCTTGTTTGTTCTTTAAGAACTGCTGAAGCTTCGCTTGTGCCTGTGCTTCACTTGCATTCTTTGAGATCTGTCCGTTCTTCTTAAGCATTTCTATTAATCTTTCATCGTTGGCCACTGCTAAATCGAATGGACCACCGGTGTGTTTATGACTCTTTTCCTCGACTGACGATGCCTTGACATCTGACAGAACATTGACAGGTGCGGCGCTAACGCTCGCAAAAGTGCTGCAGCTTAATATCGCTGCAAGGGCAGCTGAAACCCATTTTCCCTTTTTCACTAAAATCCCCCCTAGAAGTAGTTTCACGGCTGGAAATCAACAATGACTATTGTCGAATAATTCCGCATATTCAAAATGTTACCACGTCATGTCGAATTCTAGAATAGGAGATATATCCCTTGTTTCCTGTCTGTAATGGGGAATATTTACTATTATTAGAACTATTTTGCAGTAGTCGAAAATTGGGGAAAAATATATAATAACCGATTTTAATGCTATTTTATGATAGGTCTTTAGGATTACTTGGATGAAACAAAAATAATTTTTTAAAAACAAGATTGCGAGAATGTTTCATTTTTAAATAGTAGGGAAAATAGTTGGGTAGGGTTTTAAAACATATAAATAGAACTTATTCATGAAAGGTCGGTCAACACATTGTCAATTTCTATTCACCCTAAATCAGTGAAGAATTTTGAGGAAGCAACGGAAAATATTCTTACTTTTATGAGTAAGCTGATTAATATCAACACATTGTTCATAGCTAAGAACGATCAAAAAGTGAACGAGATTAAAAAGGTCATCAACAAAGAACAAACGTTATTGGAAGAGGGATCCACTCTTCCATTTCATGAGACCTTTTGTAAAATTAGTGTAGATCAAGGCAAGGAAATCCTGCTTATTGAAGATATTTTGGAGAATGAGCGGACTAAGCAGCTTAGTGTTACCGCTAGTCTAGGAAGCGGGAGTTTTATAGCGATTCCCATATATTACGAAGATGGGGAAAATTACGGGACAATATGCGGGCTGGATACAAATCGTTTTGAATTTACCGAACAGCATGTAGAACTCTTCCAAACGATGTCCTCACTCTTAACCTATGTATTAGAGCTGGACAAAGCCAACAAAGAAATTAAAGATTTATCAGTGCCAATTGTTCCTCTTACAAAGGGAATAGCCATTTTACCGATCATTGGACATATAAGCGAATACCGAGCTGATATCATCATTCAAAATACATTAAACAGCAGCATGGACTTAGACTTAGAGTACATGATCATCGATCTATCTGGAATCAGCCAGATAAATAACTCGGTTAGCAGCTATCTTCTTAATATCGTAAAGCTTTTAAAACTAATTGGTGTAACACCCATTCTTACAGGGTTCAGACCTGATCTGGCTATAAGAACGATGGAAGTAGAAGTGGATTTTCAAGATATCGTCATTACGAGTAACTTAGAGAATGCGCTCTCTCACATTGGTTTTGTATTGAACAAAAAATCATAGAATTGTAAAAAGAAGAGCCAGGTTAAAAAAAGTGGCTCTTTTTTTAGTTTTAATTAGTCTAAATTTTCTTTTTACTCTATAATGTATATTATAAACTTATCAGTCGTTTTTATTTGAACTCACTGGAGGGGAATTTGAATGAAGTCATTTGAGGAAAAATTAGATCAATATGCTGAACTTGTTGTAAAAGTTGGATTAAGCATGCAAGAGGGACAAAAGTTATTAATCAGTTCTCCAATCGAGGCTGCAGAATTTACGCGTAAAGTAACAAAACATGCGTATGAGAACGGGTGTAAAAGAGTGATGGTGGACTGGGTTGATACTCAGATCAACCGAATTCATTATACGAGTGCGAAGGAAGAAGTGCTCAAAGATGACCTGCAATCTTGGGAAATCGATAAATATAACGATCTGGTAGAAAATCACGATTGTTTCTTGATGGTAACAGGAAATGACCCGAACGCTTATAAAGGTGTTCCTTCAGAGCGCATGATGTTCGTCCAAAAGAATAGAGGCGAAAAGCTGCAGGCCTTTTCAGCTGGCCAGCTTAGAGGGGATATGCACTGGGCGATTGCTGGTGCACCTACAGCAGGTTGGGCAAAATCTGTTTTCCCTGAAAAAAGTGAAGATGAAGCAGTTGATGCTTTATGGGAAGCGATTTTCAAAACGGTTCGTGTAGATCAAGAAGATCCAGTTGCGGCATGGGAAGAGCATGTTAAAACACTTTCAGAAAAAGTGGATTATTTAAACGAGCAGAGATTTAAAACTCTTCATTATAAATCAGAGGGAACAGACCTAAGTATTGATTTGCATCCTGATCATACATGGATTGGTGGCGGACACAATTCCACTTTTGGAACTTACTACATTCCAAACCTTCCAACAGAAGAAGTATTCACTACGCCTAGAAAATATGGTGTAAATGGAAAAGTATCAAGTTCTAAGCCTTTATCTGCGATGGGGAACCTTATCGATAATTTCAGCTTAACGTTTAAAGATGGAAAGGTAGTAGAATTTACAGCTGAAGAGGGATACGACACACTGAAACAGCTGCTTAGCATCGATGACGGTATGGGGTATTTAGGAGAGGTGGCTCTAGTGCCTTACGACTCGCCAATCTCAAACTCGGGCATCATTTTTAACAATACACTATATGATGAAAACGCTTCTTGTCACTTGGCAATCGGTACTTCGATCACGATGTCTGTCAAGGATGCAGGAAATCTTACACCTGAACAGATGGAAGAAAGAGAAATTAACCACAGCCGCGGCCATACCGATTTTATGATTGGTTCTGCTGACCTTGAAATTGAAGCAGAATATGAAGATGGCAAACGCATTCCGCTATTCAAAAACGGAAACTGGGCTATCTAAACACGAAAAGACTCCAATGACTGGAGTCTTTTTTTTGGATATCTTCTGAATGGGCTAGACAGACCTCAATCAACAGGATACCAAATTTTAGAAAAACAGTCTATTTCTTTTTTGATTTTCTCGTTATGCTTTTATAACAAGAAATGAAGGAGGCTATATGATGAATACATTTTTTGATCAATCGCCATATGAGATTAAGGTTGAATGGGGCATAAGAGGAGCGAAGGAAGCAGCAAGAAGAGAGGAAATCCTAATCATCGTCGATGTACTGAGTTTTTCTTCTACAGTAATAGCTGCTATGGAAAATAATGCGGTCATTTATCCTTTTCCTCCACCCATTAACGAAAAGGCAAAAAACTACGCAGATCAGTTCGGTGCTGAGCTTGTCGTCGGGAGAGCAGAGGCAATAAAGACCGGTAAACATTCACTCTCACCGAACTCTTTCACGGCAGATGATCGGGGGAAATCGTATGTACTTTGTTCTTTAAATGGTGCTGCGTGTGTAGAAGCAGCTAAAAAAGTTCCTGGGCTGTTTATGGGATCTTTACGAAACGCACAAGCCGTTGCAGAAGCTACTTTAGATCTGCAAAAAAAGTCTGGAAAACCGATCACGATCATCGCTTGCGGCGAACGCTGGGAAAATGCTGCTTCGTATGAAAATCAACTTAGACCGGGAATTGAAGATTATTTAGGAGCAGGAGCCATTATCTCCTCACTCAATGGCTTGTTATCTCCTGAAGCTTTCGTTTGCAAACAGGCATTTCAAGGATCAAAGCATGAACTGCCAAATTTAATAAAAAAATGCGGCAGCGGCAGAGAATTAGCAGAACGCGGTTTTGCTAAGGATGTAGATTATTGCCTTCAATTGAATGCCAGTTCTATTGTACCCGTATTATCCGGAAACAAATTCATCAGCTTTGAACTATCTTATCTTTTAAAATAATTAAGAATATAACTGGCCTCCTCATGGAAAAATAACGAAAACAGAGGAGGTTTATATATGAAAAAATTAGTCGCGTTCTTTGCGACGTTCACGATTGTACTTACCGGCTGCGGCGGAGGCTCTAATGATATGAAAGAGAGTGAAGCGGCTCCGAAGAATATGAGCAATGAAACAAGAGAAAGTCCTCGGCTAGAACAGATCAATTCTCCGAAAAAAACACAGCAGGATACTTCAAAAGCTGAGACCAAACACGGAAAAACAAGGATTGAAACACTTGGTTTTTTAGAGCCTCTTGAAGCGAAACAATCGGTTAAAGATGTTCAAGAAGCAGAAAATGACCTAACTTATATAGCTTTTTTCAGCTACCAAGTCAACAAAAACGGTACATTAAAACCGATCAAGGATTGGGCTGCACTTAAGGAAATCAAAAAGACACGCGCGATGCCTATGATGGTTTTAACGAACTTTTCAGATGGCAACTTTTCTCCAGAGATCGCACACAACATTTTTACTGATAAACAAGCGTCTAAAACACTTATTGGCAGTGTGATCAGCACGATGAAGCAAAAGGGCTATAAAGCGCTAAATATCGATTTTGAACATATAAAAGAAAAAGACCGTGAGCTATACAATGGATTTTTAGAAACAATCATCCCTCAAGTGCAGAAAGAAGGATTCAAGGTTTCAACAGCACTTGCTCCAAAAACAAGCGACGAGCAAAAAGGACCTTGGCATGGAGCTCATGATTACAAACGACACGGAGAACTGGCTGATTTTGTAGTCCTCATGACTTACGAGTGGGGTTGGTCTGGTGGTCCTCCAATGGCTGTAGCACCTGTTCCGCAAGTTAAGAAAGTTGTAGATTATGCAGTTTCTGTAATCCCTCCTGAAAAAATTATCATGGGTGCACCGCTTTATGGCTATGACTGGACACTTCCTTATAAAAAAGGAAACAAATTTGCGAAGCGCATAGCTCCAGCAGAAGCACATGACCTAGCGTTAAAAGAAAAAGTCACAGTGAAATACGATAATGAAGCACAAGCTCCGTTCTTTAATTATAAAGATGATAATGGAAAAGAACACGTGGTGTGGTTTGAAAATGAACAAAGTGCCGAGGCAAAAAATAAGCTTGTAAAACAATATAAGCTTAGAGGACTTGCATATTGGGTACTTGGTGAGCCTTTCCCTGAAAACTGGATACAACTGCGAGATGAATTCCAGATCGCAAAAAGATAATAAAGGAAAAAGTGGCTGACTAGAACGTACTAGTCAGCCACTTTTATATGATGAGGTTATTTTAAGTGTGGAATCCAAAAGTTTTGGCTTTGAATCCAAAAATTCCGGTGCTGAATCCAAAAATATTGGGCTCGAATCCACGAGATTTGTCCATCAATCCACATTTAGTCATATATATATATGACATAGCAAAGAATTTTGATTTAATCATCTTTTCTGAGTATCAATCATCCGATTCTGTTCATTCGGAATCCGCTTTGTCTGATCATATTTTGCTTGTTCTTTTTCCTGCCTCTTCTTTTCCTGTTCTTTTAAACTTTCATTAACTGTTTCATTTTTTTCTTCCTTCACTTTTATCCCTCCTAAAGGATTTGATATAATCCTTTACCACGCTGTTATGAAACCAAACGCAATCAGAAGGAAAAGTAACGTAAGTCCTATAAGGCAGCAGCAGATAAAGACTTATTTACCACTGCACCTTTTCTGTCAGGGAAAACCGTTTCGAAAAGGTAGTCTGGATACTGATATGAAAGTTTTTCTGTTATCGAAGCTGCTTTTTGATGAGGTGTAAAGAATACGATAGAAGGACCTGACCCGCTGATCGCAGCACCGTATGCTCCGAGCGAAACAGCCTTTTCTTTTAGTTCACAATAAAAAGGAATATTCTTTGTCCTGAACGGTTCATGAAACAGGTCGCGATTCATCATATCAGCCGCTTTTTGCCAGTCATTTTTAATTAAAGCGGCAACGAGAACATTGCTGATGGCGCTCGCTTCAACCGCTTTATTGAAAGGAAGAAGATTTGGCAATGACTTTCGTGACTCTTTTGTATGAAGAACCTCATCAGGTATGGCGACAATCATTTCAACAGCAACATCAGGAACATGGACCGTTTCGACATCTTTTCCATTATAACAGCTGATGGTCAGCCCGCCATAAATAGCAGGTATCACGTTGTCAGGGTGTTTTTCCAACAAACTCGCCAAAAGTGCCTTTTCTTTTTTTGAGAGCTGCAGATCGAAAAGGGTATCAGCCAGTTCAATCCCTGCCACGATTGCGGATGCAGAACTTCCCATGCCCTTTGAAAGAGGGAACCCGCTCTCAACTTCCAATCTGCAAGGAGGAAGGTCTTTATCATAAGCCTTCGCCGTAAATTGAGCGGCTCGAATGATTAAATTCTGTTCTTCTCCATTTAAAGATTGCAGTTCTTGGCCATAAAAAACCGTTTTCCATTCAGATGCTGGTTGTACATGGACAGATAAGTAACGATTGAGTGCGAGCCCTACAGAGTCAAAGCCTGGACCGAGGTTGGCCGTGCTGGCAGGTACATGAATGGAATAAGCATCAAGCTTCATTTATACGACACATCCTTTCAGCTGCTGACGTAACTGATCCAGATCATTGGGGATCACAACTGGTTCTTGTGCAACAGTTTTTAATGCGATGTCAGGATCTTTCAATCCATTGCCTGTTAAAACCGCAACGATAGAAGCTCCTTTTGGCAAGAGTCCTTGCTTATGCTGTTTATATAATCCTGCGATCGTACTGCAGGAAGCCGGTTCTGCAAACACACCTTCTTTTGAAGCAAGCATTTGATATGCTTCTAAAATTTCTTCATCAGTTACACTGTCGATGATACCGCCTGACTCATCTAGAGCAGCAGTCGCCAGCTGCCAGCTTGCCGGGTTGCCGATCCGGATAGCAGTTGCGATCGTATCTGGATTCTTTACGGCGCTGCCATTTACAATGGGCGCAGCACCTGCAGCTTGAAAGCCATGTATTCTTGGCGTACCTGAAGCTTTGACCGAATCGTATTCTTTAAATCCTTTCCAATATGCACTTATATTACCGGCGTTTCCGACTGGGATCGCAAGAATGTCTGGGGCTTTTCCGAGTGAATCTACAAGTTCAAAGGCTGCTGTTTTTTGACCTTCCAACCGAAATGGATTTACCGAATTTACAAGTGTATAGCCTTCTTCTTCGCTCATCTGCTTTACCATTTCAAGCGCTTCATCAAAATTACCTTGTATAGCAAAAATTTCAGCTCCGTACATTTTGGCTTGTGCGAGCTTACCTTGAGCAATTTTTCCGTCTGGAATCACGACAATACAGCGCAAACTGGCACGGGCTCCATATGCCGCAGCAGCGGCTGAAGTATTGCCTGTAGATGCACAGATGATCGCTTTGCTGCCTGCTTCTTTCGCTTTTGCAACTGCAAGAACCATCCCCCGGTCTTTAAAAGAGCCTGTTGGATTGGCACCTTCATATTTCGCGTACAGCTCGATGCCCCATTCCTTTGATAGATGGTCTAAAGGGATGAGAGGTGTATGACCTTCGTTTAAAGAAAGCAGGGGAGTGCCGTCATTCACGGGCAAGTATTCTTTATATTGCTGCAGCAACCCATTCCAGTTCATGTTAGGCACCCTCCACTCTGTAATGACTTTTAATTTCCTGTACAACATCTGAATCTCTCAGCAAATTGTAAACATGGTTGTCTTGCTGCTTATTCGTGCCATGAGTAACGATTACCACTTCCGCAACACCTTTTTCATCAACGGGACTCTGGATTAATTTTTCCAAAGAGATCTCATGTAGGGCAAAGAGGGAAGTGATCGCTGAAAACGCGCCAGCTTCATCTTTGATGTGCAGTCTGTAAAAGAACTTTCCATCGATCTCTTCAGGCTGCTTCAATTGTTTATCAAATTGTGGAGCAACCGCGCTTTTGCCATTAACACCTAAACGCATGTTTTTGACTACAGCTACTAGATCTGAAACGACGGATGTAGCTGTTGGAAGCTGGCCGGCGCCAGGTCCGAAAAACATCGTCTCTCCCACAGATTCTCCATATACGTAAACCGCATTATATTCATTCTGTACACTTGCTAAGGGATGAGAATCAGGCAGCAAAGTAGGTTCTACACTGATCTCCACTTTTCCGTTATCTTTTTTTGCATTTCCGATAAGTTTAAGTGTATAGCCAAATTGTCTTGCGTATTCGAGATCTTCTTGAGTCACTCTTGAAATACCCGTAACCTTAACATCATCAAGGTGGATGTGCATTGAAAACCCGAGTGTTGAAAGTATTGCCATCTTCCTTGCCGCATCAATTCCTTCTACATCGGAAGTCGGGTCGGCTTCAGCATAGCCTAGTGATTGTGCTTCTTTTAAAACTTCTTCATAATTGCGCTGCTGTTTATCCATTTTAGTAAGGATATAATTTGTTGTTCCGTTCACGATACCCATCATTTTTGTGATACGGTCAGATGCAAGTCCGTCGACAAGTGAACGGATAATAGGGATTCCTCCTGCAACACTTGCTTCATAGAACAGATCGCATCCGTTCTGCTGTGCAACTTGTAAAAGTTCAGCACCATGAAGTGCCATGAGGTCCTTATTTGCTGTAATCACATGTTTTTTATTCTGCAAAGCAAGCGTGATATATTCACGGGCAAGCTCGATGCCTCCCATTACTTCAATAACAACATGAATATCGGGGTTTTCTAATACTTCTTGCGGCTGCTGTGTCAGCCAGTCATTTTTGATCGCAACGAGACGTTCTTTTTCTGTGTTTTGAACTAAGATCTTTTCAATATAAACCGGACAGCCAACACGATGCTGAAGTTCTTCACGGTTTCCTTCAATCATTCTAACGACACCGCTACCCACTGTACCTAATCCTAAAAGTCCTACAGAAACATGATTTACCATTTGATCCACCCCTTATGTTTTTCTGAGAAATACAATTGTATGTTTGATAGGGACATTTTACATGGTGTGAAGAGAGGTTACAACAGATATCTTTGTAAAGATTAAGATAGCGCTTACATTTAATATGGAATGTGTTGGGAAACTTGAGAATATCGAGGAATTCTATAGAAGAATTTGTCGAACTCGGATATGATAGATACAGGAAATTAGAGAAGGGGATAGCTTTTATGGTCTACCATTTAGAGGATACCATTACTGATACACTTAATTGTCTAGAAGAAAATATTTTTATTATCGATTTAGACTATAAGGTTGCCTGGATGAATGATGCGGCAAAAGGTTTCATTGAATCCCTTAAGACCTATTTTAGGCTGGATCAAGCAGAAGAATTGATTGGTACTCCGATTGCCCATTTTCATAAAAATCCTTCTTACCAAGAAGAAATGCTTCAAAAAGGTGATTTTCCAATCGACATGCAGCTTGTTTTATTCAACAAGTTTGTAGCCAGACTGGTCGTAAAGGAATTCATTGTTAAAGAAGAAAAACTAGGGTTTATCTTAACATGGAGAGACATTACTGAGCGTGAAAAAGAAAAGGAAAAAACAAAAGCGATCATTAATGAATTATCTACACCAATCTTACCGACGATTGCGGAAAATACACTTCTCGTACCCCTTATCGGTGAGCTGACATTAGAGAGAATGGAAAGCTTAACGACAAAACTGTTAAACGAATGTTTAAATTATCATGCTGAGTATGTCATTATAGACTTCTCTGGAATTACGACGGTGGAAGATCCTGACTTAGGCCAGGAGATTCAGAAACTGACAACGACGGTAGAACTAATGGGGGCTGAAGTCCTTTATTGCGGATTTAAGCAGGACATGGTTAAGAACATGGTGAATCTCGGAATTGATACAAATCAGAAAACCTTTGTGTCGTTCCGTAATGCGATACGATATGTTGCCTCTAAAGTAGGAATACCATCCTAAATAAGGACAAAGCAGCCGTTAATCATGACGGCTGCTTTGTTTTCTTTATATTTTTGATCGCTTCCTTATAAGAAAGCGGACTTAATTCCTCTATATGTACGAAATCCCACACCCAATCCGGATTTACTTTTGCGTATTCTCGCAATGCCCATCCGATGCCTTTACGAATAAAGAAGTCTTGCTCGTATTTGGTTTCTTTAATAATGTGTGCCAGCCGTTCTTTATCAGTTCTATCCTTATACCCTAATTGAAACAGAATTGCTGACCTCATCAGCCAGATATTTTGAGATGCGATCCATCGTTCTGTTACAGTGTGTATTTGTTCAGGGAACTTGCTGAAATAGTACCCTGCTATATGTTTTGCAATATGGTCAACTGTGTCCCACCAGCTTTTATTTACGATGATATATTCAATCCATTCAATGTCCTGCTGTGTCATTTCCTTTTTCAATTTATCCGCAATGGATAGACCGGCCATCTGCATTTCACGTTCAGGCATTGCCCATGCTTCTTTTAAAAAGAAATAAAGATCATTATGAGCAGGGAGACCATTCTCTTGGATAAAACTTTTAAACGTATCTTTCATTACAGGTGCTCGCAATCCAAAATACTCAAACTGCCCACGCATATATTGCTTCATTTTTTCAGCTTCTTCTTTATTCTCCATCTTTTTCAGAGCATTTCTTAATCGATCAATGTACATACGATCCCATCCTCTCTTTAACAAAATTATACAAAAAATTGTTAACAAACTGAAACTTTTTAAATAGACATCCGTAAATTAACATATAAAACCAATATTGGAATTTATCTTACTTTCGACAAAATTTTACATTTTTTTCTTTACCTTTTTGATATGGTTAAAGAAATTCGACATGGGGGGCTTGTTATCTAAAAATAATAACTTAATAAAGGGTAGGGAGAGATGAACATGGAACTGTTTGGGTATCCGTTATCAACCATATACTTAGGAAGTTTCATTGTATTTGGATGTATCACGTTTGTTTATATTCTTTTTGGTGACATGCTTGATGCAGCCATGGAATTCTTGCATCCGGCACTTATTCTTTCCTTCTTTACGATCGGCAGCGCTTCAGGTTATCTGCTGGAGATCATGACCGGAATCAACAGCTGGTTCATCCTTGTGTTCAGTTGTCTGCTTTCTCTGTTGCTTGTCACTCTTTTAAACGTATTTGTTTTAACACCGATTCGATCGGCGGAAGAGTCATTAGCTTATCGGGATGAGGATTTAAAGGGAAGAGTAGGTACAGTCATTACGTCTGTTCCGGTTGATGGTTTTGGAGAGATATTAATTGAAGGAATTAGCGGTAGAATCTCAAAAACCGCAATAAGTATGGATAACAAACCGATTCAGCAAGGGGAAAAGATATTAATTATCGATATTCAAAAAGGTGTTGTTTCGGTTATGCGTTATGAACAAGTAGAACAAACTTATTTTCATTAATCTGGAGGGGATTTCATGAGTTTTTCGCCATTATTTATTGTAGTTGGAATTGCAGTCTTTCTGCTAGCAGCTCTTATTAGTGTTTTTATTACGAAGTACCGTACGGCAAGTCCTGATGAAGCATTGATCGTAACAGGAAGCTTCTTAGGAAACAAAAACGTGAATATTGATGAATCAGGCAACAGGATCAAGATCGTACGTGGAGGCGGTACGTTCGTCCTGCCGGTTTTTCAGCAAGCGAAACCTCTTAGCTTATTAACGAGCAAGCTGGATGTTCAAACGCCAGAAGTGTATACAGAGCAAGGTGTTCCTGTAATGGCTGATGGAACAGCGATCATCAAAGTCGGAAGCTCGATCGGGGAAATTGCAACTGCAGCTGAACAATTCTTAGGGAAAACAAAAGAAGACCGTGAGAATGAAGCGCGTGAAGTACTAGAAGGTCACTTGCGCTCGATCCTCGGATCTATGACAGTTGAAGAAATCTATAAAAACCGTGAAAAATTCTCTCAAGAGGTCCAGCGTGTCGCGTCTCAGGACCTTGCAAAAATGGGATTGATCATCGTTTCATTTACGATCAAAGATGTACGCGATAAGAATGGATACCTGGATGCACTGGGTAAACCTCGTATTGCACAAGTTAAGCGTGATGCAGATATCGCGACAGCTGAAGCTGAAAAAGAAACACGCATCAAACGAGCAGAAGCAGATAAAGAAGCCAAACAATCCGAGTTAGGACGCGCGACAGAAGTAGCGGAAGCTGAAAAGATGAACCAGCTGAAGGTAGCTGAATTCAGACGTGAGCAAGATGTTGCGAAGGCACGTGCTGACCAGGCTTATCACCTAGAAGAAGCTATCGCAAAACAACAGGTTACAGAACAGCAGATGCAGATCAAAATCATTGAGCGTCAAAAGCAGATCGAGCTTGAAGAAAAAGAGATTCTGCGCCGTGAAAAGCAATATGATTCAGAAGTAAAGAAGAAAGCCGATGCAGACCGATATGCCGTTGAACAATCGGCAGAAGCTGAAAAGCGCAAGCAGGTTGCAGAAGCTGATGCACATAAGTACCGTGTAGAAGCAATGGCAAAAGCGGAAGCAGAAAAGGTTCGACTCGACGGTCTATCCCGAGCAGAAGCAGAACGTGCTAAAGGGGAAACTGAAGCTGAAGTTATCCGCCTAAAAGGTCTTGCAGAAGCAGAAGCGAAACAAAAGATTGCCGAAGCATTCGAGTTATACGGCCAGGCAGCCATGATGGATATGATGATCAAGATGCTTCCGGAATACGCGAAGCAAGTTGCAGCACCGCTATCTAATATCGATAAGATTACTGTCGTGGATACAGGCGGTGGTGAGAACGGCGGAGCTAACCGCATCACGGGCTATGCAACAAACTTGATGTCAACATTGCAAGAGTCTTTGAAAGCTTCCTCTGGGATTGATGTAAAAGAATTACTAGAAAACTTCTCTGGTAAAGGGAATGTTCGTCAAAGTATTGACGACTTACGCATCGACTTTGCGAAAAAAGAACCAAACGCTGCGAAAACAAAAGAAAAAGCAGCAGAAGTAACATCTGCTAAAGGAGAATAATAGAAGAAAGCTTACTCTAGGGGCTGGAAATGCCCATCAAGAGTAAGCTTTTTTCTGAATATGACGTTTTATGCGCGCTCGTTGGGATATATGCGCGTTCGAAGAGATATATGCGCGTTCATGGAGAATTATGCTCGTTCAGCGGAGTTTATGATCGCTGAACGAGCGGTTCCCAAGATTTACGAGCGGTTCCCAAGATTTACGAGCGGTTCCCAAGATTTACGAGCGGTTCCCAAGATTTACGAGCGGTTCCCAAGATTTACGAGCGGTTCCCAAGATTTACGAGCGGTTCCCAAGATTTACGAGCGGTTCCCAAGATTTACGAGCGGTTCCCAA
>NZ_SGXL01000001.1:847924-1048935 GCF_004216955.1 Fictibacillus sp. BK138
TTACGAGCGGTTCCCAAGATTTACGAGCGGTTCCCAAGATTTACGAGCGGTTCCCAAGATTTACGAGCGGTTCCCAAGATTTACGAGCGGTTCCCAGGATTTACAAGCGGTTCTCGAGATTTACGAGCGGTTCATCTGCTCCTCAACCGCTTGCAGCTTGCCGGCCATCGTCGATTTTTTATCGCGTCGGTCATCGATGCGAATATTTGTAGCTACACGCTGAATCCCATTTTCAAATGGAACTTCGTGAAGCTGCTGGATCACATCAAAAAGGTCAGGTAGCTCACCTTCGATCAATGTGCTCATTGGTGTAAGCTGGTATTTTACCTTTTCTTCATTTTGCTGAAGTACCTTTTGTATTTTTGCTACATAGGAACTTACACTCGGTGTTTCCGTACCGATTGGGATAATAGTAATATCTGCGATAGGCATTTTTTCAACTCCTGTTCTTTTTTCATATTGTAGCAAATGTGAGAGAAAGAACAAAAATGAAAGTGGGAAAACAATGAAAATAGTAAAGGCGAAAAATACAAATTTGGAAAACATCGTTACAATAGATAAAGAAATGATAGGAACAGACCGGAGAAAGGAAGAAATAGGAGAAGCTGTCGAACAAGATAGATGTTTGCTAGTCTTTGATGATTCAGAATTGGCAGGGTTTCTAATCTACCATACTTCCTTTTTCGATTGCTGTTTTGTTTCATTGATCATGATTAGGCCATCTTTCCAAAGAAGGGGACACGCAAGTGCATTGCTGTCACATATGACTGAAATCTCACCGACTGAGAAGCTTTTCTCTTCTACTAATCAATCAAATGATGCGATGCATAAGGTTTTTGAAGCTAGCGGTTTTACTAAAAGCGGTTTTATAGACAATCTTGATGAAGGGGACCCTGAGATTATTTATTTTATAGAAAAGAGGTTCACAAATTAAATGGCAAAACTACAAAAAATAGATGAAGTGATCGATGCGCTTTTCCAGTATAGAGCAATAGGCACAGATCCAGCGTTCAGTCGTTTTATTCCGATGGTTTATGAACCTATTAATTACAACTGGCGCAAAGAATTTGAACCGGAGTTTAATGAATTGTTTAATGGTCTTATGTTAAGAGGAGATGAGGAAGTCGAGCGCATTTTCTTAGCTGTATTCCCGACAGACGAGGTACTCCAACGGTTTATTGAAGAAAGTCATCCGGGAGATCTTCTCTTTATGCATCATCCGCTTGTGATGGAATGCGGTGACCCTCAAGGGGAATGGGGGAGGGGGTTCTTACCTATCCACCCTGAATTAATCGCAAAAATGAAAGAAAAGCGATTATCGGTATTTACCCTTCATGTTCCGCTCGATTATTCTAGAACGATCAGCACAAGTGACGCGATGGCAGAAGCATATGGCGCGAAGGTTGTGGTTGAGTTTTTTAGAGATGAAAAAGGAGCATGCGGAGTAATTTGTGAGATCCCACCTGCAACAACAGAGGACCTCATTGAAAAATCAAAAGAAATTTTTCAAATCCCATATGCAGATTTAGAAGGACCCTCGCACACATCTATCACGAAAGTTGCCATTGCTGCCGGATGTGGAGATAAAGTATATGCGATGAAAGAAGCAGAAAAGCTAGGAGCACAAGCATACATAACGGGTGAAGTGCATTGCCATATCGATAATGAATACGGCAAGAAAAAATTTGATGAAATGAAAGAATACTGCCAAACTACAACGATGAGTTTAATAGGTGTTTCACATGCTGCTTCAGAATATTTAGTCCATGCCACACAGCTCAAACCTTGGTTTGAAGAACAATTTCATTTGCCAGTTACCTTGATCCCTCAAAAAAAGTGGTGGGTTTAGAAAATGAAAATTCGTCATGCTGAAGTAAAAGATGCAGCTCAAATAGCAAAAGTTCAGGTGCAAAGCTGGCAGGCCTCATATAAGGGAATAGTGGATTCTAATTATCTGTCCAAAATGTCTATCGATGAAAGGACTCTTAGATGGGAGGAGTGGCTTTTACAAGGTCCGTCTCATATCGTTTTCGTTTTGGAAGATGATCATAATGACATTTGGGGCTTTATATCAGGCGGCCGTATTCGATCTGATCATCCCTATGAGAGTGAGATTTATGCCTTCTATCTGCTAAAAGAAATCCAGCAAAAAGGTTATGGAACTAAAATGATTAAAAGATTCAGTCAGCAGCTCGTAAAACAAGGTCAAAAAAGTATGATTGTATGGGTTTTAAAAGATAATCCTGCAAAAAAAGCATATATTTCACTTGGCGGGATAAAGATAGATGAAGAGTTGATCGCGATCGGTAGTCAGAGCCTCATGGAAGAATGTTATGCGTGGCAAGATTTGCAGTTGATTTTAGATTAGTGTCCATCTCGTCCACATTAGCATATATTAAAAAGACACATTTTCTTAACAAATTTTGTTTTCCTCTTTCCAAATACCCCATCTTATCGTTACAATGGTAGAAGGTGTAAAAAAAGAAGTTGGTGACGTCATGGAATATGACTTAATAAATATTATTTATCAATATAGCTATTTCGGTATTTTTCTATTATTAGCTCTAGGCATAATCGGATTGCCGATTCCGGATGAAATTCTTTTAGCTACGGTCGGCTATTTTATATTTGCTGGTGACCTGCCTATGGTTCCGGCTGTATTAAGTGCATTTTTGGGAGCGCTAACAGGAATTACTGGGAGCTATTATTTTGGGAGTATTTGCGGAAGACCATTATTGTACAAACTTGGTCCTAAAATCGGAATCTCTGATGAAAAAATAAATAAAACACAAAATTTCTTTTCAAGATACGGAAAAACGGCTTTGTTCTTTGGCTATTTTGTTCCTGGCGTCAGGCATCTCACTGCTTATTTCGCAGGTATGTACTCTTTGAAATTTAGACAGTTCGCTATCTACGCATATTGCGGTGCTGTATTTTGGTGTTCATTCTTTATTTTGATCGGTTATCAGCTTGCAGGGCGCTGGTACATTGTGATGGACGTCATTCATAAAATCGGTATCTACGCATTCTCTCTATTAGCATTATGCTTAATCGTGTGGCTGATCTTTAAACCGAAAAATAAAAGCACCTATTCAAATGAATGGTATAAATAAAACGCTTCTTTTTATGAGGCGTTTTTTATTATGGTTTTTATCACACTTAAACATTTTTGTCATGTATATTTTCTCTCATCTCTACAAATTTTATAAGATGACAGTCAAAAATTTATCAAAAGGAGTGTCATCACAAAATGAAAAAGACAATTTTAGTTACTTCTATGGCCGTCATGCTGTCTTCTTTCCTTGGAGCTTGCGGGATGAATAATAACGATAAAGACATGGGTGAAGAAGCACGCAACAACATGACAGAAGTAAACTACGATAACCGTGCGGACCGTAACATGGATAACAACATGAATATGGGCATGGACAACCAGTACGACGAAAATGCACGTATGGATGTTGCAGACGAAGCTGCCAATAAAGTTACGGATTTAAAGGAAGTAGAAGATGCAACTGTTATCGTAACGGATAATAACGCTTATGTGGCTGCAAAGCTTAAAGGCGGCGAAAGCATGAAGCTTACAAAAGAAACAGAAAAAATGATCGGAGATACTGTACGAAATACAGATCCTGATATTAATGATGTATTTGTCTCGACTAACCCTGACTTCATCGACCGCATGAATGGGTGGGCAGATGACATAAACAAAGGAAATCCGGTTTCAGGTTTCGTTAAAGAATTCAATGATACGATCCGCCGTATGTTCCCTACAAACCGTTAATAACGAAAAAAAGAGGGCTGAGAACATCTCAGTCCTTCACTCTTGTTATAATTTGTTAGAAAATTCATTATATCTGAATATTGACTCCAATCGGTAATCGTGTTACAAATACATATGGTATTTAAATAATTTCGACATTTTTCGATAAAAATAGATAAATTTAATGGGCCACAGAGGAGGAACACTACATGGAGAAACGAACACTCTCAGTGGGGTTAATGTTATTTGCATTATTTTTTGGAGCAGGAAATTTAATTTTCCCGCCGGCATTAGGGCAGGCTGCAGGGGGAATGGTCTGGCAGTCAATGGCTGGCTTCTTCATAACGGGGGTGGGGCTGCCGCTTTTAGGTGTTATCGCTCTGGCACGAGCAGGCGGGGGACTGCAAACTCTTACGGAGCGCGTTAATCCCTTATTTGGATCCGTTTTTGCAATTATCTTATATTTAGCGATTGGACCATTCTTTGGAATCCCAAGAACAGGGACAGTAGCATTCGAAATGGCTGCTTTGCCGTTTCTTCCTGAAGGAATGGATACAGGATTGCCTTTATTCCTATTTACAGTTGTGTTTTTTGCGATTACGTATTGGCTTGCGTTAAATCCATCTAAGCTCGTAGATCGGATCGGGAATATTTTAACGCCTTTATTGCTATTTATTATTGGTTCCGTACTTGTAAAAGCGCTAATCACACCTGTTGGAAAACTTGGACAGGCCTCACCAGAATACGAGAGCAGTCCACTAGTTAAAGGATTCATGGATGGATATTTAACGATGGATACACTGGGTGCCCTGGCTTTTGGAATCGTAGTAATCTCTGCCGTTAAAAAACCAGGTATGAAGAAGGAAAATGTAACAAAGATGGTTATAAAAGCTGGTGTCATTGCCGCTGTTTGTCTAGCAGGAGTCTATGGCATCCTTGCATATCTTGGTGCAACAAGCCAGACTCTTGGCAAATCTGAGAATGGCGGACAGATTTTAACGAATGTTGTTTATCAGCTGTTTGGAGAGCCGGGGAACCTGTTACTCGGTTTAGCAGTAGCACTCGCTTGTTTGACGACATCTGTTGGACTTGTAACGGCAACGGGCGAATTCGCTCATAAAATGTTTCCGAAGCTGCCATATAAACTTGTCATTCTTGTATTGAGCATCTTTAGTGCTGGAGTGGCCAATGTTGGTCTTAGCCAGTTGATCACAATATCTGTTCCAGTTTTGACAGCGATCTATCCAGTAGCTATAGTGCTGATCATCTTATCATTCTTCCATGACGCATTCTCAGGGCGACAGGAAGTCTATCTCGGTTCAATCATCGCAACAGCATTAGTGTCGATTGCAGATGGATTAAAAGCGTTTGGCATGAACTTGGGAACGATTGATCAAATTTACTCTCACATTCCTTTGTATGCCGACGGAATCGGATGGCTAATTCCTGCTATTATAGGAGCAATCGTCGGTTTTATCATTGCTTTGATCAGAGGAAGAATCGTCATATTCTCAACTTAAACAAAAAAACGATGCAGAAGGAGCGAATCCTTCTTGCATCGTTTTTGTTTTGCTCATTTATAAATAGCTGTTTTTGAAAAGTTTAATTTATTTCTTCATTGACTAGTGGATTGGAAATCAACACTTCCCATAGCAACTAAGAGTACAAAACCTGCTTTTTTAATTTAGACCATTGCCGGCATTTTCTCTTTTAACTTAACCGCAACATTTTGTGCGATCCATACACCGCATGCACTTGCTTGGGCAAGGCCGCGAGTGATGCCTGCACCGTCTCCTCCCACATATAACCCGCTGATCTCAGATTCAAACTTATCATCAAGTTTTGGACGGGCTGAATAGAATTTAGCTTCTACCCCATAAAAGAGCGTATGTTCAGAAGCGATTCCCGGCGTTACTTTGTCTAGAGCTTCCGTCATCTCAATAAGACTTTTCATTGTGTTGTAAGGAAGGACAAGACCAAGATCTCCAGGCACTGCTTCTTTTAAAGTAGGACGCAGAAATCCTTCTTTGATTCGTTTATCCGTTGAACGGCGGCCTTTTAGAATATCTCCATACTTTTGCACCACAAGACCACCCATGGAAAGTTGATTGGCTAATTTTGATACTTCATGAGCATATTCAGTCGGTTGGTCAAACGGCTCAGCAAACTGGTGCGATACGAGCAAAGCAAAGTTTGTATTCTCGCTTCCAAGCTTAGGGTCTTTATAAGCGTGACCGTTCGCCAGCATGATTCCTGAATGGTTTTCAACCACAACATGACCTGAAGGATTGGAGCAGAAAGTACGGACTTTTGTTCCTACAGACGTATTGAAAACGAACTTTCCTTCGTACAGATGCTCATTGATCTCTTCCATCACAAGGTTTGAAGTTTCCACACGAACACCAATATCCACTTGATTTGCAGTCATCTTAATACGGCGTTTCTTTAGAATCTTTGTCAGCCATGTAGATCCGTCACGGCCTGGAACAATTACTGTTTTTTCAGCAGATAGCGAAGTCCCATCCTTTAAAAGAATTCCTTTTGATACGTATCCGGATTCTGTACGCTCAGTAAGAATATCTTCAACTTCTGCTTTGTACTTCATATCAATTCTCGTTTTTAAATACTCATATATACTTTTTAGAATTTCTAAGTTTTGTTCCGTTCCTAAATGGCGGACTTGTGCACGCAGCAGCTTTAATCCTGCAGCATAGCCGCGTTTTTCAATATCTTTAACTTCTGGTGTAAGAGGATCTGTAATGGAATCTGTTGCACCATGATCTAGATTTATTTCATCAACATATTTAATAAGTTCTACAACTTTATCCTCTGAAAGATAATCTGTCATCCAACCGCCGAATTCGGAGGTAATGTTGAACTTGCCATCTGAATAAGCACCGGCACCGCCGAAACCATTCGTAATGGAACAAGCAGGCAGACAGCCAGCAAATTCTTTTCTTCCAGCTGCTGGCGGACATTTTTTTATTTTCTTTTCTAAAATTGGACAAGATCTTGCATATATATCGTGACCTTTATCGATCAATAGAATTTTTGCTTCTGGCAGTTGTCTCGTTAGTTCGTAACTTGTAAATATTCCAGCCGGACCTGCTCCAACAACGATAACATCATAATGGGTATTCATAATATCCCCCTTGGAAAAGTAGATGAATTCTTTCAATTGTTTTAACCCTTGGTAAATATAACAATTATTCGGACACATTTCAACTAAAAACCGAACGATTTATTATAAAAAAATATAAATTATTCGTATTTATAGAAAATGGGACTGCCAAAAGCAAGTTTACCTTACTTTTGGAACAGTCCCATATTAGTACTTAATCTTTATAATTTTCCATCCATCTGTCATGGACTTGCGCTCTAAAGAGAATTTATAAACCTTATTATGCTTGCCGTCCTCATCATACTGTTTAACTTTTGCAGCGACCTCGGTACGCACGATAGGCGGGTATCTTGTACTCTTTTTCTTAATTTCGTATTGCATACTTGTTATGCCTTTGAATAGATCCTTAATCTGAGAGTTGTTTAATAAAGCTGTACTTAATATTGGCTTCGCGATTTTAATATCTTGCTGTTTCATGCCTACAAGGAACATGGAAACTGCTTGCTTTGCACTTGCTCCTGAGGCATATCGGTTTAGCTGGTCGCCAGCTTTTAAGATCATGAGTTGATGAGATGGATCAATATTCCTTGAGCGATGAGTAGAGCTTCCTGAAAAATGAATGCAAAAATGGCCAGGAAAGCCATTCTCTAACGCACCAGCTCCATGAGGCATACCATGCATGCTTCCCGCGATCATTCTCCCTTTCACAGGAATCAGGACAGCCCGGCGGTTCCAGCTCCATTTTCCGTTATATAGATGTTTTAAAACGGCAGTATCATCATGTGTTAAAGGCTGAACATCTGCATGCTGATTTCCGGCTCTTCGCTGTACTCGAAAATAAAAACCCGTTTCCAGATCAATCACTTTGAATGTTGAACCTTTTGGAATAAGTTCGCTGACTTTTTTCCACGGTAAAACCTCTCCTTTTTTTACGATCGGAAAATAAGTTAATGGTTCTTTTGCGAGGTAGGTTTCAGGGTACAAAAATAGACTGCTGGTCAGTAAGATTCCTATAACAGTTTTCTTCCACATATTGAATCCTCGATTCCATTTTTTCTCTTCCTTAATATGGGTTATTTTTTCGTTTTTATCCTTCTATTGGAAAAGAGATGAATGATTTTCTGCATGCTAATCGTCTATAAAAGAAACAGGGAGGAGGAGTGTAATGAAAATAGCAAAAAAACTGCTAATGCAACTTTTATTAACGTTCTTATCCATAATATTAATTAGCGGTTTGCCTGAACTCATCATGAATAAAAACGTATCAGCCTATTTTGAGAAAGTTAAGACTGTATTTATAGAAATGCTGCGCTTTAACGAGATGACCTATTTAAATCAAGGCATAAAACGTCCATTTCTAGAAGATATATGGGAACCTTACTTCTATTCCCTTACTATTCTTTTTGGTGCATTATTCATTGCATTTTGTTTCGCTCAAGTCCTGACATGGGGGACTCTGATGCTGCCGAACTTCTTAAGGCGAATAATAAAAAACATTCTTACCTTTTTAGAATCCTTGCCAGATCTGCTAGTATTTGCACTCGTGCAAATGGGCATCGTTCTGATCTATAAAAAGACAGGCGTATTAGTCTCAAATGTAGCTTCATTAGGTGCAGAAGACAGAATTTATATCGTTCCTATAACGTGTCTCATGTTATTGCCGTTTGTATATTTTTATAAAATGATGATTCTCATGACCGAAGAGGAAATGGGAAAGCAGTATGTTGAAACGAGTTTAGCTAAAGGGATGAAGAGACTGTATGTCCTCGTGTTCCACGTAACGAGGAACACGAGTGAGGGAATTTTTCATTTTTCGAAATCGGTACTTTGGTTTATGATCTCAAATCTTCTGCTCGTAGAAATCATCTTCAATATCCACGGCATCACTCATTATATGTATCATGATTTCAGACCAGAGATGCTTGCTGCATGCTTGATTCTTTTAGTCATCCCTTTTTTTCTTATCTTCGCACTGTTCGAATGGACCATTATGAGATATTCGAAAAGGAGTGAAGCGTTATAATTAAAAGTTATAAATTTTGGCTCGGTTTTTCTATGATCGCAGGTTTAATAGGGGCAAGTCTTATTTTCGCAATCTTCTTCGACAGTAATATACGGCAAGTACAGATCCTTTATGACGATGATATGAATATGATTGGTGCGGCACCATTCAATCCTTCACTCATGTTTCCGATGGGTACAGATGCTCTAGGTTATGATACCTCGATGAAAGTGCTGCAGGGAGCAAAGTTTACGCTGATCAGTGTAATTGCAATCGGGTTGCTGCGCGTATGTACGGCTTTCTTATTCGCTATCCCGCTGGCAATGTATACACCCGATCGTTTAAGAAAAAGTTTAGAACAGCTGCTGAGTTCCTTTTACTTTGTACCGTTGACAATCGTAGCTGTTTTCATACTTACTCCTGTTCTTTGGGAGCAGTTAAGGATGCCTGGGTGGGAAGAGTATTTTCTTTATTCTTATAAAGCAAGGGTAGGAATCGAGATCCTTGTACTAACTTTGCTGGTTGTTCCGCTGCTCGGATCTTTAATTGCAAATCTGATTGTTTCTGCATTAAAGGAAGATTTTATCGAAGGGGCAAAAGTGCTCGGAGCAAGTAAATGGAGAGTGTTTTCCAAACATATCATGCCGCATGTCCTGCCGAATCTAGTAATCGTATTCTGCCAGCAATGTGTTCAAGTGTTAGTTATTTTTATTCACCTAGGTTACTTCAAATTGTTTTTTGGAGGAACCGATGTGGATTACAACCCTTATGTAGCTGATCCTCCGTTATCAACAACAAACGAATGGTCTGGCTTGATTGGTGATTATTATAATCTGCTGCACGCGAACCCAGCGATCGCACTTGGACCGATCATCATGTTTGGGATATGCATCTATGCTTTTCAATTGATGGCAGAGGGTTTTCAGCGTCATCTTGATACAAGAAATGTTATGGGAATGAAAAAAAGAAAGATTCATCAAAATGGTTATGCCGATTCACCCCGTATAAATTTTGAATTCCTCTATAAAAGAGGTGATTATATTGATAAAAAACTTTAAATTTTGGACTGGATTTTTCATCATTTTTGGATTGATTGTTTCAAGTATTATATTTTCGGTATTTTTCGATAGCCAGGTAAGGCAGGTTCAAGTTCTTTATGATGAAAACATGACCCCTATAGAAGCAGCTCCGTTCGAACCTTCTTTCATGTTCCCGTTAGGAACAGACCCTCTCGGCTATGATACGGCAGGTAAGGTCTTGCAAGGAGCTAAATTCACTTTAATAAGTGTAATTGTTATCGGGGTCCTTAGGGTCATTTTTAGTTTTGTTGTAGCCATACCTCTCGCTTTTTATATGCCTGAAAAAATTAGAAAAAGCTTAGATCAGCTGCTGAGTTCCTTTTATTTTATCCCACTCACAATCCTAGCCATTTTTATTTTAAGCCCGATCCTAAAAGAACAGATCAAAATACCGGAGATGGAAGAGTATTTTATATACTCTTTTGCAGAGCGTATTGGTCTTGAAATTATTATATTAACGTTATTAGTTGTGCCTTTGCTAGGTTCGATGATCGGAAACATGATGGCGTCTACTTTAAAAGAAGATTTTATTGAGGGAGCGAACGTTTTAGGAGCAAGTAGGTGGAGAGTTTTTAAAAAGCACGTAATGCCTCACTTATTGCCAAAGCTTATTATCGTATGGTGCCAGCAATGTGTACAGGTGCTGATCATCTTTACACACCTCGGTTATTTTAAACTGTTCTTTGGAGGGACCGATATTGATTTCAATCCGTTTTGGGGTGACCCGCCAAAATCTTTATCCAACGAATGGTCCGGTCTTGTGGGGAACTATTATACTTATATACAAGGTAATCCTGCGATTGCGTTAGGTCCGATCATCATGTTCGGAATCGAGATCTATGCGTTTCAGTTAATGGCAGAAGGTTTTCAAAAACATCTGGAAACTAGGAATGTTAAAGGATTCAAAGAAGAGAAAACGTCTGAGAAACAAGAAGTTGCAGTTAAGGCTAGTGGCAAATTTCAATTTCTGCAAAATAGAGGCGCTTAAAAAACACCAACTTTCTCCCCTTGCCATAGTATGTAATATCCTGTGCAGACAGGGGGGAGAGAATTGATATTTGTTAATGGCTATTCAGTAAATACTGACCAAATCTCTGGTTTTAATCAGCTTACAGCCACCCAGAAACAGATCGGCCTAAAGCTGAAAAATTCTAGAGAATCTTTTTATTACAGAAGTCCTCACCAATTCTTGTTTGAAGTGATTATGCGTTCGAATATCGTTGCTGCCGCTTATGCCATGCGGGACAGCGGTGCTAGTTTTTCCACTTTTGTAAATGCACGCTGTAATCCTCAATATTGGAGACGTACAGCATATGGCGGATTCTTACTTCGGCCGGATGCCAATCCGTCTGATGCCATAACGGATATTTTCATTAATGGAAAAAGGTATGGCTTCGAGTGTACAACGGCTATCATGATTATGCTGTATAAGGCAGTGCTTGAGACAATTGGAGCGAAAATGTTTAATCAATTGTTTAATGGATTGCTTCTATATAGTACAGAACATGATGCGGATCTGCAGATCATTGCCGTGCCATCCGGAGATTCATTGCCTGGTGATGTAAAGTACATTAAGAACCCTGAACATCACCCAAATACGCCGCAATGGCAAGGGGAGAACGTGATTGACCTTGGGAACGGCCAAGTGTTCGGACATGGAATCGGAACGGGTACGATCGGTGAGATTATTGATGTCTTAAACAGAAAAAGGATTCCAGGTGCAACAGTGCCCGCATTCCTCACAGCTGAAATAATCCGGCCGAACTACCGGTTGATGTCAGAATACACAAGACATCCGGTCCGTCGTCTTCTCGGGGGAGTCATATGAAAAAGACGCAGAGAGTCAAAGATCTCTGCGTCTTTTTACGTTTAATTATTGAAGATATGGTCTTGGGTCAACAGCATTTGATTTTGAAGCGTTCCATGGTCCTTTGTGCAGCTCGAAGTGCAGATGCTGACCGCGAGAAGCTCCTGTGTTTCCTTGATAGCCAAGGAACGTACCTTGAGAAACAGCTTGTCCTGATCTTACAGCTGGAGTTGTTCTCATATGCGCGTAGATCGTTGTATACAACTGACCGTTAATATAGTGAGTAATATAAACAACATTTCCATAACTGCTAGAGTAATATGCTTTTGAAACGGTTCCTGAAGCTGCTGCAACAATCGGTACAGCACTTCCGCGTTTAGCGATATCCATTCCATAGTGCATACCGCTGCTTCTGTTACCGAAGTTAGACGTGATTATCCCTTGTGAAGGGAAGATGAAGTCACGGTATACAGGAGCAGGAGCTGGTGTTGGAGCAGGCGCAGGCGCAGGCGCAGGGCTTGAAGAACCAGAATTTGAAGAGCTCTTCGCTCTAGCTGCTGCTTCCGCTTTTGCTTTAGCTGCTGCTGCTTCTGCCGCCGCTCTTGCAGCTGCTTCTCTTTTTTTGCGCTCTTCTTCTTCTTTCTTTGCACGTGCAATTTCTGCTTTAATCGCAGCTTCTTGAGCAGAGAGTAAGTCGTTCTTTTCATCTAATTTCATAATATGATCATGTAAATGTTCTTCTTCTTTTTCCAATTGTGCAAGAAGGGCATTTTTCTGCTTTTTCTGAGCAGTCAGTTTCTGATTAAGTCCTTCAAGCTCTTTTAAATCGTTATTAAGGGATGTAAGTTCACTTTCAACTTGCCCTTTTTTCTTTTCAACGTCAGCTTTATCTTGTTTGTGCTCTTCTAATATCGCTTTATCTTGCTCAGCGATCACGTTAAGAGCAAATACTCGATCCAGGAAATCGCCGAAATCTTTTGCGCCTAATAAAACATCAAGGTAATTTACTGCTCCGCCGCTTTCATACATCGAACTTACGCGTTCTTTTAAAAGCTCGTCACGCTCCTTGATTCTTTTTTCAAGCACTTCGATTTCTTTCTTCAGCTTTTCGATGGAACCTTTTGTTTCTTTAATAGATTCTTTTTTGTTGCCGATCTGACTTAGTGTTTTATCAATGGAAGACTCTAAATCTTCTATTTGTTTAACCATGTTATCTTGCTGGTTTTGATTTTCTTTTAACTCGCTCTTTGTTTGATTCTGTTCAGAATGGTTTTGTTCTTTCTTTTCTTTTATAGAAGACAGGGTTTCTGCCGATACGGTATATGTACTAAAAGCTAGACTGAGAGACAATGTAGCCATCACAAGCTTGCGTTTCAAAATGGGTACTCCTCCTTGTAAGTGCAAATGTTGCCAATTTCTTTACAAAAGTGATTATAACATTGTTCGGGGGTCTGTTATCGCGAAATAATATTACATTTATATTTCAAAATGTTACACGATGAAACATAATTCGACTTAACTGTGTATGGATTTGTATTTTAATGGGATATAAATGGTATATTTAGATTGATAGATTAAGATGTAAAGTAGGTATAACTATGGAATTAACATTACAAAAAAGTCAGCCCCTAAATAAATGTCACCGTGAATCTCTCTATCCGCTGTTTGAACAAGTATTTGGAATACCTGCTCATATGCTGCAAGACTATTATGATAGGGGTTTTTGGGATCCGAATTACTGTCCCTATACCATTTTTAAAGAGAATCGTGCGGTCGCTAATGTTTCAGTCATTCCCATGAGCTGGATAATAGATGGGAAGGCAGTTGCGGCAGCTGGAATCCAATCCGTAATGACCTTGCCTTCTGAAAGAGGTAAAGGGTATATGAAGAAATTGATGAATCTAGTATTAGAAGACCTTACTAACCATTACTCTTTTATATTTTTGCAGACCGAAACACCAGCTCTTTATGAAAAGTACGGATTTGGGAAAGTGGAGGAACATATATTTGTTACTGAAGCATTTCGAAATCTAAGCATGAGAAGCAGTTCAGTTAAGAAACTGGATTTTTCTAAAAGAAGCGATGTTGAGATCATACAGTCTTGTTTTGTCAGCGAGCATTCCAACTCCCTTATTTTCGCACCATTAAACTATGAACATTCATTGTACCTGAATCTATACAACCCGTTTTTTTCTGAGAAGCTGTTTTACAGTGAATCTTTAGAATCACTGCTAGTTTACGAGGTAAAGGATCATGTATTAGTACTCTATGATGTGGTCTCAAAAAGTTCGATAGGTCTAGCTGACATTTGCAGCGCCATTCCTGAAGTATTCAAGAGTGTAGAAATTCACTTTACGCCTGACCAATTGATACATACAAAGGACCTTCAAGCTAAAAAGAAGGAAGGGACTCTGATGGTGAGAGGCAAGCTGCCAATTTGCAATCAGCCAATCGCATTTCCTGTTACAGCATCTTTTTGAAAGACTACTTACTAAAAGAATATTGCTCTTTAATCTTTTTTGATGAGTACGCTTCTTTGACAATTGATTGGAGCGTAAGGTGCGTGCCTGCTACCTGAAAAACATCTCGTTAGGCATGCGACGAGGAAGCTCACATCGGTAGTGAGACTTCTAACGGGCGAAGCGCAGAGGAGGCTCACCGAGCACCCCACGGAAAGCGAGCATCCTGAAGTGGAAATCAATACTCCTCTTACTTTTTTGAACAATCAAACTTAAAAATGAATAAAAAAGAAACGTACAATCGTCTAAGTACTATGTAAGGGTGGAAAGGGGGAGAGGACTTGAAAATGATACGCAGCAGCAAAGAACAAGAGCTTTTTTCACAAGGGCTCAGTCAAGAAGAATGGCTGATACAGATCATGGAACTGTATGAAGACAAAGTCATCAGGCTAGCTTATACGTATGTTAAGGATCGAAAACTTGCAGAAGATTTGGCTCAAGAAGTGTTCGTCAAATGCTTTGTCCATAAAGATAATTTCCGGAGTGAATCCTCTGTTAAAACATGGGTATATGCGATTACGGTTAACATCTGTAAGGACTATTTAAGAAGCGGTTGGAAAAAGTATATCCATGTCATTGACCGTTTAGGAAAATCTAAACAGTCCTCTGCTTTAACACCGGAGCTTACGATTGTACAAAAAAGTGAACACGAAGCTTTAGCAGATGAGGTTTTAAAACTTCCACTTAAGTATAGAGAAGTCATTCTTCTCTTCTATTATAAAGAACTAACCGTTTCTGAAATAAGTCAGATTTTACATAAAAAAGAGCCGACGATCCGAACATTGCTTCAACGAGGACGAGAAATGCTGCGGCGCAAATTGGAGAAGGGGAGATGAAATCATGGAAGATCCTCTAAAGCAGCTGCCTGAAATATTCAACAATGGCCGAATGAAAAATATTACGTTTAAAGAAGAACATAGACAGAAAGTTTTGCAGAAGACCCGTGATCTAAACAGACCTCCTGCTCCAAAGAGCTGGTTATATCATTGGTTTCACCAAAGTATGAGTTTGGCGCTTGGAGTAGCCTTCATCTTTATATTTATCCAGTTCGCACAGAGCACACCGTCAAACGTAAAACAAAAGGAAGCAGAACAAATGGTGAAGATTCCTTATGCTAATCAGGCAATTTTGACAAAAGCAAGGCACGATATGAGAAACCACCATGATGTAACAGGTGTAGACGCTTACCAAAGAGGGGATACATTATCAGTACACATTATATTTCCTGACAATTTGACGCGAGAAGAACAAATAAATTTAACAAAATCCTACTTAAAAGAAGTGTCCCATCTAACATTGAATGAACCATACGAAGCACAAGAATACTTGGGAGAGCTTTGGAATTATGTTAATGTAAAGGTGTATACAGCAGGAGAAACAGGAGATGACTTGCTTGCAGAAAGACTTCAGGTTGATTTCAGTTATGACTGGCTTGGTTCAATCGATAAAAAAGAAGGTATACTGAAGTGGGAACAACTTTCTGATAAACACCCGTACACGGGAACAGGAAATATTCATTAAGAATAGAAGATACAAAGGAAACAAATAAAAGCGGTGAAAAGCATGAAAAATACACATATTACTTTCTTTACTGATATAGGAGCACAAAAACCTAACAGCATTAAGAACAGAGAAACTCCTTGTCCTTTTTGCCGTATCGATGAACTGGAAGAAGTCCTCGATAAGAGCGGTTCGATTATTTTAGTGAAAAATAAGTATACTGTGCTCGATCAAGCCTTTCAAACCGTCCTGATTGAAACGGACGAATGCGAAGGGGATTTATCTGAGTACACAAAGGAACACCTCTATAAAGTCCTGAATTTTGGAATCGCACATTGGGAGCGGATGATTCAAAGCGGAAAATACCGTTCCGTCATGTTCTTTAAAAACCATGGACCATTATCTGGAGGTACAATCAGGCATCCACATATGCAGATAATCGGCTTGAACGAAGTTGATTGTCAACATGACTTTTCAGAGAGTCAGTTTGAAGGAATACCAGTGTTTGAAAAGGAAGGCGTTAGGTTTACCATTTCAGATAAGCCGCGTGTCGGTTTTTATGAGCTGAATGTGATCTGGGAAAAAGATGCTGAGCTTTCGGTATTCGCAGATTGCATACAAGCAGGAACGCATTTCTTGCTGAATCATTTTCATAGAAACTGTACGAGTTACAATTTATTTTTCTACAAAAATAACCAAACAACGTACTGCAAGATCATGCCACGCTTTGTTACTTCACCTCTTTACATGGGGTATGGCGTTCAGCAGGTGGCAAACAACATAGAAAAGATCGCTAATAAAATCAAGGAAATCTATTTTTCCGCATAAAAGAACCAGATCTGTTTAGTACAGATCTGGTTTTTCGATTTTATGATGTTGTTAGTTTTCACGGCTTTTTTCAAACAATGTTTCCATAGCATAAACGATCAAAGGATGAGTTTCATCCATCACTTTATTAATCTCAATCCGTTCTGTCCACTGATGAGCGTCCTTTCCGAGAGGACCTATGTTAATTACCGGTATGTCGATCTCTCTCATGTCATCAAACGGAATGTTGTACCTGGATCCTAATAGAGGGAAATTACTCGTGAACGAAGAAAGGTCACGGGCATCCCCTTTAAATCCGATGTAACTTAAATCGGATAAACCACTGAAGTAATGCACGTTCACGAGATTGCTGCTGAACTTTTCTTGAGCATGTTTTACCACTTTTTCAGTAGTGTGTTTAATCAATGGATGGTCGCTTGAACATACAGCCGGATAAAAAGGCGGTGTATAGAAAAGAACCGTCATTGGGGCTAAGTCCCTGCAAAGACTGGCAAGTTCGAACACATATTGTATGGTTAATTCTCTTTCATCTGCGTTCGGATTGTTGGTCTGAAGCATGTTTTCTCTTCGATCCAGCTCTTCCTGACCGTATTTTTCCACCGCATGTTCATAAAGTTCATTAAAAGTAAGCACTTTGATCCTCTCTTTTTTAGGCGTGAAAGGAATAATCTTTGAGACTTGCTGGCTCTTTTCATACAATCTGTTCTCAAGCGATTCTGCAGCTTTCTGGGCACTTGTAATGAGCATTTTCGTAATCTCAGAAAGCGGTCTGTTAAACAGCATTAAATTAAAAAGTGTGACTGCTGCGTGTGGTATTTGCACAGAATAGTGATCCTTTAAATCTTTTTGAATAAGATTAGCGGGTACTGGAGTTGCTTCATCACGAAAGGTTTCAACATAATCAACGTTCCATTCTAGTTCTCTCGTAATCTCAGCTGCCATCGCATTTCCGTTCATACCGGCGAGAGGTTCTCCGACATGTGTTTCTTTTCCATAGCAAAGAAAGCCGGGCAAAATCTTGCCAGTAGACCCTGTATACATATAAGGAGAGGTATCCCCAGGGAATTTCGTGAAACTTGGTTCACCGTTTAAACATGCGATATATTTCATATCATATTCTTCTTGAAGCCCGCGTAAAACACTGACGCCTGCCAGCATTCCTGCTGAATGAACTTCTTCATCCGGAACAGAGATCATTAGAACATTTCCTTTAAAATGGCCCGTTGCTGCTTTTTCGATCATCGATATATGAAGGGCAACTCCTGCTTTCATGTCCATTGTTCCCCTGCCGAACAGCCACTCACCAGAGTTTAGATCATCTTGTACAAAAGGATGGAGAAGCTTCTTGTTTTCTATTATCTTTTCAGTCAACTCATCAGGACGAAAAGCCAGGTGCTTCCATTCGCCAAAGTCCTCAACCGCAACAACGTCAAAATGACTTAAGAGAATGATCGTTTCTTTTACAGAAGGGTCATTCTGAACGAATGCAGTTATCAGCTTCCGGCCATCCGGAGTTGGATGATGACGAAGATGATCTGGGTTCTTTGTAAAATATTCAAGAGAAGAAAGAGTATGGTAGAGATGCTCGGCCATGAACATTTCTCCGTCTTGGTTTGTAATACTCGGAATAGATACCAGGTCTTTTAATAGTTTCATATAACCCTCTTTAGACTGCCACTTTAACATGTATGTCCCTCCTTGATGTATGCCTTTGTTTACTATACTACTCTTTCCCTATAAATCCTTTTTTTAAAAAAGGGGGACTGTGAAATTAAAGTTGCCGGGTGTATGTGAGAGTAGTTGATTTCCGTTTCAGGCTGCTCGCTTTCCGGGGGGCGGGCGGTGAGCCTCCTTACGCTTTGCGTCTTTAGGAGTCTCCCCTGTCCCACTCGTCCCGCAGGACAAGGAAGGCTACGACAGCGATACATCGCACGAAGAAAATTGATTTTCATTTTCGAGGAGTCTCGCACCCTTACATTTCAATCAACTTGTCAATGGAGCAATTCTTTTATGAAGAACCGTTTATTAAAAAATGTTTTGGAATGTATTGACAGTTAGTGGATTTACATGGTATATGTGTATTATACTAAATAGTACACTTAATACATAAGGGGTGGGGAAATGATTTCTGTAAGCAATTTATCTTATGCATTTAAGATTGGAAAAAAAGGAAAAGAAAACATTGTTCCTGTACTGCATGATGTTAATCTTCAAGTTGCAGAAGGTGAAATCGTTGCTGTAGTGGGAAGAAGCGGTTCTGGTAAATCAACATTATTAAACTTGATCTCTGGTTTTATCCAACCAGAGGTAGGAAGCATCACGATTAATGGAACCAATGTAAGCAAGTTCTCTGAATCAAAATGGGCAGAGTTCCGTCTGAACCATCTTGGTTTTATCTTTCAAAGTTTTCAGCTGATCCCGTCCATGTCAGCTTTTGAGAACGTAGAACTTCCTCTGGTTTTGAAAGGAGTAAATGTGCCCGAAAGAAAAAAGAGAACCGAAGAAATGTTAAAACGGGTAGGTCTTGAATCATTCCAAAATCATTACCCAGGGGAGTTGTCAGGCGGACAGCAGCAGCGTGTAAGTATCGCTAGAGCATTAATTTTGAACCCTCCACTAATCTTGGCTGATGAACCTACTGGCAGCTTAGATTCGGAAAATGAAAAACAGCTTTTATGTTTTATAAAAGAACTTAACGAAAACTACGGGATCACATTCTTAATGATTACACATGACCATGAGGTAGCTTCCATCGCCCATCGTAAAGTTGAAATCATTGATGGGTACTTAAGAGAGGAGAGAATACTTCATGAAGTTCAAAGATAAGCACAAGTTTGTAAGAAGCAATATGAAGAAAAACAGAACGCGCCTCTGGATGACGATCCTTGCATCAACGATCGGATGTGCTTTCTTGATCATGCTGGCTTCCATTGGATTTGCCATCCATAAAACAGCTGTAGACGATGTGATGAGCTTTCGTATGGTGAACGAAATTCAAGTGCAAAAAGAAAGCGGTATGATGACAGAAAACGATGTAATGAAGCTAGAACAGATTAAAGGAGTTAAAGCGGTAACGAGAAAAAAATATACACCGGCAAACCAGCTTTCGATTGATGAATTTAATACTTTTGCCAATGTAATGAGTGCTCATATGCCTTCTGAAGAAAAAGCGGGATTTGAACTTGATAAAGGCCGTATGCCAAAGAATAAAAATGAAATCGTTGTTGGCTATCATTTTGCAGAAGATTTACGAAAAGATCAGCCAGATAACTATTTGGAAGGCTTGAGTGAGGAACAAGCTCAAGAAAAGATGAAGGAGCTTTCTTATAAAGGCGAGCTTTTAAACAAGACATTAACGTATCATTTGAAGACGGATAATCCTGACATAAAAATTGAAGGACCTGTTCAAACGGTTGATGTGAAAATCGTTGGAATTGGAAAAAAGCCTGCACGAGAATGGGCACACGATAATTCTGTATTTATCACAGAAGATTTATACAATGAGGTAATTTCGATCTTAGGAAAACAAGATCCAAAAATCGCATCCGCTGATGAATTAAAGAACTATGGCGAAGTGAAAGCTTTTACCGCATCCGCGGATGATGTGAAAGAAGTAACAGATCGAATTGAAAAACTGGATTACATGACGTATTCGATCATTAAAGAGTTAAAACAGATGAATGTTTATTTCACCTTATTTAAAGCAGGATTGATTTTCATTGGGGCCATTGCGGTTTTAATCGCTTCTATTGGTATATTTAACACGATGACGATGGCGGTAACCGAAAGATCGCAGGACATCGGAATCATGAAAGCGATCGGAGCTACTCCAAAGACCGTTAAACGAATCTTCCTGTTAGAAAGCGCCTATATCGGTTTATGGGGTGTAGGATTAGGGACACTTTTAGCTTACATCACCAGTTATGGCGTGAACTTTGCTCTTCCCATTATAATTGAGCAGTTCGTTAATGAAACACCACCGGAAGGGTTCATGCTTTCCTATATTCCTTGGAGTCTGACGGCAATAGCGGTAACAATCTGCATGGGCGTTACCTTACTATCAGGATGGAGACCTGCTGCAAAAGCAACAACGGTAGATGTTTTAAAAGCTTTAAGAAGAGATGTTTAAAAGTAGACACCAGCCAGTAGCGGCTGGTGTTTCTTCTGTGAGAATGTCTTTTTGGGGTGTACAAATATGGGGTGAAAAAATGTATTTGTGGATTCAGAGGCTTTTTTTGTGGATTGAACCTCAATATTTCTGGATTGGGCGATCATTTATCTGGATTCTTGTGTCATATTTCTGGATAAATAAATATGCACTCTAAATTTGTTTTTCTCAGAAAGAAAATTTTCCAGAATTGAACAGGAGAATGACCATTATAAGCGAAATTGACTAAAAAGGAGTGAAGATCAACATGAAACAGATCATCTCAATGGGTGGCGGCGGATTTTCGATGGAACCAGAGAACAAAAGACTCGATCATTACATACTTGCGCAATCAAAAGCTGAAAAACCTCATATTTGTTTCATCCCGACAGCAAGCGGAGATTCAGATGGTTATATCGAACGCTTTTATAATGCATTTGAAGCAGAGAACTGTGTGCCAGAGCATCTCTCTTTATTTTCTCCTCCTAAAAACATAGAAGAGTTTGTTAAGAAGCAGGATATTTTTTACGTCGGTGGAGGGAACACGAAAAATTTACTTGCACTATGGAGGGAGTGGGAGCTGGATCTGCTGCTCAAAAAGGCATATGAAGAAGGTAAGATTTTAGCCGGTTTAAGTGCAGGATCTCTTTGCTGGTTTGAAGAAGGGGTAACAGATTCATTTGGACCGCTTCGAGGGCTTTCGTGTTTAGGGTTTCTCCAAGGAAGTCATTGTCCACATTATGATGGAGAAAAAGAAAGAAGACCCGCCTATCATAGCCTTATAAAAGAAGGATTAAAAGATGGATATGCAGCGGATGATGGGGCGGCGTTGCATTTTATTAACGGAAAACTGAAAAGGGTTGTGAGTTCCCGAGAAAATGCTAAAGCCTATTATGTTCAACTAGTAAACGGAGAAGTTATAGAAACAGTACTTGAAACTCATTTTCTTTAAAATGATGTTTAAAGTTCTGATGATTGGGCGGAAAATAGAATATCGCTAATCATCAGGAGGGAAAATCTTTTGAAAAAAATATTAAAGATCATGATGCTCATGGTACTAGTAACCATACTTGCTTCATGCGGAAACAAAAAGGAAGATGAGCATAAAGATCATGAGATGGAAGAGTCACAAGCGGCATCTAGTAAAGTAAGCGGCGGATTGTACATTGTGAATCTAGTAGACACGAAAGGTAAAAAAGCTGGTGAAGCAACGCTGACCCAGACAGCAGAAGGCGTAAAAATAGAAGCGAATGCAACTGGTCTAAAGCCAGGTGAACACGGTATTCACTTTCATGAAAAAGCCATATGCACACCGCCGGATTTCAAGTCGGCAGGCGGCCATTTTAACCCGACGGATAAAAAACATGGTTTTTTAAATCCTAAAGGACCACATGTTGGAGATATCCTCAATGTTACTGCTGACGAAAGCGGCGTTGTTCATGAGGAAGTGTTATCAACGATGGTGTCACTTGCTGAAGGAAAATCAAACTCCCTGTTTTCAAACGGGGGAACAGCACTCGTTATACATGCGGATGCAGATGATTACAAAACAGATCCAGCCGGTAACTCAGGCGACCGCGTGTTGTGCGGAGTAATTAAAAAATAAAAACAAGCCGGCTTCTCGTTGTAACAAACGAAAATGCCGGCTTTTTATTTAACTTCCTGTACTCGTAAAGGCTTTAAGCCCTCGATTCCAAAACAAGTATGCTAAAGCGCACGATACGATTGCAGCAACTGGTGTCAGCAATGCAAGATTTTCAAAACCAGAGCCTTTTATAAAATATGCCGCGGGATAAAAAGCTGTAAATCCATAAGGAATGATCCAAGTTAATAAGTGACGGATGCCTTTATGGTAGATCGTCAATGGATAGCGTGCAAAATCGCTTAAGTTAAAGATGGTCCAAACGATCGGAAGGCTGTCAACCATCCAGAAAGATAGCGTTGCAAAAAAGAGATTCACCGCTACGAAAATAAAACCAGATGCAATGATCATGATGATAAGAATGACATATTCCATGAAGCCCCATGAAATATCTAAGTGCGGCATTGCCGTTCCGAGAACGATAATTCCGATAAACAACTGGCCGAATCCGTCTTGCTGAAGGCGATCAGCGATAAAATGAAAAAGCGGATTGATCGGCCGAATCAAAAGTCGGTCAAATTTACCTGGCCGAATGTATTGCCAGCCGAGTGTCCACAGGTTATCAAAGAAAATATGGTGAATCGATCTGCCTGTAGCTGCAATGCCGTAAATGAATAATATTTCATAAAACGTCCAGCCGTTCAGTTCGTGAATATGGTCAAAAACGATTTTTACAAAGAATATACCGGCAAATTGCTGAAGCATTACAGACAATACGCCGAGCAGAAAATCCATGCGGTATTCCATCATTACCTTCAGATTCTGTTTGCAAAACAAGTAATATAATTTTATGTAACGTATCAAGATTGTCTCCTCCTATCCTCCAAAGATCGTTACTTTCTTCATCGCCACCGACCATAGAACTCTTAGTAAACCAAATAACAAAACAGCCCATATTAACTGGGATCCCACTGCAAGCCAAGCTTCTGTGCCAGTCAAAATTCCCGTGTAGATCGCTACGGGTACATACACCATGGCTTGAAACGGCAAGAATAGGCTTATTGTCTGAAACCATTCAGGAAACAAAATAAGAGGAACGAGTGCACCAGAGAAAAAAGAAACAACGGCTTCTTTCATTACTTCCAGTCCCCATAGATTTATCGTCCAAAAAGCTAGAATAGCGATTAATAGGTCAAAGAATGTTCCGATCCAGATTCCCATTAAGGCACTTAGTAAAAATAAGACCCCAGATTGCCAAGTTGATGGCAACGTTACATCCATGAATACAAAAGCGAGTATTCCTAAAGGCAAGGCACCACGGATAAAGTAGATTACTTTATCCCCTATATCCATAGCGATCAGACGGGTGATCAAGTGGTAAGGGCGCATAAGTTCAATGGCTACATTTCCATCCTTAATCGTATGAGCCAGTTCCCGGCCGACACCAGAAACGAACATTTGCAGAAACATCGCAATAATGATGTAGGTGGTCATTCCATCAAAAGACATGCCTTCAATTTCAGAACGGTTGCTGTACACCGCCTTCCAGAAGAAATAGATAACAAGCATTCTTAACAGAACGGAAAACGTATTTGCCCAAAACCATGCAGAATAGGCCGCATGAACTTGCATCTGAACACGGGCAAACTCAATGTACTTCCTCATGCTGTACCTCCTTTTTCATCCCTCTGCCATATATTTCTTCAACAATTGTTTCAATTTTTGGATCGGCAATCGTAAGATCGGCAACCGTATAATGATTCATCATGATACTGATCAATTCCGCTCCAGAAATGTCCCTGCTGCTGAAAGTAATTGAAATTTTGTGCAGATCTTCTTCTTCACGAGGCAGAACTTGTGCCGCATGAGCCAGTTCTTGAGGCAAAATAAAATTATCCGAGTTCTCTAGTTCAAAGTGAATAACACGCTTATCGCCAAATTGCGATTTAATATTTTGTATAGATCCGTCATAAATAACGCTTCCATCATCAATGATGATAATTCGCTGACAGATCTCTTCTATGTCCTGCATGTCATGGGTCGTTAGAAGTACTGTCGTACCATATCTGGCGTTCATCTGTTTAATAAAGCTGCGGATTCTTACTTTTACCGCAACATCCAGTCCGATTGTGGGTTCATCGAGATAAACCACTTTTGGACGATGCAAAAAGGCAGCTGCAAGCTCACATCTCATCTTTTGTCCTAAAGAGAGCTGCCTCACCGGGATGCCAAGCAATGGTTCAAGATGAAGCACTTCAACGAATTCAGCAAGTGTTTCTTCATATTGCTTTTGAGGAATCTCGTAAATATGTTTTAACAGCTCATAGCTTTCCCTAACAGGTATATCCCAGAACAATTGAGTACGCTGGCCGAACACAGCACCGATATGAGAAGCATTTTGTTTACGATTTTCATAGGGTACGATACCGTTTACTTTTACTTCACCTGAGGTAGGGGTGAGGATGCCGGTCAGCATTTTGATTGTTGTCGATTTCCCTGCTCCGTTTGCGCCGATATAGCCGACCATTTCACTTGCTTCAATATGCAGATTGATTCCTTTAACCGCTTCTTTCGTTTCATATTTTCTATAAAACAATGATTTAACAGCACCGCGGAGGCCTGGGTCACGTTTAGCTATTTTATAATGTTTTGCAAGATTATGAACTTCGATCATATATGTCACTCCTTAAAAATGGGCACAAAAAAACCACAGACTAATTCCTGCGGGCATGTGTGCATATCAAATTTTTGCTCACGATGAGGCGTCAGGTCATAAAGGGATATGAAATTACTTTGAGTCTATGTATGAAGTCCACATTTAATCCCTCTCCTTTTGGAAACGTTTGCACTAGCAATAACCGTATTATATATGAACCTAGTAAAATTGTAAAATATATCCTTGGAGCCGTTTTTTAAGTATGTAGTTTAACGGATAATCGCTTTGGGAAAGTACAGCTTATGAAGAGATATTTATATCACGCATAAAAGGAGGAAGAAAATGTACGATTACAACGGAGTAACTGATTCTTGGATGGCCTATTTGGGTAGATTGCCAGATTTGCTTCTAGCTATACTTGTTTTATTAATTGGCTGGCTGATTGCCTCATTAGTCTCAAAGGCAGTGAAAAAAGCACTGCGCCGAACAGATTTTGATAATAAAGTAGCAAGATGGATGAAACCTGACACAGATGGTAAGCATACTGAAAAAACAAGGTCCGGCAAATACTCCTCTGAAGAAATCATAAGTAAAGTGGTTTTCTGGATTCTTATGGCTGTGGCAATTGTAATGTTCTTAAACATGCTTAGTCTTCCATATGTAGCTGAACCAATCTCAAATGCTCTTGGTGTTATTGCAGCTGCAATTCCAAATCTATTAAAAGCAGCATTAATTGCAGCGGTTGCTTGGCTGATTGCTTCCGGATTATCAATCTTAGTAAAAAAACTAGGTCAGAATACAGGATTTGAAAGACTTCTCCACCGCTGGAAACTGACTCGTGATCCAAAGCAATCTGATAAAGCAGTAATCTCAGCATCAAAAGCAGTCTTCTATCTGACGCTTCTATTATTCCTGCCTGCAGTATTAGCTGCACTAGGTATTGATGCCATTTCTGAACCTCTAGAAGGAATGCTCTCTGGATTCTTTGCATTCTTGCCAAAACTTCTTGGAGCGGCGATTATCCTGTTCGTCGGCTGGATTGTAGCAAAGGTTGTAAAAGAGATCTTAGTAAACTTTTTACAAAGCATCGGTACAGATCGCTTAGCATCAAAATTAGGTGCTGAACGTGCTTTAGATAAAACATCATTATCACAGATCATCGGTACGATTGTTTATGTATTTATTCTGATTCCTGTCGTGATTTCGGCACTTGAGACGCTTGATATTAACGGAATTTCTGGACCTGCTATCGGAATGCTTGGCCAGATCATGGATATGATTCCAAATATCATTGTAGCGATCATTCTTGTCGCAGCAGGACTATGGATTGGTAAATGGGTAAAGAATGCCGTAACTTCATTATTGGAACGAGTAGGTTTTAATGGCATCTTCCATAAGATGGGCCTCGGTTCTCTTCATAAGAGTGATCAAACGCTTACCATTTCACAGATTATTGGTTATGCTGCACAGATTGTAGTTGTATTGTTATTTACTATTGAAGCACTTCAACTTGTAAACCTTGAAAGCTTAGTAAGTATCCTATCAGTTGTTCTTGCTTATATCCCAATGGTGTTAACTGCCGTTCTAGTCCTTGGTATCGGATTCTATGCAGGGGACCTTGTGAAACGTGTTGTTATGAGCATGGTAAAACAGCAAACAGAGGGCAAGCTGCTTGGTAATATTGCAAAATATACGATTATTACACTTGCGTTCTTCATGGCTCTCGACCAGCTTGGCGTTGCAAAGACTATCGTAAACGCAGCATTTATCCTGATCTTGGGCGGATTCACCATTGCGTTTGGACTTGCTTTCGGATTAGGCGGACGTGAAGCAGCAGGACGCACGCTTAATAAATTAAGCAGAAGAATGGAACAGACTACGATTCAGAGTCCGGACCCGGCCGAGTGGAAAGATAAAACGAGCTTAAAAGATTTCCGCACGGACAGCTCTAAGACTGACAACGAGTCTGGAAACGTTGATTTAGAAAAACCTCATACGATTGCCCGTGATCGTCAATTTAATCATTTAAATACACCAAGTGATGAATTTGGTATTAATAAAAACAACGATCCTAAACGAAACGACTTTTAAGTGATTAACTCAGAATAGCGGATGTGCCTAAGCGCATCCGCTATTCTTTTGTAACTTTGTATAGAAAAAATGCGATTAGGAAAAGGTGATAAAAAAGAGAGGGGATGAAGCATGCTGCAAGCCGCCTTATGGGGAGGAATAGCAGGGTCTGCTGTATTGCTGGGAAGCTTTACAGGACTTGCCTTTCCTATTCCTAAAAAATGGACAGCTTGGATTATGGCGTTTGGAACAGGTATTTTAATCGGTGCTGTTTCATTCGAACTGCTGGTTGAAGCTGTTGAACAAAGCAACTTAAAGGTAACTGCGATAGGTTTTATTCTTGGTGCTTCCATTTTTACTATTATAAATAGTATTCTTGCAAAAAAAGGTGGACACGAAAGAAAAATGTCAGGTACCAAAAAGGTAAAAGGAGTAGGTATGGCCATTTTCTTTGGCACTCTGTTAGACGCTATTCCTGAATCTGTTTTGATCGGTGCCAGTCTGATCGAACAAAGCAAAGTAAGCTGGCTGCTCGTCATAGCCATTTTTTTAAGTAATTTTCCTGAAGGATTGTCCAGCTCAATAGGTTTGTTAAAAGAGGGTTTTTCTAAAAAGAAAATTATAGGAATGTGGATATCGGTTTTCATTATTTCTGCTGTTGCAGCTCTACTGGGCTTCGTGTTACTAGAAGGAGCGTCTGTAGCGACTCTTTCATTAATAGGTGCATTTGCAGGAGGGGCAATCATGGCGATGGTAGCCTCAACAATGCTGCCGGAAGCACATGAAGATGCAGGAGCAGCTGTTGGATTGATCACCTCATTAGGCCTGTTAAGCTCATTAGTCTTGACTCATTTTTCATGAAAAAAACTTCGTCGATACGAAGTTTTTTTTACATTATGGAAGGTGAAGCGTTTTAATGTGCTGGATGTTAAGAAAAACGTTCTTATTTCGTTCGATAGTTAGCTGCAGTTGGCCATTATCCATCTTAACTAATTTGCCAATTTTGTTTGGATCTTTTCCTAAATCAAAAATAACAAGCTTTCCTTCGTATTTTTTACATTGTTCGGTAAATGTTCTGGCCAATGTCATGTTGAAAGGAACTAAAGGCAGCTCTTCGTTTGACAGAGTATATGGCCTCTCACTTTCTTTATAAGGAATCAGCCACTTTAGATGCTGCATGGGTATAAGCATCATCTTATAGACCGGTGAATAAAAGATGAAGTAATCATTCATAATGTTTGTGATATATCCATGAATGGATTGATTACTCGTAATAAACACTTCGGAAAACAGCCCTTTTGCGTTCATCAAAATCTTTCTGAAAGAAATGGTTTCCTCTTCAAAGTTAATAGGCATACTTTTTGGTGTTTCGATCTCTGTTTCATTATCTGTATGGTTACTGATCAGATGAATGTGCATTTTAGGTATATATATAAATTGTTCTCCATCATAAACCACTATGATATCTGAACCAATATCGATAACGATTCCTGTTATACTCTTCTTGCCGCTGATCAAAAGCTCAACCGTCTCACCAATAAATCTGTTGTAAATACTCAAATCGATCCTCCTGTCATTCAAGAATTTCTAGTAAAAATGCAGCTCAATAGACAACCTTTAAAGTAAGCAAATAAATGTCCTGTTTTTATACAAAAACAGGACTATTATTTATTACAGTCTGAACCAGCCTTGCTGATCAAGACCTGCTAATCTTTGCTGTTTAGAGCGTTTTTTTGATTTCTTTTTTTTCTTCCAATGGTGACTGGATGAAGAAGAAGATTCACACTTTTTATGAGAAGACTCTTTCTTGTGAGAAGACTCCTTTTTGTGAGAAGATTCTTTCTTATGGGAAGACTCTTTCTTATGGGAAGACTCTTTCTTATGGGAAGACTCTTTCTTATGAGAGGATTCTTTCTTGTGAGAAGACTCCTTCTTATGAGAAGATGATTCACACCATGAAGACGAAGAAGAAGATTCCTTTTTGTTAGAAGACTCTTTTTTGTTTGAAGATTCTTTTTTGCTAGAGGACTCTTTCTTATGGCTGCTTTCTTCACGACATCCGCCGATTTGGCTAAAGCTCTTAATATGGAAGATTGCGATGATGATAACTTCGTCGCCTCTAATGACTTCTATTGTGTTGTGGCCTACTGCACAAAGTACTCCCTCTACGCTTTCTGGACCTCCACGATTAATTTTCACTTTATGGTTGATGTAATGTTTTAACACATTATGGAACGTATCGTTTGTGCATTTTTTCTTGTTAGTCCATTTGCAGCAGATCTCATCCGCTTCTAGAACGATTGCTTTTACATGGAAAAGCTGATAGAAGATTAACTCTTTACCGTGTTTACCGTCTTTGCCTTTGCCTTTGCCCTTACCCTTACCCTTACCTTTCCCTTTTCCATCTTTATCGAATGATTCGATAGCTAGAAAGTCGTGACCTACACAGACTAATCTTCCAACTCTTGATTCTGGACCGCCAGTGTTAACTTTGATCGTTTGGCCCAATAATTTGCATAGCTCTCTTGAAGAGAGTACAGGTTTATTCTTACTCAAAAATATTTCCTCCTGATAATGATTTTGACTACTCTTGTCCATGCATTATATGTATCATCCTATTGAAAAGGCATAGGTAACCTGTCTATATTTCGAAAAAATGGTCAAACGTTTATTTGATTTTGAATGTTTTCCTTTCTTTTCCTATGCAAGTTGAATGAAGGTGGGTGCTTCCTCGAAAATTGAACTTCCAATTTTCTTCGTGCGATGTGACGCTGCTGTCGCCTTGCTTGTCCTATGGGACGAGCGGTCAGGTGGAGGCTCTTGATGGCGCAATGCGGCAGGAGGCTCACCGCACGCCACACAAGAAAGCGAGCGGCCTGAAGCGGAAATTAACTTCTTTCAAGAGCGACATTGTATACGAAAACAGCCATAAATTATTAGGTAATTGGAATGGTAATTAAATTTCACTTACACAAGCTGGTAAGTATATAATGGAAGAAGAATAAAGAGGAGGCGGAATATGATGATACTTGTACAAAAAATAGTACAGCAAAATTCAATGAACCGCCGACTTTTACCGTGAAAGAACAGATGACTTATTTATTGTCATTTGTTCTTTTTTTATATAGAGGAGGAGAAGAAGATGCGTTATAGACGGGTTTTAATTAAACTAAGCGGCGGAGCCCTTGCTGGGAATCAGGGAACAGGGTTTGATCATCTTTCTTTAAATCACATAGCAAAAGAGGTTTTATCGGTCATTGAAAAAGGGATAGAAGTGGCTATCGTCGTTGGAGGAGGCAATATTTTTAGAGGGAATTTAGCCGAATATTGGGGGATTGAAAGAGTAGAGGCAGATCAGATTGGTACTTTGGGAACAGTGATTAACAGTTTAATGTTAAGAGGTGTCCTAAAAAGCAAAGTGAACCGGGAAGTAAGAGTGATGAGCTCTGTTCCAATTAGTGCAGTTGCAGAGCCTTATATCAGATTGAGAGCTGTTCATCATTTAGATAAAGGTTATGTCCTCATCTTTGCAGGCGGCAATGGCCAGCCCTATGTCACCACCGATTATCCTGCTGTTCAAAGAGCTCTAGAAATGAACTGCGATGCCATTCTTTGCGCAAAACAAGGGGTTGATGGAGTATATGACAGCGACCCAAACCGGTTTAAAGAAGCGAGGAAGTATGCAACGCTTCACTATGATGAAGCGATCAGGAATAATTTAAAAGTTATGGATCAATCAGCGCTCATTTTAGCAAGAGACCACGGTTTGCCGATCCACCTTTTCGACTTTAATCAAGAAGGATCGTTCTTAAAAATTTGCAGCGGTGAAGATATAGGAACATTTATCAGCAATAATATTGAAACAGCACTTGTTTAAAAAAGTGATAAAAAGGCATTCCAACACACGTTGCTGGAATGCCTTCTTGTATATTAACTCTCTCCTTTTCTCATATTAAGAAAGAGAAAAGAGGTGACAGACATCATGATGAAATGGCTGAAAAAGAAGCCGAAAGAGCAGAGTCATACGATTGATTTGTCGAACAATACATATGCAAACATAGTAGAACTTATTGATAATGCGAAAGACTCGGCAGATTTCATTCATTATCCTCAGAAAACCGTTCATCACAATGTATACATCTCTTATTATAAAGCTATGATTGACGGTGAACTGCTGCATCGTGATTTTCTTCCTTACCTTATTCATAGCAAGGATTTCAAGGCTCTAAAAGACTTAAAAGATATTCTACCGATTGAAAGTGTAACGATCACAGATGATATAAAAGAAATTCAGAACAAGCTACTGCGGGGGTTTATCGTCGTACAGTTCGGTGAATATGATGAAGAATGTGCTGTTATACGCGCCGAAAATTTTGCTACTAACCGTCCAGTGTCTGTTTCAGAGATTGAGTTCTCCGTTATCGGACCTAAAGAAGCTTTTATAGAAAATCTGGATAGCAATCTTTATTTAATTAGAAGAAGACTACCAGTGCCAGAGCTTCGCTTTAAAGAAATCGTATTAGGTAAGTTTTCGAAAACCCGGGTCATCATTGCTTATTTAGAAGGGGTAGCAGATAAAGAAAATATCAATACCGTCACTCAAAGGATAAAAGATATTGAATCTGAAGTAATTCCAGACAGCTCGTATTTGGAGCAGATGATCTCAGATAACACAAAATCAGTTTTTCCCCAGCTCGTTACGACAGAACGACCTGACCGAGTGGTTGCGATGCTCAATTATGGACAGGTAGCCGTCCTTTCAGAAGGTTCACCTCAAGCATTGCTGGGGCCGACTGGAATAACAGAGTATTTTGTGTCACCAGAAGATTATTATTTATCGTGGGTGCTAGGTTCCCTTTTCCGGTTCATCCGGTTTATTTCTGTTATCTTTTCTACCTTCGCGACGCCAATTTACGTTGCTGTATTAACGTATCATTATCAGATGATTCCTAAAGATCTGCTTGCTCCTTTAATATCATCACGTGTTAATATTCCGTTTCCTCCCATTTTAGAAGTTTTATTTCTAGAGTTAACCATCGAACTACTGAGAGAAGCGGGTGCACGTTTACCGACAAAGGTTGGACAGACTCTTGGTATTGTCGGAGGTATCGTAATCGGTCAGGCATCCGTTGAGGCTGGATTGACAAGCAATATCTTATTGATCGTCGTTTCGTTATCAGCTCTTGCTTCGTTCACTACACCGATCTATAAAATGGCAAATACCATCCGTATACTGCGGTTTCCATTTATCTTTCTTGCAGCCATGTGGGGTGGAGTTGGAATTGTTATTACCATGTGCTTTATCCTGGTTCACTTGTTAAGGCTGGAATCGCTGGGCAGACCGTATATGGCACCGATCTATCCTCCGCGATTATTGGACATGACAGACACTGTGATCAGGCTTCCTTATAATAGACTGTTAAAACGTCCGATAAGTTTAAGTACGAGGCTTCCGAACAAAGACAAGGTAAAAGAAATGAGAAAAAAGAAGGACATCGATGAATGATGAAAAAGAAGAGTATTTTCCTAGCTTCTATTCTTATTTTATTAGCAGGCTGTGTACCAAAGCAGATCATTGATGAAGTCCAGCTGATTCATGCGATTGGATTTGACGAGCTTCCAAATCGTAATATTAAGGGAACAATAACTTATCCGATCTTTGAGGCTGATGGCAATGTTCGAGTTGAAACACTTTCAGCTGTATCGCATACGAGCCGGTTTCTTCGTTCAAAACTGAACACAAAATCGCCGAAAACGCTGACTACCGGACAATTGAGAATTGTTCTTTTTAACTATAATTTTGCTCAAAAAGGAATTTTGGACATCGTTAATTCCCTTTACCGAGATCCTAACGTGGGGAATCGTTTATATTTGTCTGTTGTAGATGGCAGCACACACGAACTATTAACAACGAAATATACCGCTGCACCTCTGCCTTCCACCTATCTTATGGATTTGATCGAACAAAATATTGAAAGTGAAAATCTTCCCAAAACAAATCTGCATGTTTTTCTTTACAGTTATTATGGAGAAGGAATTGATCCGTTTTTACCTATTGTTAAAACAGAAAAAAATGCGATGAAACTTGAAGGCATAGCCCTCTTTAAGGATGACAAATATGCAGGGAAAATTAGCCATATTGAGTCATTTGTATTTAAAGTCTTGGTCGATGGATCAAAGACTGGAAATTATGAAGTTGAGCTAAAGAAAGGAAAACAAAAGGGTCATGCCGTTGTTCGGAATATTAAGGGAACGACCTCCTATAAGGTAAGAAAAGTAAATGGTGTTCCTGAATTTGATGTTAAGCTAAAAATCTTAGGTGAGATACACGAATATCCTCCTTGGTTAAACTTAGAAGAGAAAACGAACATCGATCTTATTGAAAACACATTTAAAAAACAAATCAATAAAGACGCAAAAAGAATAATCACTAAGTTTCAGAAGTTAAATGTTGACCCGCTTGGATTTGGAGATCAGGTGAGAAGACGCGAAAGGAATTGGAATTTCAAAAGATTTCAGGAACAATACCCTGACATGAAGATTACGGTATCAACAGAAGTCGAAATCGTTGAATCAGGCGTAATTGAATAATGATAACTAGACAGCTGTTGATTGTGACAGCTGTTTTCGCATAAATGGTAGCTCTTGAAAGTAGTTGATTTTCGCTCCAGGCTGCTCGCTTTCCACGGGGCGTGCGGTGAGCCTCCTGACGCTTTGGGTCATTAGGAGTCTCCATCTGACCGCTCGTCCCGTAGGACAAGGAAGGCTGCGGCAGCGACACATCGCACGAAGAAAATGTGATTTTTCATTTTCGAGGAGTCGGCAACCTTCCACTTCAATCAACTTGCAAATGATGAAAGAGAAAACAGCAACATTCTTTTGGAAAAACAACCTTATTAAAACGCGGACAAAAAAACAGATCTCTTACGAATAGTTATAAAGTTATTCCTATATAGAGATATAGAATAGCGAGAGTTTAAAGGGGGCAATTACTTTGAGAACTACAGATGAGAAAATTAAACTTCGCAATCATTGGTTTAAAATTATTTTAATCAGTCTTTTTTCAATGGTCTTAATGTTCAAAATTGCTGTAACTAAATTTACGTTTCATTTTTCTGATATGCTGGCTTTTATACTAGCCATCTTTGCCATCGGGATCTGCAGTATGTTTTATGTGAAAATAAATGAAGCGCTCCAGGCTTTTTCAGAAGCCGGAAAATCATTACTGCCTGTTACTCGTAAAAATAAACAGAACGTGACAGAAGAAGCGGAAGAGATGGTTGAACCAGAAGTTACATTAAATGAATCAGACAAAGAAGAGATGGAGCACCAACTTTTAACATTAGAAGAACAAGTGAAACGAATGAAGCAAGTCCAAAAAGAAATTACGAACAGATTAGTCGATGAAGATCTTCATGAAGATGATAAGCGTGATTATATTGAATATCTCCTGCAGAAAGAAAAAGAAATCATGCTGGCTAAACAAGAGATCGTGCGAATTACTTCGTTGCTGGAACCAGAAGAAATGATTGAAGAAGAATTCGATATTGATGAGCAGCATCTTGAAGATCTTCAAGACGAACAGTCGGTTCAAACGGCTACTGCTAAAGATGTAGTACAGCTTTTAGGAAAAGAGTTTGTTTTGAATGCAAGCCTGGAACAATTCAATCACAAAATGAGAGAGATACAGCATTCGATTACGTTAGAAACAGCGAACCACCTTAAGGAAGAGGGGTTGATCGATCCATACTTTAATGTAACACGTAAAGGATTAAAAGAATTTAGACGTGCTGCAAAGAAGTTTAGTTATGAAGACGGTGTAAAGTTTCTATCGAAAGTCGTTCAAAGAGGAAATCGATAAGGAAAAGCTGGTTCACTTAAATGCTGTTTTGCTTGAGTGAATCAGCTTTTTTATTTGAATTCGTTATATTGTCAATCTTATTTTTTCGTCTTTTTCCAATCCCTGCTACAATAGATATAGATTTGTAGTGGAGGAGTTTATTTGTATGTTTATAGTTGCTAAGGCCATGCTTTATTTGTGTTTTTCTATTCTGATCGGTACATTTATTCTTTATTCTGTTCCAAAAACAAAAAGGCCTGACATTTTTGTACAAAAATCATGGCTGCTTCTTCTTATTGCCTTAGTACCTGTTTTCGGCATCGGAGAACTGATGAGGCTAACTCTTCACTTAGGAGAGGGGATCGGCTATTGGCTTACATTTCAAAATATCGTTTTTAGTTTTGAAATAGGAAAAGGCTGGCTTTTTTTAACCGGCATATCGGTGTTATTATTCTTTATGGTCATGTTTAACGATGTGGGGGAAGAGCGGTTCTTTGCAGGACTTTCTTTAGTATTGTTAACAGGAATGGCACTATCGGTCGGTTATGCCAGCCATGCTGCGAGCTTAGATTCATTAGGAATTTTTGCGCATTCTCTCCACTTCTTAGCTGTTACTGCTTGGTCGGGTACCTTACTTGCTGTTGGCTTTTTTAGCAAAGATAAGGGACCAGGATTATCATTTTACAAATGGTTTACACCTTTTGCTCTTGTTTGTCTTTTTATCGTAATTGGGGCTGGAATATGGCTGATGTCTTACATCGTACCTGAATATTTCAACGGCTATTTGCTTAATTACGGACAAGCGTTATTGATAAAGCATGTTTTCCTTTTTGTTGTCATCTTTTATAGTCTGATTAACGGTGTGTGGCTTAAAAAGAAGCTTAAAGAAGGGGACAGCTCTTTGTCCCTAAAGAAATGGATCAGAGCGGAAGGCATCCTGCTGTTCTTCGTATTTGCAGCTACAGCTGTGATGAGTCAGCAGACTCCACCGCATGATGTAGCAGAAACACTGAAAATGGAGAAACCTTCCCCACTATTTTCGTTCATAACAGGGTTGAATCCCGGGGACAATCCAATGTTGAGAGTCGAAATAACACTGATGAGCTTTGGCTGGCTGCTTGCTTGTTTAATTCTTTTAACAGTTGTTTTCATCGGTATTAAGAGAAAAATAGGATTTCTGCCCGTGTTCGGTTGTTCTATTTTAGCTGCATGTTCACTCTATTTAGCAGTGATGTCATCACTATCCCTATAAAGAGAAAGTGAGGAGTTAGTCTTGGATAAAAAATTGCAATCTCAGCTGGACGGACTGATTGAAAAATATACTGAACTCTTGATCGGAAAATCAGAACCTGAGCATGTTGAAATGGTAAAAGCTTATGTTTTGTATTCTAGTATTGCTAAGAGTATGCCGCCGCTAGCCAAGCACTGGAACGAGAGTTATCCTGATGCAAAGGAAGCGATGAAGGACCTGGTCAGCGAAATTAAAAAATTAAATGAAGAACATCGTGGAACGAAAAATAAATAAGAGGAAAACAGCAGTCATTGAGGCTGCTTTTCTTTTTGCCTATTAAAAAATTTAAATTTTGCAAAATCGACAAACTTTGCAAAAAGAATGATATATTTAAAGCGGTTACATTGATTAAGAAATTAACCAAATTTATATAAATTAGAAAGTGTAATAGGGGGCAATTAGATTGGAACAAGCAATGCGTAATTTTTTCTTATTTTTAGCAAAAAACAAGTCTATGACGAGCTTAGCTAAAAAGTATGGTCTGCGTTTTGGCGCAGCACGTTTTGTGGCAGGAGCAACACTTGAAAGTTCAATTTCAGCAATTAAGAAATTAAATGAAAGAGGTATGCCTGTGACAATCGATCATTTAGGTGAATTCGTAGATAGCGAACGTGAAGCCGCTGAAATGACAGAGCACTGTATTCAAGCGATCAAAGCAATCGCTAAAGAAAAGCTTGATTCACAGCTTTCATTAAAGATGACATCCATGGGATTAGACATCAGCGATGAATTGGTTCTCAGCAATATGAAAAAAATCATGGATGCAGCTGTAAAGCATAATGTCTTTATCACGATTGATATGGAAGATTATTCTCGCTGTGAAAAAACGTTGAAGATCTTTAAACAGCTGAAAAAAGAATACGATAATATCTCGACTGTAATTCAGGCATATCTGTACCGTTCTTTAGAGGATGTACAAAACCTTAATGAATATCAGCCTAACCTGCGTCTTGTTAAGGGTGCTTATAAAGAATCTCCTAAAGTGGCTTATCCTGAAAAAAGTGACGTGGATAACAATTTTAAAAAATTGATTGAAACTCATCTATTAAACGGAAATTATACAGCAGTTGCCACTCATGATGATGAGATCATTCAGTATACAAAAGAACTTGTTGATAAGCACAACATTCCTTATGATCAGTTCGAATTCCAGATGCTTTACGGCATTCGTGTAGAACGTCAGGACCAGCTTATGCAAGAAGGCTACAAGATGCGTATTTACGTACCTTACGGAAACGACTGGTATGGCTACTTCATGAGAAGACTTGCAGAAAGACCAGCAAACGTTATGTTTGTGCTAAAAGGTGTTTTCGGAAAGTAATTTTAGTATGAATAGATTGAAAAAGAACTCTCGACAAGGGGAGTTCTTTTTTTAGTAAAAGCTTTTTTCTCGTACATTGTTGCCATTGAAAGTAGTTGATTTCCGCTCCAGGCTGCTCGCTTTCCACGGGGCGTGCGGTGAGCCTCCTGCCGCTTTGCGCCATTAGGAGTCTCCACCTGACCGCTCGTCCCGTAGGAGTCTCGCATCTTCCGCTCCAATCAACTTGCAAATGATGAGAAGCGCAAATGCCAAAAGCAATAATTCTTTATAAAAGATCTTCTCTTAATAAGAACATAAGCTGAATTGACTGGGGTCTGTCCCGGGACAGACCCCAATCAATTTAGAAACAATTTAAAGAAATAGTTCAGAACTATTGCTAAAATTCTGAATATATTTTATATTGAGTATAGGCTAATTAATTTTTTTATGGATAAAAAATGAATGAGCATTCATTCAATAAAGGGGGAAGTCTATTTTGTCTCGTCAAATCCGAAAAGCCGCAGTTCTGGGTTCTGGTGTAATGGGATCGGGCATTGCTGCTCATCTAGCGAACGTCGGAATCCCAACCTTGTTATTGGATATTGTCCCGCCTTCTTTAAGTGAAGAAGAAAAAGCAAAGGGGATCACAGAAGATCACCCGGCATTCCGAAACAAATTTACCTTAACAGCAACACAAAAATTACTTAAACAAAAACCAGCCCCGCTGGCGGTGAAAGAAAACCTCGATTTAATTACGATTGGAAACTTAACGGACGATCTAGAGAAGCTGAAAGATGCAGATTGGATCATTGAAGTTGTTGTAGAACGTCTCGATGTAAAGCAAAAGCTTTTCGAAAAGGTTGACCAATACCGTAAGCCTGGAAGCATCGTTACATCTAATACATCTGGTATTTCCATCCGTGCGATGGCTGAAGGCAGATCAGAAGATTTTAAATCTCATTTTTTAGGAACTCATTTTTTCAATCCTCCGAGATACTTAAAACTTTTGGAGATCATTCCTACAGAAGAAACGAAACCTGAGATCGTACAGTTCATCAGAAATTTTGGTGAGAACGTTCTTGGAAAAGGTGTAGTTGAAGCAAAAGATACACCGAACTTCATCGCGAACCGCATCGGCACATTTGGACTCATGGTAACGATGCAGGAAATGATGAAACAAGGATATACTGTCGGTGAAGTGGATTCTGTTACAGGACCTCTTATCGGCCGTCCAAAATCTGCAACGTTCAGAACGCTCGATGTCGTGGGTCTTGATACATTCCTTCATGTGGCCAGAAACGTGTATGAACAAGTAGACGGGAAAGAAAAAGAAGTTTTTGAGATTCCTGATTTCCTAAATGAAATGGTTGACAAAGGATGGACAGGAAGCAAGAATGGCCAGGGCTTCTATTTAAAGCAAAGAAGCAAAACAGGCAGTGAAATATTAGAACTTGATCCTAAAACACTCGAATACAAGCCGCGTTCAAAGATGAAAACAGCAACACTTGAAGCTGCTAAACAAATGAAAACAACAAACCAGAAAGTGAAAGCGCTTTTATATAGTGAAGACCGTGCTGGCAAACTCCTTTGGGACATCATCAAACCTGTCCTTCTTTACTCGGCAGAGAAATGCTATGAAATCGCAGACGATCTAGTAGCGATCGACCAGGCGATGAAGTGGGGATTCGGCTGGGAACACGGACCGTTTGAGATTTGGGATGCAATCGGGCTGCAAGAGTCGGTAGATAGAATGAAATCTGAAGGAGAAACGATTCCGCAATGGGTGGAAGAACTGCTTCAATCTGAGAAAACATCATTCTATTCAAAGGCTGAAGGTGAAGTGTCGTACTACCACAATGGAACTTATTTACCTGTAGAAGAAAATAAGAAAGTGATTCACTTAAGCCATCTTAAAGAAAAAGGCAATGTGATCACGAAAAATGGCGGAGCTACCTTGATCGATTTAGGTGATGATGTAGCCGGTCTTGAGTTCACATCACCAAATAATGCGATCGGACCTGAAATCATTATGATGCTTCATCAGGCGATCGACGAAGTAGAGAAAAACTACAAAGGGCTTGTCATCGGAAACCAAGGCAAGAACTTCTGTGTTGGCGCAAACCTGATGCTCATTCTCATGGAAGCGCAAGATGATAACTTCTTTGAACTCGATATGATGGTCCGTCAGTTCCAGCAAGCGATGGCAAGAGTAAGGTACAGTTCAAAGCCTGTTGTGGCTGCCAACTTCGGAATGACGCTCGGCGGTGGAGTGGAAGTATCATTGCCAGCCGCAAGATTACAGATGTCTTCTGAAACTTACATGGGTCTCGTAGAAACTGGGGTCGGACTCATTCCTGGGGGAGGCGGAAACAAAGAGCTCTATATCCGTCTATTAGAACAGCTTCCGGAAGGTGCGAAAGGCGATCTGCAAAAGGTAGCGAATCAGGCGTTTGAAACGATCGCGATGGCAAAAGTTTCAACATCAGCACAAGAAGCTCGAAAACTAGGATTCTTACGTAACGAAGACAACATATCAGTAAATGGCGACCACCTTTTACATGATGCGAAAAGTCAGGTTCTTGCACTTTCAGACCTTGGCTACAAAGCACCTGTTAAAAAGAAGATTCCAGTGGTTGGTGAAGCTGGCTACGCAACGCTCGCACTCGGTGCACAAACGATGCATTTCAGCCAGTACATTTCTGAACATGATTTAAAGATTGCTAAAAAACTAGCATTTGTTTTAGCAGGCGGCAGAGTGCCTGAAGGAACATATGTAGATGAACAATATTTGCTTGACCTTGAAAGAGAAGCTTTCTTAAGTCTTGCAGGAGAACCGAAGAGCCAGGCAAGAATGCAGCACATGCTTGTAAAAGGAAAGCCGTTAAGAAACTAAGGGGGGAAGAAACGGATGTTAAAAGATGCAGTCATAGTAGCAGGAGCACGAACAGCTGTCGGTAAAGCGAAAAAGGGATCTTTTGCACATATGAGACCAGATGAATTAGCGGCAGTGACGATAAAAGAAACACTGCAGCGTGCTGGAAATTACGATGGTCCGATCGATGATCTGATCATTGGATGTGCGGTTCCTGAAGCAGAACAAGGAATGAACATGGCTCGTTTGATTGGAGCACGTGCTGGTCTGCCTGAAACGGTACCAGCTATTACGATCAACCGGTTCTGTTCTTCTGGTCTGCAAAGTATTGCTTATGGTGCGGAAAAAATTATGCTTGGCGCTGCTGACGCTATCATTGCAGGCGGAGCAGAATCTATGAGTCTTGTACCTGTTGTTGGGCACGTCGTAAAACCAAATCCCTATTTGGTAGAAACGGTTCCTCAATATTATATGGGAATGGGTCATACCGCTGAAGAAGTGGCTAGAAGATTCGGCGTTTCGCGTCAGGATCAGGATGAATTTGCAGTAAGAAGCCATCAGAAAGCTGCAGCAGCTATTAAAGAAGGAAAATTTAATGACGAGATCGTTCCGGTTTCTGTTATGAAACGCTGGCTGGATGAACAATCAAAGCTTGTTGAAAAAGAAATCGCCGTTTCTGTCGATGAAGGTGTTCGTCCTGATACTTCTCTAGAAGTATTAGGCAAACTGCGCCCGGCATTCACCCCGACTGGTTCTGTAACAGCAGGAAACTCTTCGCAGACAAGTGATGGGGCAGCCTCTGTGTTAGTAATGAACAGAGAAAAAGCAGTCGCAGAAGGATTGACACCTCTGTTAAAATTCCGTTCCTTTGCGGTGGCTGGTGTAGCACCGGACATTATGGGAGTCGGTCCAGTTGCTGCGATTCCAAAAGCATTGAAAATGGCAGGTCTGGAGCTATCTGATATCGGATTATTTGAATTAAATGAAGCTTTTGCCTCGCAGGCTGTTCAGGTTATCCGTGAACTTAATCTAGACGAAAGCAAAGTTAACGTGAATGGCGGAGCAATTGCGCTCGGACATCCGCTTGGATGCTCCGGAACGAAACTTACGCTTACATTGCTTCACGAGATGAAACGCCGAAACGAGCAGTTCGGTATTGTGACAATGTGTATCGGTGGCGGAATGGGTGCAGCAGGCGTATTTGAACTTGTTGGATAAAAAAGGAGGAGAATAAATGATGTCAAACACAACGGAAAAAGAGATTATCGGCGGAAGTTTCTTAATCGAAGACCTCGCTGCAGCAGATATTTACACACCGGAAGATTTTTCAGAAGAACACTTGATGATCGCAAAGACTACAGAAGATTTTGTGGCAAAAGAAGTGGTGCCGCAGCTAGAAAAAATGGAAGATCATGATTTTGAAGTATCCCGCAAATTGCTTACAAAAGCAGGTGAACTTGGTCTTTTAGGAGCAGATGTCCCAGAAGAATACGGTGGCTTGGGTCTAGATAAGATTTCTTCATCATTGATCACTGAAAAATTTGCGCGTGGACGCGGTTTCTCAATCAGTTATGGAGCTCATGTAGGGATCGGGTCTCTTCCTATTGTTCTTTTTGGAAACGAAGAGCAAAAGAAAAAGTATCTGCCAGAGTTAGCTACTGGCGAAAAGATTGCAGCTTATGCCTTAACCGAGCCTGGGTCAGGATCAGATGCGCTAGGAGCTAGAACAACAGCAAAACTTAATGCTGAAGGTACTCATTATATTTTAAATGGTGAAAAGCAATGGATCACGAACTCTGCATTTGCTGATGTTTTCGTTGTTTACGCTAAGATCGACGGCGAAAAATTCTCTGCTTTTATCGTTGAAAGAGGGTTCGAAGGCGTATCTACTGGACCTGAAGAAAAGAAGATGGGAATCAAGAGTTCATCTACACGTACATTGATTTTGGAAGATGTAGCTGTTCCAAAGGAAAATCTTTTATGGGAAGCTGGAAAAGGCCATTTGATCGCATTTAACATTCTCAATATCGGCCGATACAAGCTAGCTCTAGGGTGTGTCGGAGCTGCAAAGCGTGCATTCGAAGTTTCTGTAAAATATGCAAACGAACGCCAGCAGTTCAAACGCAAGATCAGTTCTTTCAGCTTGATTCAAGAAAAGCTTGCAAACATGGCGATTTCAACTTTCGCTTCTGAAAGCTCTGTTTACAGAACAGTAGGGCTTTTCGAAAACCGGTTAGGCGCACTTTCAGATGAGAAGCAGAAGGACGGCCGTGAACTTGCAAAAGCGATTGCTGAATACGCAATCGAATGTTCACTGAACAAAGTATTTGCTTCTGAAACACTGGATTATGTAGTTGATGAAGGCGTTCAAATCCATGGCGGATACGGCTTTATGTCAGAATACGAGATCGAGGGAGCCTACCGTGATTCCCGTATTAACCGTATTTTTGAAGGAACAAACGAGATCAACCGCTTGCTCGTTCCGGGTACACTCGTTAAAAAAGCGATGAAGAATGAGTTGCCATTGATTCAAAAAGCAACCGCTCTTCAGCAAGAACTGATGATGCTTATGCCTGTTGAAGTCGGCACTGAACCGCTGGATCAAGAAAAGTACTTAGTTTCTATGGCTAAGAAAATTTTCTTGATGACAGCTGGTCTTGCGGTACAAAAATTCGGACCAAAGCTTGAGCAAGAGCAAGAAGTTTTAGCGAACCTTGCGGATATTATCAGCGAGATCTACAGCATGGAATCTGTACTATTGCGTACGGAAAAAGCCATCGGTAAATCCGGAGCAGAAAAGGCAAAGCAAAAGCTTCTTTACACAGAAGTGTATTGCCAGGAAGCCTTTAACCGCATTGAAGCACATGCGAAGGAATCCATCATTGCTGTTGAAGAAGGGGATATGCTGCGCATGATGCTCTCTGCATTAAAGAAGCTGACACGCCATACGCCTGTGAATGTGATCAAGAAGAAGCGCGAAATCGCTGTATTGCTTCTTGAAGAAGAACGCTACGTTGTTTAATTAATTTTTATTTACGCCAACCTTCAAAAAAACCTTTCCCTCTTGCTCTGCAGGAGGGGCTTTTTTTATTTAAGGGCTTTTTTCGGTATAGAAGTGGTTGATTTCGTTCCGATTTTTATTTGAAATGTGGTGATCCTATAAAAAACAAAGCAAGTCAGGTTGAACACAGCATAAAGAGCTCAATTCAGATACAGTATCGGTTGCCGAAACTGATTTCAGATGGTACCTACTAGGGTATTCAAGCAAATTCAAGAGGTCGATTCCAAAAAAAAGCAGCATCAATCCAGAAATTCGTCCAGTTTATCCACGAGATTTAGGCCGCAATCCAAAAATTTAAGCTGTTTATCCACGAGTTTACAATCCTCGACAAATCCTGCGCGCTATATACCCTCGCGCCATATACGTAAGAAAGCCTCTCTGATCCATGGTAGGCGAAAGGCCAATTATAGAATGATTTTAAACTGTGCAAAATTTCTTGTTTTATTGGTGACACTAGTTTGTGGTACTATGAAAAGGGGTGATATAATGCTACTGACAGTATATGAATATCCAAAATGCTCAACATGCCAAAAAGCAAAAAAATGGCTAAAAGAAAATGAAGTAGCCTTTCAGCCTGTACATATCGTGGACAACCCTCCTTCGAAAGAAGAGCTTAAAGATTTAGTTCAAAAGAGCGGGTTGGAGATTAAAAAATTCTTCAATACAAGCGGCATGAAGTATCGTGAATTAGGTATGAAAGAGAAAATGAAAACGGCTTCAGAGGATGAACTCCTTGAACTATTAGCATCTGATGGCATGCTAATCAAACGGCCGATCGCAACAGACGGAAAAAATGTAACAGTAGGCTTTAAAGAAGAACAGTACGAAAACACTTGGAAAAAGTAAAATTGTTGCTGACTATGATAAAAAATTTTATTGTAGTTACTATAAAAACAAAGAAAAGCTGGAGGGATTACACATGGAATTTCCAAAAGAGTTACGCTATTCAGAAGAACATGAGTGGACTAAAACAGAAGACGGCAATAAAGTTCGTATCGGTATTACAGCATTTGCACAAGACGAGCTTGGAGATATCGTGTTTGTTGAGCTTCCTGAAGTTGGAGATGAGCTTACAGCGGACGAGCCTTTCGGCAGTGTAGAATCTGTAAAAACAGTTTCTGAGCTATACGCTCCTGTATCTGGAAAAGTTGTAGAAGTTAATGCTGACCTTGATGACAGCCCAGAGTTAGTTAACGAATCTCCATATGAGAAAGCATGGATGGTAGTAGTAGAACTTTCAGATTCCTCTGAGCTTGAAAAATTAATGACAGCTGAACAATATGAGGAATTAATTAAAGAAGATTAATGAAAATAATCTCTTCAGGAAAGAATAGGCTTATTGCTCATTTCTTTTTTGGAGGGATTTTTTTATGAACGAAGATAGAAGAGATGTAACTTCACGAGTATTTGGCAAAATGAAGGGCGGCTCAATGTCCCTTTACCTTGATCAAGATGAAATCGGTCAGATTCGATTTACAAATCAGGGGAATATGTATGAAATGGCTGAGGGCTTTGAATTCGATGCAGACAAAATCTATAAACGTGAAAAGCCAGCTGAAATTCCTAATCCAACAAAATATGTAGACGAGTGCGATAAAGGCTGGTGCTAGAAGACGAAGAGGATGATTATCAAATCATCCTCTTTTTTTGTGTAAAAACTGCATTGGTGAAATTAAATAGCGATTAGGTGAAATTAATGTGCAATTAGGTGAAATTAATGAGTGATTAGGTAAAATTAATTGAATCATTCTTCAAATTATCAGTATCCATCATCAAATGAACGCAAAAAAGCCAAAGATTGATCTCATACTAGACATTTAACGGCCTGCGCTTCCGCCTTTAGCACCGATATTTTGATAAAAGCTCTTATCATGGGTTTTCGAGGTGGCTTGTCCGCCTTTTTGTCCGATTTTTTTATAAAAATCTTTGTTATGTGATAGGGAAGTTGATTTCCCGCCTTTTCTGCCGATCTCTTGATAAAAAGCTTCCTGATGAGATTGTGCGGTAGATTTACCCCCTTTCTTTCCGATCTGCTGGTAAAATTCCTTGCCATGTGATTTTGAAGTCTTTTTTCCCCCAAGACGTCCTGCTTCGGCTCTTGTCATTTTTTCCGTCATAGCCATTGGTAATCTCCTCCTTTTGTAAGAATAAAATTTCTGGATGTATTCCTTGATTAGCCTTTATGGAACAGATTAAAACGCAATTGAACGTATTTAGGCCGATTAGCATACTGCGGTAAATTTGGGGTAGTAATATAGTAAAAAGGGGAATAGTAATAAAGAACATCTCTTGCAGGATTTTAATAATATAAAGCAAATATATATTTAAGCGATGCATTCATTTAATAGTTCTTCAATGTATAGGAGAGATGAGTAATGAATGGAAGCATGAATAAAGTAATCATTGTCGAAGGGAAATCCGATAAAGAAAAGCTTTCCGCAATCTTAGATGAACCGGTTGAAATTATTTGTACGAATGGCACATTAGGTTTGGATAAATTAGAAGAGCTAGCATTAGCAATTGAAGATCGAGATGTTTATATCCTTGTGGATGCTGATGAAGCAGGTCATAAATTACGCAAGCAACTTCAGCGAGAGCTCCCGAATGCAGAGCATTTATATATTAATAAGATGTATAGAGAAGTTGCAACGACACCTCTTATGTACTTGGCAAAAGTTTTAGTTGGTGCTCATTTTAATATTCACAAAAACTGTTTAGGTTGAAATGATGCTTTCTTCTTTTAAATATAAAAGCTCCCAAAAAGCAGCTGGCAAAAATGGGGGGCTTGTTTCTATAGGTTGTAGAAATCCTCTTACTTCACTGCGTTTTCATCAGTAAGATTCATTCTGATGCAGGGAAAAAGAGGATTTCTTTTTTATTATTGTGATAATCGCAACCTCCAACTTGTGTGTGTTTAGGAAACCTTTAAACCGAACAGCAAGCAAGCCATTAACCATTTTATATAAAATCGTGATATCCTTATTCAGAGAAATCGAAATAATTTCTGAAGGAAGAGAATGGCCGATATCCGAATAGGAATGGCTGCTTTTACTATCAGATCAATAATGGAGATTGAATATGAAAGAAATCAATAGAACGAATTGGGAACATGTTATCGAACAGTCCGTACATAAGCCTTTTTTTCTTTACTTGGAAACACCATTATGCGGTACATGTAAAGTGGGGAAAAGAATGATGGAAGTAGCGATAGAAACAGTTCGAGCTCAAAGAGGAAACGATTTGCAGACTGGAGTATGCAATATTAATGAGATTCCGGAGCTTGCTGATCAATACGGAGTAACGAGTGTACCTTGTTTAATGGTATTATCGAGAGGGATGGCTATAAAAAAGATCTACGCCCTACAATCTGCAGGAAATATTTATCAAACAATGATAGATTTCTTAAATAAGGAAAAATAATTTGTAATAAAATGTGGGAAAGGCCCCATAATTCATTGCGGTTCTCCTAATTCATTTAAAAAATGATTTTTCAGGGGGTTTTTCCTTAAGAAAAATATGGTAAATTAATGTCTTCTGCACACTTGTCTGTAACATAAGATAGTGTGTTTTTTTATATCCAAAAAATTAGTCAGACCTTGTCGGAATAAGGGGTTTGTAAGTTAGAGAGTTAGTTATCAGTCATTTCCGTTAATTCAGTTTTTTAACAAGAAAGTCACAAATGTTACGAGCTATGTAATATTGTTATAGAACTGTATCCTACAAATGTCAAAAGTCGTGGTATAAATGAATAGGAGAGCTTGGTACATGTTTGCTCCCGAACGATTAGTGGTAAATAAGAATGATTTTATGAAAACAAAAACAAACGAAGATGAAGATGAATAAAGCATAAGTAATTTTTTTAGCAGGGGTGATTGATAATCATGGCATCTTTAAATTTAAATGCAGTATTTCCTATAGCAAAGAACAAAATGACAAGCATAGAAGATAAAGTGTTAACGATCCAGGAAAGAAACGATGAGAAATTAAGAAATGAACTAATTGGTGATTACCAGCCATTCATTAAAAAAGTTACATCAAAAGTGTGCAGTCAATATATAGATCGAACAATGGACGAGTTTAGTGTAGGTCTTTTTGCCTTTAATGAAGCGATCGATCAGTATCAAGAAGGACAAGGCAGCCGTTTCTTATCCTTTGCAGATATGGTAATCAGACGTCGTGTCATTGATTATATTCGTAAAGAAGTACGTCAAAATCGATTAATATTTCTTCAGCCGGATGAAGAAGACGAAGAAGGCCGTTTAGAAGAAAGCTATGCGGAACAAAAAGCAGCAATGGATCATTTTGAAGATCAGATTCAAGTTGAAAACCGTGTTTATGAAATTGAAGAGTATCAGAAGCTTTTAAAAACTTTCGGACTAAACTTTAAAGTTCTAAGCAAACATTGTCCAAAACATGTGGACGCGCGTGAAAATGCAAAAGAAATTGCACGTCTTTTAGCAGAAAATGAAGAACTTGCCGCATTTTTAAAGGAAAAAAAGCAATTGCCGATAAAAGATTTATTAAATATGGTATCCTGTAGTCGTAAAACCATAGAGAGAAATCGAAAGTATATAATAGCGGTATCACTAATATATTTAGGCGATTTCCAAGCGCTGAAATCTTACATTCAGCCTTAAGGTGAGGTATATATGATTACACGGCAGGGGAATTACTCCTCTTGCCTGTAATTACTACTGATCCTGCAACTTGCGGGAGGGATACAATTGAAAAGCGGCAGCGGCATTGTAATAGAGGTTAATAACAGAAAAGCGACTTTGCTTATGAAAGATGGAACATTTGTAACGGTAAGAGTACCAGCAGGCAAAAATCCATCAGTAGGCAGAGAGTATCAGGCTTCTTATTTTTCTGAAAACAGAAAAAGAAGTCTTTTTGTGCTGCCGTCCATAGCGGCCGTGCTTGCTGTTGTTCTTTTATCAGGATTGATCCCGACCGGAACCCAATCAGCAGCAGCGGCTTACGTAAGCTTTGATATTAATCCAAGCTTAGAAGTAGGCGTTAATGACGAAATGCAGGTTATCCAAATTGATGCATTTAATGACGAAGCAAAAAAAATCATAAAAAAATATAATTTGAATGTTGATAGAAATTTTTCATTTGAAGATTTTGCTGATCAGCTCATAACAGCTTATGAAAAAGAAGGTTATATGAAAACCGAACATTCGATGCTCATAACCACTATTTCAAGTGAAGAGGGCAATGATAAGACTGAAGCAGCATTAGATGAGGCAGTAAATACAATCGTGAAGAAGACGGTTGTAAAATATCCTGTCGCAATTACAGTTTCAGAGTCTGATTCAGACACTCGTGAAAAAGCAAAACAACTAGGAGTGTCACCAGGTAAATATAAGGCATTCCAAACTGCAAGTATAAACGGTAAGGCTATAAAAGAAGAAAAGATAAAAGAAGTTAATTTTCAAGAGCTTAAAGTCAATACGTTATCGTCGAATGACATAAAAAGCTTACCGCATCCAAGAAAAATTAAAACGGACGCTAATGAAAGTAAGAAGGAATTAAAGATAGCTGTGCCAAAAAAGTCAGTCAGCAAACAAACAGAAGGTAAAAAGCACAGAGAAAATCATCATAATCACAAGAACCACTATAAAAAGACACAAGAAAAATTAGTAAAGCCTAAAGAAAAAAAGATGAATAAAGAAGGTAACAAGCATCAAAATCAGGCTTTTAACAGCAATAAACAAAAGAACAATGGACACCAAAACCGAAACGGGAACAACCATCACAAGAATAATCAGCAGGAACGCAATAAACAGGGTCATAATAAACAGGATCGCGACAAACATAGAAACAAACAATAGCACTAATTATGGTTGATACTGTCGGAAATGCAAAAACGATTTTTCAAGACTGTCGAACGCTTTATAAAGGTAAACACTCCATTCCTCTCGAAAAAGGTGAAGTAAACAACCTATTCGGGGGGATTTTATATGCTGGATGTCACCTTCTTTGAAAGACAGATTGGTAAAAGCCCATATTTGCCATTGTATAACATTCCGGTTAAACCTAGATTCAGTCTCAATGATGAAAGTACCTTAAGGATTGATTATAGTGAAGGGGAACGTAATCGCATCGTCGTTTTCAAAGGGAACCCAAAGTATCTTTCCATGATGCTGGAAGGGAAGATGAAGCTAACAACACTGCTTCGCCAAGAGATGATCGAGTTTCACGGAACGCTAAGGCAGCGCCTGAAATGGGAAGCCATATTCTATTTAAGTTCGCATTGGGAACAAATTTATTCAGGCGCTTTGCTTAAAAGTGCTAAAAATGTTTGACACAAATCGACAGTGGTGATATTATTTTTCACAGTGATTCAAAATTGCATCGCTTTAACTTAATAACGCAACGCTTTAACTTATCACGAGAGGTGGAGGGACTGGCCCTATGAAACCCGGCAACCGCTAGTTGTATGTCATACATACTGACTAGAAAGGTGCCAATTCCTGCAAGGCATTAAGTGTCTTGGGAGATGAGGAGAACGCGCATAGAATATTATATGCCTTTCTGCTCATATTGAAGCAGAGGGCATTTTTTTATTTAGCTTTTTTCATAAACCTTTGTTGCTTTTGAAAGTAGTTGGTTTCCGTTCCAGGATGCTCGCTTTCCACGGGGCGTGCGGTGAGCCTCCTTTACGCTTTGCGAAATTAGGAGTCTCACCTGTCCCGCTTTATGGAAGTATTCTTGCTCCTGCGTCTACAACTAAATGCTACCGATGTGAGCTTCCTCGTCTCATGCCTAGCAAGAAGCTTCTTCTGGTGGTAGGCACGCACCTTGCACTCCAATCAACTGGTCAATGAAGAGGTAAGTAAGCGACAACTTTTTTAGAAAAGAGCCATAAGAATTACGTAATAGGAAATGAGGTTAGTTCTTTGATTAATTTACATTCAGTCCGTAAAGTCTTTCAAACCAAAGATGGTGAAGTGAAGGCTGTTGATACGGTAGATTTAAACATAAAACAAGGTGAAATTTACGGCATTATAGGGTACAGCGGAGCAGGGAAAAGTACTCTTATCCGAATTCTTAACATGCTGGAAAGACCGACAAGCGGTACGGTTACGATCGGTGGAAAAAATATGTCCGAGCTCTCTGCTAAAAAACTAAGAGAAGCTAGACAGGAAATAAGTATGATATTTCAGCACTTCAACCTTTTATGGTCAAGAACTGTTAGAGAAAACATTGCTTTTCCGCTAGAAATCGCAGGATATCCAAAAGATAAAATTAAGAAGCGTGTGGACGAACTGATTGATCTAGTCGGATTAGAAGGCAGAGGCGGTTCATATCCTTCTCAGCTGAGCGGAGGTCAAAAACAGCGTGTGGGTATTGCGAGAGCACTTGCTAACGATCCGAAAGTTTTATTGTGTGATGAAGCCACTTCAGCACTCGATCCAAAAACGACTGACAGCATTTTAGATCTTCTAGTAGAAATTAACCAGAAGTTAGGGTTAACCATCGTGTTGATCACTCACGAAATGCACGTGATCCGAAAAATCTGTCACCGAGTTGCGGTAATGGAAAAAGGGAAAGTGGTAGAAGAAGGCGATGTGCTGAACGTCTTTAAAAATCCTAAGGAATCCATCACAAAAGATTTTGTGAAGCAAGTAACCGAACCAGAAGAAACAGTGGATACCATTAAGCAATTTATTGAGGAGTTTCCTGAAGGCAGGATCGTTCAGCTTACATTTGTAGGAGGACGTGCCGGCCAGCCTTTAATTACCGAACTGATTCGTAATTTTGAAGTGGATGTTAATATCCTGCAAGGTAAAATTACTCAAACTCAAAATGGTCCATACGGTACGTTATTTATCCAGATCAAAGGTTCTGAAGCGGCACTTTCTTACGCTATGGAATTTTTAGATAGTGTTCAGGTAGAAGTTGAGGTGATTCATAATGCTTAATTCGTGGTTCCCAAACGTTCAATGGGATGTTGTTCTAGAAGCAACGAAAGAAACGTTATATATGTCAGCTATTTCAGTGCTTGTAACATTCGTATTAGGTCTCGCTCTTGGGCTTGCATTATATTTAACTGCTCCCGGCAACCTGTGGGAAAACAAATTCTTTAATAGCGTCATTGCCATTATTGTTAACGTATTCCGGTCTATTCCGTTTATTATATTAATTATTTTGCTGATTCCATTTACACGCTTTATTGTAGGAACAATGCTTGGAGCAGAAGCAGCGTTGCCGGCTTTAATTGTCGGAGCAGCTCCATTTTATGCACGTATGGTTGAGATTGCTTTGAGAGAAATTAATAAAGGAGTAATTGAAGCAGCGAAATCAATGGGTGCAACAAACACTCAAATCATTTTCAAAGTACTTATTCCAGAGAGTACCCCAGCACTTGTTTCGGGTATTACCGTTACGGCGATTGCACTTGTGAGTTACACAGCAATGGCTGGTGTAGTTGGAGCTGGAGGACTTGGAAACCTTGCTTATATGGAAGGCTACCAGCGGGATAATGCAGATGTAACATTAGTTTCAACTGTTCTGATCTTGGTCATCGTATTTGTTATTCAATGGATAGGAGATCGATTCACAACAGCTTTAGATAAAAGATAAGCACAAACAACAAGGAGGAAATCACATGAAAAAAGTATTTTCAATCATCTTACTTGCTGTAGTTGTTGCAGCACTAGCAGCTTGCGGCAATAAAACAGAAGGCGGAATCAGCGACGAAAAGCTGATCGTAGGAGCATCAAACGTACCTCATGCTGAAATTCTTGAAGAAGCGAAACCACTTCTAAAAGAAAAAGGTGTAGAGCTCGAAATCAAAACGTTCCAAGACTATGTACTTCCGAATAAATCTTTAGATGAAAAAGAAATCGGAGCGAACTACTTCCAGCACGTTCCTTATTTAGAGTCACAAATGAAAGACCACGGTTATAAATTTGAAAACGCAGGCGGCATCCACATTGAGCCGATCGGTGTTTATTCAAAAAAATACAAGTCTTTAGATGAATTGCCACAAGGTGCTACGATCATCATGTCCAACTCGGTAGCTGACCATGGGCGTATGCTTGGTCTTTTAGAAAAAGAAGGTTTGATCAAAGTTAAAGAAGGCGCAGGTACGGAGGCGCAAGTTAAAGATATTGTAGAAAATCCAAAAAAATTAAAGTTCAAAGCTGACGTTGACGCTGGAATGCTGCCAAAAGCATATAAAAACGGTGAAGGCGATGCAGTTCTAATCAACACGAACTACGCGATCGATGCTGGTTTAAATCCTCAAAAAGATGCAATTGCAATTGAAGGCTCAGAGTCTCCATTCGTAAACATTATTGCTGTACGTGAAGGAGATAAAGATAAGAAATCTGTAAAAGCTCTAGTTGAAGTATTGCGTTCAAAAGAAATTCAAGACTTCATTAAAGAGAAATATAAAGGTGCAGTAGTGCCTGTAACAGAATAATGATGAAAAAGGGTGTTTCCTCATGATGAGGAGGCACCTTTTTTGTTTGTTTCAGGAGGACAATAAATGGGTGTAATTGGTAAAATATGTGATGAAGAGCTTTTTTTATGTGATTGTACGTGATTTTTATATGATGACAGGCATTTTTTATGTGATTATTCATTCTTTTTATGTGATGGTGTACTTTTTTACGAAAAATCATGGCGGCTTACCGAAAGTACCGCCGAAAACGAACAGCTGTAACAAACATATTATAAAGTAACCTCTGTTCTTTACATATCAGCCCCAAAAATAACCCATACTAATCCTGTTTACTAAAACGTGACAGGAGTGTAACGACGATATGAAACAAGAAGATCAACAAATGCCAGGATCAAATTCTGCACAGTACCATCTAATCCGGTATAAAGAAGGTTTAGGAAAATATAACGAAAATATGCCTGAATTAACGCATGCATACAACGAATTTACGCGCCATTGCTTCAAGGAAGGCGAAATTTCAGAAAAATATAAACAGCTGATCGCGCTGGGGATCAGTATCTATTCACAAGATGAATATTGCATCATTTATCATACAAAGGGATGTCTGGACCAAGGATGTTCTGAAAATGAAATTCTTGAAGCTGTAGGCGTGTCTGCTGCATTTGGCGGCGGAGCAGCTATGAGCCAGGGAGTAACCCTTGTTCAAGAATGTATTAAAGAGCTAAATAAACCACGGCATTAACTTTTCCATACATTAACATGTTTTATTCGTGTCTAAAAAGGTAATGGAAGTAATGTAGCGGATTCAGCAGGATTCTAAAGGGATATCATCTTCTTTCATTGAAAGCACGTATTACCCTTTCACAAAACTTAGCACTGCATCATATGCAAGTTGTGGATCTGGAGAGCTGCTGATAAGCTATAATTATCTAAACTCGAAAGGATTGATTCATTATCCACCCCATAAAAGTAAAGCATACATCTGAAATGGAAAAAGCAATGCACCAATCACATGGTTGCGGTTTTGCAGAGTATGAAAGGGATTTGGAGAAGCGGTTAGATGTTGAGAAAGACCGTGAAAAGGAATATAAAAAAGGTTTAGAAGTAGCGGCTGATGCCACTAGAAATCATACGCCGTAAAGATAGTGATTAAAAACAAAAGGCTGACTCAAAAGGTGAATTAACGCCTAATGAGTTAGCCTTTTTTCGAATTTCGCAATTAAACATGGAATTATATGAACACAATGATAAAGTTCATGGCTCGTTCCCTTGAACATACATTTCATTTGTTATAAGATTAGAATGAGAATAAATTGAGAATGGCTATTTAATGCCCTATTTCAAAAATCTTAAGAATGATTTCTTAATGGAGGTTGTATTATGTCAGCACCTAATTTAAAGATTGAAGATCTTCGTGTATCGATTGAAGATAAAGAGATTATTAAAGGTTTAGATCTCGAAATAAATGGTGGAGAAATCCATGCGATCATGGGGCCTAACGGTACAGGTAAGTCTACACTTTCTGCAGCGTTAATGGGTCACCCAAAATACGAAGTAACTTCAGGGAAAGTCACTTTTAATGGTGAAGATCTTTTAGAAATGGAAGTAGATGAGCGTGCTAAAGCTGGTCTTTTCCTAGCTATGCAATATCCTTCAGAAGTAAGCGGTATTACGAACGCTGACTTCCTGCGTTCTGCGATCAACGCAAAGCGTGAAGAAGGCGACGAAATTTCACTGATGAAGTTTATTCGTGAACTAGATAAGAAAATGGATCACCTTGAAATGGACAACGCGTTCGCTCATCGTTATTTAAACGAAGGTTTCTCTGGCGGAGAAAAGAAGCGTAACGAAATCCTTCAAATGATGATGCTTGAGCCGAAATTAGCAATCCTTGATGAAATCGACTCTGGATTAGATATTGATGCTCTTAAAGTAGTAGCAAAAGGTGTTAATGAAATGCGCAGCCCTGATTTCGGATGCTTAATCATTACTCACTATCAGCGTTTATTGAACTACATCACACCAGACAAAGTACACGTAATGATGCAAGGCCGTATTGTGAAATCTGGAGGACCTGAACTCGCTCAGCGCCTTGAAGCTGAAGGTTATGACTGGATTAAAGAAGAGTTAGGTATTAAAGACGAAACTGTCGGTCAAGAAGCGTAAGCAATAAGGGGGACTATACATGTCAGTTGATACGAGCCTAAGATTTGATAAGGACTACGTAAACGGTTTTTCAAGCAGCAGACAGGAACCCGCTTGGCTGCAGGAGCTTCGTTTGCAAGCATTGGAATTGGCTCAGAATCTGCCAATGCCTAAACCGGATAAAACAAAGATTGATAAATGGAACTTTACAGATTTCAAACATGAAGCAACGGGTAATGCAGTAGCTTTCAACGAACTTCCTGAAGACGTTAAAGCTTTGATCGGTTCAGAAGAAGATGCGAAAAACGTTCTTGTTATCCATAACGGTACACCTGTTTATTTCGCATTAGAGCAAGAAGTTAAAGAACAAGGTGTTATCTACACGGATCTCCTAACAGCTGCAAAAGAACATGAAGACTTGGTTAAAAAGTATATCATGAAAGCAGTTGCCACGGATGAAAACCGTTTAACAGCAATACATGCATCATTATTTTTGAACGGTGCGTTCCTTTACGTTCCTAAAAATGTAGAACTGTCTGCACCGATTCAAGCTGTTTATTATCAGGATGATGAAGCAGCTATTTTCAACCACGTAATCGTCGCAGCAGAAGACAACAGCTCAGTAACGTATGTAGAAAATTATCTTTCTACAAACGATTCTGCAGAGTCAGTAGCAAACATCGTTTCTGAAGTATATGCGGGCGCTGGTGCGAAAGTGGTTTATGGAGCAGTTGATAACCTTGCAAAAGGAATGACAACTTACGTAAATCGCAGAGGCCGTGCTGAAAAAGATGCTCGAATCGAGTGGGCGCTCGGTCAGTTTAATGACGGAAATACCGTTTCTGATAACACGACTCACCTTATTGGAGATGGCTCATTTACGGATACGAAAACTGTTACGATCGGACGCGGCGACCAAAAGCAAAACTTCGTTGCTCAAATCTTTAACCACGGAAAACATTCTGAAGGTTACATCCTGACTCATGGGGTAATGAAAGATAGTGCAAGCTCTATTTTTAACGGTATTACAAAAATTGAGCACGGCGCTACAAAATCTCATGGTGAGCAGACAGAACGTGTTCTTATGTTAAGTGAAAAAGCACGCGGAGATGCGAATCCGATTCTTTTAATTGATGAAGATGACGTTACAGCAGGTCATGCTGCATCTGTTGGCCGTATCGATCCGCTGCAAATGTTCTATCTAATGAGCCGCGGTATCTCGAAAGCGGAAGCAGAGCGTCTTATCATTCATGGATTCTTGGCACCGGTTGTTAGCCAAATGCCTTTAGAATCTGTTAAAAATCGTCTAGTAGAGGTTATTGAAAGGAAAGTGCGCTAACATGAGTGCAAAGGAATGGAGAAAGCTGTTTCCTATCCTCGATCAGGAAGTTAACGGCAAACCTCTTGTTTACCTTGACAGCGCGGCCACTTCCCAGAAACCGATACAAGTTATAGAAACATTGGATAAGTATTATAAAGAATACAATTCTAACGTTCACCGCGGTGTTCATACGCTTGGAACGCGTGCAACTGATGGATATGAAGGAGCACGTGAAAAGGTTCGCCGTTTTATCGGTGCAAAATCTACACAAGAGATTATTTTTACACGCGGAACAACGACAGCAATTAATACAGTAGCAAGAAGCTATGGAATGGCAAACCTTTCAGAAGGTGATGAGATTGTGATCACTCCGATGGAGCATCACAGCAACATCATTCCTTGGCAGCAAGTTGCGAAAGTGACTGGAGCAACACTAAAATACATTCCTCTACAGCCTGACGGGACGATTGATCTCCAAGATGTTGAAAAAACGGTAACAGAGCATACTAAAATTGTCTCAGTTATGCAGGTTTCAAACGTATTGGGAACAATCAATCCGATTAAAGAGATCGCAGCGATCGCGCATAGGAACGGTGCTGTGATGGTTGTTGACGGTGCTCAGAGTGCTCCGCATATGAAAGTGGATGTCCAAGATCTTGACTGTGATTTCTTTGCTTTCTCTGCTCACAAAATGTGCGGACCAACAGGCATTGGTGTACTATACGGGAAGAAAGCACTTCTTAATAAAATGGAGCCTGTGGAATTCGGCGGAGAGATGATCGATTTTGTTGGTTTGCAGGAATCCACGTGGAAAGAGCTTCCTTGGAAGTTTGAAGGCGGCACTCCTATTATCGCAGGCGCGATCGGGTTAGGTGCTGCAATCGATTTTCTCGAAGACATCGGATTGGATAACATTTTAAAACTAGAGCATGAACTTGCGGACTATGCGATGGAACGATTATCTGAACTTGATGGAGTTACGATTTTTGGACCTAAACATCGCGCTGGACTTGTGACCTTTAACCTGGACGATGTGCATCCGCATGATGTAGCTACAGTTCTTGATTCAGAAGGGATTGCTGTACGTGCCGGTCACCATTGTGCACAGCCGCTCATGAAATGGCTTGATGTGACAGCAACAGCTCGTGCAAGTTTCTACCTGTATAACACTGAAGATGATGTCGATGCTTTCATAAAAGGACTCACAACAGCAAAGGAGTATTTCGGTCATGTCTTCTAATTTAGATCAGCTTTATCGGCAAGTTATTATGGACCACTACAAAAATCCCCGCAATAAAGGGATTTTGGAAGATGGTGCCTTAAACATTAATATGAATAACCCGACATGCGGCGACCGTATCCAGCTTACTTTAAAAGTAGAAGATGGAAAGATCGAGTCAGCTAAATTTGACGGTGAAGGATGTTCCATCAGTCTCGCATCAGCATCAATGATGACGCAAGCAGTAAAAGGACTTCCAGTCGAAGATGCTTTAAAACTTGCTAAGATCTTTTATGATATGATGTTAGGGAACGACTATGACGATGAATCCTATGATTTAGGTGACATCGAGGCTCTTCAAGGAGTTTCAAAATTTCCTGCCCGCATTAAGTGTGCAACACTTGCATGGAAGGCGATGGAACAGGGAGTAGGAAAACAAGAGGAAGAGTAAGTTTCTCTTGATATTGAGAATTAGAGTGCCAATCCAGTAAGGAGGGATTCTGCAATGGCTAAGAAGATGCCGGATATCGGCGAATATAAATATGGTTTTAGAGATAAAGACGTATCCATTTTCAGATCGAAGCGTGGTTTAACAAAAGAGATCGTTGAAGAAATTTCACGCATGAAGAGTGAACCTGAATGGATGCTTGAATTCCGTTTGAAGTCATTAGAGCAGTTCTACAAAATGCCTATGCCACAATGGGGCGGAGACATGAAGGACTTAAACTTTGATGATATTACGTACTATGTTAAGCCATCTGAAAAATCCGAGAAATCTTGGGATGAAGTACCTGCTGAAATCAAGGCTACTTTTGACAAGCTTGGAATTCCAGAAGCTGAACAAAAATACCTTGCAGGTGTATCTGCACAATATGAATCTGAAGTTGTTTATCACAACATGAAGGAAGACCTTTCTGATCTAGGTATTCTTTTCACAGATACAGATACGGCTTTAAAAGAGCACGAAGAGATTTTCCGTGAGCATTTCGGAACGATCATTCCGCCATCTGATAATAAGTTCTCAGCACTAAACTCTGCAGTATGGTCTGGTGGATCTTTCATTTACGTACCAAAAGGCGTTAAATGTGATACTCCGCTTCAAGCTTATTTCCGAATTAACTCTGAAAACATGGGTCAGTTCGAACGTACGCTGATCATTGCAGATGAAGACAGCTCTGTACACTACGTAGAAGGCTGTACGGCGCCAGTTTATTCAACTAACTCACTTCATAGTGCGGTTGTTGAAATCATCGTTAAAAAGAACGCTTATTGCCGTTACACGACGATTCAAAACTGGGCGAACAACATCTACAACCTTGTTACAAAACGTGCTGTAGCTGAAGAAAACGCGACGATGGAATGGGTAGATGGAAACATCGGATCTCGTCTAACGATGAAATATCCGGCTGTTATCATGAAAGGCCGCGGTGCGAAAGGTACGATTCTATCTATCGCAATCGCTGGTAAAGGACAGCATCAGGATGCAGGAGCAAAAGTATTGCACCTTGCACCAGATTGTTCTTCTACTATCGTTTCGAAGTCGATCTCTAAGCATGGCGGTAAAGTAACATACCGTGGTATTGCTCACTTCGGACGTAAATCTGACGGATCTAAATCCAACATTAAGTGTGACACGCTTATCATGGATAACCAATCCACATCAGATACAATTCCGTATAACGAGATCTTGAACAACAATATCACGCTTGAGCACGAAGCAACTGTATCTAAAGTTTCTGAAGATCAGTTATTCTACCTCATGAGCCGTGGTGTTTCTGAACAGGAAGCAACAGAAATGATCGTAATGGGCTTCATCGAGCCATTTACAAAAGAGCTTCCAATGGAATATGCAGTAGAAATGAACCGCCTGATCAAGTTCGAGATGGAAGGTTCTATCGGTTAATACAAGGAGGACCTTGGTGCAAAAAGTACCAAGGTCTTTTTATGTACAAATATGTAATGTACTGATTTTGTTTAGGTTTACCTTTCACCTACTGGAATTCACTCTTTTTATAAAACTTCTTTAATTTTAGTGGTTAAGTGGATCTTTCAAGGGGCATGGGCGACCAAAAGTCAGGCTAACTAGAATCTTAAGGAACTTGTATAAAATTTCCTTCCAGATTATCTTTATCAGGAAAAGATGCCGTATCCATATATGATATAATTTGGAAAGCGATTTTTATTAATTTGGAGGAGACCCTATGAAACCCATTTCCACGCCAGATCTGTCGAATAGACCGTTTAGCTTAACGGTAGAACGTCAAATGCATGCAAGCCCTGATGTACTATTCAGCGCTTGGACGAAGGAGTTTGATCTATGGTTTGCTTCTCCTGGGACTTTATTAATGTATGGAGAAGTTAATACACCATTTTACTTTGAAACAATTTTTGAAGAACAGCGTCACCCTCATTACGGACGTTTTCTAAGGCTAGAACAAGACAGACTCGTTGAAATAACATGGGTAACAGGTTCTGGTGGAACAGAGGGTGCTGAAACGGTTGTGACCGTTGAAATGGAAGCGGCTCAGAGTGGAACAAGAATCCGCCTTACGCATTCAGGATTTTTAACTGGAGATACGAGAGACAAGCACGAAGATGCCTGGCCATTAGTGCTTGAACATCTAGACAAACGAATGTTAAGCAGTTCCTGAAAAAAATTTTGAATTCTATATGTGATTTCTATGCGAATCCAATTCCTTGGGTTCGCTTTTTGGCTTTAAAAAAGTATATAATGCAATCAATAATCACTATTGAAAAAGGAGTCTACAACATGAATGAAGTGATAGAGACCATATTAGCTCACAAATCCATTCGTAAATTCAAAGACAAACCGATCAGTGAAGAAACGATCACGACACTTGTAGAATGTGCACAGGCTGCCTCAACCTCTAGCTATCAGCAGGTATGCACCATCATTGGGATTGAAGATCAGGAGAAGAAGCAAAAATTGGCTGAACTTGCAGGCAATCAGTCTTATGTTGCTGACAACGGCTATTTCTTTGTTTTTTGTATCGATTATAATCGCCATAAAGTGGCTGCTGAAATGCAGGACAAGAATATTGGTGACACCATTCAATCAACCGAGGCTTTCATTGTTGGTACGGTAGATGCATCTCTTGCCGCACAAAATGTAGCGGTTGCCGCTGAATCCCTTGGACTGGGAATCGTGTACATCGGTGGAATTCGAAACAATCTTAAAGAAGTCTCCGAACTGCTCGATTGCCCGGAACATGTATTGCCCCTGTTTGGTATGGCAATAGGATATCCAGATGCTGAGCCAGGTAAGAAACCTCGTTTGCCTATTCCGGCTGTTTTTCATAAAAACGGGTATAAGAAGAATGAGGAAACAAAAAACCTTTTAGAGCAATATGAAAAAGAAACAGCTGAATATTATACGAAACGCACTGGCGGCAAACGCACAGAAGGTTGGGTGACACAAATCACCACTTCCATGTCGTCTCCGAAACGAGCTTATATGAAAGAATTTGTTCAAGAAAAGGGATTAAATAAAACGTAAAAACTTACAGGCAGGTGAGTTAAAAGAATGATTAAAATAGGTGTAACAGGATGGGGAGATCATGATTCTCTGTATCCGGATGGTACTCCTGCAAGAGATAAACTGGCGGTCTACAGCGGTCATTTTCCCATTGTTGAAGTGGATTCTTCTTTTTATGCGGTTCAGCCTGTGAAAAACTATGAAAAGTGGGTTGCTGCTACTCCAAAAGACTTCTCTTTTGTGGTTAAGGCATACCAAGGAATGACCGGCCATTCAAGAGGGAAACTGCCCTTTGATTCTGTTAAACAAATGTTTGAAGCGTTCATACAATCGGTCGAGCCGGTGATTACTTCAGGAAAACTGGAGATGGTTCTTTTTCAGTATCCACCATGGTTTGACTGTAAAAAAGAGAACGTTCAGGTCCTTCGATTTGCAAAAGAGATGATGGGTGATATTCCAGTAGCCTTAGAGTTTCGGAATCAGACATGGTTTAGTGAAGAGATGAAGGAGAAAACACTCCGGTTCATAGACGAGGAAGGATGGATTCACACGGTTTGCGATGAACCTCAGGCTGGAATCGGGTCTATACCGATCGTCATGCATACCACTTCAGATAAAACACTGATCCGTCTTCACGGAAGAAATGTGTATGGATGGAACAACTCAGGGCAGCCAAATTGGCGAGAAGTACGCTATCTATACCGTTATAACAAAACAGAACTGCTGGAGTGGAAAGAGCGTATTCAGACGTTAGCTTCCGAGACTAAGAGCCTTACAATCTTGTTTAATAACAATTCAGGCGGAGATGCAGCAGATAACGCAAAGGAAATGATCGACCTATTAGATATTCAATACGATTTTCTGGCACCGCGCCAGCTTGATTTATTTTAGTATTGATTTCCTTATATTACAAATTAATTTCAAAAAGTAATAATTGATTCATTTTATGAGATTGCCTGATATACTATTAGGGTGAATTAAATAACGTGAGCTGGATGAAGAAAGTGGGGATCACCTTGGATTTCAAAAAATTGATTCAGATGATGTACTACTTACAGATTGCCTTTATCGTCAGTGGCGTTTATTTGCTATTTATCTACATATTTACCAACAACTCTGAACGGATTCAATTTCTGACACTGGTGTTATGTATCAATTTGATCTCTTTAAAAGTCACCAGAGACCGTTTTAAAACATAAAGAAAACTGCGCGATACTGCGCAGTTTTTTATCATTAAAGCATCTTTAAAAGTGCTTTTCTCCCTTGCATACCAACCTCAATACCTTTTTCCCTAGCTTCAAGTGTAATAGATTCTAAAGGTGCATCCAGCAGCTGTTCAATTGTTCTTACTCCTACAGCACGCCCAGCAATAATTTTACGGTCTGCTAACTTTTCGTTCAATAAGGCTACATCTAAAGCTCCGCACATAATATATCCATTCTCGTTAAAAACAGCCATAAAATTTGTTTTTGGCAAACGAAGGGTGACAGCGGTAAATGGATGTCCTTCTATCAAAATCGGGTTCATCTCTAACATGCTTCCACTCCTTTCTCCTTATATTTTTATGTGTAAAAAAGGAAAAAGTGTTAGGTATTGATGCTAATTTTAAGGCGAAATAATGAACAAAAAAGATATTTCATCAGAAGATTGGACAGGACTGCCGTCTGTGATACGATAATAGGAAATGGCTTTTTCTAAAAGATTATTGCTACGGACATTTTTAGAAAAATCTTCGTTGACAAGTTGATTGGAGCGGAAGGTGCGAGACTCCTGCGGGACGAGCGGTCAGGTGAGACTCCTAACGGCGCAAAGCGGCAGGAGGCTCACCGCACGCCCCGCGGAAAGCGAGCACCTGGAGCGGAAATCAACATCTTTCAATAGCAAGAAAAATAGGAGGCGATAAAGATGAAACAATACTTGGATTTTCTTCAAGATATTTTACATAATGGTACGAAAAAAGAAGATCGGACAGGCACTGGAACGGTCTCTGTATTTGGCCGTCAAATGAGGTTCGATTTAGAGGAAGGTTTTCCTCTTGTAACAACAAAAAAGCTTCATTTAAAATCAATCATCCATGAACTTTTATGGTTCTTGAAAGGTGATACTAATATCGCCTATCTAAAAGAAAACAAAGTTCGAATCTGGGATGAATGGGCTGATGAAGAAGGGAATCTAGGGCCCGTTTATGGCCATCAGTGGCGTTCATGGTCAGCTCCGAACGGGGATACAATCGATCAGATCTCAAACGTTATTGAAGACATAAAAAACAACCCTGATTCAAGAAGATTGATTGTATCGGCATGGAATCCTGCAGATGTGCCGAATATGGCTTTGCCGCCATGTCATCTGCTGTTTCAGTTTTATGTAGCAGACGGGAAACTTTCATGTCAGTTATATCAGCGCTCTGCTGACAGCTTCCTGGGTGTTCCGTTTAACATTGCTTCATATGCGTTACTAACAATGATGGTTGCTCAGGTGACAGGTTTAAAGCCTGGAGAATTCGTTCATACAGTAGGCGATGCTCATATCTACCTGAACCACGTTGAGCAGGTTGAGCTGCAGCTGACACGCGAGCCTAAGCCATTGCCTAAAATGAAAATTAACCCAGCTATCACCAATATCTTTGATTTTACCTTTGATGATTTCGAACTTTTAGATTATGAAGCGCATCCTCATATTAAAGGTGAGGTGAGTGTATGATTTCTTTTGTCGTTGCGATGGATGAAAAGCTTGCCATCGGAAAAGATAATGACCTCCCTTGGTATCTTCCGAATGATTTGAAGCACTTCAAGAAAACAACAATGGGAAAACCAATCGTAATGGGCAGAAAAACATATGAATCGATCGGCAAGCCGCTGCCAGGACGAGAAAATATCGTTGTAACCCGAGATCAAAGTTACGTGGCAGAAGGGACAACGATTGTTCATTCTGTAGATGAAGTTCTTAAGATGAATGCTGAAGAAATATGTGTAATAGGCGGTTCAGAGATCTTCAAGCAGTTTCTTCCTGTTGCAGACCGCTTATATATTACTGAGATCCATCATACGTTTGATGCGGATACTTTTTTTCCAGAGCTCAACGATGATGAGTGGAATGAAGTCTCGCGAACAACTGGTATTGTAGATGAGAAAAATAAATATCCGCACGATTTTGTAGTATACGAAAAAATTAACGCTTAAATATCGAATGAGCCCCCCTCTTGTCTGCATACATTGTAGGAAAGGGGGGTTACCTTTTGTTGAAACGAAAAAAAATGAGACTTCGAAAAGGGCCGCTTCCGTTTCGATATGTTGTGCTTATTTCATTCACTCTCTTTGTTTTTATCACACTCCAAGGATTGTGGCTGGTGGATCGGGGAATTGAGCCTACCTTAATGCATGTTGCTCAACGAAAAACTGAAGAGATCGCATCCTTGGCGATTAATGAAGCCATTATTAATAAATTGTTTGATTCTATTGATATGCAGGATATTCTAATCTCTAAAGAAGACAAAGATGGGAACATTGTTTATGCGGGAGTAAACCAAAAAATCGTAAATAACGTCCAAAACAAATCTGCTATTGTGGTACAAGAGTTTTTAAAGGAAATAGAAAAAGGACGTATCCCAGAGAGCATTGCCGCATCAGATAATCTTAATCTAAAGACCAGTCATTCTAATGAACCAGGAGTAATCATGGAAATACCATTAGGGCAAGCCACTGAAAACTCTCTGCTTGCTAACCTGGGTCCTAAGATTCCGATTAAATTTACGATCGTTGGTGATGTAAACACAGACATTGAAGAGAAAATTGAAACAGTGGGCATCAATAATACGTGGATTTCGATTAATATCATTGTCACGGTTAAGGCGAAGGTCGTTATTCCATTTGCTACTGAAACAGCTACAGTTACGAGACCGATTCAGATCATGGCGCAGTTTATTCCTGGAGAGGTACCGATTTACTATAATCAATCAGGAGATCCGATTCAGCCTGCACTTCCGATCGATCCTGAGATAAAAGATAAAGAAGACGCTAAAAAAAAGAAGGAAGATAATGCTGAGGCAGTAGAGGAAAGTGCTGCAGAGGAAGTTGCAGAAGAATCAGCTGAATAAAAGTTTCCTAAAATTAACAACTCCTATTAGGGTTGACCAATAAGTGAACTTTGTTATAATGATAAGTGAATTTTAAATTTTATATGTCTTTAAGCCTATCACCGATGGGGTAGAGGAGCGGATTTTAAGATTACTTTTTCAGAGAGTGACGTCTGTGAAGAAAAAGGAAAGGAACTTCCGCCGAAGCAAAAAGAAACGGTCTGATTTTTTTTGCTGGGTTTACACTAAATAAGTGTAAAACTGTCACTGCGAGGGTAACTTCGCAGTGGAGGACTACTGATCGATGAGGAAAACCATAAATTACTTAAGTGATTGATAGCAGGTTATTTCCTTGTCTATTAATCGCTTTTTATTTTGTCTTTTTTTCCTCAGCGTCCTGTATAAACTCCTCAAATGGATGGCTAAATACAAGAAGGAGGAACATTATGGAATTTGAGAATTCGATTTATTCATTAATACCGCCAGTGTTAGCCATACTAATGGTTATTTTAACTAGGCAAGTACTGATCTCGCTTGGGGCGGGGATTGTGGCAGGTGCATTACTGCTTCATGACTTTAATATTGGAGCAACATTGAAAGAGATTGGAACGATTGTTAAAGGGCATTTTATTTCAGACGGAGCCCTCAACGAATGGAACGTCTATATTTTATTGTTCCTATTGATTTTAGGAATGATGACAAGCATTATCTCCATGGCTGGCGGGAGCCGTGCGTTTGGAGAATGGGCCATTTCAAGAGTCAAAACAAGAAGAGGGGCTCAGCTACTGACAGTAGTTTTTGGACTAGTCATTTTCATCGATGACTATTTCAACTCATTGGCTGTCGGAAATGTAAGCAGACCTATTACTGATCGCCACAGAATTTCACGTGCTAAGCTTGCTTATTACCTGGATTCAACGGCTGCACCAGTCTGTGTTATCTCTCCAGTTTCAAGCTGGGGTGCATATATCATCGGTATTATTGGAACGATTTTAGCAACTCATGAGATCACAAATATTTCAGCATTCAGTGCTTTTATTCAAATGATCCCAATGAATTTTTATGCAGTTTTTGCACTAATTTTAGTATTTGCTGTTGCTTATTTTCAATTGGATTTCGGTCCGATGAAACAGCATGAGCAGCGTGCTCTAGCTACTGGAGAAGTCATTGATCCAGAGAAAAAAGGAGCGATTGGTGAAGGGATTAAACTGGAAGAGAGCGATAAAGGAAAAGTTGGTGACCTCGTGTGGCCAATCGTACTTTTGATCGCAGCAACAGTTGGTTTCATGTTCTACACAGGGATTGAAAATGTAAAGGGTCTAGAAGAACCTACCAAGGTTACTCTCCTATCCATTTTTGAGAATACAGATGTACCAAAGTCACTGCTTTATGGGGGATTGATCGGTTTAGCGGCTGCGATTATATTCTTCCTTCCTAAAAAGATGGGCGCTTCAGGATTAGCAAGAGGATTGGGAAGAGGCGCACAATCTATGATGGGTGCTGTCACAATCTTGCTTTTCGCATGGACGATCATCTCCATTATTGATAGCCTTGGAACAGGTAAATACTTGGCTGGATTAGTTGATCAGCACATGAACCTGGCTTATCTGCCGTTAGTCTTATTTGTACTTTCCGGTCTTATGGCTTTTGCGACAGGTACGTCATGGGGAACGTTCGGTGTAATGCTTCCTATTGCTGCAGAAATTGCAGCTTCTACAAATGTTGAACTTATGCTGCCTGTATTAGCAGCAGTACTTGCTGGATCAGTATTTGGAGACCATTGTTCACCGATTTCAGATACAACGATTCTTTCATCAACGGGAGCGGGAAGCCATCATATTGATCACGTTATGACGCAGCTTCCTTATAGCTTGGTGGCTGCAGGAATTTCTGCTATAGGTTATTTAGCTCTTGGTTTGACTGAGAGTGTATGGATGGGATTATTCGTTTCAGCAGCGGTATTTGTTGTTGCAATAGTCCTACTAAAGAAATGGTTTGGCAAAAATCATGTTAATGAGAATACAATTAAAGCTTAAAATGGAAGTGCCCGGTTTTAAACCGGGCACTTTTTCTTATATTTATACGACTTGTTTCGCTATATTACGACAAAATTACTAAAAACATTTTGACAGGGTTCGTTTAATTGTAATATACTAAACCCAGAATAGTCAGAAAAAAGTAACAATTGTAAAATTTTTGACTTTATCAAAAAGGGGGAAACAACGATGGAAGATCGGCAACAATGGGGAAGCCGCTATGGTTTTATTTTAGCAGCGGTTGGTTCTGCGATCGGATTGGGTAACATCTGGAGATTTCCAGCTGTTGCTTATGAAAACGGTGGAGGAGCATTCTTTATCCCTTACTTAGTAGCACTATTAACGGCAGGTATTCCCTTATTGATCCTGGAGTTTACACTAGGGCATAAGTATAGAGGATCGGCACCGCTATCTTACTTCCGTCTTCACAAGAATGCGGAATGGCTTGGATGGTGGCAAGTTTTTGTAGCGTTTGTCATCTCTACCTATTATGCTGTTATTATCGCATGGGCTTTAAAATACTCCATTTATGGGTTAAACCTATCTTGGGGAGAAAAGCCATCTGACTTTTTCTACGGAGAGGTAATTAAACTTAGTGCAAAGCCTGGTGATATCGGCGGTTTGGTGCCAGGAGTAGTGATCGCGCTTCTGATTGTTTGGGTTGTTACATTATTAGTACTTTATAAAGGTGTTTCTAAAGGTATTGAAAGGTTCAATAAAATCTTTATTCCTGCTTTAGTTATTATGTTCTTACTTATTGTTATCCGTGCAGTAACACTTGATGGAGCTGCTCAAGGATTGAACACTTTCTTTTCACCTGACTGGAGTATGATCAATAACGGTAAGGTTTGGGTAGCTGCTTACGGTCAAATTTTCTTCTCATTATCCATTGCATTTGCAATCATGGTTACGTATTCAAGCTATCTGCCTAAGAAATCTGATATTAATAACAATGCTTTCATAACTGGTTTTGCAAACTCAGGTTTTGAACTACTTGCAGGTATCGGAGTTTTCGCTGCATTAGGATTTATGGCTATGCAGCAAGGATTACCAGTTGCAGACGTTGTAAAAGGCGGAATCGGACTAGCATTCGAAGTATTCCCTGCGATCATTAATGAGTTCCCGGGCGGTAATGCCTTCTTTGGTACAATGTTCTTCTTAACTCTTGTATTTGCAGGTATGACATCGTTAATCTCAATCGTTGAAACGTATGTTGCAGCATTACAAGATAAGTTTGGAATTTCCAGAACAAAAGCTGTTCTTATGGGTGGTGGTGTAGCTTCTGTTATCTCATTGCTTTTCGCTACAAAAGGCGGATTGTACATGCTCGACATCACAGACTACTTCATCAACAATTTCGGTATCACATTAGCAGGTCTTGCGGAAGTCGTTCTTGTTGCTTGGTTCTTCAAACAGCTTAAGGGGCTGCAAGACCATGCGAACGGTATTTCTGATCTGAGAACTGGCATGTGGTGGAAAGTTTGCCTTGGTGTTATTACACCGATCCTTCTTGGCTACATGATGTTTGATAACATCAAACAAAACATTGCTGAAAACTATGGCGGATATCCTACTGGATTAGTCGTAACTTATGGTTTAGCAGTTGCGGTTGGCGTTATCGTCCTTGGATTCCTGTTAAGCTTAGTAAAATGGAAAACAAATGCTGTACAAGAGAAAAGGGAGGTCAGCTGATATGACAGGCAGTGCAATTGCAATGATGGTTATCGGCATGGTGATCCTTTGGGGTGGCTTGCTGGCTAGTATAGCAAACGTGGTACGAGTTTCTAGAAAAAAATAAGAAGAAAGCTGATTTCTCGTATGAGGAATCAGCTTTTTGCATTTTAAGATCATAGCACAGCTCGAGATTTATGATCGCCATACGGAATACATATACACCTGAACAAAAAAAGAAGCTGCTCCAGCTTCTTTTTATCTTCTCTTGCTACTTATTCTTTCCTGACGTTCCCATGCTTTTAAATAAGGATATGGATCAAATGCCCACTCGGTTATGCCGTTATCACGGTACATACCAAAATGAAGATGCGGAGGAAACTTTCCGGACGTTCCAGGAGGACCGTACCCCGTACTGCCTACATACCCAAGCACTGTACCAGGTTCTACAATGGAGCCTTTTTCAATGCTTTTATTAAAACTCCCTAAGTGAGCGTAATAATGATACACGTTATTAATATCACGAACCCCAATTCTCCATCCGCCGAAGCGGTTCCATCCTTTAACTTCTACAACGCCGTATGAGACTGCTTTTACTGGAACACCATAATCAGCAAAAATATCCGTACCTTCATGGATACGAAGTCCGCCAAAACCACGGCGGTCACCCCAAGTGCTTCGATAGCTGTAGTTGGATCTTAACGGCACAATAAAGCTATGTTTATCTAAAGAAACAGTACCATATGTCTCATAGATCTTTGCGTTTTCCATAATAATTTCAACGGCTTTGTCTCTTTGATAATAACTCCAAAGCCCGATTCTGAAATTTTCGATATCATGACCATGTTTTTGTATAATATCAGCGAATGTAAAGAGAATGTCCTCATCGTTGTTTCGATCAGCAATTCCATCGTTATTTCCATCTTTTCCTATTCCGCCAAACATGGCAATTCGCTCAGGATTTGTATCATCCATTTTTGGATTGATTGGTCCTGACCACTGAATGGGGGAAAAGTATATGCCTACCAGCCCTTTTCTTGCCGGAAGGTCTCGTCTCGCTTTTCGGACGCTTCTTTCATACTGATCGACACCGGCAAAATAATGCCATGGAATAAGTGTGACTGACTCCATCTTTTTATAGAGGCTAAGCCTGTCAACATCTTCTTTTGTAAATCGCTCGGCTGCCTCGCTGCTTCTTTCGGGAAGAAAGGTCATTAGAAGGGCTGCCAGAGTGAGGAACAGGACTGTGAATTTCCTCATACGTCCCAAACCACTCCTTTCTTTCATTTACCATTAGTTTGTTGAACTTACAAAAAAACATGAAGGAAAAATGTTGGAAAAAAACTCATGTTTGGAGTTTTGGCTGTCGTATGGTAGAGTATTGATGGGAATAATGTTTAAATTCAAACAAAAAAGTGACTTTCAGACCAAGAAAATTTGGGGTGATGATGATGGCAAAGAAAGAAGAATATGTACGTAAACCGGAATGGTTGAAAATAAAGTTAAACACAAACGAAAATTATAAAGAATTAAAGAAAATGATGCGAGAAAAGAAGCTACATACCGTTTGTGAGGAAGCGAAATGTCCGAACATTCATGAGTGCTGGGCTGTCCGTAAAACAGCAACATTCATGATCTTAGGAGACATCTGTACCCGAGCTTGTCGTTTCTGTGCCGTAAAAACAGGCTTGCCTACAGAATTGGATCTTCAAGAACCAGAACGCGTTGCTGAGTCAGTAGAACAAATGGGATTAAAACACGTCGTTATAACGGCTGTTGCCCGTGATGATCTAAAAGACGGCGGAGCACATGTCTTTGCAGAAACAGTTCGTGCAGTACGCGCGCGTAATCCGTTCTGTTCGATCGAAGTATTACCATCTGATATGCTTGGTGACATTGACGCACTGAAAACGTTGATGGATGCAAAACCTGATATTATGAACCACAACATTGAAACCGTAAGACGACTTTCTCCAAGAGTTCGTGCACGTGCTACTTATGATCGAACAATGGAATTCTTACGCCGTGCAAAAGAAATGAATGCAAACATTCCGACTAAATCAAGTCTTATGATCGGACTTGGTGAAACATGGGAAGAGATCATCGAAACAATGGATGATCTGCGTGCAAATAACGTAGATATTATGACGATCGGTCAATATTTACAACCAACAAAAAAACATTTAAAAGTACAAAAGTATTATACACCTGAAGAGTTTAAAGAGCTTCGTGATATAGCCTTCAGCAAAGGATTCAAACATTGTGAATCCGGTCCGCTCGTGCGTTCTTCTTATCACGCGGATGAACAGGTAAATGCCGCAGCTCAAAACATCTAATACAAACAGAAAAAGACCAGAAGCAAAAATCTGCTTCTGGTTTTTATTTTCCTTCCAGTTCACCGCGCATTGGATTTGTTTCACCATTCATTTCTCCATTTTCATTTTCTCCGTAGTTCCATTTCTTACCCTGTGGAGATTTCTTCATTTCCTGAATCAGGCGGTCGATGATTCCTTCAATGTCTTCTGTATCGTTATTTAAAGCTTGATACTGTTCAATTTTATTAATCATGCCTTTTTCATCACTCACATATACGTGATAATATCTTGGAACAACAGAGAATCCAGTCATTTTAACCTGGTCGGCTGCAGCAACTCTGTCTTTGTTCGTCGTCTTATATCCGATCAATACTTCTTCATCCGTCACTAGGGTCCCTACATCTTTAATGTCGGGAAGCTGAAGAACCATGTCTGAAATCATATCTGCAAGCTTTTGACGGTTTAAGTAAGGTACAGCATTTCCTTTTTTTACTTTGTCCCCAGACATATGGCGCATATATCCAAAATCCCCGTAATTCTTGTTGTTGCCAATCCGATTTTCATCTTTAACATTCGTTCTTGAAAATTTATATTCCTGGCCCATTTTCTTTTGATCGTCACCGCCGCACCCAGAGAGAACGATGATCAAGCATAAAAACATTCCTAATTTTTTCACAGGTGTTTTCACCTCCTTATTCTTTAGAATGACCTTAAACGCAAATACTTTACAAAGAAATTGTTGGCTGTTAATGGGCGAAGCATGGTAAAATAAGTATCAGGAAATGAGGTGAAGCATTTTTGATTACAGTTGGTAATTATTCCTATGAAGTGATTGAAGATGTACGGGAAGCCTTTAATGAGGAACAATTTAAAGCGCGCTACAGTGAAATTTTACATAAATACGATTATATTGTTGGTGACCTCGGTTACGAACAACTTCGTTTGCGTGGATTTTTTGAAGATAATCACGAAAAGGCTACATTCGATACGAAAATCAGTACATTGCCAGAATACATTTATGAATATTGCAATTTCGGATGTCCGTATTTTGTGTTAAAAAAAGTAAACCCCTGAGAATCAGGGGTTTTTCTATGCTTATGAGCCGCGAGAATCATCGTAAGGCTGTTCGGAATGATACTCTGGGTCATCATGGGTTGGATGTGCCCCAGGATCATGCCTTTCAAGCCCCTCGTGCAAGGATTTATTTTCGTAGTTAAAGGCACTGTAGTAACGCTGCTCTTCTCTCCAAGGAGTTGATTTGCCTAAAGCCCTTTTTATAGGGGAACCATACGGACCTTCAGGCAGGTCTTCAGGAAGCACATAGTTGCGACCGGTCTCTACATTCGAAAAATCAGTATACTGCTCTTTTTCTTTTTCGAACAAAAAAACCATCCTCTCGGGGCCAGTTTAGGATAAGATTCTATCCTTAACTAAAGTTTGTCCCATAGAAGATGATTTTTGCTTGGTACATTTTGATTGTCGCTTTTTAGTTAATTTTTCAAGAACTTCTTTGAAAAGTTGATTGGAGTGAAAGGTGCGAGACTCCTGGGGGAGCAGCGTGACAGGTGAGACACCGTAGTGCAAAGCACGAGGTGGCTCACCGCACGCCCCCCGGAAAGCGAGCAACCTGTAACGGAAATCAACCGCTTCAAGAGCAACAAAGCTTCCCCAAAAAAACTTTAAATAACCTCCGCTAAAAATTCACGCAGCTCCATAGCATCCTCTTCCGTTAAGTTAAAAGCATGCTCCAGATAGCCTTCTTCTTCTAAATCATCTTGTCCAATAATGGCAAAATGACTGCCGAGCATATTCAGCACAAGTGATTTCCCGTAATGACGGCTTGTTTTAGTAATAGCTAGATCAAATCGTGTATTTTTTCCCATAAAGCTTACAAAGCGGGTTTCCGTTTTTTCTGTATCGTCATACAAGAAAAATCTTTCATCTGACATGTATGAATCCTCCTCAAATTTCTTTAGCGATAATTTTCATTCTTAGAATAAATGAATTCTCTTCTTTTATGTTACACTTTACTTGAGAAACTTACAAAAGGTGATGACTATGTATTTTGTTGACCGCAAGAAAATCAACGAGCATTTAGTGTATATGAACGAATTAATCTCAACATTTGAAACAATGCCTTTTCCAGAGAATCGTGTCGAAGTTCTTGCTGTAGAACGAATTGGCCATATGCTTATTGAATCCATGATGGACGTTGGAAATATGATCATCGATGGTTTTATTATGCGTGATCCAGGGAGCTTTGAAGACATCCTGGATATTCTTATTGATGAGAAAGTATTGCCTAATGAAGAAGCGGTATCATTAAAAAATGTTGTGAACCTGCGTAAATCGCTCGTTCAAGATTATCCGCAAGCAGATGTTGAACAAACATACAAAACGATAAAAAGATATATACCGGAACTTTCAGCTTTCCCAACTCATGTTAAGCGTTATTTAGAAGAAGAGTTAGGGCCTGTCTCTGCATTTTTACCGGAATAAAATGAGACAACATAGTTTTTAAACATTTTTATTTAAAAATGTACGTTTTCTTCTGTTTACGGTAAAATGGTAAAAAAGGATGGTGATGACTTTGAAGATTCACACCTCAACACGTGATGAGATCATCTATCTTTTAAAAAGAAATAAACGGATGACCGTTACGGAAATGGCTAAATCTCTTGGTATTACAGAAATGGCTGTTAGACGGCACCTCAATACATTGGAGAGAGATCACGTTATTGAAACAACGCTTGTGCGTCAAGCCATGGGAAGACCAATCCATTTTTATCATTTGACCGCAAGTGGTGATGAACAATTCCCGAGAAACTATTCCGGATTGACTGTTGAGTTTTTAAAAGATATTGAAGATTTGAATGGAACTGAAACGGTCGATGGCTTGTTTAAAAGACGTGAGAACCGGCTTCAGGATAAATATAAGGATCGTATGAACAGCCTGACTCAGTTTGAGCAAAAAGTGAATGAACTAGCTAACATTCAAAACGAAGCAGGTTATATGGTGGATTGGCAAAAAGGTGAAGATCCCGGTACTTATGTGCTGACTGAATATAATTGTCCGATCGCTATGGTAGCCAATGAATATCAGCAAGCCTGTTCATGTGAACTGTCTTTGTTTAAACGAATGCTCCATACAGATGACATTGAACGGAAGACATGCATGGCAAAAGGCGGCGATTATTGCTGTTATGTCATTAAAGAAAAGAGTGCTGCATCTGAAGTATAACCTGCTTCAGGTGTGTTTTTTTTTGGCGATGGGCAGAATGATATATGTACACGAAGGAGAGAAATAAATGAAAGCATATAAAGGATTTTTGATCGATTTAGATGGCACGATGTACAGAGGAACAGAAAGAATCCATGAAGCAGTTGAATTTGTTAAGAAGCTGAACGAGCTTAACCTGCCATATTTATTTGTTACGAATAACTCATCAAAAACCAAGAAACAGGTTGCGGAAGTATTAAAAGGTTTTGACATACCAGCTTCCTCTGATCATGTTTTTACAACGAGCATGGCAACAGCCAGCTACATATCTAATCTAAAAGAAGGTGCGACGGTTTACTGTATCGGTGAGGACGGTATTAGAGAAGCTCTTACGGAAAAGGGCTTAACGCTAGTGGATGAAAACCCAGACTATGTTGTTATTGGGATCGACCGCTCTATTACGTATGAAAAACTGGCTAAAGCATGTCTTGCGGTTAGAAACGGGGCTACATTCATATCAACAAACGGAGATATTGCGCTTCCTACAGAAAGAGGACTTCTGCCTGGTAATGGATCACTGACTTCTGTTATCACGGTTTCAACGCAGACGGAGCCTATTTTTATCGGAAAACCTGAGCCGATCATCATGGAGATGGCACTTGAACAATTGGGAACTAAAAAAGAAGAAACGCTGATGATCGGAGATAACTACCAAACCGATATTTTAGCAGGAATTCGAACAGGTCTTGACACCCTTCTCGTTCATACAGGGGTAACCACAAAAAAACATCTCGAAGATATCGATGTCCATCCAACGTACACTGTTGATGGTTTAGATGAGTGGGATATTAATTAAAAGCTCTTTTCAAAAGGATTATTGATTTAGCTTTTTCTATTTTCATCATTTGCAAGTTGATTGGAGCGCAAGGTGCGTGCCTACCACCTGAGAAGCTTCTCGCATGGCATGCGACGAGGAAGCTCACGTCGGTAGCATTTACTTGTAGACGCAGGAGCAAGAATACTTCACTGAAGCGGTCAGGTGGAGACTCCTAGTGGCGCAAAGCGTCAGGAGGCTCACCGCACGCCCCGTGGAAAGCGAGCAGCCTGGAGTGGAAATCAACTACTTTTAAAAGTAAGTCAAAATAAAAAAGGCTTAAGGGCAAAAGAGTTTCTCTCTTGTTCTTAAGCCTTTTTATTATTCTGTGTTTGCAGCTCTATGTGCGAGACGGCTGGATGCCGCTGCTGCGATTGCACCAACTATATCATCTAAAAACGTGTGAACTTTGCCAGTAGATTTATCATTTAATTTTTCTAAAATACCTGGTTTTTGTTTGTCGATGAACCCGTAGTTCGTAAATCCGATCGAACCATATATATTTACAATAGAAAGTGCAATGATCTCATCAATACCGTAGAGGCTCTCGTCTCTAGCCAATATTTCTTGAAGCGGCTGTTCTAATTTCTTTTCTTCAGCTAACACATCAAGTCCGATGCCAGTTAATATAGCATTTTGAACTTCACGCTTTGCAATCACTCTTTCAACATTTTCTCTGCATACGTCCATTTTTAAATCAGGGTGGTAGGGGACTTGGAGAAAATAAACGAGTTCAGCTATATCGTTTACCGTAACGCCCCGTTCGTTCAGCAGTTTGCGTGCTGTTTCTTCGACATTTTCCACTTTTTTGTTTGGCATCCCTGTACTCCTTTTCTCTGATAGTCTCCTTAGCTTTGTATAGTATATGTTTTCATGATAAAGTTATGAATTTATCAAAAAAAGCTAACCACTTCGCCTATATGGGCATACAATGATGTATCCATATATGCGGATGTTAATGATCTTGCAGCCGCTGGAAAGCTGATAGGTGGGGGGATCGCCTTTGTTTGAAAGAGATATTTTTCATCATTATCAACTGGTTTGTGAAGACAGACGATCGGAATCCGGGTACCGGACATTTACCTGCAAGGGAGACCAGTATATTGTTATTCCTCAGCAGCAGATGACATATGAGAAATTGCAGGAAATGATATTCATCAGTGATTTATTGCAGCAGCGTGGAGAGAGCAGCTTGCCCGCACTTCATCCAACGATTACAAACATGCCTAGTGCATATGTGGATGGAGAATCCGTCATTATCTTCAAAAAGTCTCATAAGAAAGAAGAACAGCGAAATGTTTCGTTAGGAATGGAACTGGCAGAATTTCATAAACGTGGTAAAGGTCTCGAACAATATTACCCGGTTCAGGAGGTTGCTTATGGGCAATGGCCCCTTTTATGGATGAACCGTGTTGATGAAATGCATAACACATATGCCGAAGTGTCAGCGCGAAAACAAAAAAATGATTTTGATCATCTATTCTTAACGACTTTTCCATATTATGAGGGACTCGCAGAGAATGCTGTTCAGTACATCACAGACTATCAATTAGAGAGAGGGCCTAAGGGAATCGGGTCTGCGGCAATCTGTTATGACCGTTTTAGCGAACGATCCTGGCTCAGATCTTCAAGTGGTTTCATTAAACTTCCTGTCGGCTGGGTGATTGATAGCCCGATGAGAGATGTGGCAGAATGCATCCGTGAAAAGATTTATCAGCCAGAGTTTAGAAGTGATGAAGTGTTAAATTTAATTGATGATTATGAGAAGGTAAAACCTCTGTCAAAAGGTGCATGGAGATTGTTGTATGGAAGACTCTTATTCCCTTCACAATATTTTGATACAGTTGAAGGTCATTATAAAAATGAGAGGGATATAGGAAAAGAACTATATGTACGCCGCTTTACTGACTTAATCTCGTATGAAAGACAAAATGAGTATTTTCTTAAAAGTTTTTTCAGATCGATCGGTCTGCCTGTACGTGAATTGAATATTCCGATGGTTGATTGGCTCGTTCCAATGATCTGACGAAAAAGGGCTCTCCCCAAGAGCTCTTTTTTTGTTTTTTTAAGACTCACATGCGAAAATAATAGCAAGGAGTGAAAGCGGATGCAAAAACCATATGTTTATGTGACAAGAAAGTTGCCGGAAGAAACACTTAAGGCGTTAAGAGAAATAGCAGAAGTCGGTATGTGGCCGCATGAGGAGAAAGCCGTTCCTCGTGAAGTTCTTTTAAAAGAAGCACAAAAAGCTAAAGGATTATTAACGATGCTGTCAGACAAAGTAGATGGTGAACTTTTGGATAATGCCCCGTCATTAAAAGTTATAGCCAACCTTGCAGTAGGCTATGACAACATTGATATAAATAAAGCGAAAGAAAATAACATTACCGTGTGCAATACACCAGAAGTTCTGACCGATTCAACGGCTGATCTAGCCTTTTCATTAATCTTAGCAACAGCCAGACGTATTGTTGAATCAGCCAACTATGTGAAAGAGGGAAAATGGAACAGCTGGGGTCCCTTGTTGCTGGCAGGAGCTGATGTTCATCACAAGACGATCGGAATCGTAGGCATGGGGCGAATTGGTGAAGCTGTAGCTAGACGTGCAAAGGGCTTCGATATGAACATCTTATATCACAACCGTAACCGTAAACCCGAAGCTGAAAGAAACCTGAACGCTCAATATAAGGACTTCTACGATCTTTTGAAGGAGTCTGATTTTGTTGTTTGTCTCGCTCCTCTAACACCTGAAACGAAAGGTATGTTTAACAGGGAAGCATTTCAGGCGATGAAAAAAAACGCTATTTTTATTAATGCTGGACGTGGAGCGTCAGTGGATGAAGAAGCACTTGTGGATGCTCTTCACAACAACATCATCGCTGGAGCTGGATTGGATGTTTTTGTACAAGAACCGATCGCCTCGGATCATCCGCTCTTAAACATGAATCAAGTCGTGGCTTTGCCTCACATTGGAAGTGCAAGTGTGGAAACGAGAATGAAGATGGCAGAGCTGGCTTGTCGCAACATCGCATCTATATTAGATGGGAAAGCGGCTGAAACCCCTGTCAACTAAGGAGGAAAACAAATGACAATCCGTCCTCTTGAAGGGAAAACAGCAGTAGTAACTGGAGCTAGCCGGCTGAACGGCATCGGTGCAGCAACCTGCATACAGCTTGCAGAAAAAGGGGCAAACATCTTCTTTACTACATGGGGCACATATGACAAGCAGATGCATGAAGGAAATTATCAAAGTGATCCAGATATTCTGGTTGAGAAGCTTCAAAATTTTGGCGTTCAAGCTGCATATAAAGAGATTGATCTAGCTGATCCTAATCAGATTCCTGATCTCTTTAATCTAATCGAACAGAAACTTGGCTCGCCCAGCATTCTAGTTAATAATGCATGTTTTTCACAAAACCATACGTGGGAAGAAACGACAAGCGAGATGCTGGACAAGCATTATGCCATTAATCTTCGGGCTACTGCTCTTTTAAGCGTGGAATTCGCAAAGCGTTTCCAAGGATCAAAGGGAAGCATTATTCATCTGACTTCTGGCCAGTCAAAGGGTCCGATGACAGGAGAACTGGCATACGCCGCTACAAAAGGGGCGATCGAAGCATTAACGGTTACGATGGCTGCGGAACTAGGACCTAAAGGAATTACGGTCAACGCTGTTAATCCCGGTCCTACCGATACTGGATGGATGACAGAGGATCTGCAAAAAGTATTATTGCCGAAGTTTCCTTTAGGAAGAATAGGCAGACCAGAAGATGCAGCAAGGCTGATCGCATTCTTAGCTTCACCAGAAGGCGAATGGATTACAGGACAGATCATTCATTCTGAAGGCGGATTTTTGAGACAATAAAAAATTTAAATAAAGCTGCATGTATCAGGTTTAAGATAACCTGATACATGCAGTTATTTTATTGTCGGAAGTTTAGCTGGCGTGTCTCACCTATCCAGTTTTCTTAATTGGGGCAGCAACAAGAGTGTACTGTCGAAAAATCTACATTTTCCGTAAAAGTGAAATTATTGGAGATAGAGGTGGAATTATTGAAGATAAAGGTGAAATTATTAAGGCTTTAGGTGAAATTATCATTGATTACGGTGAAATTATTAGGATTTTCTATCAATGAAAGGTTTGGAAGCAGTTTTACCTAACAAACTGCTTCTTTTTTTGATGAAAAGGATATATCCATCCCTATAAAAGCCAAAAGGTACGAAATTACCCTGTTTTTATAGAAATAAAAAAGTAAATTTTAGAATAAATTAAAAATTAATAAATATACCCTTGAATTAATTTTTATACAGTCCTATAATGAACCTTAACTTATTAAAGGAGTGATGTGGTTTGAGAGCTGGAATTATTGGAGTAACCGGATATGGTGGATTAGAATTGTTCCGGCTGTTAACCGCACATCCAGAAATCAAGGAAATATTCATATATTCATCCTCAAAACAAGGTCAATTACTTTCGGATGAAGCACCTCACCTGATTGAGATTAACCAGGATAAACTTCGCTCATTTGAGCAGGTAGAATCAGACGAACTCGATGTTCTTTTTTCCTCAGCTCCAAGCGGAGTATCAACAGAACTTCTCCCTTCCCATCTTGATGGAAAGATGAAAGTAATCGATTTAGCAGGAGATTTTCGTTTGAAAGAGGCAGATACATATCGAAAATGGTATGGGAAGGAGCCTCCGAACACTTCTTTTGTAAATAAAGCGGTATACGGTTTATCGGAATGGAACGACAAAGAAATAAAAGAAGCCGCTTTGATCGCTAACCCTGGGTGCTATCCTACAGCAACGCTGCTCGGAATATTGCCATTAGTGAAAACAAAAGTGATAAACCCGAAAACACTGATCGTTGATGCAAAAAGCGGTCTATCAGGTGCCGGGGCAACACCTCAAAAAGCATCTCATTTTACAAAAGCAAATGATAGTCTGAGTGTTTATAAGATGAACAAACATCAGCATATACCAGAGATTGAACAAACGTTAAAAACTCTTACTGATACTGAAGTTAACATTACCTTTACGACTCACCTTGTACCGATGACCAGAGGGATCATGGCAACTATGTATGCAGAGTTAGCGGACGACATCCAATCGCATTCTGTTAGTGAGATTCTCAATGAATCCTATCATTCAAAACCGTTCGTTCGTGTTTTTAAGGAAAATACAGATCTCTTTACAAAGCAGGTGTACGGTTCAAACTATTGTGATGTAACATTTGGAATCGATGAACGGACAAATCGAATCACTGTTGTATCTGTAATAGACAATCTAATCAAAGGTGCTGCAGGGCAAGCCGTGCAAAATATGAATATCATGTTCGGGTTGAATGAATCAGAGGGACTTCAACAATCACCATTGTTCCCTTAAATAGAGGAGGCAGGATAGATGCAGGCAACAAAACCATCCATACACAAGGTTACAGGAATAAACATTGCAACACCAAAAGGCTTTTACGCAAGCGGACTGCACTGTGGAGTAAAACATAAGAAGCTTGATCTAGGGCTGATTTACAGCATAAAACCTGCCAACGCAGCGGGTGTTTACACGACTAACCAAGTTCAAGCGGCTCCTCTAAAAGTGACACAGGAGAGCATTAAAAAAGAAGGAAAACTTCAAGCGATTATCGTCAATTCCGGAAACGCCAATGCATGTACAGGTAAAAAGGGACAGGAAGATGCAAAACAAATGCAGATCCAAACGGCGAATAAACTCGGCATTCCTCCACACCTTGTTGGAGTAGCATCTACCGGCGTAATTGGGGAACATCTGCCGATGGATAAAATTACAGCGGGCATTCAAAATCTTGAACTGGATGCCGAACTGAAAGGATCTATTGATTTTTCTCAAGCCATCTTAACAACAGATACTGTATCCAAAAATACAGCATACTCTCTCAAAATCAATGATAAAACGATTACGATCGCAGGAACTGCAAAAGGGTCCGGAATGATTCATCCGAACATGGCGACGATGCTTGGATTTGTTACAACAGACGCAAACATTCATCAGGATGATCTTCACGAAGCACTGTCTTACGCTGTAGAGCGGACATTTAACTGCATTACAGTAGATGGTGATACCTCAACAAATGATATGGTCCTTATGCTTGCGAACGGTATGGCTGAGAATGAGGAACTGAACAAAAATCACCCTGAATGGGATTTGTTCCTGGATGCACTTGTCCTTGTTTGTGAAGATTTAGGCAAACTTATCGCTAAAGATGGTGAGGGTGCAAGCAAACTTATTGAAGTAAACGTAAGAGGGGCTAAGACAGAAAAGGATGCTAGAATCATAGCCAAAACTGTGGTAGGTTCACCTCTTGTAAAAACGGCTGTCTTTGGATGTGACGCGAACTGGGGAAGAATCCTTGCTGCTGCAGGATATAGCGGCGTGGCTTTTAACCCGGACCAAATGAAAATACTGATCGGCGATCATGAAGTAGTGGCAGATGGAGAGCCTGTTGTTTTCTCAGAAGAAGAGATTCGTAACTATTTAAAAGGCCAGGAGATTCATATCACAGTCATCTTATCAGAAGGCTACGGGAACGGAAGAGCCTGGGGATGCGACCTAACCTATGATTATGTGCAAATTAATGCCAGCTATCGAACGTAAAAGGATGTGAGAAATTTGTTGTCTGTATTAAAAATCGGCGGAAGCACGTTAGAAAACTTACAGCCTGCCTTTTTTAAAAGTCTGCGCAGCAAGATTCAGAATGGTGAAAAAGTGGTCATTGTTCATGGCGGGGGACCTGAAATAAATAAAAAGCTGCAAGAAAAAGGGTTGCCTATTCAAATGAAAGACGGAATAAGAATTACATCACATGAAGCTCTTTCTTGCGTAAAAACAGCATTAATGGATACAGCAAATAAAAGACTAGTTGAGAGATTACATCAAGAAGGAATTCAAGCTGGCGGTTTATGCGGTTCAGAGAACACACTCATTCGATGTGAGTTTTTAAATCAAGAAAAATATGGCCGTGTGGGCAAAGTTAAAAAAGTGAACATCGACCTTTTAGAAAAGTTGCTGGAGTCAGGGAAGGTACCTGTCATTGCTTCTCTAGGTGTCACCGAAAACGGGGAAGAAGTGAACATCAATGCAGACACCGCAGCTGGTGAAACAGCAGCAGCACTATCAGCCGTATCCGTCTGTTTTGTTACCGATATTTCAGGGATTCAAATAAAAGGGCAGAAGGTGGATCAGTTAACTATTACTCAATTAAAGCAAGGAATAGATGAGGGTCACATTTACGGCGGAATGATACCGAAAGTAGAAGCAGCTATGAATTGCCTCAACCTGAACATCGATGAAGTGTTAATAGCGGACCAAACTTTGTCAGGTACACGCTGCTATAAGGAGGTACTGGCAATATGAGTTCATTATTCCCAACATATAAAAGAAAAGAGTTTCAGCTGCAAAAGGGAAGCGGGACATATGTATACGATGAAACCAACAAGCGCTATCTGGATTTCACGAGCGGAATTGCTGTAACGAGCCTTGGTCATTGTCACCCGGTAGTCGTCACAGCTATTCAGGATCAAAGTGAGAAAATATGGCATACATCAAATCTATTTAAAATCGAACAGCAGGAAGTTCTTGCTGAAACACTTGTAAAAAACACCCCATTAGATTTAGCCTTTTTTTGCAACAGCGGTGCTGAAGCCAATGAGGCTGCAATTAAACTCGCAAAAAAGTATACAGGAAAAAATAAAATCATAACGTTTAAGGATTCTTTTCATGGGCGTACATTCGGTGCTATGTCTGCTACAGGGCAGCAAAAGATCAAAGACGGATACGGTCCGCTCATTTCAGAGTTTATCCATCTGCCATGGAACGAAACCGAGGAACTGAAAAAAATCATAGATGAAGATACTGCCGCGATCATGATGGAAGTTTTTCAAGGTGAAGGCGGAGTACGCACGGCTGATCTGTCATTTTATAATGAAATTCAGAAGATATGCGATGAACATCATATACTGCTGATTATTGATGAAGTGCAGACGGGGATCGGAAGAACAGGGAAAAGATATGCATTCGAACATTTTGGTTTAAATCCAGATATCGTTACACTTGCCAAAGGATTGGGAAATGGATTCCCGATTGGAGCAATGCTTGGAAAAGAGAAATTGAAAACTGCTTTTGGACCAGGAAGCCACGGAACAACATTTGGCGGCAACCCCTTAGCTTGTGCAGTGAGCCAATCGGTTCTAACTATCATTTTCCAAGATGACTTTTTACAAGAAGTTGAACGTAAAGGAAATCAATTTAAGGAAACGCTAAAAGACTCTCTGCAATCACACCCACTCGTGAAAGAAATCAGAGGCAAAGGTTTATTAATAGGGATAGAATGTGAGAGACCTGTGGGCAGTTTGATAGAGTGGCTTGAAGAGCATGGGTTACTGACTGTTCCTGCAGGAGAGAACGTGATTCGCTTGCTCCCTCCATTAACCGTTTCAGATGAAGAATTAGAATCAGCTGCAGCAATTATTGATCAATTATTTAAACAGTTTCATACTGTATCAAACGTAAAGGACGCATAATCCTTATTTTTTATACGAATAAATGAATAAAAATACGAATAGATATAGGTTTTATACAAGGAGAGGAATTTACTATGAAAGGCTCTATTACATTAGCAAATGGGACTTCATTTGCAGGAGACTGGCTCGGCGATCATCAATATTGTTCAGGTGAAGTTGTATTTTATACAGGGATGACTGGATATGAACAAGTGCTGACAGATCCATCTTACCAGGGACAAATCGTTGTATTTTCGTACCCTTTTATCGGTAACTATGGTTTCATGCCGGAAAGTATGGAATCTGCTCAAATTCAAGTTTCGGGTGTCATTATGGCAGACTGCTATCCGTTTCAGCTCGAAGGCGAACAACACTCATTGACAGCGTATCTTAATCATCATCAAATTCCTGCTTTAACAAATGTCGATACAAGAGCTCTTATTCAACAGATTCGTAAAAAGGGTTCAGTCCCTGCTGTAATGCATGCAAGTACAATACCTTCCGATTCCTTTCAATTACAAGAGTGCTGGCCTAAAACGGCACTTCAGAAATTCGGTACGGGGAAAACACACATTGTTCTTATTGATTTTGGCTATAAAAAATCGATCGCTGATTCACTTATAGATCAAGGCTGTACCGTCACAGTGGTTCCATTCGATTATGAAACTGCTGAAATAGAAAAATTGAATCCAGACGGTTTCGTGTTCTCAAATGGTGCAGGAGACCCTATGAGATTTTCAAAGTATTTTTCTCGTTATAAAAATATTGCGGTTCGCTATCCCGTATTGGGAATTTGCCTTGGTCATCAAATACTTGCACTCGCATTTGGCGGGGAAACAATGAAACTGAAATTTGGTCATCGAGGAGCGAATCATCCTGTTATGAACGTGAAAACAGGAAAAGTATCGATGAGTTCACAAAATCATAGTTATGTTGTGAAAAAAGAGAGTTTACATTCGACGGGTTTTAACATTTGGTTTGAGAACGTGAACGATAAAAGTGTAGAAGGGCTGTGGCACAGCCAATACGATATTTCAAGTGTTCAATTCCATCCAGAAGCAGCACCTGGTCCTCAAGAACACGCACAAATTTTTCAAGATTTCATCCAGACTGTAAAGCATAAAGAGAAGGTGAGAAGCTATGCCTAAAGTATCCGGCATCAAGAAAGTTTTAGTAATTGGTTCAGGTCCCATCGTCATCGGGCAGGCAGCTGAATTTGATTATTCAGGAACTCAAGCATGCAAGGCATTAAAAGAAGAAGGAATTCAAGTTGTGTTAATTAACAACAATCCTGCAACAATCATGACGGATAAGACTTTTGCAGACGAGATTTACTTTGAACCATTAACAATCGAATACGCGGAACAGATTATTCAAAAAGAAAAGCCTGATGGCCTGCTTGCGACAGTAGGAGGTCAAACAGGCTTAAACCTTGCGATGGACCTCTTTGAAAATGGCATTCTACAAAAATACGGAGTTAAGCTTTTAGGTACAGATATCCAATCTATAAAAAAAGCAGAGGATCGAGAAGCGTTTCGTGCCCTTATGCACAAGCTTGGAGAACCTGTACCTGAAAGTGAGATCGTATTTTCCATTGAAGAAGCAATTGGATTTGCAGATGCAACAGGCTATCCCGTTATTGTACGTCCAGCTTACACACTTGGGGGATTTGGAGGCGGGATTGCAAGTTCCAAACAAGAGCTCACAAACCTTGTCAAACAGGGTCTGTCTGCAAGTCCTATCAAACAGTGTTTGATTGAAAAAAGCATTGCTGGATACAAAGAGATCGAGTATGAAGTCATGCGTGATGAGAATGGCACATGCATCACGGTGTGTAATATGGAAAACGTGGATCCTGTTGGAGTCCATACTGGTGATTCTGTAGTTGTTGCACCAAGTCAGACACTGACAGATGACGAGTATCAGTCACTAAGAAAAGCTTCTCTAACGATTATTAATGCACTTGAAATCGTAGGAGGCTGCAATATCCAGTTTGCTCTTCATCCGCATACTTCTGAATACTATTTAATCGAAGTTAATCCGCGTGTGAGCCGTTCATCTGCACTTGCTTCAAAAGCTACTGGTTATCCTATAGCAAAAATCGCAGCAAAGCTTGCACTGGGCTACAACCTTCACGAACTGAAGAATCCGGTTACAGGTACGACATTTGCAAGTTTCGAGCCAGCTTTGGATTATGTAGCCGTGAAAATGCCCCGCTGGCCATTTGATAAATTTACTGAAGCCGACCGAAAGCTTGGCACACAGATGAAAGCAACAGGAGAAATAATGGCTTTGGAACGAAATATGGCTTCAGCTTTCCAAAAGGCGATTCGTTCACTCGAGCTTAAAACAGAAGGCATGTTTTTAAAAGAACTTGACGTTTTAAATGAAGAATCATTATTTAAACTAGTGGCTGATGCAGACGACCGACGTTTCTTTGTCGTTCTTGAACTGCTGAAGAGAGGCATTTCTGCTGAAAAAATTCATGAGGTGACCAAGATTACGCCTTATTTCTTATCCATATTCAGCCAGATGGTTCAGATGAATGGGACGCTGCAAAAATTAGACCTACAAATGATAGATGAATCTCAGCTTAAGATGGCTAAAAAGTTTGGTTTTTCAGATCATGCTCTTTCTAAAATGTGGTCTGTCTCCGAAAAAGAGGTGAGAACCAAACGGGAAGAATGGCAGATCACGCCTTCATACAAAATGGTTGATACGTGCGCTGCTGAATTTGAAGCGAAGACAACTTACTTTTATTCCAGCTGGAGCGGAGTAAGTGATAAGAAACCTGAACAAAAGAAAAAAGTCGCTGTTATTGGTTCAGGTCCTATACGAATAGGGCAAGGTGTGGAATTTGATTATTGCTGTGTGCACAGTGCGTTAGCTCTAAACAGATTAGGTTATGAAGCGATATTAATCAACAACAATCCAGAAACGGTAAGTACGGATTATGAGGTATCCGATTCACTATACTTTGAACCGTTAACGTTTGAGGATATTTATAATGTTTTACAGTTTGAAAGTATTACAGATGTAATTCTGCAGTTTGGCGGACAGACTTCAATCAACTTAGCTGAAGAATTAGAGAGTGCGGGCGTCCATGTTCTAGGAACTCCAGCGGATACGGTCGATCAGATGGAAGACCGAGATCGTTTTTATCAATTTTTAGATAAAATCGGTATTCCGAAATTAGATGGATTCACGGCTCATGATAAAGAAGAAACGAAAACCTTTGCGAAAAAGTTAGGATTTCCCTTACTTGTCCGGCCCTCATATGTAATAGGAGGAAGAGGGATGAAAGTGTTTTACTCTGAAAAAGAGCTTAATGGTTTTTTGCTGAAGGAGGATGTAGTCTATCCTATCTTGATCGATACGTTCCTAGAAGGAAAAGAAGCAGAAGTAGATGTGCTTACAGATGGAACAGACATTTTTATACCGGGAATTTTTGAACATATTGAAGGAACCGGCGTACATTCTGGCGACAGTTTAACCGTAACACCGCCGCAATTTCTTACAGATCGTGTTCAAAAAAGTATTATCAGCTATTCGGAGAAAATTGCAAAAAACATGAATTATAAAGGATTGTTCAATATACAATTTGCAGTAAATGGTGAAGAAGTCTATGTGATCGAAGTAAATCCAAGGGCTTCAAGAACAGCTCCGATCATGAGTAAGATTACCGATGTGAACTTAGTACAAAAAGCAACAGAACTTATTCTTGGAACACCATTAAACCAATTAAAGCTTGAAGCCGAACATAACGGCCAGCCGTTTATTACTGTAAAAGCACCTGTATTTTCAACGATTAAACTGCCAGGAGTTTCACCAGTGCTTTCGCCCGTCATGACCTCAACGGGTGAAGTCATCGGCACAGACGGCGATTTTAAGTCAGCACTCCTAAAAGCTTTAAAAGGATCCAGCCTCCAGTTAAGTAATATTTGGGACTTTAAAGGAAGCATTTTTATAGAAAGTGATCCTCGACAAGCTGATCTGGAAGCCTGGTCTGAACTTGGTTTTGAGATTGTTACGGAAGACGATATGTCTTTCAATGACTGGATAAAGACGGACAACAAAACGGCATATATAAATTTTGCCGAAGAAACAAATTCTGCAAAAAGTGCAGTGTTAGAGAGACTTCACGTTTTTACTAGAAAAGAGACCGCACAAGCATACCTGCAGGCAGCTGTTTTATTAAAAAACTCAAGAAAGGGAGTGCTGATCTGATGTCACTCGTTCACCCTCTACGCACCACAAGAACTAAAAAAGATTTCCTGACTCTGCTTGATTATTCGGGTAATGAAATCATCGATTTGCTGAATCTGGCAAAAGACTTAAAAAAGCAAGGAGAATCTGCACCGCCCTTATTAAAAGGGAAAATCCTTGGTATGATATTTGAAAAATCATCTACACGCACACGAGTTTCGTTCGAAGCCGCTATGCTTAAACTTGGTGGTCATGCTATCCATTTAAGTACTCGCGATATACAAATGGGAAGAGGAGAAACCGTTTCAGATACAGCAAAAGTATTATCTGGCTATCTAGACGGAATCATGATCCGTACATTCCACCAATCGACTGTCGAAGAGCTGGCACGTAACAGTACAATTCCAGTCATCAATGGATTGACAGATGATTTCCACCCTTGCCAAGCACTTGCTGATCTATTAACCATTTTGGAATATAAGGGATCATTTAAAGGGAAAAAAGTCACTTATATTGGTGATGGTAATAATGTTGCTCATTCGCTTCTGATTGCTTCAGTAAAAGTCGGAATGGATTGTACGATTATTACACCAAAAAATTATGAGCCTAAAGCAGAAATCGTCTCTTATGCAAAAGAAATTGCTAAGCAAACAGGTGCTATCGTGGAAGTTACAAATGATCCGATAAGCGGTGTTAAGAACAGTGATGTTATCTATACAGATGTATGGGCGAGTATGGGGCAGGAGAGCGAAGCGGAAGAGCGAATGGCTCATTTTGAACCGTATCAAGTAAATCAGGAGCTTGTGTCACATGCAAAAAAAGATTACATTTTCATGCACTGTCTGCCTGCTCACCGCGGAGAGGAAGTGACAGCTGAAATCATCGATGGTCATCATTCTGTTGTCTTCCCAGAAGCAGAGAACCGTCTTCACGCACAAAAAGCATTGCTTGTGCATTTGATGTCTTAAGTGTTGTTTTAATGGGTGGTCACTGCAAAAAACCATAAACAAAATGTTTGGTGAGGTGATCTCCGCTTCAGGGTACATGCGAGCATCCTGAAACGGAAATCAACTACTTTTAAGGCAACATATCTTGCGTGAAAACAGCCAAAAAAAAAAGCCGCTCTTGAGGGAGCGGCTTCTTCATTAAAATACTTGTTCTAATTCAACTACACCAGGTACTTCTTCTAGAAGTGCACGTTCGATACCGGCTTTTAGTGTAATTGTAGAACTCGGGCAGCTTCCGCAAGCACCCATAAGGCGTACTTTTACTACACCTTCTTCAATATCCACTAATTCCACGTCTCCTCCATCACGAAGAAGGAACGGACGCAATTTATCAAGAACTTCTTCAACTTGTTCACGCATCTCTAAGTTTTGAGTTTCAGCCATAACTATCAAGGCTCCTTTCTTAAAAAGAACTTACCTTTAGTATACGGGATATGGAATAAAAAATCCATGAGCAAGCATCATGATATTTGCTCCTTTTTCTTTCTCGCAAAATAAGGTATGATGAAAGCAAATAAGCGCATACATTGAGGTGATTCTTCATGAAAAATTCACTTATTATTAAAGTATATGGTGCCGAGCAGAAATGTGCGAGCTGTGTTCATCTTCCATCAGCTAAAGAAACTGCAGAGTGGCTGGAAGCTGCGATCTCCAGAAAATTTCCGAACACTGTATTTCAAGTACAGTATATAGATATGGAAAAAACCGAAAATGAAGCAGATCAAGCATTTTCAGTAAGAATTATAGAAGAAGACCTGTTCTATCCCGTTGTTGTGATTGATGGAGAGGTCGTTGCAGAAGGGAATCCGAATCTAAAGACAATCTATAGCATTATTGAACAAAATGGTTATGGCGCTGTAAGTTAAGCGCCTATTTTTTTTGAATTGGGTCTGTACACATACTTTGTCTCTTTTTTTAGAATATGATGTTATGGAAAAAAAGGAGGCAAATGCCATTGTTGAACCCTTCAAAAGGTAAACTGCTTAAAGATGAGTCCTCACATGCGGGGCATTATCACCATCATTATCATGATCTCTGTCTAAAATACATGGGACAGAACGTTACGATCGAATTGAATGATGGAAATGTGTATCATGGCAAGCTTCACAGTTATGATCAGGATAATATGTATATGATCATGCCTGGTGAAAGTGAACAGCGTGACAGTCGTATCATTTTTGTTGGTCCATTCTTTCCGGGTTTCGGAATCTTTGGATTTCCATTTTTTAGAATTCGCCGTTTCCGTCCTTACTTTTGGTAATTTAAACAAAGTGTTTACAAAAGTATCAAAACCTTAGTGATGTTGATTAAAGCCAAAAGCAGAATTCAACGTTCCCAAAAATAAAAAGCCCTTGCGATGCAAGGGCTTTTTTTATACTTGATATTTATATAGCCATAAGATACCTGACTTTAATAAGCGTGGTACGCGGCCGATTAAAGCGGCGCTCCCCATCGTACCGAATCCGCTCTTCTTGCCAAGGGATCCCATAACACCTTTTAATTTGATCTCGTTCATTTCAGGAAGAGGCTGATTGTTCCAGCGTGCTAGAAGAACTTGAGAGATCTGTTCTGCTTGCTCTTCCGCTAGCTGTGCGCTCGGTGCATAAGGAAGACTCGCGCAATCGCCAACTACATAAACATGTTCTTCAGAAGGCAAGTGGTGATGTTCAGTTAGCACGACACGTCCCTGACTATCCTTTTCAACATCTAGTCCACGAACGATATGGCTTGGCTGAATGCCTGCTGTCCAAACGATAGCATCACATTCCACTTTCTCGTCATGGTTATAAAGTGCGCCTTCTTCGACCTTCGTTACATTAGAGTTATTGATTACTTCAACACCATGTTCTACAAACCAGTTTTGAACATAGTTGCTTAATCTTTTTTTGTATCCTGAAAGAATGATATCTCCGCGATCAAACAGCTTAATTGATAGATCTGGCCGGCTTTCGCGAAGCTCCGATGCTAATTCCACACCAGAGAGTCCTGCACCAACAACACCAACAACGGCATTAGCATGTAAGTTGTTAAGTACTTGGTAGGTATGGCGTGACTTATCAATCGTTTGAATACTTAATGTGAATTGATCGGCTCCTGGCACATTGTGATACTTGTCTTCACATCCGAGTCCGATAACTAAATCATCATAGGATACATCGTCCTGATCTTTTAAAAGTACTTTTTTTTCATTAATATCAATTCCTGTTACTTCCCCATATTTAATATTGAGGCGAGGGTGGTCAGGAAACGTTACCCGAACATGGTGATCTGAAATGGTTCCGGCAGCCAATGCGTAGTATTCAGTTTTTAAACAATGATATGGCACGCGATCAATAAGTGTAAGCTGAATATTTTCAGGGAGGTCTGAGGAATTAAGAAGCCTCTTCAACACACGCATATTTCCATATCCTCCGCCAAGTAAAACGAGGTGCTTCATTTGTCATTTCCCCTTTTCTTTCAAGACAATTCTTATCTATTTTTATAGTAATGTATATTAACCAATAACCTTAAAATACTTTAAGTAAACGATTTCACGTTTTTGACATGTTTAAGTATAGCACTTTGCAATAAATTCACAACTATTTTTGCGGAAAAATCAATGTGTTTACATTGACTAGCCCTCAATAAACCGTTAGGATGGATTCATTAAGAGGTGAAATGAAAGATGAGACCGATTATCGAGTTTTGTGTCAGTAACTTGGCAAGTGGTGCTCAAAAAGCACTTGAAGAATTAGAAAAAGATTATGATTTAGATGTGATTGAATATGGATGTCTTGGTTATTGCGGGCAATGTGCAAAATCACTTTTTGCTCTCGTTAATGGGGATATTGTCCATGGAGATTCACCAGAAGAACTCGTAAAGAATATTTACAATCATATAGATGAAAACTTTATGTTTTAGAAAACAGCTCCTCATAAAAATTGAGAAGCTGTTTTTTTTATTGGATAGTGCATTTTTTATTGGGAAAAATATCTAACGTGTAAATAATAAAAAAGGGATTGCATTTTTGTCGAAATTTGTTACATTATTAAGGGGTCAGTCATTCGATGTCTGACAACTAGTACATGAAAAGAAAGCGTTTTCTTCTAACTTACAAAAGGGGTGTGCAATATGCAAATTTTATGGGGAATAGGTGGTATGCTGGTAATCCTAGTTATCGCATTCTTACTTTCTCAAAATAAGAAAGCGATTAACTGGCGTACAGTTCTGGGTGCTCTAGCGATCCAAGTATCTTTTGCTTTAATCGTACTTAAGTGGGAAGCTGGTAAGAAAGCATTACAGGCAGTATCCCAAAAAGTATCAAATGTTGTTGCTTATGCAAACGAAGGTGTAGACTTCTTATTCGGAAGCATGATTCCTGAAGAAGGTAAAGGATTTATCTTTGCATTTCAAGTTCTTACAGTAATTATTTTCTTCTCATCTTTAATCTCAGTTCTTTATTACTTAGGAATTATGCAATGGGTTGTTCGAATTTTAGGTGGAGCTTTATCAAAACTATTAGGTACAAGTAAAGCGGAATCCATGAGTGCTACAGCTAACATTTTCTTAGGACAAACTGAAGCACCTCTTGTAATCCGTCCATATATGAATCGTCTAACTCAATCTGAACTTTTCGCTGTAATGGTTGGAGGACTTGCATCAGTAGCAGGTTCTGTACTAATCGGTTATTACCTTTTAGGTGTACCTCTTGAGTACTTGATCGCAGCTAGCTTTATGTGTGCTCCGGCAGGATTGTTAGTTGCAAAAATCGTTGTTCCTGAATCAGAAGAGCCTGAAACAATGGGTGAAATTAAGCTTGAGCGTGATAAAGATACAGTAAACGTTATTGATGCAGCTGCTAAAGGTGCTGGTGACGGTCTTCAAATCGCATTAAATGTTGGAGCGATGCTATTAGCATTCATCGCATTGATCGCTCTTGTAAACGGTATCCTTGGCGGTATCGGCGGATGGTTCGGTTATGATATTACACTTCAGCAAATCTTAGGCTACCTATTCGCACCAATCGCATTCGTAATCGGTGTACCATGGGAAGAAGCCGTTAAAGCCGGTACTTTTATCGGTCAAAAGATTGTATTGAATGAATTTGTTGCTTATTCTTCATTCGCACCACAAATTCCTGAGCTTATGCCTAAAACTGTAGCTGTTGTCAGCTTTGCACTTTGTGGATTCGCAAACCTTTCATCTATTGCGATCTTGCTAGGTGGTCTTGGAGCAATGGCACCAAGCCGTCGTCCAGACATCGCAAGACTTGGGATGCGTGCGGTTATCGCTGCAACACTTGCTAACCTACTAAGCGGTGCAATCGCTGGTATGTTCATTCTATAAAATATAGTCATAAGGATGCTCAAGCACTTGCTTGAGCGTCTTTTTTTGTTTATTGGAGTGGAAGACAGGCGCAGAAAAGCAGATATCCCGAGGGAATCCAGAAATTTTGCACTTGAATCCAAAAGTTTCAGGTCTGAATCCAAAAATTCTTCCTGTTTATCCACGAATTTTAGCTGTTAATCCACGAGTCGACTCTCCTAGACAAATTTCGACTTTAGTTCCTCAAAAAAAAAACCGCTGCGCAACTAACGAACGCAACGGTTTTATCTATTATATTAAGCCTGCTGAGCGATTTGCTTCATCACCCAAGGCTTCATTCTGTTGTATAAAGCTAAAAACAATAAAGTAATAATGGTACCTTTCACTAAGTTGAATGGTGTGATCCCTTTAAGGATTAGGTCCATCATCACCTGGCTGGACATCGGTTCAGCTCCAAGGAACCATGTGTATGCAGGCAGGATGATCACATAATTAAGGAGTCCCATCGTTAATGTCATTAAAGCTGTTCCTAGGATCAGACCGCCTGAAAGACGTTTAACTGTGTGTTTTTTGCGGAATAAGTACGATACTGGCAGAATAAATAGTACACCTGCTATAAAATTAGCCAGCTGTCCGACCGGAACACCTGTAAAACTTCCTACGATACCATAGTGAAGCGTATTTTTAATTCCTTCAACCATGACCCCAGCAATTGGCCCAAAGATGATGGCCGCCAGCAGAGCTGGAACTTCACTAAAGTCGATCTTTAAGAATGGCGGCAGCCCCGGAAATGGGAAGTCTAGCATCATCAGCACATATGCGATCGTACTGAGCATAGATACAGCTACCATTTGTTTGATTTTTCCCTTTTGCATTGAAATCTCTCCTCTTTTGTCTTGCGCCATCTAATGATTTCAAATGCAGCACAGCCTGTATCACACAAAAAAACCTTAGCCAAAATAGTGGTCTAAGGGAGTTGTTGTATGAAGAACAGCATGTGAAAGAAGCATTTACGTAGTATAAAATGCGTACTTAAACAAAGGGTTCTATTTTTACAAAAAGAACCGCTGTACCAACATCTTCTCCCATCCAGACTATACTGTCGGCTCTGGAGTTGCACCAGATCAGCAAAGAGTTTACATCGATGTGATGTCCAGCCTCAATCAACCAGACACTCGAGGTCACTTTCCTCTAGCCCTTCGACACAAAAAGCGTGTCTTTGGTCAAGAGTTAAGTGCTTGTCGTGTCTAAACGGTTGTTTCGGCTTTTCTAAGCTCACGGGCTGATGAAGAGGGAATCTTCAATTACCGCCGGTCGGGAATTTCACCCTGCCCCGAAGATGGATCGCTATTGTATTTTGTTACATGACCTATTATACTTTAAAAAATGTTAGTTGTGAATGATAATGCAATTATCACACCTTCCAAATAGAGGATGAATCACATGAAAATAACCTTTGAATATACATGGCCATATGAACGAATGATGAATGACATCTATATCGCAGAGTGTCCTTTTTGTAAAAGTGACAATGTACTTACAAGCTTTAAAGAAGAGCAGTTGGAGCTTGCAAAAGAAGGCGTAAAGCAGCGGTTGATCATGCCGTGCTGTCATGGAAAGCTTAGAATACTTAATGCTGATGATGATTATTTTTATACAGATGAAAAATTAAGAGGTCCACAATAAGGAGCATTAACTAAAACATGAAGAAACTAAATTTCACAAAAATGCATGGACTCGGAAATAATTATATCTATGTGAACATGTTTGAAGAAACAATCGCTGAAGCTGACCTTGCAAATCTTGCTGTTGCCGTATCTAATCCCTATACGGGAATCGGGTCTGACGGAATGATATTAATTTGTCCGAGTGAAAAAGCACCGGTTAAAATGAGGATATTTAATAACGATGGTTCAGAAGCAAAAAATTGCGGAAACGGTCTGAGATGTGTAGCAAAATATGCTTATGAACATGGAATTGTTGAGGAAGAGGAGTTCCAAATTGAAACACTTGGGGGACTTGTAACTGCAAAACTTGTAATTGAGGAAAACGATCAAGTTAGTCAGGTAACTGTTAATATGGGAAATCCTATTCTCATTCCCGATCGAGTTCCTGTAAAAGGATTCTCAAATAAAGACTCCGTTATTAATGAGCCCGTTTCTTTTAAAGGCAGCGAACTTAAAATGACCGCAGTCTCAATGGGTAACCCGCATGCGATTTTCTTTGTAGATACCATTGAAGAAGCGCCATTACACTCTTTAGGCCCAATAATTGAAAAAGATCCGATGTTTCCTGATTGGGTTAATGCAGAATTTGTAGAGGTGATATCTGAACAGGAAATGCACTTTCGTGTCTGGGAAAGAGGTTCCGGCATTACACAAGCTTGTGGAACAGGAGCCTGTGCAGCTGCAGTTGCAGCTATTTTAAACAAAAAAGCTGAAAAAAACACCGATATTACCGTTCATTTAGCAGGTGGAGATCTTATAATTAACTGGCAGGATGACGGGGATGTGTTAATGACCGGTCCAGCTGAAGTGATCTGCACAGGGGAATATCATATTAAATAGACAATCTGAGCGAACGTCTAATTAAACGAAGAACATGTAACGGAAGATCATATGAAAAAGCCCGACTATTAATTAAAATGTAGTCGGGCTTTCTTTATGATTAATACTTTTTGATAATGTTATAGAAAGTATCACGTTCAACAGGCACTTTATTTGCTGTCTTGATTAAGTGAACAAGTTCTTTGCGTGTAATTCCAGCTGACGTCAGGGCACCTACAGCATGTGAGATGCGCTCTTCGATCAGTGTTCCATGGATATCATCTGATCCAAAGGTAAGAGCCATTTGTGTAAGCTGTACGCCGATATTGATCCAATACGCCTTGATATGGTCAAAGTTATCCAGCATAAGACGGCTGATTGCCATCGTTCTCATATCATCAAAAGCAGATGTTCTTCTCGTTAAGCCCATGGATTGGGAACGGGGCTGCATCGCAAGCGGAATGAATACCATGAAACCGTTCGTTACATCTTGGAGCTGGCGAAGACGATCCATATGAATCAGACGCTCTTCTTTTGTTTCGATGGAACCGTACAACATGGTAGCATGTGTTTTCAATCCTAAACCATGTGCAATTTCGTGAGCTTCAAGCCATTGATCAGTTGATGCTTTGTCAGGACTCATTTTTAAACGATAACGCTCAGTAAGGATTTCTGCTCCTCCGCCTGGCATCGTATCAAGACCTGCCTTGATTAACTCCTGTAAGGCTTCTTTCATTGAGATACCAGCAATTCTAGAGAAGAATTCAATTTCAGCCCCAGTATATGCTTTTACGGTTACTTGAGGATAGTGCTTTTTCAATGTACTTACTGTATTTAAATAGTAATCAAATGGAACTTCGTGATTGTGTCCGCCAACGATGTGGAACTCACGAATGTTATCATTCCAGCGCTTTTGAACATACTCTAAAAGCTGTTCATCGTTCATTGTATAGGCGCCTTCTTCTCCAGGCTTACGTTTGAATCCGCAGAAACTGCAAGATGCTTCACAAACATTTGTTGGATTGATATAAAGGTTTTCGATGAAATAGACATGATCACCGTTTTTTTGACGGTTCACTTCATTTGCGAGTGACGCTACAGATAGTAAATCGTCCGTTTCATAAAGATACAAACCATCTTCAATTGTAAGACGTTCACCATTTTTAACTTTTTCTGCAATTGCTTCCATTCGAGTATCGAACGTTAAAATATTTGCCATGTTTTTTATCCCCCTAATTTTCTAACGAAATGTTCGGATGATGTTTAAATTTTTTGGAACATAGGAAGAGACTATGCTCTCCTTTTACAAAGACGATGCGAATACTATGTAAAATAAGGAATTAAAAAGATAATTCAACAAAACAAGCCTATTCAGGCATCAAGATGCATTTTCATTATAAGCCTAATCATACATTTGGACAAGGAAGTCACTTTTATAAAAAACTTTCCAATACAAAAAAATATGTATTTTTTACTAGGGGATTATTGTCTATTAATTGAAATAACTGTAAAATAGACATACCGTACTTGTCTTAAATTTAAGAGTGGAGTGACGAAAATGAAAGCCACATCAGCTGCCGCTAGATTAGAAAAAATAGAACAATTAGAAACCTTGCGAAATAAGATGATACAAACAGCCAATACTTTTGGAATACAGCATCCTATGGTTTTGAAATATAGTAAAAAAATTGATGAAACTCATAATAAAATTATGCAGTTGCAGCATAACGAAAAATAGTTGCCAAAGCTGATACCTTGAGAGGTTACAGCGGAAACGGTATACTTAAGCCATAATCCTTATTAAAAGGAGTGAAAGTGAATGATCGTTGAGATTACAGAAAGTGCAGCAAGCAGAATCAAGGAAATGCTGGCTGATGAAGAAGATAAAAGTCAATTTCTTCGTGTTGCTGTAAAAGGCGGAGGATGTACAGGGCTCTCTTATGGAATGGGGTTCGATAGTGACCTTGCTGACTCAGACCAAGAAGAAATGATCGAAGGAATTCGCGTCGTTGTAGATGAAGAAAGTGCGAAAGTGTTAAAAGGCACTGTTATTGATTTTAAACAAAACATGATGGGCGGAGGATTTACGATCACAAATCCAAATGCCATCGCTTCATGCGGATGCGGATCATCTTTCCGTACAGCAACAAATGCCGGTACTCCTGAAGAATGTTAATAAAATTCAACAAAACCTCCTGAACATCTCGTTCAGGAGGTTTTGTTATGTAATCATTATATAAGTTTAAATATTAACGCAAGACCGATTAAATCTGAGAAAACGGATGCACCAATAAGCAGCATTTTGTTTTGTTTGCTGGTCTGTTTTAAACCAAGAGGCATTAAAACAGTTCCTAAAATAAAGAATACGATACCAAAAATCAAATTCATTTCCATAGATAAATCTCCTTGTCTAAAAAAGGGTAAAAGAAAACCCGGCGCGCCAACACCGGGTAAAAAAACTAATTTGTCAGCGGCACTTGTCCGCCTCACAACCTATATTAACAAAGAATGACTCCTTAATCCAGAAGGAAATTATTCCAAGGTGTACTTTTCCAATTCACTTAAAAGTTCTTTTAAGCGAGGGACTTGAACTCTTGTTTCCTCCAAAAAGGATTCGTCAGTTATATGAAGCTGGGTTACGATTCTTTGGATTTCCTGCAAACAATCAGCAGCATGCATTTCTTCCTCAGTAAATTGTCTATTCAATTGATTTCCCTCCTTCATTAAATATGTAAAAAAGGCACCAGAACCATTGTCCGATGCCTTTCTGGTTTTTAAAATAAACTTGTGCTGTGCATAGGCTGCGTTTTTGCATTTGGATCGATATATGTTTTGGCGTTGTTTACTGCTGTTGGGGCTTCTCCAAAACCGGAAGCGATCAGCTTCACTTTGCCATCATACGTACACACATCGCCTGCAGCATAGATGCCTTTAATGTTTGTTTCCATCTTAGAGTTAACGACAATCGAGTTCTTTTGGATATCGAGACCCCACGTTTTAATCGGACCGAGAGAAGAAATGAATCCGTAGTTAACGATAACTGCATCCACTTCGATCGTCTCTTTCAAGTCTCCGTTCTCTAAGACGACTGCTGAAATATTTTCACCGTCACCAATCAATTCGGTAACTTGATATGGAGTTTTTACTACAACCTTAGAATTCATTAATTGTTCAACACTGTGTTCATGTGCACGGAACTTGTCACGTCTATGAGTCAGTGTTACTTCTGGTGAGATAGGCTCCAGCATCAACGACCAGTCCAGTGCTGAATCTCCGCCACCGCAAACCAGCACTCTTTTGCCAGCAAATGCTTGAAGATCATCTACAAAATAATGAAGGTTCTTACCCTCATATTGTTGAGCAGATGCTAACTCCAATCGGCGTGGCTGAAATGCACCAACCCCTGCGGTTATCAGAACTGCTTTACTATAATGAACCGTTTTATCGGTAGTTAATTCAAAGATCTCTTCATCATTTTTTTCAACGTTCTGAACAGACTCTTCTAAAACAACAGCAGGATTAAACTGCATAGCCTGCTCTTTTAAGTTGTTCACAAGATCTTGAGCCAGAACTTTTGGGAAGCCGGCAACATCGTATATGTATTTTTCAGGGTATAATGCAGAAAGCTGTCCGCCGAGCTGCGGCATACTTTCAATAATTTTAACCTTCATTTGACGCATGCCGCCGTAGAAGGCAGCAAATAATCCCGATGGACCTCCACCAATAATCGTAATATCGTAAATTTCTTTTGCCATCACTTTCACCTCTTCTGTTTTCTATGACTGATGAACATGAAATATGTTCTGACCAGAACTCTTCGCCTATCTCTCATAAAACATTCTTTAAGAAGGCAAAAAGTCCTCTTTTTTTACTAGTATATTTTGGCATAGAGTGATACCCAAAAAGACAACAATCCATAAAAGAATTGAATATTTATCATAACGAAAAAAGGGTTGAAAAAACAAGAAAAAAGGAATAAGATGAGTACGTATGAAAAAAAGATGTCGATATTTCGAACATTTTTTTGCATTTATTTATATCTTATTACGTGAAATATATCACAATCTATTCCTTTTCTTCATATTTAATGAATGAAAAGGTCAAACTAAAAAAAATAAGAACTGGAAGTGAAATTGATGAGTAAGCCAAAAATACTTATTCTAGGCGGCGGTTACGGCGGAATCATGTCAGCTGTTCGTTTACAGAAAGAATTAGGATCAGATGAAGCAGAAGTAACACTGGTAAATAAACATAACTATCATTACCAAACAACATGGCTTCACGAAAATGCAGCAGGTACTTTGCATCACGATAAAACACGTATCATGATCGACAACATCATCGATATGAACAAAGTGAATTTTGTACAAGATACTGTTGTAGAAATCAAAAAAGATGAAAAGCGTGTTGTTTTAGAAAACCAAGAGTTAACTTACGACTATTTAATTATTGCTCTAGGATCAGACCCAGAAACTTTTGGAATTCAAGGTCTTAAAGAAAATGCATTCAGCATCCGCAGCATTAACTCAGTACGTAAAATTCGTGAGCATATTGATTATTCATTTGCTCGCTATAATAACGAAGGACAAAAAGACGAGCTTATTACAATCGTAGTAGGTGGAGCTGGATTCACAGGCATCGAGTTCGTTGGTGAGCTTGCTGACCGTGTTCCTGAGCTTTGCCGCGAGTATGATATTCCTCGTGAAAAAGTTCGTATCGTAAATATTGAGGCTGCTCCAACGGTTCTGCCTGGTTTTGATGAAGAGCTTGTTGAGTATGCAATCAACAATCTTGAGCGCCGCGGAATTGAGTTCCTTGTTAACACGCCAATCAAAGAGTGTAATACAGATGGCGTTGTTCTTGCGAATGGCGAAGAAATCAAAGCAAACACGATCGTTTGGACAGGCGGAGTTCGCGGAAATCACCTTGTAGAAGAAGCTGGATTTGAAACAATGCGCGGACGTGTGAAAGTTGATAAGGACCTTCGTATGCCTAGCTTTGATTACATCTTCGTTGCAGGGGATTGCGCGCTTATCATCGACGAGGAAGCTAACCGTCCATACCCTCCAACTGCACAAATCGCAATTCAACAAGCTTATACAATCGGCCGCAACATCAAAGCATTGATGAACGGCGGAAAGCTTGAAGAATTCAAACCTGACATTAAAGGTACTGTTGCCTCACTTGGTAAAGGTGAAGCAATCGGTAAAGTAGGAAACAAGAAATTGTTTGGTGCTACAGCATCTGCAATGAAAAAAGTAATCGATAACCGTTACCTGTTCTTACTTGGTGGAGTACCAATGGTTATTAAAAAAGGTAAATTAAAACTTTTCTAAATCGAATCGTGTAAACTAAGAACAGGAGCTAATGCTTCTGTTCTTTTTATATGCAGTTTTCGTTATGCAGGGTTGTTTTTGAGAGTAGTTGATCTCGTACCTTGCACTACAATCAACTTGTCAATGAGGTCAAATTCGAATCAAAAGTAAAAATTCTTAAGGTTAAAGAAAGGACGATCATGCTGATGAGTAAAAAAGACAGAGGAAAGGTTTGGCTGGCAGCTGCGGGCCTTTTAATAGATGATGATGGAAAATGGCTTGTCGTGAAGAAGAAATATGGTGGGTTAAAAGGCAAATGGTCCATTCCAGCAGGATTTGTTGATGCAGGAGAAACTGTTGATGAAGCAGCGGTAAGAGAGGTTTTTGAAGAGACTGGTATTTTGGGAGAAGTGGTGTCAGTTCTAGGCATTCGTTCAGGTGTAATCAAAGAAACCATTAGTGATAATATGATTGTTTTTCTGCTGAAAAAGAAGAGCGGGGCATTATTTGCGGATGAAAAAGAAATAGAAAGAGCTGCATTTTTGACTCCTGAGGAGCTTGAGGAAGATCCGGCTACGTCCTTAATGGTTCATTATTTTATGAATGAAAACAATAAACATATTGAGGATAAAATTAACCCAGGGGATATATTCGGATACACTTCGTATAAAATTTTTGATTGCCGATAAAAATGTACGAAATATTCTGATAATTTAAGGATGTGCTCAATGTTTACGCTTACATCAGGTTATTTCGCCTTAAAACAGGTTTTTCAACTCCCTGATTCCTTGTTATTATTATCTGAAAATTTAAACTAAAACAAGGGAGTGTTACAACATGAGAAAACATGCGGTTCAGAAAAAACATGATCAATGTCAATATTGTGAAGGCAAAGGCTATTTCCAGCTGTTGCTTGGAGGTTCTGAAACGTGTGTAGAATGCTGCGGAAGCGGAAAGAAAAGAGCTTAACGAGGTAACGCTCTCAATGTAATTGACGTAAATCCCCCCATTTAGTAAACTAACGACAGATATATGGGGGTGTCATCATCATGGATTTGCTTTTACCACAGTTTTTTATTTCAATGCTGCTTTTCATGGTTCTCTTTTTTGGAATAGGCTTTTTGTTTAATATGCTTCTGCGCGCTACATGGTTTATGGTTATTCTTTATCCTCTTGTCGTCGTAATGATTGTGGATGATATTAGATTTTTTGAGTATTTTACTAAGCCTGGTTCAAGTTTTCAAAAGCTTGGAAGTGATTTAGTAAACTTATCTCCTTCAGATATAACAATATTAACTTTCGGACTGATCGGTGCTATTTTAGCAGGTGTTGCGATCAAGATGCTTCGTGTCCGCGGTTATCAGATGTTCTAAAAGACTCTCCTTCGGGGGAGTCTTTTTTTTGAGGTGGGGTATCCGTGTGGTAAGAATTGCCCATATTTGTCGTCTCGTGGTTATTTTTCATTTAACGTGCGATTATTTAAAATATCGTGCGATTATTTCATTTAACGTGAGAAAAAAGTGAATTAACGTGCGATTAATTACATTTCCCGTAGAAATGCTCTTTTTAATACCTCAAGGGGTATCAATAAAAGAGAAGTTCCGGCCAACGAAACTAACATTATTTAATCTGATGCAGGACTTGTCCGTCATAATTTCTTCTTTCTTATAACTAATCAACTAATCCGTATACATTTTTTCAGGATTGGGAAGGAATAGTAAGGAGAGGAGTGGACATTTTTTGCTTACATTAAGAAAAATTGCAAAAAGAGCAGTGCTCACAATTTTATTCGTTTGTGCTATTTTTACGACGTTTCGTTCTGTTTCCGGGGTTCAGGCAGACGACATTGCCAGCTGGCTGGATGAAAAACAATCCAGTGATATTCCGATCGTAGACGCTGCTTTAAAAACATTGTCACAGACTTTAAAATCAATGCCATCGTTTTATGCTCCAAACATGATGCTTTCTTCTGCAGAGGTAAAAACTTCAAAGTCCATAGAGGATACGATTGATTTTACAAAATATCCAGCTGTTAGTGTAACGGCGACTGGTTATACTGCTGGAAAAGAAAGTACCGGAAAAGAAAAAACTCATCCTGCATATGGAATAACGAAATCTGGCGTTAAAGTAAAAAGGGATTTGTACTCAACGATTGCTGCCGATACAAGTATTTTTCCGATTGGCACCGTTCTATGGGTTCCAGGATACGGCTATGGTGTCGTTGCTGATACGGGATCTGCGATTAAGGGGCATAGAATTGACCTCTATTACAATACGGTAGAAGAAGTATATGAAAAATGGGGCAAGAAAACCATTAACGTGTATGTCGTGCAGCGCGGTGATGGCGAAATAACTGAAACAGAACTTAAGGCAATGAACGAAGATAAATCTATGCAAGTGTTCAGACAACAGCTTATATATTGATATAAGCTACATAACCAAAGAAAGAGCTTCAGGTCATCTCATGATAACTTGAAGCTCTTTCATATATATTTCTTCATCATCAGGTAAAAAAGCAGGATAATCATCAGGATGAATAAGCGCAGCAAGTCTTTTTAGACCGAAGATTAAACGCGGTGAAGGACGGCAAAATAATGATTCCTCAAGCTTTACAATCTCAGTATGGTGAGCGTTTAAATTATCCCAGCCTTCTCTCTTTTTTATATGAGAAGGATTCATTTTATCCGTCTTTACGCCAACCCAAACCATTCCGATAATATCAGGTTTCCGATCAACAACATCTTCCCATGTTGTTTGTATGCTGGCGAGTTCTACATCTTCAAAAACATTCATACTGCCTGCAAGACGTGAGATCTCCGTTAGCCAATTTATCTTTCCAGGTGTGAAAACAGGTTTAGGCCACCATTCGAAATAGATTCTTTTACGGTGAAGGAGAGAGTCGCCAATTCTCTTATATTCTTCTATTTCATTTTTCATCCATTTAACTATGTGATGAGCCTCTTCCGTTCTGTTCAGCCTCTTTCCTAAATCCAGTAGATCATCTTGAATATCTGTTAGAGACTGTGGATCGTAAATGACATGCGGGATGTTTCGCTTGTTCAACTCTTCTATGTTTTTCTCCATTCCGGGCACACTTAGACTTGCTAAAACTAAATCTGGCTCTAACGCCTCAAGTTTGTTCATATCTATCGATAAGTCTGGACCTAATCGGGGCAACTTCTCCACCTCTGATGGCCAGTCCGAAAAGTCGTCGATTCCAATCAGATCAGGAGTGGCTCCTAAAAAATGAAGAAGCTCTGTATTGCTGGGGCAGATTGAGATCAGTTTCAAGACAAAGTACCTCCTTTTTTACAAAAAGAGCCACGATAGAATCAATGTTTGTGTTATTCCGAGCAGACCGCCAAAGAATACTTCTTTAGGACTGTGTCCTAAAAGCTCTTTCAATTCTTTTCTTTGCTCTTCAACATCCTTTTGCTCAAATTGTTTATTTGATTTCTGAACGTGATCTCTGAATTCTTCTACTAAATCATTCAATACAGCGGCTTGTTCTCCTGCATGCCATCGAATACCTTTTGCATCATACATTACAATAATGGCAAACATTGCTGCAATTGCAAAAAGAGTAGAACCTAGACCATGCATGGCACCAACTGCAGTCGCCAGAGATGTCACTGAAGCTGAGTGTGAACTCGGCATTCCCCCGGTACTTATAAATAGATCCCATTTGATTTTTCTTGTTTGGAAGTAGTGGATAGGGATTTTTAAGAATTGTGCAGAAAAAACACCTAATAATGCTGCGATTAATGGAAAGTTAAAGAATAAATCAGACATAGATGGCTCCCTCTCATTGTGGTGGTTTATAGTATGGCTATTTTAGATAGTTGTTACCCGATTTGAATGGTGTTCAATCTCTGGTAACATGAATTATGGAAGGGGTTTTTGAGATGGACTTTTTTCCTCAAGAGTATTATGAGTTTTTTGTAGTATTTAATGAAGGTGACTATTATACAGGGCATGATTTATTAGAGGCGATCTGGCTTACAGACCGCAGCAACTTGTTCATCAAGGGACTCCTGCAGATGACCGTTGCCTTATATCATTATGAGTATGGCAATGTAAAAGGTGCATGTGAGATGATGAAAGCCGCAAAAATCTATCTGACACCTTACAAACCTCATTTCTGGAACTTAGATTTAGAGCCTGTTCTTTATTTTATCGAACAGTGTCTAGAATTAATGCCTCCACATATTGATAGAGTCCCATTCTCAGCATCACACACTTTGCCTGAGTTGCCGACATACTATATAAATTTAGAAGAATAAAACAAGATGAATTCGAAATATTCTAAAAGAAAGAGTATAATGAGTTAAGTAAATAAGAATATGTACAAGGGGGAACTTTAACGTGTTTACGATAAAACATCAATGGAATGCTAAAGAACAAGAAGAAGTCCTACTGGTCGGTTTATTTCAAGAGCCTAAACTTTCAGGAGTAATGGCAAATATAGATGAACAGCTTCAAGGTCATATTACCGAGCTCATTAAGGACGGAGATCTTTCGAATAAAGTTAAAAGCATAAAAAAATTAAATACGCTGAATCAGATTGGTACAAAACGCATTTATTTTGCTGGTTTAGGAAAACGAGAAGAGCTTACGTATGATCGAGTGAGAAATACATTTGGAAGAGCCGTTCAAGAAATTTCAAAAGAGAAAAGAACTCATTTTTCAATCCTTTTAGATACTTTTGAAAGTGATCAAGTATCAATGGAAAAGCTTGCACATGCTTTTAGTGAAGCGGTGGGGACTTCGGCTTACCAATTTGAGAATTATAAAAAGAAATCCAATGAACCTCAAAAAAGGCTGGAGAAAGTGACAGTTTATACGGAAAATAGTGAAGCTGAAGCTGGATTAAACAGTGGATATGCATATGCGAAGGGTATTAATCTGGCACGAGATCTAGTGAACACGCCAGCTAACTTGCTGACTCCGACTGATCTTGCTGCTGAAGCCATCGACGTGGCACTGGAATACGGTATGGAGTACGAAATCTTAGAAAAAGAAGATATGGAAAAGCTGGGTATGGGAGGTATTCTTGCCGTAAGTCAAGGATCCGATCAGCCGCCAAAGTTGATTACAGTAAAATACCAAGGACGAAAAACTTGGGATTCTGTGGTTGCATTAGTTGGTAAGGGCTTAACATTTGATGCCGGCGGATACTCGATCAAACCAGCATTAAACATGCATGAGATGAAAAGCGACATGGGTGGAAGTGCTGCTGTGCTTGGTGCCATGGAAGCTATTGGCCGATTGAAGCCTGAGATAAATGTAATGTTTGTTATTCCATCTTCAGAAAACCTTGTAAATGGCTCTGCTATGAAGCCAGGTGACGTTATAACCTCATTAAGCGGAAAAACAATCGAAGTACGTAACACTGACGCTGAAGGACGCCTTATTCTTGGTGATGCCATTACATACGCAAAAGAACAAGGGGCGGAATTCATCGTAGACGTTGCAACGTTAACAGGGGGCGTATTGGTAGCTCTCGGAGATTGTACAACAGGTGCTTTAACGAATGATGAAAACTTCTATGAGCATATTAAACAATCAGCTGCAGATGAAGCAGAACTTCTATGGCTGCTTCCTAGTTTCCAGCCATTTAAAGATATGCTGAAAACAAGTGATGTCGCTGATCTTAATAACGCTACGGGAAGACTGGGTCATGCGATTACTGGCGGATTATTTGTAGGAGAATTTGCAGAAAAAACGCCTTGGGTTCATTTGGATATCGCAGGAACAGCATATTCATCAAAAGCATCGGAACTTGGTCCAAAAGGCGCGACAGGGGTAATGGTCCGTACTTTGACGACATTTGTCAGAAACTTTAAAGCATAAAACAAAAAGGAAGCTGAATCTTACAAGATTTAGCTTCCTTTTTTGATTGACAGAGGCACACAAACATGTTAATTTGTTAAAGGTTTAACAAATTAGTGATTTAGCGAAATAAAGCAATAAAGCTTCAAGGAGGAAATAAAAATGAATGCTGTGGTATTAGCGGTTGCAGTTATGCTGGTACTAAGCCTTTTACGTATACATGTAGTTGTTGCTTTACTAATAGGTGCTCTTACGGGCGGTTTTATCGCCGGAATGGGACTTACAGAAACGATAACCGTATTTACTGAAGGATTAGGATCCAATGCAGTTATTGCACTAAGTTATGCATTATTAGGAAGTTTTGCTGTGGCTCTGTCACGAACGGGACTTCCGGCTTTGATGGTTAACAAAGCCATCTTGTTAGTTGGGAAAGAAGGAGAAGCAAGAAAAAAATCTCTATCTAAAGTTCTTATCCTTTTTGTCATTTTAATGATTTCATCTTTTTCTCAGAATTTGATTCCAGTTCATATTGCCATTATTCCAATATTTATTCCGCCGCTTCTGCATGTTTTGAATGAACTTCAGCTAGACAGACGTCTGGTGGCTACAGTTATCACATTCGGTTTAATAACGCCATATATGTGGTTCCCAGTTGGATTTGGAGGCATTTTTCATGAGATTCTCCAGACAAATATGAAGGATAGCGGACTAACAGTAAAAATGGATCAAATTCCAACAGCGATGACCATTCCTTCACTAGGTATGATTGTTGGACTATTGATCGCAGTTTTCATTACGTATAGAAAGCCTCGCAGCTATGATAATAAAGGTGTAGGCTCTTCCGATTCAGAAGGAGCAGTTTACACAAAAAGATCAATCATAACAGCAGTTCTAGCAATAGCTGCAACTCTTTTCGTTCAGTTGAAAACTGATTCCATGATCTTCGGTGCTCTTTCAGGTATTGTGCTGCTTTACTTTAGCGGTCAATTAAAATTAAAATCGTCAGATGCGGTTCTAACAGAAGGCATGAAGATGATGTCATACATCGGATTCGTTATGATTTCTGCAGCTGGTTTTGCCGCGGTTATGCGTGAGACCGGTGAAGTTGAAACATTGGTTAAAGACAGTGCTGCATTTATTGGCAACTCTACAGCACTTGGAGTGTTGCTTATGTTAGTGATCGGTCTGCTTGTGACAATGGGAATTGGTTCTTCGTTCTCAACGATTCCTATCATTACAACGATCTTCGTTCCGCTAGCAGGCGAATTAGGTCTTAGTGTTATGGCAACCATCGCATTGATTGGAACAGCTGCAGCATTAGGAGATGCAGGTTCACCGGCATCAGACAGTACGCTCGGACCAACATCTGGTTTGAATGTTGATAATCAGCATAATCACATTTGGGATACGTGTGTTCCAACTTTCCTACATTACAACTTGCCATTGATCGCATTTGGTTTCATCGCGGCGATGGTGTTATAAGTTAAAAGACAGGCTCATTTTGAGTCTGTCTTTTATTTAGATTTGGGTTTATTTCAAAAAGGCTGTTACTTTTAACATGTTGTAATTCATCATTTACAAGTTGATAGGAGCGTGCCAACTACATGAATATTCTTCTCGCAAGGTATGCGACGAGGAATCTGGCTTCGTTGAGAATAGCTTTTAGACGCAGGAGCACATATGCTTTCATGAGACTCCTAATGGCGCAAAGTGGCAGGAGGCTCACCTTCCCCTTCCTGGAGGACGAACATCCTGGAGCGGAAATCAACCACTTTCAAAAGCAACAATGATTTCGAAAACAGCCTTTATTTTTTTCAAAAGTACACATCCTATTTATAAGGAGGGATGTTACTATGGCGAAAAGAAAACATGCTTTAGATGCAGCGGCAAAAAACAATCAGACACCGACAGAAAGTATGGCAAACGTAGAATTTTCAAATGAATCTTTTGCAGACGAACTTCCAAAAAGAGATACACAAAGTCCGCGGTCTAAAGGAAAATAATAAGCAAAAGCTGGCTCTCTACAGAGCCAGCTTTTTTATCTTATTCAAAGAAATTCAGTTCGGGTACCCATTGTTTCATGTGTGATTTGATCTCGTCATATGATTTTTTCATTTCAGGCAGGTCTTTCATGGGATGGATAACGAAAGAACGATCCACATATGTCGGAAGGAATTTAGGTTCCACAAGACTGATTGTTGTTTCTTCTCCTTTTACATGTTTCGTTACGGTGAGTTGAACGATGCCGCCTATATCTTTATAGTTCCTTCTTTGACCAGAAAGGAAATTTCCTAATGAATAAGCTACAAATGTTTTTGAGCCGTCACTTGCTGTTTCCCATTTTACGGGCTGAAGGACGTGTGGATGATGTCCGATAATAATGTCACCGCCAGCCTCTGTTACCACTTTAACAATTTCCTTTTGGAAATCATTCGGTAACCTTTCGTATTCATTGCCAAAATGCAATGACACAACAGATACATCTGACAAGTCTTTAGCTTTTTGTATGTCATTTTTAATTTTTTCGGCTTCAATTAAATTCACTAGATGATCTTTTCCGGCTGGAACAGGTATTCCGTTCGTACCATATGTATAGCTTAAAAAGGAAACGGTGATATCGTTCTTTTTCATTAGCCTGATATTCTGCTGATCGTCCTGAGAAAAATAAGCTCCTGTATACATCACATCAATTTCATTCCAATAATTTAATGCGCTTAGAATAATTTTTTCCCCTCGGTCAAGCGTATGATTGTTCGCTAGTGTAACAAGATCAACACCATTTTCTTTTAATGCATCACCAACTTCGTAAGGGGAGTTAAAAGATGGATAAGAAGATAGACCAAATTGTGTACCGCCAATCATTGTCTCTTGGTTAGCCATTGTTATATCTGGCTGTGTCAGATAGGATTTCACAGGCAAGAAGTTTGGGTTGAAATTATATGCACCTGATTGCTGTTTAGCCTTATTATAAACGGTGTCATGAATTAAAATATCACCTACAGCGGCAAGTGTAAGGCTTGTCGTTTTTTCGATGGGTTTTTCAACTGCAGGTTCAAGCTCTTTCTTTTTTGGCACGGCTGTATTTTCTTGTCTGGGTGCCTTTTTCTCTTCTATCGCCTGTAAATCTGCGTTATTATACATATATAAGAGTGCAATTGTAATAAAGAAAACGGAAATTATTCCTGAAAACCACAAATAACGTTTCACTGGCAACACCCCCCTTGGCTCTATCATAATGGAAGAAGAGGGGAAAAGTATATGTCTTTTTACCTTGAGTTGAAAACGGTTACAAGTACTAGTCGCAGGAGGAATTAACAAGATGACCCAAATTACAACGGAAACAGTAGAACTTTTAGATCAGAATGATGACCTGTCTTCTTTTAAAAATGAGTTTTACGTAAAAAATGATTCAATATACTTAGATGGAAATTCATTAGGGTTATTATCAAGGCGTGCTGAACAGTCTTTATTTGATGTGCTTAACGATTGGAAAGAGCATGGGATCGACGGCTGGATGGGTGGTAAATACCCTTGGTTCACACTGAGTGAACAGCTAGCTGAAAAGTTGGCAGTATTAGTTGGTGCAGAAGCGAACGAAGTGATCGTTACTGGATCAACGACGGTAAACCTGCATCAGCTGGCTGCTACATTTTTCGAGCCAAAAGCAGGCAAGACGAAGATTTTAGCAGATGAACTGACATTTCCGTCAGATATATATGCCCTTCAAAGCCAGATGAAGCTCAAAGGGCTTAATCCTGACACAGAACTTGTCCAAGTCAAGAGCAAAAACGGTATGACTTTAGATGAGCAGGATATCATTGATGCGATGACAGATGACATTGCGCTCATCGTGCTGCCTTCCGTTCTATACCGCAGTGGTCAGCTGCTTGATATGGAAAGATTGACAAAAGAGGCGCACAAACGAAATATCCCGATCGGATTTGACTTATGTCATTCCATTGGTGCAATTCCTCATGAACTATCCAAATGGGGCGTTGATTTCGCTTTATGGTGCAACTACAAATATGTAAATGCAGGACCTGGAGGAGTAGGCGGTATTTATGTAAACAAAAAGCATTTCACAAAAACACCTGGGCTCTCCGGTTGGTTCGGAAGTAAAAAAGAATCGCAGTTTGATATGGATCATACTTTTGACTCTGAAGAATCTGCTGGAGGATTTCAAATTGGTACGCCGCATATGCTCAGTACTGCCCCATTAATCGGTTCGCTTTCTATTTTCGAAGAAGCGAAGATTGACAGAATCAGAAGTAAATCATTGAAACTGACAACGTTATTAATGGATCTTTTAGATCAAGAGCTGAAAGGTGTATTTAAAATTGTAAATCCATTAGAGGATGCAAGACGAGGTGGACATGTAGCATTAATGCATAACGATGCGGCAAGAATCTGTAAAGCGTTAAAAGATAACGGTATCGTGCCTGACTTCCGTGCTCCTAATGTGATTCGTCTAGCTCCTGTAGCTCTTTACAATTCGTTCCGTGATGTTTATGATGCTGTTCACATTCTAGCTAAAATAATGAACACGCGTGAATATGAGAAATATGAAAATAAACGCGAAGTCATTGCATAAGGGAGATCAGAAGAGTGAAGATATTTGATATTTCTATGCCGCTATATAACGGTGTTCCCGGCTGGCCAGGAGACACTCCTTATGCATTTGACCTGGCTTGGACGAAGGCACAATCGGGTTCTGTTAACGTTGGCAGACTTGAGATGAGTACTCATACTGGCACACATATTGATGCTCCTTTTCATTTTAATCAAGAAGGGAAAAGAGTTATTGATCTGCCTCTTGATCTATACACAGGTACCGCTTTGGTGATCGATGTTACAGGTAGTTCGGAGATAACAGCTGAAAGTTTAGCGGGGAAACTTAAAGAAGGTACAAAACGTGTAATTTTCAAGACGAGCTGTTGGAGTGATCGTACTAATTTCCCAGAAAAAATCGTACCTATATCTCCAGAATTGGTTCCATTTTTAAAAAAGCAAGGAGTAGGTTTGATTGGAGTGGACATGCCGTCAGTAGATCCGCTCGACAGCAAGGAACTTCACGCACACCATGCGCTCCATCAGCACAACATTCATATCTTAGAAGGGCTTGTACTTGATGACGTTCCAGAAGGAGAATATGAACTGATCGCGCTGCCTCTTCCGTTACAAGATGCAGATGGCAGTCCTGTACGCGCTATTCTCAAAGAAATCTCTCAAAAAGATTGTTGATTTTGGTTCACTTTATTCATTCTCTTCATTGACAAGTTGATTGGAGTGCAAGGTGTAAGACTCCTGCGGGATCAGCGTACCTGCTACATGCGTATTCTCCTCGCAAGGCATGCGACGTGGAAGCTCGCTTCGAGAGGATTACCTTGTGGACGCAGGAGCACAAATCCTTCCTTGGAAGTGGGACACCGAAAGCTTAAATAGCCTAGGGGGCTCACCGCACGCCCCGCGGAAAGCGAGCACCTGGAACGGAAATCAACCACTTTCAAAATGCAACAAGTTTGAGCCAAAAGCAATCCTTCTTTAAAAAACAAGCACATCTATATGTGTTTGTTTTTTTTCGTTAAACAGCATTTTTTGAGATTTAGATGGTTGTTCCTTATAATAGGAAAGAGATGCTTATTGGAGGAAAACGATGTTTAAATATGGTTTTACAAATTACTTTGAAGGAAAACTCAACTTCACTGGCTATGAAATAAACCAGGTCGGCCCGTGGTTGAATGTATATATATCCTTCGAGATTGAAAATGTGGAAATTCTACCTGAAGGATTAAACGATCCAAGTGCACTTGCCGTATATGATAAAGACGGTGAACTCCAGGAGATCATCGCACATGATGAAGGCGTGGATTGTGAGTACAAGTTTACGGATAAAGAAAAAGAGCAGATTACAAGCTATTTAAAACGAATAAACGAAAAACAATTAATTAAAGGAGAGTGAATGATAATTGAAGATCACAGGAATTGAACCAACTCCGAGCCCGAACTCCATGAAAATAAATCTAGATGAAACACTTCCAGGAACAGAGCGCCACAATTACACGAAAGACAATGCTCAGAACGCTCCAGAATTTATCCAGGAAATCTTGAAAGTAGAAGGGGTAAAAAGCATCTATCATGTTGCGGATTTTATGGCGCTGGATAGGAATCCCCGTTCGAAGTGGGAAGATATTTTAGCGGGAGTAAGAAAAGTATTTGGACAGGAAGAAGAAACGGCAGAAGAACAAAGTGAGGAAAAGGAAGAAGAAATTACCGAGATTACAGTTCTTATTCAAATGTTCCGCGGACTGCCGATGCAGATAAAGCTTAAAACAGAAAAAGAAGAAAAACGCGTTGGACTGCCAGAGCGATTTGCAAAAGCAGCACTTAAGGCACAGGATTCTTCAGATAATCTTGTAATGGAGAGACAATGGGAAGAGCAAGGTGTTCGTTATGGAACTTTTGAGCAAGTAGGGAATGAAGTAGCAGAAGAACTTTCAGCCGTTTATCCTCAAGAACGGCTTGATCAATTAGTAGAACAGGCTTATAGCTCAAATGAGGGCAAAGACGTGGAGGAAGAGGAAGTTTCCACCACCGAAGTTGCTGAGAAACTTCGTGACAGTGACTGGCAGACCCGGTATGCCGCACTTGAAAGAATGAATCCGACACTTGATGATGTAATGGTTTTAAAACAAGCATTAAAGGATGAAAAGCCATCTATCAGACGTTTAGCAGTTGTTTATTTAGGAATGATTGAAGATGAAGCTGTCCTTCCACTACTATATCTTGCTTTGCAGGACAAAAATGTGTCTGTAAGACGCACAGCAGGTGATGCATTGTCTGATCTGGGTAACCCAAAAGCGATTCCAGTCATGTGTGATGCATTATCTGATAAAAACAAATTAGTTAGATGGCGTGCAGCACGTTTTCTTTTTGAAGTAGGTGATGAGACAGCAGTTCCGGCATTAAAAGCCGCACAGGATGATCCGGAATTTGAAGTCTCTCTACAGGTGAAAATAGCTTTAGAACGGATTCAAAGCGGTGAAGAAGCGGCAGGAACGGTTTGGCAGCAGATGACAAAGAGCCGGGAACAATAAAATGCTATAAAGTAAGCCCGCTGAATTTCAGCGGGCTTACTACTTATTGGGATATACCCGATTCGGTAATCTTCAGGTTATATACAACATTAATATCCATATCTTTATACTGATCCCGATATTTTTGAAGATTAAATCCCTTCGTTTGAGAGCGGACATGCTCCCCAATACCTAGCGGATCTATATTTAACTTTTGAAATTTACGGGTTAACTCTAAAGCATGATGTTCGAGTTCTTTTTTTATGTTTTTTTCAATCCCTTTTACTACTCTTGGATCACCCGCATTAACCTTTGTATATTCGGTTAGACGGCCTTTTACATCTACGATGATCATGACCTTCTTATGAGGCTTCTGAATGATTTCAAAATGCATTTTACTTTTTAAAATTTCAAGATTGCCTTTATATCCTTTGGTCGAAAACTGAAAACTTCCCTCGTTAAAATTTTGAAACAAAGTCTTAAATATCAGGATTTGATGTTCATCTATTGATCCAACCATTTTATCATCCTTAAAAAGTGCAAGCCCTATAATTTTTACTGCATCATCCTTTTTTGATAAGTACGGCATAACAGGATCCATACAATCTGCGAAAAATGCGTATAAAAACGTATGAAAATTTAAATACGGCAGATTAGAAAAGTTTTCATTTTGTTTGATCAAGTTACTAAAATAGTTTCCATCAGAATTTGTGTAATTATAATCATCCGATAAAACACTCTCTGCATCTTGTTTCGTGATACCCAGATAAATCGCTCTTCCTACACCAGGATCTCTTTGCAGCGTATCCAATGTTTCCATGATTCCTTGTTTTGCAAGCTCTGCGCTAAATAACACCGTATTTAATTTTCCTATAAAGAGAGGTCTCGCTGTCATTTCATTTAATTCGTTTCTAATTTCTTTCGATGTTTCTCCAGAGGCAGTTAAATATTTCATTTTAAAAGTTTGTTCGTTAATAAATATCGGATAATTGATTGTACCTTTTATTTCATTGTCTTTTGATGCTTTATCAAATCCAAGTGTTCTTACGATTGTAATGTCATCCAAAACTTCTCTTTCTGCACATCCACTTAATAAGAAACACATAAAAAGGAGAATTAATTTCTTCATTTTTTTGCTCCTTTTTTAAAAATACTAATTACAAAAAGCAGTGGTAAATAGGCATAAAACAAATAATATGCGATTTTTCCTGTATAGTTATTTAGTTCATCTACTTGAAAGCGGGTTGTGAAAAATGCAGGAGCAAGAAATAAAATTAGAGAAACAGGAATTACCGATAATCTGATCTTAATATCAAACACACGGTTTAAACCGCGGCAAGAAGCCCAAAGTGCTAATGCCAGGTTGATGAGAATTACAATACCGAAAAATGATATCCCTATATATTCAAACCGCTCGATAAAAGGGAAGGTAACGATCTTCCATTCCTGAAGGGTCGGCCAGGTTAATCCCTGCAACTGCTTCGGGCTGAAATACATCAGTGTGGAAATGGTTGTAATAATATAAATAACCGTGGTCGATGCTGAACCATAATGAGCCCATTTTTGTGCCTTTTTTGAATCTTGAATATGAGGATAATAGGCGAGTAAATATTCAAAGCCAATAAAACTTAAAACCATCACTTTAAATGCCTGATAAAAATCTTCTAACTCATGATCGAAAAAAGGCATTAGATTGATTACATGTCCATGTTTTATTGGGAAGTAGTGAGTAAACATAATCCATAAGGTTAAAACAAAGCAGAAGAACGCAATACCTGTAATAACGCGAAATCCTTTTGATACGATGTAATATGCTAAACCTGCAAAGATTAAAGAAAGTGTCCACGTTGGTATACCTGGAAACATCCAGTTTTGTACGGCTTCAATAAATGTGCGGAGAACTACAACCGCTGTAGCCAGGTAGTACAAGGAAAGCAATAAACTCAACGGTATGGACAGCCATTTTCCAAAGAATTGATGGTGGATATTAAAGATATCTCCGCCATGCTTGTTCAAAATAGAAAACATCATCCAAATAACAAGATGGATGCCTAAGCCTCCCGCTATAACAACAAGCCAGCTGTCCTGATTAACAAACTTCGCTATATATCTAACAAAACCAAGGATCCCAACGCCAATTTGTGCCCCAATAACTAAAAAGAAAACGAGTTGTGGCGCAATTTTGGCGTTTTCATGAACTTGAGGCGGAAATTTACTTTTATTCAAATTCATCAATATCCCTCTTTTTCCACCAGCTCATTTTCCGTTTTTCTTTGACCTTTAATTGTTTAGGTCTTTCTTTTTGCATAAAAAATGGCAGTCTTATAAACGAATCCTTCCAATCAGAGAGTCTGGGAGGATAAATAGGAGCAAGATACGGTCTTCCTAGAGAAGTTAAAGCCAGCAAATGTGAAATAATCATCATTAATCCCAGTGTTAAACTTAGAAGTCCCCAAAAGCCTGAAAGAATAATCATCGGAAAACGAAGAAGCCTTATTGCATTGCTCATTCGATATACAGGTGTTGTAAAGGAAGCAAGTGCTGATAAAGCGACAATAATTAAAAGAACGTTACTGGTTAAGCCCGCTTCAACAGATGCAGTTCCTATAACGATCCCTCCAACGATACCGATCGTTTGTCCTACTTTCGTAGGTAAACGAGCTCCAGCTTCTCTTAATAATTCAATAGTTAATTCCAGGAACAAAGCTTCCAGCACAGGTGGAAAAGGGATGTCTGTCCTTGAAGTCGTGAGCGTTGATAATAGATCATCCGGTATCAATTCAGGGTGGTAGGTGATTACGGAAACATATAAAGGTGTTGCAAAAATGGAAAAGAATACGGCAAACATTCTCATTAAGCGGAATAGAGAAGCAATATGCCACGATACAAAGTAGTCATCAAATGCCGAAAAGAATTCTAAGATCGAGACAGGTCCATAAACACCATGGGGAGATCCTTGTGTTATGAATGCAACTTTGCCTTCAATCAAAGATGCAACAATTCTGTCAGGTCTTTCTGTATCGATAAATTGCGGGAAGATCGACATTTTATTGTCTTCAATCATTTGAATCAAGTATGAGCTGTCCAAAATGTGATCATATTCAATTCCAGCTAACCGGTCCTTCAATGTCTTAACATTTTGCTCGTTCGCAATATCCTTTAAATAAAGAACAGCCACCTTCGTTTTAGAGCGCAAGCCGATTTCGATGAGCTCAATCTGTAAAGCAGAGGTCGGCAGCCTTTTTTGAATCAGCACCAAGTTTGTTTCTAAATCCTCATTAAAAGCTTCTTTTGGACCGATCACGCTAAATTCTACTTCTGGTACACTTATGGCTCTGACAGTCTGTTCTTTCATGACATGAACGAAAACCATCCCTGAAGATGACCGTTTCTTCAGTGCAACACATCCCTGCAGAATCATAGCATTGATCGTTTTATTATCAGGGCTCTCATCCCAATGTTTATTTCCAAATGGAAGCTGCTCATACATTTCTTTACTTGAGAGCTTCTGATGGTCTTGTAAGAAACGAAGCACCTCTTTATTAAAACGTTCCTGTGAGATCAAAGACTCAATATAGCCAGATTCCCAGTCCGAAATACCAGTTTCTTGCCATAGGATATTGTTATCTAACTGTTTATTTTCTTTTTTCTCTGTACTGCGGTTGGATTTTATCGATTTCCCTGTTTTAAAGAATTTCATGGCTTGCCCCTTCTGGCTGGGCGATAAAACGAAGAATTTCGTTTGTGATTTCTTCTGGTTTTTCTTCCATTACAAGATGGCCGCATTTTTCATAGACAATGAGTTCTGCGTTTGGGAGATCGTGTTTAAGCCTATAACCGGTCTTCAAAGGGATAACTTTGTCTTCCTTACCCCAGATCATCAATACTGGCTGAGTGATCTCTTTTAATTCCTCCGAACTCATATCTCCCTCGCGGTGCCTTAAAAGCCGTATCAAACAATGGGGAAAAGCTGCTTCACTTATCGGTTTGCTGTATCCGTCGATCATTTCTTGCGTGACTAATTTCGAATCATGCAAGACGGCCAATAGGTTTTGTTTCACATCTTTTTTTTGAATCCAGCTTTTCATCCCCCATGTAAACAAAGGTAAATATGAGCACGCGATCAACGAACGGCTAGCGCGTTTTACATAGGAACAGCAGCCAAGAAGAATAAGCTTTTTAATCCGTTCTGGCGCTTTTCTTGCAGCATGCATACAAATTTGACCGCCCATTGAATGGCCGATTAATATAACATCTTGAATATTCAGCTTATCTAAAAAATCGATGATTAATTGTCCATAATTACTAAGCTTATAGATAAAACTCGTAGATTTTTCACTCTGACCGAAACCAGGCAGATCAAGAGCAATCACTTTATATTCTTTTGTTAGATAAGGAAGTAATTTTCTGAAACTGATTGTAGATGATAAAAACCCATGAACGAGAACGATTACTTTTGCATCAGGGCTTTCATGATTGAAGTATTCGTAATAGATTTCTACATTGTTTACATTTAACCGGTATCCAGGAACAAATGGATGTTGTTTATTTACGGCCATGAACTTTCACCCTCCGTCCGCAAAAATCTTATACGTAGTTTTACCAAAGCCACACAAGATACAAGGTGTAATTATTTCCTTTAATTTAAAGGTTGTTTCATCGCGTGTTTCCTGCATTTCCTTCAAAATTTGTGCGTTTGTCTCTATTCCTCTTTACCTGCTTCGTACATATTTTAATAAGGAGTAAGAACGCATAAAGAAAAGAAATGAAGGAGGTAGCAGGATGGCATTTCCATATTATCCTTACTATTATCCGTATGCAGGTGGCTACGGTTATGGCGGCTATGGCTACGGTTGGATCTGGGCTGTAATAATAATCTTGTTTATTCTCATCTTGATATTTGGTGGCTGGTGGTGGTGGAACACCAGAGATTAACAGATTAAGGCTTGGAGGTAGGGTCTTCAGGCCTTTTTTTGCTTAAAGTATGATTGAAGCGTTATGCGGGGATAATGAAGTAAAAAATGGAGAGATGATATGCACAGTCGTCAGACAGTTCGCTATATTTGTGAAGAGTATACTAGCGGAAACTGTTATTACTACAAAAGTGAAATTATTACACATGATAATTGGAAAAATCTTGACTCCCTTTCCTGGTCAAGGCCCCGTCCAATTTCAAAGAGAACCTTTTTGAAACAAAAAAAAGCGGGCTATAAAACAGAGCATAAGTTTATTAAAAAAGAACCTGCTGTGGTCATAGCATTGCCTCAATTGTAAAACCGCCTTTCTCATGGCGGTTTTGTTCTGTTCTATGGATTTTTTTTGTCATTACAGTCAGCTGAACACGTAAGGAGTTTGTGCTTTGAGCGAAAAAGAAAGATTTTGAGCGAAACGAGAGCGCGTTTGAGCGTAACTCAGCGTTTTTGAGCGAAACTCAAAGAATCTGAGCGAACGTGTAATAAAAATAAGAACACGTACCGTGAAGGTTATACCCAAAGAGAAAACAAAGCAAATAATTGAAAATAGGATTACATACATTCGGCTGATGGGAATACAAGTCATAAGAGGCTATAAAAAGGAGTGAACGAAGTGGACAAATATCGAATTGCCAAGGACACGTTGGGTGAAGTGAAAGTTCCTGAAGATGTTTATTATGGTGCTCAAACTCAGAGAGCGGTAAATAATTTTCCAATAAGCGGTCTCAGACTGCCTTTTTCTTTTATTAAAGCTCAAGCGATCATCAAAGCCAGTGCTGCCGCTGCCAATAAAGAATGCGGTGTTTTAGACACTAAAAAAGCTGACAGTATTATTCAGGCTGCTGAAGAAATCATCAATGGCAGATGGAACGACCAATTTGTTGTGGATGTATACCAAGCAGGTGCAGGCACCTCACAAAATATGAATGTTAATGAGGTAATCGCTTCAAGAGCGGCTGAGATTCTAGGTGGAGAAAAAGGTGATTGGAGTCTCGTCCATCCAAACGATGATGTAAATATGTCACAATCTACAAACGACACTATTCCAACAGCTATACATATTTCAATTGCGGGTCAGCTATATGAAACGCTGTATCCTGCTTTAGATCATTTACTTGAAGTCTTGGAAGAAAAAGTAAAAGAATTCCATCCTGTTGTCAAAGCAGGTCGTACACATTTGCAGGATGCGGTGCCGATTAGGTTGGGGAGTGAATTTAAAGGATATAAAGGAGCTGTTCATTCTGTAAAAAAAGCTATAAAAGATGCTGAAAAGTATTTATTCGAACTTGGTTTAGGCGGAAATGCAGTAGGAACCGGAATTAATGCCCACGAGAAATATGCAGGTCTTGCCATAAAGGAGATTGCGAACCGTACGAACCTGCCATTCACACAAAGCGAAAACACGTATATGTTCATGCAAAATACAAATGCTGCGATCCGTATTAGCGGCCACTTAAGAGAACTAGCGATTCATCTCATAAAGATCTCAAGCGACTTGCGTCTGTTGAGCAGCGGACCGAGAACTGGACTTGCAGAAATAACACTGCCGGCGGTCCAGCCTGGTTCTTCTATCATGCCAGGAAAGATAAACCCGGTCATTCTAGAGAATTTATATATGATTTGTTCACAGGTTGTTGGTAACGACTCCTGTGTAACGACTGCAGCGATCGGCAGCCAGCTTGAAATCAATCCAATGATGCCTGTAATCGGTTATAATGTTTTGCAATCTATTTCGATCATAAGCAACGGGATGAATGTATTTACGGATAAATGCCTGAAGGGAATCAGCGCGAATAAAGAGAGAATTAAAGAGTGGCTCGACCAAAGTCTTTCCCTGGTAACAGCATTGAATCCTCATATCGGATATGAAAAGGCAGCTGCACTGGCAAAAGAAAGCTTTGAGTCAGGGAAAACGTTGAAAGACCTTTTAATTGAAAAAGATTTATTCACACCGGAAGAAGCGGAGCGTATTTTAGATCCGAACTCGATGATTTAATTAAAATTGTTGTAACTTTTTATTGTTTTTCTCGACAAATATAGTACAGATTCCTTGTTTTTCATTTTATTAACAAAAATGTAGTGAATAGTTAAAAAAAGGCGTTATAATTAAAAGGTATTTCTCAAATATAGGAATTGATTTAATATATTGGAAAACTTTTTTACCTTTTGAGATTTATGAAAAACTTGATATTTGAACTGCTGATCTGGGAGGAACTTTAAAATGTGCGGCTTTATTGGATATATGTTGAATACACCTGAAACTGCTGAGCAGCAGGAAACAGAAAAATTAATAGCGATGACAAACATCATTACACACAGAGGTCCGGATGATAGCGGACACTTTGTTGATCAATATGTCCGCTTTGGCTTCCGCCGTTTAAGCATCATAGACCTAGAAAGCGGGAAACAGCCTTTATCATATGAAGACGACCGTTATTGGATCATTTTTAATGGAGAAATCTATAATTATGTTGAAATAAGAAAAGACCTTGAAGAAAAAGGTTTTGAATTTAAAACTCATTCTGATACGGAAGTCATTCTCGCTCTTTTTAGCGAAAGACGTGAAGAGGCTATGAAAGAACTTCGAGGAATGTTCGGTTTTTTAATCTGGGATAAGGAAACGAAAGAGCTATTTGGTGCCCGAGATCCCTTTGGAATCAAGCCCTTCTTTTATTTGGAAGATGAAGAAGGTTTGTATTGTGCATCTGAAAAGAAAAGCATTACTTTAGCAAAACAAGAGCAGCATATTGATGCTGAAGCACTGCATCACTATTTAACTTATCAATTCGTACCTGAACCGATGACCCTAACTAAGGGAATCAAAAAACTTGAACCAGGGCATTATTTTGTTAAAAAAGCTGGCAGACCTTTAAAGATCAAGTCATATTGGAAGCCGGATTTCACTCCAAAAGATATGACAATTGAAGACGCTAAAAATGAAATTCGCTCAAGTATGCGTGACTCTGTAAAAGTGCACATGCGTTCAGATGTACCTGTTGGAGCTTTCTTATCTGGCGGCATAGATTCCAGTGCAATTGTTGCGTTGGCAAGCGAACTTCATCCATCACTGAAAACTTTTACAGTAGGGTTTGAAAGAGAAGGTTTCAGTGAGATCGATGTAGCAGTGCAAACGGCAGCTGCGCTAAATGTCGAAAACATTCATTATCTCGTTAAACCTGAAGAGTTTATAAGGGAGCTCCCAAAGATAATCTGGCATATGGATGATCCTGTTGCAGATCCAGCTGCGGTTCCATTGTATTTTGTGGCTCGTGAAGCTGCAAAACATGTAACAGTCGTATTATCAGGTGAGGGAGCAGATGAGCTTTTTGGGGGATACAACATCTACCATGAACCAAACTCTTTACGTCACTTGTCTTCCATGCCAAAAGGGATTACAAAAGGCCTTGCTGCTCTTGCAAAGGTACTTCCTGAAGGGATGAAAGGCAAAAGCTTTCTAGAACGAGGGAGCATGACGATTGAAGAGCGTTATATTGGAAACGCCAAGATGTTTTCGGAATATGAAAAGAGTCAGTTGCTTAAAGATTATCGGTCAGCTTATAACTATAAAAATGTGACTAAACCTTTATATGATCAAGCTGAAGCCTTTCATGATGTACACAAAATGCAATATATTGACCTTCACACATGGATGAGAGGGGATATACTCGTTAAAGCAGATAAGATGACCATGGCTCATTCCTTGGAACTGCGAGTACCATTTTTAGATAAAGAAGTATTTAAAGTGGCTTCAAGTCTGCATCCTAATCTAACCGTAACCAACGGAACTACTAAATATGCCTTAAGAGAGGCTATGCAAGGGATTGTCCCTGATTCAGTACTTCACCGCAGAAAATTAGGATTTCCTGTACCGATCCGGCACTGGCTGAAAAATGAAATATACGACTGGGCTAAACAACTGATTCAATCGAGCGATACGGATCAATATCTTAATAAAGATTTGGTGCTTAATCTCCTTGAAGGACACCGTGCTGGAAGAGGAGATTACAGCAGAAAAATATGGACCGTACTGATGTTCATGCTATGGCACCAGATAAATATTGAAAAAAGATACAATTTCGGAAAGAACGAAATGTACAATCCGAATATCGAACAGGAATTAACGTTAACAGGACGTTAACACTCCATTTATTAATTTTGCTTGTACTGTATAGTTATGTTATACTTAACAGGTTAAAAAATAGTTAGGAGTGTTTTCATGAATTTTGAAGTAGGTAGCATTGTTGAAGGTAAAGTTACAGGCATTAAGCCTTTTGGTGCGTTTGTTGCATTAAATGATAATGTACAAGGTCTTGTGCATATTTCTGAAGTTTCTCATGGCTTCGTTAAAGATATTAATGACGCTTTAAGTGTTGGCGACGTTGTGTCAGTAAAGATTCTTTCTGTTGACGAAGACAGCAAGAAAATTTCACTTTCCATCCGACAAACACAAGAAGCACCAGCGCCAGCACCGAAAAAAGAGCGCCGTCCTGGTGGTTTCAACAACAAGAAAAACACAAGCAACAACAATCAAGACGCTAACAAAGGTTTCAACACTCTTGAAGCGAAGCTTAAAGACTGGTTGAAAGAGTCAACAGATCGTCAGGCTCAACTTAACAAGCGCCTTAAAAAATAATAAAAAAACCTCTCATTGCGAGAGGTTTTTTTTTATTCAAAATCTAATGATTAAACACGATTATGTTCAGGAGTTCTTTCGCCGCTTAATTCTTCAGATGGCTTAAATAATAGTGTTAGACAGTACAAGCCAGATAGACCAACAAGTCCATAAACGATGCGAGCTAAAGCAGCGTCCTGTCCGCCAAAAATGGCTGCAACAAGGTCAAACTGAAAGAATCCGATCAAGCCCCAATTTATTGCTCCAATTATCACTAATGCTAACGCAAATCGCTGTAATCCACTCATTTGTGTTCCTCCAATTTTATTAATAAAATACTCCCTTATCGTTCCAATTTTTAACTATATTTATACATACCCCACTTCAGCAGGATGAAAAACCTTTACTAACACATCCTAATATTCGGTAAGCTGATTACTTTACTTTTTGAGGCTCAGTCCCACATAATACGGGTTAAATGATGTAAGGAGGAATATTTACAATGAATGAATTTATATATTATAACCCTACCCGATTAGTATTCGGTAAAAATCAAATTAAAGCATTAAAAGATGAACTTGGCCGTTACGGTAAAAAAGTACTCGTTGTTTATGGCGGGGGAAGCATAAAACGAAACGGATTATACGATGAAGTTATGAGTGAATTAAACGAGATGGGGATGGAAGTAAGTGAGCTTTCTGGTGTAGAGCCTAATCCGCGGCTGTCCACTGTAAAGAGAGGAGTAGAGCTTTGTAAAGAGAACAAAATTGATTGCTTATTGGCTGTTGGCGGCGGAAGTGTCATTGATTGTACAAAAGCGATTGCAGCAGGAGCAAAATATGATGGAGATGTTTGGGACCTCATCACTTTAAAAGCTCAGCCGCAAGAAGCACTTCCTTTTGGTACAGTTCTTACATTAGCAGCTACTGGTTCAGAAATGAATTCAGGATCAGTTATCACAAATTGGGAGACACAAGAGAAGTATGGTTGGGGAAGTCCGTTAGTATTCCCTAAATTCTCGATATTGGATCCAACTTATACGTTCTCTGTTCCAAAAGATCAAACGATTTACGGAATTGTGGATATGATGTCTCACGTATTAGAACAGTACTTCCATAATGCAGAAAATACACCTTTGCAGGACAGGTTTGCTGAATCCATTCTATTAACGGTCATGGAAACGGCACCTAAGCTGCTGGAGGACCTGGAAAATTATGAACTGCGTGAAACCATTCTTTACAATGGGACGATGGCGCTTAATGGAACCCTCCAAATGGGTCTTCGCGGTGACTGGGGAAGCCATAATATAGAGCATGCTGTATCAGCTGTATATGACATTCCTCATGCTGGCGGTTTAGCTATCCTTTTCCCAAATTGGATGAGACATAATGTAGATACCAATGTGCAAAGATTTAAACAGCTAGCTGTCCGTGTATTTAACGTAGAAACAGAAGGTAAATCAGATAAAGAAGCAGCATTGGAAGGGATTGACCGGTTATCTGCATTCTGGACATCTCTAGGTGCACCAAACACATTAGCCGATTATGATATAGACAGTTCAAAGCTTGACCTAATAGCCGATAAAGCAATGGCTAGAGGTGAGTTTGGCAACTTCAGCAAGCAAAATAAAGAAGACGTATTAAACATTTTAAAAATGTCATTATAAAAGAAGGGGATGTCCCCTTCTTTTTTATGCAATAGTAAAGAATATTTCGTCTATTCGAACGAAACCGTTTACATTAATGAGGTTTCTTGATTTGCTGAGTTCCATTGTATAAAGTGAAAGAATAAATGATTGTTAGGAGGCTTACATATGACAAAGAAGCTGAGTTTTGATTATAGCAAAGCCCTTTCTTTTATTGGGCAGCATGAAGTTGATTACCTTACAGGAGCTGTTAAAACAGCACATGAGGCAATCCACGAAAAAACAGGTGCAGGCCATGATTTTTTAGGCTGGGTCGATCTGCCAGAGAACTATGACCGCGAGGAATTCAGCCGAATCGTTAAAAGTGCTGAAAAGATTAAAATTGATTCTGATGTTTTGATAGTTGTTGGAATCGGAGGCTCATATTTAGGAGCAAGAGCGGCGATTGAAATGTTAAACCATTCTTTCTACAACCTGTTATCCAAAGAAGATCGTAAGACTCCGCAAGTATTCTTTGCTGGACAAAACATCTCATCAACCTATGTAAAAGAGCTTTTCGATGTATTGAAGGATAAAGATGTTTCCGTTAATGTTATCTCTAAATCTGGTACTACAACAGAACCTGCTATCGCGTTCCGTATCTTTAGAAAGTTTTTAGAAGAAAAATACGGAAAAGAAGAAGCACGCAAGCGTATTTATGCTACAACAGATCAAGCACAAGGTGCATTAAAAACGTTAGCTAACGAAGAAGGCTATGAGTCATTCGTTATTCCTGATGATGTTGGCGGACGTTACTCTGTATTAACAGCTGTAGGACTTTTACCGATCGCTGTAAGCGGAGTTAACATTGAGGAAATGATGAACGGTGCCAAAGATGCATCAGTAGATTTTAACAATCCAAACCTAGCAGAAAACATGGCTTACCAATATGCTGCTGTTCGAAATGCATTATACAACAAAGGTAAAACCATTGAGCTAATGGTTAACTATGAGCCGGGCCTTCACTATGTTTCTGAATGGTGGAAACAGCTTTATGGAGAGAGTGAAGGGAAGGACTACAAAGGAATTTATCCTGCGTCTGTGGATTTCACAACAGACTTGCATTCGATGGGACAATACGTTCAAGAAGGACGCCGTGACCTTTTCGAAACGGTTCTTTATGTGGATTCCGCACGTGAAGAGTTAACGATTGAAGAAGATGATCAAAACTTGGATAAATTGAACTTCCTAGCAGGCCAAACAATGGATTTTGTTAATAAGAAAGCTTTCCAAGGCACACTTCTTGCACATACAGACGGTGGGGTACCAAACCTAATCGTGAATATTCCAGAAATGTCTCCTTACCATTTTGGATACATGGTATATTTCTTTGAAAAAGCATGTGCGGTCAGCGGATATCTTTTAGGCGTTAATCCATTTGATCAGCCAGGTGTAGAAGCATATAAGAAAAATATGTTTGCTCTTTTAGGCAAACCTGGATTTGAGAAAGAAAAAGAAGAGCTTGAAAAGCGATTATAAGAAAAAGAAGTCTGGTCAATAGACCAGGCTTTTTTGTTTGGAATGAACAAAGAGCTGCATGCAACATCCCATTTGATTTTTCTTTGTGAAAAAAACAAAAAGGTCGAATCTAAACATGAACCGCAGTTCACCGAACAAAAATCACAGCTCACCGAACAAAAAAGGTAATTCACCGAACAATTTTTCTAACCCACCGAACAAAAATGTATCTCATCAAAAAATATGTCCGCCTCAAAAAGACAACATTACTAAAGTGAAAGCTTTGTACTCTGCTCCTGTATTTTCTGTAATCCAATCCACTTATTAGTGAGGGTCTTATAATCTATCTATAATTTGGAAAGCCTAAACATTAGAACAAGAAGGAGGGTGAACATGAAACCGATAAAAAGCAGGCTTGAAAACGAATTGATTGCATTGAATGAAGCGGAAGATATTCTCAAAAGTATGGGCTTTTCTTACGGAGGCAACTGGGATTATGATCATGGCTATTTTGATTACAAACTCGATGATGAAGACGGATATACATTTTTAAGAATCCCATTTAAGGCTGTTGAAGGGGAACTTGATAAAAGAGATACGACTGTTCAAATGGGTGAGCCATTCTTGTTGGCACATAAATATCAGATCGGTCTTGATGATCATGCAGGAGCAGGGAACTTATCAGGGAGTGTAAATCAATTTTCGGAGCCTCAGGATCCGGATGCTACAATTGATAAAAAGTGGATCGGCATAGCGAAAGAGCTCGTTCAAAAAGCTGAAGCACAGTTATTAAAATAAAAAATAGATGGGCATTGTTTGCCTATCTATTTTTGCATGAGTTTATTATATAAGCAATTGACCATTTCGTTAGCAGCGAGGTTTGAAGTTTGAATAATATGATCCGCTCCAGCTCTTTTAGCATTAGCTGTTTGCTCAGAAGTCAGTATTTCAGCATGTATAAGAACTTTTTCATTTAACCCACGTGCAGTTAGAATCGATAAGATAGTGTTCATATCAGCTTCATTTTCTTTCAAATTAGCGTCTGCCGTAATCAGGACAACCTGCGCTTGATCAATATTTGCTTTCATCCATATTTGATCCTCACTCGCTTTTCCTTGGATAAAATGAACGCCTTCTTGATACAATGGATTTGATGTTAAAGAATCATCAATGAGAAGAATTTCATAGGTTTCTTTACTTTCCATCATTGCATATATAGTTTTTCGTGCACGTTCGTTCCATCCAACAACGATAAAATGGTTTTTATTTTTATACATATTTTTCCCCTCAAAAAAACGATTTTCCTTCTTTACTACAGCACTCGCAAAGTGAACGGTTGAGAAAGCTAAAAAAGACCCGCCTGAAAATACAAGGATAATAGCAAGTACTCTCACCTCAAATGTATGCGGGGCATAATCGCCATAACCGACAGTGCCAGCAGTCATAACCGCCCAATAAAAGCCTTCAAAAATAGTAGGAAAAGTCTTTTTTTCTAAGAAGTGTGCTAAAATAGCGCTCAAATATAAGATAAGCATAAGAATGATGCTTAATCTAATCAGCATAGGCAGTCTTAAATAGGTATGATAAATTCTGAGCATATGCACTCCTCCTATTATCACTATTGCCAATTAAGATAGAGGCTTATACGGATAATTCGAAGGGAAACAAAAGAAAACTCCGGATAATCTCCGGAGTTTTAAGCATTATGAAGCTTTTTGTGTGCTGAATTCAGCTGCTGAATCAGCTTTTTGTTCACAATAAGTGTTTTGATTAGTTGTCTGGTCTTTTGCTGCTAATCCTTTCAATTCTTCTGGGGAAACAGCTAAAGACTGATTTTGTAATAATAAATGATTTTGATTTATAATGGCTAATGCTTGTTTCTTTAAGTCTTCTTTTAGTAGGTTAGAATCACTTTTGATTTTCACTGTTATAACGAGGTTATCAATAATGATTTCAATGTAAATCCATTCTTTTGATTCAGGTTCTGTTGTTGGTTCAGGTTCTGTCTGAACAGGAGGTTCCTCTGGATCAGCAGGGGGAAGATCGACCTTAGGTTTCGCCTCTTTTGGTTTTTCTTCTTTAGGCTTTTCCTCTTTAGGTTTTTCTTCCTTTGGTTTTTCCTCTTTTGGAGGTGCAGCTGCCGCTGCTGTCAAAGGCACGTCTTTATTCTTGGCCGCTTCTTTTTTAACAGGTTCTGGTGCCTTTTCTTCTTTTTTAGGTTCTGCGGCAATAATAGAATGAGTATTCTTAGGTTTTGCTGCCTTTTCTTTACGAGTGTTCTTTACTTTTTCCTGAACTGCAACAGCTGTCTTTTCTTTTACTTCTTCTACTTCTTCTGCTTTATTATCGAGAATGGGTAGCGGCGGCTCGTATACTTGATCTATTTCTTCTGTTTTAGCTGGTGTTGAAATTTTTTCATCATTTTCTTCTAGAAGTTCTTTGATCGGTCCAACTTTTTTTGAAATCTCTTCAATGGTATGGCCAGAAACCTCTTTTGCACTAATTTTAATGCCAGATTTCTTGGCAGCTGTATAAATAGCATAATGACCCGGTGATATTTTCATTTTTTTAGCTTTTTCACGCTCTTTAGAACTCATAACGATTGTCGTCATTTCGACTGATTTCTTTTTTGCAGTCTCGGTCATGACCTCATTGACCTTTTCCTTCATTTCTTTTTCCTTATTCTCTGGAATTTCTTCAGAAAGAGTTGTTGTAATAAGGACTTCCTCTTTGGTTTTTAAATATCCTAGATCTTCACAAGCTTCAAATATAAGGTTGGTCACATAGCCAATCTCTTTTTCCTCCCAATCACCCATATGTTCAAGAACAGTATCTCCTTGCTCATTGAAAGATAAAATGCTGAGGACTTGCATTTCTTCGTTGATTTTTAATTCAAGGCTCGGATCCATATCCATTCCGACATAAGCATACGCTCCTTCTGTTGACATAGGAGACAAGACTTGAAAGAACAATAGAAAAATAGCTAAAGCTGCTGCAGTTGCAGTTTTCCAGTTGATAAATACAGAGAAGATGGAATCTTTCTTTTCTTTAAGAACAGGAATCATGATTTCTTGTCCAACCGTATAAGCAGGATTCGTATTTTTAACCTTCTTAAATTCTCCGCCTTCAGCCAGAACGATGAGGTGGCGGCTGTTGACTTCTACAATAATCGCTTTGTTCATTAGTGTTTTCCTCCCGTGCCCGGCACATATTGCATCAACACTTGATAATTTTCAATGAAAATCAATGTTAGTGCGGTTATGTATTCACGCTGCCTTTTCATGGTGAGTTTTTGAACCTGTGATTTTTCATCATGAAGAAGGGGCAAACGTTTCCATGTTAAAAAGTAGTTTCTCATCTCAGGATCTGCCGCAATTTCTTCCGCAACTTGAATCGCTTGAAGTCTATTTTCTTCTTTTGGTGTACAGGCCGCTAATTGGCTAAATTCAATATCGAAATCCTTTAGTCTGCTTTTAAAATGAGATATCTCTCGTACAGGGTCTGGATTTGCAGCTTTCTTACACAGACCTGCCGCCGTTTCTGCGGCTGGAGATTCCTGTATCGGCTGCGAAGATTTCTGCTTTTTGTTAAACCATCGGCGAATCAACTTTACCCCTCCTTCCTTCATATTTCACTTATGTAAAATAATATATTTCAAGATAATAATAACCAAATTATTATAGTATACTTTTGCTTGGAAATATAGTGAAAAAAGTCACGTCTATCGAATGTTAGGGAGTTTGATAGTAAAAAGAGATGGAGAAACTGATGAGTGGGTGATAAACGTGAAATATAATAAAGAAGACCGAGAAAAATACAGTGATGCCATCGATCGTATGCAAGAAGGTCTGGACAGTATGATTGATTTATATAACGAAGCGGAAGATGATGAGGATCTTATTCAATATGAGGAAGAGGTTATCGCTGCTATTAAGGAAGCGAAAGAAACTTTCGGAAACGACTTCATCGATCAAAAGATCAATACCATCGTCAAAGAAGTTCTCTCACTGATGCAGGGGGGACAGACCCGGGGACAGACCCCAGAAAAAGACAAATAGCCTTTTTGTTTATATGGAACGGACACTTACATAAGTAACAAGGCAGCAGAAACAACACAACTACGCCTAATGGTTAAATCAAACCATTAGGCGTTTTTTGTTGTCTTAGGCTTATAAACTTACAGATGTAACCTGCAAATTATAAAAACAGAGAGGTTTTAAAAAATGTACATAACGATCGGAAACATGTTCCAGCAAATCCAAAGGGTAAGAACGAAAAGCATAGATACAGGAATAGAAACGGAGTATTGTACCCATACAGGCATGTTTTTGCTTAGCTGCCAAAGCTTTCTGATTACAAGAATTAAGACAGGCAATGCAAGGAGAAGGAAGAATAACTGTACCCAGGAGACATACGTTGCAGTGTCTGGTTTTAACGAAAAGAATCCAATTATAAACGTTACAGCAATGACACCATAAGCTGGCCAGGTAATTTGTTTGAACCGTAATGAATCTCCTCTAGTTAAAAGATAGAAAGCTGCTAAACAAACAATTGTAAAAAGGAACATTAGATAACCTCCGATTTGCTATTTTTATTAAACTATTAACTTCTTATGTATTTCATGCTCTATCTTTTGAAAATCAATATACTTTCTTTTACCTCTAAAACGATAAAACAAATCCCATCTAAAAAATAACACTTGTAATTTTTTGTATTTAATAGAAAAATAGAGAAAAGACAATTCTTGTAAAATAGCTTCAAAATAAATCAACAGGGATGTAGCTAATGAAAAATACTCCAGCCAAATTACAGGACAATAATGAAATCATGTATACATTATACGAGGCAGTTTCCAGTGGTATTATCGTGTTGGAGCGAACGAATCGTATCCTGCTTGCAAACAAGAAAGCGTGTGAAATACTTGGGCTTTCCAAATCAGAAATGGAAGGTTCTTTTTTATATAATATGCCATTTGAAGTAATGGATCAGCTAAAGAATAAGGTTTCTTTCGAAGAACTGCCCTCACAGACTACTATTCGAACGGGCACAGAAGTTAACAACTGTGAAATTGGCATTACCGGAAAAGGACTTAATGGTATTCGCTGGATACTAGTAAGTACTAAGCCTATTTTCTTAACAGAGAAAAAAGCAGATCACATAGTTATTACACTAGTAGATATCACGGCTAGGAAGCAAACCGAACAAGCCTTAAGTCATAGTCAAGAAAGATTTCTTTCACTTGTTGATTCAATGGAAGATACCGTTTTTACATTAGATGAAAATCTAATACATACAGGCATCTATGGAAAATGGATGGAAAAACATAATATTACACCTGAATATTTTTTAGGAAAATCGTTAAAAGAGGTATTTGGAGAAACAATCGCCGAAGGGCAGGAAAAAGTATGCCAGCTTGTTCTGAAAGGAAAGTCTCAGGTCTATGAATGGAGCAATGTTCGAGACGGAGAGCGGCTATATTATCAAGCCATACTCTCTCCTATTAAGAACGAGCAAGGACAAGTAGAAGGCATTGTTGGAGTTTCAAGGGATATTTCAGAAAATAAAAGGATGGAGATCGGCCTTCTGGAAAGTGAAGAGAGATTTCGGCAATTTGCTGAAAATGCTAAAGATGTTTTTTGGATGGAAGATTATAAATCACGAACACTTATCTATGTTTCAAAAGCGTATCAAAAAATATGGGATATAGATGAGACAGAGACTTTTTCATCTGTCTTTACTAATATTTATCCTGATGATCAGTCAGAAGTCCAAGGGTTTATTCAATCAATTGCAGGCGGGGAGTCACAAATTGAGTACCGCATTCAAAGCAAAAATAGAAAAGTCCGCTGGATCAGAACGAGAGCTTTCCCTATAACAAATGATAGAGGAGAAGTTTATAGAATTGCCGGTATTTCTGAAGATATTACTGAACTGAAAGAAAAAGAAGAACTGCTCAGAAAATCTGACAAACTTACTGTCGTTGGTGAACTGGCAGCAGGTATAGCCCATGAAATCAGGAATCCTCTAACGAGTATAAAAGGATTTGTCCAATTGATGAAACAAGATATGGATGACTTGCACAGCGAAATTATACTGTCAGAAATGGATAGGATCGAGTCGATCATAACTGAATTTTTAGTTTTAGCTAAACCTCATCAGGCTACAGTGTTTCAGCATCGGAACGTAAATGATTTTATTAGACAGACGATCACTCTTTTAGATTCAGAAGCTAATCTTAACAATGTACAGTTTAGAACAATGCTTAAAGATGTACCACAAATACTTTGCGAAGGAAATCAAATAAAACAAGTTATTATCAATGTCATAAAAAATGCGATAGAATCTATGCTGTATGGTGGAACGATCACCGTTGAAACCGGTACTTTTGATGAGAGCTATGTGTTCATAAAAGTGACAGACGAAGGGTCTGGAATCAGTGAAGAACGTCTTGCAAGATTAGGAGAACCTTTTTATTCAAACAAAGAAAAAGGAATAGGTTTAGGATTGATGGTAAGTCTGAAAATTATTGAGAACCACCACGGAAACATCACGTTTGAAAGTATGTTAGACGTTGGTACAACTGTCACGGTCTTGCTGCCTACTAAACTTTTACCATAGCAAAAATATCAAACGCTTTTTTAGCCTCGGCTGAAAAGCGTTTTTTTGCTTGCTTACTAGGTGTTTAAATCTTTTTTGATATGGGTAAATAACGCATAGGAGCGTGGAGGGAATCACTTTTTTAACCTGTAAATTTGCGGAAAATTGAGAAAGATTACATTTCATGCTACCATTGTCATGTGGGGGTAACCTGCTAAATGGGATTTCAAGGAGGATAAGAATGAAGGATTTCAAAAAGAAGATTAGTATTTTAACAGTCATTTTTTCAATGATGGTGCTGGCTGCATGTGGCAGCAGTGAATCAAGTGACGGTGGACCAGAGTTGAAAAAAGAAGGGGAATTTAATTTTATTGTGTCTGGGGAGTTTCCTCCATTCAGTTCTGTTGATAAGAATGGTGAATTAACAGGATATGATGTAGCAGTGGGTAAAGCAATTGCAGACGAACTTGGCTTAAAGGCTGTTCCAGAAAAGTTCAAGTTTCATGGTGCAGTTTCTGCAATAAAGGCAGATCGTTTTGACGCAGCAGTGGCAAGCCATACAATCACTGAAGAACGTAAACAAGCAGTGAATTTCAGCGAGCCATATTATTATTCAGGTCCAGTCATTTTTACGAGACCGGACAGTGATATTAAGACGAAGGAAGATTTAAAAGGAAAAGAAGTTGCTGTTTCAAAAGGTTCTACCTATGAAAAATCTGCTCAGGATTTCACGGATCAGATTAAAAACTATGACAGTGATGCAACAGCATTACGTGCATTAAGTGAAGGAAAACATGATGCTGTCATTACAGATGCGATCACTGGTAAACAAGCGATCGAAAAAGGGTTCAAAATTGTAGAGCAAGAGCAGTTGGGTACGAGTGAACAAGCGATTGCTGTTAAAAAAGAAGATAAAGAACTGTTAAAAGCTATTAATAAAGCTCTAAAGAAGCTTAAGGACAGTGGAGAGCTTAAAAAGCTTAGTGAAGAATACGTCGGTGCTGATATCACACAAAAGCCTGAATAACCTATGTGAGCCGTCCGCATGACAAAAGTGCAGGGCGGCTTTCTTTTTCAGAGAATAGAGAGGAAAAGGGGAGAAAAACTGCATGTTTGATATAGCACATATTCTAGATGTATTAATAGAAAGTTACCCGCTCTTCATGAAGGGTCTATGGATTACCTTAAAACTAACCGTTGTTTCCATTCTGATCGGAACTGGAATCGGACTTGTTTTTGCACTATTTAAAATATCAGGAATTAAAATCCTTAATTGGATCGCTAACATATATATTGCACTGATTCGTGGTACACCACTAATCGTTCAAATCTTTATCTTTTATTTTGGTCTGGCTGAATTAGGCATCTCAGCATTCTGGTCTGCAGCTTTTGGTCTTGCTATGCATAACGGTGCTTATATTGCTGAGATCTTCAGAGGATCTATCCAATCTGTAGACAAAGGACAGATGGAAGCGGGCCGCTCTTTAGGAATGCCATACGGTTTGACGATGCGCAGAATTATTTTGCCGCAAGCCTTTAAACGTGCACTTCCTCCACTTGGAAATCAATTCATCATCGGGCTTAAAGATTCTTCCTTGGCATCTTTTATCGCGTTATCAGAGCTATTCAGTATTGCGACCACTCAAGGATCGAGAACGTTCGATGAGATGACCTATTTAATCATTGTTGGTTTATACTATCTGATCCTAGTCCTTCTTTTCACTCTTCTCGTTAATATGTTGGAAAAGAAACTTTCAGCTGGGGAATAGGAGGAGATTAATATGAAAAGAGAAATGATTCGAATCGAAAACCTGAAAAAGAGCTTCGGTGATTTAGAGGTATTAAAAGAAGTAAATCTTAATGTTAATGAGAGTGATGTTGTCGTATTAATCGGTGCAAGCGGATCAGGGAAAAGTACGCTGCTGCGCTGTATTAATTTCTTGGAGATAAAGAATGGCGGGAAAATTGTGATTGAAGGAGAAGAAGTTGATCCCAAGTCTCATAATTTAAATGAAGTACGCCAAAAAGTAGGAATGGTATTTCAGCACTTTAATCTATTTGCTCATAAGACCGTTCTTGAAAACGTAATGGAAGCACCAGTAATGGTGAAAAACGAAGATAAAAAAGAAGCTGAAAAAGATGCGAGGATCTTGCTTGATAAGGTAGGCTTATCGGATAAAGCAGATGTATATCCAGCTAAGCTGTCAGGGGGACAGAAGCAGCGTGTTGCTATTGCAAGAGCGCTTGCTATGAAACCTGATATCATGCTATTTGATGAACCCACTTCAGCACTAGACCCTGAGCTGGTTGGTGAAGTATTAGCCACAATGAAAGAGCTCGCTCAGGAAGGAATGACGATGGTTGTTGTTACACATGAGATGGGCTTTGCTAAAGAAGTGGCAGATGAAGTTGTATATATGCATGACGGGCAAATTTGGGAAAGAGGAACACCATCCGAGTTGTTTAATAACCCAAAAGAAGATCGTACAAAAGATTTCTTAAGTTCCATTCTTTAATCATAAAGGGTGCAGCACTATGCTGCACCCTTTTATTGTGCTTTATTTAAGGCTCTTTGAAGTGGTTAATTTCCACTCCAGGATGCTCGCTTTCCGCGGGGCGTGCGGTGAGCCTCCTCGGCACATAGCGCCTGCGGGGTCTCACCTGTCCCGCTCAAGGAAGTAACCTTGCTCCTGCGTCTACAAGTTAATGCTAACGCAGTAAGCTTCCTCGGCGCATGCCATGCTAGAAGCTTCTCATGTAGTAGGCACGCACCTTGCGTTCCAATCAACTTGTCAAAGAAGCTTATAATGAAGCATCCATCACTGTCTTTTTCTTTCGCTCTTGGATAAGCAGTACCGCACCCAACACAAGCAATATACCTGTAATCTGAATGAAAGATACGGATTCCTTAAATAGTAATAGTCCCATAACGGTTGCGACAACCGGCTCCACTGTCGAAACGATAGACGCTTTACTCGCTTCAACCTGTTTTAATCCCTGCGTATAGAACCAATAAGCCAGAACAGTTGGGAATAGTCCGAGCCCTGCTGTATATGCGAGTGCATGAGCATCAAAAGCAACCGTTTCCGAAGAATAGATGCCGCTTATTGGAAATAAAACGATCATAGCAAATAAAAATGTGTAGAAGCTGATCGTCAATGTTTCGTACTTTTTCGATGCCAGTTTTCCAAAAATACTGTAGAGGGAGTAACCGAATCCAGCTCCGAGCCCAGTAATTAATCCTGTCCAGGATAGCTCGGAGAAATTGCCCGAAAAAATACCTGAAACAAACATACAGCCTAAAAAAGTAATGAATAATGCAGTAAGCTTCTGCCACGTTAATTTTTCCTTGAAAACAAAGATAGAGATCAACAAAACAAAAACAGGTGCTGTATATAAAAGGATAGCTGCAATAGCCAGCGAGGAATGCTGGATCGTTGTAAAGTAACACCAGTTAAAGAAGGAAACGCTCAGCACGCCTGTACCGAAAAAATACCAGCTGTCTCTTACTTTGATTTTCAAAAGTGCGGGTCGGTAAATCATGATCCATATAAAAAAGAAGATAAACGCGCTAATGGCTCGTAAGAAAACGATCTGTAAAGGTGAGTATCCGATCGAAGCCAGCTCTTTAACGAAATACCCGATAATTCCCCATAACGAAGCGCCGATCGCCACAAATAGGAATGCGATTTTAGTTTGATAAGACATAGTGATACATCCTTTGTTTTGATGAAAATCTGTTCCTAGTTGAACTCTATCAAAAAACACCTTCACTGTATATGACAATGAAGGTGTTGATCTTATTTTAATGATGAACTTTATCGGATATGTTTTCAGTTTCATCATCATCTTTTACAATATCTTCATCAATATCATCTTTAAAAGCAAATGATAGCAGAAGAGATACAAGGATTCCACCGCCGATTAAGTTTCCGATGGAAGCTGGAATCAAGTTAAGCAATATGAATTCATACCAGCTGTATTCAAAGCCTTCTAATACCGTAATACTGAAATATCCCATATTTGCTACTGCGTGCTGAAAGTTTCCGGCTTCAAATATGATGACAGGCAATAAAATTCCAAAGATTTTCCCCATTACATCACGGGCTGCTGTAGCAAGAACTGCAGCTATACCGATGAGCCAGTTTGCAAGAATTCCTGAAAAAAGGACTTGAAACCATCCCCATGTTCCCCGCTCGGTAAATTGCATTTTCTTTTCCATGAACTTGAGCAGTCCTTCATAAAACTCTTTATCGAGAGAACCTGATAAATTCAATAAAAATCCAACAAAGAGGGCTCCAAGGAAATTTCCAATATAACAAATTCCCCAGAAACGCAAAACGTTTTTACTGATCCAATACTTGCTCTGCAAAATATAACTTGGAAGCAGTACATTGATCTCAGTAAAAAGTATGGAACCAGATAAGAATATCATGGCATAACCAATCGCAAACCCAACACCTGCCAGCAGATTATAGGGTCCTGGTGTATGGACTTCCATTGATAAAAGAACAGAACCTAGCGCTCCAAATGCAATGAATGCACCTGCCATAAAAGATAGAATAAATTGTGCTAAGTTCGTAATCTTTAAGGATTCTTTTCCTTCTTCTATGAAGTATTCAATAATTTGTGCCGGAAAGAAATACTGCCGATCAGGTACATCTGGTGTCTTTTTTTGGTTTTTTCCCATTCATTTTCCCTCAAATTTCGTCATTCTTGTTTTATTACTCTTCCCAAAACAAGAAACCAAGAAACTAAATACAGTATAAAGTATTTAAAATGTAATCTAATGCCCCTTCATGATATGTGGTAAAATAGAGAGGAAGGGAAGTGCTCACTTGAAAGGATCAGGTAACATTTTTAATCAAGGGGATACCGTAACAGTTTTAAAAACGGGTGAATGTGTAACCATCTCAAAATTTCAGTATGTTAAACATATGAAGAAATACTGTTATAAAGTTAGTGAACATCCTGGTACTTTTTTCTTTGAAGAAGAATTTAAAAATGGTAAAAAGAAACGCTGAATTTACTATTTGACATATAAAGATAAAAAGAGCATTCCGCTAAAAAAAGCGGAGTGCTCTTTTTTCGTAAACAAGTACTTATCTCGATGCTGTATGCCCAGCAGCTGCAGATGCATTAGATCGAAAGCCAACATATATAGATGAAAAGGCAATTGCAAAATGCAGGATGTTTGTTGCGATCATAAACATGATTCCTGCAAATTCATGGGTGAATAAACCTAGGATAGCTACGAGCAGATACACCCCTCCAAAGATCTTTGCATAGAGAATGCTTTTTGCTTCACTTGAACTCATAACTAGAGCCACAATACCAGAAACAATGTGAATTACATTATGAATCGGTGTCAGATGAAATAATCCCTCCATCGGAAACACAAAACCTATCACACCCAGAATAAGAAAAACGATTCCTAAAACTTTAACAAATTTACTAGCCATTCAAAATCCCTCCCATTTTTAAATATGATTACAAACATTTTATTCCACCATTTCAACCTTTGTAAACCTATTGTATAACATTTGTTAAATCAATATATTGTGAATTAGCACTTAATATTCCAATTAAAGGTGTTCTACAAGATTTGAGTTCTTTTTCATCGGATTGTGACAGATTTTTCAAACGAGACTTTGTATAATCTTCATGCAAAGCTGGAGCAGGGGGGATACAAATGAACGTGCTGCAAAATTTAGTGCTCTCTACTACGATCTTACTTTCGAGTACGTCTTTATTTGATACAAATCATATTAAACGATTTTGGCACAAACCCGTGTATGATTACGTTAACCCTGAAATATCTATTGTGTTTGCCGGTGATACAATGATGGACTGGTCAATAAAGGATACAGTTAAGACAAAAGGACCGGATTATCCATTTCGTTATGTGCAAGAAGAAATTGAGGCAAGTGACTATGCTGTTGTTAACCTTGAAACAGCTGTTACCGACCATACTGGAGTCTTCACGAAAGAATATAACTTTAAATCAGATCCTATAGCTCTACAGGGTCTAAAAAATGCAGGGTTTGACCTTATTTCTCTAGCTAACAACCATACGATGGATTATGAGACCAAAGGGCTGCTTGATACCCTGAACCACATACATACATATGAAATGTCTTATATAGGAGCAGGAAGAAACGCGAAAGAAGCATACAGTTCAAAAGAAGTTGTAATTAAAGGAAAGAAATTAAGGTTTCTTGCATTTTCGAGGGTACTGCCTAGTACATCGTGGGTAGCAGGGGAAAACAGTCCCGGGATAGCTAACGGCTACAACTTAGGTCTCATAAAAGATATCGTCAGCCGTGAGAGCAAATTATGTGATTATTTGATGGTTTACATGCATTGGGGGAAAGAGAGAAGCAAGCACCCAGAACCGTATCAAGTGAATTATGCACAAACCATGATAGATGCGGGGGCAGACGCGATCGTGGGTTCTCATCCCCACGTTCTTCAGGGATTTCAGTATTACAAAGGGAAGCCAATAGCTTATTCCTTAGGGAACTTTTTATTACCGGACTATGTAAAGGGTGATAGTGCAGAGACAGGATTATTAAAAATTAATATTGTAAATGGAAAAATAGGTATGCAGTTCAAACCTTATTACATTAAAAACGATACGGTTATAAAACTAGATTCAAAAGAGGAGAAACGAATACTCGCTAAATTAGAGGATCTTTCCTACCAACTAAAATTAACAGGGTATGATTTTATATATTAATATTTTGGCAATTTCTACTCCCATAAGGGAAATCAACTACTTTCAATAGCAACATTGTATGCGGAAAAAGCCTTTAGAAAAGAGTCTATATAAAATATTTGCGTTTAAGGAGAGACTTTATCGTTTCTCTTTTTTTGTTGATGATTACCAAATATACATGAGGTTTGTCTTAGATTAAGTAAAAAAAATGAAATATTAAAGACTACTATACTCATGCGCACAAATTTCTTCTCCTCGTTATAATTTTAATATATTTAAATAATTAAGTTTTGGGAAGGAGAGGAAGCTTTGAAGAGGAGATTTATATTATTTATTGCTTTCATGTTAGTTGGAATAACATCAATGAGCGATAAAACTCAAGCTGCAAGCTATGTAAACCCGAATCAAACGTATACATATGAAACAATGACAAGTAACATTAAAACTCTTGCACAAAAATATCCCGGGTTAGTTCAATACCGATCTCTAGGGAAAACACCATATGGAAGAGACATATGGGCAGTAAAGCTTGGCAGAGGGGATGCGACAGTCCTATATAATGCCTCACATCATGCCAGAGAATGGATTACGACGAATATCGTGATGGAGATGATCGATCAGTACAGTGAGAAGTATGTAGTGAATGGAACGATGGAAGGATACAACGTTGCACATGTTCTGAATAACACTTCCATATGGTTTGTGCCGATGACTAATCCAGATGGAGTCACTCTGCAGCAAAAAGGATTGTCAGCATTTCCGTCATCAGCACATGCAAACCTTATAAAAATGAACGGCGGAAGCAAAGACTTCAAACGCTGGAAATCCAATGCAGAAGGCATAGACTTAAATCGGCAGTATCCGGCAAGGTGGGAAGAAATCGATAATAATACAAAAGCACCTTATTACAAAGATTATAAAGGAAAAGCACCGCTTCAGACGATGGAAACAAAAGCAGTTTCTGCACTTACCTACTTAGTGGACCCAGAATTAACAAATTCCTATCATACTGCAGGAAGAATTCTTTATTATCACTTTAACTATGGGACCAATACATATGAAGGTGATAAGACATTAGGAACTGCACTTTCTGGGATGACAGGGTACAGGCTAATTCCTCCAGATGCTAAACTATCCAGCGGAGGCGGTTATAAAGACTGGTTCATTCAAACATTTAAACGTCCTGGTTTTACTTTTGAACTTGCACCTTATCCAGGTGAAACGAACCCTCCGATCTCTATTTTTTCAGAAGAATGGAGCCGCAATAAAAAAGCCGGCCTATATATGGCGATAGAAGGGGATAAGAGATGGGAAAAGAGAATTACACCTCTAAACAAAACCATTACCCTGACACAAAAAGTACTCCTGCATGATCGTCCAAATACCAAACATAAAATGGCGGCAGCGAGTCTGTATCCCGGAACTTATAAGGTAAATGCGACATATGGCAACTTTTATCGTATACAGACTATTCTTGGACCAAAGTGGATCTTAAAATAAAAATCAATCTAAAACAAGCAGTGGATTGCTGCTTGTTTTTTCATATCAGCAAAAGAAAAAATGAATAATCCCCTAAGAGTTAGGAATGATAATATGGAAAAAATATGAAGGAGGTTATTCTTTATGCAGCAACAGAATCAAAATCAGATGCAAAATCAACAGCAGCCTGTCTATCAAAATCCGCCACAAGTAATAACAGGAAAAGATCTTAATTATGTTAGAGACATGCTTTCATGGAATCTTCTTGGAATGAAAAAGGCACATTTTATGGCAACTCAATGTCAGGATCCAGAAATAAAAGCAACACTTGAAAAGGCATGTCAAATGCATGAAAGCCACTATAAAAGAATTTTAGGGCATATCTCATCTCAACAATCAGCAATGAATCAGACACAAGCTAATTTACAAAACTAGAAAGGAGCTAAAAAAATGAATGAGCCTAATAAACTTCAAAATCCTGAGTCTGCGGTACCGAAAACGCCAGAGATGAATGACCGGGATTTCATTAATGATATTTTGTCTTATGAGAAGTATATGACAGATTCTTATTCAGTAGCTTTAAATGAAGCAAGTCATGCAGCTCTCTATCAAGATTTGCTTGCTGTATTTAATGAAACTCAAAATATGCAAAGAGAACTTTACAACATGATGTTTAAAAAGGGCTGGTATGCACTTGAAGCAGCGGATGCACAAAAAATGCAGCAAACCTATCAGCAATTTTCGAACTATATGAATCAGTTTCCGCACCAGGGACCAGCACAATAAGATAGTAAACCAGTAGGATGATCCAAAAGGGTCATCTTTTTTTGTATACTATTGCCTATCTCATTGATATTTTAAAATACTACTTTTTGTGTACGGCTAACTAGTAAAGAATATGTGTTTTTATAAATACACTGGATTTCTATTTATTATTTGAATATTATGATAATTAAATGAATGGCGACTCATTCATTTCGATGTCTTACATACATTTGGAGGGATTCTAAATGAATACATTTAAGTTGCTTTCCGCAGAGTTCAGCAAACTCACTGCAAATAAAGCGATTCTTTTTTCAGTTATTGCAGCATTGCTTGTACCTGTTGTTTATGGCGGAATACTTTTATCAGCCACTTGGGGACCGTATGATAATCTTTCTAACTTGCCAGTTGCAGTAGTTAATAATGATAGGGGTGCTCTCTCCGGAGATCTGCCTATCAATGTGGGCAGTGATCTAGTGGCGAATATGAAAGAGGGAAAAGATCTCGGCTGGAAATTTGTAGATTCGGCAGAAGCCATGAAAGGAATTCAGAAAAACGATTACTACATGGCGATCATAATACCTGAAGATTTTTCGGAAAGGGTAACAACCGTAACGGATTCAGATCCCAAAAAGCTTGAATTAGAATACATTCAGAATGAAGGGCTTAATTTCCTGGCCTCTAAAGTAACAGAAACAGCTGCACAAAAAATGCGTGAAAAACTTGCGGATACCATCACTGAAAACTATGCAGCAAACATATTAGGTGAAGTTTCTGAAGGATTCGGAAAAGCTGCCGATGGGTCATCTCAGCTCGCTGCTGGAACAGATCAGCTTCATAAGGGAACAAATAAACTCTTAACCTCTGTTACTTCCAAGCAGTCAGATATTACGAAGCTCGCAAATGGAACAAAGGAATTAAAAAGCGGAACAGGACTTTTATTAGAAACGCTTAATGAAAAATCTGGAGATATTAACAAATTAGCGAATGGTTCAAAACAGCTGCACGAAGGGACCGTCAGTTTAAAGGATGGATCTTCTCAAATTCTCGCGGGACTCCAAAAAGCTGAAACTGGCAGTGAGGAACTGAAGAATGGTGTAGCAGAACGGTTGGTGCCAGGAAGCAGAAAGGTCGCAGACGGTACAGGCAGGCTTAAGGATGGTTCTGCTGAACTTGCAGCTGGTGCACAAAAATTAGTTGCGGGACTTGAAGAATATAAGAAGGCGAATCCAACTGTCAATGTAGGTCCATATTATCAGCAGATTATGGATGGTGCAAAAAAGATATCAACCGGATTAAATAACCTTTCCACCAAATCAGTCGCATTGAATGAAGGAGCAGTTTCGGTTGCAGATGGAATCGCTTACAAAGTTGCGCCAGGTACAGAAGCTCTTAATGATGGGCTTAATCAGCTAGTTGCCGGACAGACAAAACTTGATCAAGGAGCAGGAAAACTTGAATCTGGGGCTGCCCAGATTGCGGACGGAAATGCAAAGGTTGATAAAGGGTGGAACGAATTAATATCCGGAGTTACTAGATTAGATTCTGGAGCAGGAAAAATCTCAGCGGGTAACGCAAAAGTTGATGAGGGATGGAAGAAACTGTCTCAAGGAGCAACTAAACTAAATGACGGAGCTGGTAAAATTAACGATGGAAGCGAAAAACTATCATCTGGTCTTAAATCAGGTGCGGATAAAACAGGGGGTATGAATGACAAAGATAATATCAATATGTTTGCCTCTCCTGTTCAGCTAAAAAGCAAAACAGTAAATGAATATGAGCACTATCGTGATTCAACTGCTCCATATGTGATCACCCTAGCGTTGTTCGTCGGAATCTTGATTATGTCTCTATTTATTGATTTTAAAAGGCCGCCGTTTATTTCGAGCTTTAACTGGTTTGCGGTAAAGTTTCTTAATCTAGCATCCCTTGCTGTAGTTCAGGCGATCTTATTATTAATTGTTGTGTTATTTTTAAAAGTGAATGTGAGCAACTTTTGCGGATTGATCCTTTTTGCACTGGTTGCTAGTATCACCTTTTCTGCCATTGTTCTTTTTTTAGCAGCTTTTGGTGGAAATTTAGGACGTTTTATCGCGTTAGGATTTGTTATCATGCAGCTTTCGATAACAGGTGCAAACCTTCCGATCGAGATGCTGCCAGAGCAATATAGAAGTCTTAGTCAATACTTGCCTTTCACTTATTCAATCGCAGGGTTTAAATCGGTTATTTCGTTAAACGATTTTGGAGCTGCTATTTCAAACATGGCCATCCTGCTAACCTTTCTCATTGTGTTTGCCCTGTTAGCATTTGTTGTGTTTACCTTCAAAAAGGACAGAACACAAAGCCAAGAGAGGGAAGTTACAGCATAGATCACAGAAAGAAGACTGACCAAAGGGGAAACCTTTTAGGTCAGTCTTCTCTCTTGTATGGTTACGCACTGATTGAATGATTAGAATCAATTTTAGGTTCGGGAACAAAAAACAATATTGTAATTCCAATAATAAACAGTATGACAAGACTGAACACAGCACTCGCTGAGTTCCCGGTAACCTGTGCTGTAACAGCAACCAGCAAAGGTCCCATAATGGAAGCGAACTTACCAAAAATATTATAGAATCCGAAAAACTCATTTGCGTTTTTCTTCGGTACCAATTTAGCAAAGTAAGCACGGCTTAATGCTTGAATGCCTCCCTGTGAAGTGGCAACAAGCATGGCTAAGATCCAAAAGTCGAGTGTTGTTTTTAAAAAGTAAGCATAGATACAGACAATGATATAAACGCAAATACCTACGTACAGCATCGTTTTCCCTGTAAATCTCTCTGCTAATCTACCATATAGGATGGCAAAAGGTGCTGCTACAACCTGAGTGGCAAACAGAATAATTAACAGGTTTGTAGAATTGATGCCTAAATCTGAACCATACGCAGTGGACATTGTAATAATTGTTCCAACACCATCAATATAAAAGAAATAAGCGAGCAAGAATAAAAACAATGCACGATATTTTCGGATTTCTTTTAACGTATTTCCTAAACGTTTAAAGCTGTTAAGAATCGGCTTTGGCTCTCTCTCAATACCGTAGCGCTGATACACATTCTTCAACATTGGAATTGTAAAAATACCCCACCATACAGCTGTAATGAGAAATGCAATCTTACTTGCAATCGTGGTCGAAAACGGAAGTACTTCTTTTTGAGCTAAAATGATTATCGCAATGCTGATAATAAAGGGAATCGTACTCCCGATATAGCCTAAACCAAAACCTCTGGATGATACTCTGTTCATCCTATCTTCTGTTGTTACATCCGTAATAAATGCATCGTAGAAGACGTTTGATCCGCTAGAACCTATTGCTGTCAGTGTATAAAAAATTAATAATAAGAGCCATTGATCACTTGGTATAAAAGCAAGCGTAGCTGTAGAGATCAATCCAAGAATAAAAAAGAATGTGAAAAAACGTTTCTTCAATCCCTTATAATCTGCTATCGTGCCTAGTATCGGGCTAAGCATTGCCAGAATAAAAGTAGCAATGGCAATCGTATAACCGAGATAGGCTGTTGAATCAGAAGCACTCACTCCGGCTTTCATGGCCGCAGCCTTATAAAATAGTGGAAACACGGCTGTTGTAATGATGATGGAGTATGCGGAATTAGCCCAATCATAGAACATCCAGCTATTCTCTTCCTTCGTAAACCGTTTCATTAGGTTTATCCTCTCTATAACGATTTTTTATCCGTCTATTAAGAAATCTTCGATGACAGATCCGTCTGTGCTGCCTAAATCAAGCCCAAGAAGTCTAGCGAATGTAGGTCCTTCATCGACAAGGTGCATGGAAGGAACGACAACATTTGTTCGTATACCTTTACCTGCTGCCATGATAACTGTTGTATAATTTTCTTTTTCAGGTGAGTATCCATGTGACGCTAGTGTATAGCGTTTTGCTCTTACATCTCTGTCGGTAATAGAATCGATTAATTCTCCGTCAATTTGTTCCTTGATGTAAAAGCCTCGTCGTGCCTCTACCATAAAAGCACAGTTTTCATCTGCTCCCATAGCTGCTGCTTCTTGCTGGCTGATGACTTTTTCTATACCGCTTGTTTGATCTACTACTAGATTCTTCAAAAGCTTCTCTACTACCTCCTTTGTATGATGGTCTGATGGATCATTTAAGTAAATATATGCCGATCCATCACAACTCTTGCAATAGGCTTTCCAGCTTTTCAATTTTCCACTTTTATCAACATCTATCAAACCGTTTTGTTTAAACAAAACGTTGAGTTTAATCGCCTTCGATTCATCCAGAGCACTATGATCTCCTAGAACCACGACAGTAGTATTTTCATATATACCACTTTCTTTGAGCGCTTGAATAATATGTCCTAAGCGAACATCATGTCTCTTGACAGCTGCCTTCGCCTCTTTTGATGAAAAGCCATGGTAGTGACGCTGTGAATCCAGATCAACAAAATGAACGAGAAGCAATCCTGGTGTTTTCGTTTTAATCGTATGTACTGTTGATTCTAAAACAAAATCATCCAGTTCAGGCTGATCAAGTCCGTTCCGCAGATGACCAAAACGTCTGTTCATATCTAATTGATAGCGGACACTTCCATTTGATAGAGAGACAGGAACCTGATGATGCCAAGAACGGTTGGCGAATATTTCAGGCATGTTATAATCGATGTTTGCTCTCGCTGTAACTGGCCATAATAATGCGGCGGTCTTCATTCCAGCCTTTTTCGCTTCATCATATAAAGTGGTTCCCTTTACATGTTTGCGATGCCAATACCAATCTGGAGATAATCTGCCAGGCTGAAGAAGCGTATTATTCACGATCCCATGACGTTTCGGATAATTTCCGGTCACAATCGTTGCGTGGCATGGATAAGTAACAGAAGGATATATCGTTTGAACTTGATTGCAGTAGGATCCTCTTTGTAAAAGGTCTTTAAAATTCGGAAGTTCCTGCAGCATAGGGAAATCCAGTGTAGATAAGCAATCAAAAGAGATTACGATTAAATGATCAGTAAGACGCGACATAATAACCTCCAGCATACAAATTAATCTATTCTTATGGTAAATAATAGCATAATAGAAACGAACGGGATGCAAGACTAACAGAAATCTTATAAAATCTTAATCATCACTTTCCAAATTTTTGAAGGTGTGTTATGAATAAAACTATCTAAAGATAAGATGGTGATTCGATGGTTAAATGGTGGCTTGGTGTTGTGTTCATGTTTTTTATAGCAGTGGGTGTAATCAGTTATTTATTTGTAATGGACTATGCGTCTGAAAAAGCAATGAGTGAGATTTCTAGAGAATTATCTTCTAATGAAGAAGAAATAAACAAGCTTCTCGAAGACCCTGAAATCAGAAAATACATTGAAACAGGGGAAACGAACTCGAAAGACCTACCATTTACCACGAGAAAAGAAGCAGTAAAGCTGATTTCTGAGAAGTATACGGTAACTGAATTAGCCAGAACGAGAGAGCAGGTTAGCGGCGGGCTGAGTGAAGAAGAGAAAGTAGCAGTTTATGAAAAGCTATTAGAAAAATTTACAGAAAAAGAATTGCTTGCATTAAAAGTTGTTGCCCTAAAAGAAATAAATAAGAAAAAATAAAAAGTCCTCTGTGTGGAGGACTTTTTTTATTGCTTAAAATGAAAGATAAATTCTTCCGTCGGTTTTAGAAATGTGGTAGCTCTGGAATTCACCAAGTTCAACAACTGTTTCCTTGCCTGTATCTATTACAGATTTAATCTGCTCTTTAATGGAGGGATGCATGTCGTAAAGGATGGATGCATGCTCAACAGGAACAGATCTTGAACCTGTACTGAACATGATAAGAGGTTCCCCAGTTTTGTTGGAATACATCGCAAATGAGTCACTATATTCAATCGCATATAACGCGGCATTATGCTTTTTTGCTATTTCAACTAAATCAGTTAAATTTTCTCCTGCAGAATCCGTAATATTTACAAACGTATAACCATCTACCACTCTTGTTTCAGGGTTAACTCTAGTTTCTTTTTCAATAGTTGTTGTTTCCTTATCGCTTTTTACAGGCTTATTATCTTCAATTTGGCCTTGTTCATCTTTTGACTGTGAATTCTTGAGTGGTGATTGGTTATTAACATCGGCAGCTTGTGGAGTTTTTTCTACCCCCAGCTTTTTTTGTTCCCTTTGACTTTGAACAGTCTCATCTAAGATTGTTTCCGCCGAATGATCAGGTGTATGTATTTTATTTATATCACTTCTGTATAAATCTGAAGTTGCCTTAGCTTTGCTATCAAAGTTATTAAAAGTAAACACGCCAACTGTAAGCAGTGCTGAAACTGTGAAAATTACCGTACGATTTCTTTTCTTCAATTTAAATCCCCCTTAAAAGCTAGTTCACTTATTAGACGAAAGTAAACCTCATTTGGTTTCAATTATTACAAAAATATTTCAAAAATGTTACATAAAGTGAATGTATATATAAAATTAAAGGGATATTCTGCATAAAGAAGAAATCTAAAAATTATGACATTTTATGATTAAATTTGTAAGGGGGATTAGGCAGCGCTATAAAATGTAAGCGTTAACAAAGTCGGCTGTATGTATATTCAAGTTTCGAAATTGAAGTTCTAGGAGGAGATTAGTTTGCTTGGAATGGAAGACGGAGTAATAACGTTTGTTTGGATTGCAACGGTGGTTTCTGCTGTAGGGTGTGCTGTTTTTGGAGCAGTGATGTGGAATAAAGGGGGCGAAGATTCAAAATGAATTTTGCGATCTTAATTCCAGTCCTTATCGTTTATATGGGTATCATGTCTTGGCTGGCATACTATGGTTACAAAAAAACAGTAACAGAATCCGACTATTTAGTTGGCGGGCGAAATATTCATCCTTCCATTATGGCGCTTTCTTATGGGGCAACATTTATCAGTACTTCCGCGATCGTTGGATTTGGGGGAGTTTCTGCCGCGCACGGGTTCAGCTTACTATGGCTTGCCTTTTTAAATATCGTCCTAGGAATTTTTGTAGCATTTGCAATATTTGGAACGAGGATTAGAAAGCTTTCTTTACACTTAGATGCAACGACTTTCCCTACACTTTTAGGTAAAAGATACGACTCAAAATTCATTACCGTTTTTTCAGGTATCATGATTTTTGTTTTAATGCCAGCCTATACGAGTATTGTCCTGATCGGTGGAGGAAGGTTCCTGCAAGAATCAATGTCCATGAACTTTAATCTGGCACTGATTATTCTTGCAGCCATCATCGCGATTTATGTAATTACTGGAGGCATCAAAGCGGTTATGTATACGGATGCTTTTGGTGCTGTCATTATGCTTATTGGAATGGCCATTTTCTTGTTTGTTACATACAAAGCGGTCGGCGGAATTGTAGATGGACATAGCGGGTTAAGTGCAATGAAAGAGCTTGTACCACAGGCACTTGTTGACCAGGGCCACCGAGGCTGGACAAGTATGCCTGAGTTTGGCTCACCGCTTTGGTGGACAATTGTCAGCACAATCATAATGGGAGTTGGTGTCGGAGTATTGGCTCAGCCGCAGCTGGCAATGAGATGTATGACAGTAAAGGACGACCGAGCGCTATATCGTTCTGTTCTTGTAGGGGGTATTTTTATCTTCTTCATGACGGGTGCGGCATTCGTTATTGGTCCTTTAAGTAACTTGTATTTTTATAATAATACAGGTGAAATATCTTTGAGTGTTGCAAAAGGAAATGTAGACTTAATTATTCCGATTTTTATTAATCAGCTTATGCCCGAGTGGTTTATCTATCTCTTTACGTTAACTCTTCTTTCTGCAACGATCTCAACAATTAGTTCATTAATACATGTACAAGCTACAGCTTTTGGACAGGATATTTTGAAGACACTAGGCGTTAACACTTTATTCGGCTCAAGATTGAGTCCTTCAAGAATTGGAGTTTTAATTGGGGTAGTTGCAGCTGTAATTCTTGCTTACCTTCTTCCTGCCGGCATTATTGCTCAAGCGACAGCTTTTTGGTTCGGGATTTGTGCTGCTGGATTCTTACCGGCTCTGATCGGAGCTCTGTATTGGAAAAGAGCTACAAAAGCAGCCGCAACAGCTAGCATGATCACTGGTTTTACCGTAAGTATTATTGGATTTTTATTCTTCCATCTAAAAGAAGCAGCGGCCGTTGGTCTATCACAGGCTATCTTTGGTAAGGCTACACTGTTGCCATTTCCATGGACACATGTGGATCCATTATTTTATGCTCTGCCTCTTTCCACAGTTGTATTCATTGTTGTAACACTAATGGACAAAAGCACAAACCTAAATAAACAAAGAGACAATACAGAAATAATTCCTGCTGTTTCTGAATAAAAGAATCGTAATAAACAGATTTAAATAGCTTAAGTATGAACCTTCTTGTTTTGTTGCAAACTAGGAACAGAATAAGGAGGTCTTTCATTGGAACAAGCTAAAGGAATTTTAATTAAATTTATTGTCTCTTTGATCGCGTTTTGGATTGCATTGGATTTATTTTTTGATGCATCGATCAGTGATATTATTTCATTCGCTGTAACGGCTACAGCCGTATCTTATATTCTTGCTGATCGAATCCTCCTACCGCGACTTGGTAAAAAGAACACGCTAATGGCGGAATTTATTTTAATCTATATGATCGTATGGATTTTTGGTTCGATCCTTTTAAACGGGTACCTTCAAATTGCGTGGGGAAGTATTATTTCTGCGGGTATTATTACAGCAGGAGAAGTTTTCGTTCATCAATACTTGTTGAAACATATGCCATCAAGAAAAAAGGTGACGCGTCCTCATAGAAGATTTAGACAGCCAAGCCTAAGGTATGCGACTGAGTTTGCAGAAGAGCAAGATCCGAGAGACAAAAAGAAAAAATAAACCCCTTGATTCCTCAAGGGGTTTTTCGTTATGTATGGTGGAGACTAGCGGGATCGAACCGCTGACCTTTTGGCTGCCAGCCAAACGCTCTCCCAGCTGAGCTAAGCCCCCATAATTGTCCTGACAAATGAATTATATAATTATAAAAATTAAGCCGCAAGCTTTTTTGGCTAATTTTGCATAAATCTAATCTCTTATCTAACAATAATTAAAAGATTTGATCGAAAAGCTTTGTCTAAAAAGATAAAGCTTTTTTTAATGAGGCTTTCTTACCTGTAAAAACAGTAATTAAAATTGGTATAGACAACTAGTCCTAGTAGCATAAAGGACTTAAGTTCTGTTTTAACATCATGTGACAGGAACCTCCTTTTTTCTACCGAAAAGTGTCAAAGAAAGAAAGCGCTACCAAAAAAGAGGAGGCTAGAAAATTGAACGTATTTAAAATGATTCGATTTTTAATTTTAGCTGCTGTATTGATCGTTCCGTTGTTCAGTGGAATGGGGAAGGGTGAGTCTGTTTCTGCGGAACAAGGTAATGACGGGCATTTAATCATTGCACAGAACATTCCACAGCTAGATGATGAGATCGAAGGGGAAACCTTTGACCTTTCAGCGCTATTAGCTTATGAGCATGGTAAATATGTTGAAGTGAAAGACAACCTCAAATGGGGATCCTTGAATAAAAATGTAGCTTCTGTTTCAAATGAAGGTGTCGTTACATTAAGTGGTCAAAGCGGTAAAACATTTATCTTTGTTACAGATGGTAAATTATACGACAGAATCGGTGTACATGTTAAACATGGTGAAGCCAAATTTGAAAAACAAAAAGGGCATAAGTATGACGTTATTTCTAAAGCTGTACATTCCATGTCAGTGAAAGAAAAAGTGGGTCAGATGTTAATGCCTGATTTCCGTAACTGGAATGGCCAGCCTGTTACAGAAATGAATCAAGAAATCAAAGAGTTAGTTAAGAAATACCATCTTGGCGGAGTTATCCTGTTTCGCGAAAATGTTGTGACAACAGAACAAACGGTAAGACTTGTGGATGAATATAAAAAAGCTAATGAAGACTATGGTTTGCTCCTTTCAATCGACCAAGAAGGAGGAATTGTGACACGTTTGCAGAGTGGTACCGATTTCCCAGGAAATATGGCGCTTGGTGCAACAAGATCAACAGAACTGGCGGAATCTGTCGGACATGCGATCGGGTCAGAGCTTCATTCACTTGGAATCAATATGAATTTAGCACCTGTTTTAGATGTGAATAACAATCCTGATAATCCGGTTATCGGAGTGCGTTCGTTCGGTGAAGATCCACAGCTTGTTGCTGACTTAGGAACTGCTTACACTAAAGGTCTGCAAAATTCAGGTATGGCTGCAACAGCTAAGCATTTTCCAGGTCATGGAGATACTGCAACAGATTCACATTTAGGACTGCCTTCTGTCCCGCATGATAAAGAGCGTCTTTTAGAAGTAGAACTTTATCCTTTTCAGCAGGCAATGAATGAGGGAATAGATGCCATAATGACTGCACATGTAACCTTCCCTAAGATTGATCCGACAACAGTTATTTCAAAAAAGGACGGAACAGAAATTGCGCTCCCTGCAACATTGTCTTATGAAGTCTTAACAAATTTAATGAGAAATGAAATGGGATTTGACGGTGTTATTTCTACTGATGCATTAAATATGAAAGCAATTGCCGATCACTTTGGTCCTGTAGACGCTGTAATTCGAGCGGTTAACGCAGGTACAGATATTATTTTAATGCCTGTAGGGTTAGAAGAAGTGGCTGATGGATTATATGAAGCAGTTGATCAAGGTGAAATTACAGAAGAAAGACTAGATCAGTCTGTAGAACGGCTGCTGACATTAAAAGCGAAGCGCGGAATCTTCAAACAAGTGACAGAGACACCAGTGGAAGAAAAGATCGAACATGCTGAAGAAGTGGTGGGTAACATCACTCATAAAGAAACTGAATTAGAAGTTGCCCGCAAATCGATTACTTTAGTGCAGAACAATGGCTTGTTGCCTGTGGATAAAAATAACTTAGACTCTGTTGTAGTTATTGGAAACACCTATAGTGATAGTCTGCAAAAGGCTTTAGCTGAGCATCACTCGTCAGTAGAACTGATTAAATCAACACAGCCTCTAAGTGAAGCGCAATTAACGAAAGTAAGAAATGCAAATTTAGTCGTTCTTGGAACATACACATTCAATGTATCTGGCCGCTCACCATCGTCTCCTCAAATGCAGATGGTAAATCAAGTTATTCAGGCTGCGCCTGATAAAACGGTTGCTGTAGGGATTAGAAATCCATATGACATTATGGCTTTTCCTGAAGTTACTGCTTATCTCACACAGTACGGATTTAGAGATGCTAGCTTCAAAGCTTCAGCAGAAACGATTTTTGGTTTGAATAATCCGTCAGGAAAACTTCCCGTAACAATTTATAGGGATGCTGATTCGGTACTTTATCCATTTGGACACGGTTTAAGCTATTAATAGAGGGGGAAAGAAGAGATGAAAAAATGGGGATTGTTTTTCGCAGTGCTTCTTATGTTTTCATGTATTCTACCTGGTACACAAATTTTAAATGCAACAAAAGGTGAACACCTTAAACATAGACAAAACTTTAAGACTGGTCTAGAGATGTTGATGAGTGATCAAATATCCCTTTTAGAAGGTAAAAATGTAGGCTTGATCACTAATCCAACAGGTGTTGATCGTGAATTGAACAGTGTCGTTGATGTGCTGTACAATCATCCGGACATCGAGTTAAAGGCGTTATACGGTCCGGAACATGGAGTAAGAGGAAGTGCTCAGGCGGGTCAATATGTAGAATTCTATACAGATCCTAAAACAGGACTTCCTGTATACAGCTTATATGGGAAAACAAAAAAGCCAACTCCTGAGATGCTTGAAGGTATCGATGTATTAGTTTTTGATATCCAAGATGTGGGTACTCGGTTCTACACATATATCTATACGATGTCTTATGCGATGGAAGCTGCTAAGGAAAACAACATTCCATTTGTTGTGTTAGACAGACCTAATCCGCTTGGCGGAGAACAAGTTGAAGGTCCGGTATTGGATCCATCTTATTCATCGTTTGTAGGTCTTTATCCAATTCCATTAAGACATGGGATGACGGTTGGTGAACTTTCGAAACTATTTAACGAAAAATTCAATATTGATGCTGATTTGGAAGTTGTTGAAATGAAAGGCTGGAAGAGATCTTGGACATATGAGGACAGCGGACTCGAATGGGTGCTTCCTTCACCAAATATGCCAACAAAGGATACAGCGATTACTTATCCAGGTGCTGCTTTAATTGAAGGAACGAATGTTTCAGAAGGACGAGGAACAACGAAACCGTTTGAATTGATCGGAGCTCCTTTTATAAATGGAGATGATCTTGCTGAATCATTAAATGAACAAGCACTTCCTGGAGTGAAGTTCCGTTCAGCATCTTTCATTCCGTCATTCTCTAAGCATTCAGGCAAACTATCTCATGGCGTAGAAATACATGTAACAGATGAAAAGTTATTCCAGCCAGTGCTTTCGGGAATTACATTAGTAAAAACGATACATGACATGTACCCTCAAGATTTTGCTTTCCGTGCTGAAGACAGCGCTGGTAAATCTTTCTTTGATTTATTGATTGGAAACGGATGGGTAAGAGATGCCATTGAATCCGGAAGTTCTGTAGAGGAGATCGTAAACCGTTATCAAGATGAATTAAATGATTTTAAAGAAATCAGACAGAACTATCTGCTTTATTAAGAAATGGAGCTAAGGCTGAATACTTGGCCTTAGCTTTTTTTATTTGAATTTTCTGACTGGTATAGACAACTAGTCATAACAATGATACGCTTGGCATAAAGTGATAAAGGGGAGTGGACATGAAGCCAAAGGTATTGTTGCATGGAGACTATATAGATGAGAACGGAACAATCGTTCATCAAGGCTATCTTCTGATAGAGAATGGCAAGCTTGAATACGTCGGCGGAGTGAATCCATTAAAAGAGGATGAAAAAGCTGAGATTTCTGAGATGCCTTCAGGATCGATCATGATTCCAGGTATGATCGACATTCATATTCATGGAGCGTCAGGTGCAGATATGATGGATGGAACAGAGGAAGCTTTATCGATCATGGCAAAAGCCTTACCTGCTGAAGGAACGACTTCATTCTTGGCGACAACGATGACGGAAAACCCTATTCATATTGAAGAAGCATTAACACAAACTGCTTTTTTTATTGAAAAACAACAACCAGGATCTGCAGAAATTGTTGGGATTCACCTGGAAGGACCTTTTATTTCTCCAAAGCGTGCGGGTGCGCAGCCAAAAGAGTTTATTGAACCGCCTAATATAGAACAGTTTAAACAGTGGAATGAAAGAGCGAAAAATCATATTCGATTAGTGACACTTGCTCCAGAGATGGATGGAGGACTGGAGCTAGCTTCTTATCTATCTACTAATGGCATAATAGCTTCTATTGGCCATAGCGACAGTACGTTTGAAGAAGTAAAAGAAGGCATACAATATGGCATTTCTCATGTCACCCATCTCTTTAATGGAATGAGAGGTATGCATCACCGAGACCCTGGAGTTGCCGGTGCTGCACTCATTCAGAGTGAATTAAACGTGGAGATGATTGTCGACGGTGTGCATGCCAGCCCAGAAATGACTAAACTAGCTTATCATTCAACGGAATCAGATCGCACAATACTTATAACTGATTCGATGCGTGCCAAAGGATTAGGCGAAGGTACTTATACGTTAGGCGGTCAGCAAGTAACTGTTAAAAACGGAAGAGCTAATTTAGAAGATGGAACACTTGCAGGGAGTATTTTGAGCATGAATGACGCAGTAAAGAACATGATGAAATTTACTAATTGTTCTATTGCAGATATCGTGAAAATGACAAGCGTAAACGCTGCGAAAGAATTAAAAATCTATGATAAAAAGGGAAGCCTGTCCAAAGGTAAAGATGCTGATATAACGGTATTAACAGAGGATTATGATGTGTTCATGACTTTTTGCATAGGAGAACTTGCGTACCGGAGAAAGGAGGAGAAAGTTTGAAACTAATATCTGTTTCAGATGAAGAAGAACTCAGCAGGATGGCGGCAGAGATTTTATTTACAAAAGTAAAATCTGCTAAAAAGCTGGTTCTTGGCCTCGCTACCGGTAAAACACCACAAGGCATGTACCGTTACCTTTCGAAATATAGTAAAGAATGTAAGCAGACTTTTCACCAGATTCACACTGTTAATCTCGACGAATATGTGGGATCTACAACATACCACGCTTACATGGAGGAGCACTTATTTCGACATATTGATATTCCAAGAAGTCAGACTCATATTCCGAATGGAGAGGCAGATCGTTTAATAGAAGAGTGCAGCAGATATGAACAACTCATAAAAGAACTAGGCGGTATTGACCTGCAAGTATTAGGAATTGGAGAAAACGGTCATATCGGTTTTAATGAACCGGGTACCAGTTTTGATGCAAGGACACATGTTGTAGAGCTCACAGATTCCACGCTTAAAGCAAATGCTAAATACTTTGTTGACAGTGAGCAGCCTAAACAAGCGATTACCATGGGGATTGGAACGATATTGGAAAGCAGGGAAATACTCCTGCTCGCAATAGGTGAGAGAAAAGCGAATGCTGTAAAAGAGCTTTTTAAAGGATCATTAAATGAAGATATACCTGCAACCGCATTAATAAATCATCCACATGTTACAGTGCTTGCGGATAAAGGTGCTAGAAAGCTTTTAGATAAGGAGAGTTGACCCATTTTTATGATTGATAAAACATCACCCCTGCCACTTTATTTTCAGATAGAAGAGGCGATCAAGCAGAAGATCGATAAAGGAGAATGGGAGTCTGGCAGCATGATCTCCTCTGAAAGAGAATTTGCAGAGAATTACGAAGTAAGCCGAATGACCGTTCGCCAAGCTATCAACAATCTGGTCAATGACGGATATTTAACAAGGCGAAAAGGCAAAGGTACTTTCGTTTCCGGTAAAAAGATTGAGCAAAAGTTATTGGGACTTACAAGTTTTACAGAAGATATGAAAACAAGAGGTTATAAACCTGCTTCAAAGCTTGTATCCTTCCAAACGGTTGAAGCGAATAACAAGCTAGCCAAGGCATTGGATATCTCACAAAACGAAGAAGTTTATGAGATTAAACGTGTTCGTCTTGCGAACGAGATTCCGATGGCGATTGAAACGACTTATGTCCCTGTACAGCTTATTCAATTAAGTGAGATTCATATTAAAGAAGGCTCCTTGTATTCACAGGTCGAGAATGCAGGCTTCCATATAGATTATGCAAATCAAAGTTTAGAAGCTTCCATTGCCCGCGAGGCAGAAAGTGAGATTCTGGAGATTGCCAAGGGCGCACCTGTGCTGCTGATTCAAAGGCAGACTTATTTAACTACAGGAAAACCGCTTGAAGTGGTTCATTCCGTATACCGGGGTGACCGCTACAAATTTATGATCGATATGAAGCGCTAAACGAAGCGTTTTATATAAAAAAATGAAAGCGTTTACGTGAAGGGGGAAGGAAAATGGGGAAAGAGCAGCAAATGGCTCACAGCATTATTGAAAAGCTGGGTGGCGCATCCAACATCCAGACTTTGATGCATTGTATGACAAGAATCAGGGTGAATTTACATGACCCGTCAAAGGCAGATCTAGCAGGTTTGAAAGATGTGGACGGTGTTTTAGGTGTTGTTGAAGATGATACATTGCAGATCATCGTCGGACCTGGAATCGTTAACCGTGTCACACTTGCTATGAGTGAAGAAACAGGTATGAACATCCATTCGGTGGAGGATGAAACAAACCCTTTGGACCTTGAGCAGATGGCTCGCATGAACAAAGATGCCATTAATAAGAAGAATGCTACACCTTTTAAACAATTTCTAAGAAAGATTGCCAGCATCTTCATTCCGTTAATTCCTGCTATCGTAGCTTCAGGTTTGATTGCCGGAATTACTAATGTAGCGATAAGAATGGGTGCAGATCCAGAATCCGCATTTATACAAATGCTGGGCTTGATCGGCTGGGGTGTTTTTAGTTATTTAGCTGTTTTTGTTGGGATTAACACGGCCAAAGAATTTGGTGGAACACCTGCATTAGGTGGTGCAGCGGGGATTTTGATCATCAACCCTGGCCTTGCTAACATTACCCTTTTTGGCGATCCGCTTGTAGCTGGACGCGGCGGTTTGATCGGAGTGATGCTTGCAGCTGTATTTATTGCCTTTTTAGAAAAACGCATCAGAAAGTTTGTTCATCCATCTATTGATATCATTGTTACACCTACACTTGCGCTATTAATTACTGGTTTTGCTACACTATTCGTTCTTCAGCCTGTAGGAGGCTTCTTGTCAGACCTGATCACTAAAGGTTTACTGAATTTAATTGATATTGGCGGTATTTTCTCTGGACTTATTTTAGCAGGTACATTCTTGCCATTAGTTGTTACAGGACTTCACCAAGGTTTAACTCCAGTTCACATGGAGCTTATCAACACGATCGGAGATGACCCGTTATTGCCGATCCTGGCAATGGGCGGTGCCGGTCAAGTAGGTGCTGCGTTTGCGATCTACTTTAAAACGAAGAATCAAAGACTTCGTAAAGTAATCAAAGGTGGTCTGCCTGTTGGTATGCTAGGTATCGGTGAGCCGTTGATCTTTGGTGTAACACTGCCGCTTGGCCGTCCGTTCTTAACGGCATGTTTAGGGGCTGCAGTGGGCGGAGCATTCCAGGCATTCTATGAGGTTGCTACAATTGCGATCGGTGTATCTGGAATACCTCTAGTGTTCTTAGTGAATCCAAATGAAATGGTGCTTTATCTAGTAGGTTTAGTCATTGCTTACGTCTTCGGATTCTTGTTCACATGGACGTTTGGATTTAAAGAAAGCATGGCAAAAGACATCTAACCAGGAGTGAATGATCCTTGTGTTATGGTATATCCATTTATTTAAGTGAACCGGATTCTCTTAATAAAGACTGGATTCAGAGGGCGGCGAAAAATGGTTTTCAGTACATTTTCACTTCTCTTCATATTCCAGAAGAAGAGGGATTCTCTTTTGTTGAAAAGGTGAAGTGGCTGGGGAAAACAGCACAGGATGTTCATATGGAAGTGATGGCTGATGTTTCGCCGGCTTCACTTGAACGTCTCGGCCTTACGTTTGAGGAACTCCCTCAGTTAAAGGATTGGGGTATTTCTGGAGTCAGGATGGATTATGGGTTTACAGCCAAGCAGATCGCTTGGCTGTCCCATTCTTTAAAAATTGGATTGAATGCCAGTACTGTCGATGAAACTCAGCTTGTAGAATTGCTGAACGAGGGACTCTTGCCGAATCAATCAGAAGCATGGCATAACTTTTATCCGAAACCGTTCACTGGCATTTCTAAACAAGCCCTAAAAGATCGAAACGAACTTTTTCACCGTTTTGGAATAAGAACGATGGGATTTGTCCCGGGTGACGATCGGTTACGAGGTCCTTTACATGAGGGACTTCCTACGATTGAAGACCATAGGAATATCCCGCCTTTAGAGGCAGCTTTAGAACTTCGTGCACTTGACACGGATAAGATTTGCATCGGCGACCCAAATCTCTCAGAAGACACTGCAAAAGGATTTAGCTACTTAGCTGAAGGCACTGTCCCCTTATATGTTTCTGTTAATAAAGGGTATGAGCATTTATTGAACAGCATCCACACGAATAGAATGGATGCGGCGCAATATGTAATCCGATCTGTAGAATCGAGGGGCATGGACACAGTCTATGAGCCAGATTCTCTATCGGATGAAAAGTTCGAAAGAGGTACGATCACAGTAGATAACAAGCTGTATGGAAGATATGCAGGCGAACTTCAAATTTGTTTAGAGACACTTCCAGTCAGTCAAAAAGTGAATACAGCTGGACATGTAAAAAAGGAAAGCCAGTCTCTTTTAAAATGGATTGGAAGCGGACAGAAGTATATTTTCTTAGATTAGCAGATCAATAGTTGTGAACAAACACCGAAGGGAGAACGTGATGGATTTAACAAAATTGGCTACAGAAAAAAGAAACTCAGACACGATAAATATTGACGAACTTTCAACTTTAGGTGTGGTCAAAAAAATACACGAAGCAGATCTAGGCGTAGCCAGCTGTATCACCCCGGTATTATCTGAGATTAGCATGGTTGCTGAAAAAGTAGTTGAAGCTTTTGAAACTGGCGGCAGGCTGGTCTATATAGGCGCAGGTACGAGCGGAAGACTTGGTGTTTTGGACGCATCCGAATGTCCTCCGACATATGGAACGGATCCGAATTTGGTGGTTGGTCTTATCGCTGGAGGAGATTATGCCCTTCAGCATGCTATTGAAGGAGCAGAAGACGATTTTGAGCTTGGTAAGAAAGATTTACAAAAAGTAAACGTAACTAAAAAAGATGTTGTTGTAGCAATTGCAGCATCAGGCAGAACCCCTTATTGTCTTGGTGCGATGGCATATGCAAAGAATCAAGGAGCATTTACAGCTGCAGTGGTATGTTCTCTAAATTCTCCAATGGAGAATGAAGCAGATACGTGCATAACGGTTGTAACAGGACCTGAAGTGGTCACAGGCTCAACGCGTATGAAGGCAGGGACTGCACAAAAACTTGTTCTTAACATGATCAGTACAACAAGTATGATCAAATGGGGAAAAGTGTACAGCAATCTTATGGTTGATGTTCAGCCTACAAACGCAAAGCTGAAACAGCGTGCCAAAAATATCATCATAGAAGCTGCTGGGGTATCGGAAAATGTTGCAGAACAAGCGTTGATAGACCAGGATGGAAACACGAAGGCAGCTATCTTTCAGCTTGTAACTGGTGTTTCACCAATTGAGGCAAAAACACATCTCGAACAGCAAAATGGAAGATTAAAAGAAGCGATCAAAAACTACACTCAAAAGTGAAAGGGGTAGGTTGTGATGTTGGGATTTTTACAGCGAATCGGCCGTGCACTGATGCTGCCGATTGCCGTTCTTCCGGCAGCGGGATTGATATTGCGTTTTGGACAGGATGATTTATTAGGTATACCTTTTTTAGCTGCTGCTGGTAATGCAATTTTTGGTCACTTGGCATTAATATTTGCGATTGGGGTTGCAGTAGGACTTGCAAAAGACGGAAACGGTGCAGCAGGTCTTGCTGGTGCCATCGGATACTTTGTTTTAACAGAAGGAGCAGTAAAGTTTGCAGAAGTGAATCTTGGCTTTGAAGGCAAATTTGACATGTCCGTTCTCGGAGGTATTCTGGCAGGGGTTGTAGCAGGGCTCTTATACAATAAATTTTCTAATACGAAGCTACCGGAATGGTTATCTTTCTTCGGCGGAAAACGGTTCGTGCCGATTGTCACAGCGGGTACGATGGTCGTTCTTGCGTTAGTTTTTGGTTTCATCTGGCCTTATATCCAAATGGGATTAGAAAATGTCGGTACATGGATTACAAGTGCTGGAGCTATTGGAGCAGGAATCTTTGGGTTCTTTAACCGGTTATTAATACCGCTCGGACTTCATCACGTTTTAAATAGTTTCTTATGGTTTGTTTTCGGTGAGTTTACGGGTGAAAACGGCAAAGTAGTCACAGGTGACTTGGCGAGATTCTTTGCAGATGATCCAAAAGCAGGCTTCTATATGGCAGGATTCTTCCCTGTAATGATGTTCGGGCTGCCGGCAGCTTGTTTTGCAATGATTAGTGCAGCGAAGAAGCATCGTAAGAAGGCAGTTGCTGGAATGCTAGGCAGTATGGCACTTACATCCTTTGTTACAGGTATTACTGAGCCAATCGAATTTGCTTTTATGTTCTTATCACCGCTTCTATATGTTATCCATGCTGTGTTAACAGCTGTATCTATGTCAGTAGCTGTATTGTTTGATATCCACCATGGATTCACGTTCTCTGCGGGAGCGATCGACTATTTCTTAAATATCGGAAAAGCTCAAAATGGTTGGGTTTTACTTCCTATCGGAGCCGTATACTTTGCAGTGTACTATGTAATCTTCCGTTACTTGATCGTAAAATTAGATCTTAAAACACCAGGAAGAGAAGATGAAGATACAATTGTTGCCGAAGCAGCAGCAACGGGTACTGTAGCTGATTCAAAATATGATACGGCGGCAGATGCTTACCTTGCAGCATTGGGCGGCAAAGAGAACATCGTACAGCTTGATAACTGTATTACTAGATTGCGTCTACAGATTAAGGATATTAGTAAAGTTGATGAAGCTGCTCTAAAAAAAGCTGGCTCAAAAGGGTTAATTAAACTTAATAATCAAAACATCCAAGTAGTAGTGGGAGCAGAAGTTGAGCCAATTGCAGACAGTATGAGGGATAAGCTGTAATAAAAAGAAAACACCGTTCCCAAGGGAATGGTGTTTTTTCTCGATTAAGCGTTCCAATAACCGCTTACCGGTACGTTCGCTGCATATCCGTATGGGTAAGGGCATGGATACGAATACACGCAGCAATTTCCGCTGTACGAAACGGCTCCGACAATAATGAGCAGTACGAATAGTACCACATAAAGCGTAAAGCTATCAGAACAGTACTTTCTCGACGACATGGTTTCACTCCTCTTCTTGCACTATGAGAAGCCGGTTTCTCTCCTCATCCCATTTTATGCAGAAAGGATAAGCATAGAAACGTGATAGATGCGGATTTATAGAAACCAAGATGTCAGTTTTTAAGATTACTTGTATGCTTCATCTAAAATAATATATAGATAGTCTGCAAACTCACCTTTAGAGAACATTGTGACTTCATAAACACCACCGATATCATTCCATACAAAAGCGGTGTCTGTATCTGTTGTTTCTTCAACATCTGTTGGCAGCCCAGCTAATTCTAGTGCCTTTGTTTTATCATCATCAAATAAGATTTCTTCATCAATTACCGAATAAACAAGGCGAGCGGCTTTTCCTTCAACAAATGTAACAGCATACTTTTCATTTTGATAATAGCGAACAACGGCCGGAACAAAGTTTGATGTTCCAGAATAACGAAATTGAATTTTTTCAGATCGTACGGGTTCTCCCCACAAGCTGCTGACTTCTTTTTCCGAAAGGTTTGTTACTTCACTTGCAACAAATTGGTGATGGCTAGTTAAGTAATCTTTATCTTCTTCAGTCTGATTTTCGCTCGAAGCATCTTCTTCTGAAGTATTTTCTGCGTCATCAGCTGCTACAGTTTCTTCTGCTTCTTCATCACCTGAAGCAGCAGGCTGAGAAGATTCATTCTTATCATTCTCTGCTTTCACCGCCTCAGAAGTCGGTTGATCTTTCGTTTTATCATCCTTAGAACAAGCGGAAATGGTTAAAAGCACAGCACATATTAATAAAATTATTAGTTTTTTCATAATAGATCCCTCATTATGTAATTCGATTTTTAGGCTTTACTAAAAAAGATTGCTGTTTCCGGTCATTTTTTTGTTATCTTCATTGGATAGTTGATTGGAGAGCAAGGTGCGAGACTCCTGCGGGACGAGCGGTCAGGTGGAGACTCCTAATGGCGCAAAGCGGCAGGAGGCTCACCGCACGCCCCGCGGAAAGCGAGCATCCTGGAGCGGAAATCAACTACTTTCAAGAGCAACAAAGTTCAAGAAAACAGCCTTTTTATAAAACAGCCAACAATAATGTTAACAAAAGAAAAAGTAAATTGAAAATGAAAAGTTTGGCAGATTAATAAACATTTACGAATGGATATTAGATGACATGTAAGCTGATCATAGTCATAAAATAATGTTAAAGAACGCTAAATATGAAGACATAGCCATTATATCAGCTTATAACGAACAAAAACCATGGAAATATTTCATTTTGTTAACAAATCATCTACAATAATAGTAGACATTCACCAAAAGAGCAAAATGATGAAAGGCAGGTGTGGTGGAGGATGCAATATATTGTCTATGATTTAGAAATGACTAACCGTTTGTCTGAAATTATTGAGATTGGTGCAATTCGTATGAAGGTAGTAAATGAAGAACTTGTGCTTCTTGATACGTTCCAATCCTTTGTTCAGCCAAAGATGGATAAATTAAATACACGCATCACGAACCTTACAGGTATAACAAAAAAAGACTTAATTTCCGCTCCTTCTTACACTGAGGCCATTGATAGCTTTAGAGCATGGATCGGATTAGAAGACTATTATTTATGCTCCTGGGGACCTGAGGATAAATGGGCATTCATAACAGATTCTACTTTTCATCAGACAGATATCGAATGGATTATTAATCACAATGATCTGCAATTCCATTTCAGTATGCTCCATGATAGTGGAAAAGGTTTTCGGTATGGATTATCACGTGCACTTCAAACATTGGACTTATCTTATGTAGGATCTAAGCACCGTGCACTAGATGACGCTATCAATACAGCTAAAATCCTTCAAAAGATTTTTAACAATGTAGTGTTTACAAAGAATCCGGCTTCCTACATGGAATCTAAACTCTTTGAACCTGAAAAACTAGTTTATAAGACAAAAGCTGAAGAGGAAATCTCCCCATTTGCTTCCTTATCAAAGTTATTTAACTAAAGTAATTAAAATCATTTGCGTAAACTTATAAAAAATATAAGTTAACCAATAATTTGATGATAGGACTTTGTTCCTGGAAATACGACTGTTTTCGACAAAAATCATTAGGTATAATGGGTTAAAATCCATATAAAGTAAGATATGTCGTCATTTGACGAATTGTTTTTGTAGGAAAATGACCTTAGTTTCGATAATAATGATAGTGGGGGGTGTTTATTGGTGAACACTACATATTACATTACCAATAAAAATAATCAGTTGCTGGAGTTATTAAATACAATTGATTATTGCTTGAGTGATGCGCGGTTAGAAGAAGTGGATAGGATCATACGTCTTAAAGAAGAATTATTAGCCAACGATGGAATACATATTACACCGGAACAAATGAATAACATCATTTCTTTGTTACTATCATTTGTTCCAATGACTGTTAAAGAAGTAGGATAAAAATTTAAGACGGAAACACCAAAAGGACCTCCCGCGAAGAGGTTCTTTTTTATTTATACTTTTTACTTTTTCGAACATAAAGTATTCGCTATGGGGGTTGTTTTAATTTTCATGGTAAAAAAATTAACATTTTTATATACTTATAGTAGAAATTAGAATTTTTTGATAGTTTCAACTTAATTATCGGGGAGATTAAAATATGTTTCGGATAGAAGATCAAAAAGAGATCAACACATTATTTAATGGATTTCTCGATATGATGTTTTTAATGAAAGTAGTGGATGAAGGAAAGAGATTTCAATATGCAGCAGCAAATGATTCAGCTCTTAAATATGCAGGTATCCAGAGAGATGTTATTGGCAGGTTTATGGACGAGGTACTGGATAAGAAACTAGCTGAAGAATTGCAAGCGGTATATAAACAAACAGTATTCTCTGAAGAATCAATTCAGTTTGAGACGGAAACGTTCCAAAATGGTATGCGCCAAACTGCATTGACGAACTTAACTCCTATACATAATAAACTTGGTGAGTGCACCCATTTATTAGCATCTGTTAAAGACATTACTGAGACGAAAACCATTGCAGAAAAATTAGAAAGATCAGAAGAACAATATCGCATCCTTTATGCGGAACAAAAAAATGCTGAATCTTTGCTTATCGGTCAAAAAATAATATTAGAGATGATTGCGAAAGGAAACAGCTTGCATGATGTGTTTAAAGCCATTTCTTTGAATTTTGAAGCAGCCATGCCGCAATCCGAAGTGTGTATCCATTTGGCTAATGAGCGGGATAAAAGACTTGAGTATGTATACTCTGCTAAACTGTCTGAATCATTCGTTCAAGCTATTCATCAGATCGAAATTAATTCTTTTGAAGAGAGCTGCGGAAGAGCTGCGTTTACATACCAGCCTGTTATTTTGGTGGACATCGAGAAGGAACTAAAAAACGATAAAAAGAAACGAATGGCTTTGCAGCATGGAGTAAGAGCCTGCTGGAGCAACCCCATTCTTTCATCTTCAAATCAGCTGCTTGGAATCTTAGCCGTATACTTTAATGCGCCTTCTTCGCCTGGTGAAAAAGATTGGGGAACAATGGAAGCGTTTACGCACCTTGCCGGTTTAGCGATCGAACAGAAGCAAAAAGAAGAAGCCCTTCGAAAAAGTGAAGCCAAGTTCAGAGCGATGACTGAAAATGTAACGGACTTAATCGTCACACTTGATATGAGTGGAAAGGTGAAGTATACATCGCCTTCTTACAAGTTTATCTTTGGAGCTGAAGCCAAACTGGGAAACTCTTTTCTAACGTATACACATCCGGAAGATATTCCTGCTGTATCTGATAAATTTAGAATTCTTTTAAAGGATAAAAAGCCGACAGAGGTTCAGTTTCGTTATCTTCACACTAGTGGACACTACGTTACGATTGAAGCCAGGGCCATGCCGGTGCTGAAAGAATCAGGCGATATTGAGAACATTGTAGTCGTGGCAAGGGATATTACTGAAAGAAATAAGCACGAAGAACTTATTAAAAAGATGGCCTATCAGGACCAGCTTACAGGTTTGCCCAATCGAAGATCATTTACAGAAGAGTTTGAAGGTCATATACATAGCGCTGAAAATAAGAGCCAGCAGCTGGGAGTCCTGTTTTTAGATTTAGATCGATTTAAATTTATTAATGATTCTCTCGGGCATTCTTTTGGGGACCTTGTCTTAAAAGAAGTTTCTTTAAGACTAAAACTGTTTACGAGTGGTTTTGGCAGAGTGTACCGCATGAGTGGAGATGAATTTACAATCATTCTAGAAGATATAAACGAAGAGAAGCTTAAACAGAAAATGACTGACCTTCTAGAAATATTTTCAGAACCTATTTTAATAAAGGACGAAATGATACATATTACAGCGAGTATAGGAGTATCGATATTTCCTCTGGATGGTCACGATCCTAAAGCTTTATTGAAGAATGCCGACCTTGCGATGTACCGGGCTAAGGAAGATGGTAAGAACACGTACCAATATTATAAAAGTACACTTGACAGCAACAGTTATGAAAGATTATTAATGGAAAATGAGCTGCATGCAGCCATAGAAAATGATGAACTGCTATTGCATTACCAGCCAAGGTATTCAATAGATCGGACGTCTATCATTGCGTTAGAAGCCTTAATTCGATGGGATCATCCGAGATGGGGGATGATTTCACCAGCAGAATTCATTCCTTTAGCAGAAGAAACGGGACTGATTACTAAAATAGGTGCATGGGTGATTCGAACAGCCTGCAGACAGACGAAAGAGTGGATAGATCGTGGATATTCCCCTGTAAGGATAGCCATAAATCTTTCTGCTAGGCAATTTTTGCAAAGAGATCTTGTTTCATCTATCCAATCTGTTCTGAAGGAAACGGGTTTGCCTCCGGAATATGTTGAACTTGAGATTACGGAAAGCACATTAATGAAGTATGAAGAAACTATACTTTTTTCTATCGAACAATTAAAAAAAATGGGTGTGCATTTTGCGCTTGATGATTTCGGTACGGGTTATTCTTCGATGGGGTATTTAAAGAAATTCCATATTGATACTTTAAAGATCGATCAATCATTTATAAGAGGGATTGGTACTGAAACAGATGATTCTGCCATTGCGACGGCCATCATCACTCTGGCACATTCATTAAAAATGAACGTGGTGGCTGAAGGTGTTGAAACAGAAGAACAATATAATTATTTAAAAAAGAAGAACTGTAATGAAATCCAAGGATATTTTACGTGCAGGCCGATGGAAGCTAAAAAAATTGAGTTGTTGATGATGAAACATTTTAGTGGGATAAAAACAAACAAACCTATTACTGTATAAATATAAAAGGGGCTTATTAAGCTCCTTTTTACGCTTTATTTTCTTTTTCTTTTTCTGTTTTTTCTTTTAGGTCTTCCATTTCTTTTTTGAACCTCTTCGTTAGGGAGTTTTGATTTCCATAGAGGAATATCATATCGCCTTCTTGTATTTCAGTAGTATAGCTGTCCTTCCGTAAAGTAACATCCCCCCGCTTAATAAATAAAACCAGCATGTCATCTTCTATTTCTATAACGTCTTTTAGCTTCTTGCCGATGATTGACGAGTTATCATGGATTGGCAGTTCAATTACGACATCATCTTCATCAAAATACATAACATCACGCAGAGGCAGATCAGCTAGATTGTATTGTTTTTCAAGATGTCCTTTAAACGATTTCTCCAAATAATGTTTAAGTTTCGGTATGGTTAGGATTAGATAGATACCTAAAAGAACCAGAATAATCATTCCAAGCTCAATAGATCGAAATTCATCAGATAAAATATTGCTGATCGCAGAAATAACTACTGCAAGAGAGAAAACTCCAAATAGAATCAAAAAAGTGCTTAGCCTTCTTCTGATAGGGTGTTCTAAGATTAACTCTGACTCTCCTGTAGTAAATCCTGTTGCGGTAAACATGGAAATTACCTGGAAGCGCGCTATTTCCTTTTTTAATCCTGTGAATGTAAATAGAAGAACATTGATCTCAATTACGATTGCAATAATGGCAAAATATAATAACGTAAACAAAAAACCCACGAAGGCACCTCCGTCTAATACTTTCTATCTTCTTATACCCTAAAAGTATATATGTAATGATTCAAATTCACCTTTTTTGTAGTTTCATAAAAATTTTCTGGTACACATATAGTTTTGTACAGGAGGGGATTTGAATGACAGGCTTTCTTATTGCCTTATTACCGGCAGGACTATTATGCGGAGGAGTGGCTTTGCTCATACATTCATTCGTGAAGAAGGACACCTATCACTATGATAAAGATCACCTTTGGGAAGATGCACCACAAACTTCGGAAGATTATCGTATCAAATAGCACATTCATTACTTGATATTTTCCTCCATTATGGTAAAAAGTAATAAAACAATAATTAGAATTGAGGACGTAATGTGAGGAAAGTTTCAAAAAAGTGGCTAGTTGGAGGAGCGATCCTTGCCATCCTTTTATTTGCTATTTTTCAAGCAGGAAAAACAGAAGGTTCTAATAAGACAAAGACAATAAAAATAGTCGCACTTGGTGATTCATTAACGTATGGTGTGGGCGATCCTTCAAAGACCGGATATATTGGCGTTGTGCGTCAAAATATTCAGAAGGAAACCGGAAGAAATGTAATCGTAAATAATTTCGGAATCAGCGGACAACGATCAGACCAACTTTTACGTCAATTGGACAATGGCGTCGTAATAAAAGCCCTCAAGCAGGCTGAATATGTGTTTGTATTTATAGGTACGAACGATTTTAGGCATGCAGCTGGCTGGAACTTCCGTCAGCTCCCACAGCAGCCGCTCTTGCTCGGAAAGGAAAAGCTGCGCAATAATTTAAGCAAAACACTTACTGTTATCAGGGAGAACAACTCTTTTGCACAAGTATATGTTTTAGGGTTATATAACCCATATTTCGGAAAGGAGTATGACAAAAAAGCTCCAGAGAGTATACGTTCGTGGAATGAAGCAATTATTGAAGCGAGTAAAGAAAGCACATTGACGAAATACATCTCTACGTATGAACTTTATGAAAATATTGAGAAAGACATGTATTTTTCAGATTCTTTGCATCCGAACCGAAGAGGTTATTATAAAATGGGTAATTGGGTTTACAATCAGTGGAAGCCATAAGAAAAAGCTGACCGAATTGGTCAGCTTTCTTCATACTATTTTTTAAATTGAGCATCTAATTTTCCATTCATGTCGATTAGGAAACCAATCTCGCGGCCTAATAACTCACCAAGTTCTTTGGCTTTTTTTTCACTTTCATTTTTTATCTGCTCAATCGTTAATTCGCCTTTGAGTTTTGAAGCACCAACGATAATGCTTAGATCACCTTTTTCATAAAATACGATCTTCATTTACAATACCTCCCTGAAAAATAGAACCTTTTACATCATTCGCTTACACGTTTTGGCTTATGGGGTAGAAAAGAAGTTTTGGAAAAACCTTCATGAAGAAACATTTAAATGGAATAAATATGCATGTTCAGAAATCTTGACAAGTTTTTATGTATGTTGATAAGATTAAAGCACGTTAATATGATTCGCTGAATTCTTTTGTTCTATTCTGAACTTAAAAGAAGCGGGGGAACCACAACTTTGGCACTAAAGCCTTGGGATGAATTTGTTAAAAGCAGAAGGGATAACTCTCAATTCCCTAATCCGACAGCTAACCCCGTAAGCGTTTTTGGAGAGAGAGCTTATATACATGGGCTAAGTCTATGTGTTGCAGTGTACCCCACGGAAAATTCCTCTCTAGTTTTCGTGGGTTTTTATATGCAAACAAAAATTTAGGCATGTATTAGGACACACTCCTCATACTATAGTAACAATAGTAAGAATTTTCTAATAAAGGGGGATGCGTTTATGAAGTTATCAACAAAAATCTTGATTGCATTGGCACTTGGGGTTGTTGCGGGTCTTATTCTCAACTTAGCCTTGCCAGATGCTTTCGCGACACTGGATAAGTATGTATTAAAACCAGTGGGAACATTATTCTTAAACCTTATTAAAATGCTCGTTGTACCAATTGTGTTCTTCTCAATCGTACTAGGTACAGCAGGTTTGGGTGATCCAAAAAAATTAGGACGTATCGGTGTAAAAACAATCGGTTTCTTCCTTGCAACTACAACAATCGCCATTATTATTGCTATGTCGTTAGCACTTATTTTTAAACCTGGCGTAGGTGACTTTGAAACCGAAGGAGCAAAATTTGAAGCTCAGGAAGCTCCGGCTGTAACAGATACTTTGTTAGGAATTATTCCTACTAACCCTGTTCAGGCTATGGCTGATGGAAACATGCTTCAAATCATTGCATTCTCAGTATTTGTTGGTTTTGCGTTAACAATGCTGGGCAGCAAGACAAAGGGACTTTTAAACTTGGTTGAACAAGGTAATGAAGTAATGATGTACCTTGTAAACCTAATAATGAAGTTCGCTCCATATGGTGCCTTCGCGTTGATTGCTTCCGCGATTGGAAGCCAAGGTATGGAAGCGATTAAAGCAATGGGATTATATATGATTATAGTCATTGCGGCGCTAGCTATTCATTCGATCGTAACTTATGGAGGGGGAGTAGCTTTATTAGCCAAAAAGAGTCCGGTTTGGTTCTTTAAAGGATTCTCGCCAGCTATGTCAGTTGCTTTCAGTACTTCAAGTTCAAGTGCTACACTTCCGATATCTATGAAAACTGCTCAAGAAAACCTAGGTGTTCGTAAGTCTGTGAGCGGTTTTGTTCAGCCGCTTGGTGCTACGATCAACATGGATGGAACAGCAATTATGCAAGGGGTAGCAACAATCTTTATTGCACAAGTGTATGATGTGAACTTAAGCATCGGTGCAATGCTTACGGTTATCTTAACGGCAGTACTGGCAAGTATCGGTACAGCCGGTGTACCAGGGGTTGGGCTTATCATGTTAGCGATGGTCCTAAACTCTGTAGGATTGCCGGTTGAAGGTATCGCATTGATTCTAGGTGTAGACCGTCTTCTAGATATGCTTAGAACAGCGGTTAATATTACAGGTGATGCAGCGTGTGCTCTTATCGTCGACAAAGGTGAAGATAAGCATGTTGGCGAAAGAAAAGAAGAGGCAACTGCTTAATAAATTTTATCAAAAGCCGCAGGTTTTCCTGCGGCTTTTATTTATGCCTAAATCCCTAGTTTAGTGAAAATGAGTAAATAAATGTAAGCAAAAACCGAACTTCATGTTAAAATAGATAAATACATAATGATGTTTCGGAGTGATATTTTTGGAAAAGTGGCTTGAATTAATAATACTTGCTGGAAAAGTTATTTGGGTGCAGCTGCAAACTGTTATTAATCCTGTTGTTGAGTTAATAGAAAGCGGTATGAATTCTTTTTGGTTTGTATTTGCTTTAACTGTAATAACTGGGTTCATCATCTTAGAGATCCTTTATAGAGCTATAACTTTTTATCAGGCGCACAATTTTATTCACCGAAAGATGGTCAGGGAACCTGCCAGGGATATTGAATTTAGTCTCTTTTTAAAGACTCTTTGGCAATCAGACCGATCTAAAGGGTTAGTAGCAAATGCGAAAGCAGCAAAAAGCCGGTACTTACAGTTTAATTTACAAGAAAGACTTTTTGTTCAGAATAATTTGCAGCAGCGAATGAGATTTCTGAGAAATAATCAGGCCCTATTTTTATTGGCGGCAATTTTTACAGGATTACTATCGAGTATTGCAGCGAATGTGCTGCCTATCAACTCTGTAAGTTTTACAGGTGAAAGTGTTTTGAAAACGGTCTTATTTTTACTTGCATGGCTTTTTATCATGCAATCAAAGTATGTTTCGATGAAAAAACAGACCTATTATCATCTTGCTTGGATGCAGGAAACGAATAGAACTGCAGCTGTTGATTTCATTCAAGATGATGCAGCTGTCTCTATCAATGAAAACAACCCTACGTACTAACGCGATACGTAAGGGTTGTTTTTTATCCAAAAACGGTATGGGAAAAATACGGCCGCTTCTGCATACTGAATGCCTATTCTTGGTCCAGACTCTATTTCATGAGACTGGATTTTCATTTTTTCTTTTATACTTATTCCGCACATATTCATTTTTTGACCAGAATGTTCTAGCGAAAATCCCATACTTTTTGAAAGCTTTCCAGGACCATTTGTGAGCTGTACCTCTTTTTTTATATTTCCCCTTCTTTCTTTCATGATCTCTATCCCTTTAATCGGCTGGATAGCTCTTATTAAAATCGCTTCTGGTTTATCTACCGGACCGGACACGATATTGAAGCAAACATGCATCCCATATATAAAATAAGTATAAATTGTTCCTGCTTCATGAAACATGACCTCTGTTCTAGGAGTTCTTCGGTTTCCAAAAGAATGGGCTGCCCGGTCTTCTGGGCCTAAATAAGCTTCTGTTTCAACAATTAGGCCTGAAGTTAAACCCTGATTATTTTTATGAATAAGTTCCATTCCAAGAAGTCTATTTGCAAGTTCGAGTGTTGGCAGATTCCATAAATCCATTTTTTTCTCCTATAATGTATGACATGAGGATGATATTAGTAAAATAAACGATAGAATTTGTAGTATTATGTTACCTTTTGTCGGAGTTTTACAAACGTAAAAAAAAGGAAATCATAAGGTTAGAAAGAAGTTTTTATAAAGCAAATAAATAGGAGGCGTTTAATGTGGATGGTTGGGTTAATGAAACAGGAATTTATCAGAATCTCTCCAAAAGACGCTGGGAATATTGGGAAGTTAGTCAGCAAGGAGTAAAAACAATGGTTTCATGGCTTTGCTGGAATGCGCCTAATTCTGTTTATGAACAATGGAGTAAATCTGTCTTACATTAAACGAAGTGTTTTTTTAAGTTCCTTTCTTATGGAAGGGACTTTTTTATTTTCTGAAAATGCTTGAATCTTCTTTAAGGTGGTTAAAATGGTTAAAAAAAAGGAGATTGAGGAATGAATCATAATAAGGGCCAGTTGAGAAGAGCTGTCGAAGGAAGAAAACAGCGTTTGATTCAGCATCTTATTCATAAGGGGCTATACGGCTATGAAGATCATAGGCATTTAACAGAATTTACATTGACAGAATTAGAATCAGAATGGAAAAATGCTCAACTATTAGGGAGAGAGGATCATATTAGTTGAATATTTTTGAAATATTTAAAAAATAGGTACTTCTTTACTTTGTTTTTGGTATAATACTCCTATGGGTAGGGAAAAGGGTTTATTTTTACGACAAAATAACAGAAGAAATACCATAAATCGTTTGATAAAGGCAAATTCACTGAAAAGTGGGGACGCAAAGCTAAAGGGGCTTCATTTCTTACAATATGCCAGCCAGCTACCTTACGAATCATTATCCTTCGATTTATGAAGTAAAAAAGGGAGGATATGTATATGGAAAATCAAATTTTGTTCTTATCCTGGTCTGTGATTGGTTATTATTTAGCTATTTTCTTTTGTTTTGGATTGCTTCTGTATTTTACAGCTACCATGGTAAAAAAGGATACACGGATTATTGACTATTTTACTAATGTACTCATAATCATAGGTGCAATTGCTTGGGTGGTTATAACGAGTTAGTTCGAGATTGGAAATTTCCAAATTTTTAGTAAGGATATCCTTCAAAGCCCCACGTTATAATGAATGCATACATGGAAAGGGGCAAAAAAAATGAAGTATAAAGAAAGACTCAATCTCTCTGAGGAAGATAAGGAATTACTAGTCGAAGCGCTACTTAGCCAGGGTTATGCATATGAGGTTGTAGATTCTGAATTAAAAGATCTTGAATATGAGCTCAAACCCGGTTATGAAGCTAAAATGAGGAAATTGAACGTATTATTAAAAAAATTACATAGTTAAAAAAAAAATTAAGCAAAAGACCTTTTGGATCTTTTGCTTTTTACTTTCTCTTTATTAAGTATCAAGTAACCCTTTTCTTCTAGCTTCCATCCGCCATTCAGCTTCTTTTACTAATCTTCTAGGTAGTTTCCCTCTATTTTTTAAGAAAGACCAATATGTTAAATATTGTGGCGGTCTTGAAACAGGAGAAACATTTCTCGCATATTCCCACCAAGAGATTTCATTTGCTTCTAAACGTATAAGAAAAAGATCGTCACCTTTTACCATAAAACTCACTCCTGTCTTGCCTTTCGTTACCAATAGTATGGACCGATTTTAAAGAAATAACCGAAAAAAATCATGGCACTTCAGTTTATGCAAAAAGGTGCATTATGATTAGGACAAAAAGTAATTTTTTAGTTAGGCAGGATTTAAGTTATGCAGCTTGAATCTTTAAAATACATAAAGGATGGAAGAACGTGCTGTGAAAAAAGAGGAGGTGGTCCGGTTGGAGCAGGTACTCATGTTTTCATCGCTTCTGGCTCCATTAGTTACTGCACTTATGGAGCTGTTAAAACGTACTTTCCCGATTCCTAAGAAATATATCCCTTTAACCAGCTTTTTTGTAGGTTTAATAGTTGGAATTCTTGCTTATCCTTTTACCGATATGGACGTTGTGCTAAGACTATGGTCTGGAGGAATAGCAGGTTTGGCAGCAACTGGATTGTATGAAATAGGAAAGAGAAGTAAAAAATCAAAAAGAACATGCTGAGACATACAAGTATTTATACAAAATGTTTAGAATTTGTAAGACAGTGAATAGATTATAGTAAGAAAACAATGTCGGGTGGTGGATCTCATGAAGGCTTTTATAGCACTTTGTTTTGTTGTTATGTTGTCCTTTCTATTTGTCCCTAACATCCCAGATCAAATTCAAGAGAATTCCTATGAGAAAGATAAAGCAATCTCGCAGCCGGTAAATGCTGAAGAGAAAAAAGCGGGCGAGAAAAAAATCCCCGGATTCAATGAGGAACTTGCAAAGAAAAATGCAAGCCTTTTCATGGAAGCTCTTAAACAGGAAACAGATGATAATTATAAAGTAATAAACTATTCTTCCAAAGATGAACTTATAACTTATTTAACTAACTATGTTTCTGAAGATATTGCAACATATTATACTGATGGTTTATTTGAAGAAAAGGAAAGCTCTTTATACATTATTCCGACTGAATTGCCTCCTTGGCTAGAAGAAGAGGAACCGGTAAATATCAAGCAGCTTTCCGATACTTCTTACCGGGTTTATCAAAAGAACAGTTCTGATCTTTACGGTATATATGAAATTACACTAGGATACGAATATATTGATGGCAAATGGATTATTACATTTACTTCAGTGGATTAAGCATGGGGCTACCCATGTTTTTTCTCGATTAGAACAAACATCTGGATGAACGATTAAAACAAATGGACTTTAAATGTTGTGAACTTTACAATAGAGGAAATAGTCGAGATGGAGTAGTGCGATGGATATTATTACATTTAAAGATTTCTATAACAACACCGTACAATTGTCGTTTTCTGACCACCCATTTTCTGATACTCCAATGCATGTTTGGTGTATTTGTAAATTCAAGGACCAGTGGCTATTAACCGAACATCCAAGGCGAGGTATAGAATTTCCCGGTGGGAAAGTAGAGCCTGGTGAAACGGCAGATGAAGCCGCAATCAGAGAGGTCTACGAAGAAACAGGTGGAAGAGTTTCTGAATTGAAATATATAGGTCAGTATTACGTTGATGGAAAAGGCGGTAAAATCATAAAAAACATCTATGTGGCTAACGTAGATAAAATTTTATTGAAACATCGTTATTTTGAAACAAATGGTCCTGTCTTAATGAGTCACTTGCCTGACGATGTGGCAACAAACAAAACATTTAGTTTTATGATGAAAGACCAGGTGTTGTCAGAAAGCATGAAGTACGCTCTCGAACATTCCCTGGTCTGATCAGAGTTTATGAATGGTGCTTTATTAGTTTACTTTCAAGGTATTCCACTCCCTGATACATTAAAGTCGCCATTACAGCAATGATTAGAAGGCTCATTAATACTAGTGTGAAATTAAACACTTGGAAGCCATAAATGATCATATAGCCCAACCCTTGCTTTGAAACAAGGAACTCACCGACAATCACTCCCACCCAGGATAAACCGACGTTTACTTTCAGGGATGAGATAATACTTGGGAAACATGCTGGAAGGATGACCTCTTTAAAACATTGTTTTTTATCCCCGCCGAATGAACGGACAACTTTTACATAGTTTTCATCCACGTTTTGAAAAGCCGTATAAACGACAAGTGTTGTTATAATAACCGAGATGAGAATTCCCATTGCTATAATGGATCCGAAATTAGGTCCGATCGCAACTATCAGGATAGGACCTAAGGCAACTTTCGGCATGGCATTAAGAACAACCAGGTATGGATCCAAAACTCTCGATAAAAAAGGTGACCACCACAACAATGCCGCTAATAAGGTACCGAAAAGAGTTCCAAGAATAAATCCCAGAACGGTCTCGCCAAGTGTAAATGCAACATGGATATAAAGAGATCCATCACTGGCCTTCTCGAGAAACAGAGACCAGATTTTAGAAGGTGAACTAAAAAGTAATGGATTGATCCAGCCTTGTTTGGAAGAGATTTCCCACATCGAAAAAAAACTTAGAAAGATGAGTAGCTGGACAATCCGGATGTTTCGTCTTTCTTTTTTTATGGATAAAAGATACTCAAGATGTTTCTTGTTCGTGATCGTTTTGCTCAATGTGCTCCAACTCCTCCCATATTTGCTGAAATGTTGCTGAAAAATCAGGGTGCTGTCTCGCTTCGAATGGCAGGAGGCTTTTTAGCGTTTCTGGAATTTTAAACGTGCGGAATATACGGCCGGGATTACTGGATAACAATATGACATGATCACTCATCGCAATTGCTTCGCCAATATCATGGGTAACAAGAATAGCCGTTTTACCGTGCTCTTTAAGAGTAGAAGAAACTAAGTCTTCCAGCTTCAGTTTTGTTTGGTAATCTAAAGCTGAAAATGGCTCATCAAGTAAAAGCATTTTAGGCTGGGTCGCTAAAGTTCGAACAAGTGCCACCCTTTGCCTCATTCCACCTGATAGTTCTGAAGGGTATTTGCTTTTTGTATGTTCAAGTCCGATTTCTTTTAATAATCGGAAAGCCGCTTGAATGTGTTCTTTTGAATTTTGATTTCTTAGCTTTAGGCCAAGCGTAATATTGTCTTCAATGGTCTTCCATGGAAAAAGATAATCTTGCTGCAGCATATAGCCAATCTTTGGATGCGGCTGATTGACTGTCTGATTGTTCACCATAACCGATCCAGCGGTTGGAACTAGTAGACCTGCTATAATAGACAGCAAGGTGGATTTTCCGCATCCGCTCGGACCGAGTATGGAGGTGAATTCTCCTTCATTTATTGAAAGTGAAATATCTTCTAAGGCCGTTGTGGCGGATGTTTTTGAAAAGTAAGTTTGACCGACTGATTTTAGCTGCAAAAAAGCCACGACGATCCCTCCTGTACTTTATTTAATAGCTTTCTTCGCTAACGTTGTATCAACGAGAACATCATAGTCGATCTTTTTTGGAAGTTCTCCAGCCTCATCCATGATGGTTTGCAGGTTGTTCCACTCTTCTTCATCCAATATTGGATTTAATGCAAAGCTATGCTGGCTCTTATAACGATCTACTACTGTTTCAATTAATTCGACAGGGGTATCTTCAAAATATGGTGCGATGACCTCAGCAATTTCAGCTGCGGAATGGTTTTCTACCCATAACTGGGCTTTGTATAAGCCTTTTGTGAATTTCTCAAGAGTTTCTTTATTTTCTTTCATGTAACTTTCTTTTGCCATGAATGTCGTGTAAGGGATTTTCCCTGATTCTGCTCCAAAAGAAGCTACGATGTGACCTATACCTTCTTGTTCAAAAAGACTAGCTTGAGGTTCAAACAATTGAACATAATCACCCGTACCAGAAGCAAAGGCGTTAGCGATATTTGCAAAATCGATATTTTGAATCATTGTGAGATCGTTTTTAGGATCGATCCCGTGTTTTTTAAGGCCGAATTCACCTGCCATTTGAGGCATGCCGCCCTTGCGCTGACCCAAGAATGTACTTCCTTTTAACTGCTCCCATGAAAAGAAATCAGGCTTTTTGCGCGCCACTAAAAAAGTTCCGTCCGTTTGCGTAAGCTGTGCGAAGTTGATGACAGGGTCTGTAGATTCTTGCGCGTGAACATATATCGTAGTTTCTGAACCTACGAGTGCTACGTCAGCACCGTCTGACAATAAAGCAGTCATCGTTTTATCTCCGCCCCAAGTTGTTGTGAGTTCAACGTTTAGCCCTTCGTCTTCAAAAAAGCCTTTTTCAATAGCTACATATTGAGGGGCGTAAAAGATAGAGCGTGTAACTTCTGCTATACGTACTTTTTCCTGTTTAGAACTGGAAGTGTTGCAGCCAGCCAGAAGCAAGGAAAGGGCAAGCAGGGAAGTAAACAGTAAAGTGATTTTCCTTTTTAAATGTTTCATTGCAATCCTCCTGCACAAATAGGGATGAAGTCATGACTTTTATGTAATAATGTATGTGATTACCGAAAATGTGTGTTTGCCCACTAAATAAACAAGGAGTGTCGGAATGAAACGAGCAAAAATCATAGAATGGCAGCGATTTCCTTCCCCACATCCAACCATTAAGCTGTATGTTGTTACATACTTAAATGACGGTTTGAGAATAAAAGGTCTCGCTGCATTGCCGGAAGGGGAAGGGCCTTTTCCGGGATTTCTTTATTTAAGAGGCGGTATTAAATCAGTTGGCATGGTCCGTATCGCAAGGATTATCCAATTCGCATCACATGGATTTGCAGTAATGGCTCCTTATTACAGAGGAAACCTCGGTGGGGAAGGAAACGAAGATTTTGCTGGTAAAGACAGGACAGATGCCTTTGCTGCATTCGAAGTATTAAAACAGTTTCCAAAAGTTGATCACAATGAAATCCACGTATTCGGTTTTTCTAGAGGCGGACCTATGGCATTGTTTACTGCTATGAAGTACCCTGAGATCAAATCTGTAGTTACTTGGGGCGGTGTAACAGATATGGCTGTCACTTATGAGGAAAGAGAAGATTTGCGCCGGATGATGAAAAGGGTGATCGGCGGCACGCCAGAAAAGTATCCTGAAGAATACGAATGGCGGTCACCTTTGTTTTACTGTAATGAATTGCAAGCACCTTTATTGTGCATCCACGGAATGAAAGATGAAAATGTGAGTGTAAAGCACACTCTTATGATCGAAAAAAGGTTAGAGGAACTTGGGAAGCCCTGTGAAACTTGGATCTATCCCGAATATACGCATTACTTTCCTCCAAAAGAAAACAGAAAAATAACATATGCGCTATGTGAATGGATGAAGGAACATGGAAAAGGGGCTGTCCCAAAAGTAAGATGAACTTACTTTTGGCAGCCCCCATTTTTTATTTCGCTCTCTTTCAAAGGATGGTTGCTTTAGGCTTTTTCCATTCTCATCATTTGCAAGTTGATTGGAGCGTAAGGTTGCCGACTCCTGCGGGACGAGCAGTCAGGTGGAGACTCCTAATGGCACAAAGCGGCAGGAGGCTCATCGCACGCCCCGGGGAAAGCGTGCAACCTGGAGCGGAAATCAACTACTTTCAAAGACCACATTGTATGCTAAAATTAATTTTTACAAAATTAAAATTACAGAATATCCTCCAATGTGAAATCAGAATAATAAAAAGAGTGATGACCCCAAAGTTTTATACTTTTGAGGCATCACTCTCTTTATTCTTTTATTACTCCTAACAAACTCGCTAAATGAGACAAAAAAATATCAATTTGTGCGTTAAAGTTTAAATCTTTTTTATTGAGGAAGATTGTGGCTATATTTATTCCGTCGTTAAAAGTTATAAAATACCTTGCAATGGTATCTAATGGATATTTAGGGTTGAATTCTCCCTTTTTTACACCTTCATCAAACAAATTAGTCAAATGTTCAATAGCAAATTGATATCGTTCTTTCATGTAGATTTTTTTCTCAGGCAGAAGTCTATTGATTAAAAAATATTCGATTTGTACAGCTCCAAACAAATCTTCTGTATCACTCGCGGATTTATAGTTCTCAAAATCTTTTACTAAAGAATTCCAAATCGAAGGGTGTTTGGCCATATCTTTAATCTCTTTACTGTACGTATTATTCGAATCTTCTAATATGGATAAAAACAAGTCTTCTTTACTGGAGAAGTAGGAATACACGCCGCCTCTGCTTAAATCTACAGCATCAATTACGTCTTGCATAACAAAGGCGTCATATCCTTTTTTTATAAAAATCTTTTTTGCAGCTTCTAAAATGCTACGCTTCCGCTCTTCTTTGTGGTTCTCCGTGACTTTCGGTGACATATGTTTCTCCTTTTTTTCCTTTAGACTGTGCTCTTGAAATAAAAGCTATCATACTTATAAAACACAATCCACTAGATGTAACGATAAAGATCGGAATTACTCCGAATAAATTTGCTAAAAATCCGCCTGCAATAGGACCGATTAAAGAGGAAAACGTCATGATGCTGCCGATTGTACCGAATGTTCGGCTGGTCATATGTTCGGGTGTTAGCTTTAATACGTTGGCCTGAAAGGGAATAAAAACATAGCCAGCCCCAACACAAGCTAAAAATGTTATGGAAGGTGCCCAAACCATAGGATTGGAAAGACTAATATCAGTAAGGATCGCAAGACTTCCAAAACCTAAACCAAGTGCCATTATTCCGCCTGCCATAGCCTTAATCGCATTTTTAGATTCAAACTTACTCAAGATGATACCCGTAACTAAAAAACCGGCTCCAGAAGCGGTCATAACAGCACCGATTAATCGTGGTGAAACTTCTTTTAATTCTCTAAAGAGAGTAACGAACTGTGAATCTGACATTTGTATAACAAACATGGTAACAGCCATTAAAAGAGTTCCGTACATAATAGCGGGAATACCCTTAATGAATGAGAAGCCATCAAGCATTTCTTTGATAAAGTTCTTCTTTAGCTTATTCTCTACGTCTTCTTCATTTAGCATTTTTGAAGGGTTTGTAGGAATCTTAAGCAGGAAAAGGACGGATAGTAAGAATGTTATGGCATCAAGAATAAAGATGATCTTGAAACTCCATAGTGCAAGGAGAAGACCGCTTACTGCAGGTCCGATTATTTTCGTACCGCTCTCAATGATGGAACTGATTGAGGCTGCTTGCTGCATGTGGTGATCCGGCACAATTTCTTTTAGCTTTCCGTTTTTAGCCGGTGTAAAGAGAGCAGAAAATATTCCTAAACCAAATAATAAAGTATAGACATGCCAAAGTTCATTAGCGAATACGAGACCCAAAATTATGAAACCTCTTACTGTATCAGAAGTAATCATAATGTATTTGCGTTCCCAACGATCAGCCAAGACACCTGCTACAGGACCCAGCAAAGTCATTGGCAGGGCAAGGGATAAGATAATGAAGGAAACTTGTAGTGGTGTAGCTTCCCATTTAAGTCCCACAAGCGTAAATACAGCAAGAATTGACAGCCAGTCTCCAAGATTTGAAATCAATTGAGCAGAAATTAACAGTTGATAGGGTTTGTTCTTTAATAATTTTTCCGATTGTTCCATTTTATCAGCTCCCGGCTTTTAAAGTGACATCCATGTCATTATTATAAATGACATGGATGTCACTTTACAACTGTTTTTTCTAATAAATACCAAAAAAAACCCTCCCGCTGGATAACGGGAGGGTAATTTAAGTGATTACGCAAGTGGTCCTGCTTGCGCGATCTCTGAAGAAACAGATTTGAATTTTTCAAAATTAGCCTTAAATTTAGAAGCAAGTTCTTTTGCTTTTTCATCATACTGCTCAGGATTCTCCCATGTTTTCTTTGGCTGAAGAACTTGATCAGGGACACCAGGGCAATGAGTTGGAATGTGAAGTCCGAATACAGGATCTACTACAGTTTCAACAGATGTAAGCTCCCCTTCAAGTGCCGCTTGAACCATAGCACGAGTGTAAGATAAATTCATACGGCTTCCGACACCATATTCACCGCCAGACCAGCCTGTGTTAACAAGGAATACTTGAACATTATGCTGATCGATTTTCTTACCTAGCATCTCTGCATAAACCGTTGCAGGCAGCGGAAGGAATGGAGCGCCAAAGCATGTTGAGAAAGTTGCTTGAGGTGAAGTAACTCCTCTTTCAGTTCCAGCAAGCTTACTTGTGTATCCAGATAAGAAATGGTACATTGCTTGTTCTTTTGTCAATTTACTGATTGGAGGCAACACTCCAAAAGCATCAGCTGTTAAAAAGATAATTGTATTTGGGTGACCTGCCACACTTGGCTGAATGATGTTCGGAATGGCATCAACAGGATAGGCAGCTCTTGTATTTTCAGTTAATGTGGAATCCTTATAATCCGCAATACGGGAATCATCATCGATCATTACATTCTCTAATACACTTCCAAAGCGGATCGCATTCCAAATCTGCGGCTCTTTTTCTTTAGAAAGATCAATTGTCTTTGCATAGCAGCCGCCTTCGACGTTAAACACTCCTGTGTTTGCCCATCCGTGCTCATCGTCACCGATCAAGCGACGGTTAGGATCAGCGGAAAGAGTTGTTTTCCCTGTTCCAGACAAGCCGAAGAAAAGAGCCACATCACCTTCGTTTCCTACGTTGGCTGAACAGTGCATTGAAAGGATTCCTTTTTCAGGGAGCAAGTAATTCATTACAGAGAATACGGATTTTTTAATCTCACCAGCGTATTCAGTTCCGCCGATTAATACAATTCGTTTTTCAAAGGAAATAATAATAAATGTTTCAGAGTTTGTTCCATCCTCAGCAGGATTTGCTTGAAATCCAGGAGCAGAAACTACTGTGAATTGGGATTCATGTGAAGCTAGTTCTGTTTCGTTAGGACGCACAAACATCTGATGTGCAAATAAATTGTGCCAAGCGTATTCGTTGATAACTTGAATAGGAAGACGGTACTCTTGATCTGCCCCTGCGAATCCCTTAAATAAGAATAGCTCTTCTTTCGTGCCTAAGTATTGAAGTACTTTTTTATATAATTTATCAAAGTTTTCAGGTGAAAATGGTTTGTTTACTTTACCCCAGTCAATGGATTTTTTTACGGATGCATCTTCAACAATAAATTTATCCTCTGGGGAGCGGCCTGTGTATGTCCCCGTGGTTGCTCGAAGTGCACCTGTAGAAGTAAGTATGCCTTCATTTCGTGTTAATGATTTTTCTACTAAAACCGGAACAGGCAAGTTCTGGTGAGTTGTTTCACGGGTCACAAGTTCATTTAAGGTTGTCGTAAATTCCAAAGTATTCATATCAGACAGTACCATCCTTTATCCTAGAGTGATATATTCGAAAATTAGTATAACACATTAATTTAAATAATGTATACTATTTTATGAAAGCGCATCAGAAAAGTTCTTAATCCTGAAAAAAAGGCTAAATTCAACAGGAATCTTCAACATATTGAAAGCGGTAACAAAAAAGTGCAAAAATCCGCTTCTTCTTATTGATTTTAAAGGGATTTCTATTGACATTGTAAAGTCATTGCGCTATTATATTTCGAGAACGGCTACTCTTATTCTGAGTAGGTGGAGGGACAGGCCCTATGAAACCCAGCAACCGACATGAAAGCAGAGATTATGGATCTGTTTAAAATGAAAAGGTGCTAACCTGCAAGGTGAAAATAACCTTGGACAATAAGAGGATGAAGGCATTTTTATTGTAAACCTTTTCCCTCGCGAATGATATGTGAAACAGGGAAGGGCTTTTTTTATGCCTTTTTCAAGGTAAGAACATAAACAATGCAAAATAGATAAGAATAAAGTACCGTATCATACTGAAAGCAATTAAGGGAGGATATTAATTTGTCCAAAAAAGTAAGTCGTCGTTTATTTACATCTGAATCGGTAACAGAAGGCCATCCGGATAAAATTTGTGACCAGATCTCAGATGCCATTCTAGATGAAATTTTAGCTAATGATGCTAATGCACGTGTAGCATGTGAAACATCTGTTACAACAGGTCTAGTACTTGTTGCTGGTGAGATCACAACTTCTACTTATGTAGATATCCCAAAAGTTGTCCGTGAGACAATTAAAGAAATCGGTTACGACCGTGCAAAATACGGTTTCGATTCTGAAACGTGTGCTGTATTAACTTCTATCGATGAGCAATCTGCTGATATCGCAATGGGTGTAGACCAAGCGCTTGAAGCAAGAGAAGGTTCTATGACAGATGCTGAGATCGAAGCGATCGGTGCAGGTGACCAAGGTTTGATGTTCGGTTTTGCTTGTAACGAAACAGAAGAGCTTATGCCTCTTCCAATCTCATTAGCACACAAATTATCCCGCCGTCTTACAGAAGTACGTAAGTCTGAAGAAATTCCTTACTTGCGTCCAGACGGAAAGACTCAAGTAACAGTTGAATATGATGAGAACGACAAGCCAGTACGTATCGATACAATCGTTATTTCTACTCAGCACCACCCTGAGAACACACTTGAAGAAATTCAAAAAGACATTAAAGAAAAAGTAATCAAGCCAGTTGTTCCTGCTGAGTTAATCGATGAGAACACAAAATACTTCATCAACCCAACAGGCCGTTTCGTTATCGGCGGACCTCAAGGTGATGCTGGTCTAACTGGACGTAAAATCATCGTTGATACTTACGGTGGATATGCACGCCACGGTGGCGGAGCATTCTCAGGTAAGGATGCAACAAAAGTTGACCGTTCAGCTGCATACGCTGCACGCTATGTTGCGAAAAACATCGTAGCTTCAGGTCTTGCTGACAAAGTTGAAGTTCAGCTTGCATACGCGATCGGTGTGGCTCAGCCTGTATCAATCGCTGTAAACACATTTGAAACGGGGAAAGTATCAGAAGAAGTTCTTGTTGAATTAGTTCGCAACAACTTCGATCTTCGTCCAGCTGGAATCATCAAGATGCTTGATCTTCGCCGTCCGATCTACAAGCAAACTGCTGCATATGGTCACTTTGGCCGTACAGATATCGACCTTCCATGGGAGAAGACTGACAAAGCAGAAGATCTTAAGAACCAAGCGAATATTTAATTTGATAAAACAGACTCCTTTTCAATGGGAGTCTGTTTTTTGTTTTGGAGTATGGTAGTGCTTTGTCGAAAATTCCGTATTTATTAAATAACGTGCGATTAAATAAAATAACGTGCGTTTTCTTAAAATAATGTGCGATTATTTACAATAACGTGCGATTATCGGATTTTCACTCAGCATCGCAAGCAAAATAGTATAAAAAGCCTGCCATTTTTCAATGGCAGGCATCTTTTTATACAAATATCTGTTTTTTAACACCTAAACTGCTAACCTTTGGTCTTCCGATTGACTCATAATGCAGTGGATACTGATCAGCAATTCTTCTGACCTCTTCAAGAGTAAACATGTTTCTCCCATCAAAAATTACAGGTGGCTGCTTCATTCTCTTCATATTTTCTGCACGAAATAGTTGGTTGAAATCATCCCATTCCGTAACGATAACTGTAATATCCGTATCAGTTATGGCGGATTCAAATGAATGGGCCATGTGCACACCTTCAATGGGGAAATCTCTTACGAGCGGATCGAATGCAGTTACTCGAGCTCCCTCGTTCAACAGTTTTTCCGATAGAACAATGGACGGAGCAGACCGAATATCATCTGTATTTGGTTTGAATGAAAGTCCGAGCATTGTTATTTTCTTATTTTTTAAATCTTCACCGTAAGCCTTTATTTTTTCAAAAAAGAAGTCACCTTGTTTTTCATTAATATCGAGTGTCTGTCCGATAAAAGGAAGTTCTACCCCATTATCTTCTGCCCATTTTCAAGTGCCTTTAAGTCTTTTGGAAAACATGAGCCCCCAAAACCAATACCGGTTTTTAAAAAATCACTGCCGATCCTGGGATCTAGCCCAATTCCGGACGCGATATCATCAATGTTTGTTCCTAATGAATCACTTAGCTGCGAGATCATATTAATGTATGAAATTTTCATCGCTAAAAAGGAATTCGCAGCATATTTAAGCAGTTCTGCACTTTTTGAATCTGTTTGTAAAATCGGTGCATCCCAAGCACTGTATATATTTTTCAATATTTCTTGAGCCTTTTTGTCAGACGCTCCAAGTATAATTCTTGAAGGGTTCATAAAATCATATACTGCTTTTCCTTGCCTGAGAAATTCAGGGTTGTGCACAAAGAGAAAGTTCGTAGCACTCGTTTGTTTATTTGCCAACTGCTCCATTTGTTCGGTGGTCCCAGGGGGAACCGTACTTTTAATTACAATAATCTTATCTGACAAACTATGGCTGGTTATCTCATTTACAGCAGATTCCACCTGTGATAAATCTGCATTGCCCTTTTCGTCCTGAGGCGTCCCGGTGCAGATGAAGATAATCTCACATTCAGAAATAACTTTCCGTGCATCATGAGTGAAAAATAATCTGTTTCTATTTTGGTGGAGTATCTGTTCCAGACCTTCTTCAAATATGGGTACTCCTCCAGATTGCAAGGTAGCTATTTTTTCTTTTGCTGTATCATGAATGAATATGGAATGACCTTTATCAGCTAAGCACACTGCCGTTACAAGTCCTACATATCCAACACCAAATATGCCAAGTTTCATGATTTCTCCCCTTATTACAATACTTTCTAGACCTATTGATACTGCCTCTACGTATTGTAACAACAGAATACTGATTATGGTAGAGCCCGATTTTTCCATTTCATTGCCTTCAGGTCTGTATGGGGAATTATTTCAGTCTTTAAATAAGGTTTCCCAAGATAAAGGCTTTAACTAAAAACATTGAAACAAAGCTCGAACATATGCCAAGAACAATCCCAGCGAGAACATCTGTAGGATAATGAAGCCCAAGATACATTCGTGAAATAGCTACTAGAAGAGCTGCGAAAAGCAGGAACACTCCTAAAAACGGATTTAATAGGATAAGAGGTGTCACAATGGAAAAAATGGCTGTTGTATGACCAGAAGGAAAAGAATGATCTTTTAGCGGATTGTCACCGATATTCGTATCGGGCAGGTTTAAGTAAGGCCGCTTCCGAGGGTATATTTTTTTTGAAATCATCACTGGAATGTGACTGATGATGAGTGAAACCATACAGACAGCTCCCCATGATTTTAAGTGTGCAGGGAGGAGTATTAAGAGCAGAACAGCTGTTGAGATTGTAGCAGTTGCTCCGCCGAGGTGAGTCCACACATGAAAGAAACGATCCATTGAACTTCTGTGCATACGTCCATTAATAAGCCGGAAAAATGTACATTCTTTTTCATACAGCCAATTCATAACTTTTGTCATATATATCCCCTCCTGTGCTTAATAGCTTTATATTTTTATCATAAAATACAATTGTTATGGAGAAATGAAGGCAGTGTAAATATTTATAAAAAAAACCGTCCCAAATACTGGACGGTTAAAAAATCAGAAAAATATTTTCCGGTCTCGTTCTTCTTTTAATATTTCTACAGCTTCCCGGAAACGCTGGGAATGGATAATTTCTCTTTCTCTCAGGAAGCGAAGGGAATCGTTCAGATCGGGATCATCTGACATGTTTATAATCCATTGATAGGTAGCACGTGCCTTTTCCTCTGCAGCTATATCTTCATAAAGGTCAGCGATGGGATCCCCTTTTGCTGCTATGTAACTTGCAGTAAAAGGTACACCGGCAGCATTGTGGTAGAACAACGCACTGTCATGGTTAACGTAGTGATCTTCTATTCCTGCAGCTTTTAATTGTTCTGGTGTTGCATCTTTGGTCAGTTTGTAGATCATCGTTGCGATCATTTCGAGATGCGCAAACTCTTCAGTACCGATATCTGTTAATAGACCGATTACTTTATCCGGAATCGTATACCGCTGGTTTAAGTAACGAAGAGCGGCAGCAAGTTCTCCATCAGCCCCGCCATATTGTTCAATTAAATATTTTGCTAGTCTTGGATTACATGAAGCAACTTTTACCGGATATTGCAGTTTCTTCTCATAGACCCACATTAAAATGTACCTCCTTTTACCTTTTTATAGCTGCCAGGGCCAGGGACCGCTGCTCCAGTTCCATGGCATTCCGGAATAACTGTTCCCGTATTGTTGAAGTGGTCCGTACTTTGACTCTATCGCTCGTTTTATTTTTTTTCTTTGTTGAGCATATTGGTTGAATTGTTGAACAGCATTTTGATCTTGAGGGTGAGTGTCTAAATACAAAGTAAGTTCCACGAGTACAAAATCAACAGCTTGGAGCTCTTCCATCCATTGATAGAATTCTTCTGGCAATGTTTGCTGCACCTCAATTACCCCCTTCTTTCATACGGATTTTCATAATAATCGTAAAAGGCAGGCCAGAGAGTTCCTTTCCGCAATGCTTCTTTTGGCGGGAACTGCGGAAGATCATACGGCTGAAAACCCATATATAAATTTGGTGGAGTCGAATAAAACTTTTTACCGATAGGCGGACAAGGATCGAAAGGACTATGATAAGGCGTATATGATTTTACAGGTGTGTTTCTATTCATCTAAAACCATCCCTTCTTAAAGTCTACTTTTATATAGATATTCATTAAGGGAGGTGTTTAAGCACTTATAATCTCAATTTAGGATTAATTGTGTTAAAATAATGGGCAAAACATGACTTGAAAATGAGGTGTTGAGCATATGTACAAAGGAATACATCATGTTTCTCTGTTAGTTACAAACTTGAAGGAATCCTTGTATTTTTACGAAGGGATTTTAGGTTTTAAACAAAATAAAAAACGCCCCCAATTTGATTTTCCGGGCGTTTGGTATGATATTGGCGATACACAGCTTCATTTGATTGTTCACAAAAAAGGTAAGGCCAGAAGAAACACAACCGAAATCGACAGCAGAGACGGCCATTTTGCGGTTAGGGTTGAAGATATGGATAAACTAATCAAGACTCTTGACGCTCACGGTGTTAAATACGTCAATAAGCCAAACAATAAAACAGACTGGCATCAGGTTTTTGTGAGTGATCCAGATGGTAACTTAATTGAATTTAACGTTTAGCCTGAAGTGATTTATAATATTGTCCTTTTTCATAATATTCCCGACGAATACGGTCCATATCTTTAATATCTTCTTCGGTCAATTCACGTATTACTTTTGCCGGACGACCGAATGCAAGAGTATTTGGCGGTATCACTTTTCCGGGAGGTACCAGACTTCCTGCACCTATAAAGGCACATTTACCGATATGTGCTCCGTCTAGCACCAATGAACCCATGCCGATTAATGCATTTTCCTCAATCGTACAACTATGCAGAATCACGCTATGACCAACTGTTACCCCATCTTGTAAATGAAGTGTGCGATTTGGACTTTGATGAAGTACAGAATTATCTTGTACGTTAACATAATTGCCGATTATCGTAGGGGAAACGTCTCCCCGTATTGATGTGTTGAACCAGATCGAAGAGTATTCTCCAATCTGAACATCACCGGTAATGGTTACATAGTCTGCAATAAAAGCAGTTTCCGAAATTTTAGGCTGTTTGTCTCCATAAGGGTAAATCATTTTATACACATCCTGTTAAATAAATTAATTAAATACAGTTTATCAAATCGTAGACCTAAATGAATAGGGAAGAGGGTGGAATGATGTGGACTTGGAAAACAGATCGGGAAGCTAAAGGTACGATTGTGGTCGTACATGGTGCAAACGAACATCATGGAAGGTACGACTGGGTGATAAAGCAGTTAAATGAATCCGGTTTCCATTGTGTTTCAGGAGATCTGCCTGGTCAAGGTACAACGACGAGAAGAAGAGGACACATTGATACGTTTGATGAGTACATCTTTACCATTGAGAACTGGTTTCTAGAAGCAAAAAAACTTGGCTTGCCCGTGTATATATTAGGTCACAGTATGGGAGGGCTCGCTGTTATCCGTACGTTAATGGAGAGGAATCTGGATATTCGGGCAGTCGTTTTATCTTCACCATGTCTCGGGTTAGTTCATTATCCCTCAAGAGGCAAGGAAGCCCTCTCCCTGGTATTAAACAAACTCGCACCAGGTATAAGGCTTGCGACCAACTTGCCAGAAGGCAGCGCAACAAGAAATGAAGAGATACGAGTGAGGGATAAAGAGGATAAATTAATCGTTAAAAGAGTTTCGGTGAGGTGGTACCGGGAACTGACGGCTTCAATTAAGCATGCCTTCGAACATTATAAGACCTTCCCGAACATCCCATTACTGCTGCTTCAGGCGGGGGATGATCTAATTGTAGATAAAGAAGCCGTAAAACGCTGGTTCAACGGAATATACCTGGAAGAGAAATGGTATAAAGAATTTCCTTCACTGTATCACGAAGTTTTAAATGAACCTGAGCGGGAAAATGTTTTTGAATACGTAAAAAGATTTTTATATCTGCATAGTGAAGCCAATAAAGGAAAAAGGTAAGGAAAGAATAATTTAAAGGAGCATCTATATGAACAAAGTTCCAGTTCACCCGTGGGGTTTGATGTATTCCGTTTATACGAAAGTTTTTCCGGCTGTCAGTCAGCTGCTTCAAAATTGGCATGATAAAGCAGAAAAAATACCTGATCCTGAATTGAGGCAGCAGGCTTTAAGCAGCATTTCCAACAAGATGTTTCATTGTGAAGGCGGAGCGATACTAACTCTTCTCGCCGGACAGCATCGAAACAAAGCCATAGAATTTGTAGTAGCTTACCAAACGATCAGTGATTATTTAGATAACCTGTGTGATCGAAGTACTTCCCTAAGTGAAAAAGACTTCAGGGCACTTCATGAAAGTATGTTCCATGCACTGAGTCCAGGCGTAAAACCTGTTAACTACTACAGGTACAGAGAAGAACAGGAGGACGGCGGATATCTCGCTGATCTTGTATTAACCTGTCAAAAGGTATTATCGGAGATGCAAGCATACCCGAATATTGCAAGTGAGCTGATAGGACTTGCCCAGATTTATTGTGACCTTCAAGTTCATAAGCATGTTGTTGTCCAGGAAAGAGAGCCACGCCTCATTAGCTGGTTTGGGGAGTATCAATCTGTTCTGCCTGATATCACATGGTATGAATTCTCCGCTTGTGCAGGTTCGACACTTGGTATCTTTTGTCTCGTCAGCTATGCTTTTCAAGGCGATTTTACAAAAGAATCTGCTGAAACCATCACGAAAGGTTATTTCCCTTGGTTGCAAGGATTACATATTCTGCTGGATTATTTTATTGATCAAAATGAGGACAAGCTTGAAGGGGACCTTAACTTTTGTACGTATTATAAAAATGAGCAGCACATGCTTGAACGCATGGTTTATTTCGCAAGAGAAGCGGAAAGCAGTTGTTCAAAATTACCTAATTCAAAATTTCATCGACTAATCCAAAGAGGTTTGCTCGGAATTTATTTAGCAGACCGCAAAGTTTCTGAATGTCCGGGAATTAAGAAAATGGCAGCACAACTTGTAAAAGTAGGTGGCGCAACAAGTTACTTCTTTTACGTAAACAGAAAAGTGTACCAGAAACTAAAGCCATCGCTTTCGTAATAAAAAAGGCTGAATCAACATACGTTGATCAGCCTCTTTTTTCGATCGCTACAACAAATGGCGGATCGTTTTTTTGATTAATGAAATCATATTGTAGTACGTGTGCTTTTTTCTGATCGAGGTTTTTTACAAAGTCCAAGACAAGATCCTTCTCACGTTTTCCTTCTTCATGACCATGATAGATGACCAATATGATAAGTCCCTCATGTTTTAAAATTTGAAACAGCTGTTTGATCGCATCGATAGTAGAAGAACCTTTTGTTGTGATCGACTTATCACTACCAGGCAAGTAGCCCAGGTTAAAGATTGCAGCAGAGACTTTACCGATTACGAACTCAGGCAGCTTATTGATCATCTCATCATGTGAAGCGTGAAAAAACGTTACATTATTATCAGCTTGGTTTTCAGTTAACCGAAGTTTAGATTTTTCAATCGCCTGCTCCTGAATATCGAAAGCAAATACTTGTCCATCTTTACCCACTAGTTTTGATAAATACAGAGTATCATTGCCGTTTCCGCATGTCGCATCGATAACGATTTCCCCTGGCGCGCAAAATGAACGAAGAAGAGTTCTTGCAAAAGGGAGGACACCTTCTAGTTTCATAAAGAGTTCACCTCGTCTTTCACATAAAATTTCCCTTGAAAGCTGTTTCTGTGTTTCAGTTCACTTTCAATGGCATTTAGCACTTTCCACTTATTTAAACTCCACATCGGTCCGATCAAGAGATCAGAAGGACCATCACCCGTTAATCGGTGGATCATCATATCTGGAGGAATGATTTCGAGCTGATCGCATACAAGGTTTACATATGTGTCAAAATCAAGGAAATCCAGCATTCCTTGTTCATATTGCTTTACCATCGGAGTCTTTTTTAATAGATGCAATAGATGTATCTTAATTCCTTGAACATCCAGTTTTGCGACTTCACGTGCAGTTTCCATCATCATTTCAGGCGTTTCAAGCGGCAGTCCATTAATGATGTGGGAGCAGACTCTAATATTGTGTTTCCTCAGTTTGTTGACACCTTCAACGTATGTCTGATAATCGTGTGCACGGTTGATAAGCATAGCAGTTCTTTCATGTACGGTTTGCAGCCCTAGTTCAACCCACAAATACGTACGTTTATTTAAATCAGCCAGATATTCCACGACATCATCTGGAAGACAATCAGGACGTGTAGCGATAGCCAGACCAACAACTCCTTCTTGCTCGAGAACCGTTTCATACATTTCTTTTAATTGTTCAACAGGCGCGTATGTGTTCGTAAAAGCCTGGAAATACCCAATATACTTTCCTTTTTTCCATTTAGCATGCATGCGTTCTTTTACGGTATGAAACTGTGTGATTATATCGTCTCGGCGATTCCCGGCAAAATCTCCTGAACCGCTTTGGGAACAGAACGTACAGCCGCCGTAAGCCGCTTTTCCGTCCCGATTTGGACAATCGAATCCTCCGTCTAGAGGAACTTTTATAATTTTTTCTCCGAAGTGAGATTTTAAATGGTGGTTCCATGTGTAATATCTTTTATCGCCAAAAAAAGCAGGCTTTTCTATAAGGTGTGTCAACCTGTTCACTCCTTTTTTTTCGGTGATGAGCACCAAGCCAATTGTAGCATGTACAAGAGATGAGCGGCAAAATAGATATGATTTATTTACGTTGTAAAGTTAAGGAAAAAGGACTAAAATACAGAAGGGTTTTTTTATGACATCATGGTAAGCGAGGGATCTTCATGCCAGCGAAAGTGTGGCTGCTCATCATAGGTATGGCACTGAATGTTACAGGCTCAAGTTTTCTTTGGCCGATCAATACCATCTTCATGCATGAGCATTTAGGTAAATCTTTAACGATAGCCGGAATCGTATTATTACTGAATTCTGGGGCAGGTATCATTGGGAACTTAACAGGCGGTTTGCTGTTTGATAAACTAGGCGGCTTTCGCACGATCATGCTGGGTGTTTCCATTTCATTTACTACTTCATTTTTATTGATTTGGTTTCATGATTTCTGGACCTACAGCATATTGCTGGTCTTCATGGGATTCGGTATGGGAATTGTTTTTCCTTCCATGTACGCACTTGCCGGTACGATGTGGAAAGAAGGTGGGAGGAAAGCTTTTAATCGCATCTATATCGCGCAAAATGTAGGTGTAGCTCTAGGTGCAGCGCTTGGGGGATTAGCCGCCTCTTATTCTTTCACATTATCATTTATCAGCTGTTCTGCTCTTTCATTCCTATTCTTTATGATCGTACTATTTGGTTTTAAAGGGATAGATGAAAAAGAAAGTGGCAGTGTTCAAACGGTTTTCTCACAAAAAAAGCGTATTCATAACAAACAAGCTTTCTTTGCATTGCTAATCCTTTGCGGGGGATACCTGTTAGCTTGGATCGGTTATGTTCAATGGCAATCTACCATTGCTTCATACACACAGGACTTAGGTGTGACTTTAAAGATGTACAGCCTTCTGTGGACCGTCAATGGATTGTTCATCGTCCTAGGACAGCCTTTAGTAAATGTGTTTCTAAAAAAATGGCTTCAGTCAACAACCAGCCAAATACTCGTCGGATATGTCATATTTATCATCTCATTTGTAATTGTAGGAAGCGCAAAGGATTTTAGCGGATTTATGATTGCGATGATCGTACTGACAATCGGTGAGATGCTAGTTTGGCCTGGCGTGCCAAGTATTGCAGCAGAACTTGCACCTCAGGGCAGGGCCGGATTCTACCAAGGAATTGTGAATAGCACGGCTACAGGAGGCAGAATGCTTGGTCCTTTATTTGGAGGGATGATTGCCGACCTTTTTAACATAAATATATTGTTTCAAACGATTATTGGGTTAATGGTCCTGGCATTTATGCTGACTATTGTTTACATTCGCAACAGACAATCTATTAGAAATACAAGTCCATCTCAATCTGCCTCGGTTTAAAAAAGTATTTGCATATCATTTTGCCTAGTAGGATTTGAGTTTAAAAAAGGAAAATTTAGGTTATGTTAGTTCAAACAACCTTGACATTTTTTAAAAGAATTCATAAAATACAAATTAACATCTATTATTCGTTAATAACGATGAGAGGGAATAGTAAAAAAAGAATGGCATTTAGAGAGTTGACGGCTGGTGCAAGTCAACCCGGACTTTTTTGAACTCACCCTTTAGTTGCAAGTGTGAATGAAGTAATGCTTGCCGTCCCGCCGCGTTAAGGTTAGTTTGAGTGAACGTGATTTTTGCGTTAATCAGGGTGGTACCGCGGCAGGTTTAAAATTTGTGATCTAACCTTTCGTCCCTAATGTTTTATTAGGGGCGGGAGGTTTTTTTATTTGGCTTTTTTAAAGATTGTTGTTATTGGATGGTTCATGTTACATCCTTGAAAAGGTGATTGGAGCGCAAGGTGCGAGACTCCTGCGGGATCAGTGGGACAGGTGAGACTCCTAATGGTGCAAAGCGCCAAGGAGGCTCACCGCCCACCCCGCGGAAAGCGAGCATCCTGGAGCGGAAATCAACTACTTCTTACAGCAGGAGAAATTACGGAAAGCCTTTTATTTTTCACCATAACGCAGGGTCAATGAAGGAGGAACGGTTATGTATTATAACCACAAAACAATCGAAAAAAAATGGCAGCATTTTTGGGATGAGAACAAGACATTCCAAACGAAAGAAGAATATGACAAAAAGAAGTTCTACGCATTAGATATGTTTCCATACCCATCTGGTGCAGGTCTTCACGTTGGCCACCCGGAAGGATATACAGCAACTGACATTCTATCACGCATGAAGCGCATGCAAGGCTATAATGTACTTCACCCAATGGGCTGGGACGCATTTGGTCTTCCTGCTGAACAATATGCCCTTGATACAGGTAATGACCCTGCAGAGTTTACAGAGCAAAACATAAATACATTCCGCAGACAGATCAAGGAATTAGGTTTCTCTTATGATTGGGACCGTGAAGTGAATACAACAGATCCATCTTATTACAAGTGGACGCAGTGGATTTTTATCCAGCTTTATAACAAAGGTCTGGCGTATGTTGATGAAGTACCGGTTAACTGGTGTGAAGCGCTTGGAACAGTTCTAGCTAACGAAGAAGTTATCGATGGAAAGAGCGAACGCGGAGGTCATCCAGTAGTCCGTAAACCTATGAAACAATGGATGCTGAAGATTACAGCTTATGCGGACAGACTGTTAGAAGATCTTGAAGAATTGGATTGGCCAGAGAGCTTAAAAGATATGCAGCGTAACTGGATCGGACGTTCAGAAGGTGCTGAAGTTCATTTTAATGTAGACGGTCATTCTTCTAAGATTACAGTGTTTACAACAAGACCGGACACACTATTTGGTGCAACGTATCTTGTCCTTGCTCCTGAAAATAAGCTTGTAAAAGAGATCGTTACTGATGAACAGCTTGAAGCGGTAACAACTTATCAAAAACAAGTAGAAACGAAGTCTGATCTTGAGCGTACTGAGCTTGCAAAGGAAAAGTCTGGTGTGTTTACTGGAGCATATGCGATCCACCCGGTAACAGGTGCAAAGCTTCCGATCTGGATTGCTGATTATGTACTAGCAAGCTACGGAACTGGCGCTATCATGGCAGTTCCTGCTCATGATGAACGAGATCATGAGTTTGCTGTTAAATTTGAGCTTCCGATTGCAGAAGTGGTTGCTGGTGGAAATGTAGCTGAAGCTGCTTACACAGGTGACGGCGAACATGTGAACTCTGACTTCTTAAATGGCATGCAAAAAATCGAAGCAATCGAAAAGATGAATGCTTGGCTTGTAGAGAACGGTAAAGGTGAGAAGAAGATTACTTATCGTCTTCGTGACTGGCTATTCTCACGTCAGCGCTATTGGGGAGAGCCGATTCCGGTTATTCATTGGGAAGATGGCACAATGACAACCGTTCCTGAAGAAGAACTTCCATTGCTACTTCCAGTAATGAAAGAAATCAGACCTTCAGGAACAGGAGAATCACCACTCGCTAATGAGGAAAATTGGGTAAACGTTGTAGATCCTGCAACAGGCAAGAAGGGACGTCGTGAAACAAATACGATGCCGCAGTGGGCAGGAAGCTGCTGGTATTACCTTCGCTACATCGATCCTAAAAACGAAGAGCAGCTTGCATCACCTGAAAAACTGGAGCATTGGCTGCCTGTAGATATTTATATTGGCGGAGCAGAACACGCAGTATTGCATCTTCTATATGCGCGTTTCTGGCATAAAGTTCTGTACGATCTTGGCGTTGTTCCAACGAAGGAACCGTTCCAGCGTTTGTTTAACCAAGGTATGATTCTTGGTGAAAACAACGAAAAGATGAGTAAGTCAAAAGGCAATGTCGTTAATCCTGATGAGATTGTTGTGAGTCATGGTGCGGATACACTTCGCTTATATGAAATGTTTATGGGACCGCTGGATGCTTCTATCGCATGGAGTACGACAGGTCTTGATGGTGCTCGCCGTTTCCTTGACCGTGTATGGAGATTATTGGTTTCCGAAGATGGAGAGAATCTGAATCCAGCCATTCAAGATATTAAAGGAACAGATGCCTTTAACCGTCTTTACCATTTGACTGTTAAAAAAGTAACGGAGGATTATGAAGGTCTTCGTTTTAATACGGCTATCTCGCAGCTTATGGTATTTGTTAATGAAGCCAATAAGCAAGAGACACTTCCTAAGGATTTTGTTCAAGGCTTTGTAAAAATGCTTTCTCCGATCGCACCGCATATTTGCGAGGAACTTTGGGAAAAGTTAGGTGGTACAGGAAGCATCGCATATGCAGCTTGGCCAGTATGGGATGAAGCCCAGCTCGTTGAAAATGAAGTTGAGATCGTTGTTCAAGTAAACGGGAAATTAAAAGCGAAGATGACGATTCCGGCAAACAGCAGCGGACAGGATATGGAGCAAGTCGCTCTAAAAGAAGAAGCTGTTCAACAAAGCATCGAAGGCAAAACGATTCGCAAAATTATCACTGTACCTGGTAAACTCGTAAATATCGTTGCAAACTAAAGGAGGCTTTTCAATTGGACTACGAATTAGAAGAAATTTCACCATCCGAAGTGAAACAATTACTTAAAGATGGCAAGAAGGTATCCTTGATTGATGTTCGTGAAGACGAGGAAGTGGCTGAAGGAAAGATTCCTGAAGCAGCCCATATAAAAATGGGAGAGATACCAGACCGATTAGCTGAGATCGATAAAAATGAAGAACATATTATTATTTGCCGATCGGGAAGAAGAAGTGAAAATGTTGCCTACTTCTTATTAGATCAAGGTTATAAAGTAAAAAATATGACTGGCGGAATGCTTGAGTATAATAAAGAATAAACATGAAATCCTCTGCTTTAATAAGCAGGGGGTTTTTTACATTAGAAAAAAATTTCACGTATCGAATATTCAGGAAGAGTGAAAAATTAAGGAGTTTCTGCCGATAGTAAGGGTATACTGTGTACCCTGGAGGCTCTCATGGCATTTATACAATCAAATAAAAAGAAGTGGTTAAGCATAATTGCTGCTTTTTTTACTATTCATTTAGCGGGCTCAATAGGGTCGATCTATACTCAAAATATATGGATGTATGTCTTAGATATCGGCGCTGTTTTTGTGTTTGGAATCTTTGTCTACAAAATGCTGAAAGAAAAAGACAGCTATGCCATAGATCTTGAGAAGGAAATAAAAAAACATAAAGAAACGTATGCAGAATTAGAGGCAAGCAGAGTTAATCTTCAAAACGTTTTTGACAGCATTGATGTTGCAATTTGGTCACATAATCTGCAAACGAATAAACTGCTTATTACCTCTGGTATTGAGAAACTTTATGGTTATCCGCTTCAATCCTTTTATGATGATGTAGATTTATGGAAAAAAGTAATCCATCCTGATGATCTTGAAATTACGATCATGCGTGCAGCTGATATTGAAAAAGGAATAATTAATACAAGTGAATACAGAATACTGCGTCCAGATGGAGACATCAGATGGATTCAGGATAGGGGAATACCATTCTTAAACGATAAGGGAGAACTCATTGATTTCAATTCAATTCTTATTGATATAACAGAACGCAAACATGCGGAATTGACCATTAATCAAATGGCTTATTTTGATGAACTGACAGGACTTCCAAATCGAAATGGGTTTATGGAGACCTTCGAACAGAAAATGAATGAAGTCGATTTGAAACAGGGGAACCTGGCTTTACTATATTTAGATCTGGATCGCTTTAATGTGCTCAACGATACACTTGGTCATAGTTTTGGAGACCTTTTACTACAAAAGGTAGCGGATTTGCTGAAATTAACAGTCGCAGGAAAAGGGCAGGTGTTTAGGAGAGGCGGAGATGAATTCCTTATTCTCCTGGAATTTAAAGATGCAGCAGAAGTGATAACAGTGGCTGAGGAAATCATATGTTCTTTTACAAAGCCATTCCTACTAAGCGGTAAAGAAGTCTTCACGACACCAAGTATCGGAATAAGTTTATACCCAGGAAACGGTTCTGACAGTGATACACTTTTAAAAAGAGCCGACGCAGCCTTGTATCAGGCAAAAGACCGTGGCCGAAACACGTATCAATTTTTTACAGAACAGCATGATGGGAAAATGGAAAGAAGGCTGAACCTTGAACACGGTTTGAGAAAAGCTTTGAAAAAGAATGAACTTTTTCTTGTTTATCAGCCTCAAGTTCAATTCCATACAAAAAAAATAACTGGTGTAGAAGCTTTGTTAAGATGGAATAAGGATTCGGAAGGAATTATTTCTCCAGGCGAATTCATTCCTATTGCAGAAGATACTGGAATGATCTTGCCAATCGGCGAATGGGTATTAAAAAACGCTTGTTTGCAGGGTTATAAGTGGCATCAAAATGGATTTGATGAACTCCTGATATCCGTAAATATTTCAGTAAGACAGCTTTTAGAAGAATCGTTTGTAAGCAGAGTGGAACAAATTTTAACCGAGACCCATTTCCCAGCTTCTTCTCTTGAACTAGAGATTACAGAGAGTACGACGATGGAAAGCCTTGAGGAAACTTTGCCAGTACTTAACCGGTTAAGAGAGAAAGGAATTCGGATATCAATCGATGACTTCGGTACAGGTTATTCTTCGTTAACGTACTTAAGGCAGCTGCCTGTAGATACGCTAAAGATCGATAAAATGTTCATTGATGATATTCTGACAGATCCTAAAGCAGGTGCAATCGTGAAAACGATAATTGATATGGGTCATAACCTTAGTTTTCATGTTATTGCTGAAGGAATCGAAAGCTGTAAACAAATAGATTTTCTATTAGAACAAGGATGTATGTATGGGCAAGGATACCATTTGTTTAAGCCTTTAAAACCTGAAGAACTAGAGAAGCATCTTCAAGAGAATATGGTGATCAATTAGTAAAAGACTCAAAAAGCCATTCGGAAACGGTTTTTTGAGTCTTTTTATGTATTTTAGAATGGCTGTTTTCGTAAACTTTGTTGCTTTTGGAAGTGGTTGTCTTCCGTTCCGCGATGCTCGCACCTTGAACTACAGTCAACTTATCAATGAATATTAAGGAGAATGCTATTTTAAGAGCGATTATTGGGATTTACGAGCGGTTCTTGGGATTTACGAGCGATTATTGGGAATTACGAGCGGTTCTTGGGATTTACGAGCGGTTCTTGAGATTTACGAGCGGTTCTTGGGATTTACGAGCGGTTATTGGGAATTACGAGCGGTTCTTGGGAATT
>NZ_SGXL01000001.1:1049033-1577402 GCF_004216955.1 Fictibacillus sp. BK138
TTACGAGCGGTTCTTGGGATTTACGAGCGGTTCTTGGGATTTACGAGCGGTTATTGGGAATTACGAGCGGTTCTTGGGAATTACGAGCGGTTCTTGGGAATTACGAGCGTTTCTTGAGATTTACGAGCGGTTATTGGAAATTACGAGCGGTTCTTGAGATTTACGAGCGGTTCTTGAGATTTACGAACGGTACTCCGGAATTATAAGCACTTCACCTGGAATTACAAACTCACCTCTCTCCTCAGCACCCATTTCCTTACTGGCGATGTTTTACAATAGCCATTTAGTGAAACAATACATAAGTACTTAAGTTGAAGGAGTGGATGAAAATGAACGTTCTTATTATTGGAGCAAATGGAAATATAGGAAAACTAACAAGTGTCATGCTCGCTGAACAAGGTCATAAAGTCAAAGCGATGGTTAGAAAAGAAGAGCAGCGAGAGCATTTTAAACATGAAAATATTGAGGCTGTACTGGGTGACTTGGAACAAGATTTTGAACATGTATTCGAAGGGGTTGAAGCTGTTATATTTACTGCCGGTTCTGGTGGGCATACAGGTCCGGAGAAAACAGAAGCAGTAGATTATGAGGGAGCCGTAAAATCGATCAAGCTTGCTGAAAAGCATTCTGTTCAGCAATTTATCATGGTGAGCTCGCTAGCAGCAGACACACCAGAAAAAGGGCCGGAAAGTCTTCAGCATTATTTAAAAGCAAAGGGAAATGCGGATGAAGCACTGATGGACAGCTCATTAAACTACACGATCTTGCGTCCTGGTGCATTGACAGATGAAGACGGCATGGGGTTAGTTAATGCACAGAAAAAATTAAATGAACGAGGATCAATTCCACGGGCTGATGTAGCGAGAACAATAGCAGCATGTTTAGGAAATGAGCATATGTACCGCAAAGTTTTTGAACTGATAGAAGGAGAAACGCCAATTCAGAACGCAATCGAAAACATATAGACAAAACTAGTCAAAGTCCAACAAAGGAAAAGCATCCTCGCTGAACGAATGCTCATGCAGAGACTCATTCGTTAGGAGGATGCTTTTTTATGATACAGGTTAAAGTTTTTGATGAAGAACATGAAGATGACCTTGAAGAAAGTGTCAATGAATTCTTAAGCGGAATTTCTCATGATCAAGTTATTGATATTAAATATCAGATCGCGGTTTGTGAAAATGCACATGAAGAAAACGAAACCATGTTTTCATTCTCAGCCATGATTATTTATAAGAAATAGATTATCCAAGAGCACGATAAGCGGCATTTGTACCTGCTATATGACCGGTAACAAAAGCTACTGTTATATTGTAACCACCTGTGTAGCCATGCAGATCCAGGATTTCTCCACAAAAGAATAGACCTTCTTGTATTTTTGAAGCCATTGTTTGGGGTGCAATTTCTTTTACAGAGACACCACCGCCTGTTACAAAGGCTTTTTCGATGGATAACGTTCCATTAACTTGAAACGAAAATCCTTTCATTTGCTGAGCTAGATTACGCAATGACTGCTTAGGGATTTGATCAGCTGAAATGTCACCATCAATGCCTGCCTTTTCAATCAAGAATAAAAGGTACTTCTCAGGGAGCATTCCTTTCAGAACGTTTTTTACAGCCTTTTTTGGTTCCTCATCCATTCTTTTTTGAATAGCGGAAAGAAGAGCCTCTTCATTTTCTTCTGGGAATGAGTCAATTCTCATTTCAATGGAAGGGACACCGAATTTTTTTAGAGCTTTTACAACATACTGACTGCAGCGCAATGCGGCTGGTCCGGATACTCCGAAATGGGTAAAGATCATATCCATCTGATGGGCTTTAATCATTTTGCCCTTAGGATTCCATACAGAGAGCGCTACGTTTCTTAGTGAAATCCCTTGTAATGTTTTTTGTTTTACGAAGCTTTCACTTGACGTGATCGGAACTTCTGTCGGATACAGTTCGGTAATTGTATGACCAGCTTTTTTTGCCCATGCGTAACCATCACCTGTTGATCCTGTGTGCGGAACAGACTTGCCTCCAACAGCGATAACGATGGATTTTGTTTTTAGTACTTCACCATTCTGTAAAATAACTTCGTGAAATTCTTCATTATAATTTATAGTCTTTACTGGTGTATTCGTCCTGATTTGAACACCTAGTTCTCTAATCTTATTTAAAAGTGCTTGTACAACATCCGTTGCTTTATTTGTAACAGGGAACATACGGCCATGATCTTCTTCTTTAAGTTTAATACCTAGATTTTCAAAGAAAGAAATAATATCCTCATTGTTGAATACAGAAAAAGCACTATAAAGGAAGCGGCCGTTGCCAGGAATGTGCTTAATGATCTCTTCTACAGGTAAACGATTTGTCACATTGCACCGTCCACCGCCAGAAATAGCAAGTTTTCGGCCAAGTTTTTCTCCTTTATCGATCAAAAGAACACGAGCACCATTCGATGCAGCTCCAACACTGGCCATTAGCCCTGATGGACCTCCTCCTATGACAATACAATCATAAATCATAACATCCCAACCTTCTTAATCGTTCAGTTAAAAATCATTTCATACAATAGCATAGCTTTATAAAAAAGGCTATGTATTTTCAATTCCTTACTTTTTTGCAAAAAGTTAAATGAGGTTACACGAGCTTTTTATGTGATACAATACTAATAATGTTTTTTAGTTAATGTATCAAACCTGACCGAAGACTAAGCTGTCAGGGAATCTCTTTATTGATTTTAGTAGGAGCTGAAAAAGTTTGTCGCGATTACTTCGTGGAACATTGATCTTATCTGCAGCTACATTTTTCTCGAAATTTATTGGATTGATCTTTGTTATTCCGTTTACCAATTTAGTAGGAGAACCAGGCATGGCTTTATACGGTTATGCTTATATTCCATATACGATTTTACTTAGTATTTCCACAATGGGAGTACCGCTCGCTGTTTCTAAATTTGTTTCTAAATATAACGCGCTGGGTGATTATGCTGCAGGAAGAAAACTGCTTAAATCTGGTTTGCTAGTAATGACCTTAACTGGTTTTCTAGCATTTCTTATTCTGTACATGCTAGCCCCTGTCCTTGCCCATCAGATTATTGATGAACGCGGGGGGAAAGGGAATAGCATCGAAGATATAACACTGGTCATCAGGATGGTTAGTACGGCTTTAATAATCGTACCGTCCATGAGTTTAATCCGGGGTTATTTCCAGGGCTTTCAATCGATGGGACCTACAGCTGTCTCACAGGTCGTGGAACAGATTGTCAGAATCCTATTCATTCTGATAGCCAGCTTTATAGTTATGAACATATTAAACGGAGAGACTACGACCGCGGTTGCGTTGTCTACATTTGCAGCTACACTCGGTGCTGTTGCAGGACTTATCGTACTCATATGGTATTGGGCAAAAAGAAAGCCTCATCTGCAGAAGATGTATGATAAAAGTAAACCTGTTGCAGATATTTCGTTAAAAGATATCTATTTAGAAACGATCAAATACGCGATACCTTTTGTCGCCGTCGGCCTTGCTATTCCGCTTTATCAAATGATCGACCAATTTACGATTGTAAATACACTTAGAGATTATGGTTATACACAAATAGAGTCCGAGTCTGTTTTCGCGATTATTACCCAGATTGCACATAAACTAGTTATGATTCCTGTATCTCTTGCTACTGCACTTGCACTGACTTTGATCCCTGTCATCACTAAATCATTTACGCAAAACAACCAAGATCTATTGCATAAACAGATCACCCAAACATTTCAGATGGTACTGTTCTTAACAGCACCTGCAGCAATTGGTTTAGCTGTGCTGGCATATCCTGCATATGGAGCACTGTTCGGCATGCCAACGATGGAAACGGGTGGTTTCTACCTTAGATGGTATGCGCCTACAGCCATTTGGTTTGCGTTGTTTACTGTAACAGCAGCAATTTTACAAGGTTTGAACCAGCAGCGTTTTGCCTTTATTAGTTTAAGTGCTGGATTTTTAGCTAAACTGCTGCTGAACAAACCTCTTCTATTAGTATTTGCCGGAACAGGTTCCATCATCGCAACCAATATCGGATATACCTTATCTATACTGTTTAACCTGTATATCATCAAAAAATACAGCGGATTTTCATTTAAATGGGTTTATCGAAGAACGGTCTTGATGACAGTTTTTATCGCCATCATGTCGATAGCAGTTGTTGTGATAACATCACTTTTAGGAAAGCCGGAAACGAGACTGGATACCATTATTGAGCTGACAGTGGGAATACTTACTGGAGGAGCGGTATACCTTTTCTTAAGTTATCGTTCAGGACTGCTGACGATTATATTAGGAGACCGGATTTCATTTCTTAAACGAAAGAAATAAGGGTAGCAAAAAAGAAGGCTGATCAGCCTTCTTTTCCCATGAGGATTATTATTTCTTTACCTCTTGCTGTTGTTCGTCGTACCATTTAAGCTGATTGCCTATGCTGTAGCCTTCAAGCGGCACTTCGTATTCGAAGCCGGCTTTTTCTAATGCAGGCTGAAGATACTCGCGGTATACCCAGCCGCCATGAATGAAAATTCTGCTTTGAGAAGGTTTAACATGTTGTTCTAAAGCATTTATTACTTGTGCTGCCCACTCCCGTTTTTCAGAAGTAGAAAAATTTTTGATGGAGACATTATATGGTTCGATGTATTGGTCTTTCGTTAAAAGCCCTTCTTTTGCACTATAAAAATAGAAATCATCATAATGATTCTGTGCGTATTGAACGGACTTAACGAATAACGGGCTTATGTATAATTCTATAGCTGCCGAAGGGGTTGAAGCTTTTTTCCGTGCAGTGGCTAGAAGACCTATTTTCCTTTTCATTCCAATTCCTCCTATAGTACTAAATTACCCCGTTTATATAAAATTCAATCAATTTTTTACAATAATATAGGAAGAATAGATCATATAACTGGAGGTTCTTATGAGAATTGATAAATGGCTTTCCAATACAGGCTTTGGAAGCAGAAAAGAAGTGAAACAATTATTAAAATCTGGTGCAGTTACACTAAATGGAACTGTAATTAAAGATCCGAAAACTCAAGCGAATCCTGATAAAGATCATGTAGTCGTGCATGGTGAGGAAGTCATTTACAAAGAGTTTATTTACTTAATGATGAATAAGCCGCAGGGTGTCATATCTGCTACTGAAGATTCACGGCATGAAACGGTGATCGATCTAATTGAAATGGAGGATCAAGGTTTTGAACCGTTCCCAGTTGGGAGATTGGACAAAGATACAGAAGGGCTTCTTATCCTAACGAACGATGGCCAGTTGGCACATTCCTTGCTGTCACCAAAAAAACATGTGCCTAAAACATATTTTGCAAAAATAAATGGATCAATTCCTGAAAATACTTATGAAAAATTTAAAGAAGGTGTTGTCTTAGAAGATGGTTATCATACGCAGCCTGCAAAATTAGAAGTCGTTCAAAACGCGATGGATGAATCAGAAATTTACTTAACGATTACTGAAGGGAAATTTCATCAAGTAAAAAGAATGTTTGAAGCGGTGGGCAGAAAAGTCACCTATCTTAAAAGGGTTCAAATGGGTAACTTAAAACTTGATGATACATTGCCATTAGGGACATATAGAGATTTAACAGAAGAAGAGCTCACTCTTCTTTCCGAAAGAAGGAATGTTTTTGAATAAATTATTAGGGGTATCTTCCAATAAAAAGGAGGATGATTCCTAATGAGGTTGTATGCTGATAAAATAATTGGTGCAAAAGCTGAACATGATGCCGCTCCTCTTGATGAACATAAAGTAAACGATATTCTTTTCAACATGTATGATCATCGTTTATGTTATTTTACTTTCACGATTGAAAACAGAAGTCCTGAACGTGAGGAAATGCCTGCCGACCGGCATATGGAATCTGTTGTGGCAGCAACATCAGGGATTGGAACACAAAACACACCTATGACCGGCAGTGCATACCCTGAAACGAATTATAGCGATGCTAAAGAAACTTACTTTATTCCTTGGCACCAAATCGTAGATATTAATGAAGATAAGCTCGTGTTTGAGGGTAATGAACGGCAGAAGGAAGAACCGATTGAATGCTATTCTTATCTCGCGGTGAAGGATTGGCCAGTAATAGACCAGAGTGGTGAAAAAGTAGGAAAGATTAAAGATCTTGTCATGGATACAGAACGAAAACAGGCTGTTGGTTTTGTCCTTTCTGAAGGATTCTGGAAAAGTTTATTAGGCCACGATGAAAAATATATGCCGATTACAGGTCAGCCAGATTGGAAAACACAAGAGTGGAAAATTGAACGTACTCCTGATTTGCTTCTCAAAAATTCACCTGAAGAGTTATAAATAGCTCTTGAAAGTGGTTGATTTCCGCTCCAGGCTGCTCGCTTTCCGAGGGGTGTGCGGTGAGCCTTCTCGCGCTTTGCGCGGTTAGGAGTCTCACCTGTCCCGCTTCATGGAAGTACCCTTGCTCCTGCGTCTACAAGTAAATGCTACCGATGTTGCTTCCTCGTCGCATGCCCAGCAAGAAGCTTCTCATGTAGGAGGCACGCACCTTGCGCTCCAATCACCTTGACAATGAAGAGAATGAAAAAATAACCTAAAAGCAACAATCTTTTAGGAATGAACAAATAAAAGAAACAAAAAAGTTCCCGCACTCATTCAGCGGGAACTTTTTTTATGCTTATTCATTTAAGATACTAATCTGTTTAAGATACTTTTACTTTTTTTGCTGTTGTTTCCCACATTCCACGGGCAGGACTTGTTACTAAATTGTTATAAGAAAGTACATTCAAATCCCTCTGGATTGTTCGCTGCGTAGTTCCAAATTCTTCAACTAATTCTCGTGTTGTTACAGTACCTTTCTTGCGTATAAACAAATACAGGGCTTTCACACGATTCAACATTCTGTCAGTTGAAGGACTCAAAAAACCACTCCTTGTTTAATTAGTTGTTAACATACTATATGATAGCAATCAAAAGTTAATGAAGTATGAATGTTAAATTACAATCTCTTTAATTTGTAAGACCCATCCATTTTAACAAAAGCTCTGTTCTTAGTGAAGATTCGTCGTTTACAGAACCATATAAAAAAGCGAAGAATCCATATCGGTTTCTTCGCTGCGTAAGCCAATTGTAAATAATGCGTGAGTTCAAAAAGATGTCTGTGCGGCTATGCAGCAAAACCTTTGTAACGAACATATAATCCTCATTTAAGGAATATTTGTCAGTTCAGGTAACACACCACACCTCCCATTTACGCATCATTATACACGAAAATCCGAAAAAGTCAATACTCTTTATTTTCCAATACTTTGAAAAAGAACGATAACAAATAACTTTGATATACGGTACAATGAAAAAGTTATAATACCGTTTACAGTTAGGAGGGATAGATCATGTATATCTTGCAAAAATTTTTTAAGCAGTTAGTTGTAAACAAACTAGGGATTTTTTCCTTTACCTTTTTTATCGTCATTTTTTCTTCAATTGTTATGCGTTTAATAGAACCCGAAACTTTCCCTGGCTGGTTTGATGCTTTATGGTATGTGATGACAACCGTTACAACTGTAGGTTATGGGGATTTCTATCCGGTAAGTGTCGCAGGGAGAATTTATGCGATTTTTATCTTTTTAATTGGAATTGGTATTGCGGGTTTAGCAATTGGAAAATTGGTTGAAGCTTTAGGAGCTCACCGAAAACGTAAGGAGGAAGGAAGGTTGAACTTTAAAGGAAAAGGTCATTTTGTTATTATTGGATGGTCTGAGAAGGCAAAGTATGCGATTTCTGAGATTATAGAAACTCACCCGGAAATAGACATCGTACTTATTGATCAATTAAATGTAACCCCTATAACACATAAAAATGTACATTACATTCAAGGCGATCCTTCGAGTGAATCTGTGCTGATGCAGGCTAACATTAACGATGCTAAATCCGTTCTGGTTTTCTCGGATGATTCTATCCAAGATTCAGCATTAGCTGATGGAAAGACACTATTAGTAGTAACATCCGTTGAAAGGCTTAATCAACAAATACATAGTACCGTTGAGATAAAAAAAGAGGAAAATATTAAAAATTTCAGGCATGCTAAAGTTGATGAGTTTGTTTTGAGTCACGAAACCGTTTCTCGAATGGCCGTACGGTCTGCTTTCTCAAGAGGTATTACTGAGATTTATACACAGCTTTTATCTTATAAAGAAGGGGAAAACCTTTTTGAAGTAAGGAAAAGAGGAGAGTGGAAGACATATAAAGATGCTTTTGAAGGTCTTTTAATGGAAGGGGCAACACTGATTTCTGATGGAAGTGATCTTGGTATAAATAAGAAATTAAATGAACCTATACGTGAGGATGCAAGACTTTATATTATTTGCAGTAAAGAAGTGTACGAATCTCTTACATAGGCTCAAAAATGAAAGGGTGTAACGCGTGTCAACTATTAATTGGACAGAAGAAGTGGAAAAGAGAAAAGAACAGCTTATAGAAGATACAAAAGGTCTATTAAGAATTCCGAGTCTCTTGGATGAAACAAAAGGGACGAAAGGGGCTCCGTTTGGTCCTGAAATTCATCAGGCATTAATGTACTTGCTTAGTCTAGGAAAAGAAACCGGAATGTCAGCCAAAGATGTTGATGGATATGCGGGACACTTGGAAATTGGAAGCGGAGAAGAGTTGGTCGGTATTCTTTGTCATGTGGATGTTGTGCCTGCAGGAGAAGGTTGGACGGTCGATCCTTTTGGAGCTGAAGTAAAAGACGGAAAGATCTTTGCGAGAGGCGCGATCGATGACAAGGGCCCAACGATGGCTGCTTTTTATGGAATGAAGATTATTCAAGAATTAAAGCTTCCTTTGTCAAAAAGAGTTCGTATGATTATAGGCTGTGATGAAGAAAGCAATTGGCAATGTGTAAGGCATTATTTTAAAAATGAAGAAATGCCCAATTTCGGATTTGCTCCTGATGCAGACTTTCCGATCATAAATGCAGAAAAAGGAATCTTTGATGTCGAATTCACCTTATCAGGGGACAATGGGAACAATGGGGATCTTCAACTCATGTCATTTGAATCTGGTCAGCGTTTGAATATGGTTCCGGACCGTGCTTCTGCAAAAGTAAAAGGCACCGATCTCGAAAACATGGAAAAAGCATTTACCCAATATGCAGAAAAAAAGAACATGGAATGTCGTTCTTTTATTGAAAAAGGGACATTAACTCTGCAGATAGAAGGGAAATCTGCACATGGCAGTACACCGGAAATCGGGATTAATGCAGGTTTAGAACTTGCAAAATTTTTAAGTGGATATACTTTTGCTGGTCAGGGGAAAGCGTTTTTGTCCTTACTTGAAGCAGTAACAGGGGAACACACTGGAAATAAACTAGGGATCGCAGCCGAGGATGAAGCAAGTGGAAAATTAACTGTAAACCCAGGGGTAATGAAATTTAATTCTGAAGGCGGCAAAGTTGGAATGAACATCCGTTACCCTGTAACTCATAACAGTGAACAAATTGAAGAGACATTATTTAAGAGAGCAAAGGACGATAAGTGGGACCTCAGAATTATCGAAAATAATCCACCAAATTATGTTGATGATCAACACCCATTGATTAAAACGCTTCAAAAAGTGTACGAAGAACAGACTGGAGAAAAGGGTGAATTGATTGCAATCGGAGGCGGTACTTATGCCAGATCTCTGAATACCGGAGTTGCTTTTGGTGCATTATTCCCAGGCAGAGAAGATGTGGCTCATCAAAAAGATGAGTATATGTATATTGAAGATTTATTGCGCGCTTCTGCTATTTACGCTCAAGCTATTTATGAACTGGCAAAATAGGTAAGAAAGAGAAGAGGGAATCATCATGAACAAAACTTTTGATCAAACCTCAATTAGTTTAAAAGGATTTTATCTGCTTTTCTTTTTTGGTCTTGGAAGCTTATTTCCCTTATTGGGTGTTTACTTTAAAGAAGAAGTGGGACTCAGCGGTACAGAAATCGGTACGTTGATGTCAATCAGTCCTGTGGTAATGATTTTTGCACAGCCGCTTTGGGGGATGATCACCGACTTTTCCAGACGTCCAAGGTCAGTACTGGGCTTGACCTTATTTTTAACAGCAGTATTGGGATACAGTATATTATTGCTGGACTCTTATTTGTGGCTCTTATTACTGCTTATCATATTCTCATTCATGCAGAGTGCTCTTGTACCTGTATCAGATAGTATATTGCTGAATTATGTTCAAAAAGAGAACAAGCAGTATGGAAACTATCGGCTGTTCGGAGCTGTCGGGTTCGCGATAGCGGTATATATCGCAGGAAGACTGGCTGAATCTTTTGGTACACAAGTGATATTTTATATGTTTACAGCCGTTCTTTTCGTATGTATTTTGTTTGTATTTAATATGCCTAAAGAAAACCAGTCACTTAAAACGGATATGAAAAAGGGTGTTGATAAGCTGATAAAAATGCCATCATTTATTATTTTCCTTATCGCTACATTTCTTGTTTTCGGCCCGATTTTTGCCAATAACTTTTATTTTGGTTTTTATATTCAAGAAACGGGTGGCACTTTAGCTGGAGTAGGGTTAGCGTTTTTGTTGGCGGCGGGAAGTGAAGCTCCTTTTATGAAGTTCGCAGGACTTACGATCAAAAAATGGGGCATGATGCAGATCATGATGTTTGCAGCAGCGGTCTCTGCTGTCCGCTGGACGTTCTACTTTTTCGAACCATCTTTTCCGGTAGTTTTGGCTACAACTATCGCACAAGGATTTTCGGTAGGTCTATTCATTCCTGCAGCTATGGAGTATGTACGGATGTATACACCTAGTGAAGTAAGAGCGACTGCAGTCTCTTTATATTCGGCTGTAGGGAACGGACTAGGTTCTTGGTTCTGTACGTTTGTTGGAGGGGTAATTTTTGATAAATACTCAATCTTTTATACGTACCTGTTCTTCGGTGTACTTTCGTTTGCCGGTCTAATGATGGTTATTATTCTCTCAAAAATGGAACAAGAACCCGTTCTCGTACACAGATCTATATAAAGTTCCATTTATGAGTTGAAGATGTAATACCATTCTTATAGGAGGGAAATTGTTCGGTTGTCCCGCTTTTTTGTACAGTCAAGGTTAATTTTTGTACGGTTAGCAGTCATTTTTGTTCGGTTCCCAAATCCTTTGTATTATCACAAAGAATTTCATAGACCGCAAATTAGGTGTGACATCATTGGATTACAAAAGACATTCCGAACGTATCTCGGGATGTCTTTTGTATCTCTTATGAATTAAACTGAAACAGATCGCTTGAGAGATAGCGTTCCCCAGAGTCACAAGTCATGCAGATCACAACTTCTCCCTTTTTACGTTTTTCAGCAATCTTTAAAGCTGCAAAAACAGCAGCACCCGAAGACGGGCCAACAAGGATGCCCTCTTCTGAAGCAAGACGTCTTGTAATGTTATAAGCGTCTTCATCATTTACCTGAACAATTTCATCATAGACGTTTTGGTTTAAAATCGATGGAATAAAGCCGGGGCTAGTTCCCACTAACTTATGTTTTCCAGGTTTCCCGCCTGAGAGTACAGGAGATCCTTTTGGTTCTACAACATGTACGGTAAGATCAGGGAACATTGACTTCAGGGTTTCACCTGTACCTGTTATCGTTCCGCCAGTTCCAGCGGGTGCAATAAATGCAGAAAATGGTTTCCCTATTTCTTCAATAGCTTCTTTTATCTCAATCGCTGTACTATGACGATGAGCATCTGGATTAGAAGGGTTTTCGAATTGCATAGGCATGAAGCTGTTTGGAATCTCTGCTGCAAGCTCTCTTGCCTTCTTTATCGCCCCAGGCATTTTTTCATCTCCCGGAGTCAGTACAACTTTTGCTCCATAAGCTTTTAACAAATTTATTCTTTCTTCCGTCATCGTATCTGGCATGACGATTATCGATTTATATCCTCTTGCTGCAGCATTCATAGCAAGACCGATACCTGTATTTCCAGAGGTCGGTTCTATAATGGTAGAGCCTTCTTTTAAATCGCCTTTTTTCTCTGCTTCAATAATCATATTATATGCAGCTCGATCTTTCAGACTTCGGCTCGGATTGTAGTACTCCAGCTTAACGTACACATCTGCACCTTCTGAATGAGGCAAGCGGTTTAATTTAACAACAGGTGTATCTCCGATCAGATCCGCGATGTTTGTTACGACTCTCATAATTTGCACTCCTTTTTTATTACTGTCTTTAGTATAACAAATAATCCATTCGGTAAAAAAGCAGATAGGGGGATACGATTATCTGATAAAATAAATTATGGAAAGCGGTGAATTTTATGGAAAGGCATTTATTTGTTGCTTTACAGCTTCAGGCTGGTGTGAAATCAACACTTGATCAAATGTGCCAAGAAATAAAAAAGGAGAACTCATTTAAAACATGGGTTCACCCCGATGATTATCATATTACACTCGCATTTTTAGGAAAAGCATCAAGGGATCAATTAAAGCATCTGACTCCGTTATTGGAGGAAAGCGTGCAAGGGTTTGAAGCTTTTGCATTAAATATCAACCATCTAGGTTTCTTTGGAAACAAAGAGAACCCAAGGATCTTTTGGGCTGGTGTTGAAGAACAGGTTAAATTATATAGTCTGCAAAAACAAGTGGCATATGCATGCAAACGTGCTGATTTCATCTTAGAGAAGAGGTCTTACTCCCCGCATATTACGCTTGCACGAAAACTATTGGATTCCTCAGCACTGCCTGTTGATTCAGAGAATTGGTGGGATATCTATGGGAAAGAAGTTCAATTTCAAGCGGAAAATGTTGTTCTATATGAAACACATTTTGAAAAGCAGCCGAAATATCAGATTGTACAGTCCTTTTCATTAATAAGATAGACAGTAAAAGGAGGAGGGGAAGAAAAGAATGGCACAACTAGTCAAAATACAAGATTATGTTTCACGTTATGAAAAGAACCTTTATCATTATCAATCTCTATTTATGCGTATTAAGGAAAATCGCAGAAAAGGGTTTAAGACTGATATTGGAGAAGATGGCCGTAAACTCTTGCAAAAGGAATTCAGAGAAACCCTTTTTCAGAACCAGATGAAATGGGCAACTTCCACAGTGAGAGAAGTTTCGAACGTTGATCAGAAATATAATAGAGACCAGCAGTTGCAATTTCTGACACAGGAAATTCCTGATAATTATTTTTTGTTTTATGAGCCTGTATTACGGGTTAAAAGTGCGCCAGTTGAACTCGATGTAATCTTAGTGGGCCCGGCAACGATATCACTTATTGTCTGGATGAAAGGTGAAGGGATCTGGCAGGAAGCGGAGAATAAACGTTTTTGGAAAAATGGCAGCTCTGAGCAAAAGGAAACAAGATTAAGTCCGGTTATCAGACTTGAAAGAATGAACAGCATAATCAAAGGATGGGCTGAACCATATAAAGAACAGCTTTCAATTCAGCAAACCATAATAGCACCTAATGCATTTATTGATCTTTCGAACGACTGGAGAAAGATAAACTTCGTTGATAAACGGAATTTTAAAGAATGGCATATGCGAATCGTTAATGAGCCAGCTCCTGTGAAGAGTCAGCAATTAAAATTTGTTTCAGAAATTTTAAGTATTGGTGTGACAAATTCTCTTTATAGAAAAGATCCTCTACAAAACGAGTCTGAGTTAAGTTTTGAAGGAATTTGATACATATTGTCGAATTGAATGTAAAACAAACAATCGAGGACTCATTTGATGAAAAGATACTTTTTTATAATTAATACGAATAACTCAAAAGCAGTGAGAGCATTCAATCGCTTAAAAAAAGAATTAGATAAAGAAGAGATATCCTATCGAACTTTCTATACTGAGCACAAAGGTCATGCTATTGAAATAGCTAAGAAAATTATATACATAAACAAGGATTCCATTAAAGCAATCATCGCGGTAGGCGGGGATGGGACTATTCATGAGGTGTTCAATGGAATAAAAGATCACCCTGAAATTCCACTCGGCTTTATATCGGGCGGTTCAGGAAATGATATTGTTCGTGTACTTGCCTCCAAAATAAAAGGTGTTAAAAGCCAAATTTCTTATTTAAAACGGAAAAGACTGATCAAAAGTGATGCAGGAATTATTCATATGATCGGAAGAAGCATGAAGGATCAGGTGTTTTTAAGTGCGATCGGAATAGGTCTTGACGGAGAAGTGGCGAGATATACAAATGAAGCCCGTTACAAAAAATTGCTTCACAAGATGAGATTAGGGACTTTTGCATACGTTATAACATTGTTTAAAGTTTTGAAATCCTATAAACTAGCTTCTATAGAGTTAGAGGTCGATGGGCAGGTTCATACTTTTGACACGGTTTGGCTTGTAGCTGTCGGGAACATGCCCTATTATGGAGGGGGCATGAAAATTTGCCCGGAGGCTCGTTACAACGATGGAAGACTCGATGTTTGTGTTGTACATACGATCTCTTTAGCAAAACTTCTTATGCTTTTTATTTCAGTCTTTTGGGGCGGACACGTAAAGGTGCAAGGAGTATCACAGTTTACATGCCGGAATATTACAGTGAAAACAAACAGACCAGTTGCGATTCATGCTGACGGTGAATATAAAGGAACAACACCAGTTTCCATTGAAATCAATCCTCTGTCTGTACCGATAAAAGTTTAAAATCTATGAATACTTGAGTGGTGAAAAGAATGAAATGGACCGATTTTTTTAATATGGCACTTTTTTCGATCCTTTGGGTTGCGCTGATTCAAAAAAAACCAGGTATAAAAGAATGGGTGACAGACGTAACTAACGGGAATCTTATGTGGGGTATCATCATACCGATCATCCTTTATGCAGCTTTAGTGATTGCAGGAAGAGTTCTAAAAAATAAATACTTAAATGATTAATGAGAGCGGGTAATCCCTCTCTCTTTTTCATATTTGCGAATAACAAAATGAAATTAAGTTCAATATGATGTAATAGCTGACTGAAGGAGTGTGAAAACAGGTTGAAGAACTTTGAAGCAATAGCTTATATGGATGACTTTTCCCTAATAACAATAGTAGCTAAAAAGCCTTTTTCAATCGTACCATCGTTTGGATTATTACAAACGGATGGTATCGTGCATTCCTTAACGTTATTTAAACAAGAAAATTATAACCAGAGATATATCTACAAGTGTAAATCTCCTATTCAATTAGTTATGGGGAAAGATTATTGGATAAAAATAAACGAAAACCAGATTCCCCTTCAAATAGGCAGTATTGTCCGGACAGAACAATTTGATTCGCTTTTTTTTGATGATGGTCCTCTTGGTGCTCTTTATACACCAGATTCCACTGTTTTTAAAGTATGGTCTCCTGTAGCTGTTGAAATGCAGGTTAAGTATAAAAAAACAGGTGAATTCGATTTTTTAGAAGCAAGCATGGAAAGAACAGAAAGAGGAGTTTGGCACTTTACCTTACAAGGTGATCACCATTTAACAGAGTACATTTACAAAGCTAGAGTGAATCACGTTTGGGTAGAGATAACAGATCCATATGCACGCTCCGTAACAATTAATGGTGAGAGGTCGGTCATAATTGATCTGCAGAAAACAGATCCTGACCAATGGCAGCGATCCGAAAAAAGAATGAATCTTCGTTCGAAAACTGACAGTATCATCTATGAACTCCACATTAGAGATTTTACGATACATCCTGATAGCGGTGTGAAACATAAAGGTAAATATCTTGGAATGGCGGAAAGAAACACAACAACATCAAAAGGGACTATTACGGGGTTAGATTATTTAACAAGATTGGGTATTACACATGTTCAATTAATGCCGGTCGCAGATTTTGGAAGTGTAGATGAAACAAAACCAGATTCCCAATATAACTGGGGTTATGATCCTGTTCATTTCTTTGCCCCAGAAGGATCGTATGCAACCGAACCAAGTAATCCGGTCTTGAGGATTCAAGAGCTGAAAACTTTAATTCGAACACTGCAAGATAATGGGCTTTCTGTTATCTTGGATGTCGTATTTAATCATGTTTATAAATTGGAAGAGTCATCTTTTGAAAAGCTGGTTCCAGGTTATTATTTTCGATATGATGCTGGCGGCAATCCTGTGAACGGTACAGGTGTTGGTAACGACACAGCTTCAGAACGTAAAATGGTAAGAAAGTTCATTATAGATGCGCTTTTATATTGGCTAAATGAGTATAAAGTTGACGGTTTTCGCTTTGATTTAATGGGAATACATGATGTAGAAACGATGAATATCGCTGCTCAAAAACTAAAATCATTAAACCCTGGAATCTTTTTGCTCGGAGAGGGTTGGGATCTGAATACGAATCTCGAGCCGGAGAAGAGAGCAACCTTATCTTCAGCTAAAGTTCTTCCTGACTATTCATTTTTTAACGATTCTTTTCGAGATAGTGTAAAAGGAAGTATATTTACTGGAGGTACTGCAGGGTTTATTAATGGAAATCAGGAACATTCTGTTAAGGATCAAATTTTGAGATCGGTAAAAGGGTATTCTGGTACAAATGACAGGTTTTTATCTGCAGAACAAAGCATTAATTATACTGAATGCCATGATAACCATACTCTATTTGATCTATTGAAAATTCGTCACCCGAATGAAAATGAACGGCAACGAAAAAAAAGGCAGCAGCTTGCGCTGGCATTTACCCTGTTTTCAAGAGGAGTTCCATTTATTCATTCAGGGCAAGAATTTTACCGTACGAAGTATGGAGTTGAGAACAGCTACAATATGTCTGATCGAATCAATGCTTTTAATTGGCACGATTGTGAAAAACACAAAAACGATGTTAAATACTTTCAAGAGTTAATAAAAATTCGCAACGAACAGCCTGTCTTTCGTGAGGAAGAAAGCAGGATTAATCGATTGCACGAACTTCCAGATGGTGTTTTTGGAGTGGAAATTAATCATTCTTTGACCGATAAAAAAGTAAAGTGTTTCAATTGGGAAAAAGTATTACTTCTATTTAATCAATCTCTAAAAGCCGTAGAAATACCAATCCCTCAGGGTTCTTGGAAAATAGCAGTTGAAAACGAGAAATATGCTGTAAGAAATTTGGATTCAAATAAGTATCTCATTCATCCATTATCGTTTTCTTTATTATTTGTATAGGATGATGTTTGAAGTCGTAATATTCAAGTGCTTTTATTGATTTTTTGTGTTAAAATAATGACTTCGCAGTATTTTATTTTGATACGGAAATTTATTCTCTTTGGTGAATGAACATAAATGAAATACGGATCTAACTAGACAAGAAGGTGAACATTTTGGAACAGATTTTGGGAGAAGATTGGCAGGTTTCCCCTGCTGGCGGAGCAACAGGAGAAGCATATATAGCTGAATACGGGAACCAAAAACTGTTCTTAAAGCGTAATTCCTCTCCTTTTTTAGCTGTTCTTTCGGCTGAAGGCATTGTACCCAAATTGTTATGGACAAAAAGACTTGGGAACGGTGATGTTATTACTGCACAGCAATGGCTTAATGGACGGGAACTAAAAGCAGCTGATATGAAGAGCAAAAACGTTGCAGAACTGTTAGCAAAAATCCATCAGTCTCAAGAGTTGCTGGGAATGATGAACCGTTTGGAAAAAAAGCGACTGACACCAGTTGACATGCTTAACGATATCCAAAAACAGATGCGGAAAGAAAAAGATTATCTCGAAATAATTAATGATTCATTCGCTTATCTAATGGAAACTGCATCAGAAGTAGAAGTTGAGAATTTGGTTGTGTGTCATTGTGATGTAAACCATAACAATTGGCTGCTAAGTGATACGAATGAATTGTTTTTAATTGACTGGGATGGTGCAATGATTGCAGACCCTGCTTTGGATTTGGGAATGTTGCTATACAGCTATATTCCTTATGAAGAATGGGATAACTGGCTTGGAATCTATGGCCAGACCTTAGACGATGATCTAGAACGCAGAATGCATTGGTATGTACTTGCACAAACAATTAGCTCTTTTTTCTGGTATAAAGAAAAAGGGCAGTCAAAGGAAACTGCCCAGTTAGCTGAAAGTATTAAGGAGCTTGCGGGTACGATCTGACAATTAAAATGTAAATCTGACACTATTTCCTAGGGAATAGTGTCTTAATATGGATGGTGTGTCTGAATCGTATTAATCCAAGATTCCAGATGTGGAAGATGATTAGAGATATGTTCTTCCAGGTGTTGATGCGAGGAACCAGTATGACTGTATTCATTAATATTTGCTAGAATATTCCTAACTTCTTCGTGAATTTCACCATTTTCAATCAAATGTGCAGCTAAGCGTTCAATTTGTGCACATTCTGATGGTGAACCGGCACAATCCGTGTAATGGTCTTGCAGTAGATCTCTGATTATATGCAATTGATCATTATGATTTAATGGCATTTTGCTGCACATCCTTTCATTGCATAGGTTATGGAGTTAAGAAAAAAATATCCTTGAAATATAAAACGGTTTTAATAAATATCATCCATGTAAAAAACATAAAGTAAGACGGGAGAAATTGTTATGCGTCAACGGTATAAGCCTTGGGCTAAAGAAAAATTATTGGACAACCCCGAAGTAGTATCACTTGAACCTGAATCCATGAAAGGAAAGTGGAGTTCTTTCTTTGGGAATGATCATCCGATTCATATAGAAGTTGGAACTGGTAAAGGTCAGTTTATTAAAGGCATGGGTAAACAGAACCCATCGATTAATTATTTGGGAATGGAGCTTTATGACAGCATCATTATTACTGCATTGGACAGAATTCTAGAAGATGGGACGTCCAATGTTAAATTAATTCGTGCAGATGCCACCCATATCTTAGATTATTTTGAAACGGGAGAAATTGATCGTGTTTATCTTAATTTCTCTGATCCATGGCCAAAGAAAAAACATGCAAAAAGAAGACTTACACATGAAAGCTTCTTAGAACGTTATGAAACCATCCTAAAAAAACAGGGTGAGATTCATTTTAAGACGGATAACCAAGGTCTATTTGAATATTCACTTCACAGTATGTCTAAATACGGCATGATTTTTCAGGATGTCAGTCTTGATCTCCATAAAAGCGGCATGGAAGATAACGTAATGACTGAATATGAAGAAAAGTTTTCCGAAAAAGGATTTCGTATATACCGAATGGAAGCTCAATTTCGTTCATGAAAAACTCGGTGATGGTACCGGGTTTTTCTTTTATTCCGAATCAAGTTCTTATGATACACTTGTAAAAGGAGTGAAGAGAAAGGAGACTTGATATGGATCAGTGGAAAATTGGCGAGATCACATTAACTTGGCTTGATGGCGGAGTAACGCATATGGATGGCGGTGCAATGTTTGGTGTTGTTCCAAAACCTTTGTGGGAAAAAAGATATCCCGTTAATGAAAAAAACCAGATTGAGTTAAGAACAGAGCCCATTCTTATTCAAGGACTTGGAGGTAAAAATATCTTAATTGAGTCTGGAATTGGGGCTGGTAAATTAACGGATAAGCAACTAAGAAACTATGGTGTTTCTGAAGAGTCTCTAATTCATAAGAGCCTTGAAAAAGAAGGTCTGACTCCTGGTGATATTGATATCGTCCTCATGACACATATGCATTTTGATCATGCATGCGGACTTTCCATGTGGAAAGAAGATAAATTGGTACCTGTTTTCGAAAACGCTGTCATCTACACATCGGAAATAGAATGGAAAGAGCTTAAAAACCCTAATGTACGTTCTAAAAATACATACTGGAGTGAAAATTGGGAGCCGATTGCCCACCAAGTTAAGACCTTTGAAAAAGAGATAATACCTTTAGATGGAATTAAGATGATTCATACCGGCGGTCATAGTGATGGCCATTCGATCATCGAGCTGACTGTTGGCAGCGAAAAGATCTATCATTTAGGTGATATCATGCCAACTCACGCTCATCATAATCCACTTTGGGTTTTAGCCTATGATGATTATCCCATGACATCTATTTTTGCAAAGCAGGAATGGATCAAACCAGATACATGGTATTTCTTTTATCATGATTGCATTTACAGAGCAGTAAAGTGGGATGTAGATGGGAACTTATTGGAAAGAGTACCTCGTTCTCCAAAAATGTGAAAAAAAAGTCATACAATTTCCATTTTCAAGTGAATGTCGAAATCGACAGGATATGTTAAAATATGAAAGGTATGAAATTATATATTTTCTTTAAGCAATTTTAGAGGTGAATTGAAAGGGGATTAAAAAATGAAAAAGCAGTTAATTGCCATGTTTACCGTTTTTGCGCTGTTTTTGTCTATAGGATCTTTTGCATCCGCAGACACTGCAACTGATGAAATGAAGAAGACGATTGAAAAAGGAATTAAAAGTAAGCACAAAGATTTAAAATCAGGTTCACTAACGTTGTCTGACGTTCAATCTTTTCCAAATGAAGACCCTGAGTTAGAGGCTTCTGAGGTTACAGTTGCCATTGCAAATTACGATACTGTAAGAGATAATATTTTTTATTTCGATCATACAGAAGTTGTTTTTTACGATGCAGACAAGAATGAATTATTAGCCGAAGGTGCAGTTGCAAAAGCTAATGATAAGATTAAAGATTATAAAAAGAAGCATGAATCTGATCTAGGTACTCATATGGATGTTATTGTTGTTACGGCATTATTGTTTGTCTTAATCATTGTACCGTTATTTATTCTGACTGTTTGGGAAAAGCGTCAGTACCTTACTACAAAATTCAAGATAGAGAACAATCTTTACAACCAAGATAGTCTTTATCGTTAAGAACAAAGCCCCGATCGGCCGAATAACCGATACGGGGCTTGTTTTTTTATTTTTCTTCCAATTGTAGAAGTGTTCCTGTTCTTGCATCAATCAGAAATTCATAATGTACGGGGGCATTTCCATAACTTGAATCAGAAAAGCCGCCTTTATAAACTGTGTATGGAAGACCAAAAACAGAAGTGCTTTCCCGATTTACTAAAATCCATGAGCCTGAAATATTATAGGTTTGAGTTGCTTTTTCTTTTAACATTTTTAAGGCTTTCTCGGGTGAGAGCCACTCTGTTTGTTTTTTAGTGACTGCATATCCTACTGCAGCACCTGCAAGTCCAGCAAAGATCAGGTTTCTCCAATTCATAATCATTAACCACCTTATGTAGAGTTTCATTTCTTCTATTTTTTAGTATAACAAAGAAAAGCCTTCTTTTTCTTCTCTGTTTTTGTTAAGATACTCATGATACAGATGGAGGGTTCGCGATTCCCACCCCTCCTAAAACAAAACTAGGGAGCGTGAAGAATGATTTTCCACACTCTCTGCATGTGCAGAGATTTTTTTGTTTTCGTGCTCTCCATTGAAAGGATGAACTGGAATGACTTATAAAATTCCAAAAGATGTTCAAATGCTTGACCGTGATATACAGCGTGAGCAATTAAAATATCACAACAAACGTGTTGCTGTCTGCAAAGAATTTACGTTTGATGCAGCCCACCATCTTCACTGTTATGAGGGTAAATGTAAAAACCTTCATGGCCACACATATAAACTTGTTATCACGATGAGTGGCTATGTGAATGAGATCGGTATAGCAGTGGATTTTGGAGAAATTAAAGAAATTTTTAAAAAAGCAATTGATGAAAAGCTTGATCATAGATACTTAAACGAAGTGCTTCCTCCAATGAATACCACGGCTGAAAATATGGTTGTATGGATCTGGGAACAGATTGATGCTGAATTAAAAGAAAGAGGATTATCTGCACAGGGGCACAGAATCGAAGAATTAAAACTGTATGAAACGCCAACAAGTTATGCCGTTATAAAAAGAGAATGGATGGTGGGAGAATGAAATCATTTGTTCTGCCGTCTAAAGACATCTGGAGAAATTGGAAACTACCGATGGTTGAAATCTTTGAAACAGTAGAAGGTGAAGGACTCCAGGCAGGTTATCCCACTGTATTTGTTAGAGTCTTCCATTGTAATCTGCGGTGTACTTGGTGCGACACAACTTACAGTTATGCACCTGCAAAGCCTGAATTTGAAGCAACGATCGATGAGATAATTTCAACTATAAAATCTTTCCGATCCTCCCGTATTTGTTTCACCGGAGGAGAACCGCTCATTCATCGAGAAAAGTCTGCAGCTTTGCTTATGGCAATGGCTGATTTAGATCACATCGAAGATATTCATATTGAAACAAATGGTGCTATTGATTTAGAACCTTTTGAAAATCTTCGTAATTCTCACCCCGAACTTCAAAGGAAAATGAGGTTTGTTATGGATTACAAGCTTCCTGCCTCTGGAGAGATGGAGAAAATGAATCTGGATAACTTTAAGGAACTTCAAAATCAGGATGAGATTAAATTTGTAATCGGATCAGAAGAAGATTTTGAAATTACAAAGCAAGTGGTGGAGCAGCATTATCGGAAAGGGCAAATTTGTGTGAGTCCGGTTTGGGAAAGTATGCCGCCAAGAAGACTAGTGGAACTTTTATTAGAAAGCCATTTGCCGAATGCTAAGCTAAGTTTGCAGCTTCATAAAGTAATCTGGCACCCAGAAGAGAGAGGGGTTTAATTGCATGAGTAAAAAGGCAGTTATTGTCCTTAGCGGAGGACTTGATAGCACAACATGTATGGGCATCGCGAAAGCGGAAGGCTATGATCTTTATCCTATTACGTTTCATTATGGACAGCGTCACAATCGCGAAGTAGAACAGGCCATTGAAGTTGGTAAGTACTATGACGTTGCTGATCATAGAATCGTTGACCTGACTTTCTTAAAAGATATAGGCGGAAGTGCTTTAACAGATGAGACTTTAGATGTTCCGACTGAGGCTGAAGACGGCATTCCGGTCACATATGTTCCTGCCCGAAATATGATATTCTTGGCATTAGCGAGTGCGTATGCAGAAGTAATAGGTGCAACAGCCGTTTATACAGGAGTATCTGCTGTTGATTACAGCGGATACCCAGACTGCAGGCCAGAATTTATTCAGAGCATGGAAGAGACGATTAACCTCGCGACGAAAGCGGGTGTTACAGGAAAGAACATCCTTGTGAAAACCCCTTTGATTAACCTTTCCAAAAAGGAAACGATCGAAGCAGGTTTATCTCTTAACGTGCCTTACGAATTAACAACCTCTTGTTACAACGGAAAAGAATCAGCATGTGGTAAATGTGACAGCTGTCTGCTCCGTCTTAAAGGGTTTAAAGAAGCAGGTTCTTTTGATCCGATCGTATATGAAAACTAAACCATATTCATAAACCTAGAAAACCCCTTCTGATAAAGTGTACAATAAACATGTACATAGGATTATTTAGAAGGGGTTGTTTTTATTATGAATAAAGAAACACTCGCATTGTTTAAAACATTGACGGAGATGCCTGCCGCACCAGGATTTGAAAGAGATCTTCGCAAGTTTGTCCGCCAAGAGATCGAACCTTTTTCTGATGAAATTATTCAAGACGGACTAGGGAGTATTTTCGGAGTAAAAAAAGGTAACGGCGGTCCTAAGATCATGGTTGCAGGCCATATGGATGAAGTCGGTTTTATGGTTACAAAGATCACGAAGAACGGGATGCTGAAGTTTCAGGAACTGGGAGGATGGTGGAGCCAAGTTCTTTTGGCACAGCGGGTAAATATATACACAGATTCTGGAGAAGTGATTACAGGGATTATTGGATCAACTCCTCCGCACCTTCTTTCAGAGGATCAACGAAATAGACCGATGGGCATTAAGAATATGTATATTGATATCGGAGCAGATGATGATAAAGATGCTTTTAACATGGGAGTCAGACCGGGTCAGCAAATCGTTCCAATCTGTCCTTTCACTCCAATGACGAACCCTAAAAAGATTATGGCAAAAGCTTGGGATAACCGTTATGGTGTCGGGCTTGCGATCGAATTATTAAAAGAACTGAAAGACGAAACTCTTCCGAACGAACTATACAGCGGTGCAACAGTGCAGGAAGAAGTAGGACTTAGAGGATCAAAGACAGCTGCCAATTTAATTCAGCCAGATTTATTCTTTGCACTTGATGCGAGTCCTGCAAATGACATGATGGGTGATAAAAGTGAGTTTGGCCAGCTAGGAAAAGGTGCATTGTTAAGAATTCTAGACCGAACAATGGTTACACACAGAGGCATGAAAGAGTTTATTTTAGATACGGCTGAAACAAATAATATTCCATATCAATATTTTATCTCGCAGGGCGGAACAGATGCTGGAAGTGTACACGTATCAGGAAACGGTGTACCTTCTGCAGTCATTGGGATTTGTTCCCGTTATATTCATACACATGCTTCAATTATTCATATTGACGATTATGCAGCTGCAAAAGAACTGCTGGTTAAATTAATTAAAACTGCAGATGCTTCTACGCTTCAAACAATCTTAGAAAACAGTTAAGGGTTGAATGTACAATGAAAATTGGAATTGGATCATCGAATCCCGCAAAAATCAAAGCGGCTGATGTTTTCTTAAATTACTTTGAGAATGCAGAGCTCGCTGTCTTTTCTTCTGATTCCCTTGTTTCCTCACAGCCGTTTACTGATGAAGAAACAAAAACTGGTGCAGTCAATCGTGCAAAAGATTGTGTAAAGCAAGGTGCTGCAATCGGTTTTGGGTTTGAGGGTGGAGTAATGGAAATGGAAGATGGTATGTATTTAAGTAATTGGGGAGCAGTTGCGGACAGTCAAGGTAACATTCTTACTGCCGCTGGAGCCAGAATCTTGCTCCCATCTTCTATAGTTGAGGGATTGCGCCATGGCAAGGAACTCGGACAGTTAATGGGTGAGTTGACAAATGATCCGGAAATCAGGAAAAAGGATGGGGCAATCGGCGTGTTTACAGCTGGACATCTATCCAGAGGTGAAATGTTTTCTCATATTGCAACAATCCTGTTAGGTCAGTATGTGTATATGAATAATAAGTAAAAGAAGTGTCTCGTTTAGAGGCGCTTTTTCTTTTGGGTGTTATTGTATAATTTGCTGTCCCTGAGTCTGTTAGTAAGCAAAATATTGTGAGAAGGATATTTAGGGAGCTTACGCGCCGTTCTAGCGGCATTTCGCACGCACTTTGGATTTTACAATCTAGTTCTTTTGTGAAAAAAACAAAAAAATTAGTGACTGTACAAAAATGGCTGGTAACCGAACAAAAATTAGAGCTGACCGAACAAAAAAATGGTGTAACCGAACAATTTTTCACCTCAACCGAACAAAAAAATAATCACATCAAAATATGTCCGCCTGAAATTGACACTTCTCTTTTAAAGTGACAGTGTCTTTTTCATGTGCTGACTTTTTGCAGCTCTCGCTTAAACTTTAGTATGAATTGACTGCAGAAAAACATATGAGAATAGAATGATTTGCAGTGTTCTGGGCAGATTAGAAACAAAAATGTTAGGCGGATTACTTTGAATACATTGTTGAAGAGGATTTTACTAGTCACCTTAATCGTTGTTGCCTGTTTCTCCGTTTGGATAGGATATGAGACAAGACCGGTCGCAGGAAGGGCAGAAAAACCTTTTATTCTTAAAGAGCAGACCGATTTCCCCAAGCTTGCTGAGAAGTTAGAGAAAGAAGGATTTATAAGAAATAAGTTTCTTTTTTCTATATATGGAACCTTAACAGGCAAAAAGTCCAAGATTGCTGCAGGTGAACACACATTAAAATATGGTTCGGATTACAAAGATTTATTTGCAGATCTCTCTACACTAGACCAAGAAACCGAAGCTGTAGAAATTGTAATCCCTGAAGGTATAACGGTCATAGAAATTGCTGACAGGTTAAGTAAAAAGGGTATCACATCAAGAGATGGATTTATTAAAAAGGCCAGCACGTGGGATAGCTTAAGAGAAGATCAATTGAAGAGTTTACAATTAGAAGAAAAGAAACTAAAGAAGGGAACAAAGTATGCGATGGAAGGCATTTTGTTTCCAGACACTTATTTCTTTGAAAAACAGCTTGATGCTGAAGAAGTAATCCGTCAAATGACAGATCGTTTTATTGAAAAAACACATTCTATTGCAATAAAGACCGATCAAACACCATATGAGTGGATAACACTTGCTTCGATTATTGAAAAAGAAGCATTGTTGAATAAAGAGAAACCTGTAATTGCAGGTGTTTTTATGAACAGAATTCAAGATAGCAAAAAGCTTCAATCCTGTTCAACAGTCCAATATTTGCTGGACAAACCTAAAGCTACATTGCGGAGAAAGGACTTGAAAATAAAAAGCCCCTACAATACTTATTTAAATGCAGGACTCCCGCCTGGACCGATTGCCAGCCCTGATCTTCATTCCTTAAAAGCTGCAGCTGATCCTGAGGAACACGATTATTATTATTTCGTTGCTAAACAGGACGGTACATGGAGTCATTATTTTTCGAAAACGTATAAGGAACACCGAAAATATACTAATTTGAGCGGGAATTATTAAATATACGTGATTAATTTCAACCCGCACGTGTAAAGAAGCGGTTCTTTGAGCGGAAAAAGAGGATTTTGAGCGAAACTAGAGCTAGTTTGAGCGGAACGAGCGCATTTTGAGCGTAACTCAGCGTTTTTGAGCGAAACTCAATAATTCTGAGCGAACGTGTAATAAATATAAGAACACGTACCGTAAACCTTCTGTCGCGTTGTTTTCTCCTACAAAGATGCAAACTCAAATAAAAAGAGGTATGACTTCAAAAGTTTTTACTTTTGAGTCAACCTCTTTGTTTAAAACCTACTATTTTTGATCCTCATCCTTAAACTCTGTAGGTATCTCACTTTCTGTAATAGGTTCCTCTTTATCTATCTCTTCTTCAACAGAATCAGTTTCTTCCATGTTTTCTCTTTCTTCGTAAACTGCTTCTTCATTAGAAAAATCATCTTCTTCGTATTCTTCTTCTATTGTTGCTGCAGCTTCTTGGTAATCATCCATAAAATTGATTTCTTCTTCAGAATCCGACGTTTCACCTAAACGGAATTGATCGACTTCTTGCTGAAGCGTCAAAGCAATTTCCTGTAATTCGGTAGCAGCCAGGTTCACTTGATGAATCGCTTCTTTTTGATGGACACTTGAAGCACTTACTTGTTCACTTGTCGCAACAGATTCCTCTGAAATGGCACTTACCTCGAACAACTTTTCCGATAAGTTTTCATTTGCCGATTCCACACGGCCGATTGCACCTTTTACTTGAGTGATTCTGCCGTTTATCTTTGAAACATTATGAATGATACTAGTGAAAGCTTGTTCTGTTTGTTGTACAGATATTTGCTGATCATTTCTGTATTGTTCAAAACGAACTGTTTCTTTTGATAATAACTCCATCTGACTTGTCATTGATTTTACAAGCTGCTGGATTCTAAGGGCCTCATTTTTAGATCGTTCTGCAAGTTTTCTAACTTCACTAGCTACTACAGAGAATCCTCGGCCCGCTTCACCTGCTCTTGCCGATTCAATGGCAGCATTTAATGCAAGTAAGTCTGTGCTTCCCGCAATTTCTTGAATCGTTTCCACGATAGAATTGATTTGTTTAGACTGCTGAGAAGCATGCTGAATTTCAGAAATTAAGCTCTGAGCCAGTTCCAAGAATTGTTCGGAATGGGTATTAAGACGCTGTACAGTATCTGAGCCTGCCTTACCGTCGTTTTCAGCTTTTTGGGCATCCTGTGAAATCTCATCACTTATTGTTGCTGTTTCTTTAATAGATTCTGTGACTCCAGATAATAGAACCGTACATTCATGAAGGTGATCTGCCTGGCTTTGAGCACCTGTTGCTACTTGGGAGATAGCTTCTGTTACTTCATCACTTTGGGCAGTTGTTTCTTCAGATACAGCTGCCAGATTTTGGGAAGAACTCGTAAGCTTTTCAGCAGCATGCTTTACTTCGTTCATAGATTTCTGCATCTTTTCTGCCATGGCATTAAAGGTTTGGGCAAGGTCTGCCATTTCGTCTTTGGCTGAAGTATGTACACGGTAAGAGAGATCTCCTTCACCGATAATGGTAGCACCTTCTTTAAGTACAGAAATAGAAGATTGTATGGAGCGCAGTAGCCAAACACCGATAACGCCTAAAATAGCAAGAATGATTACACTAAGTGCAATTAAGCAGATTGTCAGCCAGAATTTAACCGACTTTTGTTTTTCTGAGAGAGCTGTATTCTCCTTTTGTAAGGATTTTTCAGCATCTGAAGTAGATTGGTCTACTACTCCAGCAATTTTTTCAAATGTTTTTATGTCATCTTCAATTCGCTTTGTGATCGTTTGTATGGAATCTGCAGAGTTTGTGTACTTTAATAGTTTTGATTTCATGCTTGATAATTGATCTGCAGGTATATTTTTTGTATCCAGCATTTGGTCGAATGCAAATGCGCTGTCTTTAAAGCTCTTTACGGAAGTACTATCGTATTTAATATGAACATCTTTTTCATATGTTTGCATTTGCAGCAGATTTACGAGTAAAGCCTGATCATTCATTGTCTTTACTGTTTCCGCAAATTCATCAGAAGTATCTGCCATCATCTGTTTTAATGAGTTCAGCTGGCTGGTTAGACCCGTTGCAGATTCAAATGAGGTTTGATAAGCAGTGAGATCACTTTCAATACCTTTGATGGATTTGTTACCAGTGTCTTTTGCCAGCTTGCTTGTTTCAGTCTGCAATGCTTTTAGATAAGTTAGAACGTTCTGTTTAGAGTCTGCACTAGGAGAACGCAGGTATTCTTGTTCCATTTTCCGTACTTCATTAAAAGAACTTCGAATATTGCTGCTCGAAAGAAATGCACTCTGCACACTTTCTCTTTCGCTCTCCATTTTAGAATTCTGCCATAAAAATAAACCAATAAATGCAAGTAATACTATCATTCCGGCTAAACTGATAAGAAGCATCAGTTGGACTCTTTTTCGAATTGTCATGTTCATATGTATTCCCCCCTGCAATTTTATCGGCTTTTTTTACAGTTTTTGAAGTTTTTCTATAAAAGATAATGAAAGAGATTCACTATTGTATACATGTGTCTTTACACCTGAGGGAAAGAAGATATAATGTGATAGTGTTATGTTTTACAACTAGGATTAAAGGAGTAAGATCATGAGGAGTTTTTTACATAAAAAAGGGATAAGTTTGTCACCAAAAGTTTATTTTATAACAGGCTTTCAATATTTTGCTCTCGGTTTGATGGCTTCTCTTATCGTTGGACTGATTTTTAAAACCATAGGTGAGCAGCTGTCTATTCCGTTTTTTGTTAAGATGGGACAATTAGCTATGACGTTGATGGGGCCGGTTATTGGTACGGCAGTTGCTTATGGATTAAAAGCACCTCCACTTGTCCTCTTTTCAGCTGGAATTGCAGGAGCAGCCGGTGCTGAGCTTGGAAGTGTCGCGGGTTGTTTTGTCGCGGCTCTATTTGCAGTTGAGATCGGAAAACTAGTATCTGGTGAAACCAAATTTGATATTTTGGTCACGCCTGCTGTAACCATTTTAACCGGTTATACTGTGGCGGCTTTTGTAGGACCGGGAATCGATCAGTTTATGAAAACTTTTGGACAGCTTGTGATGTGGGCTACTGAGCAACGGCCATTAATAATGGGAATATTAGTAGCCTTATTATTAGGCCTTGCTCTAACTGGACCCATATCATCTGCAGCTATCGCGATGATGTTAGGACTCGAAGGGATTGCAGCTGGTGCGGCAACAATCGGATGTGCTGCACAAATGATTGGCTTTGCAACGAGTAGTTATCGAGAGAATGGCTTTGGGGGTTGGTTGACACAAGGAATCGGTACATCAAAGCTTCAGTTTCCTAATGTCGTAAAAAACCCTTACATCCTCATTCCTCCAACAGTTGCAGGAATAATCATGGCTCCGATCGGAACACTGTATTTTAAAATGGAGAATATTCCAGCTGGTGCTGGGATGGGGACGAGCGGACTGGTCGGTCAGATCATGACACTCAGGACTATGGGCTTTACCTTTGAAACATTTCTTGCTATATTTATTTTGCATTTTGCAGGCCCAATAATCATTAGTCTGCTATTATCAGAGTGGCTAAGAAAGACAGGCCGGATCAAATTCGGTGATATGAAACTGAATCAATAAGGAGCTGCTTATTATGGAGAACATAAAGTCAATCGAACAATTTCACGAAATCATAAAATCGGGTGTAACTGTAGCTGTTTTCTCTGCAGATTGGTGCCCGGATTGTGTTGTTATTAAACCAATCCTCCCTGAGATTGAAGAGGAATATTCACAGTATAACTTCGTCTATGCAGACCGGGATGAACTAATCGAACTATGCCAGGAACTGGATATCTTCGGAATTCCTAGTTTTGTGGCCTTTAAAGACGGGCAAGAGATCGGCCGTTATGTGAATAAAGAAAGAAAAACAAAAGAGCAGATCACAGCCTTTTTAGAAGAATTAAATATCCAAAACTAATAGTATAAAAGTGTATGTTATAATAGCGATATAGTTATTTTTATAATTGAAGGGAAGTATCTCAGAATGGCAAAAGTTGAAGTGAACCACAGTAAATACGAAGGAATTCGTTTTGATATACAAGATGAGAACGTTATTTTAGTTGATATCTTAGAAACAATTCCGTTTGAATATGAAGGTAAAGAAACAATGGTTACAATTCCGACAACAGAATTTACTTCTGTTTGTCCTTGGTCAGGACTTCCGGATTTTGCAGATATTATTATTAGCTATATTCCGAACAAAGATTTAGTTGAGATGAAGTCTTTGAAATATTATTTAACTTCTTACCGAAACGTAGGAATCTATCAAGAACATGCAACGAACCGCATTAAAGAAGATCTGGTAGAACTTTTAAAGCCTAAATATTTAAAAGTTACAGGAAACTGGAATGCGCGCGGCGGACTAGGAACTGAAGTAGTAGTAGAATATAAAGAAGATAGCATTAACTAAATGAAAACCTCCTTTTGGAGGTTTTTCACGTTGAAATACTTTTTCGCTTGAATGGAGGCGGTCGGTTTGAGTAATACAATTAAGCTAAAAAAAGCATTAGAACAAAAACTCTCAAATCCTGAACGAGAAATAACGTATATGAGAGAAGAAGAAACGTTGAGAATACAAGATACGCAAACAGGTAAAGGCGTCACTCTTTCTTTAGGCGGCCTTAGTGCCAAATGGGATAAAGAAAAAGACCAGCTGTTAGAGGAGCTCGTCTATTATGTTGAAGAAGGTTTAAATGACCCTCGTCTATCTGCTGACGAAGAGTCTCTGTCACGTATTTTCCCTGTTATACGTTCAGCATCATTTCCTGCTGAAACACCAGAAGGAGAAAAGCTCTTCTATCAAGAACACACTGCAGAAACCAGAATTTATTATGCTTTAGACCTAGGCAAAACTTATAAACTTTTGACGAATCATAAGATAAGGGAATTAAACATAGAGGAATCTCAGGTTGTTGATGCTGCAAGATTTAACGTGAAGCGTCTGTCAACAGACTATAAACAGGACCAGGTAGCCGGAAATACTTTTTTCTTTTTAAATCACAATGATGGATATGATGCGAGCAGGATTCTGAATATCAGTTTCTTAGAAGAGATGAAGAAGCTAATATCAGGTGAGATGGCTTTAGCTGTCCCTCATCAAGATGTATTAATTGTTGCAGATATTCAAAATAAGCAAGGATATGACATTTTAGCCCAAATGGCTATGCAATTTTTCATGAACGGCCGCGTACCTGTAACTGCTTTACCATTTATTTATGAGAATAAAGAACTTGAACCCGTCTTTATTTTAGCGAAAAATAAGCCCGTAGAAGATGAAACGAACGAGTAATCAGTAAATGCAGTTGCTAAATAAAAGCCGCTAGAACATTCTAGTGGTTTTTATTCTTCTTTTTGAGTCGCATGTGCTCAAATAAATATTTATACTATTGTTTCTCTTCTATTTTCGCTACAATAAAGAAACAACCAACAGAAATAGGTGAGAAAATGAGTTGGATAAAAAAATTAATGAATACTTTTTTTGATGATGATAATGAGGATGAATCCTTATATGAAAAAGAAGAGCAGTCTGTAAAAAAGCAGCCTGCGGATGAGAAAGGCACGCCATCTCCTAAGCCGGCCAGAACACCAGCTTTTAAAAATGGGAGAAAGCCTGTTCAACCTAACAATCAGCATTCAGCTAAAATGCTGCATAAGTATCCAGAGAATGCTCCTTTCCGTTTCCCGGTCATACCAGATGAAAAAACGAGTAAAAAAGCTCCGATCCAGCGAAATACATATCAGCCAAGAGAAAATAATTTTGAGAAAGAGCAGGTAGTCCGCAGAGAAGAAAGATCAGCCAGAAGTGAAAGCAGAAGGTCATCTTCTACGGCTCCGAATCAAAAGAAACCAGAACCTAAACGTCCTGCATTTAAGGCTTCACACGTTCCATCGCCGGTTTATGGTTTTGAGAAAAAGAATAATAGCTCACAGAAGCCAGCATACGATGCTAAAGATTCGTTTTCAGAGAATAAATCACGGTTTACTCCTACTGATGTTCCATCACCTGTTTATGGCTATGGAAAGCGGAAACCTGAGGGGATTTTATTTATCGGAAGAGACATTCCTCCAAAAAACTCGATTGCGGAAGAACTTTTGAAGTCAGTAGACGAAGCACTTCCTGCAGCAACTGAAGAAATTGTTTCGGTTTCAGAAGAAAGAGGAGAAAATGTTGTATTGGAACCTGTAGCTCCTGATGAAGATTTTGTGGATCAAGAACTCATTGTTCAAGAAACTTTTGCAGCAGAACCTCTATTTGAATTAGAACCAGAGCAAGACTTAGAACAAGAACAAGAACTGCTAACTGAGGAAGCAGAAGTTTTCCATCAGGAAGAAAAGCCAGAGATCTTCGAAGAGCCAATTCAGCAGGAAGATAAAAGACACAACTTAAATGATGTATCTTCAACTGAACCAGTGCACCAAGAAAAAATTGAACAAGAAAGAGAAGTACAACAAGAAACAGCTCCAGTTATAAAACGTGAAACACCAAGAAGCGGCGGACAGTATGTTCCTTTTAATGTACTGATGCTTAAAAAGGACAGACAGACAAGCATGTCCCAGCCTATAAAAGAACAAACAACAGTGAGACCACAACCGTCTGCTTTTCAATCAAGACCAGAAAAGACGGTAAATGAGAACAAGCAGTTATATGTTCCATTGTCTTTCTTAAACAAGTCGGCTGTATCCCTAGAAGACGACGATATTTGGCTGAACGAACAAAAACATACTCTTCAGTCAACATTGGATAATTTTAATGTGAATGCAAAAGTTGTTCACATGACGAAAGGTCCCGCAGTAACTAGATTTGAAGTTCAACCAGCACCTGGAGTCAAGGTTAATAAGATCACAAATTTAACGGATGACATTAAGTTAAGCCTTGCCGCAAGAGATATTCGTATTGAAGCGCCAATACCTGGTAAGAACGCAATAGGTATTGAAGTGCCGAACCAGCATAGCAGAGCGGTATTCTTGCGAGAAATTATTGAGCATGAGGTTTTTAGAGACTCAGCTTCATCTTTAACAGTTGCCTTAGGTCTTGATATTTCAGGAGCGCCTGTTGTAACTGATCTCCAAAAGATGCCGCATGGTTTAATTGCTGGTGCGACAGGATCAGGGAAGAGTGTTTGTATTAACTCCATTTTAGTAAGCTTGCTATACAAAGCAAAACCAGATGAAGTAAGGCTGCTGCTTGTTGATCCTAAAATGGTTGAACTTGCGCCTTATAATCATATACCTCATCTTGTTACACCGGTAATAACCGATGCAAAAGAAGCAACTGCCGCGTTAAAATGGGCTGTTGAAGAAATGGAACGACGCTACGAAGAGTTTGCAAAAAAGGGTGTCAGAGAGATCAAACGCTATAACGAAAAGATGGAGCAAGAGAGACTCTATCAGAACAAGATGCCTTATATTGTAGTCGTAATTGATGAGCTTGCGGATCTAATGATGGTATCTCCACAGGAAGTTGAAGAAGCCATCTGCCGAATTGCCCAAAAGGCGAGAGCTTGCGGCATTCACTTGCTTCTTGCGACTCAGCGTCCGTCAGTAGATGTAATTACTGGTCTGATAAAAGCGAATGTACCAACACGAACAGCATTTGCAGTTTCATCTGCAATCGATTCACGAACGATTTTAGATATGAGCGGTGCAGAACGTTTATTGGGCCGCGGTGATATGCTATTCATGGAAAACGGATCGAATAAAGCAGTCCGTATTCAAGGTACCTTCGTATCAGATGAAGAGATTGAAGAAGTTACGCGATATGTGAAAGAAGAATATAAAACAGATTATCTATTTACACGCGAGGAACTCATTCAGCATCAGCAAACAACGGAGGTTGAAGATGAGCTTTTTGAAGAAGCTTGCTACTATGTGATCGAAGTAGGGGCAGCATCTTCTTCCAGTCTGCAGCGCAGGTTTAGAATCGGCTATAACCGAGCAGCTAGACTTGTTGATATGATGGAAAGCTTCGGGTTAGTTTCTGAGGCGATGGGAAGCAAGCCGAGACATGTTCTTCTTACACAAGAAGAATTAGAGAATCGTTTATACAGTCAAGTAGATTAAAGTTAGCTGATGTTCTAATGCTTTTGAAAGTGGTTAATATCCGCTCCAGGTTGCTCGCTTTCCGCGGGGCGTGCGGTGAGCCTCCTGCCGCTACGCGCCATTAGGAGTCTCACCTGCAACACTCGTCCCGCAGGACAAGGAACGCTTGAGCAGCGATACATCGCACGAAGAAAATGTGATTTTCATTTTCGAGGAGTCTCGCACCTTGCACTCCAATCAACCTGTCAATGAAGTGAAAGAAAAAAAACATAAGCAACAATCTTTTATAAAGAGTATTAAAGAAAGAATAAACTGGCGGATTGTCCGCCAGTTTTTCTATTTTCTGATGAAGGGCTCATCCACTGAAAAGCTCATCATAAATGATTTCCTTGAGTTATTGGGACTTGTCGGCTATTATAATGTGGGGAATAGTTCCCTTCTGTTATTAACCATGAAAAAGTCATGAGGAGTAAATAGATGAAAGAAATAGAATTAAAGCTGCAGGGAAAAATCAAGCGGCTGACGAATAAAACATTTAAATTTGATGAACGGATCAGAGAAGGTTGGTTCTCTGCTGTTTATTTTCTTAAAACATGTGAAATAGTAGAATCTTTTAAACCTGATAATGTGGTTACCATGCAGTTTTTCCAAAAAAGTGATGCAGTTTTATGCGGTTCGGATGAGGCGATCGCTCTTATAAAGACATTTGCAAAAGATCCTGAGTCGCTAGAAATTTATTCGCTGAAAGATGGAGATAAAATTTCACCTTTTGAAACAGTACTCACTATAAAAGGACCCTATCAGAATTTTGGCTTCCTTGAGGGGATGATTGATGGAATCCTAGCCAGAAGAACGTCGGTAGCTACGAATGTTTATAATGTAGTCAAAGCTGCGAGTAAATCCGGTATTCAAAAGCCTGTGATTTTTATGGGTGACAGAGACGATCACTTTGCTCAGCAGGCTGGAGATGGGTATGCATCCTATATCGGAGGCTCAACCGCACAAGCTACTCATGCAATGAACGAATGGTGGGGCAAAAAAGGTATGGGTACGATGCCACATGCTCTTATACAGATTTTTAATGGCGATATTGTTGAGGCTACGAAAGCATATCATGCGAAATATCCTGAAGATGATCTTATCTCTCTTGTCGATTACAACAACGATGTTATTACAGATGCTCTAAAAGTTGCAAGAGAGTTTGGGGACACGCTAAAAGGGGTAAGGGTTGATACTTCACGTACGATGGTCGATCAATACTTTTTCAGAAACCCAGATGTGCTCGGTTCTTTTGACCCAAGAGGCGTTAACCCTGAGTTGATATTTGCACTTCGCAATGCTCTGGATGAAGAAGGCTTTCATCATGTGAAAATCGTTGTAAGCGGAGGATTCAAAAAAGAAAGAATCGAACAATTTGAAGAGCAAAAAGTTCCTGTAGATATATATGGGGTAGGCAGTAATCTATTAAAGATCAATATCGGATTTACAGGCGACAATGTCCTGATGCACGATAACCATCAAGCAAAAGCAGGAAGAATCTATCGACATAATCCAAGACTTGAACGTGTAGAATAGGTTTGGATTAAATATTCATTCTTTTGGTGAAGTTATTAGGAAGGTATTCTTTTAATATCGGACTATTAGAATCTTATCATCTGTCTATCATGGTGATGAAACTCTATTTTTGCTATAATGGTTCAAGTATTTGAATCAGCCTGTAATTTGTAAGATATAACCATTCAAGTAATCAGGCATATAATAATACAAATAGGCCTTTTAGAAGGTGTTCTTTTTGTGGAGGGCTTTACATGACACAATACCATTTTATTGGAATTAAAGGGACAGGGATGAGCCCGTTGGCACAAATCCTTCATGACATGGGTCATGATGTACAAGGATCTGATATTACTCAATACATTTTTACACAGTCAGCGCTGGAAGAGAGAAACATTCCTGTTTTACCGTTTGACAAAAGTAACATTCAAGAAGGTCAGACCATTATTGCAGGTAATGCATTTGGTGAACAACATGAAGAAATCCAAGCAGCAAATGAAAAGAATATACCGATTCACAGGTATCATCATTTTCTTGGGGAATTTCTATCTAACTTCACTTCTATTGCCGTTACAGGTTCACACGGAAAGACTTCAACGACAGGACTGCTTGCGCATGTAGTTGGTGCCGCAAAGCCGACTTCTTTCCTTATCGGTGATGGAACTGGAAAAGGTAGCATGGGCAGCGAATACTTCGTGTTTGAAGCATGTGAATACCGAAGACATTTCCTTTCGTATGAACCCGACTATGCTATCATTACAAACATCGACTTTGATCATCCTGATTACTTTTCTGATTTAAATGATGTAATCAGCGCATTCCAGCAGATGGCGATGCAAGTGAAAAAGGCGATTATCGCATGTGGTGATGATGCCAATCTTCAGCAGATTCATGCTCAAGTACCGGTTGTATTTTACGGATTTGAAGATCATAACGATTTTCAGGCTAAAAATATTCAACGCGGTGATGAGGGAACGACTTTTGATGTGTTTGTGCGCAATACGTTTTATGGTACGTTCCAGATTCCTGGATACGGAACTCATAATGTGTTGAATGCACTAGCGGTTATCGCGATCTGTCATTACGAAACACTGCCAATGGATATTATTAAAGAGCAATTGAAGAGCTTTACAGGTGTGAAGCGCAGATTTTCAGAAAAGACAGTTGGCGATCAAATCTTGATTGACGACTATGCACATCATCCGACTGAAATTAAAGTTACGATCGAAGCTACAAAATATAAGTATAAAAATCGTGAAGTGGTTGCTATTTTCCAGCCGCACACGTTTACCCGCACTAAAACTTTTCTGGATGAATTTGCAGAGAGCCTAAGTGAAGCTGACCATGTATACCTTTGTGATATATTTGGTTCAGCAAGGGAAAATGCAGGTAATCTATCAATCGATAATCTAAAAGAAAAGATTCCGAACGCGCAGCTCATATCAGAAGATAACATCGATGTTCTTAAGAAATTCGATAATGGTGTTCTTCTATTTATGGGAGCTGGCGACATCCAGAAGTTCCAAAGAGCATACGAAGAAGCACTTACAGCAACTCCATAAGAGCAAAAAGAAGCTGACCCATAAAATTTATGGTGTCAGCTTCTTTTGATTCATTTTTAGCAGATATTGAGTAATTGAAACACTGTTTAAAGCTGAAATTTAAGGGGTTGCGTGGAACTAAAAGCATTTGTTTGAAACGTGGAGTGTTCTGCGTGAAACCTGCGATAGTATGCGTGAAACTAGAGTATTTCTGCGTGAAAAGTACATGTTCCTGCGTTAACGTGTAATAAAATATAAGAACACGTACCGTAAAACTTTAAAACGCAGCTATTTATAAGAAAAAACCGCCTAAATTGACTATTAGGCGGTCTTACTTATATTACTTTAAGTTTTCTGGATTCAACTGCTCAAGTTCCGGCAATACAAATACACCATCTTTACGGATTAAAACATCATCAAAATAAATTTCTCCACCGCCGTAATCAGGGCGCTGAATCATTACCATATCCCAGTGAATGTTAGATTCATTTCCGTTATAAGCTTCTTCATACGCTTGACCTGGTGTGAAGTGGAAGCTTCCGTCGATCTTCTCATCAAATAAGATATCCTTCATCGGATGCTTAATAAATGGATTTACTCCAATCGCAAACTCACCCACATAACGCGAACCTTCATCAGTATCAAAAATTTTGTTGATACGCTCTGAATCGTTTGCAGTAGCCTTTACAATTTTCCCATTTTCAAAAGTTAATTGTACATTTTCAAATGTGAATCCATTGTAAGGTGATGGAGTATTATAAGAAATCGTTCCGTTTACTGAATCCTTAACAGGAGCTGTAAATACCTCTCCGTCAGGAATGTTATTCTGGCCCGAACACTTGATAGACGGAATATCTTTAATAGAGAACGACAGGTCTGTTCCAGGTCCTGTAATACGAACTTTATCTGTTTTATCCATTAGATCTTTAAGGGCAGTCATTGCTTCATCCATCTTGCCATAGTCAAGGTTGCAGACTTCAAAATAGAAGTCTTCGAATGCTTCAGTACTCATGCTGGCTGATTGAGCCATAGAAGCATTTGGATAACGAAGAACACACCATTTTGTTTTTTTAATACGGATCTTGCGGTGCATAGCAAAAATCGTTTTTTCATAAAGTGCCATCTTTTCAGAAGGAACATCTGACATTTCGTTGATGTTATCGCCTGAACGGAGCCCAATATAAGCATCCATCTGACTCATCAGTTCACCTTCATGCTTTGCGATCATCTCCATTTGTTCTTCTGATGCTTGCGTATACTGTGCACGCATTACTGAATGATCCTTTAGCAATACAAAAGGATATCCACCAGCGGTATAAGCTTCTTGTACTAATGCATTTACTAGTTCTTTTTGTAGTCCGAAGTTTTCGATAAGAACCTTTTCACCTTTTTGTAAGTTTACCGAGTATGTAATTAAGTTTTTTGCGAGTTGCTGAATTCGCGGATCTCTCATGTAGAATAATCCCCCTATATTTTTAATATCTTCTTTATTTTAACTTAATTTAAACAATTTGTAATGTTCTATTAAAGGAATTTAGCTTTAAGCCAAGAATACTTAATAAAACACGTTTCCTTTGATTTAAACTCGGGAAAAGCTAATAATATACTTTCAGGAGGTGTCTCGTATAATGGAAACTATTATTTCAATCAGTGTAGCTATTATTGCAGTAGCATTTGTTGTACTCGTTTATTTTTTGTCAAGAGCTCTAAAGTCCTTGCAAATAACCCTCGATAATGTCGCGGTAACGCTTGGAAGTCTGGAAAAACAACTGGACGGCGTGACGCGCGAGACAACCGATTTGTTACATAAAACAAACCAGTTAGCCGAGGATGTTCAAAAGAAATCTGATTCGTTAAACCACGTTTTTTCTGCAGTACAGGATTTTGGTCAATCTGTTCAAAAGGTGAACCAATCTGTCCGTAAAGTTACCGACCAAATCACGGTAGAAACAGAGCGGCAGTCAAAGCAAATATCGCAAGCGGTTCAATGGGGAAATGCAGCATTGAATTTATGGGAGAAATATAAGCTCAAAAAATCCAATGTTGATTCAGCAACAAACCAATATTCAAGAGGAGGAGTGTAAATGAGCAACAACAATAACAACAATCAAAACATTGACAGCAAAGATTTTATGATCGGTGCTCTCGTTGGCGGAATGTTAGGGGCTGCGGCAGCATTATTACTAGCTCCTAAAGCAGGAAAAGAGTTGCGAAGTGATTTAAATGAACAAGCTGTGTATTTAAAGGATAAAAGTAACGAGTTTTCTCATTTAGCTCGTGAGAAATCCTCAAATATTGTACGTACTGTTTCCGAGCAATCGAATCAAGTAGCTACAAAGGTTAAAGATTTAACTTCTAACCTGCGCAAAGACATTGATAAATGGCGTGCAAAAGAAGAAGAGAATGCGTCTGAATTGTATGGTGAAATTACAGACGATATTCAAGAAGAGAAGCAATTAGATTATGACCCAGCAAATGAGCAAGAATTAGTAGAGCAAAAATATTGATAAGTAATTAACAAATATGAAAAGATAAGAAAAAAGAATCTGATTCTTTTTTCTTGTCTTTTTATTATGGAGGTAGATTATTTATGTCACTTATTCAACTGCAGAATGAACAGGATTGGAATTTAGTTAAAGAACAAAAAAAACGGATCATTATTATGAAAAACAGCACAACATGCCCTGTTAGTCATGAAGCGTTTAAAGAATATCAAAAATTCGCATCTGATAATGAAGAAGAAACGCTATATTACTTAAATGTTCAGGACTCCAGACCGCTCTCTAATCTAATTGCAGAACAAACAGGAGTGAAGCATGAATCACCACAAGTTTTGATCCTTGCAAATGACACAGTCGTTTGGCATGATTCTCATTGGAACATCACAAATAAAAAACTGACTCAGGCAAATGAAAAAACAAAAGCGTAGCAGATCACTGCTGCGCTTTTTCTTTAAGATTGTTTTAGCAAACTTTATTGCCCTTGAAAGTGGTTGATTTCCACTCCAGGATGCTCGCTTTCCGCGGGGCGTGCGGTTAGCCTCCCTATCGCTTCGCGCTGACGGAGTCTCACCTGTCCCGCTTAATGGAAGTACCCTTGCTCCTGTGTATACAAGTAAAATGCTAGCGATGTCAGCTTCCTCGTCGCATGCTTTGCGAGAAGCATCTCAGGTGGTAGGCACGCACCTTACACTCTAATCAACTTGTCAACGAAGGGTGTCAAAAACAATTGATAATAGAAATCAGCCATTAAATAAGAACCTCGAACTTCAATTCTAATGAATCTCCTGTTTCAATCTCAGTTTGAAAGCCTGCTTTTTCTTTGTTTTTTAAAATAATTAATGTTTCACCCGGCCGTGGGGAAATTGCAATATCAACCCTTGTAAAAATATCCTGAAAAATAAAAGGCTGCTGTTTTGTTCTTTCCATATTGAGTTCGTCATTCAGAAACAGAATAGAATCTTCCATTAGAGACTCACCATTGCGATAGAACTTGAATAAAGGCTTTGTCAGTGAAACTTCTTCATTATTAAATGTTACCGAACAGGATTGCAGGAGATTTAATTGAAGAACATCAAGTAATTCGTTTAAGGTTACCTGTTTGTCTCCAGCTGCTTCAAATGTGAGATGATCCCCATCGTCCCAGTTTGATGCTCTATCAATGTCTATGCCATTTAAATAAATGTTATTATTTTTATTGCGGATCAATTGAACGGGCTTGCCATCAACTTTTACAGAGAAAGTGGGGGTGTCTTCTTTTCGGTATAACCCTTGTATCTCCATCACTTCTTCTATCGTATCAGGAAAATAAGAAATGAGTTCATCCCGGTCATTTAATAAAGTTTCAGGAGAAACAGGCTGTTGATTAACATAATACTGTGTTTCGATAATTGTTGATTCGCCATCAATTAAAATCGTTTTCACTACATGTTCTTTAACCGCTTCTTTAGCAGCAATCGAGGCATTTGCTCCATTTACACCCGCAATATAGGAGATAAAAGCTCCATCAAAAATTTCATCCGAAAGAGAAGCTTCCTTTCCGCTCATAATAATTTGCGGTGGGGTGCCAAGACTGCCCTTAATTATTTTTACTTCACCATTGACCTTGATCATAAGTCCCATACCGGGTCTTCCATATAGCTTAGAAAGGTCAGCGCCGCCAGCTATCAGTGCATCCCCAATCGTAAGTTTTTTTACTTCGAATAACCTTATCGTTTTATCGTTAACAGTAACGGTTACATATTTTACAGGATTTTCTCTTGCGGCTATCCCAATCCCAACAGGGGTAACAAATTCAGGACCCGTCTGTTCAATGGATGAAGTAAGTGATGTTATAGCATCAATACCTCGAATAGCTGCACGTTCTGTTGGTAAATCAAGCTTTTCTGCAATCTTCTCACGCAGACCTGGTGTCATACTTCCTCCGCCTACAAGCATGACAGCTTGCGGTGGCTTTGCATTCAGATGAAGAATTTCTTTCGTTATTTTTTCAGCAAGATTTTCAATGGCTGGCTGTATTTTTTCCAAAACTTCGAGTTTAGATTTTTTTGAAGAAAATCCTAAAATATCGGTATACTCCACGAAATCATTTTTATATAGAGATCGCTTCATGTCTTCAGCCACCGGGAAATCCAATAGGAATTCTGAGCTGATCGCTTCAGTGATTTCATCTCCTGCAACAGGAACCATACCATAAGCCACAACAGTACCTTCATCAGTTAAAGCTATATCAGATGTTCCTGCTCCTATGTCAACGAGAGCCACATTTAATTTCCTCATAGATTGGGGTATGAGTACATTGATTGCTGCGATTGGCTCAAGTGTTAAAGCTTCCATCTCCAGGCCGGCTTCTCGCAGAGCTCTAATTAAGGATTCTACCACCACTCTTGGAAGAAAAGTTGCGATTACCTCGACGGAAGCTGTTAACCCTTGCTGACCGATGAAGCTTCCGATTTCTTGATCATCCAGGTAATAATGAAGAACCGAATATCCTACACAGTCATAGATGTGGTTAGATTTTTCATCCAGCATGCTGGCCAGCTGAAACTGCGCATGCTGAACAGCTGCAAGCTCCAAATGTATAACTTCTTCTTGCAAGGTTACGGAAACAGCAGATATATCCTTTTCGGATCTTCCTTTAACTGTCTTTAGGGCACGTCCAGCGGCTGCGACACAAACTTTTTGGAGCGGTCCTGTTTCAAGCTCAAGCTCTTCTTTAATTTTCTTTATAACTTTAGCAACTGCAGGTATGTGGTGGATTTGTCCATCCAGCATAGAACGCTCTTCATGTTCCATAACTTTCATATGCATAACTTCATATTTTCCATCTGCATGCTGCTTTAATATCATACCGACAACTGACCGAGTGCCGATATCCAATGCGAATAAAAGTTTTTTGTCCACGAAGGCACCTCTTTTTGATACGATAGACGTAAGGAATTGTTTAAACGCTTTAAACTGATAATTTTATAGCCTAATTATTAGAAATGTATCACATTTTTTACATTTTATAAATACAGAGGTGTATATAGATGAATCATCCAGAATTAAACACATTACGGACCGAGCTTGATGAAATCAATAAAGAGCTCTTAAGGTTAATCAGTAAACGTGGCGAACTTGTACAGAAGATCGGAAAGATTAAGACCGCACAAGGCATGAAAAAATATGACCCTGTAAGAGAAAGACACATGCTGAACCTAATTGCTTCAGAAAATGAGGGTCCATTTGAAACAGCTACGATGCAGCATCTTTTTAAAGAAATATTTAAAGCAGGTCTGGAACTGCAAGAAGATGATCATAGAAAAGCCCTGCTCGTATCTAGAAAACAGCGATCACAGGATACTGTTATATCGGTTAAAGGGACTGAGATCGGAAGCGGAAGTCCAATTCTAATTGCCGGTCCTTGTGCTGTAGAAAGCTATGAACAAACAGCAGAAGTAGCCCAAGCTGTAACGGACCAAGGCTTGAGAATTCTTCGTGGCGGGGCGTTTAAACCTCGTACATCTCCATACGATTTTCAAGGACTTGGTGTTGAAGGATTGAACATCTTAAAAAAAGTTGCGGATGAATACAACTGTGCAGTCATCAGTGAAATTGTTCATCCAGATGATTTAGAAATGGCTTCTGAGTATTTGGATATTATCCAAATCGGTGCAAGGAATATGCAAAACTACGAATTACTAAAAGCAGCTGGAAAAATAGACAAGCCTATTCTATTAAAAAGAGGTTTATCCGCTACAATCGAAGAGTTTATTAATTCAGCTGAGTACATCATGTCCCAAGGAAACGGTCAGATCATCCTTTGTGAGAGAGGGATTCGTACCTATGAAAGAGCAACTCGAAATACGCTTGATATAACAGCTGTTCCCATTTTAAAACAGGAAACACATCTGCCTGTATTCGTAGATGTTACACATTCTACAGGTAGAAAGGATCTGCTTCTCCCAGCAGCTAAAGCAGCTTTAGCCATTGGAGCTGATGGAGTCATGACAGAAGTACACCCTGATCCTGCAGTGGCTTTGTCGGATGCAGCACAGCAAATGAACATTAACGAGTTTGAAAAGTTCGTTAGTGAACTTGTTAAAACAGGCTATATTAAAATCAATCAGATGGTATAGAGGGTTCCACTAGCCGGCAGCATAATCGCTGCCGGTATTTATTATGGTCAGCCATTAAAAAAGAGTATGATAAACTCAAATTTCGCCAAAAATAAACAAAATAGGTATGTTTTCTTTTAAAATCATTTCAATTATTGAATAAATCGTGAAACATGCTTCTATTCGTTGCCTACTTTACTACTTTATCGTATGATATTAGCATTACATAGCTGTCGGACATGCAGTAAAAAAGGAGGACTTTTTTTGAATACAACAATTTATGACGTGGCACGCGAGGCAGGCGTTTCTATGGCAACGGTTTCACGTGTTGTTAACGGAAACCCAAACGTAAAGCCATCTACACGTAAAAAGGTATTAGAAGCAATTGAAAGATTAGGCTATCGTCCTAACGCGGTAGCAAGAGGACTAGCAAGTAAAAAAACGACAACGGTAGGGGTTATCATCCCAGATATCTCAAGTATCTTCTTTGCTGAACTAGCAAGAGGTATCGAAGATATTGCGACGATGTATAAATACAATATTATTTTATGTAACTCTGATCAGAACAAGGAAAAAGAAATCCATCTATTGAACACGTTGCTTGGAAAACAAGTAGATGGAATTGTGTTCATGGGCGGAAAGATTACAGAAGAGCATGTAGAAGAGTTCAAGCGTGCTCCAGTTCCGATTGTAATGGCAGCAACGGTAGACATGAACGAAGAAGTTCCTTCAGTAAATATCGATTATGAAAATGCTGTTTATGAAGCAGTTACAAATCTTCTGGAAAAGGGACACTCATCTGTCGCTATGGTGACAGGACCTCTTGAGGATCCGATTAACGGCTACTATAAATTTAACGGGTATCGCAAAGCGTTGGAAGAGCACGGAAAAAAAGTGGATGAGAGCCAAGTTTTTGTTGGTGAATACACGTATGATTCTGGTATTGAAGCTGTTGAATCTTTCCTTGATAGTGATAATAAACCATCTGCTATTTTTGTAGGAACAGACGAAATGGCTCTAGGTGTTATTCATGGCGCACAAGATCGCGGTTTGAATGTTCCTGAAGATATTGAAGTAATCGGATTTGACAACACCAGACTTGCGACTATGGTTCGTCCAACCCTTTCAACAGTCGTACAGCCAATGTATGATATCGGAGCGGTAGCCATGAGATTGCTGACAAAGTTAATGAACAAAGAAACGGTGGAAGAACATACTGTTGTATTGCCTCATCGTATTCAATTTAGAGATTCTACAAAATAGAAGGTTCTTTTTCAAAAAGATTGTTGCTTGAGATCATTTTACTTCTTCATTGAAAGTTGATTGGAGTACAAGGTGCGAGACTCCTGGGGGACGAGTGTGACAGGTGAGACTCCTAAAGGCGCAGAGTGCCAGGAGGCTCACCGCACGCCCCCCGGAAAGGGAGCATCTGGAACGGAAATCAACTTCTTTCAAAGCAACAAAGTTTGCTAAAACAGCCAAGTAAAGACGATTTGATGAGGTGGGAGAATTGAGAATTGGTATTATCGGTGCAATGGATGAAGAAATCGTATATATGAAAGAAGCACTTGATATATATGGGGAAAGCACTTTCGCACAAAATAAGTTTTATGAAGGTACACATCATAATAAAGAAGTAGTACTGTGTAAATCTGGTGTAGGTAAAGTTAATGCAGCGATTACTACACAGATTTTGATCGACAGATTCCAAGTTACCCATGTCCTATTCACGGGTGTTGCTGGTGCACTTGACCCTGTTCTTGAAGTTGGAGACATCGTTATTTCCTCAAGCGCGATGCAGCATGATATCGATGCATCTGCATTGAGTCCTGATTTTCCGAAGGGAACGATTCCTATGTTCGCCTTTGATTCTGAGTTCAAAGCAGATGAGAAGCTTGTTAAACTGGCAGAGGCAGCAGCTGAGAATCTTTCAGGACCACAAGTGAAGGTCGGTAAAGTTTTAAGCGGTGATCAGTTCATTGCGGATCGAGATCTAGTTGAGTATTTTGGTACTTCATTTAATGGAACGTGCATCGAGATGGAAGGATCAGCTGTAGCTCAAGCTTGCTTCTTGAACGAGGTGCCGTTTGTTATTATCCGTTCTATTTCGGATAAAGCGAACGGTGAAGCCCCCGCGAGCTTTGGTGAATTTACTGCACTTGCAGCAAGACGTTCATCTGATATGGTTGAATCTATTATAGAATCCCTATAAAAATAAGGCTGGCTCAAGGCAGGAAGATATCTGCCTGATTGAGTCAGTTTTTTTAATAAAGAATGCTGCTATTTTGCAGAGGGAATAAGAGACTTTGTCGAAAATCGCTTATTGTTAAAATAACGTGCGATTAATATACGCTAACGTGCGATTATCTAATATAACGTGTGAATATTTCTTTTAACGTGCGATTATCAACAATCGACATTGAATAGGATTCAAAAAGGAGGTCTCCAGCTGGAGACCTCCTTTTCTTATGAGCTTTTTCGAATGGAATACAGGCTTTTTTCAAGTGTTGCCCTGTTTTTTGAAGTGATTTCATCTTTTCTTGGAATCGGCTTATAGATGCTAGCTTCATCTTCCCATGTACGAGGCAATGGATGCTTGGCTTCTTCATCCCAGCGTGTAAGCCAGCCCTCTGCGATCGGACCAGCAGGTAAATGATCATTCATTACACACCATAAGTATGACCATGCTCTCGGCACGACACGCCAAATATCATATCCGCCTCCGCCTGTTGCTATCCAGCGCCCGCCACAGTACTTGTCTGCTACTTCTTTTGCTATTCTTGGTATTTCAGCATAGGTTTTCATCGTAACAGATAAGTGGGTTAGAGGATCATAATAGTGAGCGTCCGCCCCATTCTGGGTGATGATAACATCGGGTTTAAAAAAGTCAGCAACTTCCCATAGGCTCTTTTCATAGCATTCTAAAAATGAATCATCTTCAGTAAAGGCATCAACAGGAACGTTAAAAGAATAGCCATACCCTTTCCCCGCACCTTTTTCATGAATGGAGCCTGTTCCTGGGAATAAATATCTTCCCGTTTCATGAATTGATAACGTGCATACATCAGGATCGTCATAAAAAGCCCATTGCACACCGTCGCCGTGATGTGCATCTGTATCTACATACAGTACACGTGCTTTATACTTTTTCTTCATATATTCAATAGCGATTGAGCTGTCATTGTAGATACAAAAACCGGATGCTTTACCTCTAAACCCGTGATGAAGTCCTCCGCTCAAACTGAGTGCATGCTTTGCTTTACCTTCCATGACCCAATCGACGGCCGTAAGTGTAGCTCCAACAATCCAGCTGCTTGCTTCATGCATGTTTTGGAAGATCGGTGTATCTTCCGTGCCAAGTCCATAATTAAGTCCGATTTCTTTACTAAGCTTTCCTTCTCCCGCTTTTTTAACGGCCTCCACATAACCTTTGTCATGAATGAGCATGATTTCCTCGTCTGTTGCCTGTCTAGGAAGGACAATCTTGCTGTCATCAAGACAGCCTGATTCTCTTAATAGTTCATAAGCCAGCTGAACTCTAAGCTGATTGAAGGGATGGGTATCATTGAATTTATAGCCTAAGAGGTCTGGTGAATAAACAAAGACAGAATCATTTGCCATTGTTCTCACCTGGAACAGGAGGCCATTTTACTTCATAGCCATGATCTATTAAATGTTCAATCACGGGGAGAGGGTTCATTGTTCCCACTCTGAAAACAACGATCTTCTCTTTTTCATCATGAGAAGGGTAAACGAGTACAGAGCTGATATTTAAATGAAAATCCTTTAATACACTGGCAACTTTCGCCAGCTGGCCTGCTTCGTTAGGTACAGCAACTTCCAAATGAGAGCCTGGCTGATGAGTTCCTGTTAATTGAATAAATGCATGAAGCATTTCACGTTCCGTGACCAAACCTACTAGTTTGTTATCTTCTAAAACGGGAATGCAGCTAATGTTATGTTCGTAAAAAATAGTTGAGAGCTCTTCTGCAATATCCAATGGATGTGCTGTGAAAACTGCATCTTTCATAATCTTGGACACAGGCTTCTGAAAGTCTTCTGGATGTTCATTTTGATGAAAAATCGATGGACTTGCATCTTTTACTTCCCGGTCAGTAACTAGACCCAACAAATTGCGGCTGTCATCCACAACAGGAAGGTAACGTACATCTTTTTCAAGCATAAGTTTAAGGGCTGTTCCAATCGTTTCTTCCGCATGAATTGTCACTGTGTTCTTTTGCATCATATTTTGAACGATCACAATATACCACTCCCAAATAAATTCTCTCTCTATATTCAGTAGAATTAATACATAAACCGATTCTTAAAACGGATTCGATCAAACCGCTGCACGCTATCCATGTCGATTCGCTTTCCGATACGCACCATTAAACAGTTTGCAGGATGTGAACTGATTTCAGGATCATCGGTAGCCATATATTCCAGGTCACCTGCATTCATCATTTTTTCCATGATCTTTCGATAATCCCAAACAGAAAGCTTCGTTCCTTTTAAATCCCAATGCCAATAATACTCAGTTGTGATAATGATGTAATCTTCCATCGCATCATCCATCATCGAAACTTTTAAAAGTGTTTTGCCAACCTTGAAATTTCGATAATCAGGTATTACTTCAATAGCTCCAAGCTCAAGCAGATTTTCCATGTTGCCCTCTGACCATCGTTCAAGAGGATCAGGATACACGTATGTAACATAGCCGATAACGGTATCTTTATTTCTTGCGATAATAATTCTTCCTTCATCCAGCTTAGCGATTTCAGTAACCGCTTTTTTCTGCTCGTTAGCTGGTCTGAACGCTTTTAGATCCTCATGAAAATAAAGACCTTTCAGTGTTTCGGCTGACACGGGTCCTTCAACGGTTATTGTGCCATGAGATGTTTTTAATGCTACGCAGTTATATGTTTTATTGTGTTTCATGTCTACACCACCTAGGATTGTTTCCACCTTCTATTATACATGATATCGGGGCATTGTAAGGGGTTTCATAAGCCTTTTTATAGATAGTTCTAATAAGTTAAAAAATTTTGATAATATGTTATACTTGAAGAGATATTCAATAGGGAAGGGAGAAATAGCAATGAAACTGGAAGCGCTTCCGATAATAAAAGGTGATTTTAATTTACAAGATTATGAGGCAGCATACGGAGCATTTGATTGGAAAGACATTGAAAAAGAATTCTCCTGGCATAAGACAGGTCGAGTAAATATGGCGTATGAAGCCATTGACCGTCATGCTGCATCCCATCGAAAAAACAAAGTCGCTCTCTATTTTTCAGATCAAAAGAGGGACGAGAAGTACACGTTTAAAGAAATGAAGGAAATGTCCAATAAAGCAGGAAACATGCTGCGCCAGTTAGGAGTAGAAAAAGGGGATCGTGTTTTTATTTTTATGCCGCGTTCACCTGAGCTTTATTTCGCATTCCTAGGTTCTGTCAAATTAGGAGCCATTGTTGGTCCGCTCTTTGAAGCATTTATGGAAGGTGCGGTAAGAGACAGACTTGAAGACAGTGAAGCGAAAGTACTGGTAACAACTCCTTCGCTGTTAGAACGTGTACCTGTGAATGAACTGCCAAACTTAAAACATGTAATTCTTGTTGGAGAAGACGTGAAAGAAGAAGGTCCATATGTAAGTTACTATGATCGCATGGCTAAAGCCTCTAAAGATCTCGATATTGAATGGGTTGACCGTGAAGATGGATTAATCCTTCATTATACATCAGGTTCAACAGGTAAGCCGAAAGGTGTGCTGCATGTACACAACGCAATGCTGCAGCACTATCAGACTTCTAAATGGGTTCTAGATTTAAAAGAGGAAGATGTATACTGGTGTACAGCAGACCCAGGCTGGGTAACTGGAACTTCTTATGGCATCTTTGGACCATGGCTGAACGGTGCTTCCAGTGTCATAAGAGGAGGACGCTTTTCACCGGAAGACTGGTATGGAACTATTGCAAAATATGGCGTAACAGTATGGTACAGTGCCCCTACAGCTTTCCGTATGCTGATGGGTGCTGGTGATGAGGTTGTGAAACAATTTGATCTGTCCACTCTGCGTCATATCCTGAGTGTAGGAGAACCTCTAAACCCTGAAGTCGTCCGATGGGGAATGAAGGTATTTAATCTTCGAATTCATGATAACTGGTGGATGACTGAAACTGGTGGCCAATTGATCAGTAACTATCCTGCGATGGAGATTAAACCGGGCTCAATGGGGAAACCATTCCCTGGTGTTGAAGCGGCAATTATTGATGATCAAGATAATATCTTGCCTCCTTACCGCATGGGTAACCTTGCGATTAAAAAGGGCTGGCCGTCAATGATGCGCAAAATTTGGAACAACCCTGAAAAGTATGATTCCTATTTTACTCCTGGTGGCTGGTATGTATCGGGTGATTCAGCTTATATGGATGAAGACGGATATTTCTGGTTCCAGGGTAGAATTGACGATGTGATCATGACTTCAGGAGAACGTGTAGGACCTTTTGAAGTGGAAAGTAAGCTTGTTGAACATCCGGCTGTAGCAGAAGCAGGTGTAATTGGTAAACCTGATCCTGTGCGAGGTGAAATTATCAAAGCATTCATCGCCTTGCGTTCTGGCTATGAACCGAACGACGAGCTCATTGAAGAGATTAGAAGTTTTGTTAAATCAGGACTAGCAGCACATGCGGCTCCTCGTGAGATCGAATTCCGCGATAAGCTTCCTAAAACACGAAGCGGTAAAATTATGCGCCGTGTACTAAAAGCTTGGGAGCTTGATCTTCCAACAGGTGACCTTTCAACAATGGAAGACTAAAAGTATAAAAGAAAACAAAAACCCTCGAATCAATTCGAGGGTTTTTTGTCTTTCTTATTATTACCTTGTGTCGTTGCTGGAGGTGGATCTCCTGTGCCTGGATCAGTTGGAGGCGGTGGAGGGTCCTGTGGCTTGTCTGGTTTATCTCCGTCTCCGCCAGGCGGTGGCGGAGGAGTTCCGGGTTCTGCAGGCGGTTTCTTTTCCCCGACTTGAACCTTTGTCTGAGCAGCTGATTCTTTTCCAGCAATATCAACCGCTGTAACATAGACGACTCCGTTAGAGACTTTCGCAGATGTTTTATCTGCTGCAACTGAACCTATTTTCTTAAAGGACTTGCCATCTGCTGAATGGTAGATTCGGTAGCCGATTACATCATTCTCACCATGAGCAGACCATGATAATACGCCATCGGACATTTTCGCTCCTGCAACAGGCGAAGGGACTTTTCCATTCTCTTTTAATTCTTTCTCAGGAACGATGTTGCTCAAGAGATCAATTTTCTGAGTTAGCTTATTCAGTGTTTCTAATCCGAGTTCCTTTAAGAACTCTTCTTTAATAAGTACACCCTCTTTAGTAAATTCTTCAGGTGTAGTAGGCAGTGCTTTATATTTTGCGTCTCCGACAACTACATAACGGCCTTTTGTTAAGGTATCATCTACTTCTTTAGGAGTAAACTTGGCATTGAACAAATCAGTTGTCACAAGACCCGCACTTCGGCAAAGATCTGATGGAAGTTTGCCAGAGATTCCGCAGATTTCACGTCGCACAATTCCTGATGGCATCGCAAATCTTTGTTCTGGGTCAACTAATTGAGGTGCATGTTTATGTGCTGCATTAATAAGCTGAGCCCATATGGTCTGATTTCTTTGGCCTGTGTTACCAGCTAAATCAGCAGGTGTGTCATATCCGATCCAAACTCCGAATGTCACATTAGGGTTAGAGGCTACAAACCATGAATCTTTGTCTTCATTGGTAGTTCCTGTCTTGCCAGCCCAATCAGACTGGAATGCAAGTTTTCGAGGTACACCTGCTGCAGTACCAGATGAAAGTACATCTCTCATCATATCAATCATTAGATAGGCCGTCTGCGGGCTATAAACCTGTTTCGGTTCACTCTTGTGCTGATAGATAACTTCACCGTCATTTGTTTCAATTCTATCAATCATATAAGCATCAACAAATTTCCCGCTGTTTGCAAATGTAGAAAAAGCATTTACGTTTTCTTCAACAGTAACCCCAATATCAAGAGCACCAAGCGCCATTGCAGTATGGGCTCTATCACCTTTAGTAAGAGTAGTAACCCCCATTTGAATCAGCTTTTCAGTAGCTTTCGCATGGTCTACTCTTTGATAAGATCTGATAGCAGGAATATTTCTAGATTTCTTAAGTGAATGACGAACAGATACTAGACCATCGAAATCTTTATCGTAGTTGTTAGGTTTCCAACCATTTATGTCGATTGGTGTATCAGGTACGATTGTTCCTGGCTGAACTTTACCTGTTTCAACCGCATATGAATAGGCAAGCAATGGTTTCATCGTTGAACCGTTTTGTCTAGGTGCGCTTGTCGCGTGGTTCGTTTGTTCTCTATTAAAATCACGTCCGCCAACAAAACTGATTATCTTTCCAGTTTTATTATCAATTAATGTCGCTCCAACTTCTTCAGGCTGAGGCTTTTCAAGTTTAATTCGCTGACCTTTATTGTTGTATACATATTGATTTGCTGGTCCGAATAAACCATCATTCTTAACTACCTGCTGCATTTCATCATATATTTTTTGGTTGATCGTGGTATGAATTTTAATTCCTTTTTGCCTGATTTGAGTACGTGCATTGTCTTTATATTCTTTTAATTCTTCAGGGCTTAGTTCTTCTACTTTTTTACCGTCTTTTTCAGCCTCTAATTTGGTGAGAACTTCAACTGTACGTTTTTGTATTTCAACGGTTAAAAACGGATACTTTTCAAAAGAAGATTGCTTATTAGTCGTTAAATTTTTCTTAATGTCATATTTAATCGCTTCATCGTATTCAGCTTGTGTAATCGAGCCAGCTGATAGCATGCGGTTTAGGACAGTTTTCATCCGTTTTAATCCTGCTGAAATATCTTCTTTTGGCTCACCGCCATTGTTGAAAGGCGTGTACACGAACGGGTTCTTTGGAAGTCCTGCTATGTAAGCGGATTGTGCCAGATTAAGCTTGGAAGCTTCTACTCCAAATATACCTTCAGATGCTGCCTGTATTCCTGCCACGTTTCGTCCAGAAGAATTCCGGCCATAAGGGACGATATTGAGATATGCCTCAAGGATCTCATCTTTCTTTAACACTTTTTCAAGTCGCATAGCTAGAAGTATTTCTTTTGCTTTTCTATCAAATGAAACTTCATTTGTAAGAATCTGATTTTTTATTAACTGCTGTGTCAGCGTACTTCCGCCTGTTACGATTGCGGCTCCTGAAAATTCTTCATACATCGCACGCAGAATCGCTTTTGGCACTATGCCTTTATGTTCATAAAAATATTGATCTTCTGTAGAGATAATTGCTTTAATTACGTATGGAGAAACGTCTTTTAATTTAATTTCTTGCCTGTCCAAGTCTGATTGAAGTTTACCCATGTATTGATCGTTATCAAAATAAACAGTACTTGTTTCCTCGTAATTATAGATGTCTTCTTTCATAGCTGAGTAAGCGCGTACGGGTTCATCCTTTACTAGTGAGGCAAAGAATCCTGCTCCTACTCCTGCTGCGAAAACACCACCCAAAACAAGAAGAACGGTAACGATCAAAAACATGTTCCAAGTAACGTTATATGTAATTCGTGCTGTTCGAATAATACTTTTTTCATTCAAAAAGTGGACAAATTTCTCCCATTTTTGTTTAAGTCCATCAAAATGAGACATCATTTGGTACTCCCCCCCTGTGTATAAGTATAACATACGGTCGAATTGTGAAAATGGGCAGTTTTTTTGAAATTATAAGATTGACATGAATTTCGTCCATATGGTAAAAATAAAAGAACAATAATAATGATATAGCTAAGATAGGAATAAGTAGCAGATGTCTCCCTGTTTCAGAAAGCTGGTGGTTGATGCAAACCAGCACAAAGGCAGTTTGTGAATTACCTCCTGGAGCTTTCCTTGTGAACCGTTAAGTAGCAAGGAACGGATAGAAACCGTTACGAAATGAAGTGAAAAGCTTTTTTTATCGAGCTTTTAATTAGGGTGGTACCGCGAGATTGTAATCACGTCCCTTTCAATTTGAAAGGGACTTTTTTTATGCCATTAAAAAGAGAAAGGAAAGAAAGAGATGAACATTTTACAAGACTTAGAATTTAGAGGTCTTCTTAATCAGGTTACAGATCGAGAAGGACTTGAACAAGAACTTGAAAGCGGGAAAGTAAAGCTCTACTGCGGATTTGACCCTACCGCTGACAGTCTCCATATTGGTAACTTACTTCCGATTCTTACATTAAAAAGATTTCAGGAAGCTGGGCATCAGCCTTTTGCTCTTGTCGGGGGAGGTACAGGTCTGATTGGGGATCCAAGCGGAAGACAGACAGAAAGAACATTAAACGAAGCTGAAATCGTTGTTCAATGGACAGAAAAAATTAAAAGCCAGCTTTCCAGACTTCTTGATTTTGAAAGAGAAGGTAACCCGGCAAATACAGTGAATAACTACGATTGGCTTAGTCAGCTGACAATGATTGAATTCTTGCGTGATGTAGGGAAGAACTTCTCAATAAACTACATGCTTGCCAAGGATTCTGTAGATTCACGTTTAGAAGGCGGTATTTCTTTTACTGAGTTTTCATACATGATTTTACAGTCATATGACTTCTTAAATCTTTTCCAAAAAGAAGATATAAAGCTGCAGATCGGCGGAAGTGATCAATGGGGCAACATTACGGCCGGAATGGAGTTAATCAGACGATCCGGAGAAGAAGAGAAGGCTTTTGGATTGACGATTCCTTTGATTACTAAAGCGGATGGCACAAAGTTTGGGAAAACAGCATCAGGTACGATTTGGTTAGATGCTGACAAAACGACTCCATATGAGTTCTACCAGTTCTGGGTGAATGCAGCAGATGCTGACGTTATTAATTGGCTGAAATACTTTACATTCTTATCTCAGGACCAGATTGCAGAACTTGAAAAATCAATGGCTGAAGCTCCTGAAAAGCGTGAAGCACAAAAAGCTTTAGGGCGTGAAGTAACAACACTTGTTCATGGAGAAGAAGCGTACCTTCAAGCTGTTAAAATTACTGAAGCATTATTCAGCGGGAATCTTAGCGACCTTACAGCAAATGAAATTGAACAAGGATTTAAAGATGTTCCATCGTTTTCTGTAGAGAATCAAGCAGACATGAACATTGTAGATCTTCTGGTTGAAGCAAAGATTTCTCCATCTAAGCGTCAGGCAAGAGAAGACGTAACTAACGGTGCGGTATCAGTAAATGGTGAAAAGGTTCAAGACCTCTCATACACGATTGATTCGAAAGACAGAATCGAAAACCGTTTTGTTATCCTCAGAAGAGGGAAGAAGAAGTACACATTAATCAGATACTAAATATATAGTGGAAAGAACCCTTTAACATAGGGTTCTTCTCTATTTACGGAAAAGGATGTGCGGTCATGAAAAGAATTCAAATTGCAGAAGATCTTTCTTTCTCACAAATCATTCATGGACACTGGCGATTAGCTGAATGGAACTTAACGTCTGAAGAATTACTGAATCTTATGGAGCAATGTATAGAAGCAGGCATTACGACATTCGATCATGCAGATATTTATGGGAATTATATGTGTGAAGAAATCTTTGGACAAGCTCTTGCTCTAAAACCATCATTAAGAAAAGAGATCCAAATCGTTACAAAATGCGGGATTAAACTGGTATCGGAAAACAGACCTCACCATAAGATAAAATCCTACGACACAAGCAAAGAACATATCATCTCGTCTGCTGAGAATTCCTTGCAAAAGATGAACACAGATTATCTGGATGTTCTTTTGATTCACCGTCCAGATCCTTTTATGGATCCGTACGAAACGGCTGAAGCTTTTCATCAATTAAAAGAAGAAGGAAAAGTAAGGCACTTTGGGGTTTCTAATTTCACACCGCCCCAAATGGAGATGCTGCAGCGTGAATTCAATGGACCATTGGTGACAAATCAGATCGAACTATCAGTGCTGCATGAACAGCCATTCTTTGATGGCACGATCAACTACCTCCAAAAAGAATATATTAAACCAATGGCTTGGTCTCCTTTAGCTGGAGGGAAACTTTTTAAAGGACAGGATGAAAAAAGCCTTAAAGCAAGGAACGTCCTTGAGAAAGTAGCTAAAGAAACAGGTGCTGAATCGATAGATGAGGTTGCTTATGCATGGCTTCTGGTTCATCCGGCACAAGTAATGCCGATCGTTGGCAGCGGACAAATGAATCGGATTCAGTCAGCGGTCAATGCCGCAAATATCACATTAACACGTGAACAATGGTTTGATATCCTTCAAGAAAGTATGGGAAAAGAAGTAGATTAACACTAGCTTGAACCTCTTAACGAATGAAATTCTGTTAAGAGGTTTTTTTATTTATCCAAAATCAGCTATATAATTAGTAATGAATAACTAAATAGTATAATATTAGAAATAAAAACTACTTAAATGGGGAAACGAAATGGCATTGATCATGGAGAAAAATCACACTACGAGTACACAAGTGTTAAATGAAGGTGCAGTGCTTGCTGCTATCGAAAAATCGGTTGCGATGATTGAATTCACCCCGCAGGGAAAAGTGCTTTGGGCTAACAGCAATTTTGCAAAAACCGTGGAATATGAACAGGGTGAGATGCCAGGTCTGTTACATAAACAATTTTGTACAGAAGAGTTTGCAAGAAGCAAAGAGTATGATGCCTTTTGGAAAAGCTTGCGTGAAGGAAAGACTTTTCAGGAAAAGATACAAAGGGTTACAAAATCAAACCGGTTGATCTGGCTGGAAGCAACTTATACACCAGTAAGAGATGAAGATGGTAATGTTATGGCTGTTGTTAAGATTGCAACTGACATAACAGAGAGAGAAGAAAATACGGTAGAAGTCGTCTCTCAATTGCAACAGATGGCGGCAGAACTGCTTAACCGCGCTGAAGAGGGGATCAATAAGAGCGGAGAAGTAGCATCAGCTACTGAGAAGCTTGTTAATGAATCTACTGAGAACCTAGAAATTTTAACTTCATTAAAAAAGCAAGCGGCTTCAATAGAGGATATTGTTAAAACGATTCGAGAAATTGCGACTCAGACCAACCTATTAGCTTTAAATGCAGCTATAGAAGCAGCGCGCGCTGGTGATCATGGAAGAGGCTTTAATGTGGTTGCAGTAGAGGTTCGTAAATTAGCCAACCGCGTACAGGATTCCATTCAGGAAGTTAATTCGCACATTGAAGGTATTTCAAATGAAATAAAAAGAATCAGTGATGTAACCCACCGGTCTCAGCTAGGTATCGCAAACAGTCAAAAGCTTATTACACAAGCCATGGAAGAATTTACAGGAATCGAAACAGCAGCTCGCCAGCTAGACATAAAAGCAAGTAAGTTTAAGGATATATTATAAAAAAGAGCCGTCTGTTTTTTAGACGGCTTTTCTAAATGTATTCTTTTATGCTAAAACTTCTTTGAAGAGTTGATTGGAGTGCAAGGTGTGAGACTCCGGCGGGATCAACGGGACAGGTGAGACCCCGGCAGCGCAAAGCGAAAGGGAGGCTCACCGCACGCCCCGCAGAAAGCGAGCAGCTTGGAGCGGAAATCGACAACTTCCAATTACCTTTAGATGTCCGAAAACAGGCTCTTCTAAAAACTGCTTTTTGCTGTTTTTTTCTTCTTATGCAAGTTGATTGGAGCGTAAGGTGCGAGACTCCTATGGGACGAGCGGTCAGGTGAAGACTCCTAATGGCGCAAAGCGGCAGGAGGCTCACCGCACGCCCCATGGAAAGCGAGCAACCTGAAGCGGAAATCAACTACTATCGAAGAGCAACAACGAAAAGACCTCGAAAAAAGAAAAACCCTGAAACCAATAAAGGTGTCAGGGTTTTTAAACTCTTAACGAGAATAGTATTCAACGATAAGTTGTTCTGTGATCTCAGCTGGAAGTTCAGAACGCTCTGGTAAGCGAGTGAAAGAACCTTCCAATTTGTTTTCGTCAAAAGTTAAGAAGTCAGGTACGAAGTTGTTTACTTCGATTGCTTCTTTAACAGCAGAAAGGTTGCGTGACTTTTCACGAACACCGATTACATCTCCAGCAGATAGACGGTAAGAAGCGATATCAACACGCTTTCCGTTAACTGTGATGTGACCGTGGTTTACTAACTGACGAGCTGCACGGCGAGTGCGAGCAAGACCAAGACGGTAAACAACGTTATCTAAACGAGCTTCTAATAGAGCCATGAAGTTTTCACCATGGATACCAGGCATTTTACCAGCATCATTGAAAATGCGGCGGAATTGACGCTCATTTACACCGTACATGAAACGAAGCTTTTGCTTCTCTTGTAGTTGTAAACCATATTCAGAGATTTTCTTACGTTGAGTAGGACCATGTTGTCCTGGAGCGTAAGGACGCTTAGATAATTCTTTTCCTGTTCCGCTTAGAGAAATTCCAAGACGACGGGAAACTTTCCATGTTGAACCTGTATAACGAGCCATTAATGACTCCTCCTTCACTTGTTTGTTTTGTGTTAAAACAATACAGTGACTATGACCTTTTCAAGAGCTTATTTTGTATGAAAAACACTTTCACTTCAGCAGCCATGAAGCTACACGGTGTTCCTCGATATCAAGAATCAAGGTACAAAATAATAACTGTTGATGGGCACAGTGCTACTTATTTTACACAAAGAACAGTATATACTTTTTTTGACCCTTGTGTCAACCAAGCACGTTATAAACACAAAATATAAGAGGACAATTTGTAAAAAAGTACTCAATCATATATGATAATTATTAGGAAAGCGCTTACATTTTTAAATCGTCCCTAAAAGGAGAAGTTGAAATGGATACAAAACGCTTTGAAACAGAAGTAATTCACAAAGGATACAATGCTTTGCAGCACAATGGGAGTTTGTCTCCTCCAATATTTCAGACCTCTACATTTGTGTTTGATACTGCTGAAACTGGGGCGAGCCGTTTTGCTGGTGAGCAAGAAGGATACATCTATTCACGGTTAAGCAATCCAACTGTTGCGATGCTTGAAGAACGCATTGCTTCCATGGAAAAAGGTGAGAAGGGCCTGGCTTTTGGATCGGGAATGGCAGCAGTATCAGCTATTTTACTTGGTCTTACTAAGACGGGGGATCATATTCTTTGTTCAGAAGGTGTATATGGCTGTACGTTCGGTCTGTTGCAGTTAATGGAAGAAAAATATCACATTACACATGATTTTCACTCCATGAATGATGAAGATTCACTGCGATCGGCTATTACGGATCATACAACTGTCATTTATATAGAGTCACCAATCAATCCGACAATGAAGCTTGTGGATATTGAGATGGTAGCAAGAGTCGCAAAAGAATACAGTATACCTGTTGTAGTAGATAATACATTTTCTTCGCCATACTTGCAGCGACCGCTTGAATTAGGCTGTGATGTTGTCATTCATAGCGCAACCAAATATTTATGCGGCCATGGTGATGTTATAGGCGGTCTGGCAGTAGGAAGCAATGAGCTTATGAGTCATCTTGCCATGACAACGCAAAAAGATATTGGAGGTATCATGTCTCCATTTGATGCATGGCTGCTGCTGCGCGGTATAAAAACATTGCCTGTTCGAATGGACCGGCATTGTGAAAATGCAAAAAAGCTTGCAGAATTGCTTAAAGAACATCCAGCAGTTGAAAAGATACTTTTCCCTGGTGACCTTGAGTTCCCTCAATACGAACTGGCGAATAAACAGATGAAAAATGCAGGAGGACTGATCAGCTTTCAGATTAAAGGAGACAAAGCAGCCGCCCAATCGTTTATGAATTCATTACAAATGATAAAAATTGCGGTTAGTCTTGGTGACGCTGAAACGTTGATTCAGCACCCGGCAACCATGACACATGCGGTGGTTCCTAAGGAAAACAGAAAGCAAATGGGGATTACTGATCAGCTTCTTCGCTTATCCGTTGGATTGGAAGCTTGGGAAGATATCTGGAGTGACCTGGAACAGGCATTGAATAGAATCTGATTTGAAAAGATTAATGATGGGGCGAAAATGATTATTAATCGGCGGATTCATGCCGTCTATCGGCGAAAGTTAACAATCTTTCGGTGGAAATGAAGAGTTTTCAGGCGGAAAGCCTCATTTTATCGGCAAAAGTGTAATGGATAAAGAAACATGTACCGTAAAAGAAGTTAATTTAATCAAGAAGGGGCTGACAAGAATAAGGCATTTAAATGCCATTCAAGTCAGCCCCTTCTTATTTGGTTAAATGTATTGAAGCAGAATAGCTGAGAATTTCTCTAGATTCTCTCGATCCACTTCATCGAATCTTTCTTTTTCAGGGCTGTCGATATCTAAAACCCCTAAAAGTTTCCCATTTTTCACAAGTGGAACGACGATTTCGGATTGAGACGCTGCATCGCATGCGATGTGTCCAGGAAATTCATGTACATCTTTAACGACAAGCGTTTCTTGATTCTGAGCAGAAGTACCACAAACACCTTTTCCTAAAGGGATTCTTACACAAGCCGGAAGTCCTTGAAAAGGTCCTAAGACAAGCTGGTTAGACTCTTCTTCAAATGTGTAGAACCCAACCCAGTTTACTCGATCTAAGAATTGATTCAATAAAGCAGAAGCATTAGCAAGATTTGCTGTTGCATTCGTTTCGCCTTCAAGAAGTGCTGATAGCTGTTTGCATAAAAGATCATAAGCTTTATTTCGGTCTGTACTATATTGTTGAACGGAAAACATCAAGATTCCTCCAAACCTGATAAATTGTTTATTCTATCCTATCAAATTATGTTGAACTATACACCCTTGAGCCCTTATTTGTCGAGCGATTATTAAAGGTTTATGTCTTCCGCCCAAGAATTTTATACATTAAGGAAGGAAGGTGAAAAAAATGAAGAGAGATCGAGCAGAAACGAAGCTTAAAATTGCTGAAGCAGCCATTTATCTTTTTACAAGCCAAGGGTTTAAAGGTACGACTGTAAGGCAGATCGCAAAAAAAGCAGATGTGAACCTTGCGCTTATCTCATATCACTTTGGCGGTAAAAAGGGGTTGCTTGAAGAACTGATCACTTCATTTTTTGAAGGATATATCAGAAGAATCGAGATCGTTTATCATACCTCGAGCTCTTCATCCGTTAAAGGCAGTTTTATTGAACTTGTTGAGACGCTATTGGTTTACCAGCAAAAGAACCTGCCACTTGCTCGATTCGTCTATCGAGAGATGACGCTTGATTCAACTCTTGTTCGAGAGCTAATGTCGACCTACCTTTTAAAAGAAAAATATTTTTTGCAAACGATGTTTGAAAAAGGTATGAAGAAAAAGGAGTTCCGGAAACAGCCGATAGATTTTTTGACGATTCAATTCAAAGATATGATGATGCTGCCATTTTTACATCCTTTGTATTTATCTGAAGTCTATCAGATTTCAGCTGAAACGGAGACGTTCATTAAACCATACAAAAAGTGGATGATTAATTGGTTTGATAAGTGCGTCTGTCAGACCGAAAGAAAAAATCCACTGTTGTCTGCTGTCCAAGCGCCATTATTTGGCTCTATCCAAGAGAAGTGGGGAAGTTAATGTTGCATATGGGTCTAGCTGTTGAAATCCTTGACCGAGTCCCTTAGCGCTATGGGCGTCTGACCCGTATACGAGAGGGATTTTTCTTTTTTGTGCTTCTTTTATAATCCAGCTTGGGGGATACGGTTCACCACAAAAAGGTTTAACAACACCGGCACCATTATAGTCTAGAGACATTCCGCGTTCAGAGATTTCAAGCAGAATATTATTTATATCTTCTTCGATACCGAAATCTGCTGGGAACAGCTTCTGAAACTTTTTAGCTAGGGTTATATGACCGATTCTAAGCGGCTGAAAGTTTCCAAATGAGTGTTTAACCGACTTTTCAACCGCAGAAAAATACTGTTTATAAACAGATGCTAAACTGCCCGATTTCCTGATCATCTCTTCAAAAACCTTCTCGTCATAATCCATGCAAAAATGTTTTCCCTCGATCTGCAGAAAGTGAACAGAAAGTATGGCATCGTCCAGTTCTGGCCAGACTTCACGAAGCAATTGTTCTGTTTCCAGTTCATATCCCTCAATATAGTCAATTTCCAAACCTGATTTAATCGTAATGAATTTTTGGTAAGTCTTTTTTACTTCCTGCAGCTTTTGAAAATAATGAGTCAGATCTGAATACAGCATGGCACTGTCTTTAGCAGGAGCAGGATCAGCAAAATTTTTAGGTAACGGGGCATGTTCGGTAAACGAGATCCCTTTTATACCTAGAGATATAGCTCTTTCAATATACTTTTCGAATGAGTTATCAGACCCATGCGGACAAAACGGAGTATGGACGTGTCCATCATAATACAACCTTTTTCCTCCTCCTTTCGACAAAATCTTCATTAATTTGGAAAAAATTTATCAAATTATGCAATTTTTTTGCGTCAAATGTGTGTTTACATGTTATCATAAAAGCATTAAACTGCAATTTTATACACAAATAAACCTATTAAATAAAAAATGAAATTATTAATACATAATACAGGGAATTAAAGAAATAGAACAGTAGAAGGGGTGCCTCTAATGATATACATAGTCATTGCCATAGTTACATTCCTAGCATTAATCCTTTACGGTACCATGTCGCGCCGAAGAATATATAAAGAAATCGACCGCTTGGAAGCATGGAAAATGCAAATTATGAACCGTCCATTAACAGAAGAAATATCAAAAGTTAAGGGAATGGCGATGATCGGGGAAACGGAAGAAAAGTTTGAAATGTGGCGTCAGGAATGGGATGAGATGGTTACGACCCACCTTCCAAATTTAGAAGAAGACCTGTTTGATGCAGAAGAGTATACGGACAAATATCGTTTTAAAAAAGCACGCACCATTTTGAGTAGTGTAAATAACGCACTAGAAGGCATGGATACCAGAATGAAAGAAATAACTTCTGAAATCAATGAATTGGTGACGAGTGAAGAACTTAATAGGGAAGAAATCGTAGAAGCGAAAGAAAAGCTTCAGGAGACAAAAAAGTATTATTTAACACATATTCGCGCTCTTGGACAAACAGCGACGCTTTTTGATAAAGAATTAGATGAAATTAAATCACTGTTTGAGAATTTTGAAGCACTTACGGTTCAAGGCAGCCATCTCGAAGCGAGACAAAAACTTGTTGAAAGTTTAAACCGCATATCTGAGTGCAAGACCAAGATGCAAGGTGTTCCTGAGCTACTTGTTATCTTGCAATCTGACATACCAGTATCTTTAAAAGAGCTTAGTGCAGGCTTTGTTGAGATGGAACAGCAAGGGTATGTACTGCATCACATTGGAATTGAAAAAGAGATCTCCTCTTTAAAAGAATTAAATGAAACAGCATTAAATAAAGTGTTTGAATTGGAACTAGAGTCAGCTCAAAAAGATATGGACGAGCTTATTCAGAAAATGGATCAGCTTTATGAAATGCTTGAAAATGAAGTTCATTCCAAACAGTTTGTTATGAAAGAGAGAGAAATCTTTACATCTAACATTCAGAATCTGCAGGAACGGATTGAAAATCTTAAAGTGGAAACAGAAGTTGTTTCTTCCACTTATTTAATTGAACAGAATGAAGCGGATATGCAAAAGAAAATTGAAAAGCTTTTCCACAAGCTGCAAAGCCGATTCATTATTATTCAAGAATCAATCGATGAGAAAAAAGAGTCCTTTTCTGTTATTCGCGAAATGATGGAAGAAATGCAGAAACAAATGGAAGAACTGCAGCGTTCTCAAAAGGTGTATGAAGAGATGCTTCATAATCTGAGAAAAGATGAATTAGAGACAAAGCAGAGTCTTAAAGAATTAAGAAGAAAGCTTCTTGAAGCAAGACGAATGGTTCAAAAAAGCAATCTTCCTGGTCTTCCGGAACATTATCTAATTACGATTGGTAAAGCAGAAGAATACATCATAGAAGTTTCAAAAAAGCTGGATGAAAAGCCTTTGGAAATGTCTGATGTATCCTATGTACTAAATAAGGCTCATGATGCTGTGAACGAAGGATATGAAGAAACGTCTCAAATGATCGAGAATGCATTCCTGGCAGAAAAACTTATTCAATATGGAAACAGATTTAGAAGTTCATATCAAACGGTTTCCATAAGATTGATTGAAGCTGAAATTGCGTTCCGAAACTATCAGTATGATGACGCACTTCAGATTGCTGCTTCGGCGATCGAAAGTGTGCAGCCAGGAATACTAAAAGAAATGGAAATCAATATGAAATCACATGTATAAGAACTGTCAGGATCTATTTCCTGCAGTTTTTTTACTGTTGTAAAAGAGTGAATTTTACCCTATTGCAAAGACTATTTAGTAGGATTTGCATAGATGCCACGGTGTTTGAATTATGATATGATATTGTAATGTGCATTTGGGGACGGTATGTTTTAATTGGAGGATTCAACGATGATTTATCTCGATAATAGTGCCACGACGAAGCCCTATAAAGAAGTGCTTGATACCTTTTTAACGGTTTCTGAAAAATATTTTGCTAATCCATCTTCACTCCATTCTAAAGGGGGAGAAGCGGAGAATCTGCTTACAGCTGCAAGAAAATCGATTTCAGCTTTATTAGATGTGCAGCCATCTGAAATTGTTTTCACCTCAGGTGGAACCGAGGGTAACAATATTGCTATAAAAGGAATAGCTTTTCAGCATCAGAACCGCGGAAAACATCTAATTACTACAGCGGTAGAACATGCATCATCTTATGAGTCATTTCAATACTTAGAAACACAGGGCTTTGAAGTAACTTATTTGCCAGTAGATGAGGCAGGTGTGGTTTCAATAGAAGATCTAAAGGAAGCATTACGCCCAGAGACAGTTCTCGTTTCGATGCTTCATGTAAATAATGAGACCGGAACGATTCAGCCTATTGAAGAAATCGGTAAGATTTTAAAAGAACATAAAAAGATCTTTTTCCATGTCGATAATGTACAAGGAATCGGGAAAGTTCCTCTGCAGTTAAAAGAATGGGGAATAGACCTTTGCACCATTTCTGCTCATAAAATACACGGCTTGAAGGGCACGGGTTTGCTCTATATCAAAAATGGTGTAACTCTATCTGCCCTTTTTACAGGCGGTGAACAAGAATATCGAAAGCGTGCAGGAACAGAGAATGTGGCTGGAATTGCATCCATGGCAAAGGCTTTACGGTTGACTCTGGATGAGATGCGCATTAAAAAAGAAAAGATGCTGGAAGTAAAGCAAGTATTTACAGAAGGTTTGAAAAATATAGAAGGGGTAGAGCTCAATACACCAGAGAAACATTCAGCTCCTCATATTGTTAATTTTTCTGTAGAAGGCATTAAACCAGAGGTGCTGATTCACGCACTTGATAAAAGGAATATATTTGTTTCGACAAGGTCGGCATGTTCTTCGAAACAAGGAGGAGCAAGCAGGATCCTATTGGAAATGGGTCTTGACGAACGACGCGCCTCGACTGCGATTCGTATCAGCACATCGTACGACAACACATTAGAAGAGGCAAAAAACACTTTAAAAGTATTGGAAGAAGAAATTTTAAATTTTAAAAAGGTAATGAGGTAATATAAATGCTTTATGATCATTTAGTAGTACGTTATGGAGAATTATCTCTAAAAGGGAAGAACAGAAGACATTTCGAATCCCAATTATTTGTCACTGTAAAAAGAAAGCTACGTCAATATGACAAACTTAAAATGGCTAAATTATTTGACCAAATTGTTGTTGAATTGAATGGCGAGCCACATGAGCCTGTTGTAAAAGCACTTCAGGACATCTTTGGTATTCACTCGATCAGCCTTGCACTTAGAGCAGAAAATGATTTAGCAGAAATCCAAAAAGCAGCTTTACTTGCACTTAAAGAAGCGATGATTCAAAAAGGGACTTTTAAAGTAACAGGAAAGCGTTCATTAAAATCCTTTCCTGTAAACTCCATGCAGCTTAACCGTGAAGTAGGCGGTTATCTTTTAGAGCATACAGATGGCCTTACAGTTGATGTTCATAATCCTGATGTAAATGTGAAAGTAGAAGTTAAAGATACAGGGACGTACATCAGCTGCCAGACTTTTGAGGGTGCTGGCGGTCTGCCGATAGGTGTTGGAGGAAAAGCAATGCTCATGCTTTCTGGCGGAATTGACAGTCCTGTTGCAGGATATCTAACAATGAAACGCGGAGTCCGCATTGAAGGAGTTCATTTTCACAGCCCACCGTTTACAAGTGAACGCGCTAAACAAAAAGTTGTTGATCTTACACAGGAACTGACACGCTATAGCGGAGGGAAGATCAAACTTCATATCGTTCCGTTTACAACGATTCAGCAAACGATTAAAGACAAAATTCCTGCTAGCTACAGCATGACCATCATGAGACGTGTAATGTTGAGAATTACGGAAAAGCTCGCTGAAAATAACCATGCAATGGCGATTGCGAACGGAGAAAATTTGGGACAGGTAGCCAGCCAGACGATGCACAGCATGTACGCGATAAACGAAGTAACAAACATGCCGATTCTGCGTCCTGTTATCACGATGGATAAGCAGGAAATCATGAATATCTCCCATAAGATCGGAACTTATGATATCTCGATTCGTCCATACGAAGACTGTTGCACAATCTTTTTGCCATCTGCTCCAAAAACAAAGCCAAAGCGTGAAAAGGCCATACGGTTTGAACAAAATATCGAAAACCTTGAAGAACTCGTTGAAGAAGCCGTTCAGAATGTGGAAACCATCATTCTTGAAGAAGGCAAGACAACTGAAAATACATTTGAAGATTTGTTCTAATAAAAGCCTGCACATTTTTGGTGCAGGCTTTTATTATTGACAAAACCTTATGAAATGGCAATACTCACAACAATTTCCAAGAATTGAAACGGCCATTTCGTCACACATTATTAGTACAAAGGAGGTGAAACAAAATGGCAAACCAAAGCAACCAATTAGTAGTGCCAGGTGCACAACAAGCTGTTGACCAAATGAAATATGAAATCGCTTCTGAATTCGGTGTAAACCTTGGACCAGATTCAACTTCTCGTGCTAACGGATCTGTAGGTGGAGAAATCACTAAGCGTCTAGTAGCTCAAGCTCTAGGTGGATACAAAAAATAAATAATAAATGGCTAACGGAGCGGGTTGTCCCCGCTCCTTTTTAATTTGTTATTATTTGCTGACGAAATTTTAAAAATTTTCTAAAATATATTATAATGTTAATTGTAGTCAACATGATGATATCGAAAGGGTGGATGTTAAAATGAATTTGGCAGCTCCAAGTATCTACAATTTAACAGAGGAAATTGAAAAATACACAGAGAACCCCGAAAAATTTGCTCTAATCTGGATGAACGAAGACAATGAAAGACAGACCATAACCTATAAAAAATTAATTGAACGATCAAACCAAATTGCTAATTCACTTGAGGAATTGGGTTTAGCCAAGGGTGATCGCGTTCTTGTTATTATGCCGCGGTTAATTGAGACATACGCTGTTTATATTGCGTGTTTAAAAGCAGGCATCACCGTTATCCCATGTTCGGAAATGCTTAGAGCTAAAGACTTGAGCTACCGTGTTCAGCATAGTGAAGCAAAAGCAATAATTGCAGACCATCAGTACACAGAACAGGTAAACGAAATAAAAGACACTCTTCCAACCCTTACATACAAAATAAGCGCTAACGGTGACACGGAAAATTGGTTAAGTTTAAATGCGATAACAGAAAATGTAAGCGTTTCCTACAAAGCGCCTGAAACTTCTAAGGATGATATGGCTTTTTTATCCTATACATCAGGGACAACAGGACAGCCTAAAGGTGTTGTACATACACATGGATGGGCATATGCACATATCCGTACTGCAGCTAAAAGCTGGTTAAATATTTCTGAATCCGATAAGGTCTGGGCTACGGCAGGACCTGGCTGGCAAAAATGGATTTGGAGTCCATTTCTTTCGACTCTGGGTACAGGTGCTGCAGGATTTGTCTATCAAGGGAAATTTGATCCTCAAAAATATTTAACGCTACTAGAGAACGAACAGGTTTCTGTTTTATGCTGCACCCCGACAGAATATCGATTAATGGCAAAAGTGGACAACCTCGATCAGTATCGTTTACCTCAGTTAAGAAGTGCCGTTTCCGCAGGAGAACCACTAAATCGAGAGGTAATCGATACATTTGAAAAGTATTTCCATATTAAAGTCCGTGACGGTTATGGCCAAACGGAAAATACTTTGCTAGTTGGTACCATGGAAGGCATGGAAATTAAACCAGGATCGATGGGTAAGCCAACACCTGGAAATGATGTTGAAATCATTGATGAGAATGGTAATCCAGTAAAGGCTGGTGAAGTTGGTGACATCGCCGTCCACAAAAACTGTCCAGCACTTTTTAAAGAGTATTATAAAGATCAAGATCGAACATTAATGGCATTTAGAGGAGATTATTACGTTACAGGGGATAAAGCGAAGAAAGATGATGATGGGTACTTCTGGTTTGAAGGAAGAGGAGATGACATCATTATTTCATCAGGCTATACGATTGGTCCATTTGAAGTTGAAGACGCCCTTGTAAAACACCCAGCGGTTAAAGAGTGTGCGGTTGTGGCAAGTCCTGATGAAATTAGAGGACATATTGTAAAAGCATTTGTAGTCTTAAGAGATGAATCGGCGAGCAAAGAAGCTTTAACACCAGAATTGCAGGAGCATGTTAAACAGCTTACAGCACCTTATAAATATCCACGCTTGATTGAGTATGTGAGCGATCTTCCGAAAACGACTTCAGGAAAGATTCGGCGTATCGAGCTTCGTCAGTTAGAAGCATCGAAAACGAGATAAACTTGAAAAAAGCAGGCTATTGTCTGCTTTTTATTTTGAAAACCGTTATAATACTAAAAAGCAAATGCACAAAGGTGGTAGTATAGTGGGTACTTTGTTTCACAACGGAACCATATATACAATGGTCAGTGAAAATGATCAATGTGAGGCAGTATATGTAGAAGCAGGGAAAATTGTAAAAACAGGAACAAAGAATGAGCTGCATGATTTGTATGGCAGCGAAATTTCTAAAACTGTCGATTTAGCAGGCAATGTGATGTTTCCCGGATTTGTGGACAGTCATCTCCATCTCATCGGCCATGGTGAAAAGCTTATAAGGTTAGACCTCTCAGAAATGACTTCTGCAGAAGAAATGGAAAAAGCGCTTAAAGAAAAAGCCCAAACCTTGGATAAAGATGAGTGGCTCCTTGGAGAGGGATGGAACGAGAACAATTTTATCGACCGAAAAATTTTTCACAAGCTCGAATTAGATGCTATTGCAGATGGACGACCGGTCTTATTATCAAGAGTGTGCCGTCATGCATTTTTGGCGAATTCAAAAGCTCTTGAATTAGCTGGCATTACGAACGAAACACCTGATCCGGCGGGTGGTATTATTAAAAGGGATGCTGACGGGGAACCTACTGGTTTATTGCATGATAGTGCAGCTGAACTAGTAAAAAAAGCTGTACCTGAAGTTTCGCAGGACTATTTGAACAAAGCTTTAAAAACATCTGTTGAATATCTTCTCTCATTAGGGTTAACCGGTGGGCATACGGAAGATCTCAGTTATTATGGATATGTTGAGCGGCCATTAAAAGCTTTCAAAAAAGTTTTTGAAGAAGATGATGTAAGGTTTAAAGCCCATTTACTTGTTCATCATGAGGCACTTGATGATTTTAAGAAGGTTAAACCTGGTTATCAGCTGCCATTTGTAGAATATGGAGCCATGAAGATTTTCGGGGATGGAGCTTTTGGAGGACGAACAGCATGGCTTTCTCATCCTTATAATGATGCTCCCGAAACCTCTGGTGTCTATATTCATGAAGACGATGAACTATTAAACCTGATACAAAAAGCACGGAAAGAAGAGATGAATATTGCGGTTCACACCATCGGTGATATGGCACTTCAGAAAACGATTGAAGCCATTAAGAAATGTCCGCCTTCTGGGGGCAGAGACCGTTTAATTCATGCAGGTTTAGTATCAGATTATTTAATTGAAGAGATGAAGAAGATGTCCGTTATTTTAGATGTTCAGCCTAGTTTTGTTGCATCCGATTTCCCGTGGCTGATTGAGCGTCTCGGTACCGATAGAATTCCATATGCTTATGCTTTTAGAACCTTATTGGATGAAGGTATTATTTGTGCGGGAGGATCAGATGCTCCAATAGAACCCGTAGATCCACTGCTAGGCATCTATGCAGCTATTACAAGAAGAAAACCTGGTGAAGACCATGAAGGGTATGTTCCAGAGCAAAAGCTTACAAGACATGAGGCGATTGGTTTATACACATATGGTAGTGCTGAAGCTATAAGTCAAGAACATTATAGAGGATACATTAAAGAAGGATATGCGGCAGATTTTACGGTATATGACCGTGATCTCTTTACAGTGCCTATCGATGATTTATTGAATGCAGAAGTAGTTTACACAATGGTAGATGGTGAAATCGCATTCAGCCATTCTTCAAAAAAAGTACCATCTGAATAAGAAACAGCCTGCATGCCCATGCAGTTTGTAGTTTTTAACTAAGAATAGTTTGCCAACCTTGTCGAAAAGCCTATAAATTTATTTGAAGGCCCATAAAATATTGTTGAAGGACCATAAAAAGTTATGAAGGTTCATAAAAAAATTTAAAGGCTCATAAGTTCAATTTTGGCCTTGAATAAGCTAACTATATCGATATAAAAAGCAGGTTCCTAAAAGGAAACCTGCTTTTATATGGTATTTAAGCTAAAACAAATTCGTTTGGAGCTCTATAAGAAGCTTCTTTTCACTTTATGCCAGAATGAATTGTCTTTTAGTTTTACCGTTTTAATTCTTTTCTCTGTAAGTTCAAAGCTTAGGCTCTCACAATGTTTAATACTCATCGCTTCGTTATCCATTCCGATAATCGGATAATGGGAGTTATCATGTTTAATCTTTAAGGACATTTTTCGGTTATCACTCAAAATAAAGGAAGAGCCGAGCGTACGATACTGATTATTATTTAAAGAAGCAAGCTCACTGATCTGATAGCATGCCAGCATTGGATCCACTACAGCACCGTTTACTGATTTATTATAAGCTGTACTTCCAGTTGGGGTGGATATGATCAAACCGTCGCCGCGGAAAGTCTCAAAATAAAGATCATCAATAAAAACATCGATCTCAAGTGTTCTAATGATAGAGGAACGAAGTGAACATTCATTCAGGCAGTAAAAAGAACCTTGTCCATCTATCGTAACGGAAAGTGCCGGATACTTACGAACTTCGATCTGTTCGTTTTTCATTGCTTCTATCATGCCTGCTTGATCGTCGATATGAAAGTCACAATAAAATTCCGAATCAAGTGTACTTACTCCAACGTATAAACAATCTTCTCTAAACCCCGTTTTTCGTACTGCCTGCAAAAACGAACCGTCACCGCCTATACTCGCAATAATATTGGCTTCTCTTTCATCTTCCACAACTTCAAACCCTTCTCTTTCGGCTAAAGCTTTTAACCCTTCAGCTTTTTCGAGAATAGACTCTTCTTTTTTATAGAAAAAGAAAATCTTATTTCTTTCTGGCATCTTCCATTCCTCCTTTAAATGATTCTCCACATATTGTGTTCGGTCTTAAAAATATTGATTCCTATTATATTGTATCAGACATTCTATTACGTTTAGATTAAATGTCACTTGCCTATAATGAAAAAACAGAAGGGAAGAGCTTTTATGGAATGGATCTTAATCATTTTAGGCATTTTTTTATTCATCTTTATCATCTTGATGTTCTCAACGCTGAATGTAGCGCTTCATCTTGTTCATCGCAACGATAACAGTGATATACGGATCACGCTGCGTATGTATCGAGTTATCAAATACAATTTACATATACCGATTGTACAAATTGATGCAGAAGACCATTCAGTAAAGATAAGAGAAGAAAAGCAAACCAGTATGGGGCAGAAGAAAGAGAAGAAAAAGAAAATTACATTTAAAAAAATAAAATATCAATATGAATCGTTTCAGAAAACTTTAAAACATGTCCAGAACCTGTACCTCATCCTTGCACAATTCTTAAAGAAGATAAACATTTCACAGCTTGAGTGGCATAGCGCTATCGGTCTTGGTGAGGCTTCGTCATCCGCAGTTGCAGCTGGAACAGTATGGGGAATTAAAGGGGTCGTCTTGCAGCTGATCAATACCTTTTTTCGTTTAAAAGGAAACCCAACAATTTCTGTAGTTCCCGTTTTTCAGGGAATGCACAGTGAAACAAGGCTATCCTGTATGGTTTCTTTTAAAATAGGGCATGCTATTGTCGTTATGTTAAAAATATTGAAGTCTTGGCGAAGTTCAAGGCGTTCATCTCAGGTAAATTCTGAATATATGACTGGAGGAGTGTAAAAATGAGTGAACATCCAATCCAGGGTTTAATGAAAACCGCTATGGAAAATCTCAAAGAAATGATTGATGTAAATACGATCATCGGAGACCCTGTTGAAACTCCTGACGGCAGTGTGATCCTTACCGTTTCAAAAGTTGGATTTGGATTTGCAGCTGGAGGAAGTGAATTCGGAAATCAGCAAGAATCTAAACAATCTTCTCAAGGCTCTCAGCAAGGTTCATCGAACGGTGCAAAAGAAATGCCTTTTGGAGGAGGAAGCGGAGGAGGAGTTTCAATCACTCCAATCGCATTCCTTGTTGTAAGCAATACAGGAATAAAAACCATTCACCTAGACAACAGTACGCATCTATATGAAAGAATTTTAGACTTAGCTCCGGGTGTTATTGACAAGCTGCAGCATTTAATGAATAAGAATAAGCCAAAAGGTTCTGTAAACACACAAACAAATGAGTTTTAATCAAAGCTAACATCTTGTTAGCTTTTTCTTCTGTGATGTTTTAAGATGAATAAGGAAGTACATAAATTTAAAGGAGGAGTTATCGATCATGAGCGTAACATTTAAAGATAAACCAGTCACTTTATTAGGAAACCAGTTAAAAGCAGGGGATCAAGCTCCAGATTTTAAAGTTCTTGCAAATGATATGTCAGAAGTTACTTTGGCAGATTCAAAAGGAAGTGTAAGACTAATTGCAGCTGTACCTTCAGTTGATACAGGTGTATGCGACGCAGAAGTTCGCCGTTTTAACGAAGAAGCATCAAAGCTTGGGAATGTTAAAGTATTAACAATCTCTGTAGATTTGCCATTTGCACAAAAAAGATGGTGTGCTGCAGCAGGTATTGAAAATGTTCAAACATTATCTGATCACCGTGATCTTTCATTTGGTAAAGCTTATGGTGTTGCAATTGAAGAGCTTCGTCTTCTTGCTCGATCTGTGTTCGTTATCGACAGCTCGGACAAGATTACATATGTTGAATATGTAGATGAAGTAACGAGTCATCCAAATTATGAAGCAGCGATTGAAGCTGCTAAAGCTGCAAAATAAACAAGTCAGTCATCTCCGGTGCAACGTCTGTACCGGAGATTTTTTATAATCGTTTTTTTATAATCGTTGTTCTTGAAAGTAGTTGATATCCGCTCCAGGTTGCTCGCTTTCCACGGGGCGAACGGTGAGCCTCCTGCCGCTTTACGCCATTAGGAGTCTCCACCTGACCGCTCGTTCCGTAGGAGTCGACAACCTTGCGCTCCTATCAACTTGCAAATGATGAGATTAGAAAAAACAAAAGCAACAATCTTAAGAAAACAGCCTTTCTTAGAGATTGTTGCTACTGAGAAGGTATCACAAAGTGCTTCAATGAAAAGTTAATTGGAGTGAAAGGACGAGACTCCAGCAGGCTGAGTGGGACAGGTGAGACCGTTCAGTGTCGCAAGGCGACGAATGTGCTTAACGCACACCCTGCGGAAAGCGAGTCCTGCAACGGAAAATTAACTACTTTCAAAAACAAACAAAGTTTACAAAAACACGCTTTAAACCTTTAGATTGTGTATCATGCACTTCATTTGTTAAAATGTTTCCTGTGCAAACATAGGAGGACGCGGTTATGAGTACTTTTAAAGATGTAGAAAAGATGTTTATAGTAATGGATAATACAGCAACGAGAATCAAGGATGGGCTTGATCTCCCTTATTTAGACGCTCTCGTTGAAACAGGAGAAAATCTATTCTTTCAAGAGATTCCTAAAGAATATCCAAAAGAGCTTATAAATGCATTAACAGAAGAATATAAAAAGGTTAATCTTGCTGAATATGGCAAGGAAGAATTGCGGAAGGCATTTCAACTTGCTGTGCTAAAAGGCATGAAAGAAGCAGTACAGCCGCATCATGCGATGACTCCTGATGCTGTTGCTTTATTTACGGGCTATCTTGTTCAAAAGTTTATGAAAAAAACTGAACATCTTACATTGCTTGATCCTGTAATAGGCTCTGGTAACCTTTTGACGGCTGTATTAAACCAGCTTAACGAAAAGCAATGTGAAGCGTTTGGCGTGGAAGTAGATGAAACACTATTGCGTTTAGCTTGGGTAAATGCAAACATTCAAAAACATAAAGTAGAACTCTTTCATCAAGATGTGATTAAACCTCTTTATGCGGATCCCGTAGACGTAGTCGTAGCTGATCTTCCGGTAGGATACTACCCAGATGACGAAAGTGCTAAAGTGTTTAAAGTCAGTGAAAAAAACGGCCACACATTCGCACACCATCTTATCATTGAGCAATCCGTGCATCATCTAAAGGAAACTGGACTAGGAATCTTTATTGTTCCCAACAATCTTCTTGAAAGCGAACAATCAGGTTTGTTAAAGGCTTGGATTAAAGAAAATGTAGTCATTTTAGGATTGCTTCAGCTGCCTAAATCTCTTTTTAAATCCACTGTCCATGCGAAGAGTATCCTTATTCTTCAAAAAAATGGTGAAGGAGCTATAAAACCTAAACAAGCAATGCTGGCACAGCTTCCCTCCTTCTCGAATAAAGCAGGACTTGCTAATGTGATGGAACAAATAAATGAGTGGTTTAAAACTGAATGGGAACGTGAAAAATAACAGCGTGGGATAACCTATGCTGTTTTTTTTGTGTGGTTGCAAACGCATTCAAATCTGAATTGCATGAATATAAGGTGTAAGCGTTTTACAGCCTTGATTATAAATATGGTCAATGTTTAAATAAGGAAGGATTATAGTATTAATGAGGTAGAAGTGTGCACCAAAGCGCTCTTCTTTTTCATTGAATATGAAGGAGATGGCTATTTTGGCTAAAATTATTGCGATTAATGCCGGAAGCTCGTCCTTAAAGTTTCAACTTCTGCAAATGCCAGAAGAAGAAGTTTTAACTAAAGGACTTGTTGAACGTATCGGTTTGAACGATTCTATTTTTACAATTGAAGTAAATGGTGAAAAGATAAAAGAAGTAAAAGATATTCAAGACCACTCTGAAGCTGTTTCTATGCTTTTAGATAAATTGATCAAACATAACATTATTTCTTCTCTCGATGAAATTGAAGGAATTGGCCACCGTGTTGTACACGGAGGAGAAAAGTTTAATGATTCCGTATTAATTACAGATGAAGTACTAAAAGAAATTGAAGAGATTTCTTATCTTGCTCCACTTCATAACCCTGCAAACGTTGTAGGAATTAAGGCATTCAAAAATGTGTTGCCGAGCGTACCAGCTGTTGCTGTGTTCGATACAGCCTTCCATCAATCAATGCCTGAAAAATCATTTCTGTACAGTTTGCCATATGAGTACTATGAGCAATATGGAATTCGTAAATATGGTTTCCATGGTACAAGCCATAAATATGTTTCTGAAAGAGCCGCTGAACTTCTTGGACGTCCGGTTGAACAGCTTCGCCTTCTTTCTTGCCACCTTGGCAACGGAGCAAGTATTGCTGCAATTGAAGGCGGGAAATCAATCGATACATCTATGGGATTCACTCCTTTAGCTGGTGTAACTATGGGAACACGTTCCGGAAACATTGACCCATCATTAATTCCTTATATCATGCAAAAGACAGGGCAAAGTGCTGAAGAAGTATTGAATGTTCTAAACAATAAAAGTGGAATGCTTGGCGTTTCAGGTTTCTCATCTGACCTTCGTGATATCGAGAGTGAAGCAGAGCAAGGAAATGAACGTGCTGAGCTTGCACTAGAAGTATTTGCTAGCCGTATCCACAAATACATCGGTTCTTATGCTGCGAGAATGGCAGGGATCGATGCGATCATCTTTACAGCAGGAATCGGTGAAAACAGTACAGCAGTACGTGAACGTGTACTGCGTGGATTGGAATTTATGGGTGTTTATTGGGATCCTGCTTTAAACCAGGTTCGTGGGAAAGAAGCATTTATCAGCTATCCGCATTCACCTGTAAAAGTAATTGTCATTCCTACAAACGAAGAAGTTATGATCGCTAGAGACACTATGCGATTCGCGATGTAATTAAAAAACAACCTTTTTTCATGGCTGCAGCCATGAAGAAAGGTTGTTTTTTTGTTCATTTTTTAACTAAAAAAGTGTTCCTTTTAAATATTTTTGTTGATTAAACTTCTTTGCTAGTTGATTGGAGTGCAAGATGCGAGACTCCTGGGGGATCAGCGGGACAGGTGAGACTCCTAACGGCGCGAAGCGCAGAGGAGGCTCACCGCACGCCCCCCGGAAAGCGAGCATCTGGAACGGAAATCAACAACTTTCACAAAACAACAATTTATACGAAAACTGCCTTTTTTATTTTTATTGAAGGAAAACACACCAAGATAGTGTAAATCCTTATAGGTACCTTTATCTGAATTTGCTCGAACTGGAAAGGGAGAGAGATCTATTCATGTACAAAAAGGAACAATACTTATATAGGCAAGAAAAGAAGGTAAAAGCAATTGTCCGAAATTATGTGAAACCAGATTTTAACGAACTCATCCAAATACAAAAGGAAAGTTTTCCGCCTCCATTTCCTTCCGACCTTTGGTGGAACGAAGAACAGCTTAATAATCACATCACGCTCTTTCCTGACGGAGCATTATGTGTGGAGATTGACGGAATTCTTGCGGGATCTATTACCGGGCTGCTAGTAGACTTTGATCTTGAATCTCCAAAACATACTTGGGAAGAGATTACGGATAAAGGCTATATTAAAACACATAACAAAAATGGGAAAACTCTTTATATAGTGGATATTTGCATACGTCCCTCTTTTAGAAAGCTTGATCTCGGCAAATTTCTTATGCAATCCATGTATGAGACGGTCATACAATTGAATCTTGACCGATTATTAGGCGGGGGGAGAATGCGGGGCTATCATAAGTGTGCAGATGCACTGACCCCAGAGCAATATATTGAAAAAGTAGTGAACGGTGAAATACATGACCAGGTTATATCCTTTCTGTTACGGTGCGGAAGAACACCTCTAGTATTAGTACCTGGATATTTAGAAGATGAAGAGTCCCATCATTATGGTCTGCTGATGGAATGGAAGAACCCTTTTAAGTTTGGCTGATAAATAACTTTAATGCTGATTTTTTACTTAATCCCGCTGTTATTATAAACTATGTAAAAAGGTTAAAGGAGGAGCGGCATGCCATTAACAGAACGCGAAGAACAAATCTGGCAAGAAATCAAAAGCTGGGAAGATCTTTATTTTACTTACGAACCAATAGATTTTGGACGTACATATGAAAAATGGGCAACAAGACAGATGGACCTTTTATCAGAAGAGATGCAGGAAACGATTGGTGAGTATGTAGATTCTGTTCTTTTTCATATCCATGCTCTAATACAAAACTCTCAATTTCAGCTGGATATGAAACAAAGACTCCTTTCAGAAGCTAGGGTCTTTCGAGATGATATTTTTGAAATTGAAGATTTGAAAAAATGTTCGATCGATCAATTATCTTATATGGCAGATCAGCAAATTGCACGCAACCGGATTTTGTCTTTTTCCCAAGGTGGACTCGCCGGAACGGGAGGGTTGCTTTTCCTAGGAACAGACTTTCCAGCGATGGTTGCTCTTGGTATCCGGTCCGTTCAGTCTATTGCCATGCACTATGGCTATGATATTCAAAGACCATCGGAAATGATGCGCTCATTAAAAGTGTATCATGCAGCTACGATGCCAAAACGATATCAGCAAGAAAAATGGGATGAACTTATGGAAGAGCTTCGTGAAGAAGAAGATCCTATCTTTTATTCAGGAAAAGATGTAATAGCGGATATATCGTGGATGTCTCATCCCATACAGCAAATCGTAAAGATGATGGCGATCCTGCTTCTCAGAAAGAAGCTGACTCAAGGTCTGCCGATTTTCGGCATGGCTGTAGGAGCTGTTATGAACTATCAGCAATCCAGAAAGATAACTGAAATCGCGCATAAGTTTTATCAAAAAAGATATCTGAATGAAAAATATTACGGATAGGTGTTCATTTTATGAGTATACAAGAACATAAGGCGCTTGCACCGGAAAAAGTTAGATGCATGATAGTAACTGTGAGTGATACAAGAAATGAAGATACAGACAAAAGTGGCATGCTCATCCGGTCATTCTTAATCGAACAGCATCATGACATTCGTGAGTATAGAATTGTAAAGGATGACAAGAACCTGATTCATGAAGCTGCTCAAACTGCGATTAAAGATGAAAATATCGATGTCGTCATATTTAATGGAGGAACAGGAATTGCTCCAAGAGATGTAACAATAGAATCCTTATCGACTATTTTTGAAAAAGAACTCACCGGGTTCGGTGAACTTTTTCGAATGTTAAGTTATACAGAGGATATTGGGTCAGGAGCTATGCTTAGCCGTGCTATTGCCGGTGTGAATGGAAAAACGGCCATTTTCGCATTGCCAGGTTCATCAGGTGCAGTAAAGCTCGGAATGGAAAAGTTAATTCTGCCGGAACTAACGCATATCGTACAACAGCTTCATAAATAAAAGAGGATGCATAAGCACCCTCTTTTTTTGTATTTATCCATGGACTTTCGATGTTACCTGCTGGTTTAATCTGTACCAAAGCCAGAGCTCATTAATGATGGAAGCTTGGCTTGCAATTTTTTCGTTTAATTCACAGGATAGTTCAAAGTTTTCTTCAATAGATAATCGGTCTTGAAGTTTATTGATCTGTGTTTCAATTTCTCTTATTCGGTCTGGAATCGTGCCTCTAATCTTTTCCCATTGCAGCAGGATGGCTGCTTGTTCTGCCCTTTCATATTCTTCCCACGATTTATGCAAATCAGGAACTGAAATGCCAAGCTTATCTTCCCAAACGAAATTGTTATGCATCCGATCATCACCTCTTACTTCCATTGTACAAAAGGCGCTGCTCTGAAGCCACAATAAATATTTCTATTATTTTTATACATTTTTAAGAATAACCTTGCATTTTCTTCTCTCTTTTTGTTATAGTATTTATTATTATAAATGGTATTTTTATAAACAATTATGTATAAAAATAAATAAAATATACATTATTCGGTTTTCAGGAGGAGAGATATCATATGGGAAAAAAGGTAGTTTTAGCGTACTCTGGGGGATTAGATACATCGGTGGCGATTCCATGGCTGGCAGAAAAGGGCTATGAGGTAATTGCATTATGCTTGGATGTTGGCGAAGGCAAGGACCTTCCGTTTATTCAATCAAAAGCTTTATCCATTGGAGCTTCAGAATCTATCGTATTAGATGTTCAAAAAGAATACGCGGAAGAATATGCATTAGTTGCCCTGCAATCTCATGCATTGTATGAAGGGAAATATCCGTTGATCTCTGCATTAAGCAGACCTTTAATCGCAAAAAAATTAGTTGAAACAGCTAAAAAATACGGAGCTACTGCAGTTGCTCATGGTTGTACAGGAAAAGGGAACGATCAGGTTCGATTTGAAGTTTCTGTTGCAGCACTAGCCCCAGATCTTGAAGTGCTAGCGCCCGTTCGTGAATGGAGCTGGTCACGTGAAGAAGAGATTCAATACGCGAAACAGCATGATATTCCAGTTCCTATTAAAAAAGAAAATCCTTTTTCAATTGATCAGAACTTATGGGGAAGAAGCAATGAGTGCGGAATTTTAGAAGATCCATGGGCAGCTCCTCCAGAAGAAGCATATGAGATGACAGCAGCACTGGAAAATACACCAGATGAGCCTCAAATCGTTGAAATTGGATTTGAAAAAGGTGTTCCAGTTTCACTAAACGGTAAGAATGTTTCACTTGAAAAACTTATAGATCAGCTTAATGAATGGGGCGGTGCACATGGTGTTGGCCGTATTGACCATGTTGAAAACCGATTAGTAGGGATTAAATCACGTGAAGTGTATGAATGCCCTGCAGCGACGACGTTAATTAAAGCACATAAAGAGCTTGAAGATTTGACACTTGTTAAAGAAGTAGCTCATTTCAAGCCAATCATTGAAAAGAAAATGACTGAACTAATCTATGAAGGTCTCTGGTTCTCTCCATTAAATGCATCTTTAAAAGCCTTTTTAGATGAAACGCAAACTCATGTAACAGGAACTGTGCGAGTTAAGTTCTTCAAAGGCCATGCAATTGTGGAAGGAAGAAAATCACCATACTCACTTTACGATGAAAAGCTGGCTACTTATACATCAGACGACATGTTTGATCATGGTGCTGCAAAAGGATTTATCTCATTATGGGGCCTGCCTACAAAAGTTAGCAGCATGGTTCAAAAAAATGAGGTGAAAGTGTGAAAAAATTATGGGGAGGCCGTTTTTCGAAACAGCCGGAAGAATGGGTAGATGAATTTGGGGCTTCCATTTCTTTTGATAAACAACTAGCTACACACGACATCAAAGGCAGCCTTGCTCATGCCAAAATGTTATTTCAGAGCGGAATCATCGATGAGAGTGCATATGAGAATATAAAAAATGGTCTTCAAGATCTTCAAGTGCAAGAACAGGAAGGAAAACTTGAGTATTCAGTAAAGTATGAAGACATTCATTTGAATCTTGAGAAGCTGCTTACTGATCAAATCGGTCCGGATGGCGGGAAGCTCCATACGGCAAGAAGCCGAAATGACCAAGTGGCGACTGATTTTCATCTTTTTGTAAAAGAAGAAACCTTGGTGATTATAGATCATATTAATGGACTTCAAAACTCCCTGCTGAATCTGGCTGAAGAACATGTTGAAACCATTATTCCAGGTTACACGCACCTTCAGCGTGCACAGCCAGTTTCTTTTGCACATCATGTATTAGCTTATTTTTGGATGTTAGAGCGAGATAAAGAAAGACTGCAGGACAGTTTAAAAAGAACTGACATTATGCCGCTTGGTGCAGGGGCGCTCGCTGGAACAACATTTCCGATAGATCGAAATATTACAATGAACGAACTGGGATTTTCTAAAAAATATTTGAACAGCTTAGACGCAGTCAGTGATCGAGATTTTGCTATTGAATTTTGCAGCAATGCTTCTATGATCATGATGCATCTATCACGTTTTTGTGAAGAACTGATCCTTTGGTCATCTGAAGAATTTGGATTTATTGAGATCAGTGACAGCTTTACCACTGGCAGCAGCATGATGCCGCAAAAAAAGAATCCGGATATGGCTGAGCTGATTCGCGGAAAAAGCGGCAGAGTATACGGTTCTCTTCTTTCATTGCTTACATTGATGAAAGGTCTTCCTCTTGCATATAACAAAGACATGCAAGAAGACAAAGAGCCTGTCTTTGACGCTGTAAAAACAGTTAAAGGCTGTTTGAGCATCATGACTGGCATGATGAACGAAATAAAAATTAATGAAGACCGAATGAACAAAGCCGTTCACCAAGATTTTTCTAATGCAACTGAACTTGCAGATTATCTTGCCAAGAACGGAATCCCTTTTAGAGAAGCGCATGAATTAGTTGGTCAGATGGTTCTTAATTGCATTAAAAAGGGATGCTATTTGCTAGATATTAGTCTCGAGGAATATAAAGAATGGTGTCCGATCGTAGAAGAAGATTTGTATGTGGCACTTTCTCCAAAGACTGCAGTTGAAAAAAGAAATTCTGAAGGCGGCACAGGATTCCAAGCTGTACGCCAGCAGCTTGAAGCAGCAAAATCAGCTGTATATATTTCCAGTAATTAGCCGAGATAACTTTCTTCTGAAGACAGAAACTAATAACAAGGTTTCGATTACGAAGGAGGAAAGTTAGATGAACAATGAGAAGCATCCGAATCAGCAGCTGGAATACGATCTAGAGGGCGAAATGACGGTTCATCAGCAGATTACTGAAGCTTACCAAAGCGGAGTAGTTGATAAAGTTGATCAAGGCCAGCAGCGCACAAAATTAGATGACGAGGAAAGTCTTCAATAGTAATTAAGAAAGGATAACTCGCAGAGAGTTATCCTTTTTTATACTTATTATATATTAAAGGCGACGTAATCACACGTTAATTTTATTAATCACACGTTATTTCCAAAAATCGCACGTTAATTAAAATATACGTTATTTTCGGCATTCTTCGACACACATTCTCTTCCTTTACTAACGTTGTAATGAATCTTTCTATATAGATTAGGGAACATTAAAATCTGTCTTACATATAGAAATAAATCCGTCTTTTTATTTTAGTTTTTTGGTGGTATGGTAACTATAGATATGAAGAAAAATTTTCCAATAACTTTCAGGGAGGGAATGCAGGTGAAGATTGGTGTACCGACTGAAATTAAAAATAATGAAAACAGAGTAGCAATGACTCCTGCTGGTGTACTAAACCTGGTGGCGTCTGGCCATGAAGTTTTTATTCAAAGAGGCGCTGGCATTGGATCTGGTTTTTCAGATGAAGAATATGAAGGTGCAGGCGGAGTGATTGTTGAGACTCCGACCCAAGCATGGTCAATGGAAATGGTTATGAAAGTGAAAGAACCGTTGCCAGAAGAATACTGCTTTTTTCGTGAAGGTCTGATTTTATTCACTTATTTACATCTGGCTCCTGAACCTGAACTGACAAAAGCTTTAACGGAGAACAAAGTAATCGGGATTGCATATGAAACGGTTCAGCTTCCTAATGGAACACTGCCTCTATTAACACCGATGAGTGAAGTTGCTGGAAGAATGGCCGCACAGATCGGCGCGCAGTTTTTAGAGAAGCCTAAAGGCGGACTTGGTATTCTGCTAAGCGGAATTCCTGGTGTAAGACGCGGAAAAGTGACCGTTATTGGCGGCGGAGTTGTGGGAACGAATGCAGCCAAGATTGCTATGGGCCTTGGGGCTGATGTTACGATTATCGATTTAAACCCTGAACGTCTTCGACAGCTCGATGATATTTTTGGTGTCGAGATTAATACTCTAATTTCTAATCCTCTAAACATAGCGCTTGCTGTTCAAGAATCGGCTTTAGTGATTGGTGCAGTTCTGATTCCTGGGGCAAGGGCACCTAAACTGGTAACAGAAGAAATGATTAAAGGGATGCAGCCTGGGGCAGTTATCGTTGATGTAGCTATTGACCAAGGTGGGATTTTTGAAACAGTCGATCGGATTACTACTCATGATAACCCTACCTATGAAAAACATGGTGTGCTGCATTATGCGGTGGCGAATATGCCTGGAGCTGTTCCACGCACATCCACAATTGGACTGACTAACGTAACCGTTCCATATGCCCTGCAGATTGCGAACAAAGGATATGTAAGAGCGTGTCTGGATAATGAAGCTTTACTAAAAGGTATAAATACACTCGATGGTTTTGTAACCTATAAAGCCGTTGCAGAAGCTCATCAGTTAGACTACAAAGACGCAGGTTCAATTCTGGCTCAAAAACAATAACACGTAAGAAATATTAGTTCGAGTTCAGCCGATTATCCCTTCTCGCTGGAATCGGACTTTTTTTATGTATTAAAATAGGGTATGAAAAGGAAAGTAGGGTGCAATAACGAATCCTATTACTTGAAGGAGGGAGTATTTATTATGAAAGTGACGTATCATGGGCATTCAGTACTTGAAATTCAAGCGGGAGAGCACTCCGTATGGATCGACCCTTTTATTAATGGAAATGGTCAATGTAAAATCAGCGTTGAAGATGTTAAAGCAGATGTTATCCTTTTAACACATGGTCATAATGATCATGTTGGCGACACTGTAGAAATTGCCAAGAAGAATAACAGCCTTGTTGTAGCACCCTTTGAACTGGCAAACTATATAGCTTCAAAAGGTGTCGAAACACATCCGATGCATATCGGAGGCAGTCGTAAATTTGCATGGGGAAAAGTGAAATTCACACAAGCGTTTCATGGCTCCAGTTATGAGGAAGAGAACGGAACTGTAGTCTACACTGGGATGCCTGCAGGAATTTTATTCTCCTATGACCATAAAACAGTTTATCATGCAGGAGACACAGCACTCTTTTCTGATATGAAATTGATCGGTGAACTGGAGAAACCTGATGCAGCTTTCCTGCCGATCGGAGATAACTTTACGATGGGACCAGAAGATGCATTAATCGCAGCTAAATGGGTCGGAGCTCCAGTAACCGTTCCTATTCATTACAATACCTTCCCGCCTATCGAACAAGATCCAGAAAGCTCTTTTGTGTCCAAGCTTGGATCTGGAGGAAGAGTACTGCAGAGCGGTGAAAGCTTAAATATATAAATGATTCTAACCTCCCTTTCTATGCATACGAATGTTAGTAAGGGAGGTTGTTTTATGAATCAGGAAAAAATCGCAAAGTTGCTTATGTTAGTCGTCTTGGCTTACGTTGGATTACCTGCATTATCATTTGAGGGGCTTACGCTGCAAACCTTTTTTTCGATTGTCTGGACAGGATTTGCTGGAATATTGGTGCTAAGTTTACTGTTTAATAAAAGTGAAGCTAGGAAAAGAACAGTGAAGAGACAGGCTTTCGCAAATCAAAAGTCCCGAAAAAGGGTGCATATGGGAAGTTGAGTTTCTGTTCCATTGCCTGTATAATCTGTATTAGTCAAATAACTGAAACAGATAGATACAGGTAAAAGGAACGGTGAATGCAATGCTAACAAAGCATGAACAAATATTGCAGCATATTATAGAGCTTGATGTTGGGTCGAAAATCTCCGTTCGACAAATCGCAAAAGATCTTACCGTCAGTGAAGGAACGGCTTATCGAGCGATTAAAGAGGCGGAAAACCAGGGGATAGTCAGTACGATTGAACGTGTAGGGACCATTCGTATTGAAAGGCAAGCCAAAAGCAATATTGAAAAATTAACATTTGCCGAGGTTGTTAATATTGTTGAAGGACAAGTACTTGGAGGCAGAGCTGGACTTCATAAAACATTGCACAAATTTGTAATCGGTGCAATGAAACTTGAAGCGATGATGCGCTATGTTGATGCTGGAAGTTTATTGATTGTCGGAAACCGTGTCAATGCTCATGAGTTAGGATTGAAGGCTGGCAGCGCGATTCTGATCACCGGTGGATTTGATACGGAAGAAGAAGTGAAAAGACTTGCTGACGAACTTGAACTTCCGGTTATCTCTACGAGTTATGATACGTTTACAGTTGCAACAATGATCAATAAGGCAATTCATGACCGGTTAATTAAAAAAGATATCGTACTAGCTTCAGATATTCTAATACCAATTGATGAAACACATTACCTTTTTCAGCAAGATAAGGTTGAGCGCTGGCATGAGCTTAATCGTGAAACCATGCATAGCCGTTACCCCGTAGTGGATCAATCGAATCGTGTAACGGGTGTAGTTACCTCGAAAGACATTATTGGTGTATCTGAGGACACGAATATTGAAAAAGTGATGACACGATCACCATTAACAGTAACAGAAAAAACATCTGTTGCAGCATGCGCACACATGATGATTTGGGAAGGCATTGAGTTGCTGCCGGTTACAGGTTCTTCACATAAACTGATCGGTATTTTAACCCGGCAAGATGTCTTAAAGGCTATGCAGATGATGCAGAAACAGCCTCAAGTGGGTGCGACGTTCGATGATTTAATCACAACAGAATTAAAAGAACATAAGTATGAAAATGATGTAACTTTCACTTGTAAAATCACTCCGCAAATGACGAATCATTTAGGAACTGTTTCCTACGGGGTATTAATGACACTAGTTACAGAAACAGCTCGCAAGGCTTTAAGAAGAATTAAAAAAGGTGATGTAGTCGTTGAGAACGTAACCTTCTATTACATTAAGCCAGTTCAGATAGACAGCGAAATACAATTTGTTCCAAGAGTGCTGGAAGTGAGCAGAAAATTTGGAAAAGTAGATGTTGAGATCTATCATGATGGTAAGATTGCAGGAAAGGCCATGATGATGGCTCAATTAATCGATCACCGTTCTTAGTGTTGAATTGCGTTCTAGGATTCCGGCACATTATGCTCCCTTGTCAACAAAACAAATCATCAAGCAGCATTCTTATAGAAACTAAAGGCTGTTTATCGTAAAATTCGCTGCTTTTGTAAGAGGTTAATTTCCGTTACAGGACTCGCTTTCCGCAGGGTGTGCGGTGAGCCCATTCGTCGCTTTGCGACATTGAATGGTCTCACCTGTCCCACTCATCCTGCAGGACAAGGAAGGCTCCGGTAGCTTAACATCGCACGAAGAAAATGTGAAGTTCATTTTCGAGGAGTCTCGCCCCTCCACTCCAACTAACTTTTCATTGAAGCAATTTATGTCAAAATCTCTCAGCAGCAATAATCTTTTAGAAAAGAACGTTTTTTAAAACTGTTGCTTAAAAGACATCACTGACAAGTTGATTGGAGTGTAAGAAGCGAGACTCCTGGGGGATCAGTGTGACAGGTGAGACACCTAAGGACGCAAAGCGTCGAGGTGGCTCACCGCACCCCCCGGAAAGCGAGCATCTGAAACGGAGATCAACCACTTCCACCAGCAACTAAGCTTTCGATAACAGCCAAAGAAAAAAGTCCCTTCGGAGGGACTTTTTCATACTTTCTTCAGTTCGTTTCTTTTGCTTCTTGACGTGCAAGTGTTAAAAAATGCTTGTACATTTTCCAGTTCATCAGCAAGAGTACAATTCCGTATGCAAGGAAAATAAGAGCAACCCATAGCTGAACACGGCCTTCTACAGCTGTTAATTCGTTTAAACCAAAAGAAGCTAAAAATGCACCGAGTGCCATCTTTGCTTTTGTTCCGGTCCATTGTTTATAAAAAGGCTCTTTTGCACGTACTTCACGAACTTTATAAAACACATAAAGAGCAAAAGAAAGTATAATAAGGATAATAAAAATCGGCATTAAAAATTCCCCCAAGTATTTACTCCACTATATTGTAAACGTTTAAAACAAGAATTGCCACAACTTAGGTGTAAAAGGAGTTCATTATGAAAGAGGAAATTTTAAATAAAATTAAACAATATGAACGAATTATTATTCACAGACATGTAAGGCCAGACCCCGATGCTCTTGGCTCTCAAGGGGGACTTGCATCCATAATTAAGACAAGCTTTCCTGAGAAGGAAGTTTACGCAGTAGGGGAAGAGGATGATAATCTTATCTTTTTAAATAGAATGGATACCGTGGATGACGATATGTACCGCGGATCTTTAGTCATCATATGCGATACGGCGAATTCTCCAAGAGTAAGCGATACGCGTTACACTTTAGGTGAAACGGTTATAAAAATTGATCATCATCCAAATGAAGATCCATATGGAGATCTAGTCTGGGTAGATACAGGGGCTAGTTCTACAAGTGAAATGATAATGGATTTTTATCTTTTTGGGGCAGATAAAGGACTGAAGCTAAACAGTAATGCTGCAAGACTTCTGTATGCTGGGATTATTGGTGATACAGGACGCTTCTTGTTTTCGAATACAACAGAAAAGACTCATCGATATGCAGCGATGCTGATTGAAACGGGTTTCGCACCTTCTGAGATTCATGAGAATCTTTATAAAATTTCAGAGAAGCTGGTAAGGTTAAATGGTTATGTTCTACAGCATTTTTCAATTGTAGATGAATGTGTCGGTTTTATTCATCTCACAGAAGAAACATTAAAGAAATATAGTGCAAGTGCAAGTGAAGCTTCACTTTTAGTTAATTCATTCTCACATGTAGAAGGTCTGTTGGCATGGGTTTTCTTTGTGGATGAGCCTGATCAAATCAGGGTCAGACTTCGTTCGAAAGGGCCGGTTGTAAATAAGATTGCAGCTAAGTTTAATGGAGGAGGACACCCAAGAGCATCAGGTGCTACTGTGTATACTAAAGAAGAAACTGAGTCTGTGCTTTCAGAATTAAGGAAAGCTTGTATAGAATATAACACCAAATAAAAAAGGCCTCATCGGGGGGCCTTTTTACACTTTTGAAGACTTGTTATCAAGTCTTACTGTTCATTAATTTTTTTCCGGGATAAACCAAGAGCCAACATCAGTAACATCTTCGTGAACTTTCAAGTTTAACTTAGCAAGCTCTCTTTTAATTAATTCTGCTACTTCTTTCGTTTCTGCGAATGCAGAGAAACCATTCTGCAATTCTTTAACCTTTTCACGTGCAAGTTCTTTTCGATTAATAATCATTGACGTTTCCCCCCCATTGTTCACTCTTTTAATAATATTGTATACAAAAAATGGGGTGAATGCTATTTCGCTGCCTAAAGATTCATAAAAATGTAATATTTAGACCATAATTTATGCATATTCATTCAACAGCACGCGCAGATATATAAATTCTAAGTATACCTGTATAGAGGTATAAGTGATCGATCTTTACTTCATATTTTTGTTCATCATCAAGTTCAAAAGGTTTATTTTCAATGGCTTGTACGAGTAAAGCATGACTTTTTGCGATTGTCTCGGTGTCCTCACCTATCAGATGCTCTAGATCATCCTCAACTGCCTTCGTTAAATGCAGCTTAGTAAGGTTAGATAATTTATCAGATGAAGTATTGGAAAAACGCACATTTATTTCATGCAGTTTGAATTTCTTTGCCAATTCCTCATTTGCCTTTTCATCATCTGAAGTAAGAATTTCATTTTTTTTCTTATAATCTATTATATCTGCCTGAAGTTTTGCGATCTTATGGATCAGCCTTTCATGAGCTAACCCGCCCTGAAAAAGGAAAAACGCCCAGCCGATAATAAAGCCGATTGCCACACCTGCAAAAAAGCGCTGATAGCCTTTTCGGTGATAAAGCGGTGGAATCCTCATTAGTCTATTTGCTCCTGGCTAAGCCATTGAATTAATATAATGGCAGTATTGGCACCAGCGATTGCAACAAAAATATATGTGAGCTGTTTGAAAATCTCAAAAGTAGCTCCATTTTCAAAGCTTCTTTCAAAGTTTGATATGGTATCAAATGTACCTCCGATTGCTGCAACAATCGCCCAGATTTTAAGCTTCTTAGCCAGTTCTATCATTTCGAGAATAGGGGCTTTTCCAACAAGAAATGCTGCGAGACCGCCTATCAGCGCTCCTCCTAGTAGCACACCAAATGCAATCGCAAAATCAAGAATTATATTTGAAAAAAAATCGCGTACCATGAGAACCCTCCTCTCTTATCCAATGTATGGACAATAGAAGAAGAGTATGCTCGTTTTACAGATAAAGAGTTCTACAAACATACATAGCGTGTTTCATTAACACACTCTAACTTCTATACTATAATGGAGTTGGAAATAGGTGCAAAAAAGGAAGTGAAGATATGGGATTTGTTCCTCTGCATATACATAGCGAGTATTCTCTTCTCGAAAGTTCTTGCCGTATAGAAGCACTTGTAGGACGAGCTGCTGAACTAGGTTATCCTGCGTTGGGATTAACAGACAAAGCCAATATGTATGGAGCCCTTAAATTTTATACAGTGTGCAAGAAAGCGGGTATAAAGCCAATTTTAGGCTTAGAAGCGGAAATTAGTGAATCTGATTCAGAAAGTGATGCACTTACAAAACATTCGAGTAAAATCCTTTTATATGCACAAAACAATGAAGGGTATCAAAACTTATTAAGGCTTTCAACACTGATGCAAACCAAGCAAGGTGGAGAGATTACACCCATTTCTCATGAAGAACTTTCAACTCATTCAAGAGGTCTGATCGCTTTATCGTCAGGTGCAGAAGGCGAGATTCAACAGCATCTCTCATCTGAAAGACATAACACGGTCCTTATGCAAAGGTGTATTCGTTTTTATCAAGATACATTTCCAGGTCGTTTCTACCTTGGTCTGGAGGATCATGGTACGGGCTTTGAGAAAACGTTGAATCTTCAGCTTCAGTCCGTGGCAAGAGAATTTAATCTTCCGCTCCTTTGTGCGCATGAAACCTATTATTTACACGAAGAAGATGCCAAGGCACATGATGTTCTTGTTTGCATCAAAAATGGAGAAAAGATAAATAATCCTGAAAGGTATAAACTGCCTACAGAAGAATATTACTTTAAATCTCACAATGAAATGGATAGATTGTTCTCTCATTCTTCTGAAGTATTAGAAGAAACTCAAAGACTAGCGGACATGTGCAGCCTTGAACTCACTTTAGGAGAGATCGCACTTCCGAAATATCCTGTTCCTGGTGATAGAGACAGTTTTGAATATTTGAGAGAATTATGCTTAAAAGGTGTAAAAAATAGATTTGATACGGTGACTCCTGAAATCGAAAAACGTCTCCATTATGAACTTAATATCATTAAGAACATGAATTTTGAAGATTATTTCCTGATCGTTTGGGATTTTATGAAATACGCTCATGATGTAAAGATGATAACTGGACCTGGAAGAGGTTCAGCAGCGGGATCCTTAGTTGCTTATGTACTTGAGATTACCAATGTGGATCCGATTCAACACAATCTCATTTTTGAACGGTTCCTAAACCCTGAGCGGATTACGATGCCTGATATTGACATAGATTTTCCGGACAATCGACGCGATGAGGTGTTGAGGTATGTAGCGGAAAAGTACGGTACAGAATATGTAGCTCAAATTATTACGTTCGGTACACTTGCTGCACGAGCTGCCGTGAGAGACGCAGGAAGAGTGATGGACTTGCCTCCTGGCATAATCGATCAAACTGCAAAAAATATCCCTTCAAGACCAGGGATCTCTTTAGAAGACGCACTAAAAGAATCGCATGGTTTGCAGCAGGCATTTCAATCAGATCAAAGTGTGAAGAAGCTAATAGAAATTGCGATGAAGCTTGAAGGTCTCCCAAGGCATGCCTCAACCCATGCTGCAGGGGTGGTACTCTCCCGAAACCCGCTCGTACAAACCGTTCCGCTGCAAAAAGGACATGATGGGATACCGTTAACTCAGTACAGTATGGAATGGCTTGAAGCTGCTGGATTATTGAAGATGGATTTTCTTGGCCTGCGAAACCTGTCATTAATCGAAAATATTTTACTTTCTATAGAAAAGAATGAACAAATCAAGATCGATCTGAATGAAATACCTTTTACTGATCGAAAAACTTTTGAACTACTTTCACAAGGAGATACGACAGGAGTTTTCCAATTAGAATCAGACGGTATGCGAAAAGTTCTGCAGCAGCTTAGGCCTACTGAATTTGAAGACATCGTTGCTGTAAATGCCTTATACAGACCAGGACCCATGCAGAATATCCCGGACTACATCGCTGGCAAAAACGGTATGAAAACAGTGGAGTATATGCATCCTGACCTGGAACCTATCTTAAAGAACACGTATGGAGTTATCGTATATCAGGAACAGATCATGCAGATCGCTACAAAAGCAGCTGGCTTTACGTTAGGTGAAGCAGATCTGCTAAGAAGAGCAGTAGGAAAGAAAAAGCGTGAAATATTGATGAAAGAACGCGAACATTTTGTTGCAGGCTGCTTAAAACAGGGATATGATGAAAAGTCTGCAGATGCTTTATATGATCTGATCGTAAGGTTTGCTGATTATGGATTTCCAAGAAGTCATGCGGTAGCTTATAGTGTTATTGCATACCAACTGGCCTTTTTAAAAGCCAATTACCCTATTCAGTTTATGGCAGCATTACTTTCGAGCGTTATTGGCAATCATGATAAAGTAAATCAGTATATTAAGGAATCAACACAAAAAGGAGTTAAGGTTCTACCTCCCTCTCTTAAAAAGAGTACAGCAATTTTCATACCAGAAGAATCAGGTATCCGCTTTGGTCTATTGGCTATTAAAAACGTTGGAATAAATGCCGTTCAGACCTTAATGCACGAAAATAAAAAAGAGCCATTTCAAGACCTTTTTGATATATGTGCACGGTGTCCTCAAAAAGTTGTGAACAAAAGAACATTAGAGTCTCTAATCTTTGCTGGAGCGATGGATGATTTAGGGGAAGACAGAGCTGTATTGCTTGCTTCGCTTGAAACAGCTATTGAATATGGAGAAGAATTTCAGGAGATATCAAGAAAAAACCAGATGTATCTTTTTGATGATGATATTAATCTGCCTAAACCTTCTTATGTTCAAGTTCAGCCCTTTCAGGATAGTGAGAAGCTGAAGTTTGAGAAGGAATCATTAGGTTTTTACTTCTCATCACATCCTTTAGAAAGATACCGCACTGTACTGAAAAGCTGGGCTGCAACTGACATCACTGGCATTAAGGATAAAAATCCTTCTGTACGTCTTGGTGTTTTAATTGATAAAGTCCGTGTCATAAAAACGAAAAAAGGAGAACTTATGGCCTTCCTTTCGATAAGTGACGAAAGCGGAGAGATCGAAGCGGTCGTATTTCCTAAAGTTTACGAATCATTTCACGGGCTTCTGCAAAAAGGTGAGCAGTTGTTTTTGGAAGGAAGTGTTGAAAAGCGAAATGATGCTTTGCAAGTATTGATAAATAAGTGTAAGCCGCTGCATGAATTGAAACCAAGAGAGCAAGCTGCGGTGTTTATCAAAATTGATAAACAGCATCACTCACCTGATTATTTGAACGCGATCAAGCAAATAGTGGATCAATCAAAAGGGAGCATTCCCGTTGTTTTGATCTATGAAGAAACAAAACAAAAAGTCCAGATCTCACAAAAGATTAATGCTTCAGAGGAATTGCTCATGGAGCTCCAATCCGTTGCTGGTGAAGGTAACGTAGTATTTAAAAGAAATTAAAAAACTTTACAGCTTGTTAACATTTGATATAATGGATGAGTCAATAACAGTGGTCTGACCACCTCCTAATTTGACTCATCAACTTTAAATATAAAAACATTAGGAGATGAAACGATGTCTACTTTACGAGAAGAAGCTCTACACATGCACAGAACACATCAAGGAAAACTGGAATCAAAATCAAAGGTGCCGGTCCGTAACGCAAAGGATTTAAGCCTTGCCTATTCTCCTGGTGTTGCAGAACCTTGTAAGGATATTTATGATGACAAATCAAAAGTCTATGATTATACCATGAAAGGGAATACTGTAGCTGTTGTCTCAGACGGAACAGCAGTATTAGGCCTGGGGAATATTGGGCCTGAAGCAGCTCTTCCTGTTATGGAAGGAAAAGCAGTATTGTTTAAAAGTTTCGCAGGTGTTGATGCTTTTCCAATCTGTTTAAGCACAACGGACGTGGACAAGATTGTTGAAACCGTTAAGCTGCTTGAACCGACATTCGGCGGTGTGAATTTAGAAGATATTGCAGCACCTAATTGTTTCGTCGTTGAAGAACGATTGAAAAAAGAAACAAATATCCCAATCTTTCATGATGATCAGCACGGTACAGCTATTGTTACTTTGGCAGGTCTTGTTAACGCACTGAAATTAACTGGCCGTGAAATGTCCAAAATTAAAGTAGTGGTAAACGGTGCAGGTGCAGCTGGGATTGCGATTATTAAATTATTGGATCGTTTTGGTGTTAAAGACATCATCATGTGTGACACGAAAGGCGCCATTTATGAGGGCCGTCCATTTGGTATGAACTCTGTTAAAACAGAAGTAGCATCATTTACTAATCGTACCAAACAAGAAGGCACCCTTGCTGATGTGATCAGTGGTACTGATGTATTTGTGGGTGTGTCTGTTGAGGGTGCATTAACAAAATCCATGGTCGAATCTATGAACACAGAGCCAATCATCTTTGCAATGGCCAATCCTAACCCGGAAATTATGCCTCACGAAGCACGTGAAGCGGGCGCGATGGTTATTGGGACAGGTCGCTCAGATTTCCCGAACCAAGTTAATAATGTACTAGCTTTCCCTGGTATTTTCCGTGGAGCTTTAGATGTACGAGCTACCCACATAAACGAAGAGATGAAAATCGCAGCAGTTCATGCCATTGCAAGTCTTGTTAATCCGATGGAATTAAGCGCAGAATATGTTATTCCGGCTCCTTTTGATCCAAGAGTTGCTCCTGCGGTTGCAGCTGCTGTAGCAACTGCGGCTATGGAAACAGGTGTAGCAAGAATTCGTGTGAATCCAGCAGACATCGCAGAAAAGACAAAGAGGCTTGCCATTATCGGAAAAGATGAATGAAACTGGTAAAGGAGAGAGGAATGTCTGTCCAGCCTACCGAAAAAGTATATATTGAAATTTTAAAGAAAATCCAGGCCATTATTGTGGAGGACCGTCTTCAAGCAGGAGACAAGCTTCCATCAGAAAGAGAGCTCAGTGATCGCTTAAACGCAGGAAGGTCTTCCGTCCGTGAAGCTTTAAGGGCTCTTGAGCTGCTTGGCTTAATCGAAACAAGAAGAGGCGAGGGTACTTTTATACGTGAGGCAACAGGACATAGACTGGTAGAAGTACTAGCGTCCTTTATTCTTAACGATAAAAAGGCCAGGCACGACCTGCAAGAAACTCGAAATATAGTCATTAAAGACTGCATGGAACTTGCAACAATAAGAATCACTTCTCTAGAGTTAAGTAAACTCGAGCAATTAACTCAGAAGATGGAACAAAACCCTCATGAAATTAATAATCTTTGTAAAGCATTCGAAAAAAGTGTAATTCAGTCATGCGGCAATCATCTTCTCTATCGTTTATATGTAGAACTTACGGGTTATGGGTCATCATTACAGGAAACAGATTCATATTGGTCTCCAAAATTATGCAAGGAAGTTCTTGCTCTTCTTGCAGATAAGAATGCACTAAAGTTAACAGAACTGTTATCTAAACAAAACGATGCCCTAAACGCAATCGAATAGGTGGTGTTATTCATTCATGATTAAAGGATTGTTCGTAAAAAAGAAAAAATATGCCACAATACCTACTGGTAAAGTCAAACAAGACGTGCCAGAAGGGATTATGAGTAAATGCCCGGAATGCAAGCATATTATGGTTACAAAAGAATTAAAGAAGAACCTGCTTGTATGCCAGGCGTGTCAGTACCATTATTCGATGTCTTCGCAGGAAAGAATAGCGAGTCTGATAGATGAAGGTACTTTTACAGAATATGACGCAAATATGATTTCAAAAAATCCATTGGAATTTCCTGATTATCTCGAAAAACTTGAGAGTGACCGTAAGAAAACAAAAATCAATGAGGCTGTAGTTACTGGAGAAGGAAAAATAAGCGGTATGGATGTAACGATAGCTGTAATGGATTCCCGTTTCAGAATGGGAAGCATGGGTTCTGTAGTAGGTGAGAAGATTACACGTGCTATCGAAAAAGCGATCGAGAATGAATATCCGTTTATCATCTTTACTGCTTCCGGCGGCGCGCGTATGCAAGAAGGCGTTCTTAGTCTGATGCAGATGGCAAAGACAAGCGTGGCTTTAAAGAAACTCAGTGATAAGGGACTTCTATTTATTTCTGTTATGACTCATCCCACTACTGGCGGTGTTTCAGCGAGCTTCGCTTCAGTAGGAGATTATAATTTTGCCGAACCAAAAGCCCTTATTGGGTTTGCAGGCAGAAGAATCATCGAACAGACAATAAGACAGGAACTACCGGATGATTTTCAAACAGCAGAATTCTTATTGAAGCATGGTCAGCTAGATGGTGTGATTCACCGCAGTGATATGAAGAAAAAGCTGGGTACATTATTAAAAATTCACTCTGAAGGGAGGCGTTAAGCATGGCGGCAGAGCTAGAATTTGAAAGACCGATTCACGAACTCGAAAAGAAAATAGCAGAATTAAAGTCTTTTATGGAAGAAAAAGATATTGATCTTACAGATGAAATTCAAAGACTTGAAGAAAAGCTTTCTAGATTGGAAAACAGCACATATTCCGAGATGAAACCATGGGATCGTGTTCAAATTGCCAGACATGCTGAACGTCCTACTACCCTTGATTATATCAGCTATTTATTCACGGACTTTATTGAACTTCATGGAGACCGTCTATTTGGTGATGATGAAGCAATCGTTGGCGGAGTAGCTTTTTATAAGGATCTTCCAGTTACTGTTATCGGGCACCAAAGAGGGAAAGATACAAAGGAAAATCTCCGCAGAAACTTTGGTATGCCTCATCCAGAAGGATATCGAAAAGCTTTAAGACTAATGAAACAGGCAGAAAAGTTCAATCGCCCAATCATATGTTTCATTGATACTAAGGGTGCTTACCCTGGTAAGGCGGCAGAAGAAAGAGGACAGAGTGAAGCGATCGCCCGTAATCTAGTAGAAATGGCAGGATTAACAGTTCCTGTTATTTGTATTGTAATCGGTGAAGGTGGAAGCGGTGGTGCATTGGCTCTTGGTGTGGGTAACTATGTTCACATGCTTGAGAATTCTACGTATTCTGTTATCTCACCAGAAGGTGCTGCTGCAATTCTCTGGAAAGATGCATCACAAGCAAAAAAAGCAGCTGAATCTATGAAAATAACTGCTCCTGATTTAAAGGAACTAGGAATTATTGATGAAATTATTGAAGAAGTAAAAGGTGGAGCTCATAAAGAACCAAAACGCCAAGCTGAAGTAATTGACAGTGTTTTAGAGTCTTCCTTAAACAAGTTACTCTCAATGTCTCAAGATGAGTTAATCGAGCAGCGTTATGAAAAATATAAAAAAATCGGACAATTTGGGTTTGTAAACGATTCCATTGTTGTTAAATAAGGAATGTGCTCTTCCGCTTTAGGAAGGGCGCATTTTTTTGCCTATTGTTGTCTATTGTGTTCAACATTTGAACATGATATTTTAATAAGACGAGAGAACTAGAGAGGTGAAAGGTTTCATGAAACGGATAGGAGTTTTAACAAGCGGCGGCGATTCTCCGGGCATGAATGCTGCGATTCGCGCGGTTGTCCGAAAAGGTATATATCATGATTTAGAAGTTTATGGGATATACAATGGTTATGCAGGACTGATTTCAGGGAATATAAAAAAACTAGAGCTTGGCTCTGTTGGTGATATTATTCATAGAGGCGGAACGATGCTTCATTCTGCCCGCTGCCTGGAGTTTAAAACACCAGAAGGACAGCAAAAAGGAATTGAACAGTTAAAAAAATTCGGAATTGAAGGTTTAGTTGTTATCGGTGGTGACGGCTCATTCCAAGGAGCGAAGAAACTATCTGAACAAGGATACCCTACGATTGGGGTTCCTGGAACGATTGATAATGACATTCCTGGAACTGATTTCACAATCGGTTTTGATACAGCACTTAATACAATTATTGATGCCATTGATAAAATTCGTGACACTGCCACATCCCATGAACGCACATATATTATTGAGGTAATGGGACGCGATGCAGGTGACCTTGCACTTTGGGCTGGACTTGCTGATGGAGCAGAGACAATTCTTATTCCAGAAGAAGAACATAAGATGGAACAAGTTGTACAGAAACTGCAAAGAGGGCACGAACGCGGCAAGAAGCACAGTATTATTATCGTTGCAGAAGGCTGCGGAAGCGGTGTCGATGTTGCAAAAGAGATTGAGACTCTAACAGGCTTTGAAACGAGAGTTACCGTTCTGGGTCATATTCAGCGCGGAGGATCACCAACTGCATTCGACCGTGTATTAGCCAGCCGTCTCGGAGCTCAAGCTGTGGAACTGCTGTTACAAGGAAAAGCTGGACGAACTGTAGGTATTGAAAATAATAAACTTGTGGATTATGACATTACAGAGGTTTTATCTAGAAAGCATTCGATAGATAAAGATATGTACAGATTATCTCAGGAACTATCCATATAACCCGCAGAATAGCATCGTATAGCTGATGTATATCTTCAGTCTGTACGATGCCTTCTTGCGAAAAAGAAAATCAGGAGGCCATTTACATGATGCGCAAAACAAAAATCGTTTGTACAATAGGTCCGGCAAGTGAAAGCATTGAAAAACTAAAAGATTTAATGAATGCCGGAATGAATGTTTCCCGTTTGAATTTTTCCCACGGTGATTTTGATGAGCATGGACAAAGAATCCAAAATATTCGTGAAGCGTCAAAAGAACTAGGCAAAACGGTTGCTATTCTTTTAGACACAAAAGGTCCAGAAATTCGTACACAAACTCTTGAAGGCGGAGTTGCAGAGCTAGTTGCTGGTAACGAACTTATCATATCTATGGAAGAAGTAATCGGAAATGATAAAAAGATTTCAGTAACCTATCCAGGTCTTGTTGAAGATGTTGAAGTAGGATCAAGAATCTTACTTGATGATGGACTTATTGAGCTTGAAGTTATTGAGATTGGAAGCAAAGAACTGAAAACGAAAATTTTAAACTCTGGAACTTTAAAGAACAAAAAAGGTGTTAACGTTCCTAATGTCAGTGTGAAGCTGCCTGGAATCACAGACAAAGACGCAAAAGATATTGAATTTGGAATTCAGCAAGGTGTTGATTTTATTGCTGCATCTTTTGTTCGCCGTGCAACAGATGTTCTTGAGATCCGTGAAATTTTAGACAGACACCAAGCTAATCATATTCAAATCATCCCTAAGATCGAGAACCAAGAAGGTGTCGATAACATCGATGAAATTCTTGCTGTATCTGATGGTTTGATGGTTGCGCGCGGAGACTTAGGTGTTGAGATCCCAGCTGAAGAAGTGCCGCTAGTTCAAAAAATGCTTATTAAAAAGTGTAATGAACTTGGAAAACCGGTTATTACTGCGACGCAGATGCTTGATTCTATGCAGCGCAACCCGCGCCCGACACGTGCAGAAGCAAGTGACGTAGCCAACGCTATTTTTGACGGCACAGATGCAATCATGTTATCGGGTGAGACTGCTGCTGGTACATATCCAGTTGAAGCAGTATTAACGATGCATAAGATTGCAAGCCGTGCAGAAAGTTCTTTAAATTACAAGAACCTTCTATCTTCAAAGAGCAAGGAAAGTAAAACAACGATTACAGATGCGATCTCACAATCTGTTTCATTTACTGCTTTAAATTTAGAAGCTGATGCTGTTATTACAGCTACAGAAAAAGGTCAAACTGCACGCATGATATCAAAATATCGTCCAAAAGCACCAATCATCGCTGTAACAAGCAATGAAGATGTTTGCCGCAAGCTTGCATTAGTGTGGGGTGTTACACCAGTTTTAGGTGAAAAAGCAGCAACTACAGATGAAATGTTCCAAGTTGCGATTGATTCAGCACTTAAAGCTGACGCTGTAAAGCATGGAAGCTTAGTTGTCATTACTGCAGGAGTTCCTGTAGGTGAATCAGGTTCAACTAACTTGATGAAGGTTCATATCATCGGAGATGTACTTGCTAAGGCACAAGGAATTGGACAGTCATCAGCATCAGGTAAAGTAGTAGTAGCAAAAACAGCAAAAGAGGCTATGGAAAAAATGACAGAAGGAGCAATACTTGTTACGGTTGGAACAGATCGTGATATGATCTCTGCATTTGAAAAAGCTGCTGCAGTTATAACAGAAGAAGGCGGTCTTACAAGCCATGCTGCCGTTTGCGGTGTTTCTATGAGCATACCTGTAATCGTCGGGCTTCAAAATGCGACTGACATTTTTACTGATGGCCAGGAAATTACGATCGACGCATCTGTTGGATATATTTATGACGGCAGAAAGAATGTTATCTAAAAGTAAGCTTTTTTAAGGATTGAATTCCGCTCCAGGATGCTCGCTTTCCGGGGGGCGTGCGGTGAGCCTCCTAGCGCTTTGCGCTGTTAGGAGTCTCACCTGTCTGCTTCATAGAAGTATCCTTGCTCCTGCGTCTACAAGTCAATGCTACAGATGTGAGCTTCCTCGTCGCATGCCAGCGAGAAGCTTCTCATGTGGTAGGCACGCACCTTGCGCTCCATTCAACTTGTCAATGAAGGAACTACGCAATAACAACGTTCCTTTGAAAGACAATCTTTAGAAAAAGCCTTATATAAAGAGAAGGGACGAAACCTTCTCTTTTTTTATACGTAAATATGTTCTATTAAGGACAAAAAAGAAGCATTAAGCGCTTTTTTCTTTGTCGAGTGAAAGCGGTGAATATGTATGTTTAGAATCTTATTGCTTATTTTTATTCTTGTGCCAGCCATTGAAGTTGGACTATTCATTTTTGCAGGACAGTATATTGGAATTCCAGCTACTATAGCAATTATCTTTCTAACTGGAATAATAGGAGCTTTTCTAGCAAAAAGGGAAGGAACTGAGACGATTAACAAAATTAGAATGCAGATGGCAAGTGGACAGATGCCAGGAGATGCAGTTCTGGATGGAGCTTGTATTCTTGTCGGTGGTGCATTGCTTTTAACGCCTGGATTTCTTACTGACTTTGCTGGATTCTCTCTGCTGTTTCCTCCGTTTCGAAAAGTAGTGAAGATTTGGCTAAAAGCTAAACTGTATAATAAAATTAAGTCTGGCCAGTTTTATATTATAAGGCGACCATAATTTATCTATAATAAAAAAGAACGCTGCAGCATGCAGACGTTCTTTTTTATATTTACTTTACTGGTTTCATAATAAATTGATAGATTTCATGAAAGAATTTTGCTTCATATAATGCACGGATCACAACTAGGAAGACAGGACCTATGATCAAACCGACGAATCCAAATAGCTGAAATCCTGCAAAGAGTGCAGCTAAAGTAGCCAGCGGATCCAATCCTATCGTTTGTGCAAGAAGCTTAGGCTCCATGATCTGCCTTTGTATAACAACTACTCCATAAAGAATAGATAATCCGATCGTAAGTGTGTAGTTGCCAGTTAAAAAACAATATGCGATCCATGGGAGAAACACAGCTCCTGTTCCTAAATAAGGAAGAAGGTCGATCGCACCTATCAAAACAGAGATCGTAACGGCATAATCAATTCTCAAAATTAGAAGGCCGATTAAAACGATGGAGGCGGTTATTGATATCAAAGTAAGCTGTGCTTTCAAAAAACCAAATAGAGCTTTTCTAAGCTCGAAATATACGGTTTTAACAGTGAACGTAAGTTTTTCTGGAAAGATACCTGTTAAAAAACCAGTTAAACGATACCAGTCCTTACTTATAAAAAATGCTGCCAGCAGGGAAAAAATAAATACAGTAAGAAATGTAGGCAAACTTACAATCATTAATGACACACTATTAATAATGGCTTGTGTAATTCCAGTTGCGTTTGTAGTGATGCCTGTTCCTATTCTTTCGATATTATCCATCACGGTTTCCTTCTGATCTGTACCTAATTTACTGTATATTGAAAGTAAATCCTGATAGAGAGGAAGTACTTGGGTTTTAAAGTAGTTCTCAAAATAAAAGACGAGCTCCTGAATATAGGAAGGCAGTTCGTGAGCAATATAAGCAAATCCAGTCATCATCTCTTGAATAAGCAAGGTGAGGATTAAAACTAGAAGTCCGAGAAGGGCAATTATCGAGATTATTACAGCTATTGCCCTGTTCATCTTAAAACGATAAGATAAGAAGCCTACTAATGGATTTATAATAAGTGCGATTAAAGCACCTGCGATAAAGGGATAGAGAATGGCTGAAACATAATAGCTTGTAAAGACAAGAGCAGCAGCAATTATAATAATATAACTGAAGCGGATTATCCGCTGTACCATATCGGCCTGCAAGGTTAATCACCTGCTTTCTGGTCACCTAAAATAGAAAGGAATTTATTATGGAATCTTTACTTTTTTTAATCGGTCTATTGGTTATCGGAGTGGCTGCAAAAAATCAATCCCTTATGATCGCTATCCTATTTTTGTTAGTGTTAAAATTTACAGGATTAGGTGAGAAATGGTTTTCGGTTATACAGCAAAAAGGTATAAACTGGGGTGTCACTATTATTACGATTGCGGTGCTTATTCCAATTGCAACTGGTGATATCGGTTTTAAACAACTGCAAGAATCACTTCGCTCTTTCTATGCATGGATTGCACTGTTATCGGGCATTTTCGTTGCAGTTATCGCAAGCAGAGGACTCGTACTGCTTCAAAATGACCCTCATATTACCGCGGCTCTAGTGTTTGGTACAATACTCGCGGTGGCACTATTTAAAGGAGTTGCTGTGGGTCCTTTAATTGGTGCAGGAATCGCATACATTGCTATGAAAGTGGTTGAAATGTTTACTGCTTAATCACCTTAACAGGCATGAATTAAGCGTTATCCGTTCACAAAAATCAGATTTTTGTTTATAATTGATGTGTATGTCCCATTTCCTTTAAATAGTCTTTCATTTTCTTCTCTCTTTTTTTGAGAAGGAAAATGTAAGCTCTTTCTATTTTTAAAAAAATGAAACAATTAAAGGAGAAGAGAGAATAACAGAAAAAAGGAGAGATAGCCATGACAGCTACAAGAGGATTAGAAGGAATTGTTGCAACAACATCTTCTGTCAGCTCTATCATTGACGATGTTTTAACCTATAGAGGATATAGCATTGATGACTTAGCTGATTATGCAACTTTTGAGGAAGTTGTATACTTGCTTTGGAATGGTAAACTGCCTAACCAATCTGAACTAGATGAGTTTAAATCCGAGCTTTCAGAAGCGAGTGAACTTCCTGCGGAATTGTTGGAACAAATGAAATCGCTTCCTTTGAAGAATGCGCATCCAATGACAGTTTTGCGTACAATCGTGTCTACACTTGCGATGTATGATAAGGATGCAGAGGATATGTCAACGGAAGGAAACTACAAAAAAGCCATCCGTCTTCAGGCACAAATGTCTTCACTAGTAACGGCATTTGCACGTATTAGAGATGGAAAAGATCCTTTATCTCCTAAAAAAGATTTAAGCTATGCTGCTAATTTCTTATATATGCTAACAGGCAAAGAACCTGATGAAATTTCTGAAACTGCTTTTAATAAAGCACTGGTACTGCATGCAGACCATGAATTAAATGCTTCTACATTCACTGCACGTGTATGTGTTGCAACACTTTCTGATATCTACTCTGGAATCACAGCTGCGATCGGAGCTCTTAAAGGGCCATTACATGGCGGAGCAAACGAACAGGTTATGAAGATGCTTTCTGAGATCGGTGAAGAATCAAACGTTGAATCATACTTGGATAAGGCGATTGAAAATAAGCAAAAGATCATGGGCTTTGGACACCGTGTATACAAAAATGGAGATCCTCGTGCGAAACATTTGCGTGAGATGTCTAAGCAGTTAACTTCAATTACAGGCGAAGAAAAATGGTATACGATGAGCGTAAAGATTGATGAAACGTTAAAGCAAAAGAAAGGCCTGCTTCCAAACGTAGATTTTTACTCTGCAAGTGTTTATCACAGCCTGGGTATTGATCATGACTTATTTACGCCAATCTTTGCTATCAGCCGTGTTTCTGGCTGGATCGCACACATCTTGGAGCAGTATGATAATAACCGTCTGATCCGTCCGCGTGCTGAGTATATCGGACCTGATATGCAGCAGTTTGTTCCATTAGAGCAAAGATAAAAGAAAATAAAAACAATCATTTGAAAAAGAGAAGGGATTCTTCTTCTCTTTTCACTATGTTTTTTAGTAGACTAGTATGGTAAATGTATTTGCAGAAATAGGAGGAATTTAGAATGTCTAACGGAGAACGTATTACAGTTGACAACGGAGTGTTGAATGTACCAAACCAGCCAATTATCCCTTTCATCGAAGGTGACGGAACTGGACCAGATATCTGGGCTGCTGCTTCAAGAGTATTAGAAGCTGCTGTTGAAAAAGCATATAACGGTGAGAAAAAGATTGTTTGGAAAGAAGTTCTTGCTGGAGAAAAGGCATTTAACCAAACAGGAGAATGGCTTCCATCAGAAACTTTAGATGTTATTCGCGATTACATAATTGCGATTAAAGGACCTCTTACTACACCTGTCGGCGGAGGAATCAGATCTCTTAACGTTGCACTAAGACAAGAGTTAGATTTGTTCACTTGCTTGCGTCCTGTTCAATATTTCAAAGGTGTACCTTCACCGGTAAAACGTCCTGAAGATACTAATATGGTTATCTTCCGTGAAAATACTGAAGATATTTACGCAGGTATCGAATATGCGAGCGGTTCTGACGAAGTGAAAAAGCTTATTCAATTCCTTCAAGATGAAATGGGTGTTAACAAAATCCGCTTCCCGGAAACATCAGGAATTGGTATTAAGCCTGTATCTTCAGAAGGTACACAGCGTCTAGTGCGTGCTGCGATCCAATATGCGATCAACGAAGGCCGTAAGAGCGTGACACTTGTTCACAAAGGAAACATCATGAAATACACTGAAGGAGCTTTCAAAAATTGGGGTTATGAGCTTGCAGAAGCTGAATTCGGAGATAAAGTGTTCACTTGGGCTCAATATGACCGTATTGTTGAAGAGAGCGGAAAAGACGCTGCAAATAAAGCTCAAGCTGACGCTGAAGCTGCTGGAAAGATTATCGTTAAAGATTCTATCGCTGATATCTTCTTGCAGCAGATTCTTACTCGTCCAGCTGAATTTGATGTAGTTGCAACAATGAACTTGAACGGTGACTACATTTCTGATGCACTTGCTGCACAAGTTGGCGGAATCGGTATTGCGCCAGGAGCAAACATCAACTACGAAACAGGACATGCTATTTTTGAAGCAACTCACGGTACTGCACCGAAATATGCTGGTCTTGATAAAGTAAACCCTTCATCTGTTATCCTTTCAGGTGTACTTATGTTAGAACACTTAGGTTGGGGAGAAGCAGCTAAACTTGTTCTTTCATCAATGGAAAATACAATTGCAAGTAAAGTAGTAACATATGACTTTGCACGTTTGATGGACGGTGCTACAGAAGTTAAATGTTCTGAGTTTGCAGACGAACTAATCAAAAATATGTAAGCAACGGCCCCTTTGATTAGGGGCTTTGCTAAAATTAGTTTAGTAAACGTTTTCTATACTGTTTCTGGAGGGAAAGACATGGCAAACAAGCGTAAAAAGATTTCAGTTATTGGTGGAGGATTTACCGGAGCAACAACTGCTTTCATTTTAGGGCAAAAAGAGATCGGCGATGTTGTATTAGTCGATATTCCTCAAATGGAAAACCCTACAAAAGGGAAAGCGCTTGACATGATGGAAGCAAGTCCTGTTCAAGGTTTTGACGCTGCCATTACGGGTACTAGCGATTACGCTGATACTGCGGGTTCTGATGTTGTAGTCATCACTGCTGGTATCGCCCGTAAACCTGGTATGAGCCGAGATGATCTTGTCAATACGAATGCTGGAATCATGAAGAGTGTTACAAAGGAAATCGTTAAACATTCTCCTGACTGTACGATCATCGTATTAACAAATCCAGTTGATGCCATGACATATACAGTTTTAAAAGAGTCTGGTTTCCCTAAACAGCGCGTAATCGGTCAATCTGGAATTCTTGATACAGCTCGTTTCCGCACATTTGTTGCTATGGAATTAAACCTATCTGTAAAAGACGTAACTGGTTTCGTTCTTGGCGGACATGGTGATGACATGGTTCCTTTAGTCCGCTACTCTTATGCGGGTGGAATTCCCTTAGAAAAATTAATCTCAAAAGAACGTCTGGATGCAATTGTTGAGCGCACACGTAAAGGTGGCGGTGAGATCGTTAACTTATTAGGTAACGGATCTGCTTATTATGCACCAGCTGCTTCATTAGTTGAAATGGTAGAAGCCATCGTGAAGGATCAGCGCAGGGTACTGCCTTCGATCGCCTATCTAGAAGGTGAGTATGGCTACAATGGAATCTGTCTAGGAGTACCTACAATCTTAGGCGGCAATGGCTTAGAAGAAATCATTGAGTTGGAGCTTACAGCTGAAGAGAAATCTGCACTTGATCAATCAGCAGAATCTGTAAAAGCTGTAATGAAAGTTCTGGCATAACAAAAAGGAGATTCGGGAGTTTGTCCCGAATCTTTTCTCCTATTTATAATGAAAGCGTTAACATTTAAGGGGGAACTAAAGTGCTGATCGGAAAAAAGAGGAAGCTTGGCAGAAAAATTAATGAAATTCAGGCCGGCGAGAAACTCGAGATGCAAGAAACAATTGAAGATAAAGACCTTTTGCTGTATCTAGGACTAACAAACGATAACAATCCTCTCTTCATACAGCATGATTACGCAACACTTACACCATTTAAAAAGCCAGTAGTACCTCAAATTATGTTGATGGGAATGGTAACTTCAGCGGTATCGAAATATTTGCCTGGCCCAGGAAGCTCGATTACACAATCACACTTTCAATTTGTAAAACCGGTTTATCATTATTCAAAACTAACATTCTTGTTTGAGATCACAGAAGTAGACAGGGATAATCATTTAGTTACGATTAAAGCATCTGCAAAAAATGAAGAAGGGATTGAAGTTTTGAACGCAGAACTTCAAGTGTGCCCTCCATATCCGCCAAAATCCATAACATCCAATACGATGGAAAACTTTTAAAACCCTTTCTGATGAAAGGGTTTTATTTTTTGTGAAGGTTGTTTCGTAGTGCTTTGTTGCTAATTAGAGCGGTTGATTTCCGCTCCAGGTGCTCCCTTTCCGCGGGGCAGGCGGTGAGCTTCCCTACCGCTTTGCGGTGGCGGGGTCTCACATCCAAGGATGTATAAGTGCTCCTGCGTTTACAAGCAAATCCTGAAGAAGTGTGTTTCTCGTCGCATGCTTGCTAGAAGTTTATTCAAGTGGTTGGCACGCAGGAATCTCACACCTTACGCTCCAATCAACTAGTCAGCGATGACAATGCCTTATAAAGCAACAAAGATTAAGAAAACAGAATGGTGAATGTAAAAAATATGTAAAGAAAATGTTAAGCAAGTATGAAAATTTAGCGTTTTTTGTACACACTAACAAAAACATAGTATGATAAATTTGTAAAAGTCGTTATAAAGGTGGGAATTTGAATGAGCCAAAAGTTACTCGTTGTAGAAGATGAAATTTCAATTTCAACATTGTTGCAGTTCAATCTAGAACAAGCAGGATTTCAAGTAGTAACAGCAATGGATGGCAAAAACGGACTAGAAAGAGCAGAAAGTGAAATTCCTGACCTGATCATTTTAGATCTAATGCTTCCAGAAATGGATGGGCTGGAAGTATGCAAAGAGCTGCGTTCAAGAAAATTAAACATTCCAATTCTTATGCTAACGGCTAAAGATGATGAATTTGATAAAGTGCTGGGTCTTGAATTAGGTGCCGATGATTATATGACAAAACCTTTCAGTCCAAGAGAAGTAGTGGCAAGGGTAAAGGCGATTCTCCGTCGGACAGGTGCAGCGGGAACAGACACGGAAAAAAATAAAAAAGATAAAGTGGAACATCTTCAAATTGGAGAAGTAGATATTTACCCTGAAAATTATGAAGCTTATTTCAAAGAGAAAGCGCTGGAATTAACGCCAAAGGAATTTGAATTGCTGGTTTATCTTGCGAGACATAAAGGACGCGTTCTTTCGAGGGAACAGCTTTTGTCAGCGGTCTGGAACTATGATTTTGTAGGAGATACTAGGATTGTTGATGTTCATATCAGCCATCTTCGGGATAAAATTGAAACGAATACTAGAAAACCAATCTATATTAAAACGATTAGAGGACTAGGCTATAAACTAGAGGAGCCTCAATAATGAACGAATTTAAAAACCGGGTACTCACGTTTTTTTTACTCGGTATTTTACTGGTTTTTATACTTCTCGCACTCATTATGGGCAATATTGTTCATCACAGTGTTAAAGAAAAAAGAATGCAGTTTTACGCGGGAGAGTTAGGGTTAATTGAACAAGTACTAAATACCGAAGAAGAGCCTTCAACTATTAAAAGTCTATTACAATATGCGGCGAAGGATTTAAATGGAGAAATTTATGTTCTGGATTCGAACTGGAACGTTAAATATACTTCGGATGGAAATAGTCCTAGAAACATGTCGTCTTATTACCCTAAAAAGCAATCTTCTGATAATGAACTGGTTCAAAAAAACGAGAGCGGAAAAATTTATTATACGCTTGAGCGGAAACAAAAAGAAAATACGGGCTATATACAGTTAGCCGTTCCAGAAGGTGCCGCAGAAGACGCTGAAAGATCCATTTGGATTATGATGTCTATAGGCTTTCTCATATGTTTTGTCATTATCCTATATGTATCCTTAAAGGTTATTCATAAAATAGTCCGCCCTGTTGAAGAAGCGACACAAACTGCAAAAGAACTCGCCAAAGGAAACTTTAAAGCTAGAACTTACGAATATTACGGTGAAGATATTGGTGAACTGAACTATTCACTTAATGTTCTGGCGCGTAATCTTGAAAAAATGACGAAGTCTCAAGAGTCTCAGCACGACAGACTTATAACGTTGATTGAAAATATGGGCAGCGGATTGATTTTGATTGATTCAAATGGATACATTAATCTGGTGAATAAAGCATTCAAAGAATTATTTAAAGAGCATGCTGACTATTGGACAGGTCATTTGTTTTATGAAGTTTTCCCGCACGCAGAAATTAAAGATATCGTTAAAGAAACATATTTAACTGAAAAGAATGTCAAAAAGAATGTAGTTATTCCAATTCATATTGAGCGTAAGCACTTTGATGTTTATAGTGCTCCCGTTTTAGATGTGAAAGGTAAGCTTAGAGGGATCGTACTCGTGTTCCACGATATAACGGAATTGAAGAAGCTCGAGCAGGTCAGAAAAGATTTTGTTGCGAACGTATCTCATGAATTGAAAACTCCGATCACATCTTTAAAAGGTTTTGCGGAAACGCTTTTAGATGGAGCAGGAGAAAATGAAGAATATCGCAATAAGTTCTTAACGATTATCCTGAATGAAAGTGACCGGCTTCAAGCTTTGATACAAGACTTACTGGATCTTTCAAAAAGTGAACAAGGATTCCACCTTGATTTGCAGAAAGTTAACCTCGAAGATCTAGTTAAAGAAACAATCGAGATATTACTGCCAAAAGCTGAAAAGAAAAATATAACACTTTCCTTATCCGTTTCTGGTAATCCGATGATGGACGGGGATGCACCGCGTCTGAAACAAATTATCATTAATCTCGTATCTAACAGTCTCAACTATACACCAGCAGATGGATCGATCTTTGTACATGTAGAAGAAAAGAAAGAACATGTGAAGCTGACTGTGAATGATACAGGAATAGGTATTAAAGAAAGTGAGATCCCCCGAATATTTGAACGGTTCTATCGGGTTGATAAAGCAAGGAGCAGGAATTCTGGCGGTACTGGTCTAGGGCTTGCTATCGTAAAGCATCTAGTAGAAGCGCACCACGGTACAATTAAAGTAGAAAGCAAAGTAGGAGAAGGTTCTCGATTTATTTTACGCTTTCCCAAAAAACTAGAGTTATAAGATTTACAATTCCTTTACACCGTTGTTTTCTTTAATTAATAGTTAAACCGTACTATAAAAGTATCCTTTTTCAGTACCCCCTTAGCGAGAGTCCTCCCATGGATTCTCGCCTTTTTTTTAGTTCTGAAAAGCAATGGACCTCGCCTGAAATATCCAATCCTTCTATACCGTCCCTTCTTTTTTGTTTCTGTTAGCCGTCATGATACAATAGAAAGTAGAGAAATGTCCTCAGGAGGTAACGGACTTGGGAAAAAATAAATTAGTTTTAGTAGATGGGAATAGTATTGCATATAGAGCTTTTTTTGCTTTGCCGCTGTTAAACAATGATAAAGGTGTTTATACGAATGCAGTTTATGGCTTTACACAAATGCTTCTTAAGATTTTAGAAGATGAAAAGCCCTCGCATATGCTGGTGGCTTTTGATGCGGGAAAAACGACTTTTCGCCATAAAACGTTCGGTGAATATAAAGGCGGCCGTCAAAAAACACCGCCTGAACTTTCTGAGCAGTTTCCATTTATCAGACAGCTGCTGGATGCTTTTAAGATTAAGAGATATGAACTTGAGAATTATGAAGCGGATGATATCATCGGAACACTCGCTTCACATGCTGCAGATGGCAACTGGGATGTAAAAGTATTTACAGGGGATAAAGATTTACTTCAGCTCGTAACGCCTGATGTGGAAGTTGTTCTGACGAGAAAAGGTATAACTGAAGTAGAAGCTTATACAGTTGAACAAGTAAACGAACGATATGGCATTACCCCTGATCAAATTATTGATATGAAAGGCCTTATGGGTGACCCTTCCGATAATATTCCGGGTGTTCCTGGTGTAGGAGAAAAAACGGCCATCAAACTCATTAAAGAATATGGTTCTGTAGAAAAAGTGTTGGAGTCAATCGATAAGGTTTCAGGAGCCAAATTAAAAGAACGATTAACAGAAAATAAAGATCAGGCATTAATGAGTAAAGAGCTTGCAACGATTACAAAAGAAGCACCGATCGAGCTTGGATTGGAGGATACAAACTACGAAGGGTATGAAAACTCCTCCGTGTTTCCGTTGTTTAAAGAACTCGGTTTTCAATCTCTGCTAGAACGGTTTGGCGGGGATGAAGAACTTCTTCCAGAGATTGAAAAAGAAGAATTAAACTTTCAAACGGTTTCTTCGATTGATGCTGATATGCTGAAGAATCCATCCGCGTTGATTGTAGAAACGCTGACTGAGGATTACCATAAGGCAGACATTCAAGGATATGCGATAAGCAATGAGAACGGGACGTATTATATTTCATCAAGTCTTGCTGCAGGTTCGAACGAATTCAAAGAATGGCTTGAAGATGAACATCAAAAGAAGAGAATGTTTGATGCTAAAAGAGCTCATGTTGCTTTAAAAGGACAAGGGATCCAATTAAATGGCATCGATTTTGATATTCAGCTAGCTTCTTATCTTCTGAACCCGTCAGAGTCATTAGACGAAGTGGCAGATGTTGCTAAGCAGTATGGAAAGCTGAATGTTGACTCAAATGAGAAGGTATATGGAAAAGGGGCTAAGAAAAAGTTGCCTGAAGAAGATATTCTGGCAGAACACCTTAGCCGAAAAGCACATGCTATCTTCACTTTAACGGATGTATTAGCAGATAAATTAAAAGAAAATGAACAAAGCAACTTATTTTATGATTTAGAGATGCCGTTATCTTTAGTACTTGCAAAAATGGAAGAGATCGGTGTGAAGCTAAAGGCAGATACGCTTAGAGAAATGGGTACTGACTTAGAAGCACAGCTTTCTACGCTTGAAAAAGATATACATGAACTTGCAGGGGTTTCGTTCAATATTAATTCACCAAAACAGCTTGGTGAGATTCTTTTTGAAAAATTAAATCTGCCTGCAATAAAAAAAACAAAAACAGGTTATTCTACCTCCGTTGATGTTCTAGAAAAATTAGAAGGTAAGCATGAGATTATCAATAAAATACTCATTTACCGCCAATTAGGTAAACTTAGATCAACCTATATAGAGGGTTTGTTAAAAGTTGTTCATGAAGATACAGGTAGAATTCATACTCGTTTTAATCAAGTCCTGGCTCAGACAGGACGCCTTAGTTCGATCGATCCGAACCTGCAGAACATACCTATTCGTCTGGAAGCAGGGAGAAAAATCAGACATGCTTTCGTTCCATCACATTCAGGATGGAAAATATTAGCTGCGGATTACTCTCAGATCGAACTTCGTGTACTAGCTCATATTTCTCAGGATGAAAACCTGATGGAAGCTTTCCGAAGCGAGATGGATGTTCACACCAAAACAGCCATGGATGTTTTTAATGTTAACAAGGATGAAGTGACATCTGAGATGCGAAGGCATGCGAAAGCTGTTAACTTTGGTATCGTTTATGGAATCAGTGATTATGGGTTATCTCAAAGTTTAGGAATAACTAGAAAAGAAGCTGGTGAATTTATTAAGTCCTATCTGGAGAGCTTCCCAGGTGTGCAGCAATATATGAAGGATAGTATTGCTGAGGCTAAACAAAATGGGTACGTTTCTACGTTGCTTCATCGACGTCGTTACCTGCCTGAGATCAACAGCAGAAATTTCAATTTGCGAAGTTTCGCTGAGCGGACTGCAATGAATACTCCTATTCAAGGCACGGCAGCCGATATTATAAAAAAAGCAATGGTAGATATGGACAAACGTCTCATTGACGAAAAACTTGAAGCAAAAATGCTTTTAACTGTTCATGATGAATTAATCTTTGAAGCTCCAGAACAGGAGATTGAAAAGTTGAAGAAAATAGTCTGTGATGTTATGGAACAGGCTGTTCAACTTGATGTGCCTCTAAAAGTTGATGTAAGTTGGGGCAACTCGTGGTATGAAGCGAAATAAATAAAAAACAGCATCCCCGATTTTCTATGGGGTGCTGTTTTTCATAGTAAAGTGTGGTGAAGCGTGTGCCTGAATTACCTGAAGTAGAAAATGTGAAAAATACACTTAATCAATTTTTACCCGGGAAAGTCATCAAGGAAGTTAAAATCTTTTGGAATAATATCATCAAGCACCCTGAAACGGAAGAATTCGTTTTAAGGCTTAAAGGCCAGAGTTTTGAAGAGGTTTACAGAAGAGGGAAATTTCTAATTTTTCATCTAAATGAGGATTCTCTTGTTTCTCATCTGAGGATGGAAGGCAAATATGGGCTGTTTCAAAGAGAAGAACCTGCTGACAAGCATACACATGTTATCTTTTCTTTTACAGATGGAACAGAGCTCAGGTATAGAGATGTCCGTAAATTCGGTACAATGCATCTATATCCTAAAGGAACAGAGGAAAACCATCTTCCCCTGAGCTCCTTAGGTGTCGAGCCGCTGTCAGATTCTCTTACCGCGGGACTTATGAAAAAATTATTTTCCAAGACAAAACGTAGCATTAAAGCAGTACTCCTTGATCAAACATTCATTGCAGGTCTCGGGAATATCTATGTGGATGAAGTATTATTTCAAGCGAAAATTCATCCTGAAACACCAGCTAATGAAATATCTGTACACAAGTTAAAAAAATTAAAGAATGCCATTACTGATATTTTAGCTGAAGCCGTAAAACATGGTGGAAGTACGATCCGTTCCTATACGAATTCGATGGGTGAAGCTGGAGGTTTTCAGCTGAAATTGTTCGTGTATGGAAGAAAGAGTGAGCCTTGTCGTATCTGCGGAAATGAGATCGAGCGAATGGTTGTAGCAGGAAGAGGCACTCACGTTTGTAAGAACTGTCAAAAATAAACCAATTTTATACTCCTTTCATATACTGCTTTTACCGTTAACTGAAAGGAGTACAGGGACATGGTGGCTTACTCATTTGTATTACTGGCACTGGCCGTCAGCCTGGACAGTTTTGGAGCCGGATTAACGTATGGAATGAAATCCATTAAAATTCCTTTTCGCTCTATATTAATCATCGCAATTTGTTCAGCTGTTACCTTTTTATTTTCAATGTTTCTTGGATTCACGTTAGAACAATTTATCACTCCAAAAACAGGTGAAGTGTTAGGCGGCTTAATTTTACTCGGAATCGGCATCTACTCTCTATGGCAGGTTTTTTTACCAGAGAAAGAAAACATTGAGACTGAACCAAAAAATTTAGTGCTGTTCGAAATAAAATCATTAGGAATCGTTATCCATATTCTAAAAAAGCCAGTCATGGCTGATATAGATAAATCAGGTTCCATTACTGGCTGGGAAGCAGTTCTGCTGGGGATTGCTTTGTCCCTCGATGCTTTTGGTGCAGGAATAGGTGCTGCCTTAATTGACCTTTCCCCACTTTTGACCACAGCGTCAATTGCAGTTATGAGTGCTCTGTTCTTATGGGGCGGTATGGCATTGGGGTTATATTTTTTTAATAAAACGAATTGGATGAAACGATTATCAGTATTGCCAGGTATTTTACTGATTGTAATGGGTTTATTAAGAATGTAACAGGGAGGAAAACCATTGATTATTGGATTAACAGGCGGAATCGCAACCGGGAAATCTACAGCTAGTCATATATTAAGCGAACAAGGTATACCTGTCATTGATGCTGATATTATTGCAAGAGAAGTAGTAAAGCCTGGAAAAGATGCTTACGAAAAAATAGTCGCGTTTTTTGGAGAGGAAGTTCTTCTTTCTGATAAGACACTAAACAGAGCAAAATTAGGAGAAATTATATTTAATAACTCTGAAAAGCGGCAAAAGCTAAACCAAATCGTGCATCCTGCTGTGCGTTCAGAAATGAAAAAACAAGCAGAGCTGTATTTAAGCAGCGGAAATCCTTTAGTGATCATGGATATCCCATTATTATTTGAGAGTAAACTTACCCACATGGTTGATAAAACATGGTTGATCTATACTCATCCAGACATACAGCTAAGGCGTTTAATGGAGCGGGATGGATATTCTGAAGAACAAGCCTTATCAAGGATTAAATCTCAGATGCCGATTGATGAGAAAAAAGAATTAGCAGATATTGTGATTGAAAATAATGATACGAAAGAAGAATTGAAACAAAAACTATTTAGACTTCTTCAAGAAGTTGAAAAAGCAGACTCTATTAATTAGGTCTGTTTTTTTATTTGGCTCTCTTCTAAAGGGATCGCAAACTTAGATCTCTTGATGTTCAGGAAGTAGGCACGCACTGCACTCCAATCCACTTTTCAATGACGCAATAAATGTGTCAAGAGAACAATCTTATAAGGTAGGCGAGGTTCGTCGATGCCGAATAAAAATGTAAATTTCTAAAATGGAAAACCACAAATTCTAATAGAAGCAACATTTTATTAATTAATTGCCTCTTTTTTGCCTAATTTCAATAAAAGTATGTTCTTTTTGAGGTTCATTATGATATACTAATTGCAGATAGAAACCTTAAAGAGTATAACACATTGGAAGGAGCAGCTTCATGAAAGCAAAAATTGCAATTAATGGCTTGGGGAGAATCGGAAGAATGGTCTTCCGCAAAATGATGGAGAATGATGATTTCGAGGTTGTAGCTGTTAATGCCAGCTATCCAGCAGAAACACTTGCTCATATGGTTAAATACGATTCCATACATGGGACTTTTCCAGGAGATGTTGTAGCTGCAGAAGATGCCCTTTTTGTTAATGGAAAAAAAGTAGTATTAGTAAATTCCCGTGACCCTCGTGAGTTGCCTTGGGGTAATCTCGGAATTGATATTGTAATTGAAGCAACAGGGAAATTTGTATCTCAGGAAACTGCGGGACTTCATATCGAAGCCGGAGCTAAAAAAGTAATTATCACTGCTCCAGGAAAGAATGAAGATATTACCATTGTTATGGGCGTAAATGACAGCGATTACATTTCGTCAGAACACCACATTATTTCAAACGCTTCATGTACTACTAACTGTCTTGCACCTGTTATAAAAGTGCTTGACGATCAGTTCGGTGTTCAATCTGGTATGATGACAACAGTACATGCTTATACAAATGATCAAAAAAATATTGATAATCCACACAAGGATCTAAGACGTGCCCGTGCATGCGGAACTTCCATTATTCCGACCTCAACAGGAGCAGCTAAAGCTATTGCTAAAGTTCTTCCGCATCTTGAAGGTAAACTAAATGGAATGGCACTTAGAGTTCCAACACCAAATGTCTCTTTAGTTGATGTGGTAGTAGAATTGAAAACTCCTGTATCAAAAGACCAAGTGAATCATGCATTCCAGTCTGCGGCAGAGGGATCAATGAAGGGCGTATTAGGATATAGTGATCTTCCTTTAGTTTCCATCGATTATAACGGAAATGAAAACTCTTCTATCGTTGATGGTCTATCTACTATGGTGATGGATGGTAATAAAGTTAAAGTATTAGCTTGGTATGATAATGAGTGGGGCTATTCTTGCCGAGTGGTTGATTTGGCAAAACATGTAGCGGTTGCACTTAACAGCAAAGTACCTGTAGAGAAAAACGCTTCTGTTTCTTAAAGAAAAAGAAAGATTATAATAAGAAGTCGGGAAATTTCCCGGCTTCTTTACGTTTAGTACGAATATGCTTTTTTGTTGAAAAAAACTATGAAAAAAAATTTACCCAGAATTATTGCAAATCAATTTTAAAAGAAGTATACTATGTTTCGTGAACTTCAAATAAAGCAAATTAAGGCATTGAATGCTACTTAAAGGGTTAGGACCTCTCTGGACTAACTTGCCCCCGTGGTAGATGTTCGATACCGCATGCTTGAAGGCATGATTATTTTTAAAAGGGGGACTATGCTAATGGATACAATGGGAAGACACGTAATTGCTGAGTTATGGGGTTGTGATTCTGAAAAATTAAATGACATGAAGTTTATTGAAGAGACATTCGTAGACGCTGCATTGAAAGCAGGTGCAGAAATTCGTGAGGTTGCTTTTCATAAATTTGCTCCGCACGGTGTAAGTGGGGTAGTCATTATTTCTGAATCTCATCTAACTATTCACAGTTTTCCTGAGCATGGTTATGCAAGTATTGATGTTTATACGTGTGGAGATCGAATTGATCCCAACGTAGCTGCTGATTACATTTCAGAAGCATTAGGCGCTAAAAAACGTGAAAATCTGGAAGTTCCACGCGGAATGGGTCCGATTGCCGTTGCCAAATCAAAAGTTACAGCTCAATAATTAAAAACAAAATGTAAGCGAGGTGTGAAATTTCACACCTCTTTTTTATTTTGGCTTTTTAGAATTCATTGTTGTTCTTGAAAGTGGTTGATTTCCATTTCAGGTGCTCGCTTTCCGCGGGGCGTGCGATGAGCCTCCCTGGCGCTTTGCGCCATTAGGAATAAAGAAAAAAACCAAAAGTAACAATGTTTTAGAATTAAGCCTTTATTTTATACAATATAGGGAATAATACGTTACAAATTATGTCGTTTTGGAGGTTTATTATGTTTAGAAAGCTTCAAAATCTAATGGAAAATCACGCGGAAACGAGTGAACAGCATGTGGACGAAAGACTTCGAACCCATTACTTTAAAGCTAACAAGGCTGAAGTAATGAATGTTATAAAAAAAATTTTAGATGAAGACACGAACTTTACCGAGCTTGGGTTTTCTGAGGAGAGGGGAGAAGCAACATTTGAGGTAAGGCAGCCCAAAAATGCCTTTGTTGTGGTCAGTGTAGTGACCGTAAGACACAACCATACTGCTGTAGATCTAAATGTTTCAACAGAGTCGGCTCTGCCTTTTAATTTTGGTAACAATCAGCGTTTAATCACAAGCATATATGAAATTTTAAAACAAAGACTTCCATTTTTGGGGACATCTATGGCTGAAAATTTATAGGAATAGCTTGTCACAAACCTCCCTTTTCTTTAAGATAGATATAGAATAGAAAATTTTTTGGGGATGATTACAATGAGGTGTCCTTCTTGCCAGCATAATGGAACAAAAGTGCTTGATTCCAGACCTGTACATAGCGGCCGGTCAATTCGCAGAAGACGGGAATGTGAAGATTGCAGCTATAGATTTACTACATTTGAAACGGTAGAACAAACACCGCTTATCATTGTTAAAAAAGGCGGAGAAAGAGAAGAATTCAGCCGCGAAAAGATTCTTAGAGGGCTTATTAAAGCTTGTGAAAAGAGACCTGTCCCCTTAGAAACACTTGAAAATATAGTGGATAATATCGAAAAAGAACTGCGAAACAGCGGAACGTCCGAGGTTTCCAGTACTGCAGTTGGAGAACAGGTAATGGAACATCTTTCAAAAACCGACGAGGTAGCCTATGTAAGGTTTGCTTCTGTTTATCGTCAGTTTAAAGATATAAATGTATTTATACAAGAATTAAAGGAACTGATTAACAAAGACGAGCGTTAAAGCTTCAGTTGAACAGCTATAACGCTCTTTTATCGTAATAGTGCAACTTTGGCTGACGGATTAACAAAACGTCAGCCAACTTTCTTAGTGAAGAGAATTTAATGTATATAAAGGGTGAAAACGATGACGGTACATTTTCAGGAAGTAGTGCCCGTTGATACTTATTCCGTCCAAAGCAAAGGCTTATTGAATGAAGTTGATCAAAACGTACTGACTTTGCTCTATCAGCCTTTAATAGGAGCATTTGCGCACAGCTTATATTTAACTTTATGGTGCGAAGCAAAAATGAACCACAAATCAAAAAAGCATCAGCACCTCATGAACCTAACGCAGTTTTCTTTAAAAGATATTTTATCAGGAAGAAAAAAGCTCGAAGCCATCGGATTGTTAAAAACACTGAAAAAAGATGGTGAGAGCGCGAGGGAATATATATATGAACTGCAGATGCCGCTTTCTCCAAAAGCTTTTTTTACAGATGGTTTTCTTAGCATCTATTTATTTAACCGCCTTGGACAAACAAAGTTTAATGAAATAAGAGAATCATTTTTAATTCCGCAAGCAGATTCATCTGGCTTTACTGATGTAACAGCTTCGTTTAGTGATGTTTTCACTTCTTTGCATCCTTCAGAAATGACTTCAAAGAGTTATTCTGAAATCAATGAGAATGTTGTTTCCGAAAATGTTTCATTTGTAGAAAAGGGAGTGCAAAGTAAAGTTACCTTGGGGGAGTCTGGCTTTGACTTTGATGCGATGGTTAACCAAATCTCTACATTTGTTGTTCCAAAAGAAGTTCTAACTCCAAAACTAAAAGAATCAATCTATAAACTTGCCTATATCTATCAGCTCGAACCAATGGACATGAGCAGACAGATCCAAAACGTTTATTATTCAACAGGAGATATTAATGTTGAAAATCTGCGAAGAGAGATTCAAAAATGGTATCGGTTTGAACATGAAGAAGGTCTGCCTGTGCTAGCATTAAGAACACAGCCTGTTCACCTTAAAGCACTTCAAGGGATGGATCCAAAATCAAAAGAAGAAGAACTTATTAAATACTTTGAAGAAGTATCCCCGTTTCATCTATTAGAAGATTATAGCGGAACAACACCTTCTGAAGTAGATTTGAAGCTTGTTGCCTATTGTATGCTAGATCAAAATTTAACACCGGGTGTAACGAATGTTTTATTAGATTATGTTTTGTCTGGTAATGACATGAAACTTGCAAAAGGTCTAATAGAACGAATATCATCACATTGGGCGCGGAAAAAAGTACAGACGGTCCCAGAAGCAATGGCGCTTGCGCGGGATGAAAAAAGAAAATCAAAAGAATGGCAAGAAAAGAAAACATCAAAATCCAAGTATTATAATGGAAATCAAAAGCCAAATGTGTCTGTACCAGATTGGCTGAAGCCAGAAACAAATCCGTTAGAAGAGGATAAGAGCAATAACACTAACGAAGATGAAAATCGAAAATGGCTGGAAAGTTTGTTAAATAATTCGAAATAAGGGGGGATTAACGTGGAATCAATAAAGGAATCTGTGAAGCAAATGCCGGGATTTGATAAATTTCAGGAAAAATATGAATTAATGAAACAACAAGTCCTTACAGATCCAAAAGTGATGCGTTTTTTAAGGGAAAACCCTGATATTTCAGATACCCATGCAGATAAATTATTATCTAGTTTTTATACTTTTAAAAATGAACAGCAGGCATGCAGTAATTGTCCTGGTCTAGATAAATGCCCTAACTTGATGCAAGGTTATAGATCTGAACTTACAAGAGTGAGACAGACTGTGGAATTGCGATACAAGCCTTGTGAACTAAAGATACATGATGACCACAAAAAATCGATGGCATCGCTCATAAAGAGTTATTTTATACCGAAAGACATACTGGGTGCTACATTCGACCGTCTTTATAAACATAGCATAGATGATACGAGGCGAAATGCGATTTCTAAAGCGTATGAGTTCGTACAGATGGCGGGTACCAGCCAGCCGGTAAAAGGAATCTATTTCTATGGAAAGTTTGGTGTAGGGAAAACCTATCTTCTTGGAGCAATCGCGAATGGACTTGCTGAAAAAGGGATTCATTCTCTAATGGTCCATACACCGGAATTTTTACGAGAGATGAAGCAGTCTCTCTCTGATGGAAGTTTTGATACAAAAATGGAACTCTTAAAAACTGTTCCAGTATTAATGCTTGATGATATCGGGGCAGAAAATATGACGAACTGGGTTCGTGATGAGATTATCGGGGTCATCCTTCAGTATAGAATGATGGAGAAGCTTCCGACTCTTTATACTTCAAATTGTGATTATGACATGCTGCAGCAGCATTTATCATACTCGCAAAAGGGTGGACTTGATGAGGTTAAAGCTTTAAGGATCATGGAGCGTATTAAACACCTCAGTTCTCCTGTTTTCATGGGCGGCAATAAAAATTTCAGAGAAGAATTTTAAATCTTGACTACTGTCCTTTAAGTGGGCAGTGGTCTTTTTTATGCTGTTTTTCTTTTTCTTTCTCGTACAGAGCTGTGTCTTCTATAAAAATATGATAGGATAAGTACATAAGAAATTCGATTCGGAGGTTGCCGATGAGTATTGAATCAATTTTACAAAAAGCATTAGATGGAGAACGATTATCCGTAGAAGATGCCGTTAAATTATATGAAAGTGATGAAGTGGAGCGAATGGGAGAAGTTGCTGACATCATCATGAAAAGGTGGCACCCAGAGCCTGTCACTACTTTTGTGATCGGACGCAACGTTAACTACACTAATTTTTGTGATACATATTGCAGATTTTGTGCCTTTTATCGCCCTCCTGGGAGTGAAGAAGGATATGTGCTGGATGATGAAGTGATTTTTCAAAAAATCCAGGAAACAGTTGATGTGGGCGGTACAGAAATTTTAATGCAAGGCGGAACGAACCCTAACCTTCCATTTAGCTATTATACGGATTTGTTGAAAGAGATTAAAAAGCGTTTTGATATTACCATGCATTCTTTCTCACCAGCTGAAGTTTGGAAGATGGTAGAGGTATCAGGATTATCATTGGAAGAAGTACTTCGTGAACTAAAAGAAGCGGGTCTTGACTCACTTCCTGGCGGAGGAGCAGAAATTCTTGATGATCGTACACGTAAAAAGATAAGCAGACTAAAAGGTTCATGGACCGAGTGGATCGATTGTATGAAAACAGCTAAAAAAGTAGGTCTGCATTCAACTGCTACGATGGTTATCGGGTTTGGGGAAACTTTTGAAGAAAGAGCACTTCATTTACAGAGAGTCCGGGATGCTCAAGATGAAACAAATTGTTTCCTAGCTTTTATTTCATGGACTTTCCAGCCGGATAACACAAATATGAAAGCGGAGAAAACGACGCCTAGAGAATATCTGAAGAACGTGGCCATTTCTCGGATCTTCTTGGATAACATTCCAAACTTCCAATCCTCATGGGTTACGATGGGACCAGAAGTCGGTAAAAAATCTCTTCATTACGGTTGCAACGATTTTGGGAGCACGATGATGGAGGAGAACGTTGTTTCAGCTGCCGGTACTACACATAAAGTAAATACAAACTTAACGCTGCGACTTATTCGTGAAGCAGGAAAAATTCCTGCTCAGAGAAATACGAAATATGAAATTCTTCGTACTTTTCAAGATGAAGAAAATGCAGAAAAAGATTTTGTTATGCAAAACTAATTCAGGAACACCTGACACTGTTTGTGAAAACAAGAGTCAGGTGTTTTTTATTTTATAAAAAGATTTTTTTTTGAAAACTTTATTGTTTTTGGAAGTTGTTGATTTCCGATCCAGGTTGCTCGCTTTCCGCGGGGCAGGCGGTGAGGCCGCATTCGTACGTTTCACTTTTAAGTGTCTCACCTTACCGCTTTAAGGAAGTACTCTTGCTCCTGCGTCTACATGTAAATGCTACCGATGTGAGTTTCCTCGTCGCATGCCTAGCGAGAAGCTTCTCATGTGGTAGGCACGCAGCTTCCACTGCAATCAACTATTCAATGAATTAATTCAAATCCTCTCTGTAGCATCTTTTAGAAAAGAACCTAAGAAAAGGTTCCTAAACAACAGATTAAATACCGTTATGACATTTGTCACAGCGGTATTTTTTTATTGAGCTTATTCTTTAAGTGTGAAACCTAAGGAGGAATGAAGATGCCGCAGCTGCAAAGAAAGACTAATGAAAAAGTAAAGGTGAAAAAGGAAAAAGAATTGCTAGGAACCCTTCTTTCAGTTATGGGTGTTGGTTTGTTTGTCGTTTTGTCATGGGCAGCAGTTTACTTGCTGTATCTATCTAGATAGGAGGTTTTAAAAGATGCATATTCATAAATACGAAAAAATCTGGCTTTGGTCAGGGGCAGTGTGTTTAACGATTTTTTTATTAATTGTAGGTGTCTCAGCTTATGCTATGGGCAATCAGCCTCCCAGTCACATGGAAACAATCGATCCCCAAAAAGCAGCCTTAACAGCACCATTCGATAAACCTGCTCTGACGAAGATAGGTGATAATGAGTATGAAGCGATCATGCTAGCTCAAGCTTTTACGTTTACACCTTCTAAAATGACTGTTCCGAAAGGTTCTACCGTTCATTTTAAAGTGACAAGTACTGATGTTGTTCACGGTTTTCAAATCCCGGCAACAAATGTAAACATGATGATAACCCCAGGGTATGTAAGCAAAATTTCACATACATTTGATAAGCCAGGCAAATACCTTATCTTATGTAATGAATATTGTGGAGTGGGTCATCAAGTAATGGCGGTAACATTGGAGGTGACGTCATGATCGATAAAAGAGATGCGAAGTTAAGTCTAGGTTTTTTAAGTGTAAGTTTTATTGCATTATTTATTGGTGCCATAGCAGGTCTATTACAAACACTGGTTAGAAGTGGAACGATCGAGCTTCCTCTTCATATCGGATATTATCAACTATTAACTGCTCATGGTGTTTTATTAGCACTTATTTTTACAACTTTTTTTATTGTTGGTTTTTTATATGCCGGAATAAGCAAAACGATGGGAGCTCTTTATGATGTTCCGAGAAGAACGGCGTGGCTTGGATTTGCCATGATGACTTTCGGAACCATATTAGCAACCATATTTATTTTGCTGAACAAAGCCACTGTACTTTATACGTTCTATGCCCCCCTGCAGGCATCACCATGGTTTTATGTGGCACTCGTTCATGTTGTCGTTGGTAGCTGGCTTTGCGCTTTCTCGATGTGGAATCAGTATTATATTTGGAAGAGAAGAACCAAAAACAAGCTGTCTCCCCTTTTTAGCTACATGGCTGTTATGACGATGGCTTTATGGTTCATCGCAACGTTAGGCGTTGCAGCTACAGTAATCCTTCAGTTCATTCCTTGGTCGATCGGCTGGGTAGATAAAATTGATATATTAATCAGCCGAACGCTCTTTTGGTATTTTGGGCACCCGCTCGTGTATTTCTGGCTTCTTCCAGCTTATATGTGCTGGTATGTAGTCATTCCTAAAATTATTGGAGGAAAGATATTTAGTGATGCATTAGCAAGACTTTCTTTTGTACTCTTTCTTTTATTCAGTATTCCAGTAGGCTTTCACCATCAGCTTTTAGAGCCGGGGATCTCGCATTCATGGAAGTTTTTCCAGGTAGTCCTTACGTTTATGGTGATCGTCCCTTCGTTAATGACTGCATTTTCTATGTTTGCCGTATTTGAAACAGCAGGAAGAAAAAAAGGGGCAAAAGGTCTTTTTGGATGGTTTAAAGTTTTACCTTGGAAAGATGTACGTTTTTTTGCTCCAATGATGGGAATGCTGATTTTTGTTCCTGCAGGAGCAGGTGGAATTATTAACGCGAGTCATCAATTAAACCAGGTCATTCATAATACGTTATGGGTAACCGGACATTTTCACCTTACAGTTGCTTCAACAGTTGCACTTACCTTTTTCGGAATCGCCTACTGGCTTGTCCCTTATCTGAGTGGCAGAACTTTAACACCGCAAATGAATAAGCTTGGAATCATTCAGACTATCATGTGGACGGTAGGTATGGCGTTTATGTCTGGGGCAATGCATCTAGTAGGTTTATTTGGAGCACCTCGCAGAACAGCCTATACGACTTATTCGGACCATCCTCAAGCAATGGATTGGGTTCCTTATCAAGCAGCCATGGCAATCGGAGGAACGATTCTTTTTATAGCGATCTTGCTCTTGATGTATATCATCGGCTATTTGGCTTTTAAAGCACCAAAGGGAGAAATGGATTTTCCTGTAGGAGAGGTGGAGGAGGAAGCCGCAGCTACACCGGTAATTTTAGAGAATTGGAAGCTCTGGGTAGGCATTTGTGCTGCGTTGATCTTAATAGCTTACACGATTCCTTTTTGGCATATGATAGAGCATGGACCACCAGGATCAACTGGTTATAAATTTTGGTAGGAAAAAGCTTGCAAACTTCTTCAAGTTTGCAAGCTTTTGTTTTTTTGTAATGGAAAATAAGTACAGTATGTTTGATTAAAAAGATGGGTTAAGCGATTACTTTTCTTATGAATGGCTTCATATAAAACAGAAAGAACACTTTTATCCACTATACTGTATAAAAGACTCGGATTCTTCTTTTCGTACACTGCACATTGTGAACCACTGGATTCTTTCAACAACAATATTTCATTAAAAGTGGTAATGCCGGGAAAAGAAAAAGCCTCATGTAGAATCCAGACATCATCAGAGATAGCTAGAGATAGAGCAGCATGTATAGAAGAAAGTGGATCCCTCACTTTATAATAAGGTGTCAGAATACGAGCGGTATCTTTTACGTAAGGCAAGTAAACAGAAGGCTGATCACTTACAACTATGATTTCTTTGAAATAGGGCTTTAGTTCGCTAATTAAGCTGACAACAGCTGATTTATCATTTTTGGATAAAGGTTTTGACTCGTTGAATTCAGTTAATATGACTGCTGCAGTCACTTTAATCCCTCCTTTTTACAAATGGTTCTTTACTACAAGACTGATGCTTTTACGTAATTTTGTTCATTTTCTTCACTGGCAAGTTGATTGAAGGGTAAGGTGCGTGCCTACCACCTGGAAAGCTTCTCGCTAGGCATGCGACGAGGAAGCTCACTTCGGTAGCATTTACTTTTAGACGCAGGAGCAAGGATACTTCCTTGAAGCGGTCAGGTGGAGACTCCTAATGGCGCAGAGCGGCAGGAGGCTCACCGCACGCCCCATGGAAAGCGAGCAACCTGAAGCGGAAATCAACTACTATCGGAGAGCAACAATACGATAAACATCTTTGAAAAAAGAATAAAACAAATTTTCAAGTTAAGATGTATCAAAAATCACACATTGTTCACAGTTGGTGTGATTAAAATCACAATTAATTTTTCGTTTGTGGATTATAATGGAAATATGAGAAGCGGGGAGGTTTCAATTATGGGTGCCTGCACACAGCAACAAAATTATTGTTCTTATCAAAATACAGATGTTTTTTCAAATAACACTTTTCAATATTTAGAAAGTATTATGTATCCCAGGAAAGTGGAAGCAGATCAATTCTTATTTTTAGACAATGACACGGCAGACAAATTGTTTTATTTAAGAGAAGGCCAGATTAAAATTACAAAAGTAACTGAAGAAGGAAAGGAACTGATTCTTTATATCTTTCAAGAAGGTGATTTGATCGGTGAACTGGGAGTTTCTCCGGATTCCCGCTATAACTATAGTGCTAAAGCGACCAGAGATTGTGATATAGGTGTTATTCAGCAGCAGGATCTGGAAACGATCATTTGGCAGCATGGTGAAGTGGCTGTTGAATTCATGAAGTGGATGAGTAACATGCATGCTATTACCCGTTCAAAATTTAGAGATCTGATGCTTTACGGAAAAAAAGGAGCATTGTGTTCAACCTTAATCAGACTGGCAAATTCTTATGGAAAAATGACTCCTTCAGGTATTACTTTATCACAGCATTTTACGAATACAGATTTGGCAGAACTTATAGGAACATCACGTGAAACGGTTAATCGAATGTTAAGTCAGCTAAAAAAAGACGGGGTTGTGACTTTTGAAGCTGGTGGGAATATTAAGATTACAGATTTGGCCTATTTGAAAAATGCATGCAGTTGTGAGGACTGTCCTTTAGAAATATGCAGAATATAATGGTTTTAATTTAGATCTCAAATCATTGGGATCTTTTTCTTTTGGAATTATTATTTGAATTTTCCTTAAATTAAAAATTTTGTGTATAATATAAGAATATTTAGAATAAAGGGGGAAACAAAGTAATGGACTTGAAACAGAAATTGAAATTGGGTGTAATCGGGTTATCTGCAGTATTTTTAGCAGCTTGCGGAAGCACGGGCTCTGGATCTGATGGAGAAAAACTAACGGTAGGAACTGATGCAGCATATGCTCCTTTTGAATCTCTTGAAGGAGAGAAGATTGTTGGATTTGATGTTGATTTATTAGATGCTGTTATGAAAGAAGCGGGCTTTGATTATGAGATGAAGAACACAGGCTGGGAGCCGCTTTTTATTGCTCTGAAAAATGAAGAAGTGGATGCAGGAATATCTGCAATTACCATTAATGATGATCGTAAGAAAACCTATGACTTCTCATCACCGTATTTCGAATCAATCAATATGATTCTTGCAAAAGATGGTACTTCGATAAAGAGCGCTAAAGATTTAGAAGGGAAAAAAGTAAGTGTTCAAAACGGGACAACTGGTCAGGAAGCTTTAGAAAAAATGTTTGGAAAGAGCGAAAACATTAAGAAGTTTGAGAATAACACTTTGGCTATTCAGGCCTTATTAAACGGAGAAGTTGAAGCGGTTGTCGCAGACAATGCCGTTGTTCAGGAGTATGCAAAAAACAACCCTGATAAAAAGCTAGTTACAATTACTGATCAAGAGAATTTTGAAAGTGAGTTCTACGGCATTATTTTTCCAAAAGACGGTGAGCATCAAGAAGAGATCAATAAAGCTTTGAAAAAAGTAATTGAAGATGGAAAGTACGCTGAAATCTATAAAAAATGGTTTGGTGAAGAACCAAATGTAGATACATTGAAACAATAAACTTTCTGGAGGTCTACATGGAATTTTCTTTTCAAATCATAAGCGAATACATGCCGCTGTTTTTAAAAGGTACTTGGATAACGATTCAGCTATCTTTGCTTGGCATACTGTTCGGAACGATATTGGGTTTGTTTATTGGGCTTGGGAAAATGGTGAAAAATCCGCTTATTAACCTTCCTTGTAATTGGTATATAAGTTTTTTTCGGGGAACGCCCTTGCTTGTACAAATCTTGTTGATTCATTCAGCGATGATGCCGCTTATCATGAAACCGCCTAATGTTTTTGTTTCGAGTGTATTAGCATTATCGTTAAATGCAGCGGCTTATATAGCAGAAATTTTCCGAGCTGGCATTCAATCAATCGATAAAGGCCAGATGGAAGCAGCAAGATCTTTAGGGATGAATCATGTACAAGCTATGAAACATGTTATTCTTCCTCAAGCTTCTAGAAGAATGATACCCCCTCTGGGAAATGAATTTATTGTATTGATAAAAGACTCTTCGCTTGTTTCAATCATTGCCACACCAGAATTAATGTATTATGCACGAGCGATGATGGGTCAGTATTATCGTCCTTGGGAACCCTATATGACGGCAGCTTTCATGTACTTAATTCTCACTCTGGGGATGGCTTATATTCTCTCTAAAATTGAACGAAGATTTGTTTATGATTAAACAACTCGGTTTCCGGGTTGTTTTTTCCTTGTTTAACTAACATTTTTTAGACCCTAGTCCCATATATTGTATTATTGAGATTTTATATGGGGGGGACTTGCTTGATCACGATCGCTTTTTCACACCCGTCTGACGGAATCGCTGTTCTAAAAAAAATAATCCGAGCGGCAGCCAAATATAAAATTAACCCTTCCTTTGCCAAATTATCTGATGCTTCTTCAAAAATTCTTGAACTGCACATACATGAACATAAAGAATTCATTTTGGATGTGTTAACGGAATTTACAAGGAACAAGGTAGAAGATATTTGTTTAAAGGAAATGATCGAACATGCTTTTTTTTATAGTGACTCTGCTGAACAAAAAGAAATATTTTCCATATCAAAGAGTATAATTTTGGGAGAGATAGAAGGAATACCAGAAGTTAAGAACCTTCCAAGTTTGAGTGGAATCATACGAGAGCAGTGGCAGTCTATCTTGTCGGAAAAAAGAAACTTCTTAGAGTTTGAAGCTTTTTTAAAGTTTCGTCTTAAAGAGTATTTAGCAACATTGCTTAAAGTTGTTGAAAGTGCGATTGATGAATACAAACTAGAACTTGAGTATCAATCCTTCATTGATCATTTGCGTACATGCTTATCAAAACAAAGATCTATTCTGAAAAATGATATTTTAATCCTTTTTGATCATGAAAATGTAGTTATATTTGATGAAATGCAAAGTCAGCTATCAAAAACTGAACTTATGAACTTACACGATAAAGCATTGAAATTAACAAATGCCGTGAACTTGGATGAACGCCTCCTTGGACCTTTAATCGGATTGGCACCTTCATCTGCCAAGATTTTTGCTTATGATTTGGATCACCCGCTTCTGCAGACGGTGAAAAATATTTTTCAAGAGAAGGTTACCATATCGCCAATAGAGAAAATGTCTTTAAAAGATAACCCATATCCATATAAAAAAAAGTCATAAACTGTCATTGTCCTCTTGCTTTTTGAAAAACATCTGCATATAATAAGTTTATAATTTTATCATTTAATCAGTATTGATAAGGACATGAAGCAGCTTTTACGGTTTTTAGAGAGGGAAGTCACGGCTGAAAGCTTCCTAACACGAAAAATTGCTTTACCACCTTGGAACTTCAGCGGTGAAATAATATTTAGTAATCGCTGACGGCAGCAGTCCGTTATCCTGTCCGAGTGCCGTAATTTATTTATCTATTACGGAACAAGGGTGGAACCACGAGATTATCACTCGTCCCTTCTATAGGGACGGGTGTTTTTTGTTTTACAATAAAGCTTTTTCTAAAAATGATTGTTGCTAATAGTCATTTTACTTCATTGACAAGTTGATTGGAGTGCAAGGTGCGAGACTCCTGCGGGCTCACCGCACGCCCCGCGGAAAGCGAGCATCTTGGAACTGAAATCAACTACATCCAAGACAACAAGGTTTACGAAACAGCTTACAATAAAAAAGGAGATGTTTTTTATGTCGTCTATTTCAATCAAATTCCCAGACGGATCGGTCAAGGAATTTCCAAAAGGAGTAACTTCTGAACAAGTTGCTGAAAGCATCAGCCCTAGCTTAAAGAAAAAAGCGGTAGCAGGGAAAGTAAATGGACAATTGTTCGACTTTTCACGCCCGATTGAAGAAGATGCATCGATCGAGATCATCATGCAAGACTCGCAAGAAGGTCTTGAGATGACTAGACACTCGAACGCTCACTTGCTTGCTCAAGCTCTTAAGCGTTTATATCCAGATGTGAAACTTGGAATCGGTCCAGTCATCGATAACGGTTTTTACTACGATGTGGATATGTCACACAATTTAACTCCAGAAGACCTTCCGGCAATCGAAAAAGAAATGAAGAAGATCGTAAACGAAAATCTTCAAATCGTCCGAAAAGAAGTAACACGGGAAGAAGCACTTGAAATTTATGAAAAATTAAATGACCATTTGAAGCTTGAACTGATTCGCGATCTTCCTGAGGGAGAAAAGATTACAATCTATGAGCAAGGTGAGTTCTTTGACCTTTGCCGCGGACCGCATGTTCCTTCAACTGGAAAGATCAAGGCATATAAACTAATGAGCATCTCTGGAGCGTATTGGCGAGGAGATAGCGACAACCAAATGCTTCAGCGTATTTATGGAGCTGCATTCTTGAGCCAAAAAGATCTGGATGAGTATCTGCACTTCATTGAAGAAGCACAAAAGCGTGATCATCGTAAACTAGGGAAAGAATTAGAACTGTTCATGTTCTCAGAAGAAGCACCTGGAATGCCGTTCTATCTTCCGAACGGTCAAACAATTCGTACAGAGCTTGAGAATTTCTCCCGTGAACTTCAGCGTCAAGTTGATTATGATGAAGTGCGTACACCATTTATGATGAACCAGCGTCTTTGGGAGCAATCAGGACACTGGGATCACTATCATGAAAACATGTATTTCTCTGAAGTAGATGATACTAAGTTCGCGATGAAACCGATGAACTGCCCTGGCCACATGCTTATCTTTAAAAATAAGCTTCATTCTTACAGAGATCTGCCAGTGCGTATGGCTGAATTCGGTCAGGTTCACCGTCACGAATACAGCGGTGCATTAAACGGTATGATCCGTGTACGTACTTTCTGCCAAGATGATGCACATATCTTTGTAACGCCGCAACAGATCGAAAGTGAAATTAAGAACGTATTTAAGCTTGTTGATAAAATTTACAGTACATTTGGATTTGAATACTCAGTAGAGCTATCTACTCGTCCTGAAGATTCTATGGGTGATGACCGTTTATGGGAACAAGCTGAAGGCGCATTGAAGAATGTATTAGAAGATCTGGGTATGAACTACCACCTTAACGAAGGTGACGGCGCATTCTATGGTCCGAAAATCGACTTCCACATTAAAGATGCACTTAAGAGAAGTCACCAATGTGCAACAATTCAGCTGGATTTCCAGATGCCTGAAAAGTTCGACCTAACTTATGTGGATGAAAATAACCAAAAGGTTCGTCCTGTCGTTATTCACCGTGCGATCTACGGTTCGATCGACCGTTTCTTAGGAATTTTGGTCGAACACTTTGCAGGTGCGTTCCCAACTTGGCTTGCACCAGTACAAGTAAAGTTGATTCCTGTATCCGATGTTCATAATGAGTATGCATATAAGCTTCAAGAAGACTTAAAAGAACATGCTGTACGTGTTGAAATCGACACAAGGAATGAGAAGATGGGTTATAAGATTCGTGAAGCTCAAATGAAAAAGATCCCTTACATGCTCGTACTAGGTGATAAAGAGATCGAAGACAATGCAGTAAACGTACGTAAATATGGTGAGCAAAAATCTGAAACTGTTTCTTATGAAGATTTCAGAGATAAGATTTTGGCTCAAATTAATGAAAAGAGATAAACATGATCAAGAGCAGCCGGCATGAATTCGGCTGCTTTTTCCTTATAAACTCCTTGTACAGATTATTGAGTGAAGAGGACAATATAAAAGAGAGAAAATCCTGCTCGCTTAACTTTCTGAAAAAAACTCTTGCATTACTTTTCAAAACGAAGTAAAATTAATTTCGTTGCTTATTACATTCGTTGTTTGACACATTTCACGCCAATATGTTATAGTATGTAAGGTTAATAAAATAAGTTTGACGCTAAAAAGCAGAAGCACCCGCTTCTCACCTGGTTCGACGCCGCTATTGGCTGTTGATGGGTAGATGGAATTCAGGCATGTCATTAGTACATAGCCGGTTTACGTGTGGGTGATTTATGCGCCGACGCTTTTTTTATTTGCAGAAATAACAAGTCGGGTGTTATTAACACTCACTGAAAAAATTTGGAGGTGACTTACTATTAGTAAGGACATGTCTGTCAATGAAGGCATTCGTGCTCGTGAGGTTCGCTTAATCGGTCCTGATGGAAGCCAGCTTGGCATTAAAACAAGACAGGAAGCTCTAGACCTTGCGGCAAACGCAAATCTTGACCTTGTACTCGTTGCTGCAACTGCTAAACCGCCAGTATGTCGTATTATGGACTACGGTAAGTTTAAATACGAGCAACAGCGTAAAGATCGTGAAGCACGAAAAAATCAAAAAGTCATTACGACTAAAGAAATTCGTCTAAGTCCAACAATTGAGGAAAACGACTTTAATACGAAGCTTAGAAATGCCCGTAAGTTCCTTGAAAAAGGTGACAAAGTAAAGGCAAGTATTCGTTTCCGTGGACGTGCAATCACTCATTCTCAAATCGGAAAAACGGTATTGGAGAAATTAGCGAAAGAATGTGAAGATCTTTCTACGGTGGAAACTCACCCGAAAATGGAAGGAAGAAGCATGTTTCTTATCCTAGCACCTAAAGCCGAAAAATAATTTTTACCAGGGAGGAAACCATTATGCCTAAAATGAAAACTCATAAAGGTGCTGCAAAGCGCTTTAGAAAAACTGGAACAGGTAAATTAAAGCGTGCACGCGCTTATACTAGTCACTTGTTTGCAAACAAGTCTACAAAAGCTAAGCGTAAGCTTCGCAAAGCAAAGCTTGTTCACAGTGGTGACTACAAGCGTATCCGCACATTGTTAACTTACAAAAAACGTTAATCATACGATAAGTTGATTTAAAAATAGGAGGTTTTTAATATGCCAAGAGTAAAAGGTGGCTATGTAACACGTCGTCGTCGTAAAAAAGTTCTTAAGCTAGCTAAAGGCTATTTCGGATCCAAACATAAATTATTTAAAGTAGCACAACAACAAGTATTCAAATCTTTAATGTACGCTTACCGTGACCGTCGTCAAAAGAAGCGTGACTTCCGTAAGCTTTGGATCACTCGTATCAACGCTGCTGCTCGTACAAACGGTCTTTCTTACAGCCGTTTAATGCACGGTCTTAAACTTGCGGGTATCGACATCAACCGTAAGATGCTTTCTGAAATCGCAATTACTGACGAAAAAGCTTTCGCAGAATTGGCTTCAAAAGCAAAAGACAGCCTAAAAGCTTAAATTTGACTAAAAGAAAAGATCATTTCCTCAATTGATGGAGATGATCTTTTTTACATTCTGAAAGGAAAAGGGAAAAGGTGTTTATCTTATATTTGATCATAATGAATACAGTTGCTTACTTGGTCATGAAAAAAGACAAATTTTCTGCACAAGAAGGTAATTGGCGTACGCCTGAATCTAGATTATGGATGCTCGCCATCGCCGGAGGAGCTCCTGGCATGTGGCTTGCGATGAAGAAGTTCCGCCATAAAACGAAGCATCCGTCATTCCGTAACGGCTTGCCGATCTTAAGTATTTTTATTACAGTTATCGCAGGATGGTTTTTGTAGATTTTAATCCTGCTGCAAATATCGTTTGTCTTTTAAGAATAACCGCCAGAAAACATAGAAACCTGGTGTTAGTATAGCGAGACCTACTATATACATAATCATTAATGAGTAGAATGTTTCTGTTGTAGTGAAAGCCTCATAGATGGTTAGATCAGGGTAGACGATATATGGCAAATGTGCCAATCCATATCCGACGCTTGCCAGTCCATATTGCAACACTGTTGCTAGCAGTGTAAACCTTGGCCGTCCAATCCCTGGGCGGTTTTGTTTTGGCCACCAAAGAGAAGCATAGGCTATGCAGAAAGAGATTAAGGATAAAATGAACCATATTTTTTGACCCATAAGGTTATCAACAAGCCAGCCAGCTTCGGGTGCCATAAATATAAGGGTAAATAGAGCGGATAACAGTGTTAGCGGTCCGAGAAGTATAGCATTTCCGCGGTATAGCCGGTATGCATCCTCTCTATTGGAAACACGCGAATAGTCAGCTAAAAAAAGAGAAGATAGATAGAGCTCAGAAGTCAGTCCGAATAACACGTACAAATATAAGGTTGGGCTTGAAAAAAGCTTCCCTAATAAAAGGCTTTGAGTCTCTCCATCAACACTAATAAATCCTCCTTGTGAAATAGGAAGTACGGCGATTAGCAGAGATGGGATTAATAGTCCGGAAATTCCTGAAATAAAGAACATTGTCTTCCGATAGCCTTGAACAGAATAGGAAAATACCATAAAAGCACTCCGGATAGCTAAGAAAAAAAGAATCAGCGATACGGGGACAAGCATTACTGTTCCAAGTGTATAGGCACCTTTTGGAAAGAATCCAACGAACGCTACAACCAAAAGGACCAGGAAAGTATTTGTTATCTCCCATGTAGGCGAAAGAAAACGATTTGCGATCTTCCCGGCCATCGTTTTGTGATTGTTGTAGACCATGGCCCAAAAACCTGCGCCAAAATCAATCGAGCCAAAAATACTGTAAACAAAGATAAAGCTCCACATGATGAGTATCGCAAGTACCTCTTCACTCATACCCAATCCTCTCCTTCCTATCCGTATAGTTTATCCATATCTTTAGACACTGGATTGCGTTTGAAATAAGCAGTCAATATTAAAACGGTCAGAACACTCAGCAGAGCATACAAAAGTAAAAACAATAGGAAAAGCATTCCGAGATTTTCATTCCTCGTGGCTGCTTCTGCAGTTGTCTGGACTCTATAGATCGTCCATGGCTGTCTTCCGCTGCAGCTGAATACCCAGCCAAATTCAATACAAAGCATGGAAAGCGGACCGGATAAAACGAGAGACCAAAGCAGCCACTTCGGAAAAGGTCTGCCCCTGTTTTTAATAAAGAACCACCAATACAACAATGCGATTCCTGCAAGTCCCAATAAAAGTGTTCCGATACCAACCATTAAGTTAAACAAAGTATGCACGTAAAAAGGCGGCCATGTTTCACGCGGGAATTCATACAATCCTTTTACTTCAGTATCAAACTTGCCTGCTGCAAGCCAGCTCAATGCCCAGGGAATTTCAATGCCGTATTTTACTTCTTCTGTCTTCGGGTCGGTGTAGCCGCCTATCGCCAGCGGTGCATAGCGCTGGGTTTCAAATAACCCTTCTGCAGCTGCCAGTTTCTCTGGAGAATGCTGATGAAGAATCTGGGCTGAGTGATGCCCTGACAGAGCAGATACGAAACTCATCGTAAACGCGACTACAAGAGACATGAACAATCCTTTAAGGTGATAAGCTCGTTCCCGGTCTGAACGTTTTTTTAATAGTTTGAATGCTGCTACTGATGCTACAGCAAAAGCCCCTGTCATATAAGCAGTAATCGCTACATGGAAGGCAGAAGATACAAAACTTGGGTTAAAGAATGCGTCCCATGGGTGAACATCATAGATCGTACCATCTGGCTTTATCTTAAAGCCGTCAGGCGTATTCATCCATGTATTTACCGCTGTAATGAGAATAGCTGAAGCAACAGCTCCAAAGGCAACAAAAAAAACAGAGATCAGACGGAAGTATCTTGGGAGTCTGTCGGCAGCATATACATAGATTGACATGAAAAGAGCTTCTAAGAAAAAAGCGAAAATTTCAATCTGAAAAGGAAGGGAGATTACTTTACCTACGATTTCCATGAATCCAGGCCAAAGTAAAGAAAGCTGGACACCTACGATAGTTCCAGAGGGAATGGCAACACCTAATAATACAGCAAAAGCCTTAGTCCATCGCTTTGCCATTATGGCATAATCATTATCTCCTTTTACTTGGTGAATGATTTCTGCAATAACTATCATTAAGGGAAGACCAACACCTAGGGTAGCAAAAATGATATGAAAACCGAGTGATGTGCCAAAAAACGCTCTCGCTAGTACGACTGTGTCCATGCCGAATCCTCCTAAAAAATAAAACTATGTAAACAAATATTCTATGTTTAAGGTGTCATAAAGCATATAGGTTTATTCACGCTATAAAATTGTCATATAGTGCTCGTCTGCTGTCATATGTTGACTTAAAGGGGAGATGCAGCGTGTTAGAGGATACTAGTGTCTACATGGAAGTCCTTAAGTTCAGCGGAATTTTTGCCCCTTTGCTCTTTATACTTTTGCAAGCGTTCAGACAATTTTTTTTCCTGCCAGTCGGCTTGATCTGTCTTACAGGAGGGATATTGTTCGGTGCAGTAGCAGGCACTTTGTATTCGGTCATCGGCATTACACTGTCGAGTGTACTCTTCTATTTTGGGATGAAAAGTATGCCGAAGCTTATGAAGAAAATCAAAAGACTTCAAAGAAAATGGATCGGGAAAAGAATGCCTTTTTCAGTAGGTCAGATTGCTATACTAAAGATGATCCCTTTTATGCATTTTCATCTGTTAAGTCTTTGTTTGATTGAAATTTCGTCAAATTTTAAAGAATATACTAAAGCAAGCATCATCTCAAACATACCAATAGCCATTTTTTACTCATCATTCGGATCTATCATGCTCTCCCTGTCTCTTATAACTTCAGTCTTACTGCTTGTAGTACTTTCAGTCTTGTTCTATTTGTTGAGAAGGAAAGAATGGGTCATAAAATGGAGTGAGTTTTTTGAGGAAGAAGCAGAAAATAGAGAAAAACAGCGCATGCCTGCATAAGGTATGCGTTTTTAAATAATCATTTCTGAAATTTCATAAATGATTCCTGAAATTTTTATGTTAATTCCGCGAGATCCGATATGGCGCATTCAACTGTCCCCGAAAATTCATCCTCGAATGTATGACAAGATAACGTTATAATAGCTTAGGAATGAAAGGCAGGGGACGAACGTGAAAATTGAAAAACTTTTTTCCATGCAGAATGAATTAAATACTCGAATTGTAAAAGAACATAACCTTGAAAATATTTCGTTATCAAATCAGAGAAGATTAGCATTTCTTGTTGAGCTCGGAGAACTTGCGAACGAAACAAGATGCTTTAAATATTGGAGTAAACGTCCAGCATCTGAAAAAGATGTAATCTTAGAAGAATATGTAGACGGACTGCATTTTGTTTTATCGATAGGATTAGAACTAGATAGTACAGAAATAGATTTGCCTAGTGAGGTTGAACTTATAGAAAAGATGGACAAGATGGAGTTAAACCAACTGTTTCTTTCTCTTTATCAGCAAGGGGCAAAAAGTTTTTCGAAGCAAGAGTTTTATTTATTTTTGAATGAATTTTTGGGATTAGGAGTTAAGCTTGGATTTTCGTTTCGAGAAATTGAAGAAGCTTACCTAAAAAAGAACGCTGTAAATCATGATCGTCAGGATTCGGGGTATTAAATAAGAAGTTTCATTATTTAACAAATAAAAAAAACCCGGAAAGACCGGGTTCTATTTTAAGCCGTTTGATAAAGTCGTTAAAATTTCTTCCTTCTTTTGTTCGTCTGAATTTTTCCAGATTACTTCGAATAGGACACCAAGACCAGGAAGCATTTTTTCTTCGCCGCTCTCGATGGCATCTACGATTGTATCTTGTAATTGTTCTTTATTGTTGCCAGTAACGTTATGCAATACAGCTTTTCTCAAATCAAGATTCATGGATAAGCACCTCTGTTAATATTTTTCTTTTTTTATTGTGCACGTTCTGAACTTGTTTTATGAAAAATTTAATAAATTTTTATGATTTAAAGGAGTACTTATTATGAAACACATCGAATCTGACTCCAACGCTTCGTTAAAGCAATGGAAAAAATTGCATACAAGAAAAGAAAGAGAAAAAACAGGTACTTTCCTGCTGGAAGGACCTCATCTTATTGAAGAAGCAATTTCTTCTGGTGCAAAGCTTCAGCATGTTATTATTGAAGAGAACTTTATGGTTAAAGAGGAATGGCTCAAAGAGAAATTCACGTTGTGGTCTGTCCCGGCAAAATTAATGAAACAGCTTTCTGAAACAGAAAAGCCTCAAGGTATTATTGCTGTGTGTGAGATGACGGAACAGCCCGAAGAAAGAATCAAAAGAAATGGTCGCTATTTACTGATTGATGGTGTTCAAGATCCAGGGAACTTAGGAACGATTATTCGTACGGCAGACAGTGCAGGACTTGATGGGGTTTTCTTAGGAGAAGGTACGGCAGATCTTTATAATGGGAAGACAGTCCGTTCTACTCAAGGATCGCTATTTCATCTGCCGATCATAAAAGCAGATCTAAAAGAAATCATAACGGAATGTAAAGCTGAAGATATTCCTGTGGTTTCAACATCCCTGAAAGAGGCAGTTGATATGAGAGAACTGCCTGAAATGGAAGGGTTCGCATTGATTATGGGAAATGAAGGATCAGGTGTACAAACAAAATTTCAAGAAGAATCCTCGTTTAATGTGAAGATTCCAATCTTTGGTCAAGCAGAATCCCTTAACGTTTCTGTCGCGACGGGTATTCTTCTTTATGAACTTCAGCGAAAACGATGATGTTTTCTTGTTTTTATACTGAGATTCATTGCAATTCTTGATTTTGTTCATATATAATGTAAAAAGACGAAGATGAATAGATAAAAAAACACTGATGGAGAAGAGTAGATAATCATTCCGCCAAAAAGGGAGGAAATGTCCTGGACTGTAAGCATTTCTTTGGTAGGTATTATTGAATTCACTCCTGAGTTGCCACCTGAACATTATGGAGTAGGGCTGGCCGGTGAAGAGCCGTTATTAAAATGAAGTGAACAGTGTATTTTCATTGTTAAATTGGGTGGTACCGCGAACTCCTCGTCCCTTATTGGATGAGGAGTTTTTATATTTTTAAGGAGGGGTTGTACTTGAAAGACCGTTTAGAAGCATTAAAAGTCGAAGCGATCGAAAAAATCAATCAAAGTCATGATTTGAAAGATCTTCAAGCTGTTAAGGTAGCATACCTAGGAAAAAAAGGACCCATTACTGAAGTTTTAAAGGGAATGGGTAAATTGTCGGCAGAAGAAAGACCTGTTATTGGTGCGTATGCGAATGAAGTGCGTGACAGTATTCAGCTTGAACTAGATAAGAAGCAGACAGAATTAGAAAATGCTGCGATTACTGAGAAGCTGGCTAAGGAAACAATTGACGTTTCTTTACCTGGAAGACCTGTAAAACAAGGGAATGCACATCCGCTGACAGCAGTTGTAACCGAAATTGAGGACTTGTTCCTAAGTATGGGCTTTACGATTGCAGAAGGACCAGAAGTTGAGACCGATTATTATAATTTCGAAGCTCTCAATCTTCCTAAAGGACATCCGGCTCGAGACATGCAAGATTCTTTCTTTATAACGGAAGACATCTTACTTAGAACACAGACTTCACCGGTTCAAGCTCGTACGATGGAAAAGCATGAAGGTCAAGGTCCTGTGAAAATCATCTCTCCAGGAAAGGTTTACCGAAGAGATAATGATGACGCAACACATTCTCATCAGTTCATGCAGATTGAAGGACTTGTGGTTGACCAGAACGTGCGTTTAAGTGACTTAAAAGGTGTTCTGGAAACGTTCGCTAAAAAGATGTTTGGTGAAGACCGCAAAATTCGTTTGCGACCTAGCTTCTTCCCGTTTACAGAACCGTCTGTTGAAATGGACATTTCTTGTTTTAAATGCAGCGGGAAAGGATGTTCAATCTGTAAACAGACAGGCTGGATTGAAATTTTAGGAGCAGGAATGGTTCATCCGAACGTTCTAGATATGGCTGGTTTTGATTCTAAGAAGTACACAGGCTTTGCATTTGGTATGGGGCCTGAGCGAATCGCAATGCTTAAATACGGCATAGATGATATCCGCCATTTTTATGCGAATGATATCCGGTTCTTAAAACAATTCAAAAATGCATAATTAGGGAGGGGAAATTTGATGCTAATTTCTTATAACTGGCTAAAAGAGTATGTAAATGTAGAAATCAGTCCGTCTGAGCTAGCGGATAAAATAACGAAGAGCGGTATCGAAGTTGAAATGGTTGAATCCTTGAATAAAGGAATCAGCGGTGTTGTTGTCGGGTATGTACAAGAGTGTATTCAACATCCAAACGCTGATAAGCTGAGAGTCTGTAAAGTTGATATCGGGCAAGGGGAAGTTTCTCAGATCGTTTGCGGCGCACCGAATGTTGCAGAAGGACAAAAGGTAGCAGTTGCAGTTCCTGGAGCAGTTTTGCCTGGAAACTTCAAAATTAAAAAAGCAAAGCTTCGCGGTGAGGAATCCCTTGGTATGATCTGTTCACTGCAGGAGCTAGGAGTTGACACAAAGCTTGTTCCGAAAGAATATTCTTCAGGAATCTTTGTGATGCCGTCTGATGCAGAGCCAGGAAGCGATGCATTGGAATATTTAAACTTGAATGATCATGTGCTGGAGCTTGGTCTTACACCAAACCGCGCAGATTGCCTTAACGTTTTAGGAGTTGCTTATGAAGTAGCCGCTATTTTAGAACAAGATGTTAAACTTCCAGATACAACGATCGCGACTTCTGAAGAAAAAGCTGAAGATTTTATCTCTGTCAGCATTGAATCATTAGAAGATAATCCTTATTATGGGGCGATGATCATTCGTGATGTTAAAATCGGACCATCTCCATTATGGATGCAGAATCGTTTAATGGCGTCAGGAATCCGTCCGATCAATAATATTGTTGATATTACAAACTACGTTCTTCTTGAGTATGGTCAGCCGCTTCACGCATTTGACTATAACCGTCTAGGCTCAAAGGAGATTGTTGTTCGCCGAGCTGCAGAAGGTGAAAAGATTCAGACACTTGATGATCAGGACCGCTCGTTGAAAGACACTCACTTAGTGATTACAAATGGTAAGGAGCCAATTGCAGTTGCAGGTGTTATGGGTGGAGCAACGAGTGAAGTGCAAAATGATACAACGAACGTGTTACTGGAAGCTGCATACTTTGCTTCAAGCCGTGTGAGAGCAGCTTCAAAAGATCTGGGCTTACGAAGTGAAGCAAGTTCAAGATATGAAAAAGGAATCGACCGCAATCGTGTATATGCTGCAGCGAAACGAGCAGCAGGGTTAATGGCTGAACTAGCTGGCGGTAAAGTAGCAGAAGGAATCGTAGAAGCCGGAAAACGCGAAGTGAACACGTATTCTGTAAAAATGGATGTTTCCAGAATGAACAATCTGCTTGGAACGACTATCTCATCTGAACAAACTTCTGCTATTCTTGATCGTCTCGGCTTTTCGTACAAAGAGTTGGATGGCATATTTGATGTTGTTGTTCCAACTAGAAGACCTGATATTACAATCGAGGCTGATTTAATTGAAGAAGTCGGCCGTATTTATGGTTACGATCGTATCCCTACGACTTACCTTTTATCGGAAGCTCGTCCTGGTGGCTTAACAGTAAGCCAGGCTAAGCGCCGTGAGATCCGCAAATATTTAGAAGGTGCTGGCCTTTATCAGGCAGTAACTTATGCTTTGACAACACCGGAAAAGTCTACGCATTTCTCATATACGGAGGATGCTGTCTACCCGATCTCAGTTGCTCACCCGATGAGTGAAGAGCGAAGCACTTTGCGTATGAGTTTATTGCCGCAGCTTCTGGAAGTGCTTCAATATAACCAGAATCGCTCTATGGAGGATCTGGCTGTATATGAAATGGGCTCAGTTTTCATTAATCGCCAAGAAGTATTAAACGATCTTCCAGAAGAATACGTGTTTGTTTCAGGTGCTGTAACAGGTGTATTCAACGAACACTTGTGGCAAGGTGAAAGAAAAGCAGTAGACTTCTATGTGTTAAAAGGAATCTTAGAAGGACTAATGAGTGAATTGAATCTTTCTGAACGTATTACGTATGAGTCTGGTGAAATTGAAAACATGCATCCTGGAAGAACTGCAGTAGTAAAACTAGACGGTATTCCTGTTGGGCTTGTTGGTCAGCTTCATCCAGCACTGCAAAAAGAACTTGATCTAAAAGACACTTACGTATTCGAGCTGAACGCAACGAGTCTGATCGATGCAGAAACAGAGCAAATGGTCTACCAGACGTTGCCGCGTTACCCTTCAATCACTCGCGACATCGCTTTGGTCGTTGATCAAGACTTGCCTGCAGGCGATCTGTTCACAGTAATTCAAGCTGCTGGCGGTGAATTGCTAAAAGAAGTGAATCTTTTTGATCTGTATCAAGGAGAGAAGATGGAAGAAGGAAAGAAATCACTTGCTTTCTCCTTAAAATATTTTGATCCCGAACGTACACTAACTGACGAAGAAGTTGTAACTGCACACAATCGCGTTTTAAAAAGTTTAGAAGAACACTTTGGAGCGCAGTTAAGAAAATAAACGTAAAAAGAAACTGGCTTGCTTTCATGCAAGCCAGTTTTTATTTGATCTAGTATTCAATTTACGGTACGTGTTTTTTTATTTATTACACGTTCGCTCAAAAGATACCCGGTTACGCTCAGAATCTTCGAGCAGCGCTCAAAATTGCTTAGCTACGCTCAAAATCTTTCAGTTACGCTCATACTATACCGTTCTTCGCTCAAACCATAACTAAGATCGCTTTTTCTTCAATAGATTCAACGCCTTTTGAGTGTTTGCAAAATGTTTTTTTGTTGCTGTATCAAAAAAGGATTCTCCGAACTTTTCTGCTAGTTCAGCCGCTTTCACATCAACGTGAGGTCCGGCGCCTTTTGGGATAACAGTGTTAAAGCGTGCTCCGAGTTTATCCATCTCCTTTAAAAAACTGTATCTAGCTAATATTGAGGCAGCAGCCACTGCGATATGGATTGATTCACCTTTTGTAGCAAAAAAGATACCCTCTTTTAAAAGGTTTTTCTCTTTCGTTAAGTAATTAAAATAAACGCCCGGTTCGCAAAACTGATCCACTAATATCCCATCGATCTCTTCGCCTTCTATTTTAGCTTTTACATTTTGAAGAGCGCGATTATGCAAGATCGCTTTTATTTTCCCTTGAGTCATCCCTTTTTGCTGAAGCTCATTATATTTTTCATTATTAAGTACAAGGAGGGAGTAGGGTACAGTGTGAATAAGTTCTTTCGCAATCTGAACGATCTGTTTATCGTTTAAATGCTTGGAATCCTTGACACCAAGTTCCCTTACCAGTTCAAGCTGGTCTCGTGATACATATGCTGCTGCAACTGTCATCGGTCCGAAATAATCACCTGTGCCAACCTCATCGCTGCCTATCATCGATAATTCTGCAGCATTTTGAGGCGGTGCATAACGATGAGGCGGTTTAGTTGTTTTGCTTTTTACTTTAGATGGTGAGACTTGACCTGAAAATTTTTGAGAAGCTTCTTCTGCTCCTTTACCTTGGAACAGTACTTTCCCCGAATTGTAAGCTGTTACTGTACAATCTGGAAGTTTTGCAGAAAAGACAGCACCAGGCGGAGTTTTCTCCAGAACGGCATGTGCCAAATCTTTTTTCATGGCTAAGATTTCGGTATTCGTCATTTTTTTTACAACATGAGCCATAATAAATGCCCCCTAAATTTATAAAATTTCCAAATATATCAAAATTTCTCTAGAAATGAACAGAAATATTTTCAACTATGTAAGATATTTGATAAGATGTAGATTAGAGTATTCATCTAATGATCGATCCTTTTTATGACAAGGAGGTTTTTTCGTGGCGGAAGACAAAAATAAAAACCGTACGACGGTCGAGATCTATGGACAACGTTATGTAATTGCAGGGACCGAACCTTCCAGCCACATTCATTTAGTAGCTGATAAAGTAGATTTGAAAATGAGAGAAATTCAATCTCATAATCGGTTTCTTGATTCGAAACAACTCGCTGTACTAACAGCGGTAAATACAATGAGTGAATATTTAAAGATTAAAGAAGAGCTGAAAAAATTGCAACAAAGAATTGGAAAAGAGGAAAGTTAACATGCTGGATTTAATTCTGTTTATCTTATTATTAGGTGGTTTTTTGATCGGATTAAAACGCGGGTTTATTATGCAACTCGTACACTTAGTAGGCTTTATCGCAGCTTACATCGTTGCTTATCTGTATTATGATGATCTCGCTCCAAAGCTTGAGCTATGGATTCCTTATCCATCTTCTAATGATGGTTCTGCCTCTTTATTGCTTAATAGCATCTCCCTTGAGCAGGCCTATTACAATGCGATCGCTTTTGCTATTTTGTTCTTTGCAACAAAAATCATTCTTCAAATTTTAGGCTCTATGCTGGATTTTCTGGCACATTTGCCGATTCTGCATACTGCAAACAGATGGCTTGGCGGACTTCTGGGTTTTGTAGAAGTTTATCTGATCGTATTTATTTTACTGTATATCGCAACATTAGTGCCTATCGAATCATTTCAGGCGCATTATGATAATTCATGGATCGCACAGGGAATGGTCAAAAACACCCCCGTATTTTCTGAGTCAGTTAAGGAAATGTGGATGAAACATATGGCGTAAAACTTCTCCCTCCTTGGAGAAGTTTTTTTATTAAATGGCTGTTTTCGTATACATTGTTGCTCTTCGATAGTAGTTGATTTCCGCTCCAGGTTGCTCGCTTTCCACGGGGCGTGCGGTGAGCCTCCTGCCGCTTTGCGCCATTAGGAGTCTCCACCTGACCGCTCGTCCCGTAGGAGTCTCGCACCTTGCGCTCCTATCAACTTGCATAGGAAGAAAAGAAGAAAACATCCAAAAAGCAACAATCCTTATAAAAGAGTCTATTAAATAAATCGAGAATGATAGAAAAGGAGTACATTATGGCTAATAAAAAAGAAATTGTACGTGCTTTAGAACAGATTGCTCTTTATCTCGAGATTCTAGGAGAAAATTCTTTTAAAGTTTCCGCTTACCGAAAAGCAGCGAATGCTCTTGAAGGTGATGAGCGAACGATGGATCAAATAGAAGATGTTTCGAAAATAAAAGGCATTGGTAAAGGAACGGCTGCAGTTATTATCGAAATGATGGATAAAGGTGAATCTGAACTACTTATTGAACTTCAGGAAAAAGTACCTTCTGAACTTATTACATTATTACAAGTTCCAAACTTGGGCGGAAAAAAGATTGCGAAACTTTACTCAGAACTGGGCGTAACAAATATTGAAATGCTAAAAGAAGCGTGTACTGCCGGGAAAGTAAGAGAACTTGCCGGATTTGGAGCAAAGACAGAAGAGAAGATCCTTTCATCATTAGACGATATCGGAAAGAGACCTGAAAGGCTGCCGATCGCTTATATGCTTCCAATAGCTGAAAGTATTGAGTCTCAGTTGGAAGAGATGAGGCATATTGAAAAATTCTCAAGAGCAGGCAGTCTAAGAAGATACAGGGAAACGATTAAAGATCTTGATTTCATTATCTCTTCAAAAAATCCAGGAAAAGTGAAGGAACAGCTATTAAACTTGCAAGGAGTTACGGATGTCATTGCAAGCGGTGATACGAAGGTTTCCCTCGTATTAGGAGAGAAGATGGCTGTTTCAGTAGACTTTAGAATCGTTGAACCCGAGCAATTCGCAACGACACTGCATCATTTTACAGGTTCAATGGAACACAACGTCAAAATGAGGCAGTTGGCTAAAACCAGAGGAGAAAAGATTAGCGAATATGGTGTTGAAAATACAGAGACTGGTGAAGTTCGAACGTTTGAAACTGAAGAAGAATTTTACGAATACTTCGGGTTGAATTGGATACCGCCTGAAGCGAGAGAAACTGGTGAAGAAATTGAACTTCTGGCAGAAGATTATGAGTTTGTTCAATTATCGGATATTAAGGGAGACCTGCATCTGCATTCCACTTGGAGTGACGGCGCATTCTCGATAGAGGAGATGGCTGAAGAGGCGAGGAGCCTTGGGTATGAGTTCATGGCTATAACGGACCATTCACAATATCTTCGAGTAGCCAACGGACTTACTCCCGAGAGAATCCGCATGCAGCGGAAAGAGATCGATAAACTGAACGAAAAATATAAGGACTTCAAAATATTTGCCGGCATTGAAATGGATATATTGCCAGATGGTACACTAGACTATGATGATGATCTTCTAGATGAGATGGATTTTGTTATTGCGAGTATCCATTCAGCTTTTTCACAGGATCAGAAAAAGATTATGAAACGTTTAAAAACGGCTCTCGATCATAAAAAGGTAGATTTAATCGCTCATCCGACGGGGCGCCTGATCGGCCGAAGAACAGGGTACGATGTTGATGTGGATATGCTGCTTCAGCTCGCCTATGAAACAGATACCGCAATAGAATTGAATGCTAACCCAAACAGACTGGATCTATCGCCAGACTGGTTAAGAAAAGCGCAGGACCTCGGTGTGAAGATTGCGATTAATACGGATGCGCATTACAAAGAAACGATGAAACATATGGAGATAGGGGCTGCGGTAGCGCGAAAAGGTTTTATTAAAAAAAGTTCTGTGATTAATACGATGACTTTGAAAGAATTTGAAACCTATTTAAACCGTAAAAAATAGCTCTATATCCTCGGATCAGGAGGAAGTTTAACATGCAAGAAAAAATGTTGCGAGTCTTAGAATTAAAAAAAGTAATTGAAAGATTAAAGAAGCATGCAAGCTGTTCATTAGGAGTAAATAAGATCGAAGCTCTTGTCCCTTTAACAGAACTGGAAGAAGTGAACGCTGCACAAGAAGCAACAGATGAAGGGGTAAAGGTACTGCGTCTAAGAGGGCAGGTTCCTTTCGGCGGGATATTTGATATTCGTTCAAACGTAAAACGTTCAAAAATAGGGAGTCTTTTAAACGAGGAAGACTTGATGGATATCGCGTCAACTCTATATGGCGGCAGAAGATTTAAACGTTTTATAGAGGGGTTAGTGGAAGATGGCATCGAACTTCGCATCTTGAAATCTGCTGCTGAACAGATCATCCCATTGCAGGAAGTTGAACAGTCTATTAAAAATTGCATAGATGACCACGGAAATATGATGGATAGTGCGAGCGCAGAACTAAGAACAATACGCCAGCAGCTCCGTACTTTCGAAGCTAGAGTCAGAGAAAAGCTTGAATCAATCGTTAGATCTTCAAGCTATCAAAAGATGCTGTCTGATTCTATCATAACGATTCGTAATGATAGATTTGTTATTCCTGTTAAACAAGAGTATAGAGGAAACTTTGGCGGAATGGTTCATGACCAGTCTGCCAGCGGTGCTACCCTTTTCATTGAACCGCAATCAGTAGTAACCATCAATAATCAGGTGAAAGAAGCAAAAGCAAAAGAAACACGTGAAATAGAGAAGATATTAAGAGAACTCACAGCACAAGTTGCTGAAACAGCTGATGATATCCTCTTGAACGTGGATGTTTTGGCAGAAGTAGATTTTATTTTAGCCAAAGCGCGTTTTGCAAATGAACTTAAATGTACGAGACCGATTATGAATGATAAAGGATTCATTGCTCTTTATAACGGAAGACATCCGCTGCTGGATCAGGAGACAGTAGTTCCAACGAGTGTGAAGCTTGGAGGAGAGTATCAATCTCTTGTTATCACGGGTCCAAATACAGGAGGGAAGACCGTTACTTTAAAAACGATTGGTCTTCTTACATTAATGGCCCAATGCGGATTGCAGATTCCAGCACAAGAAGAATCTGAGATGGCTGTCTTTAAAACTATTTTTGCAGATATCGGTGATGAGCAGTCGATCGAACAATCATTGAGTACATTTTCATCCCATATGGTTAATATTGTTGATATCTTAAACAAGCTGGATTATGAATCTCTTGTCCTATTCGACGAACTCGGTGCAGGAACCGATCCGCAAGAAGGTGCAGCACTTGCGATTTCTATTCTGGATTTTGTATTTGCAAGAGGAGCTCGTGTTGTAGCAACAACACATTACAGTGAATTGAAAGCCTATGCTTACAACCGTGAAGGCGTCATGAATGCCTCAGTAGAGTTTGACGTACAGACACTGCGTCCAACATACAGGCTTTTAGTAGGCGTTCCTGGACGAAGTAATGCTTTCGAAATTTCGAAAAGACTCGGGTTGCGTCAAGATATAATCGATTCAGCTAGATCCCAGATCAGCGAAGACGAAAATAAAATTGACAATATGATACGATCACTTGAAGATAACCGGAAACAAGCAGAAAAAGAAATGCAGGAAGCTGAACGTAAAAGAAAAGAAGCTGAAGCGATCAAAGCTGATCTTGAACGCGAGTTAGAGCTTTATCAAAATGAGAAAGAGCGGCTGTATCATAAGGCAAAAGAAGAAGCAGAACGAGCTGTTGAAAAAGCCCGTGAAACAGCTGAAGAGATCATTGTTGAGATTCGTGAACTTCAAAAATCAGGCGGGCAGATCAAAGAGCATAAATTGATTGAGGCAAAAAAGAGATTGGAAGAAGCCGTTCCGAAATCAAAATCAAAAAACAAGAAACCAAAAGCTGCGTCCACTAAGAAAGAATATATACCTGGTGATGAAGTAAGAGTGTTGAGTGTTGGTCAAAAAGGTCACATCGTTGAAAAAGTCAGCAGCAGCGAGTATCAAGTGCAAATAGGTATCTTAAAAATGAATGTGTCAGAACGTGATCTGGAATGGATTAAAGAATCCAAACCAAAACCTGAACCGCGCTCATTTGTAAAAGTAACAGGTTCCAATGATTCTTCACGTCCAGAACTGGACTTAAGAGGTAAGAGGTATGAAGACGCGATGCTTGAGGTTGACAGGTATTTAGACGAAGCCATGATGGCAGGTTTTAACCAAGTGTATATCATTCATGGAAAAGGAACTGGAGCGCTTCGTAAAGGCGTACAAGAGCTATTAAAATCACATCGCAATGTTAAATCTACAAGAATGGGTGCCGCTGGTGAAGGCGGAGGCGGAGTAACAGTAGCCGTTTTAAAGTAATCCAAAGCCATCATCCTGTAACGGAAATCAACTACTTTCAGGGCAACAAAGTTTGCGGACCAGCCTTTACTATAAGGATAGATCAATTATCAAGCCATCTACAAAGGGGAATTGCCGATGGATTTTATGCAGAACGCTTTTTTAAAAACAGCTGCAAACTATAGCGTTGTAGTTCTTTGTCTCGTCTTGTTCTTAGCTGTATTCGAACTTGTGACCCGCTATAAGAACTGGGTAGAAATTAAAAAAGGAAATCTTTCAGTTGCAATGGCAACAGGCGGTAAGATTTTTGGGATCGCCAATATTTTTAGATATTCGATTGCTCAGAACGACTCATTGCTGATGATGGTCATGTGGGGAATATTTGGATTCATTTTGCTTTTGATCGGTTATTTTATTTATGAATTTTTAACGCCTAAATTTCAGATTGATAAAGAAATTGAAAATGACAACAGAGCTGTAGGTTTTATTTCAATGGTTATCTCGGTCGGTCTGTCATTTGTTATTGGTGAAGGCATTGAATAATTGAAGGGATAAAATATGGAAACGTTATTTAAAGTACTTTTTGTTCTAAGCGGCGTATTTATTGCGGCAGGTTTTGTTTATTTATTATTTTTTACATGATTAAAATCCAGACCTTTCTATAGGGGGTCTGGATTTTTTTTGGATAAATTTTACCGATTATTTATAATTTTTAAAAAAGTATATAAAATTGTATACGTTTTCAATATAATAGGAATAAAGATATAGAAATTTTTGAAGGAAGGCGTGAATTAAAGGAGGAGATGCAAGTGGAAAGAAGGTGGCTTAACAGTTACCCAAGTGAAATTCCGGGACATCTTGATTACGACAGCAAACCTTTATTCGCGTATTTAGAAGAAGCAGCAGAACAGAAAAAAGACAATACTGCTGTTCATTTTTTAGGCAAGACATTAACGTTCGGCGAACTGTATGAGAGCTCTTTGCGGTTTGCCCATTCACTTTCAGCATTAGGAGTGAAAAAAGGGGACCGTGTAGCGATCATGCTGCCAAACTGTCCGCAGGCAGTAATTGCTTATTACGGTACATTGTTCTTAGGTGGAATAGTTGTCCAGACGAACCCGCTTTATACGGAAAGAGAGCTGCGCCATCAGCTTTCTGACAGCGGAGCAAAGGTAATCGTCAGTTTGGATCTGCTCTTTGGAAGAATATCTGCTGTAAGGAATGATACGAATGTTGAGCACGTTATAATAACAGGTATCAAGGATTATTTGCCATTTCCCAAAAACCTGATTTACCCGTTTGTGCAAAAAAGGCAAAATCCAACGGTTATTGTAAACATTTCTTATAATCATGAAGTTCATTCTTTCACAGAACTGCTTAAGCGCTCAAAACCTATCAAGCCGGAGGTCAACATCTCTCCTGATGATGATCTGGCATTATTGCAATATACGGGCGGTACGACAGGACCAGCGAAAGGTGTGATGCTTACACACCAAAACCTGGTCGTCAACGCTTTGCAGTGTAACGCGTGGATGTATAAGAATCGTGATGGAAAAGAGAAGATCCTTGGGGCTCTGCCGTTCTTCCATGTGTATGGGATGACATGTGTGATGAATTTAGGAATCATAACGAAGGCCCAGATGATTATCCTTCCACGATTCGATCCGGCACAAGTTTTAAAAACGATTCATAAAGAGCGACCAACGCTATTTCCTGGTGCTCCGACCATGTATATTGCACTTCTGAACCATCCTGACTTAAAGAAATATGACCTCTCTTCTATCCAGGCTTGTATAAGTGGTTCAGCAGCTTTGCCTCTTGAGGTTCAAGAAAAATTTCAAGCGGTTATTTCGGGTTCATTAGTTGAAGGATATGGTCTCACTGAAGCTTCACCAGTAACTCATGCAAATTTAATCTATGGAGAGCAAGTAAGGGGAAGTATCGGCCTGCCTTGGCCGAATACGGAAGCAGCTATTATATCTGCCGAAACTGGTGAATGGGCAGAGCCAGGTGAGGTTGGCGAACTGGCAGTAAGAGGTCCCCAAGTCATGAAAGGGTACTGGAATCAGCCTGAAGAAACAGCTTCTGTTTTTAGAGATGACTGGCTTATAACTGGTGATATGGGCTATATGGATGAAAGAGGTTACTTTTACATTGTTGACCGAAAGAAAGACCTGATCATTGCTGGTGGCTTTAACATTTATCCTCGTGAAGTCGAAGAGGTATTATACGAGCATGATAGTGTTAAAGAAGCAGTGGTCGTTGGTGTACCTGATGAATATCGGGGAGAAACCGTAAAAGCTTTTGTTGTGCTGAAAGAAGGCGCGGAGTGTACAGAAGAAGAACTGAACAAATATTGCCGAGAACATCTGGCATCATTTAAAGTACCAAGACTCTATGAATTTAGAGATGAACTGCCTAAAACCATGGTAGGAAAAATTCTAAGAAGAGTCCTTCTTGAAGAGGAACGAGAAAAATCAAAACAAAACAATTAATACACTATTAAAAACCGCCATTGTGCGGTTTTTGTTTTGGATCCGAACCTCCTACGGAATTCAAGCATAAGGAAAAGTATTCTTTCTTATGGGATTTTCTTGAAACACTATGTTGACAAGGTGATGGAGCCGAAATCAACAACTCTCAAAAGCTACAAGGTTTGTTGAAAACAGGCTTATAAAAACTTCCTGCTTGTCAACATAGATAAAAAAATGACATAATGAAATTGACAGAAAAGAAAGATTTGTTTTACAATTATGAATGAACAATCATTCATTTTTTAAATGGTTGTGTTATACACAAATGAGGCGATAGTTATGAAGCGAAAAGGTCCAAAGTATGAAAAAATAATTGATGCTGCTGTTAATGTCATTGCAGAACACGGCTATCATCAATCCCAAGTCTCAAAGATAGCGAAAGAAGCAGGTGTCGCTGATGGCACCATCTATCTTTACTTTAAGAACAAAGAAGATCTGCTTGTTTCTGTTTTTAATGAGAAAATGGGGACCTTTATCGAAAAAACAGAAAATGAGCTCAAAAGCAATGACTCGGCTATTGAAAAACTTAGAACACTTGTCGAGATGCACTTTAAGCAATTAACGGCAGATTACGAATTATCGATCGTTACGCAATTAGAGCTGCGCCAAACAAACAGACAGCTTCGGGCCAAAATAGGAGAAGTATTGAAAAGGTATCTAAATCTAATAGATTCTATACTTACGGATGGCATGAATGAAGGTGTGTTTGTACGAGATATGGATTACAGGCTTGCTCGACAGATGATTTTCGGAACAATCGATGAAACGGCTACGAACTGGGTAATGAATGATCATAGATATGATCTTCCCGCTCTTTCTGGTCCCGTTCATCAAATGCTCGTAAATGGTCTTGCAGTCAGATCTGCACAGCCAGAAAACCTTTCTTGAGGAGGATTGATATAGTGAATTATCTGCAAGTTGAAAAGCAAGGTAAAATAGCCGTTATAAAGCTAAATCGAGCCCCTGCAAATGCTCTTTCAACCGGTGTGATCGAAGAAATTGACGGTGCATTGGATCAGATAGAAAATGATAACGCGATAAAATCAGTCGTTATTCTTGGAGAAGGGCGTTTTTTCTCAGCAGGAGCAGATATTAAAGAATTCACGGAAGTTCCTGATGAAAAAGGATTTGCGATGCTTGGCAAGAAAGGCCAGGACGTTTTTAACCGCATTGAGCAATTTTCAAAACCGGTTATTGCTGCAATTCACGGAGCAGCACTGGGCGGCGGTCTGGAACTGGCAATGAGCTGTCATATAAGACTTGTTGCAGAAGATGCAAAGCTTGGTCTTCCTGAACTGACGCTAGGTCTTATTCCTGGATTTGCAGGAACGCAAAGGCTGCCTCAATTAGTAGGTGTTCCGAAAGCATGTGAGATGCTCTTGTCTAGTAAGCCGATATCCGGAAAAGAAGCTGTATCTTTTGGATTAGCGAATGATTCCTTCCCTGCTGAAGACCTTTTTGAAAAGGCTTACAAAATGGCGGAGAGTTTTTCAGAAAAGAGTGCTGTATCCATCAAATACACATTGGAATTACTGAATTATGCTAAGCATGGTCTCTATGAAAAGGGATCAGAAAAAGAACAGGAACTGTTTGGAAAAGCTTTTAAGAGCCATGATGGCCAAGAGGGGATCCAAGCATTCATAGAAAAAAGAAAGCCTGTATTTCAGGACCGATAATTAGGAGGGGTAATAATGAATATTTTTGTTATTTTAAAACGTACTTTTGATACTGAAGAAAAGATCTCTGTTTCAAATAATAAAATTTCCGAAGACAGTGCTGAATTCATCATCAATCCTTATGATGAGTATGCAATTGAAGAAGCGATCACATTAAAAGATGCACATGGCGGAACGGTTACGGTTGTAACTGTAGGCGATGAAGACTCAGAGAAAGAGCTTCGTACAGCTTTGGCTATGGGTGCAGATCAAGCAGTGCTTATTTCAAACGAAGACTTAGACAGCCAGGACCAATTTACCACTTCTTCTGTTTTAGCGGCATATTTTAAGGATAAAGAATATGACATCATTTTAGGCGGAAATGTAGCGATCGATAACGGAACTGGTCAAGTGGGTCCACGCTTAGCAGAATTGCTTGATATTCCTCATGTTACTACGATAACTAAAATTGAAATTAACGGTACAACTGTAAATATTGAGCGCGACGTAGAAGGAGATCTTGAAAAGATTGAAACTTCCCTTCCGTTGCTAGTGACAGCACAGCAGGGCTTGAATGAGCCGCGCTATCCATCGCTTCCAGGAATTATGAAGGCAAAGAAAAAGCCGCTTGAAACGCTAGAACTTGATGATCTTGATATCGATGAAGACGATGTTGAAGCTAAAACAAAAACAGTAGAAATTTATCTTCCTCCAAAAAAGGAAGCTGGAAAAATCTTATCTGGTGACACAGCAGATCAAGTAAAAGAGCTTGTATCGCTGCTTAGAAACGAAGCAAAGGTTATATAAGGGGGAGACATCATGGCAAAAAAAGTTTTAGTACTTGCAGAATCTCGTGACGGTGCATTGCGTAACGTATCATTCGAAGCAATAGCAGCAGCAAAAGAAATTTCAGGCGGAGGAGAAGTGTTTGCTGTATTGTGCGGCGACTCTGTACATTCTCTTGCAAATGAATTAGTTCATTACGGAGCTGATCGTGTTTTAGTCGCAGAAAATGAAAAGCTAGCAAACTATACAACAGACGGCTACTATCAAGCATTGAAACAGATCATCGATGAAGAAACACCGGAAGCAATTGTTTTCGGACATACATCACTCGGAAAAGATTTATCACCAAGGCTTGCAGCACGTTTAGAATCTGGTCTGATCTCAGACGTAACTGGATTAGAACAAGCCGGTGAAAATACAGTGTTTACACGTCCTGTATATTCCGGAAAAGCGTTCGAAAAGAAATTAATCAATGATGGTCTAATCTTTGTTACTATTCGTCCAAACAATATTGCGCCATTAGAGAAAGATGAATCACGCTCTGGAGAAGTGAAATCTGTATCCGTTGAAATTAAGGATCTTAGAACGATCGTGAAAGAAGTCGTACGCAAAACTTCTACTGGTGTTGACTTATCAGAAGCGAAGATTATCGTTGCTGGTGGACGCGGAGTGAAATCTGAAGATGGATTCAAGCCTCTTCAAGAACTTGCAGACGTACTAGGTGCAGCTGTTGGTGCTTCCCGCGGAGCTTGTGATGCAGATTATTGCGATTACTCGCTTCAGATTGGCCAAACAGGTAAAGTTGTAACGCCTGATTTGTATATCGCGTGTGGAATCTCTGGTGCCATTCAGCACTTGGCAGGGATGTCCAATTCAAAAGTCATCGTTGCTATCAACAAAGACCCGGAGGCAAGCATCTTCTCAGTTGCAGACTATGGAATTGTTGGCGATCTTTTTGAAGTAGTTCCTTTGTTAACAGAAGAGTTCAAAAAAGTGTTAGTATAAATGAACAATCAAACGTCCAGTTCGCTGGACGTTTTTTTACGGAGCATTGTTGATATTGGAAGTGGTTGATTTCCGATCCAGTATGCTCGAAGAGAGACTTTGAGCGAAAAAGGGAAATTTTGAGCGAAACGAAAGGTAGTTTGAGCGTAGCTAGCAGATCTTGAACGTACAACGACGTTTTTGAGCGAAACTCGATAAAACTGAGCGAACGTGTAATAAAAATAAGAACACGTACCGTGAATTTTCATTTACATAAAAAGGGGGAGTTTTTGTGACGACTATAGCTTTTATTCGCCATGGTGAAACGGATTGGAACATCGAGAGAAGAGCACAGGGTTGTATGGATATTCCATTGAACGAACAAGGAATAAAGCAGGCTAGAGCTCTTGCGGAGCGTCTTCGTGCAGAAAAATGGGATGCGATCTATGCGAGCCCGTTATCAAGAGCTTTTAAAACGGCAGAAGCGATTCAGGAATTAACAGGACTGGACATTGTACCGGATGATAGACTGCGCGAGATCTCATTCGGTGATACAGAAGGAACAACTGAGGCTGAACGACTTGAACGCTGGGGAGAAGATTGGGTTAAGCTTGAGCTTGGAAGAGAATCAAATGAGTTAGCAGATCTACGCTGGCAAGAAGTCTTACAAGAAATTGTTCAGAAGCATGAAGGCCAAAAAGTTCTCATCGTGACTCATGGTGCACTCTTAGTTAGGATTTATAAATCCCTTTTACAGGATAAAACGGATAAGTGGTATGGATTGAACAACACATCTCTTTCTATCTTTAAACGTCAGGATCAGAAATGGTCTTGTGAATTGTTTAATTGTCAAAAGCATTTAGAAGTAGCAAAAACCAACTAACGTTTGTCATGATTAAAACTTGGGTACCATAAGGTTGAGCAAACTATTAGCAACTGTGTAATTTGTGGGATATACTTTGTTTACACTTTGTATTTAAAAGGAGGGCCAAATAAATGGCTATTGTTAATGCATCAGATCAAACATTTAATACAGAAACGAATGAAGGTTTAGTACTTGCTGATTTCTGGGCACCTTGGTGCGGACCTTGTAAAATGATCGCTCCAGTCCTTGAAGAACTAGATCAAGAGCTTGAAGAAGTTAAAGTTGTTAAACTTGACGTTGATGAAAACCAAGAAACAGCTGGAAAGTATGGCGTAATGAGTATTCCTACACTTCTAGTATTCAAAGACGGCCAAGTCGTTGATCAAGTTGTAGGCTTCCAGCCAAAAGAAGCATTAGTTGAACTTTTAAACAAGCATAAGTAAGCATCGTTAAAGCCCGGTATTCCGGGCTTTTTTCTATGTAAGCTGTTGACGCCTAATTTGATTATCGATATAATACTATCGGTAATGAAAATCATTATCATTAAAAAGTTTTAGGGGAGGATGAACCAGAGTGAACATACTGGTAACAGGTGGGGCAGGCTTTATTGGGAGCCATTTGCTTCGTTCCCTAAACTTGTACAAAAACTTTACGATTACAGCAATTGATTCTTTTCATGGGTATTACAGCCGTGAAAGAAAATTGGATCAGCTAAAGATGGCTGGTGCTGGATTTGAATTTATTGAACTAGATCTGCTTAACGAAAAAAAAGTTATGCAGCTCTTTGAAAATAAGAAGTTTGATACGGTTATTCATTTAGCGGCAATTCCTGGAGTACCTAAATCGATACAAAATCCTCATGAATACATAGACTTGGATATAAAGGCAACAGTGAACATTTTGAATGCATCGGGACGGACCAATGTTCAACATGTTATTTTTGCTTCTTCTTCATCAGTTTATGGAAACCAAGGGCACCGTCCACTAAAGGAAAGTGATGCGAACGGTCAAGTTGTTTCTCCGTATGCAGCTTCCAAATGGTCGGCTGAATCATTCTGCCATGCTTATCGTCATCTGTACGGCTTTGATTTAAGTATTCTTCGCTTTTTTACCGTATACGGCCCGTGGGGAAGACCAGATATGGCGATTCCGCTGTTCGTGAAAAAATTATTAAAAGGTGAGCCGATTTCTGTTTTCTCTAAAGGAACATCTCGAGATTACACATTTATTGATGACATAATAACCGGGATCCTATCCGTTATGAAACGCCCAAAAGAAAGCCAAGTCTTTAATCTTGGAAGCGGACAGCCAGTTACAATAGAACAGCTCATTGAAACATACCGCTTGTTTTTTCCGCAGCTCGAAACTATTGAACTTCCACATCGTTTAGGAGATGTGCAATCAACGTGGGCCGACATTAACAAGGCTGAGAAAGAGCTGGATTTTAATCCTTCCATTTCAATTTCAGAGGGTATTGAACGAACCATTGAATGGGCTAAAAGCTATGAAAGGTTTTAAAACGGTAAAGATAGCTGCTTTTGTCATTCTCATGATTCTCTTTGTCTGGCTTACGGTGAACTATTATAGTTGGGATCTTTTTCTTGAGGGAACAACGAATCTCATACGAACTCCTATGTTATTGCTACTTATGTTCTTGGGATATCTGTCCGCATTTTTTCTTAGAGCACTAGGCTGGCAGATGTATTTAACAAAAAATATAAACTTTCGGCATTACCTTTATGGTCTGTTTTATAGCTTGCTTGTAAATCATCTCTTACCTGTAAAAGCTGGAGATCTTATGAGAATCGGTTATTTAAGCAGTATTAAGTCGGAGATCGGAAAACCACAGATCGTGGAGTCGGTTATCGTTATGAGAATGTTTGATTTAATCGTACTGGGAGCAGCCGCTATTGGGTTCGGGTCGTTTATTGGTATTTCACTGGCTCAACACGATTTTTACTTATTTATAACAACCATCTTTGCAGGTCTTCTAATACTATATCTTTCACGTAAGAAGGTACCCTTCCTTGACCGTTTATCTAAAAATCTGCTTTCTATACTTTTATCGGCCCGGTCAGTTGGTATATTATTGATCATCTCGCTCAGCTGGATCCTTGAAGCTGCTGTGGTTTATGGGACTCTTATATCTTTTTCTGAATCGGCTGATGTATGGGAAAGCATCTGGGTGAATTCTATTACGATCGCTGGTCAGGTATTTCATTTTACACCTGGAGGGGCAGGAACATATGAAGCGACGATGTCATCAGCGCTGATTGCAGTTGGCATTACACCTGCTGTTGCTTTACAGACTGCGATTATAAGCCATCTGTTTAAATTTATTTTCTCTTTTCTAACTGGAGCTTTTACAGTCGTCAGGGCACCGATATCTTTTAGAGAGCTCTGGCTTTCGCTGAAACAAAAGAAAGAGGTTAATCAAACATGAAGAAAGCGTCAAAATTTGAAAAAGTTGCTGCACGCTGCTGGAATCTGTTAAACGAAGGAAAACCTTTTACTCCGATTTTTACAACGGGCGTTTTTTTGTTGTTCTTTATCGGACAATGGAGTGAAAGCTCTTTTTGGTTTTCCTTTTTCTTAAGTCTGGCAGGAACATTGCCATTATTTATTCTGAATTTTTTATATGATTTTCCGCTCTTTTTAAGAAATTATTTATTTATTCCTTTGATAGCAGCATTGCTATTATTGCAAGCTCCGCCCATATCGCTGTGGCTGCTGGCTGCTGGTGTTTACTTCTTTTTTACCGTGTTCTTTTGGGGGACTCTTTATTATCATTTGAGAATTGGCACTACATGGCTGAACTTCACTCGGTTTTGGAAACTTGTATTAAAGAATAGTGATTCTACAAGTGGGAACGCCCAAGAACAGTTGCCAAAGGTACTCATGATTTTAACAGTATGGCATTACCTATTTGAAACGGCAAAGGATGGCGGATTAGGTTTTGCGGAATACACCCCAGTTCTTTATGTGACAGCTGGTTTCGGCTTGCTTGCTTGGATTTTGCACCGTTATTTATTTGATTGGAAGCCTGCGGAATATGAGGAGTTCACTGAGAAAGAATCGATTCAAGCTAAATCAGATAAAGTGATTGTAATCGTAGTAGATGGAATGAGAAAAGATCGTTTTGAAATAGCTCATACACCATTTCTAAATAAGTTAAAAGCAGAAGGTACAGAATATCGACAGATGGAAACTGTTTATCCTGCAAGAACCGTTGTATGTTTTTCTTCCATGTTTACAGGGACTTATCCTAGGGAGCATGGGATTACATCAAACATGGTATGGCGTCTTGGCATCAAAGTAGAAAGCATCTTTGATTCTCTGCGAAAAGTCGGGAAAAAAGGGAAGCTCCTCGGCATCGCACATTTGGTTGATGCGATGGGAAGCGATGTAGAAACGGTAACTGCAGTAATGAAAAATGATGTGGCAGATCCTTCGATCATGCAGAGAGCTAGGAATATCATGGAATCAGAAAATCCTGATCTCTTTATTGTCCAGATGATCGCAACGGATCAGACCGGACACAGCAGAGGTGTTTTCTATGATGAGTACCTTCAAAAGATTAACGAAGCAGACAAGCTCATTGAAGATTTTGTTGATTATCTTGATAAAGAAGGTCATATGGAGAATACAACACTGATCATATGTGCAGATCACGGACAAGCTGACGGAATAGGCGGACATGGGCACTTGGATGAAGGCGAACGCTTCGTTCCATTCATTATGCATGGCCCTCATATTCGTAAAGGTATGACAGTGGAAGAAAAGCACAGCTTGGTATCTCTGGCACCGACTATCGCTCATCTTCTTGGTGCACCTTTTCCGGCAAACAGCAGAGGTCCAGTTTTAAAGCAGGCAATCAAAGAAAGCAGGGAAATGTAATACATGAAAAAAGTAACGAAAGTCATTGTTTTTTTACCTGCCTATAATGAAGAAAATTCGATCGGAGAAGTTATACGTAAAATCCCCCGTGATTTTCATTCAGCTGTTGATGTTGAAGTCATGGTAATTGATGATGGATGTACGGATCGAACAAAAGAAGTTTCTTTGGAAGCAGGAGCAGATTATTATATTTCTCATACTGAAAATAAAGGTCTTGGAGCAGCGGTACGAACAGGCTTAGAATCGTGTTATCTACATGGAGCAGATATTGCTGTAATGATTGATGCTGATAACGAATATCCAGCTGATGAAATCCCTGAACTTATACAGCCGCTGCTTGATGACCGGGCAGATTATTCAATGGGCTCCCGGTTTTTAGGGACTATTTCAGGAATGAAATTGCATCGCCGTCTAGGTAATTACTTTTTTACATGGCTACAATGCCTTTTATTAAAAAGATGGATTCGTGACGGCCAATCAGGCATGAGAGCTTTTAACAGAGAAACGATGAGAGACTTTGAAATTATCCATGATTACAATTATGCACAGGTACTAACACTTAACCTCGTTCGAAAAGGATTTCGGATGATTGAAGTTCCAATCACCTACAAAGTGAGAACGACAGGTACTTCATTTATCACTTTCAAGAAATATTTAGGAAATGTGATACCTGGTATATGGAATGAAATGAGAAGACCCGTAACAAAGATTAGAGAGTATCCTTCTTACGATACAAATGAATGATTACCATTTCAAGACCTGCCTACTGATGCAGGTCTTTTTTAAAGGCTTCTTTCGAAAACTTTAATGATATGTAAGTAGTTAATTTCCGCTCCAGATACTCGCTTTCCGCAGGGTGTGCGGTAAGTCTCCTAGCGCTCTGCGCTATCAGGAGTCTCACCTGTCCCACTCATCCTGCAGGACAAGGAAGGCAACGACCGCATTACATCGCACGAAGAAAATGTGATTTTCCATTTTCGAGGAGTCTCGCATCTTCCACTCCAATCAACTTGTCAATGAAGTGAATGAAAAATTGATCCAAAAGCAAGATCAGAAAAAAGGGATGAGCGGTAATGAACTAAAAAAATCATTTTCTATGATATTATGATTAAATAACAGTTACACCAGAGGGGTGGATAAATATTGACCTCAATTAAACAAAAATTGATGCTTCTCCCAGATCAGCCTGGCTGCTATTTAATGAAGAATGAATTTGGAAAAGTAATCTATGTGGGGAAAGCAAAAGTATTAAAAAATAGAGTGAAATCATATTTTTCTGGTTCGCATGACGGAAAAACCCAGCGTTTAGTCAGTGAGATCAGAGACTTTGAATATATTGTTACTTCGACTGAAATGGAAGCTCTAGTTCTCGAGATGAATTTAATCAAAAAACATGATCCGCGTTACAACGTCATGTTAAAAGATGATAAAAGCTATCCATATTTAAAGGTTACTTCTGAAAAACAACCTCGTCTTTTATATACAAGAAAGATAAAGAAAGACGGCGGAAAATATTTTGGCCCCTTTGTTAACGCATATGCTGCACAAGAAACGAAAAAACTCCTGGATCGTATTTTTCCGCTAAGAAAATGTGACACGATGCCGAAAAGAGTTTGTCTTTATTATCATATTGGACAATGCCTGGGTCCATGTGTTTATGAAGTTTCAGCTGAACAGAACAAACAAATGGTTGATGGTATCATAAAGTTTCTGAATGGCGGTTATCAGGATGTGAAGTCTCAGTTGTCAGAAAAAATGCTTGAAGCATCTGAAGCATTAAACTTTGAGCGTGCGAAAGAGCTGCGTGATCAGATCCAGCATATTGAAGCCGTAATGGAAAAACAAAAGATGATGACTTCGGATTTAGTCGACAGAGATGTGTTCGGTTATCATTTCGATAAAGGCTGGATGTGCGTTCAGGTGTTTTTTATTCGGCAAGGAAAGGTGATTGCTAGAGACATATCCGTGTTTCCTTTTTACGGGGAGGCACATGAAGACCTGCTTACCTTTATTGGCCAGTTTTATCTTCAGAAAAACCATCTGCTTCCAAAGGAAATACTTTTGCCTAAACAAGTGGATGCTAATATGATTCAAGAGCTTCTAAATGTTAAAGTTCTTCAGCCTCAAAAAGGGCAAAAGAAGGAACTTGTGGAATTGGCCACAAAAAATGCAACTCTTGCACTAAACGAAAAGTTTGCATTAATCGAACAGGATGAAGCACGAACAATAAAAGCAGTCGAAAACTTAGGTGAAAGAATGGGGATTACCCCTCCATACAGAATTGAAGCTTTCGATAACTCTAACATTCATGGTACAGATCCGGTTTCAGCTATGGTTGTGTTTGTTGACGGTAAGCCTTATAAGAAGGATTACCGAAAATATAAGATTAAATCTGTAGAGGGCCCTGATGACTATGCTTCTATGAAGGAAGTAGTTCGCAGAAGGTATTCCAGATTGCTGAGAGAAGAAGGTGAAATGCCAAGCTTAATCCTGATTGATGGAGGAAAAGGACAGATTTCAGCTGCTCAGGATGTACTTGAAAACGAACTTAATCTTTTCATTCCTGTTGCGGGGCTGTCAAAGGATGAGAAACACCGTACTTCTCAATTGTGGCTTGGTGATCCTCCTGAGATGATCCATCTTCCGAGAAACAGTCAAGAATTTTACTTGCTGCAAAGAGTGCAGGATGAAGTCCACCGTTTTGCGATTTCATTTCATCGCAAGGTTCGGTCAAAAAGTATGTTCGAGTCCATTTTAGATGGAATTGCCGGGATAGGAGAAAAAAGAAAGAAGATGCTGCTCCGTCATTTCGGTTCAATGAAAAAAATGAAAGAGGCAACCGTAGAAGAGATCCAGGAAGCGGGAGTTCCAAGAGCAGTCGCAGAAGAAATAAACAAAGCATTTTTGTCAAAAGACTAGTTGCAGTCATTTAGTAACTTTGTTAAAATGAGACCAACTTTATAAATATGCCATGCTTCTAATGAAGTGATGGTAGAGGAGCAGGAACCAATAGTATCCCATCTGAAGAGAAGAAGCTCTTGTGAGGGTGGAAGAAAGGGGATTCTTGCCGAAGTGTAAAAGGACTTCTAGCCTTTTATGCTGGACCTGTATTGAATAAATACAGAGCTGTCACACAATTCCCCCCAGGACTTGTGTGGAGGACTATCTCACTAGGGGGAAACAAACTTGGCTTGCTTCGGATATAGCAACAATAGGGTTTTTCCTTATTGTTGCTTTTTTGTTTCATAAAGAGATAGAAAATTACAACAGGAAAGGATTTGGAGAAGATGGGGAGAATTGTACAAAAATTTGGCGGTACAAGTGTAGGATCGGTTGAACGGATCCAAAATGCTGCAAAAAGAATTATTAACGAAGTAAACAATGGCAATGAAGTCGTTGTTGTCGTATCGGCAATGGGCAAAACAACAGATGAACTTGTCAGATTGGCTGGAGAAATCAGCAAAAACCCTTCAAAACGTGAAATGGATATGCTCCTCACAACGGGTGAACAAGTCACGATAGCTTTATTAACGATGGCTTTGCATCAGGAAGGTTATAAAGCTCTTTCTCTGACAGGCTGGCAAGCAGGTATTCAAACAGAAAATAATCATTCAAATGCTAGAATACTAGACATTGATTCTGAACGGATCAACAGATTGTTAAAAGACGGAAATATTGTGGTGGTTGCAGGATTTCAAGGCTTGATTCCTGAAACGAATGATATCGCAACACTTGGAAGAGGCGGATCAGATACGACAGCTGTAGCGCTGGCAGCCGCACTGAAAGCCGATCGCTGTGATATTTATACAGATGTTACAGGTGTTTACACGACTGATCCCCGTGCAGTTAAATCAGCAAGAAAAATACCATCTATTTCTTATGATGAGATGCTTGAAATGGCTAATCTTGGGGCCGGTGTACTGCACCCAAGAGCTGTAGAATTTGCAAAAAACTATTCGATTGTTTTAGAAGTCAGATCAAGTATGAGTGATGAACGAGGAACGCTAGTAGAGGAGGAAGCAACGATGGAACAAAATTTAATGGTGAGAGGTTTAGCTTTTGAAGGTAACATAACAAAGATTACGGTAACCAACATGCCGAATGAAATAAACGCATTGTCGGATTTATTCACGATCTTGGCAAGCAATGGGATAAATGTAGATATTATTATTCAAAACGTGATGAATGAAGAAAAGACCAATATTTCTTTTTCTATTGACTCCAGTATATTGTCAGACACTCAAGAAGTACTTGCTGAAAACCAGGATAAATTGGGCTTTGAATCGATCAGCTATGAAGGCAATCTTGCTAAAGTATCCATCGTTGGTTCAGGAATGATTTCCAATCCTGGTGTAGCAGCCATGATGTTCAAAGCCCTATCTGACCAGGATGTAATGATTAAAATGGTTAGTACATCTGAAATTAAGGTTTCTACTGTAGTGAAACAGGAAGATATGATTAAATCAATCGAAACTCTTCATGACACATTTGAACTGGATGCACGAGTACCTGTTCAGAACCAATAATGTTTACAACTGAAAAAGCCGGCATCAGCCGGCTTTTGTTTATTCGATCGTATCTTTTTTGTCCCACTGGACCGTAATGGAAACTTTATTGCGTTTCATTGACTCAAGCGCTTCAGTCGTACATTTTTTTTGCAGCTGAATTTGTTCTGCTAGAAATCCAGCTTCTAAGCTAAAAGTGTGGTGCTGGAAATTCTCGATTCGCTGTTCGATCAGTAATGAATGAAGTGAAAACACCATTTCTGTTTTTGATGCTTCGATCATTTCGAGATTACCCCAGCCAGCCTCATTGAAAAAAGCACTAACTTCTTCTATTGTATGTAAAGGGTATTTTCTGGCAAGATGTCTGCCAGCCCAATATAAAATATTTCTTTCTTGTTTACCAAGAAGTTCAGGTAATAAATCGCTGCGAAGGATCTCGTACCCAAAAGCTGAAACAGAAGGCTTTTCAGCAGGGGTAGTCTCGTCCTTTGTTTTTTGTTTAAACATTCTGCATCCCTTCTTTCTATTTTTATTATAACGGGTAAGAGGAGCAAACTCTATAGCAACTCAGTATTTGTCGAAAAAGTAACAAAGAAAAAACACTGATGTATCAATAAAATATCACAATTAAGTTGTTAGCGTTTTCTTGACGGTGTCAAACGATGGGAGTAAAATGGACATGTTGCTAGTTGATTAAACTAATTGTTTAACACTTTTTCCTCATTAAAAAGAGGAAACTTAAAACGCTTACATGTGGAGAGGAACAAAAGATTAGCAGCCAGAGAGAGGCTAAATTTGAAGGGGGCAAGAAAATGGCTGGCAGTAAGGATTTTGTAAACAGAAGGATTCATTCACTTTTAGGAGTTATTCCTATTGGGATTTTCCTAATTCAGCATTTAGTTGTAAACCATTTTGCAACAAAGGATGCTGAAGCATTTAATGCCGCAGCACATTTTATGGAAAATCTGCCGTTTCGTATTTTCCTAGAAACGTTCGTTATTTACTTACCAATTTTATTTCATGCGGTTTATGGTCTTTATATTACATTCCAGGCTAAGAATAACGTTAGCCGCTATGGATATTTCCGGAATATGATGTTCCTTGTTCAGCGTGTAACAGGTGTTATCACTTTAATTTTTATTGCATGGCATGTTTGGGAAACACGCGTTCAAGCTGCGCTTGGAGCGGAAGTAAACTTCTCAATGATGGCTGATATTTTAAGCTCTCCATTTATGATCGCGTTCTACTTAATCGGAGTATTATCTGCAGTATTTCATTTTGCTAACGGACTATGGTCGTTCTTTGTCAGCTGGGGCCTTACTGTTTCGCCTCGTTCACAGAAGATTTCAACTTACGTAACCATGGGTGTGTTCGTAGCACTTGCTATCGTTAGCGTACGTACTATTTTTGCATTCATTTAAAAGGGGTGAGACAAAATGAGTAATCAAAAAATTATCGTTGTTGGCGGAGGTCTCGCCGGGTTAATGGCTACAATTAAAGCAGCTGAAGCTGGTGTGAATGTCGACCTCTTTTCAGTAGTTCCAGTAAAACGTTCGCATTCTGTTTGTGCTCAAGGCGGTATAAACGGTGCTGTAAATACAAAGGGTGAAGGGGATTCACCTTGGGAACACTTTGATGATTCAGTTTATGGCGGTGATTTCTTAGCAAATCAGCCTCCTGTAAAAGCTATGTGTGATGCTGCTCCTGGAATTATCCATTTAATGGACCGTATGGGTGTTATGTTCAACAGAACACCTGAAGGTTTGCTTGATTTCCGCCGTTTTGGAGGAACTCAGCATCACCGTACAGCGTTCGCTGGGGCAACTACAGGACAGCAATTGTTATATGCACTTGATGAGCAGGTTCGTCGTCATGAAGTTGCAGGACTTGTTACAAAGTACGAAGGCTGGGAATTCCTTTCTGCCATCATTGATGATGAAGGTCAATGCCGCGGTGTTACTGCCCAAAACTTAAAGACTATGGAAATTGTCAGCTTTGCAGCAGATGCTGTTATCATGGCAACAGGCGGACCTGGTATCATCTTCGGTAAATCTACGAACTCCGTAATCAATACGGGTGGAGCAGCTTCTGCTCTTTATCAGCAAGGTGTTCATTATGCAAATGGTGAATTTATTCAAATTCATCCAACTGCTATCCCTGGTGACGATAAGCTTCGATTAATGAGTGAATCGGCACGTGGTGAAGGCGGCCGTGTTTGGACGTATAAAGATGGAAAGCCTTGGTATTTCCTTGAAGAAAAATACCCTGCTTATGGAAACCTTGTTCCGCGTGATATTGCAACACGTGAGATCTTCCACGTTTGTGTAGATTTAAAGCTCGGTATTAATGGAGAGAACATGGTATATCTTGATCTTTCACACAAAGATCCGAAAGAACTTGATATTAAACTTGGTGGAATCATTGAAATCTATGAAAAGTTCATGGGAGATGATCCTCGTAAAGTTCCAATGAAGATCTTCCCTGCGGTTCACTATTCAATGGGCGGAATGTGGGTAGATTATGATCAGATGACAAACATTCCAGGTCTTTTCGCTGCAGGTGAGTGTGAATACCAATACCATGGTGCAAACCGATTAGGAGCTAACTCTCTATTATCTGCTATCTTTGGCGGAATGATGGCTGGTCCGTCTGCAGTTAAATACATCAGAGGGTTGGAAAAGACAGTTGAAGATGTTTCTTCTTCTGTATTTGAAAACCAAGTTAAGAAAGATCAAGAAGTATATAACAACATCCTTTCTATGGATGGAACTGAAAATGCATATGTGATCCATAAAGAATTAGGAGAATGGATGACTGATAATGTAACAGTTGTTAGATACAATGATAAATTAAAACAAACAGATGAAAAGATTCAGGAATTAATGCAGCGCTATAAGAACATCAATATTAATGATACTTCTAAGTGGAGCAATCAGGGAGCATCGTTCACTCGCCAGTTATGGCACATGCTTCAGCTTGCACGTGTTATTACTCTCGGAGCATTAAACCGTGATGAAAGCCGTGGTGCGCATTACAAACCTGATTTCCCAGAACGTAATGATGAACAATGGTTAAAGACAACAAAAGCGAAATTTAATCCTGCGACAAACGGACCTGATTTTGAGTACGAAGATGTAGATGTTTCGCTTATCCAGCCGCGTAAACGTGACTATTCTAAGAAGAAGGCAGGGGTGTAAACATGAGCACAAAAATGGTGAAATTCATCATCTCAAGACAAGATAACCCAGAGACTGCCCCATATCTAGAAGAGTTTGAGATTCCGCATCGTCCAAATATGAACGTTATATCAGCTCTTATGGAAATTCGTAGAAATCCTGTGAATGCAAAAGGTGAAGCTACGACTCCTGTAACTTGGGAGATGGGATGTCTAGAAGAAGTTTGTGGTGCGTGTTCAATGGTTATCAACGGAAAGCCCCGTCAATCTTGTACGGCTCTTGTTGATCAGTTAGAACAGCCGATCAGACTTGAACCAATGAAGACTTTTCCAGTTGTTCGTGACCTGGCGATCGATAGAAGCAGAATGTTTGATGCGCTTAAGCGTGTTAAAGCTTGGATTCCGATCGATGGTACGTACGACCTTGGACCAGGACCGAGAATGCCTGAAACTAAGCGTCAATGGGCATATGAACTTTCCAAGTGTATGACTTGTGGTGTTTGCCTAGAGGCTTGTCCAAATGTTAACAGCAATTCAGATTTTATTGGACCAGCTCCACTTTCTCAAGTTCGTCTGTTTAACGCACATCCAACTGGTGAAATGAATAAAGAAGAGCGTCTAAATGCCATTATGGATGATGGAGGACTTGCAGAATGCGGTAACTCTCAAAACTGTGTACAGTCTTGTCCAAAAGGAATTCCTCTAACAACATCTATCGCAGCTCTTAATCGTGACACTACTTTCCAAGCGTTTAAGAACTTCTTTGGAAGTGACAGATAATCGATAGCTGAAAGCTTCTCTCGATCGGGAGAAGCTTTTTTCACAATCAAAAAGTACCTGGAACTGAAACTCTAGCGGACAGCTTTTGCAAAGATTTCGATAAAAGGTGGTAAGTTGATGGCAAGACAAGATTATATTTCAAATATGGAAGAATGGGAAAAAGGGTTTCATTTTTTTCACGAATTGAATGTTCGCTTTGGCGAAATCGATGGTTTTGGACATGTAAATAACACGAATATCTTTATTTATATGGAAGAAGCCAGAATTGCCCTCTTTAAAGAACTAGGCTTGATGAGATCTTGGGGAGCACGTGATTCCGAGGAAATTCCTGTTGTCGCAGATCTGCAATGTGATTACCTTGCTCAAATCATGTATGATGAGAAGTTAAAGGTATATGTAAAGATTAATGAAGCAGGATCATCATCTATCGATCTGCATTACCTGGGAATTAATGAAGAGAATAAGCCGGTTTTCACAGGAAGAGGAGCGATTGTTCAGATTTCCAGGGAGAGCGGACGCCCTTTAAAGTGGAGTGAAACATTAAAAAAACAATTAGAAAACTTTTCACAAAAAGCCCATATATAAAAAATGGGCTTTTTTTTTATTTTATTATGGAATATTATGGGGACTTTTTAACTTAACCAAGTCACTTACACATGTGTTATGACATAGTATATGTTGACTAAATACTTCCAATATTCGTTGGCGGTTCCTAAACCCTAGCAAGGAGGGGTGAATTCATTGAAAGATAAACACTACCGACCGAAGCCTCTACTTACAAAAAGAGAGAGAGAAGTTTTCGAACTATTAGTCCAAGATAAGACCACAAAAGAAATTGCGGAACAATTATTTATTAGTGAGAAAACAGTTCGAAACCATATTTCGAATACCATGCAAAAGCTTGGGGTTAAAGGACGCTCTCAAGCCGTTGTAGAGTTATTGAGGCTTGGAGAACTCGAGATTTAGTCAGGAAGCGGCTTTCGCGTGAAAGCCGTTTTCAGTTTGCGTATCTAAACATAATGGCATGATAGTTGTAAGCAAAGTTACTATTCAGGGAAAAGTTGCAATTGATTTTTTATCTCTTTTTCAGATATGATGACTAAGATGTCTATGGTTTCTGGCCAGATAATGAAAAAGGTGAATATCATGCATAATAGCCTGCAAGTTAAAAAAGTACTTAATAATAATGTCGTGATCGTGACTGAATCCTCTGGGAAAGAACAGATTGTCATTGGAAAAGGAATCGGCTTTGGAAAAAAACAAGGAGATCTCGTCCTCTCAGAGCAAGTTGACAAATTGTTTGTCCTAAGAAATGAAAATGAACAAGAGCAATATAAGACACTTCTGACCTATATAGATGAAGAAACTGTTGAATTGATAAATGATGTTATCGTTCATATCGGATCGCGTTTTGAGAATGATTTGAACGAGCATATACATGTTGCTTTAACAGATCATATCGCATTTGCCATTAAACGGCTGCAGCAAGGGATGGATATAAAAAATCCATTTCTTACTGAGACTCAGACGTTATATCCTAAAGAATATACGGTTGCGGAAGAAGTGATAGAGGTCATCAACAAATCCCTTGAAATCCATCTTCCTGAAGGTGAGATTGGCTTTGTTGCTCTTCATATTCATAGTGCTATTACAAATAAAAGTGTTAAAGATATAAAAAAACATTCAGAGCTTATAAATACACTCATGCAGATGATACAGCATTCACTGGACCTTGAAATTGATACGAAGAGCATCAATTATCTTCGTCTGGTAAGGCACTTAAGACATGCAATTGAGCGTATCTCAATGGGTGACATTATGGAAGAGCAAGAAAAGTTAGCAAAAGTGTTGAAAGAAGAATATCCGGTGTGCTACAATTTGGCTTGGAAGTTGATCAAGGTTATGCAAAATTCCTTGAACAAACCCGTGCCACATGCAGAGGCAGTGTACTTAACCATGCATTTGCAAAGGCTTTCGCGATATGACAATTAGACAAAATGTAACGAGTAATTAAATAGATATACAGCGTTTTTACGTGTTACTGATTCGATCAGGCATAAGTAAAGAACAAAGTGTAGCGAATGCTTAATTAGGATATATTATATCTGATTAGGTAAATTTGCTCATGTTCTTTATTTATGTCTTTTTTGTTTTTAGCGGAAGTAAATGGAAGGGTTATCAAAATTAAAAGGCTGTTTTCGTAAGCTTTGTTGTGCAGTGTTGATTTCCGCTCCAGGATGCTCGCTTTCCGGGGGGCGTGCGGTGAGCCTCCTCTGCGCTTTGCGCCGTTAGGAGTCTCACCTGTCCCGCTGATCCCCCAGGAGTCTCGCACCTTGCGCTCCAATCGACTTGTCAATGAAGAGTTTTCAAAAAAGATTAATGTACAAAAATCTTTTGAAGAGAGCCAAATAAAAAAAGGAGGACTTCCTATGTGGAAAAAGCTTTTTGGTGTACTTCAGCGTGTAGGTAAAGCTTTAATGCTGCCAGTAGCGATCTTGCCAGCAGCTGGTCTGTTGCTTGCGTTTGGTAATGCTTTTAAAAACCCTGCATTGATTGAACGAATACCAGCATTAGATGCAGCATGGTTTCAGCTTGTTGCGGAGGTAATGGAGAAATCCGGAGACATCGTATTTGCGAACTTGTCATTATTGTTTGCAGTAGGTGTTGCCGTTGGTCTTGCAGGCGGTGAAGGAGTAGCAGGTCTTGCTGCTATTATCGGTTACTTAATTATGAATGTTACGATGAGTGTCATTGAAGGTGTTACACCTGATATGATCGGAAAAGATCCGTCATTTGCCAGCGTTCTTGGAATCCCGACTCTTCAGACTGGGGTTTTCGGGGGTATTATTGTCGGTATTCTTGCATCGTATCTCTACAAACGTTTTTACAACATAGAACTTCCTCAATACTTAGGTTTCTTTGCAGGTAAACGTTTTGTTCCAATTATTACAGCAGTATCAGCATTAGTTCTTGGTATTTTAATGACATTTATTTGGCCGCCTGTACAGCATGGTCTTAACACTTTCTCTGAAAGTATGATTAATTCTAATCTTACAGTTGCAGCCTTTATCTTTGGTGTAATCGAAAGATCATTGATTCCTTTTGGTCTTCATCATATTTTTTACTCTCCATTCTGGTTTGAGTTTGGATCTTACAAATCAGCAGCTGAAGGTCTTGTACGTGGTGACCAAGCCATCTTCTTTGCTCAATTGAAAGATAATGTAGAACTGACAGCTGGTACTTTTATGACAGGTAAGTTCCCATTCATGATGTTTGGACTTCCAGCTGCAGCACTTGCTATGTATCATGCAGCTCGACCTGAGCAAAAGAAAGTAGTTGCAGGTATCATGGGTTCTGCTGCTTTAACTTCCTTCTTAACAGGAATTACAGAACCAATTGAATTTACATTCTTATTTGTAGCACCAGTTCTTTTTGGAATCCATGCTATTTTTGCAGGACTTTCATTCATGGTAATGCACATATTGAATGTTAAAATTGGTATGACTTTCTCTGGTGGAGTAATTGATTATTTACTATTCGGAGTTCTTCCAAACCGTACAGACTGGTGGCTTGTCATTCCGGTAGGTTTAGTCTTCTCAGTAATTTATTACTTTGGTTTCCGTTTTGCGATTCAAAAATGGAATCTAAAAACACCTGGTCGCGAAATCGTTGATGATGAAGTAGAAACGAACGTTGGACCGTCTAATAAAGATTCATTAGCTGCGAATATTTTAGAAGGCTTAGGCGGAGAATCTAACATAGCTGATTTAGACGCATGTATCACACGTCTTCGTGTTTCTGTACGCGATCCTAAGGAAGTTGATAAAGATCGTTTGAAAAAGCTAGGTGCTTCAGGAGTTCTTGAAATGGGGAACAGCATTCAGGCTATTTTCGGAACTCGTTCAGATACAATCAAGAGTGAAATACGAGATATTATGACCGGGAAGACAGTTGCTAAGCCAAAAAACAGTGAAGCAACTCCTGAACAAGGAGAACCAGCTGATACTACAGAGCAAGGAACTGTAAACCCAACGTCTTCGATTTCGAATGATGAACGTTTTGTTTCACCGATTAAAGGGAAAATAATTCCGATTACCGAAGTTCCAGATCAAGTTTTCTCAGGAAAAATGATGGGTGACGGTTTTGCGATCGAACCAGCAGAAGGTTTGGTTGTATCACCGGTAAATGGTAAGATAATTAATATCTTCCCGACTAAGCATGCGATTGGGATTGAATCAGATAACGGAAAAGAAATTTTGATCCATTTTGGAATTGACACTGTAAAATTAAAGGGTGAAGGTTTCGAAAGCTTTGTTTCTGAAGGGGACAAGGTATCAGCTGGTCAAAAGCTTCTCCAAGTTGATTTGAACTTTGTAAAAGAAAATGCACCATCTATTATTACACCGATCGTGTTTACTAACTTATCGGGTGAAACTGTTTCAGTCGAAAAAACAGGAACGGTAGCAATCGAAGAAGAAAACATAATTACATTCAAAAAATAAAGGGGTAATTAAAATGGCAGAAAAAACATTTAAAGTAACTAGTGAATCAGGAATCCACGCTCGTCCAGCAACAACATTAGTAAACCAGGCAGGTCAATTCAGCTCTGATATTACTCTAGATTATAACGGAAAGAGCGTTAACTTAAAGTCAATCATGGGTGTTATGAGCTTAGGTATTCAATCTGGAGCTGAGATTACGATCAAAGCTGAAGGTTCAGATGCAGACGAAGCAATCGCAGCACTGGAAGATGTAATGAAAAAGGAAGGGCTTGGTGAGTAATGTCTGAAAAAATTTCAGGTATTGCAGCATCAGCCGGAATTGCAATTGCTAAAGCTTTTGTACTTCAAAATCCAGAATTAACGATTGAAAAAAAATCAATTGAAGATTCGTCTCAGGAAATCGAACGATTCCAGTCAGCTCTTGAAAAATCTAAACAAGAATTGACAGTTATTAAAGATAAAGCCAATGAAGAACTGGGTGAAGACAAGGCAGCGATTTTTGCTGCCCATCTTCTTGTCCTTAGTGACCCTGAACTGGTTGATGCTGTAAAACAGAAGATTGAAAGTGAAAAAGTAAACGCTGAATCAGCTATGAATGATGTTTCCTCCATGTTTATCGACATGTTTGAACAAATGGACAACGAATATATGAAAGAGCGTGCTGCAGATATTCGTGATGTATCTAAGCGAGTATTAGCTCATCTTTTAGATGTTCAATTTGCAACACCAGCGAGCATTTCTGAGGAAGTTGTTATTCTTGCAGAAGACTTAACACCATCAGACACAGCACAATTGAACCGTAAATTTGTAAAAGGTTTTGCAACCGACATCGGCGGAAGAACTTCACACTCGGCCATCATGTCCCGTTCAATGGAAATTCCTGCAGTTGTCGGAACGAAGACCATTACTGAAAAAGTGGAGAATGGTGTTATGATTATCATCGACGGTTTGGATGGACAAGTAATTGTTGATCCTACACAAGATGAAATCGCAGCCTATCAAGAAAAACAGCAGAACTATCAACAACAAAAAGAAGAATGGGCGAAGCTTGTTAATGAAAAAACCTTTTCTTCTGATAACGTTCAAGTAGAACTCGCTGCGAATATTGGTACTCCTTCAGATGTAAAAGGAGTTCTTGAAAACGGTGCTGAAGGTGTTGGATTGTACCGTACAGAATTCTTGTATATGGGCCGTGATCAGCTACCGACTGAAGAAGAGCAATTTAAGGCGTATAAAGAAGTTCTCGAAAAAATGGAAGGGAAGCCTGTTGTCATTCGTACTTTGGACATCGGCGGTGATAAAGAACTTCCATACTTAAATCTTCCAAAAGAATTGAATCCATTCTTAGGATTCCGTGCAATCCGTCTTTGTCTGGAAGAACAAGATATTTTCCGCACACAGCTGAGAGCACTGCTTCGCGCAAGCACTCATGGTAATTTAAAGATCATGTTCCCGATGATCGCTACTCTTGAAGAATTCCGCTCTGCAAAAAGCATTCTTTTAGAAGAAAAAGAAAAGCTTGTTAAAGAAGGAACAGAAGTATCAGAGGACATCGAAGTAGGAATCATGGTTGAAATTCCTTCAACAGCTGTAATGGCAGACACGTTTGCTAAAGAAGTGGATTTCTTCAGTATCGGAACAAATGACCTGATTCAATACACGATGGCTGCGGACCGAATGAATGAACAAGTATCTTATTTATACCAGCCATACAGTCCTGCGATTTTAAGACTTGTAAAAATGGTTATCGATGCGGCTCATAAAGAAGGTAAATGGACGGGTATGTGCGGTGAGATGGCAGGAGATCCAATTGCTATTCCTATTCTTTTAGGATTAGGTTTAGATGAATTCTCTATGAGTGCCACTTCCGTTCTGCCGGCAAGAAGCCAGATCAGAGGGCTTTCAAAAGAAAAGATCAGTGCACACATCGATGAAATTCTGCAAATGGATACAATGAAAGATGTTGTAGATTTTGTAGAGAAAAACTTTAAATAAACTGTTCATACGCTAGTGTTCTCGAAAGTAGTTGATTTCCGCTCCATGTACTCGCTTTCCGCGGGGCGGGCGGTGAGCCTCCTCGGCGCTTTGCGCCCATAGGAGTCTCAACTGTCCCACTTCATGGAAGTATCCTTGCTCCTGCGTCTACAAGTAAATGCTACCGATTTAGGCTTCCTCGTCTCATGCCTCGCGAGAAGCTTCTCAGGTGGCAGGCACGCACCTTGCGCTCCAATCAACTTGTCAATGAAGAGAATGAAATGAACCTAAAATAAAAAAGGACTATGGAAAGTTTCCATAGTCTTTTTACGTATATTCGAACGATTTTTATTGCATTTTCATAAAAATATTAGCAGAATAGAAAACAATGATAAACGCCTTTTGTTTTCAGTAATGTGTATAGAGATGAGGCGATGTATGTTTTGAATAGACCTATAGGCGTAATAGATTCTGGAGTGGGCGGGTTAACCGTTGTCAGAGAGCTGATGAAACAGCTCCCAAAAGAAGAAATTATTTATTTGGGTGATACAAAGCGATGTCCTTATGGACCTAGACCTTTTGAAGAGGTAAGAACATATACATGGGAAATGATTGACTTTCTTATAGGACAGGGGATCAAGTTGCTTGTAATCGCATGCAATACGGCTACAGCTGCCGTTTTAGATGAAGCGAAAAAGAAACTTGATATACCTGTAATTGGGGTAATACACCCTGGGGCTCGTTCTGCATTAAAAGCAACTAAGAATAACCATGTAGGTGTGATAGGCACAATAGGAACCATAAATAGTGGAGCGTACAAGCAGGCTCTTCAGCAGATCCGTAGTGATGTAATCGTTGAGAGTTTGGCTTGTCCCTTATTCGTTCCTCTTGTTGAACAAGGTAAGCTTTCCGGAGAAGAAACACTGAATGCTGTTTCAGAAACATTATATCCTCTTAAGGATGTTTCAATAGATACCCTCATTTTAGGCTGTACCCATTATCCCTTATTACGGCCAGTCATTCAGCGTGTAATGGGCGAACATATCAAAATCTTATGTTCAGGCGCAGAAACTGCTCGGGAGGTTTCCGTTATCCTCGATCATAGCGGAATTTTGAATACCGGAGAAAACAAACCGGTGCACAGATTCTTGGCGACGGCAGAAAGCAGCCAGTTTTTAAAAATAGCCAATCATTGGCTTAACACAAAAATAGATAAGGTAGAATGTATCAAGCTTTAATAAAGAGCAGAGTCACACTTTTGTGACTCTGCTCTTTTTAATTATCTTTTTTATTTAGGCTGCGTTCTAAAAGGCAATTGTTTTTTAGATGTCTTTAATGTTCATCACTGAATAGTTGATTGGAGCGCAAGGTGCGAGACTCCTACGGGACGAGCGGTCAGGTGGAGACTCCTAATGACGCAAAGCGGCAGGAGGCTCACCGCATGCCCCGTGGAAAGCGAGCATCCTGGAGCGGAAATCAACTACTTTCAAAACAACATGATTGCGAAAATAGCCTTTTATTTTTGTACAAGTGGTCTATCAGAAGAAGATAGCTCGTATACATAATAGTACAAACCACTTGAGGAGGGAAAGTATGCGCAAAATAATGAAGTCAGGGGCTCCGCTGCTTTTATTGTCAGTGTCATTACTGGTATCAGGTTGCGGAATAGGGGGAGAGAAAGCAGGGACTGAGCTTGATCCCCCAAAAGTGAACTACGTTAAGGAAGGGAAATCGCTTGATAAAAAAGAAAAAACAGCCAAGACTGAGAGCACTCAAAAAAGACAGCTGTTTTTATTCGACAGCAACGGTATGGTCGTACCTCAAGTCCTTGCTTTGCCGAAAAATGATGAAACGGCCAAGCAGGTTCTGCAATATCTTGTAAAAGATGGTCCGGTAAGCAATATGATTCCGAATGGCTTTCAAGCAGTATTGCCTGCAGATACGGAAGTTCTATCGGTAAATATAAAGAAGGGTACAGCGACTGCAAACTTTTCAAAAGAATTTACAGAGTATAATGCAAAAGATGAAATGAAGATTCTTCAAGCTATTACATTTACACTTACACAGTTTGATAATATTAAAAAAGTAAAGATACAAATCGAAGGCAAGAATCAAAACTCAATGCCAGTTAATAACACACCGGTTGGAGAAGGTGTAAGCAGGGTAGATGGAATTAATCTCGAGAATGGCGGCGTAGCAGATATTACAAACAGTGAACTTGTAACACTTTACTTTTTAGCCCAGACACAAGATCAAACATACTATGTGCCTGTAACACGCCGTGTAGCAAAAGAAGGAACTGACAAGGTCACAGCTACGATTGAACATCTAATTGATGGTCCTTCAGCTGAAAGCAACTTGTTGACTGATTTTAGAACGGATGTAAAACTATTAAGTACTCCTGTTGTAAAAGATGGAGTTGTAACTTTAAATTTCAACGGTGCTGTATTAGATAACAAAGAAGAAAGTATGATTGCAGATGAAGTATTAAACTCAATTGTTCTTTCTTTAACGGAGCTTTCAGAGGTTAAGAAAGTCGCCATAAAAGTAGATGGAAAGTCAAAGATCTTTACGGAGAAAGGAAAAGAGCTCACCGCCCCTGTTTCCCGTCCGAAAGAAGTTAATACAGGTGAATTTTAAATCAGCAATTGATATGATAAAGTAAAGAGACGAGAAAATCGTCTCTTTTTTGTGTTTACCAAAGTTTCTTTATATGACGATATAGCGGAGGACTATATATGAAAATTTTAATTGCTACAAAAAACATAGGTAAAGTTAAAGAGTTTCAAGCCATGTTCAAAGATTTTGGTATTGAAGTCATATCGCTGCTTGATATAAAAAATAGTCCTGATGTGGAAGAGACAGGGGTTACTTTTGAAGAAAATGCAATTATAAAGGCAGAAGCCATATGTTCCATTATGAATATTCCGGTTATCGCTGACGATTCTGGTTTGGAAGTAGATGCGCTTGAAGGAAGACCAGGAGTTTATTCTGCAAGATATGCGGGAAGCGAGAAAAGTGATGAGGCAAACATGGATAAAGTTTTAAATGAACTTAAGGAAATAGCTGAGCCAAATCGGACAGCACGTTTTGTTTGTGCATTAGCCTTTGCGAGACCCGACAAAAAAACATTTGTTGTAAGAGGTACATGCGAAGGTGAAATCTTGTCAGAAAGACGAGGTAATGAAGGATTTGGGTATGATCCGATCTTCTACCTTCCTCGATTAGATTGTTCCATGGCAGAGTTGTCAAAAGAAGAAAAAAATAATATCAGCCACAGAGCTGTCGCATTGCAAAAATTAAAAGATTTTATCAGCAAGGAGGACATGCTATGGCAAAAGCCTTGATTGTTAGTGACAGTCATGGATTAAAAGAAGAATTGATTACGATAAAAAAACGGCATGAGAATGAAATTGATCTAATGATTCATTGTGGAGATTCTGAACTTGAAACAAATGCAAAAGAGCTGTCTGGATATGTTACTGTAAGAGGGAATATGGATTTTCTTGGCAAGGATTTCCCGAATGAAGCGATTGAGATGCTCGGAACCCAGTGTTTGTATATTACTCATGGACATTTATATGATGTGAAAATGTCTCATCTTTCTCTTGCTTATAGAGCAGAAGAAACAGGTGCAGGTATTGCCTGCTTCGGTCATTCACATATTGCTGAGGCTTACGAACGAGAAGGCATGATCTTTATTAACCCGGGAAGTATAAGACTGCCTAGAGGAACTTTTGAAAAAACGTATGCTATATTAGAAGTCGATGATACCGATATTTCAGTAATTTTTTATTCACTGGAAGGAAAGCGAATCGATCATCTATCAAAAGAGTTTAAAGGGAAATAAAGAGAAACCGTGAAAAAAATTAAAGAAATAGGTTGACTCTTTTGTGGATATCATGTATATTAAGTTATGTCGTCGCGACAAGATCTAATATGTCTGCGGGTGTAGTTTAGTGGTAAAACAAGAGCCTTCCAAGCTCTGGTCGTGAGTTCGATTCTCATCACCCGCTCCATTTGTTTTTCTCACGTTCAAATGGCACAAAAGAGTTACATCTGAAGTTTACAGATCTTACATTTAAAATGCATGTTATAAAAAACATATTTGTATCCACGGTCGACAGGTGGAACAAATCACTGTGTGCCCGCAGCGCATGGTAATTGCGGAAAGCGCATTGCTATGCGGAATGGGCTCCAATACATATGTCCCAGTAGCTCAGCTGGATAGAGCATACGCCTTCTAAGCGTACGGTCGGGAGTTCGAATCTCTCCTGGGACGCCATAATAACTATTTTTTATTACATAATCAAACACGTTTCGTTTCCTCTATTAAAGGATGCGGAGCGTGTTTTTTTATGTAGTTTTTTTGTTTTTGATGCTAAATGTTGAAAGCGCTTTAAAAATGTTTACAAATAGGGGTACAAACTATTTGTTTGCCTCAACCATGGGAATGAAAGCGCCTACAAGAAATCAGAAAAGTCAGAATTAAATATTTTTAAGAAAATTCATGGTTGACCCTGCTTAGATATGGGCGTAATATTGTCAACAATTATTAATTGTTTTTAAAAAATTCTAATAATTCAATTCCCGAAGAAAAGGAGGATCACGATGCAGGAGCAATGGGTTTATGTAAATGGTGAGTACGTATTAAAAGACGATGCTAAGGTTTCAGTCTATGATCATGGTTTTTTATATGGAGATGGGGTGTTCGAAGGCATTCGAGTCTATAATGGCAACGTTTATCGATTAGAAGAACATCTTCAACGCTTATACGAATCAGCTCAATCCATTATGCTAACCATTCCACACACTAAAGAAGAGTTAACAAACATCATTGTAGAAACGCTCCAGAAAAACAAATATCGTGATGCTTATATCCGATTAGTTGTTTCACGAGGTAAAGGAAATTTGGGATTAGATCCGTTTACATGCGGAAAACCTGGAGTCATTGTTATTACAGAGCAGCTTGCTCTCTTTCCAAAAAAACTTTATGAAACAGGTCTTGAAATCATCACTGTTGCTAGCAGAAGAAATAGACCTGATGTTTTAAGTCCAAAAGTGAAATCATTGAATTACTTAAATAATATTTTAGTGAAAATTGAAGCGAGCCTTGCAGGTGTTAGTGAAGCCCTTATGCTGAATGATCAAGGATATGTAGCAGAAGGTTCTGCCGATAATGTATTCATCGTTAAAGGAAACACGATCAAAACGCCTCCTGGTTATTTAGGAGCTTTAGAAGGAATTACGAGAAACGCAATTGTTGAAATAGCTAATGAACTCGGATACAAAATGGTGGAAGAACCGTTTACGAGACATGATGTGTACGTAGCTGATGAAGTTTTCCTTACCGGAACCGCTGCAGAAGTTATTGCAGTTGTAAAAGTTGACGGAAGAGTGATCGGAAACGGAGCACCAGGTGAACATACAAATAAATTACTAGACGCCTTCAGGAAAAAGGTAGTTGAAGAGGGTGTGAAGGTTTATTCAGGACAGACCGTGCAAGCAGGATAAAAGTTGTATAGGAGTGTTTCAAACATGCGCAGTAATATGATCAAACAAGGAATCGATAGAGCCCCGCACAGAAGTCTTCTCCACGCAGCGGGTGTTGCACCAGAAGATATGGATAAACCATTTATCGGTGTTTGTAATTCCTATGTTGATATTATTCCGGGGCACATGCATTTAAATAAAGTGGGCGAATGGGTTAAAGCAGCCATTAGAGAAGCGGGCGGAATACCTTTCGAATTCAATACGATCGGTGTTGATGACGGGATCGCGATGGGTCATATTGGAATGCGGTACTCGCTTCCAAGCAGAGAAGTCATTGCAGATGCAGCAGAAACTGTAATCAATGCTCATTGGTTTGATGGGGTCTTTTATATTCCGAATTGCGACAAGATTACACCAGGAATGCTGATGGCTGCAGTTCGTACCAATGTACCGGCAGTATTTGTTTCCGGTGGTCCGATGGAAGCGGGAAAATCGATGGCAGGAAAATCACTTTCGCTTGCCTCGGTATTTGAAGGTGTTGGCTCTCATTTAGCCGGAAAAATGACCCGAGAAGAGCTGCTGGAGCTGGAAACAAGTGCTTGTCCAACATGCGGGTCTTGTTCAGGGATGTTTACAGCTAACAGTATGAATTCAATTATGGAAATGTTGGGGATTACATTGCCGGGTAACGGCACGATCGTAGCAACATCAGATGAGCGGAGAGAGCTGATTCGCGATGCTGCTAATTCTCTTATGAATCTAGTAAAAGAAAATATCCGTCCTAGAGATATTATTACGAAAGAAGCGATCGATGATGCTTTTGCACTCGACATGGCAATGGGAGGCTCGACTAACACAGTTCTCCATATGCTGGCGATAGCAAATGAAGCTGAAATTGATTACGATCTGACACGGATCAATGAAATCGCAGAAAGGATTCCCTACTTGTCTAAGATTTCTCCTGCTTCAGATTATTCCATGCAGGACGTTCACCGGGCTGGAGGCGTAAGTGCGATCATCAATGAACTTTGCCAAATGGAAGGTGCGATCCATAACGACCGTATTACGATTTCCGGTCAAACTCTTCAAGAGAGGGTTACTCAAGCTGAGATTGTAGATGATGATGTTATTCGCCGAAAAGATAATGCTTATTCACCAGTTGGCGGATTATCGATCCTTTATGGAAACATTGCACCAGATGGCTGTGTGATCAAAGTAGGTGCGGTTGACCCTTCAATCAAGACATTTCAGGGAGAAGCTATCGTTTATGAATCTCAGGATGAAGCGATTCAAGGAATCAACAATGGTGAAGTACGAGAAGGGCATGTAGTGGTTATCCGCTATGAAGGCCCTAAGGGTGGACCGGGCATGCCTGAGATGCTTTCTCCTACATCTGCTATTGCAGGAATGGGATTAAGCACAAAAGTTGCTCTCATAACAGATGGCCGCTTTTCAGGAGCATCCAGGGGGATTTCAATTGGTCACATCTCACCGGAAGCTGCTCAAGGAGGTCCGATTGCATTTATTGAAAGTGGAGATCCGATACTAATTGATTTAGTGAATAGATCCATTCATGTAATGCTGACAGAAGATGAGTTGAACGCAAGAAAAGAAAACTGGGTTAAGCCTGAACCAAAGATCAAAAAAGGTTACTTAGCCCGATACGCTGCTTTAGTTACTTCAGCTAATACTGGCGGAATCTTGAAAATTTAAAACCATAAAACGATGACGGAGAACAATGGTAGATGCGGAATACACAGAGAGCCGGGTTGCTGTGAGCCGGTTATTCCAAATACCAGGACATCCCTCCTGAGTGTCCTTTTGAAAGTAACTTGAGTAGGAAGGGCCAAGCGGTTATTTCCATTTTTAAACCGCTTGTTATCAAATGACGGCTTGTTCGTCACGAGGCGGTGTCTTAATGAAGATATCGTGAAAAAGGGTGGTACCGTGAAAATGAAACTTTTTCACCCCTTTGGATAGGATTTTCCTGTCCATTTGGGTGGAGAAGTTTTTTTATTAGGCTTTTTTCGATAATCATTGTTGTTTCAAGAAGTAGTTGATTTCCGCTTCAGGTGCTCGCTTTCCACGGGGCGGGCGGTGAGCCTCCCTATCGCTTCGCACTGGCGGGGTCTCACCTGTCCCGCTGATCCCGTAGGAGTCTCACACCTTACGCTCCAATCAACTTGCTAAGAAGTTTTCGAAAAAAGCTTTTTACAAATAAATGGGTTCAAAAGATGAAGGAGGAATGAAAATGAAGGCCAGTTGGGTGGCTGAACAAAAAACGGTTGAATCTTCATTAGTCTCTGGCGCTGAACTATTTATTCAAGGTCTGCTGAATGAAAACGTAGACGTTGTTTTTGGGTATCCAGGAGGTGCGGTGCTTCCGATCTATGATGCTCTTTACAAAGCAGAAATGAAGCATGTACTGACAAGGCACGAACAAGGTGCGATCCACGCGGCTCAAGGGTATGCGAGAGTAACTGGGAAACCGGGTGTGGTGCTTGCGACTTCAGGGCCAGGTGCTACCAACCTTGTAACAGGAATTGCTGATGCGATGATTGATTCCATCCCTCTTGTTATTTTTACAGGGCAAGTAGCTACAAAAGTCATTGGCACTGATGCTTTTCAAGAAGCGGATATCGTAGGGATTACGATGCCGATCACCAAGCACAACTATCAAGTGCAGAAGGCGGAAGATCTGCCGCGGATCATGAAAGAAGCTTTTCATATTGCGAACACTGGCAGAAAAGGACCTGTGTTAATTGATATACCAAAAGACATCGCAGTTAATCATGCACCATTAAAAGAGGCTGCAGACATCCATCTTCCTGGATATCAGCCGACTCTTAAGCCTAACATCCTCCAAGTGAAAAGGCTGAATGAAGCTCTGCAGATGGCAAAAAAGCCTGTTCTGCTTACAGGAGCAGGTGTACTTGCAGCTAAAGCGGAGGAGGAGCTTTTAGCTTTTGCGGAATATTATCAGATTCCTGTTGCTCAAACGTTGCTAGGACTTGGAGGGTTCCCTGCAGATCATCCTTTATGCTACGGAATGGCAGGAATGCATGGCACATATGCAGCAAATATGGCGCTTTATGATTGTGATCTTTTAATAGGGGTTGGTGCCAGATTTGATGATCGCTTAACCGGAAATCTAGAGCATTTTGCTAAAAAAGCAGTCGTTGCCCATATTGATATCGATCCCGCGGAGATCGGAAAAAATGTACCGACAGAGATACCTATTGTAGGGTGTGCAAAAGAAACTTTGAAGGCTTTAAATCAGACATGCGGTGAAAAAGGCAAGTCAAGTGAATGGGTGATACAGCTTTCCAAATACCGAAGCGAACTTCCACTCACCTATAAATCTAATGATAAAGAATTAAAACCGCAAAAATTAATGGAAATTTTACACGAAGTGACAAAAGGTGCTGCAGTCGTTTCGACTGATGTTGGACAGCATCAAATGTGGGCCGCGCAATATTATACGTTTTCAACTTCAAACAGATGGATTACATCAGGTGGATTAGGAACGATGGGCTTTGGCTTTCCAGCTGCTATAGGAGCTAAGGTAGGAAGACCGGATCTTTCAGTAATCGCTGTTGTAGGAGACGGAGGATTTCAGATGACCCTGCAGGAACTGGGTGTTCTGCAGGATTGGGAACTTCCTGTAATCGTTGTGATTGTTAACAACAAATCACTTGGTATGGTCCGGCAATGGCAAGAGATCTTTTACGAAAAAAGATACTCACACTCTCTTCTTGATATTCAGCCTGATTTTGTAAAACTTGCCGCAGCCTATGGGATCGAAGGCAAGCGAGCTGAAAACGAAGCTGAAGTAAGGGAGGCATTAGCGGCCGCGCTTGCTTCGAAAAAACCTTTCGTATTAGATTGCGCAGTATCGGCAGATGAAAATGTGTATCCAATGATTGCTCCAGGCAAAGGACTTCATGAAATGATTGGAGTGAGAGGATGAGACGTATTATTTCTGCAACAGTGTTAAACGAGAGCGGCGTTCTGAATCGTTTAACCGGTTTGCTGACAAAAAGGCAATTTAACATTGAAAACATTACCGTTGGACATACGGAGGACCCTGCCGTTTCAAAAGTGACATTGACAGTTTGGGTGGAAGATGACAGAAAAGCTGAACAACTGGTTAAACAGCTTCATAAACAGATCAATATCTTAAAAGTCCGTGATCTCACGAATATGGCACTTGTTTCAAGAGAGCTGGCACTTATTAAAGTATTAACCACTCCGGATACACGAAGTGAAATAAAAATGCTGATCGAACCATTCAGGGCTACAGTTCTCGATGTTTCATTAGAGAACGTTACGCTGGAAGTAACCGGTGATAGTGAAAAAGTAGATGCACTGATAGAACTGTTACGCCCTTATGGAATCAAAGAGATATCAAGAACTGGCATAACAGCTATCCCAAGAGGAACACAAAAGAAAATTTTAGAGCTTCATCCCTATTCTATTATGTAAAGGAGACTATTAAAAATGGCTAAAGTATATTACGAAAACGAACTATCAAATGATGTATTAAAAAATAAGAAGGTAGCAGTAGTTGGTTATGGATCGCAAGGGCATGCACACGCATTGAACTTAAAAGACAGTGGCTATGATGTTGTCGTTGGTGTCCGAGAAGGAAGATCCTTTGATGAAGCGGTTAAAGATGGGTTTGAAGTATATCCTGTTCGCGAGGCAGCACGTCTCGCCGACGTTGTTATGGTACTGCTCCCGGATGAAAGACAGCCTGAGGTTTTCAAAAATGAAATTCTGCCAGAGCTATCTCCGGGAAATGCTCTTGTGTTCGCACATGGATTCAATGTGCATTATCACCAAGTCGTACCACCTGAAGATGTGGATGTGTTCTTGGTTGCTCCTAAAGGTCCGGGTCATCTAGTACGCAGGACTTTTGAAGCGGGTGAAGGTGTACCTGCATTGTTCGCGGTTTATCAAGATGCTACAGGAACCGCTCGAGAAACTGCACTTTCTTACGCAAAAGGCATTGGTTCCGCTCGCGCTGGTGTACTTGAAACAAGCTTTCAGGAAGAAACCGAAACCGATTTATTTGGAGAACAGGCTGTCCTTTGCGGAGGATTATCCTCACTTGTTAAAGCGGGCTTTGAAACACTTACAGAAGCGGGATATCAGCCAGAGGTTGCTTACTTCGAATGTCTGCATGAGTTAAAGCTCATCGTTGACCTTATGTATGAAGGCGGATTAGAAGGAATGAGGCATTCGATCTCTGACACCGCACAATGGGGAGATTTCCAATCAGGTCCTCGTGTTATTGATGGCAGAGTAAAAGAGTCGATGAAGGAAGTATTAAAAGATGTTCAATCTGGTGAGTTTGCAAAAAATTGGATCTTGGAAAACCAAGCGAATCGCCCAGTATTCCATGTAGTGAATTATCAGGAAAAAAATCATCCAATCGAAAAAGTGGGGAGGGAATTACGTGCGATGATGCCGTTTGTTAAAGCAAAACAAAAGAAGGAGGCTGTCGTCAGTGCGAACAATTGAAATTTTTGATACAACACTGCGTGATGGAGAACAAACAGCAGGTGTAAATTTAAATACAGAAGAAAAAATAGAGATCGCAAAAAGGCTAGAACGATTAGGTGTTGATGTTATGGAGGCTGGCTTTCCTGCAGCCTCCAAAGGTGATTTAGATGCTGTGAAAAAGGTGGCATCGATCATCAAGGATTCCTCTGTGACAGGTTTGGCAAGATCGAATCAATCAGATATCGACTACGCATGGGAAGCGCTAAAAGAGTCTGCTGAACCGAGGCTGCATGTATTTATCGCAACCTCCCCAATTCATATGACTTACAAATTGAAAAAAACACCTGATCAAGTCGTAGAAGCTGCCGTTGAAGCGGTTAAGTATTCAAAGAAAAAATTCCCGGTTGTTCAATGGTCTGCAGAGGATGCGTGCAGGTCAGACCTTGTTTTCCTCGCACGGATTGTTGAAAAAGTTATCGATGCAGGGGCAAGCATTATCAATATCCCTGACACAGTAGGATTTACGAATCCAGAAGAATACGGGAAGATATTCCGCTATCTATTAAAGAATGTTCCGAACATACAAAATGCTGTTTTATCTGCTCATTGTCATGATGACCTCGGAATGGCAGTAGCAAATTCACTTTCTGCTATTGAGAACGGAGCAAACCAGATCGAATGCACGATCAACGGAATCGGAGAAAGAGCTGGAAATGCATCTTTAGAAGAGATTGCGGTAGCTCTAGCTATCCGAGAAGACTTTTATCAGGCAAAAACGAATCTGAAGTTAAACGAGATCAGCCGTACAAGTCAGCTTGTAAGCCGTCTTACAGGTATTGCCGTTCCACCGAATAAAGCTGTGGTGGGCAAGAATGCTTTTGCTCACGAATCGGGTATTCATCAAGATGGCGTGCTAAAAGAAAAGTCGACCTATGAAATCATTACACCTGAACTTGTCGGAGTACCTTCTAACCAGCTAGTGCTCGGCAAGCATTCCGGTCGTCATGCATTTAAAGATTATTTAGCTAAATTAGGCTTTCAGCCAGAAGAAAGCAAAATAAAAATTTTGTTTGAAGATTTTAAATTACTTGCTGACCGAAAAAAAGAAATGACAGAAGAAGATATTTTTGCACTCTTGATTGATCATAGAATTCAGCCGGAAGTTCCACTTTATCAATTAAAAGATATACAGGTTAACTATGGCACAAACCAAATTCCTACTGCGACATTAAGACTCGTGACTCCTGATGGAAAGGTCATTCAGGATGCCGCAACAGGTTCTGGAAGCGTAGAAGCTATTTATAACACTCTCGGAAAAATGCTTCCGTCATCATTGAAACTGAATGATTATCGAATTCAATCTGTAGGAGCCGGAAGGGATGCACTTGCACAAGTGTTTGTACAGATCGTCTGTGATGGAAACGAAGTCAACGGAAGCGGAACTGCGCAGGATGTTCTTGAAGCTTCAGCTAAAGCTTATGTTCATGCATTCAATAAACTTCAGCTTCATTCAGATAAAACAAACTATGAAAGAATGAGCATTTAATTTAGGGAGGGATGTTAGATGAAAAAGAAGATAACAGTTTTGCCTGGAGACGGAATCGGTCCTGAAGTGATGAAGGGAGCTCTGCAAGTATTAGAAGGTGTTGCTGCAAGGTTCGGTCACGAATTTCAAACAACAGAAAAATTGTTTGGGGGTGCAGCCATTGACGAGAAAGGCAAACCTCTGCCAGACGATACTTTAGAAACTTGTAAAAACAGTGATGCTGTGCTGTTAGGAGCAGTCGGAGGACCTAAATGGGACGGTCAAACTGTAAGACCTGAACAAGGACTTTTGGCATTAAGAAAAGAATTGAATGTGTTTGCCAATCTAAGACCTGTTACAGTGTTTCCTGGTCTTGAAAATCTATCTCCCCTTAAATCAAACAGAGTCAAAGGTGCTGATTTTGTATTTGTAAGAGAATTAACGGGCGGAATCTACTTTTCAGAACCAAAAACACGAGATGAAAAGCTTGCTGTTGATACGCTGTCTTATACGAGAGAAGAAATTACAAGAATTATTGAAAAAGCGTATGAATTGGCGAGAGTGAGAAGGAAAAAAGTTACCTCAGTAGATAAGGCGAATGTTTTGGAGACTAGTAAGCTGTGGAGAGAAATTGTTGAAGAAACAGCAAAGAAATACAGCGATGTTGAAACGGAGCATTTATTAGTGGACTCCGCTGCTATGCGGATGATCAGCAGTCCTTCAAGTTTTGATGTTGTCGTAACAGAAAACATGTTTGGTGACATTTTATCTGATGAAGCATCTGTTATCCCAGGGTCTCTTGGTATGATGCCTTCTGCTTCAGTCAGTCAAGATGGACCAGGTCTCTATGAACCGATTCATGGTTCAGCACCTGATATTGCAGGCAGCGGGAAAGCGAATCCTATTGGAATGATTTTAAGTACAGCCATGATGCTTCGCCATTCGTTCAAGCTCGAAAAAGAAGCTGCTGCTGTTGAACTGGCAGTTTTTGAAACGTTGCAAGCAGGTTACCGAACGCAGGATATTTATGAGGGAACAGGCAATCTAGTATCTACGAAAGAGATGGTTAATCAGATTCATTTCAGGATGATTGAAGATTCAACAAGTGCGACACTGCTTGAAGTGTATGTGTAAGAAGGGAGGCGCCAGCCATTGGGTAAAACTATTATAGATAAATTGTGGGAAAGTCATGTTGTAGCAAAAGAAGTGAATAAACCCGACCTCTTATATATTGATCTTCATCTGCTTCATGAAGTAACTTCTCCACAGGCGTTTGCTGGTTTAAGAGAAAAGAACAGAAAGGTAAGACGGCCAGATCTATGTTTCGCCACTATGGATCACAATATCCCGACCGTAGACCGGTTCAACATTAAAGATGATACCTCTCGCCTTCAAGTTGAAACGCTCGAAAAAAACTGTGAGGAATTTGGAATTAAATTGGAGGGCTTAGATTCTCTGCAGCAAGGAATCGTACATGTAATCGGACCAGAACTGGGGCTTACCCTTCCAGGTAAAACGATCGTTTGCGGCGACAGTCATACCTCGACACATGGCGCATTTGGAGCACTCGCATTTGGAATTGGCACGAGTGAAGTAGAACACGTTTTGGCAACACAAACGCTATGGCAGAACAAGCCAAAGCAGATGAACGTGAAGATTGAAGGAGAGCTAGGTTATGGAGTTACAGCAAAAGACGTGATTTTATGGTTTATCGCCAATTACGGTACAAATGCAGGAACAGGCTATATCATTGAATTTTCAGGGAGTACTGTTCGTGATTTTACAATGGAAGAGAGAATGACTCTTTGTAATATGTCTATTGAAGCAGGTGCAAAAGCTTCTGTTATTGCGCCGGACGAAAAAACGTTCAGCTATGTTCAGAGAAAAACTTATGCACCAAAAGAAAGTGAGTTTATCGAAAAATGCGAGGAATGGAAACAGCTTGTTTCAGATTATGATGCAGTATTTGATCATGTAATTGAAATTAATGCTTCTGACATTGAGCCTATGATCACATGGGGAACTACTCCATCCATGTGCCTGCCGATAAGCGGACACATTCCCGCACCAGAATCTGCATTATCAATAGAAGAAAAGCAATCGTTAGAAAGCGCACTCTCTTATATGGGTTTTGATGGCCATGAGAGGTTAGAAGATGTAGAAGTGCAACATGTTTTTATCGGGTCATGCACGAACTCAAGATTAAGTGATCTAATAGAAGCTTCAGCTGTTGTTGAAGGTAAAGAGGTTCATCCTGATGTGAGAGCGATCGTTGTTCCTGGATCACAATCGGTAAAACGAGAAGCAGAGAGTCTTGGGATTCATCAGATTTTCCAGAATGCTGGTTTTGAATGGCGGGACTCTGGATGCTCCATGTGCTTAGGGATGAATGATGACATTGTTCCTGAAGGAGAAAGATGCGCTTCCACTTCGAACCGAAACTTTGCAGGGAGACAAGGAAAAGGAGCAAGAACACATCTCGTTAGTCCTATTATGGCTGCAGCCGCTGCAATTAAAGGTAGATTCACGGATGTCCGTTCGATACTGCAAACGAAAGATCCGGAGGTGAACCGTTATGTCGGGATTTAAAACACATACGGGAAAAGCCGCTTCTCTTAAAAGGGACCACGTGGATACGGATCAGATTATCCCGAAGCAATTTTTAAAAAAAATCGATAAAGCCGGATATGGAGAATTTTTGTTCTTTGATTGGAGATATCATTCTCAAGGTCAAGAAAATCCGGATTTTGAACTTAATAAAGAAGAAACAAAAGGTTCTTCTATTTTGATTACAGGCAAGAACTTTGGATGCGGTTCATCCAGAGAACATGCCCCTTGGGCGCTTAAAGATTATGGTTTTCAGATTATTATTGCGGAGAGTTTTGCAGATATCTTTTTTAATAACTGTGTAAAAAATGGCATCTTGCCAATCAGGCTTTCTGAGAATGAGATTCAGCAATTAAATAACGATCGTTCGGACTCTGTTATCCATCAATTGACCGTCAGTTTGGAAGACCAGCAAGTTGTGAATGAACTGGGTGACCGGTTTGATTTTGAATTTGATCCGTATTGGAAAAAGATGCTCATTAATGGCTGGGATGAAATTTCAGTAACACTTCAATATGAAGAGAAAATAAAAAATTATGAAAATGAAAGGATTGTGAATTGACATGGGGATTTAACAGTCACGAATGAAAAGTTATTTCATGCGATGGAAGAAGTCTCGAAAATTGCACACCGTACCCCTTTAAAACAATCGGCTACTCTAAATAAGTGGACGGGCGGCAAGGTCTATATGAAGTTGGAGAACCTTCAAAAAACAGGGTCCTTTAAATTAAGAGGTGCTTATTATAAAGTTTCGACGTTGAATGACTTTGAAGCTGCTCGAGGTGTAATAGCTGCTTCTGCAGGAAATCATGCCCAAGGTTTGGCTCTCTCATGTTCTAAACGAGGCATTAAGTCAAAGATCTTTATGCCGGAGAATGCTCCTCTATCTAAAATAGAAGCAGTTAAGTCCTATGGAGCAGATATCGTATTGCAGGGTGAAAACTACCAAGCTGCTTTTGAAGCTGCAAAAAAAGAGGAACAAATGAACGGATCTAAGTTTGTTCATGCATTTGACGATTATGATGTCATTGCAGGACAAAGTACAGTGGCTCTTGAAATGCTGCAGCAGAAACCTGAATTGAAGTCGATCATCGTTCCTGTTGGAGGAGGCGGTCTTCTTGCTGGAATAAGTCTAGCGGTCAAAAGGCTAAGACCAGACGTCAAGGTTATTGGGGTTCAATCTGCACATGCGAGTGCTGTTTATCAATCATTTACAGGTGCGCATGTCAAAACATTGTCTCGCCCTTCAATAGCAGATGGAATTGCGGTGAAAAAACCAGGAGAACTCACAGTTCCTTTGATTACAAAATATGTAGACGAGATGGTTACCGTAACAGAAGAACAGATTGCATTTGCGATGATGTTCATGCTGGAGCGTGAGAAAGTAGTCGTTGAAGGTGCTGGAGCGGCAAGTCTTGCAGCCGTACTTTTCCACAATAAACTCGCTCTAGACCAAAAAGTAGGTGTGATTATAAGCGGAGGTAATGTCGATCCTCAAAAATGGTCACAATACAAAGAATTGGCTGACAAACTTAACATGAAACGGATCAGCTGATATTAAGAAACTCTTAAAGGAGAACCTGCTCCTTTAAGAGCTTTTTTTGTGAACAATGATGTTAAGCGTCTTTCTCAAGAAAACTTTAATTTCCAATAAAAGTAAATTTATTTGATGAACAGGGACTTTTATGTGATTATTAAGATTTTTTATGTGATAGTTTGCGTTTTTTATGTGATGATAGGCTCTTTTAATGTGAAAGCCCTATTATATGTATTTCTCAGAAAGAATCATTCGTCTCTTGAGGCTGAGCAAATAGGAATAATCATCACTATCTTGAGTTCCGTAGTCGAAACTGATATTCTTTAGTCAAATCTATACGGAAGCGGAGATTTGTGATGACAAACGACAAGGAAAACAAAAACAATATCATTCGGTTTCCAAATTTAACAGGACGGCTTTTAGAAAAAGGCATGGATTCTTTGAAAAATAAACAATATGATGAATCCCTTTCTTGTTTTGAACAGCTGTTGCATACTGATCCCATGCATTCACAAGGAAATCTCGGACTTGTCTTAAGTTTGGTAGAGTTAGGGAGGTTGCAGGAAGCAAAAGCACGCTGTGATAGGATGCTTAAAGAGGGAATTGGTGAATATTATGATGTTCTTCAAATTTATTTAAGCATACTTGTTCAATTATCAGAATACATAACGGTCGTTTCGGTTATTGAAGCTGTATTAGAAGAACAAAAAATTCCGGCTGATAAAGCAGAAACCTTCTATCAGCTTCTTCAATTCAGCAGAAAAGTCATCGAACAAGAGGATGTTCCAGAAGTAAAGATCAACCCTGATGAAACAGTTTCCAAGGAAAACCCCAATCTAAGTGCCTTAAAGGATATGCTGCAAAGTGAAAGAGCGGACTCACAATGGATGGCGGTTCAACAGCTAAAAAAACTAGGACCCGAGTTAACTGTGCCATTATTTGAATCCTTTTTGCTTGATGAATCTAAACACCCTGCTGTAAAGAGTTTAATTCTCCAATATCTAAAAGAGAATGAAATAAATAAAATCGTCAAGCTTGAAAAGTATGGGCAGGTTGAGGATGTTAGCATTCAGGAATTAAAGGATTGGAATGAACATCCCTTTTATAAGGAAGTAAAAGCTTTAATTCAAGATGAATTAGAATCAGAGAACCCATCTTTACTAGATATAGCATTGGCAGTATGGAAGGACTACACGCTAGCGCTTTATCCATTCGTTCCTCAGCCGGAAAATAAACTTTTGTGGTTCGAAGCATCTGTAATAGCAGCTTCTGTCTTATGCGGAATAGAAGAAGACACTGAAAAAGAAGACCCAGAAATACAGAATGCCGTAAAGCTTCTGGTCGAACTGGAAAGATTTTATTTGCAGACTTGATGAGAAAGTGATGTAACTTGTTGAAATACAGTATGTCTATGCTATAATGGAATGGTTGTAATCTATATGATATTTATGGAAATACCGATGTTGGAGGGAATATATTAATGAGTGCTAAATGGGAAAAGTTAGAAGGCAATCAAGGTGTCTTAACTGTTGAAGTTGAGGCTTCTGAAGTAGATACAGCGCTAGACCAAGCGTTTAAAAAAGTGGTTAAACAAGTAAACGTGCCAGGTTTCCGTAAAGGGAAAATGCCACGCAAACTTTTTGAACAACGTTTTGGTGTAGAGTCTCTTTACCAAGATGCTTTAGACATTTTATTGCCAAAAGCTTATGGCGATGCTGTAGAAGAAGCAGGAATCGAGCCTGTTGATCGCCCGGAAGTTGATATCGAAAAAATGGAACAAGGTAGCAACCTTGTATTCACTGCTAAAGTAATCGTTAAGCCAGAAGTTAAACTTGGCGAATACAAAGGGCTTGAAGTTGAAAAGACTGAAACTGAAGTAACTGATGAAGATGTTCAAAACGAACTTACTCGTTTACAAGAACAACAAGCTGAATTAGTTGTTAAGGAAGATGGCGCTATTGAGAATGGCGACACTGTAAACCTTGATTTCGAAGGATTTGTTGACGGAGAAGCTTTCGAAGGCGGAAAAGCTGAAAACTATTCATTAGAAATCGGATCAGGGTCATTTATTCCAGGCTTTGAAGATCAACTAGTTGGTGAAAAAGCTGGAGCAGAAAAGGACGTTAACGTTACTTTCCCTGAAGAATACCATGCTGAAGAATTAGCTGGTAAGCCAGCAGTTTTCAAAGTGAAAATTCATGACATCAAGTCAAAACAGCTTCCAGAACTTAACGATGAGTTCGCAAAAGAAGCTGAAGGCGATGCTGAAACACTTGAAGACTTGAAAAAAGAACTTCGTACGAAGCTTGAAGAAAGCAAAAAACAAGAAGCTGAAAACCAAACACGTGAAACTGTGATTGAAAAAGCTTCTGAAAATGCTGAGATTGAAATTCCAGAAGCTATGGTTAACACTGAGTTAGACCGTATGGTTCAAGAGTTTGGTCAACGTCTTCAAATGCAAGGAATGAACCTTGATCTTTACTACCAGTTCTCTGGAACAAGTGAAGAAGCACTTCGTGAGCAGATGAAAGAAGATGCTCAGAAGCGTGTTCGTACAAATCTAGTACTAGAAGCGATCGTTGAAGCAGAAAACATTGAAGTTTCTGAAGAAGAAATCGATGCAGAGCTTAACAAGATGGCTGAAATGTACAAGATGGAAGTTGAACAAATCAAGCAAATGCTTGCTATGCAAGGTGGAAACGATGCTGTTGCAGCTGACTTGAAAGTACGCAAAGCAATCGACTTCCTTGTTGAAAACAGCAAAACAGCTTAATAATAAAATTAAATGCAAGAAATAAAACAAGGCGCGATCCTTACTATCGTGCCTTGTTTTGCAATACATAACATTATTTAGGTAATTTCTCCTGCTATTTGAAAAATAGGTTTTAAAACACGCAGGATTGTTCATACTTATATAGAGCCATACCATACATATTGAATAAGGGTTTTTATTTCCGTTTTATTATGGAAGTGTGATACAATCCATTATAATCAACGGAATGCTTAAGCAGTAGAAATAAATACAGACCTGTACTATAGAAGTTGCAAGAAAGGTCAAGCGTTTCATCCATATTATCGTTTTAGGGGTGATATCATTGTTCAAATTTAATGATGAAAAAGGGCAATTGAAGTGTTCTTTCTGTGGTAAAACACAAGATCAAGTTAGAAAACTGGTTGCTGGACCAGGTGTATATATTTGTGATGAATGTATCGAACTCTGTACTGAAATTGTAGAAGAAGAATTAGGTACAGAAGAGGATGTAGAACTAAAAGAAGTTCCAAAACCAGTAGAAATCCGAAAGATTCTTGATGAGTATGTAATCGGTCAGGACCAAGCGAAGAAATCGCTTTCTGTAGCCGTTTACAATCATTATAAGAGAATCAATTCTTCTCAAAAATCTGATGAAGTTGAACTGGCAAAAAGTAATATCGCTATGATCGGACCGACAGGAAGCGGTAAGACGCTCCTTGCACAGACTTTGGCGAGAATTTTGAATGTACCTTTTGCAATTGCTGATGCTACATCTTTAACAGAAGCTGGTTATGTAGGTGAGGACGTAGAAAACATCCTTCTTAAATTAATTCAGTCTGCCGATTATGATGTTGAAAAAGCGGAAAAAGGAATCATTTATATTGATGAGATCGATAAGATTGCACGTAAATCAGAAAATCCATCGATTACACGTGATGTTTCCGGTGAAGGTGTGCAGCAAGCTCTTCTTAAAATTTTAGAAGGTACTGTTGCGAGTGTTCCTCCTCAAGGCGGAAGAAAACACCCGCATCAAGAATTCATTCAAATCGATACTACGAATATTCTATTCATCTGTGGCGGAGCATTCGATGGAATCGAGCAAATTATTAAACGCCGTTTAGGTAAAAAAGTTATTGGGTTCAGTTCAGATTCAAAACAAGCAGATTTAAAAGCAGGTGAATACTTATCTAAAGTACTTCCTGAAGATTTACTTCGTTTTGGATTAATTCCAGAGTTTATCGGCCGTTTGCCTGTAATCTCTAACTTGAATCCATTGGATGAGGATGCGTTGATCGAAATCCTGACAAAACCTAAAAATGCATTGGTAAAACAATATCAAAAACTTTTAGATATCGATGGAGTAGAGCTTGAGTTTACAGATGAAGCACTTCGTGAAATTTCTGCCCAAGCGATTGAACGCAAAACAGGTGCGCGCGGACTCCGTTCGATCATTGAAGGTGTTATGCTTGATGTAATGTTCGAGCTTCCTTCTCGTGAAGATGTTGTCAAATGTATCGTTACAAAAGAAACAATTTCTGATAAAGTTCCACCAACATTAGAACTTGAAGATGGTACTGTTATCGAACAATCAAAAGAAACTCCTAAAGAGAGCGCTTAATAGAGGCTGGCTCATTGGCTGTTATCACTAACAGCTGATGAGCCAGTTTTTTTTTCATTCACAACTGCCAAAATGTTTCCCATCCATAACTTCCATATAAACAAAATTTGTTTTAACAATATTACCGTTTAGGTCCTTATATCCTCGGAGATACTATGGTTATCACTACATAAGTATCGGGAGGAAAAACGATGAACTGGACAGGGATAGCGTTAATCATTCAATTATTCTTTGGGATTATAATAGGTCTGTATTTTTGGAATTTGCTGCGAAACCAGCGGTCTCAAAAAGTTAGCGTAGATAAAGAATCAAGAAAAGAGATGGAACAACTAAGAAGGCTTAGATCAATCACACTTTCTGAACCATTGTCTGAGCGGGTGCGCCCAGGCAAATTCGAAGATATTATCGGGCAAGAAGATGGAATTAAAGCATTAAAAGCCGCATTATGCGGTCCTAATCCACAGCACGTGATCGTATATGGACCACCTGGGGTTGGTAAGACTGCAGCAGCAAGATTGGTTCTTGAAGAAGCGAAAAGAAATAAAACATCTCCATTTCGTTCAACAGCAGTATTTGTTGAATTAGACGCAACGACAGCGCGTTTTGATGAACGTGGAATTGCCGATCCTCTTATTGGTTCCGTTCATGACCCTATTTATCAAGGTGCAGGTGCAATGGGGCAAGCCGGGATACCGCAGCCTAAACAAGGTGCTGTTACAAATGCACATGGCGGTGTTTTGTTTATAGACGAGATAGGTGAACTGCATCCTATTCAGATGAACAAACTATTGAAAGTATTAGAAGATCGCAAAGTATTTCTTGAAAGTGCCTATTATTCAGAAGAAAATGCAAACATACCGCACCATATCCATGATATTTTTCAAAACGGACTTCCCGCTGATTTTAGAATGATCGGTGCAACTACTCGTATGCCTGATGAAATTCCGCCTGCAATCCGTTCAAGATGTCTTGAAGTCTTTTTCAGAGAGCTCCAGCCCGCTGAAATCGAGCAGATCGCCAAACGTGCTGCAGACAAAATCCAGCTTGGTATCGATGAGGAATCACTAAAATATATGGCTCAATACGCTAAAAACGGACGTGAGGCAGTAAATATGATTCAAATTGCTGCGGGATTAGCCATTACCGAAGAACGAAAGTGCATTACGAAAGGCGATGTTGAATGGGTTACTCACTCAAGCAGAATGGCGCCAAGACCTGAGAGAAAGATCGGCAGTAAACCGAAAATTGGTTTAGTAAACGGACTGGCGGTATACGGTCCGACAAGTGGTGCGCTTCTAGAAATAGAAACAACAGTGCTTCCAGCCAAGAAGCAAGGATCGATTACGATTACAGGAATTGCTGAAGAAGAGAGCATCGGCAATCAGTCAAAATCCATTCGCAGAAAAAGTATGGCTAAAGGATCTGTGGAGAACGTTATTACCGTGCTTCGATTTATGGGTGTTGATGCCTCTATGTACGACATTCATGTAAATTTCCCTGGAGGCGGTCCAGTAGATGGTCCATCAGCAGGTATTGCGATTGCTTCTTCCATCTATTCTGCAATCCATAAAGTACGTGTAGATCATGAAGTAGCCATGACAGGTGAGATCAGTATTCATGGTAAAGTAAAACCAGTTGGCGGAGTAATGGCAAAGATATTAGCTGCCAAGGACGCTGGAGCGAAACGTGTGCTCATACCTTTTGAGAACAACCAAAAGATATTCGAGAGCATTGAAGATGTAGAAATCATTCCGGTAAAAAAACTCTCAGAAGTATTTCAATATGTGTTTTTAGATGATAGCTCTGAAGAATCAATTCCAGCTTCAGCCGCTTTAAATTCCCCTCCTTCTTCAGTTTAAGGAGAAGAAGGGGTTTCTTTTTTGTTTAATAAAAGTTTTCTGGATAGCAAACATTAGACAAAGTTAAGCATTATCGGTAGAATTGTACAAAGACTATGCATATAAATAATGATTACACAGTAGTTTTCGGAGGTGTTTTTAATGGGGGAAAAAAGAGTTCTTCCGCTCCTCCCTCTACGCGGATTGTTGGTCTATCCGACAATGGTGCTTCACTTGGATGTTGGAAGAGAAAAGTCGATTCAAGCACTTGAAAAAGTGATGCTCGATGACCAGATGATTTTTCTTTCAACTCAAAAGGAAGTTTCTATCGAAGATCCAGCTGAAGAGGAAATTTACAATGTCGGGACTTTATCAAAAGTCAATCAGATGCTTAAACTGCCTAATGGCACGATAAGAGTATTGGTAGAAGGTATTCAGCGTGGAAAAATTACTTCTTTTATGGATGAAAAGACACATGTTGAAGTGGAAATAGAGCTAACAGATGATGTCGAAGAGAAGGAAGCTGAAACGGAAGCGTTGATGCGAGCGGTTTTGGCGCAGTTTGAACAATACATAAACCTTTCTAAAAAAGTAACTCCTGAAACGCTGGCGTCTGTTCAAGATATAACCGAACCTGGCAGACTTGCTGATGTTATTTCTTCTCACCTTTCCTTAAAGATAAAAGAAAAGCAAAAGATTCTGGAAATCTTTAATGTTAAGGAAAGACTGGAACATTTACTGGCGCTTTTAAACAACGAAAAAGAAGTGCTGGGACTTGAAAAGAAAATTGGCCAGAGAGTTAAAAAGGCGATGGAAAAAACGCAAAAAGAGTATTATTTGCGTGAGCAGATGAAGGCCATTCAAAAAGAGCTTGGCGACAAAGAAGGCAAGGTAGGAGAGGTCAGTTCATTAAAAGAACGGATCGAAGCGTCTGATATGCCTGAAAATGTTATGGAGATTGCTAAGAAAGAATTAGACCGGTATGAAAAAATGCCTAATTCTTCTGCTGAAAGTTCGGTCATTCGTACTTATATAGAGTGGCTTGTTAACTTACCATGGAAACAAGAAACTGTAGATAATCTGGATATTCCACATGCAGAAACAGTTCTGAACGAAGATCATTATGGACTGGAAAAAGTGAAGGATCGTGTTTTAGAGTATTTAGCTGTCCAAAAATTGACGAATTCATTAAAGGGCCCAATTCTGTGCCTTGTAGGTCCTCCAGGGGTTGGTAAAACTTCATTAGCGCGTTCAATTGCCCGTGCCATCGGCCGCAACTTTGTTAGAATCTCCTTAGGCGGAGTGAGGGATGAAGCTGAGATCAGAGGACACCGCAGAACGTACGTAGGAGCTATGCCTGGCAGATTGATTCAAGGTATGAAGAAAGCTGGAACAGTAAATCCTGTGTTTTTGCTTGATGAGATCGATAAGATGTCGAGTGATTTTAGAGGTGACCCTTCTTCAGCAATGCTTGAAGTTCTGGACCCAGAGCAGAACAGCACGTTCAGCGATCACTACATCGAAGAGCCTTTTGATCTTTCAAAAGTTATGTTTGTGACGACTGCAAACTCACTTTCTACAATTCCTGGCCCGCTCTTAGACAGAATGGAAGTCATTTCGATTGCCGGATATACAGAAGTTGAAAAGCTTCATATCTCCAAAAATCATCTAATTCCTAAACAGTTAAAAGAACATGGTCTTAAAAAGAGCCAGATTCAATTCAAGGATGATTGTATTTTAAAGCTCGTACGTAACTACACACGTGAAGCGGGAGTGCGTAATCTAGAACGTCAGATTGCTGGTCTATGCAGAAAGGCTGCTAAACAGATTGTGTCGTCTGAAAAGAAAAAGGTCATCTTGTCCGCAAAAACAATAGAAGATTACCTTGGAAAACCTCGTTTCCGATATGGTCAGGCCGAACTGGAGGATCAGATTGGAGCAGCTACAGGGCTAGCTTATACGACAGCAGGCGGGGATACACTGTCTATTGAAGTAGCTCTGTCTCCGGGGAAAGGCAAGCTTATTTTAACAGGTAAGCTAGGCGATGTAATGAAAGAGTCTGCACAAGCAGCATTGAGCTATGTACGCACGAAAGTAGAAGAATTGGGGATTGCTCCAGACTTTTACGAAAAAACAGATATTCATATTCATGTCCCAGAAGGTGCTACTCCAAAAGATGGTCCTTCTGCAGGGATTACAATCGCCACTGCCCTCGTTTCTGCCCTTACAAAGAGAGCGGTAAGACGTGATGTTGGCATGACAGGCGAGATTACGCTAAGAGGGCGTGTTCTGCCTATTGGCGGTTTGAAAGAAAAATCTTTAAGCGCACACCGAGCGGGAATCAAGACGATCATTCTTCCAAAAGAGAATGAAAAGGATATTGAAGAGATTCCGGAGACTGTAAAAGAAGGTCTTTCATTTATTCTTGTCTCTCACTTGGATGAAGTCTTAAAAGTAGCATTAGCAGGTGATGAAAAGTGAAAGTAAATACAGCAGAGATAGTCATATCAGCGGTAGGTCCTAAGCAATATCCGGAAGGCAATCTTCCGGAAATTGCATTGGCAGGCCGTTCAAACGTAGGGAAATCTTCCTTTATCAATAAAATGATCCACCGTAAAAATTTGGCGCGTACTTCTTCAAAACCGGGAAAAACGCAAACTCTTAATTTTTATATATTAAATGAAAGTTTTTATTTTGTAGATGTGCCAGGCTACGGATTTGCTAAAGTTTCTAAGACAGAAAGAGAAGCCTGGGGCAAGATGATCGAACAATATCTTGTTGAGAGGGATCAGCTGAAAGCCGTTGTTCAGCTTGTTGATCTCAGACATCCTCCTTCAAAGGATGATTGTTTGATGTATGATTGGCTAAAATATCACGAACTGCCCGTTATCGTTGTGGCTACAAAAAGTGATAAGATTCCAAAAGGAAAATGGGATAAGCACAAAAAGGTAGTAAAAGAAACTTTAAACATGGATCCTACCGACAAGATCGTTCTTTTCTCTTCTGAAACAGGACACGGGAAAGACGAAGCTTGGGGAGTTCTGAATTCTTATTTAACAAAATAAAAGGCTGTTTTCGTAAACTTTGTTGGTATTGGAAGTGGTTGATTTCCGTTCCAGGTGCTCGCTTTCCGCGGGGCAGGCGGTGAGCCACATTTATACGTTTCACTCTTAAGTGTCTCACCTGCCCGCCTGTCCCGCAGGAGTCTCGCACCTTACACTCCAATCAACTGTCATAGAAGAAAAAATCAGGTTTGAAAACAACAATCTTTTAGAAAAGAGCCCAAGAAAAAAAGCAGTGTTCAAAATTGAACACTGCTTTTATTTTTTCTTGAAAAATATGAAATAGGCTCCTAGAACCATAAGGATGATCGGCCAGAAATTTTCTCCTTTTGCAAATATATTCTCTACTGAAGGGGTATTATTGCTAAAAAAGATAAGCCAAAGTGACAAACTAGTTAACAATAGTCCAGGAATGAGACCGTCTTTCGCCTTTTTATATTGAATTAAGAATGCGATCCCCGTAAGCAATGTTATCAATTGCAGCGGTTCCGGCCAGGAAGGAATTCTTGAAACAGCATGAAAATGGATGCCGAGTCCTGTAAGGAAAACACCTGAAAACAGATTTGCTGAATCTTTTCCTGACCCTGCTTGCATAAGGAGTGCCAGCCCTATAATGAGGATCAATGTTGGCCATGTTAGGTAAGGCTGAATCATTTCAATGTTCATCTGCATTGCAAAAAAGAATAAACCGATACCGATCAAAATAAACCCGCTGAATTTGCTCTGTTGTTTCATAAGTCCTCCAATATTGCGTATAACCTTTGCTAATTTGGTCGAAATTTGTTATTTTAAATAATGGTGCTAAGTATTAGAAATTCAGGAAATCCTAAGACAGTTACATACCTTGAAATTAATAACCCTATCATAGCATAAACGTTTAAATTCTGTTCACAATATACCGGCAATTTGTATTTTTGTCCATGGTATAATGAACACAGAGAATATACATAAAAAGGAGGTGAGCGCATGCATATCTTAGTGGTAGGACTTAATTACAAAACGGCTCCCGTGGAAATTAGGGAAAAAGTTGCGTTTCAGCCCGCTGAAATACAAGATGCGATCTCTTTACTCCGCAAACAAAAAAGTATACTTGAATGTGTAATCGTTTCTACATGTAACCGTACTGAAATCTATGCGGTTACTGATCAGCTTCATACAGGAAGATATTATATTAAATCGTTTTTAGCAGATTGGTTTAATATTGAAAAAGAGGAACTTTCTCCTTTTTTAAGTATAAGAGACGGAGAAGCAGCTGTAGAGCATTTATTCCGTGTATCAGCTGGTTTGGATTCAATGGTTATCGGAGAGACTCAAATTCTCGGTCAAGTAAAAGACAGTTTTCTTGAATCACAAAAGCTGCAGGCTACAGGAACCATCTTTAATAAATTAATGAAACAAGCCATTACCTTTGCGAAAAAGTGCCATTCCGAAACTGATATTGGCGAAAATGCGGTTTCAGTCAGCTACGCAGCTGTAGAACTTGCAAAGAAAATTTTTGGCGGACTGCAGAATAAGACGATACTGATCGTTGGGGCAGGGAAAATGGGCGAGTTAACAGCCAAGCACCTTCATGCCAGCGGCGGTAATGAAGTGTTGGTGATTAACCGCACATTCGAAAAAGCAAAAGAAGTAGCAGAAAAGTTCCATGGTGTCGCTCACCCTTTTAACGATTTAGAGAAACTCCTTGTAAAAGCGGATATTGTGATCTCATCCACAGGAGCAAGTGATTTTGTTATCACAAAAGAAATGGCTGCGCCAGCAATCAAGAAACGAAAAGGGCTTCCGTTGTTCATGGTGGACATTGCGGTTCCGAGAGATTTAGATCCTGCATTGCATGATTTGGACAGCGTTTTCTTATACGATATTGATGATTTAGAAGGTATCGTTGAATCAAACCTAGCAGAGCGCAAAAAAGAAGCGGAAAAGATCGAGATTCTGATTGAATCAGAAATCGTTGATTTTCAATCCTGGATCTCAATGCTTGGTGTAGTACCTTTAATTTCTGCTCTTCGTGAAAAAGCATTGAACATTCAAGCTGAAACGATGCAGAGTATTGAACGTAAAATGCCCGATTTAACAGATCGAGAGAAAAAGATTCTAAGCAAACATACAAAGAGTATAGTAAACCAGCTTTTGCGTGATCCTGTTACAAGAGCTAAAGAAATAGCTGGACAAGCTGATGCAGAAGAACAGCTGCAGTTATTTACTGAGATTTTCGCATTGGAAGATTATTTGGATAAACAAAAGCAGTTGGAAACAGGTTTTGCTGCAAACCGGGAAGACAAAGCATCATTAGCTGATGAGGCTGTCAATCCTTTTACGGCAAGAACATAATTTATTGTTTCCCTCGGGCTCATGGAGTGTGAGCAAAAATGAATTGGATATATGATCTTACAATTGTCTTATATGCATTAAGCATCACGGGCTATTTTATAGATTTTCTTCAAAACAACCGGAAAGCGAACCAGTTTGCTTTCTGGTTGCTTTCTATTGTCTGGGTGCTGCAAACGGTCTTCTTTGTGTTACGGATGCTGGAAGATCAGCGGTTTCCAATCTTAACACCGTCAGAAGGCCTGTTTTTTTATGCTTGGATACTTGTTACATTTTCTGTTGTAATGAGTAAGTTTTTCAGAGTGGACTTCCTTGTGTTTTTTACGAACATACTTGGATTCTTGCTTGTTTCTATCCATTTATTTGCACCAACTGGACAAGCAAGCGCTGTTATTGAAAAACAGCTCATTTCAGAACTATTAATCATTCATATCACGATGGCTTTTATATCATATGGAGCTTTCTCTTTATCTTTTATTTTTTCTTTTATGTATTTAATTCAGCACAGCATGCTTAAAAAGAAAAAATGGAGTAAACGGCTGCAGCGTTTCGGGAGTCTTTCTTATCTCGAAAAGCTTTCGTTCCGTTTAAATACAGTGGGTGTCCCGCTGCTGCTGCTTAGTTTAATATTAGGTGTGATATGGGCATTCTGGAAGATAAATGACTTTACACTTCTCGATGTGAAAGTTATCTCATCTTTTATTGTACTTTTGGTTTACAGCACTTATTTATATCAAAAAGTAGCCAGAGGTGTTCAAGGTAAGACCCTAGCTCTCTGGAACACAGCAGCATTTCTGGTAGTCCTTATTAATTACTTTTTAGCATCTACATTTACTGAGTTTCATCTTTGGTATAAGTAAAGAGATAGGAGTTTTATAAAATGAGAAAAATAATAGTAGGTTCAAGGAGAAGTAAACTCGCACTAACTCAGACGAACTGGGTAATCGACCAGTTAAAGAAGGCCGGCCTTCCTTTTGAGTTTGAAGTGAAAGAGATTGTAACAAAAGGTGATGTCATCTTAAACGTAACCCTATCTAAAGTAGGCGGAAAAGGCCTTTTTGTTAAAGAAATTGAGCAGGCTATGTTAGATAAAGAGATTGATATCGCAGTCCATAGTATGAAGGATATGCCAGCTGCGCTTCCAGAAGGTCTGGAGATCGCTTGTACGCCTAAACGTGTAGATCCGCGAGATGCTCTTATTTCTGAAAAATACTCCTCTTTACGTGATTTGCCAGAGGGAGCAGTTGTTGGGACAAGTTCGTTAAGAAGAGCGGCACAGCTTTTACATACCCGTCCTGATTTATCTATTAAATCCATTCGGGGAAATATTGATACTCGATTGGAAAAGCTGAAATCCGGAGAGTTTGATGCTATTATTCTTGCTGCTGCTGGATTAGAGAGAATGGGCTGGTCAAAGGATGTTGTAACCGAGTTTTTGGATACAGATCTTTGTTTGCCTGCAGTAGGACAAGGGTCGCTGGCGATTGAATGCAGAAGCGATGACGATGAAGTAAAAGAGTTGTTAGCTACTTTAAATGATTCGTATACGTTTCAGACTGTTCTTGCGGAGCGTGCCTTCTTAGATACTTTAGAAGGCGGCTGCCAAGTACCTATCGCTGCATACGCAACTTTAACCAACGATGAGGTAACGTTAACAGGGCTAGTCGCAGACCCATCAGGGAAAAAAGTATTAAAAGAAATGAAAACAGGAAAAGATCCTCATCAAGTAGGGGTTGCACTCGCTCAGGAATTAAAAGAAAGCGGTGCAAAAAAGATTCTTGATGATGTGAAAGAGGAACTGGACATCTAATGAAAACACAAGAAGGTCCATTAGCAGGTAAAACTGTACTTGTTACCCGGCCTAAAGAGCAAGCAGATTCATTACTAACACTAATTAAAGAAGAAGGGGGCATACCGCTCCCTTTTCCGGTTGTGACAATAACAGGAACGGATAAAGAGTTAGTTGAGTTTTCGATCCATCCCATTTCCCGCTTTAAGTGGATTATTTTCACCAGCAAGAATGGTGTTGATCATTTTTTTAGCTTCATCAAAGAGAATGAATTATCGTTTGACCGTCACAAATTTGCTGCAGTTGGAGAAAAAACTGCGCAAGCGATGAAGGAGCGGGGAATCAAGTCCATCCTTGTTCCAAACCGTTATGATGCTGAAGCGCTTGTTGAACTTCTAAAAAAAGAAATAAATGTTGGAGAAAAGGTGCTTTTTCCAAAAGGAAGTCTTGCTCCTTCTTACATTAAAGGACAATTAAAAGATAAAGCAGAAGTGGAAGAACTAGTTGTATACGAAACAAAACCCGCTGAGGACCTTGACTGGGATATTGTCCTAAAAGCAGATTGCTTCTTTTTCTTAAGTCCTTCTGCAGTCTCATTTATGACTGCGTATTTTGAAAAGAAACAAAAAAGCAGGATTTTGAAAACCCCTGCTTTTTGTATTGGGCCGACCACAAAACAAGCAGCTCTCGAGAAAGGGTTCCAACATGTTTTAATGCCTGAAAGATATACAGCTGAGGACATGGTGAAACTTGCTGCAAATTATTTCCAAGGAGGAAGCTAATATGAATTTCCAGCGTCATCGCCGTTTAAGAAGAACTGCTTCAATGCGTTCACTAGTACGTGAAACACATTTGCATGTATCTGATTTTATTTATCCATTATTTTTTGTCGAAGGTGAGAATGTTAAGAAAGAAGTCCCTTCTATGCCAGGCGTTTATCATCTTTCACTCGATTTATTAGAAGAAGAAATTAAAGAAGTAGAAAACCTGGGTATTCAATCCATTATTGTTTTCGGTGTACCTGGTGAGAAGGATGAATGCGGTAGTTCTGCTTATGACCATAACGGAATCGTACAAAAAGCCATTCGTCAGATTAAAGAGATCGCCCCCTCTCTAACAGTAATCGCCGATACTTGTCTTTGTCAGTTTACAGATCATGGTCATTGCGGTGTTATTGAGAACGGTTATGTACTTAACGACGAAACACTTAAACTATTGGCAAAAACTGCAGTTTCTCAAGCTGAAGCAGGAGCTGATATTATAGCCCCTTCTAATATGATGGACGGTTTTGTAGCAGCGATCAGACAAGGATTGGACGAAGCCGGTTTTTCGGAAATTCCGATTATGTCTTATGCAGTAAAGTATGCTTCATCATTTTACGGTCCATTTCGTGATGCTGCACACAGCACACCGCAGTTTGGTGACAGAAAAACCTATCAGATGGATCCGGCAAACCGTCTGGAAGCTCTTCGTGAGGCAGAGTCTGACATTGCTGAAGGTGCAGACTTCTTGATGGTAAAACCAGCTCTTTCGTATTTGGACATTCTTCGTGAATTAAAGGATAGATATCCACTTCCGCTTGTTGCTTATAACGTGAGCGGGGAATACTCGATGATTAAAGCAGCGGCCATAAATGGATGGGTAGATGAAAAAAGTATCGTCCTAGAAAAATTAATTTCTATGAAAAGAGCTGGAGCTGATCTCATCATCACATATTTTGCTAAAGATGCGGCAAGATGGCTGAAGGATAACCGATAAAAAAGAGAGGGTGTCAGTATGAGAAACTTTGAAAAATCAATTGCGGCGTTCAAAGAAGCAAAGGAATATATGCCTGGCGGCGTAAACAGTCCGGTACGTGCTTTTAAATCAGTAAATATGGACCCTGTATTTATGGAACGGGGCAAAGGGTCTAAAATTTATGATATCGATGGAAATGAATATATTGATTATGTTCTTTCATGGGGTCCATTAATTTTAGGCCATGCAGATGAAGCAGTAGTAAAAGCTCTTAAAGAGACTGCTGAACGAGGAACTAGCTTTGGAGCTCCTAACGAGATGGAGACAGAACTGGCGAAACTTGTTATTGACCGTGTTCCCTCTATAGAAGTGGTTCGAATGGTCAACTCCGGCACAGAGGCAACGATGAGCGCACTTCGTCTTGCTCGGGGATATACAGGAAGAAGCAAGATAGTAAAGTTCGAGGGCTGCTACCATGGTCATGGCGACTCATTGCTGATTAAAGCTGGTTCAGGTGTCGCTACACTTGGACTGCCTGACTCTCCAGGTGTACCTGAAGGGATTGCCCAAAATACGATCACGGTTCCGTATAACGATCTTGAAAGTCTGCAGGTTGCATTCGATCAATTCGGAGAGGACATTGCTTGCGTAATCGTCGAGCCTGTAGCTGGAAACATGGGAGTCGTTCCTCCTCAAAAGGGATTCCTTGAGGGTATCCGCAAAATGACGGAGCAACATGGATCTCTATTAATCTTTGATGAGGTTATGACAGGATTCCGTGTGGATTATGAATGTGCACAAGGTTATTTTGGCGTAACACCAGACCTGACATGTTTAGGAAAAGTAATAGGCGGAGGGTTGCCTGTAGGTGCCTACGGCGGTAAGCGTGAAATCATGCAGCAGATTGCACCGAGCGGACCTATTTATCAGGCCGGAACATTGTCTGGAAATCCACTAGCCATGGCTGCAGGATATGCAACTCTTTCTCAGCTAACAAAAGAAAGCTATGATTATTTTAAAAAGCTTGGTGATCAGCTGGCTTCAGGAATATCTGAGGCAGCAGAACATTACGGGATCGATCATACGATCAACCGGGCAGGAAGCATGATTGGTTTCTTCTTTACTAATCAAGATGTAATCAATTACGAAACCGCTAAGTTATCAAACTTGGATCATTTTAATTCTTGTTTCCGCACGATGCTGCATGAAGGGGTTTCTCTTCCTCCTTCGCAATTTGAAGGATTATTCTTATCAACTGCACATACTGAAGAAGATATTATCAAGACAGTCAATGCATTCAGAAAAGCTTTTTCGTTATTAAAGTAGTCTGTTTTCGCAAGTTTTGTAGCTATTGGAAGTTGTTGACTTCCGTTCCAGGATGGTCGCTTTCCGCGGGGCGGGCGGTGAGCCTCCTGCTGCTTTGCGCCAATAGGAGTCTCACCTGTCCCACTCGTCCCGCTGGAGTCTCCCACCTTACACTCCAGTCAAATTGTCATTGAAGATAAAAATATTCTACAGCAACAATCTTTAAGATGAGAGTGATGAGAGCCTTAAAGTAAGAGCAGCTAATAGCGTCCGTTTAACAAAACGGACGCTATTTTTTATTTTTGCCGATTGAACTCTGAATCATATTTCGTCCTGTTCTCTCATACACCTATATTGTATAACTATATGCAATTGAAAGGAGGAGAAGGGCATGAGTCAATCGAAGCTGCGTTTCTCCATTGAGGAGTCTGTTTGGCTTAAGAAAGGACAGGAAGTAGCTGAAGTTTTGTCTATGTCACTTAATCCTGAAATAAACATCAGTGAGGAAGCCGGACAGGTTTATATCAAAGGAGCCCTTATTTTAAACGGAAAATACCGTGCAGAAAAACAGGATGAAAACGATGGATCAAATTTAGAAGGAAATCCTTTATCTGAAGGCGTCTCTTATCGTTCTCTTACTCAGCTGAACGTTGCGGATGATGGGGTTGCAGAATTGGTCCATCGCTTCCCTGTTGACATTACGATCCCGTCCTATCGTGTTGAAGATTCAAATCAGGTAAAAGTGGAAGTAGAGTCTTTTGAATATGAACTTCCTAACTCGACTTGCTTTGAACTTTCAGCATCTATCTGTATTTATGGAATAAAAGATGAAAAACAGCGCCAGGAAAGTCAAGCATTTGAACTGCCTAAAGAAACAGTACGGTCAGCTGTTGAGGAACGTTCTGATCAGAATGGAGAAAAGTCCGAGATCTTTACTCCGTTTCAGTTTGAAGCACGCCAGAGTGGAGGAGTACCTTCTCAGCCACAACAAAATGAACTTCAGGCAAGTTTTAGAGAGGAAGCTTCAGAAGTTAGATCTGAGAAGAAGACATCTTTCGAATTCAAACCGCATTTTGAAGAAATCGATGATACAACGATGGATGCAACATTTGATTCATTAAAGTCGATTGCTTTCTCTAATGAGGATATGAGGAATTCGCACAATGAGGAAGAAACAGAAGAACCAGAAACTGAAGAACACTACCTGCCGGAATATGAAGAAACTCAAGAAGAGCTCAAATTTAATGAGAGCCACACAGATGAAGAAGAATACGTAAGTTATGATCAGCCGTATGGAGAGCAGAATTATCAGGCTCAAGATGCTTATAATTATCAGCAGATCCCTTATCAGAACCAATCCTATCAACAGCCAGAAAGACCATATGAATACAATCCGTATCAGCAGCAATCTTACCCGGCGCAAGAAAACAATTATCAGGAGTACGAGGCACAAAATTACGGTGACCGTCCATATGATGCAGCAGAGTACGGGGAACAAGCGTATCATGATGAACATGAACAAGAATACGATGAACAAAACTATCAGCATACAGAAGAACAAGATCACTCCTATGATTATGAAGCAGAAGCTAGCAGCTATGAAGAACAAGAAGAACAAGAAGAACAAGAAGAACAGCATGTTGAACGGGAAGAGGAACCTAAGGATGAAAATGCCTTGTATTTAACGAAGATGCTGTCTGGAAAAGAAGACCGTTTCTCAAAAATGAGAATGTATATTCTTCAGCGCGGAGATTCTTTAGAACACATATGCGAAAGATATGATATCTCCCTAAATACATTGATGCGCATGAATCAATTACAGCAGGGTGAAGTATCTGAAGGACAAATTATATATATTCCTGTAAGTTCACGCTAAAAATGAGGTGCTGCCATGGGGCTCATTAACCTCTTAGAAAATGAATATGAATTATATGGGGTGAGATGGAAGCAGGAGCCTCATATTATCATGACAGATTTTGGAGAGAAACGAATTAGGTATTGGAAAGATGAAGAAATGTTAAAGTGGCATGTCAGATGGCGCGATGAGTCTTCAAGAGGCTCTGGCGCCGTTCCTGACAGAATGATTCGAACAAGAGACAAAGAAGCCGCGGTTTTTGACGGCAAGCACTGGATTACCCTTCATGACTATGCAGAGATACTTTTTGGCTGTGAAGAAGTAGAACGGTGGGGACAGTTTATTGGTCAGCTGTTAACGGCTTCTGTACAAGGAAACTATAAAAAAGATCTATCTATTGAACAGCCTGCATTTAATTATTACGATTGCTTGGAATTAGCTCAAAAATATACAGATGGAACTTTCCAAATTTTAAATACAAGTTTAGCAGAAGCAAAAAAGAGGGTTCTATTCGCAGAAGCGCTTAATAAAAAAGTTCAAAACACCGATGTTCCAATTTTTGAAAAAGAAATATGTATAGCCAATGGAAAACGAATCTTTCACTTTTTATTTTACCAAGGTGGTGATTCCAAACCGGTACAAAGCTACCTGCCGATACGTAATTTCTTATTCGAATGGCTGGAACACAATTCACCCTTGTCATTAAAAATGCTTCTGACAGAGATTGATCGCACATTCCCGTTAAGTGGTGATCACGGGCTGCTCTTGTTAGCCGAAATTACAACACCATGGGAATTGAATGATTGTCTGAAGCAATTAGACAACACCAGTTTAGAAAAGATGGTTGAAGGAATGAATAGGTACGAAGCCATTTGGGATGCAAACCGGACTTTTCTAAAAACAGTTACGGAATGGTTTGATGAAAACAGAAGGAAGGTGGCCCTATGACAACGGAAAAGGAGACACTAAATTACGGGCCCGTCCTTTTTCATTATGATCTTTTTCCTGAAAAGCTTGAACGCCACGGGAAAGTTAAGAAGGTCATAACGAAAAGAGGAACTTTTGCACTTAAAGAAGCAGAGATGAACGAGGAAGAACGAAGCTGGTTCACACATGTTATTCAAAGGCTTTCAGAGATTGGGTTCCATCAGGTAGTACCCTTGTATCCAACCAAATTTGGTGACTATACGGTTCAGCTGGGACCAAAAACCTATTACCTCATGCCATGGTTCGCATCTGATGAGAGGAATGAAAGAGCAAAGGATGAGGTGCTGCTTGACCATCTTGGTAAAGTGCATGCTCTGACACTCAAAGAACAGGACTTTTCCAACGAAGTCGTTGAGCACTCTTATCAGTATTTAATGAACAGATGGGAAAACAGACAGTTTGAAATGGAAAGATTTACGGAAGAAGCTGAACAGAAAACGTATATGTCTCCTTTTGAATTAACGTATTTAAGTCATTTTCATAACATAATGAGAATGACTGAAGAAGCGAAAAGAAGATTGAAAGATTGGTATGATACTTGTCAGCGTGAAAAGCGATATAGAAGTGTCCTGTGCCATGGCAAAGTTTCCCGTAATCATCTGATATTCAATCCGACCGGGGACGGCCATCTGCTGAACTTTGAAAAAGCGGTACTTGACACACCAGTAAGAGATTTAGCTGTATATTTTAGGAGAGCTGCACATCAGAGAGACTGGACGATTGAAGAAGGAAAGTTATTATTAGATTTATACGAGAAGCATGTACCGCTTTTAAATGAAGAACGAGGATTATTAATTAGTTATTTATCATATCCAGAACCGGTATTTAATGCAGTAGATCTGTACTGCAGCAAAAGAACACAATATTCTCAAATCGAGTTGGTGCACAGGCTTGAAAGCAGAATAAGAGCGATGAAAAAGATACGTGATTTTTGTGATGCTATTATGATAGCTCCTCCGCCTGCTTTTGAAGAAACTGTACCAAATAAGATTCATATAAATAATGAAGAAGATCACATATAGCACCTTATATGTGATCTTCTTGTTTGTTTAAGCTTTTTTGTTAGCCGAATTTTTTGAATGATACGTTAATGGGTATTAAAGTTAACAATTCCAGGTTAATCGATAAAAATCCCACGTAAAATGAAAATATTACAGGGGAAATCGAATTATTCCCACGTAATAAGAAATATAACCACGAGTCGACACCTTTTGACAGTTACAATATACCGTATACCCTACCTTGTAAAACAAGTTATGCAATTAAAAAAATTCATTACCAATCCCAAAATGCAACACTAACAGAATTAAGATTATGAAAAAATCTACAGCGGAAGGAAACAATAACGTCCGGATCAACTGAAAGATAATAAGCGGCACAGTTAATTGTCCAATTGCGTTCTTTACGGTTAGAAGCCAGCCAGGAAAGCGGGCTTTCCTAAAATATCTCCGAGCCAAGAAGAAGCCCCCCATTCGCCCCTTTTTAATAACTTATGCAGCACCTATACAGACGTGAAAGACGGGCTTCACCAAAAAAAAATTTGTGCATAGAATAACTTTTACAAGTTAAGGTTATCCTATTGACTAAAAATAGCACTCTTGTATAAAATATAATCAGATTCTATATTGTGCGTAAACAGGGAATAGTACAAATGCAACACCTTTTAGAGAGAGGATTCATCTGCTGAAAGAATCCTTAAGGCCAGTTCGTTGGAAGTCGCCCTTGAGCATCTTCTTTGAACAATAAAGTAGAAGAAGACGGTAAAATCCGTTATCGATTAAGAGTACAGCATGTTTATTTAAACTTGCCGTAAATTAAGGTGGTACCGCGGAACAGTCCTTTCGTCCTTTAAGACGATAGGGCTTTTTTTGTTTTTTCGCAAATTTTGTTGCTCTTGAATGTGGTTGATTTCCGCTCCAGGTTGCTCGCTTTCCGCGGGGCGTGCGGTGAGCCTCCTTGGCACTTCGCACCATTAGGAGTCTCACCTGTCCCGCTGATCCCGCAGGAGTCTCACACCTTGCACTCCAATCAACCTGTCAATGAAGAGAAAAACAAAAACGCTAAAAACAAAAATCTTTTAAGGAAACCTTTAGAAATAAAAGGAGGAGAAATGATGACGAACGAACAGAAAGAACTGACGATGCCGACAAAGTACGATCCGAAGGCAACAGAAGAAAACCGTTATGAATTCTGGCTGAAAGGTAAATTTTTTGAAGCGAAAGGCGACAAAGAGAAAGAACCATACACAATTGTAATTCCGCCGCCGAATGTTACAGGAAAACTTCACCTTGGTCATGCTTGGGATACGGCATTGCAAGACATTCTTACACGCACAAAACGCATGCAAGGCTATGATGTTTTATGGCTGCCTGGTATGGATCACGCCGGTATTGCAACTCAAGCTAAGGTTGAAGGAAAGCTTCGTGAAGAAGGAATTTCCCGCTATGATCTTGGCCGTGAAAAGTTCCTTGAGAAGTCATGGGAATGGAAAGAGGAATATGCTGAATTTATCCGTCAGCAATGGGCAAAACTTGGTCTTGGATTAGATTACTCCCGTGAACGTTTTACATTAGACGAAGGCCTTTCAGAAGCGGTAAAAGAAGTATTTGTAACGCTCTATGAAAAAGGTTTGATCTATCGTGGCGAATACATCATCAACTGGGATCCACAAACAAAAACAGCACTTTCTGATATAGAAGTAATTCATCAGGACGTTCAAGGTGCTTTCTATCATATGAAATATCCTCTTGCAGATGGTACTGGACATATTGAAGTAGCTACGACTCGTCCTGAAACCATGCTCGGAGATACAGCTATTGCAGTACATCCGAAAGATGAGCGCTATCAGCATCTGATCGGCAAGAAAGCAATCTTGCCAATCGTAGGACGTGAGATTGAAATCGTAGGCGATGATTATGTAGATATGGAGTTTGGTTCAGGTGCAGTAAAAATTACACCTGCACATGACCCGAACGACTTTGAGATCGGAAACAGGCATAACCTAGAACGTATCTTGGTAATGGACGAAGGCGGAAAGATGAACGAAAACGCCGGGAAATATCAAGGTCTTGACCGTTTTGAGTGTCGAAAGCAGATTGTAAAAGACCTCCAGGATCAAGGGGTTCTATTCAAAATTGAAGAGCATTTGCATTCAGTTGGACACTCTGAGAGAAGCGGTGCAGTTGTAGAACCGTACTTGTCTACTCAATGGTTCGTAAAGATGCAGCCTTTAGCAGAAGAAGCGATCAAGCTTCAAAATAGCGAGAATAAAGTTAATTTCGTACCAGATCGTTTTGAAAACACGTATATGCGCTGGATCGAAAACATCCGTGACTGGTGTATTTCCCGTCAGCTGTGGTGGGGACACCGTATTCCAGCATGGTTCCATAAAGAAACAGGTGAAATCTACGTTGGAAAAACAGAACCTAGTGACCCTGAAAATTGGGAACAGGATACAGATGTACTTGATACATGGTTCTCTTCAGCTCTTTGGCCATTTTCAACAATGGGCTGGCCGGATGAAGAATCGGCTGATCTTAAACGCTACTTCCCTGGCAATGTACTTGTTACAGGATACGATATTATTTCATTCTGGGTATCAAGAATGATCTTCCAATCACTTGAGTTCACTGATCAAAGGCCATTTAATGATGTTTTAATCCATGGACTTGTTCGTGATTCAGAAGGGCGCAAGATGAGTAAGTCTCTCGGAAACGGTGTTGATCCGATGGATGTTATCGAGAAGTATGGTGCAGATGCGTTACGCTTCTTCTTAACAACCGGAAGTTCCCCAGGAAACGACCTTCGATTCTATTGGGAAAAAGTTGAGTCTACATGGAACTTTGCTAATAAAATTTGGAACGCGTCCCGTTTTGCTCTCATGAATATGGATGGCATGCAATATGATGAAATTGATTTATCGGGCAAAAAGTCACTTGCTGACCAATGGATCTTAACTCGATTGAATGAAACGTCAGAAGACATTACAAGACTCATTGATGCTTATGAGTTTGGGGAAGTTGGACGTCTTCTTTATAACTTCATCTGGGATGATTTTTGTGACTGGTATATCGAGATGGCGAAACTTCCTCTGTATGGAGAAGATGAAGAAGCTAAGAAAACTACTCGTTCAGTTTTGGCTTATGTGCTTGATCAGACACTTCGCTTGCTTCACCCGTTCATGCCGTTTATTACAGAAGAGATCTGGCAGCATCTGCCTCATGAAGGTGAATCAATCACTGTAGCTTCTTGGCCGGTAAAGCGAGATGACCTTCATTTCCCGGAAGCAGCAAAAGAATTTGCGCTTGTTACTGAAGTGATCCGTTCTGTTCGTAATATCCGCTCAGAAATGAACGTTGCGCCGAGCAAGCCGATCGAACTTCAGATTAAGCCGAAAAATAAAGAGATCTTAAAAGCTCTGGATACAAATCGCAGCTACCTAGTACGTTTTTGCAACCCTAGCGAGCTTTTGATCTCTGATGAAATCTCTGCACCAGAAAAAAGTATGAGTACCGTTTTAACAGGGCTTGAAATGTATCTTCCTCTTGAAGGATTGCTGGATATTGAAGAAGAGATCAAGCGTCTCGAAAAAGAAGCAGAAAAATATGCGAAAGAAGTAGAGCGTGTACAGAAAAAATTAAGCAACGAAGGCTTTATGAAAAAAGCACCTGAAAAGGTTATTGCTGAAGAGCGTGCAAAAGAGAGTGATTATCAGGAGAAATATGATAACGTTCAGGCACGTATTAAAGAGCTTCAAAGCTAACAGCATTGACGATTATGAGGCGGATCCTTTTTATGCAGGATTCGCCTTCTTTTTACGTTATGAAAGGCGGGCTTAAATTTGAATACTTATAATGATGCATTAACATGGATACATGGTTTGTTGAAATTTGGCATAAAGCCAGGATTAAAGAGAGTGGAATGGCTGCTGCAAAGAACAGGAAATCCAGAGGAAAAAATTAAATGTGTACATATTGCCGGAACAAACGGAAAAGGATCTACTGTAGAGTATTTGCGGAGCATTTTTAATGAAGCTGGCTACAATGTGGGCACCTTTACTTCACCATACCTCATCACCTTTAACGAGAGAGTTTCCATAAATAAAGTACCTATTAAAAATCAAGAGCTGTTGGAATACGCAAAATTGGTTAAACCATTCGTAGAAGAACTATCTGAAACCTCACTGGGAAGTCCGACAGAGTTTGAAGTGATTACAGTTATATCAATGCTGTATTTTGCAGATAAGCAGCCTGATATCGTTATTTATGAAACAGGATTAGGCGGTTTATATGATTCTACAAATGTGATTACTCCGATATTGAGTCTGATTTCAAATATTGGATATGATCATATGGGGATCTTAGGGGATACCATGGAGGAAATTGCATTTCAAAAAGCAGGGATCATTAAAAAAGGAGTTCCGGTCATTACATCCGTTGAACAGATCGAAGCTTTAAAAGTGATAGAGAAAAAGGCTGATACAATGAATTCTGAATCTTTTTTCCTTGGCAGAGATTTTTCGATTCATCACATGAAAAGTTCTGACTGGGGAGAGGAGTTTGTATACACAGGGCTTGAGAAATCAAATTTCTCAGCGGAAATATCAATGAAAGGAATTCATCAAGTGAAAAATGCCGGCCTTGCGCTGGCTGCTGTCGAATATTTAACAGAAAAGGGTTACTACAGAATTGATGCGGGAAAAATAAAAACCGGATTATTTCGAGCAAATTGGGCGGGAAGGTTTGAAAAAGTTTCTTCTTCACCCGATATAATTATAGACGGTGCTCACAACCATCAAGGAATACAAGCACTCAGACAAACAATAGAAAACCATTATAAGGACAGAAAGATCTATTTATTATTCGCGGCACTGCATGATAAAGCTTATAAAAACATGATGAAAGAGCTTGATAACATTATATATGAGGCTTATTTCACGACATTTAACTTTCCGAGAGCAGCGTCTGCAGAACAGTTGCAGGCTGAAAGTCCGTTTCAAAGGTCATGTTCAAACTCTAATTGGAATGAAGCTTTAGAAGAGATAAAGAAAAAACTTAACAGTGAGGATGTCCTTATTATTACGGGATCTCTTTACTTTATTTCAGAGATCAGAAAAAGTTTTCAAAATTTGGAATAACATTTATTGTAATTTTTTGAACTTTTGATAAAATAAAAAGATAAGAGAAATGTACTAGTAAAATAGATGTGTATATTGAACATTAAAAGGGAGGGGACAGCCATGGAATCTCAGATGAATAATATGAGAAAACGCAAATATGTAATAGCTGCATGGCTGATTTTATTCCCTTTAGCTTGGTGGACTGCCGTTCAAATGACCAATAACCAGCCGGATTTAAATTTGATCGACTTGGGCATTATTGCAGTTTTAGCGATTATTGTTTCTATGTTTCCTATTAAGGTTCTTAATACAAATATATCTTTTATGTCTGGTATAAATCTAGCTGTCTTTTTATATTTTGGTCTAACAGTTGCTTTAACAATGACACTTATTTCTGTAATTGCCATGTTTATTTCACTTAAAGCTCATATTATAAAAGAGTATTACAGATATATGGCCAATACGCTTATGTTTTCATGGATTATCATTTGTGAAGCGAGTGTTTTTTACTTTCTTGGCGGGGAAACAGGGGCGTTCAACTTAAATCAATCGATTAATCTAATACCTGTTTTTGGATATGTTTTGACAGGATTAATACTCAATCATGTCGGATTATATTTCATTATTACGGTGCTTTATGAGCAATCCAGTCGTTTTATTGAACGGGATGCATTATGGGATCTTGTTTCAGAAGTTCTAGCTATACCAGTTGGACTGATGCTTTACGTTCTATACTCCCAATTGGGACAGCCTGCTATTTTTTATGTAGGGCTTCCTTTTATATCACTTTCATTCATTATTAAACTCTATCATTCGAGTGAACAGATCAATGTTTCTTTGCAAAAAGCGAGCGAGATTGGTCAGCAGCTTTCGGAACATTTAAAAGTAAATCATATTTTAGATGTTTTTATAGAAAAACTTATTGCATTCATGTCTGTTGATTTTGCCTTTATTTATGACGCAGATGCTGGTGAACATTTAAAAATTATAAGAAAGTATGAAAGTGAAGAAGGTATATTAGCTTCAGTCCCTATTAAAAAGCATGAAGCGATCAGCGGAAAAGTCTGGTCTACCGGTAAAAGTATAAGGTACTGTAAGATCAATGCCTGGAGAGAAATATCTGAAACATTCTTTCAGAGCAAAGCAGAATCTGTAGTAGCCGTACCTATGATTCGAAATCAAAGAATCGTTGGCATTATTACTTTTGCTTCTAAGAAAAAACATGCCTATCAAAAACATCACTTGATTATTTTAGAGATTTTAGCAAACTATTTAGCGGTTGCCATTGATAACGCAAGAAACTATGAATCTACAAAACTAAAAAGTGAGCAGTGTCCATTAACAGGTCTCTATAATTATAGATACTTTGAGGATTTGCTGGCTAATATGTATAACAATTACGAATATTTCAGAAAACAATTCTCTGTTATTTTGCTAGATATCGATCATTTTAAAGCAGTTAATGATTCGTACGGTCATCAAAGCGGCAATGATGTACTCATCATGCTTGCTCGAAGGCTCGAGGATTTTATTGGTGAACGAGGAACAGTAGCGCGATATGGCGGGGAAGAATTTATTATTCTTCTGCCGGAATCTGGCGGTAACGAATGTTTAGAAATAGCTGAACAGCTTCGTTCTGTAATTTCGGACAATGGATTCGAAATCCATAACGATTTAACCGATCAGTGTAAACATAAGATATACATAACTGCGAGTATTGGGGTAGCTACCGCTCCTCATCAAGGTGAAGATCCTTTAACATTGATAAGAAATGCAGATCGAGCCATGTATACTGGTGCAAAACAGCAAGGCCGCAACAAGGTGGCAGCTTATATTGGATAACTGTGAAAGATCTCAGGAAGTCATCTGGGGTCTTTTATTATTTTTAAGATTGTTGCTATAGAAAGGTTTTTTATCCGTCCTTCATTGAAAAGTTAATTGAAGTGTAAGGGCGAGACTCCTCGAAAATGAACTTCACATTTTCTTCGTGCGATGTTAAGCTGCCGGAGCCTTCCTTGTCCTGCAGGATGAGTGGGACAGGTGAGACCATTCAAAGTCGCAAGGCGACGAATGGGCTCACCGCACACCCTGCGGAAAGCGAGCCCTGCAACGGAAATTAACCTCATTCAAAAACAACCTACTTTACGAAAACAGCCTTTTTTTGAATTAGAATCTGCTTTTTCAGTTCTATTAAATTTCATTTTGCATATGATTTAGTAGATGCTAGAGAGGAGCGGATGGGCTTGAAACAGGAGATTTCAATATTAATAAATGGAAAAGAAAAGCGATATAGTGAAAGTAAATCCCGCAAAGAACAAGATCATTCAAGTAATGAGATAGCAGCGGCTATTGAAGTATTAGACAAAGATAAATACATGGTGCTTGCAGAACCGTTAAGGAAAAATGATATAGCTTTTAAAAGAAAGAAAATGAATTTATTTTCTCAAAAAAGGACAGGCTTTTACCTACCACAAAAAGGTAAATCCATACCAAAACAGATCTTAGCAGCAGTCATGGCTGCAGTAGTGACTGGAACTGTTTTAGGCATTATGGTTTTGATGGTATTTTCAACAGATATAACAGAAGCAGGAAATCTTAAACCTGAAACAGCTCACGTTCAAAAAGAAGAGTCTCCTTCAGGAAAAAAACTGGTCACATTGCCTCCTATCAACTTAGAATTCTCAGCCCTGCAGGCTGGTGTATTTTCAACAAAAGAAAGAGCGGACGACGTTGTGAAATCCATTGAAGATAAAGGTTTTTCTGCAGTGATCATCCCAGCTGGTGATGAGAAATCTGCCGTCATTGTAGGGATAGCAAATGAAAAACATCAATTAGAAAGCTATGGTGAAACCTATCAAAATAAGATGGAGAAACCAATCGTGAAAAAACTGTCATTCTCATTTGATAATTTAAAAACACCAAGCAACTTAGACGAGACATATTTCACTAATGGAAAGATTCTTCTGCAGAACGTATTAACTCTCTCTCAGATGCCTGGCACAAAAGAATCTGGACTAGATCAAACTTTAAGTGATTTTAATAAATGGAAACAGTACGGACAGAACCAAAAGAAAAACTGGAAGGAAGAAACAGCTAAAGCTGCTTCAGATTTTGAAAAACAGCTTGAAGGTGCTTTTCTAGCATTGAAAGATACAAAGAAAGGCGAGCTTAACTGGGCATTTCAGCAAAAGGTCATGGATAGTCTTCAATCATATAAACAGTTGCTTCAGACTTTAAAATAGAAATGTTTTAAAAAAGCAGAGATACTCCCCTTTCTCTGCTTTTTTTCTGCTATAAATACAACTGCCTTGTCTGCTTTTTTAGCACTTTCGAGAAATTTGTCAAAAATCGTCTAAGAATATTACCATTTGCCCACATAAAAAAGCCAAAAATACCGAAAAACTAATAGAAGTAAGTTTTTGGCGCTGTTTGTCTATTTTTTACAAGTTTGTTATTGTAAAACTGTACAAATTTAACATCAACGAACGAATTGAAAGGTGATTACATGAAACACCTCATTTTAGCCTCTTCTTCACCTCGGAGATATGAACTTCTGTCATTAACGCTTCTTCCATTTGAAACTTATCCTAGTACACTTGAAGAAAAAATGGATCCAACTCTTAGTCCAAGTCAATTAGTAGAATCACTTGCAGAACAAAAAGCATCAGAAGTACTTACATATAAACCAAATGATGTTATTTTAGGTGCGGATACAATTGTTGCTTATGGCAACAACCGGCTTGGGAAGCCGCGAAATGAACAAGAAGCTGCTGAAACGCTAAGAATGCTGTCAGGTCAGACGCATGATGTTTACACAGGTGTTTGTATTATGGATCAAGAAAAGAAACGTTTATTTTCAGTAAAGACAAGTGTGACGTTTTATCCACTAAGCGAAGAAACGATTCAGTGGTACATCAAGACCGGTGAACCTTTTGACAAAGCAGGAAGCTATGGGATCCAAGGTTCAGGTTCTTTACTCGTAGAAAAGATTCATGGCGATTATTTTAGTGTTGTAGGTTTGCCGGTATCGAGAGTGGTAAGAACACTTAATGATTTCGGATTTTCTTTCACCGGGTCAGTCATATAGGCTGAATAAACGAGGGAGGAACGTAAGTGGCAACAAAACCGCTTATGATTAAAGATTATCCATTACAGGAAAGACCAAGGGAAAGGCTGCTGCAAGACGGTCCTGATACTTTGTCCAACTATGAATTATTAGCTATTCTTTTACGTACGGGAACAAAACAGATGTCAGCCATACAGCTATCGCACCATATTATTCAGCATTTTGAAGGATTAAGACATCTGAAAGATGCTTCGATTGGCGAACTGAAAGAAATAAACGGCATTGGACCTGCCAAAGCAGTAGAACTAATCGCCGCTATTGAAATAGGAAAAAGGATCAGCCGTCTTCAATTTGAAGAGAGATACACGATCCGGTCCCCAGAAGATGGGGCAAGGTACTTAATGGATGAACTGCGCTTTTTGCACCAAGAACACTTTGTCTGTTTATACTTGAATACTAAGAATCAAGTTCTGAACAAAAAAACAGTCTTTATCGGCAGCCTAAACACTTCAATCGTACATCCGCGTGAAGTGTTCAAAGAAGGCTTGAAGCGATCCTGTGCTTCTATTATTTGTTTTCACAACCATCCGAGTGGCGATCCTGCTCCGAGCCGTGAAGATATAGAAGTTACTAAAAGGTTAGTAGAGTGTGGAAAAATGCTGGGAATTGAAGTGTTGGATCACATTATTATAGGTGATCAAAAATACGTAAGTTTAAAAGAAAAAGGATATGTTTAACATTGTCTTTTGATTCTTTTATAGCGTATAATCAAACGTATGAGTTTTGCTTGATGAAAGGAGTTTACATAAATGTTTGGTGGATTTTCAAGAGATTTAGGAATTGATTTAGGAACTGCAAACACACTTGTTTACGTGAAGGGCAAGGGTGTTGTTGTGCGTGAACCTTCCGTTGTTGCTTTGCGTACTGACACAGGTTCAATTGAGGCGGTAGGTAATGCTGCTAAAAATATGATCGGCCGTACACCGGGGAATATTGTTGCTGTAAGACCAATGAAGGACGGTGTTATTGCGGACTTTGAAACTACTGCTACAATGATGAAGTATTTTATTCAGCAAGCACAAAAGAACCGTTCTGTATTTGCACGCAAACCTTATGTAATGGTTTGTGTACCATCTGGTATTACAGCGGTTGAAAAACGTGCTGTTGAAGATGCTACAAAACAAGCTGGTGCTCGTGAAGCTTATACGATTGAAGAGCCGTTTGCGGCAGCTATCGGAGCTGATCTTCCTGTATGGGAACCAACTGGAAGCATGGTTGTTGATATCGGCGGAGGTACAACAGAAGTTGCTATTATCTCCCTTGGGGGAATCGTAACGAGTCAGTCGATTCGCATCGCTGGTGATGAGATGGATGATGCAATCATCGCTTACATTAAAAAAACGTATAACTTAATGATTGGTGAAAGAACTGCAGAAACTCTTAAACTTGAAATCGGATCTGCAGGAACACCTGAAGGTATCGAAGACATGGATATCCGTGGACGAGATTTATTGACAGGTCTTCCGAAAACGATTACGATTACGGCGGAAGAAGTTTCCAGCGCGTTGCGTGATACGGTAAATAGCATTATGGATGCTGTAAAAGTAACTCTTGAAAAAACACCACCAGAGCTTGCTGCTGACATTATGGATCGCGGTATCGTCCTTACTGGTGGAGGAGCTTTATTGAGAAACTTGGATAAAGTGATAAGCGAAGAGACAAAAATGCCTGTTATCGTGGCGGAAAACGCATTGGATTGTGTAGCAGTAGGAACTGGCCGTGCGCTTGAAAATCTGCACCTTTTCAAATCCAAAGCTGGTATTACTTCTAGATCTAAATCCAAGTAAGTAGGTGTATTTTTCATGCCACATTTTTTTTCGAATAAACGGCTTATCATTCTGCTAGTCAGTATTATTATTCTAGTAGCTTTGATTGGTTTTTCGATGAAAAAAAGGGAAAGCCTAACCTTACCTGAGCAGTTTTTAAAAGACTCTGCAGGACTAACACAAACGATTTTCTATAAACCCGCTAATACAATAGCGGGTTTCTTTGAGAATTTAGCTGAAATGAAACAGCTTTACAAAGAGAATCAAATGTTAAAAGCAAGGTTAGATGAGTACGCGAAATTGTATGTACAGTACGAGGAAGTTAAGAAAACAAACGAAACGTTAAAAGCGCAGCTTGATAAAGAAGAAGATCTAACAGACTTCAAGGTGCGGGAAGCAACAGTAATCGGCAGATCTCCTGATCAATGGAATCAATTTATCTATATCAATAAAGGTGAAAAAGACGGAATAAAGCCAAAGATGGCCGTTATTTCACCCCAAGGTTTTATAGGTAAAGTGACGAATGTTTCTTTGTTCCAATCCACTGTTCAGCTTATAAGCGATAACGATCGGACAAATCGTTTTTCTGCTATTGTTCAAGGTGAAAGAAATATTTTTGGTACGATAGAAGGATACGATCCAAAACGTCAGGCTTTGCTGTTTAAAAAAATTCCGGTAGATGCAAAGATTAAAAAGGGTCAAAAAGTTATTACTTCAGGACTTGGGGATGTTTTTCCTCCTAATCTTTTGATTGGGGAAGTAATTGATATTGAACCAGATGAAGTCGGTTTGACTCAAACTGCTTATTTGAAGCCCTCTGCCGACTTGTATGATTTAGATCATGTGATGGTTCTCGAAAGAGAGATGCCAGCAGTAGATGAAAGTTTAAAAGAAAAGGAGGAAGAATGATGAAAAAAATCCTTCTTCCTTTTCTTATCTATTTAGCATTTATTAGCGAGAGTTCATTGATGCAAGCTCTATTGCCTCAGGAGAACAACATGGAATGGCAATTTATACCTCGCTTTTCAATGGTAATGATTTTATTTATTGCTATGTATTTAAATTCAACATATGGACTGGTCTATGGATTAGGGTTTGGACTTCTTACTGATCTGCTTTATACGGATATTATCGGTGTGTACTTATTTTCGATGGCTGCCACTGCCTATATCACATCTGTCTTTTCAAGATATCTTTTCGGAAATCTTATTGTTACACTGCTTCTTTCCATTGTAGGTGTTTCTATCCTGGAGTTTTTTGTCTATGGCTTGAACAGTCTTATCGGGATCAGCAATCAAATGATAGATATGTTCCTTTATAAAAGATTGTTGCCTACCCTCATCTTAAACGGTTTCTTTGCGATACTCATTTATTATCCATATGTAAAGCAGCTAAACCTGCTGAAGGATACCCTAAAAGAAAACTAACAGCAGCAAAGAGGAATTTAGACCTAGCTGTCGAATGTTAGTACGTTGAGGTGAACAATGCCAATGGTACAAAAACTGCAGCACAACGTAACAATTAAAGGTACAAAAGACGGCCTCATTTTGTTGTTGGATGATACATGTTCCTTCGAAAAAATTATTGAGGAACTCTATGATAAATTAACTGCAAACAGTGGACAGCTGCTTAATGGTCCAGTTATTTCTGTTAAGGTAAAGGCAGGAAAGAGATATGTTACTGCTGAACAAGAAGAGAAATTGCGGGAAGTTTTAAAACAAAAAGAGAATCTGATCTTAGAACATATTGAATCAGACGTTATCACCAAGACAGAAGCTGAGGAATTAAGAAAAGATGCACAGGTTGTTACTGTTTCAAAGATTGTTAGATCTGGACAGGTTTTAGATATTCAGGGCGACCTGCTCTTGGTAGGCGATGTGAACCCGGGTGGAACTGTTATCGCTACTGGTAACATTTATATTCTCGGTGCCTTGAAAGGAATCGCTCATAGCGGAAGCAAAGGGAATGAAGAAGCGATCATCGCTGCTTCTGTTATGAAACCTTCTCAGCTAAGGATTGCACATCATATTAATAGAGCACCAGACTCTTATCCAGATTTGGGGAATGAGATGGAGTTTGCTTACATATCCAAAGAAGAACAACAGATTCGGATTGATCGGATCAGTGCTGTTCACCGACTTAGACCGACGTTGAACAGCTTGGTATAGAAAGGGGAATGAAGCATGGGAGAAGCGATTGTCATTACGTCTGGGAAAGGTGGAGTCGGGAAAACGACGACTTCTGCCAATATAGGGACTGCTCTAGCTCTTTCTGGGAAAAAAGTATGTCTCGTTGATACCGATATTGGATTGCGTAACCTTGATGTTTTAATGGGACTTGAGAACAGGATTATTTATGATCTGGTAGATGTTGCAGAAGAACGCTGTAAACTTAATCAAGCCTTGATTAAAGATAAACGCTTTGAATGTTTGTATCTGCTGCCTGCAGCACAAACAAAAGATAAGTCTTCTATTCAGCCTGAACAAGTTAAGAAAATTGTACAGGAATTAAAACAAGATTATGATTATGTTATTATTGATTGTCCAGCAGGCATTGAACAAGGTTTTAAAAATGCTGTAGCAGGTGCAGATAAATCCATTGTTGTAACAAATCCAGAAATTTCATCTGTTCGTGATGCTGACCGTATTATCGGTTTGCTAGAACAAGAAGAAGTGGAAGCGCCAAAACTCATCGTAAACAGACTGCGTAATCACCTGGCAAAGAGCGGTGATATGCTCGATGTTGACGAGATCGTATCCGTACTTTCTATTGAGCTTTTAGGAGTAGTTATTGATGACGAAAACGTGATTAAGGCTGCAAATAAAGGCGAACCGGTAGCAATGCAGCCGGATTCCAAAGCATCAATCGCCTATAGGAATATTGCTAGAAGGATATTAGGAGAATCAGTGCCTCTTCTGTCTTTAGAAGAAGAAAAAGGATTCTTTGGCAAGATTAAAACTCTATTAGGAATGAAATAAAGCATTGGCTTAGGCCAGTGCTTTTTTGTTTGGTCAGGAATTCATTTTAATCACTCATTACTCATAACTTCAGCGGACAAGTCATAAGATGGACATATATGAGAAAAATGGAGGAACGGTTATGAAAAATAGAGCAGATGAAATCCGAAAAAAGTATGGGAATCTATCCAAAAATGGAACATCCAAAGAAAAGAATGTGTCTATAAACAGAGAAGAGCCCGAGAAAAATCACCCTCTATTTAACCGTCATGCCTTACTCATGCAAGTGATGTTTTCTATAATTTTATTCTTAATCGTAGGTATTATCTTTAAAAATAATGGAGAACAGACGGCTAAAGCTAAAAATTTCATAAAGCATGTGTATGAAGACGAATTCCATTTTGCTGCAGCAAAAGACTGGTATGAAAATCAATTTGGAAAACCGCTTGCACTGCTTCCAAAAGATAAATTGATCAAAAGTGAACCAGAACAAGCAAGTGAGGTTTACGCTGTTCCCGCTGATGGAAAAGTATATGAATCATTCAGTTCAAATGGCAAAGGAATATGGATAGAGACAGGAAGCAAAGAAGAGTCTGTAGAGACTGCTAAAGACGGGTACATCGTATTTGCTGGCAAAAAAGAGGATCTCGGATATACCGTTATTATCCAGCACTCTGATGAACAAGAATCCTGGTATGGTGATCTGAAGGAAATCGATAAATCCATTAAACTTTATAACTATGTGGAGAGCGGAACACGGCTAGGGAAAGTATCAGAAAATGAGGGTGGCAAAACAGGAAAGTTTTATTTCGCAATAAAAAAAGACAAAAGCTTCATTGATCCAAGTAAGGTGATTGATATTGATTAACTTGATGGGACAATTTATCCGAAAAATAAAGGTTAATCCAGCATTTTGGATTGTTATTTTCGGAGCTGTTTTTACAGGGCATTTTAGGGAGATAATCGTATGGTTTTTCGTTGTACTGATACATGAGATGGGTCATTTTGCCGGTGCCCATCTTTTTAAATGGAGAATATCCAGAATTGATCTGCTTCCTTTTGGTGGTGCTGCCGTTGTAGAAGAACACGGCACACGGCCCTTTCATGAAGAGGTTTGGGTAGCTGTACTCGGGCCGCTGCAGCATGTATGGATGACAGGATTGGCTTTACTTCTGAACAGTATGGGCATTTTATCTTCAGACGATTTTACTTGGTTCCTGCTTTTGAATCTTACTTTATTCACATTTAACTTATTGCCTATCTGGCCATTAGATGGGGGGAAGATCGCTTTTGCGCTATTTACAAGGTGGATGCCATTTAAGTTTGCACAGAGGCAATTCCTCCTCTGGTCAGCATCCCTTTTAATTGCTGGGGGAGCTTGGCAGCTTTATCTGCAGCCAAACCATTTAAACCTTTGGGTGATTTGTGCCTTTTTATTAGTCGCTCATTACTTAGAGTGGAAAAGAAGCCATTATGTGTTTATACGGTTTTTATTAAGCAAATTGCAGCAGAATCCCTCAAAACAAACTCGTACACTAATCGTTCCCCCAACAATGCCAATATCCAAAGTCGCTAGCCGCTTAATTAAAGGAATTTCACACTCCATAGTTGTCAAAGATCACAACCCGATAACAGTAGAAGAAAAAGATCTATTAGAAGCGTATTTTCATAAACATTCTCCTGAATGTGCAATTGGCCAGGTTTTTCGTTAAAATAGAGAAACGAACCATGGACAGGGAGATGGGTAATAAATATGCAACAGGTAGTAATCAATGCGGCTGGTCTTGAAAAAAGAACGGCGCTGCTTCAAAACGGAAAACTTATAGAATGCGGGTATCAGAGACCAGATGAAAAGCCTTCAACAGGGAGTATCTATAAAGGAAGAGTCCAAAAAGTGCTTCCAGGCATGCAGGCTGTCTTTGTAGATATCGGAACGGAAAAAAACGGATTTCTGCATAGAGATGACCTGCCTGCATTCCAGATGTTATCTAATGAAGAAAAGAAGAAAATATCCATTTCCAGCCTGATTAAAGAAGGAGAATCTGTCCTCGTTCAGATTGCAAAAGAAGAAAGCGGCAATAAAGGAGCAAAACTTACTGCCCTCTTATCTTTTACAGGACACCTCCTCGTATATTTCCCGTATACTCCGCATATCGGAGTTTCAAAAAAAATAAAAGAATCTGATCGAGCGGTCCTATTAAAGTGGGGATCAGAACAAACAAATGAAACAGAAGGAATGGTTATACGTACTGGCTGCGATACCTTTCCTGAAAAAGAAATGAACCTGGAATTAAAAAGCTTAAAGAAACAATTTTCAGAAGCCGTTAAAATGGCTGAGGGGATAAAAGCGCCAAGTTTAATTATCCGTCCGCCATTTTATTATACTTTCTTAGAAAGATGGCTTAATTCAAATGTGGAAGAAATCGTTGTAGATGATCATGATACTTATTCCCGCATTAAAGAGTACGTATCTACTTATTCTACGCCTTTTCAAGTTAAGCTTTATACCGAAAAAGAACCGATTTTTAAAAAGTATGGTATTGATGTAGAAATTCAAAAAAGTTTACTGCCTCATGTTTGGCTGAAAAATGGCGCTTCACTGTTTATTAATGCTACGGAAGCTTTAACAGTTATTGATGTGAACACTGGGAAATTCACCGGAAAAAAAGACCGATCAAAAACTGTAGCAGAGACAAATGCTTTAGCTGCCAGAGAAATTATGAAGCAGCTGCGGTTGCGCAATTTAGCTGGAATGATTGTGATTGACTTTATTACAATGCAATCAAATTCAGACAAAGATATGATCTCTTCAGTGTTAAAAGAAGAAATCAAAGAAGATTCGTCAACAATAAATTTGTACGGCTTTACAAAAATGGGACTTTTTGAACTTACCAGAAAAAAGGAGCGGCCATCGTTATTAGAAACGCTTACCGAAAAACCAAGAAGTGAAATTATGGACAGTCACCAGCTGCGGCCGGAAACTTTTTATTATGAGCTTGAAAGAATAGCTATGGAATATGAGTATCAAGATGATGAAGCAATTTGGCTAGAAGTTCCGTCATATTTTGCTGAATGGCTTCAAAATCAACCGGACAAGCTCTCTTATATTGAGAAAAGGTATGGAAGTTCGTTATTTATCACTCCAGGGTCAATAAATCGTGAAATTATTGTTAGGCAGACAGGCACTGTGAATGATTTAAAAAAGCGATTTTCACATTGACACAGCAGTCCCAAACATGGTAAACTTTTTTCGTTAGTGTTTGGAGCACCCGCTCCAACCGCACAGACTAGGTTTTAAGTATTTTATATACACCTAGGATGGCGAGTCTGAGTATAAGAGGAGGTGCACGTTGATGTACGCAATTATTCAAACTGGTGGTAAACAAGTTCGAGTTGAAGAAGGTCAAGCAATCTATGTTGAGAAACTAGATGTTGAAGCTGGTGAAACAGTAACTTTCGAAGATGTATTGATGGTCGGTGGAGACAGCTTGAAAGTAGGAGCTCCTTTAGTTGAAGGTGCTACAGTTACGGCAAAAGTTGAAAAACATGGCCGTGGCGAGAAAGTCGTTGTCTACAAGTTTAAGGCGAAGAAGAACTATCGCCGTAAGCAAGGACACCGTCAACCATACACAAAAGTTGTGATTGACAAGATTAACGGGTAATTCTCATGATTTCAGTTTCTATTTTCAGAAACAGTGATCAAAACATACTTTCGTTTACGATGGATGGACACGCTGATTTTGCTCCACATGGCCAAGATTTGGTTTGTGCAGCCGCAACAGCTGTGTCGTTCGGTACAATTAATGCTATTGAAAAACTTTGCGGCTTTGAGCCTGAAGTGACCACTCATGAAGATGGTGGTTTTCTAAAGTGCAAAGTACCGAATAATCTAGATGATTCGACCTATCAAAAAACGCAATTGCTTTTGGAAGGCATGATTGTATCTCTTGCTTCGATTGAAGAAGGATACGGTGAGTATATAAAATTGACTGAACATGAAGGAGGTGCAACGAATGCTTAAATTAAACCTTCAATACTTTGCCTCTAAAAAAGGGGTAGGTAGCACAAAGAATGGTCGTGATTCACAGTCTAAGCGTTTAGGCGCTAAGCGTGCTGATGGACAATTCGTTTCTGGTGGTTCAATTCTTTACCGTCAACGCGGTACTAAGATCTATCCTGGTACAAACGTTGGTAAAGGCGGAGATGACACTCTATTTGCTAAGGTTGACGGAATCGTTCGTTTCGAGCGTTATGGCCGTGACCGCAAAAAGGTAAGTGTTTACCCAATCGCGCAAGAAGCGTAAGAGGGAGATAAAAACTCTAACCAGATTGGTTAGGGTTTTTTCTTTGCACTATAGCAAAGTAAGCCAAGTTTTTCTTTACCATTTACAAGAGTTTGAGTACTGCGCTAAATTTGTTGGTGTAAGGTATAGCCATATTAAAAGGAAAGGCTGGAAAGTGCGATGAAGTCAAAAAAATGGACGACTGTCGATCTTTTGCGCCATGCCAGGCATGACTGGCTAAACCAGCTTCAGCTTATAAAAGCAAATCTGTCTCTTGACCGCACTGAGCGGGCGAAAGAGATAATGAATGAAGTTATTGAATTATCCCGGGAAGAATCCAGAATCTCTAACCTGAAGACCCCGAATTTATCAGAGTACTTACTAACCTATAATTGGCTGAAGCATCCGGTGAAATTGTATGGAAAAGTTAAAGGTGAAAGCGGAGATTTTAGTTTGTTCGAAGATGAATTGTTACATACAACGGATGAGTTATGCGATGTGTTGAACAATTCGATTTCGGGATATGAGGAATACTCACTTACTGTTACATTTGAACCTGAAGATCTTCGTGTTAGTTATACATTTGTGGGTAATCTCTCCGATCAGGAGAATACACTCGAAAAAATGAACAATATTTTTTCAACACATAAAAGCATGGCACTCATCGAAAGCTATATTCAGGAGAATAAGTGTTATTTTGAATTTCAGTTAACTTCCTAATGAAAGGAGGAGAATTAAATGTTTGTCGATCAGGTCAAAATTTATTTAAAAGCTGGTGACGGCGGTAACGGGATGGTTGCATTCCGCCGCGAAAAATATGTCCCGGACGGAGGCCCTGCCGGTGGTGATGGGGGAAAAGGTGCAAACGTTATCTTTGAAGTGGAAGAAGGACTTCGTACTCTGATGGATTTTCGTTATAATCGCCATTTTAAAGCACCACGTGGCGAACATGGAATGTCTAAAGGCATGCATGGAAAGAAAGCTAACGATATGATCGTAAAGGTTCCTCCGGGAACAGTTGTAACCGATGCGAATACTGGAGAAACAATTGCTGACTTGGTACATCACAAGCAGCAAGCAATTGTCGCAAAAGGAGGCCGAGGCGGCCGAGGCAACACGCGTTTTGCGACTCCTGCAAACCCAGCACCTGAAATTGCCGAAAATGGAGAACCGGGAGAAGAGCGTGAAGTAACATTAGAATTAAAAGTTTTAGCTGACGTTGGACTTGTTGGGTTCCCGAGCGTAGGGAAATCAACTTTCTTATCTATCGTTTCTGCAGCAAAACCTAAAATTGCGGCTTATCATTTTACAACAATCACACCAAATTTAGGAGTTGTACCAGTTGAGGACGGCAGAAGTTTTGTTATGGCTGATCTGCCTGGATTAATTGAAGGAGCTCATGAAGGTGTAGGGCTAGGACATCAATTCCTGCGTCATATTGAAAGAACACGTGTCATTCTTCACGTTGTGGATATGTCCGGAATGGAAGGTCGAGACCCATATGAGGATTTTGTGAAGATCAATGAAGAGCTTAATCAATACAATATGAGATTGATGGAACGTCCTCAGATTGTGATTGCCAATAAGATGGACATTCCTGGAGCGGAAGAAAACCTAGAAGCGTTTAAGGAAAAAGCAGGAGATTCCGTCAAAGTTTTCCCTGTTTCAGCTATTACTCGCCAGGGAATTCGTGAAGTATTATTTACAACTGCAGATATTCTTGAAGTTACACCTGAATTCCCTCTTATCCATGATGATGGGGTTGAACAGCAGCGTGTTCTCTATAAGCACGAAAAAGAAGATGCAGGTTTCTATATTACTCGAGATCCTGCTGGTACATTTGTTATCAATGGACCGAAGATTGAGAAATTGTTTAAGATGACAGATTTTTCAAGAGAAGAAGCAACTAAGCGTTTTGCACGTCAAATGCGTACGCTCGGTGTCGACCAAGCACTCCGCGATCGTGGTGCAGAACATGGTGATGTTGTACGAATCCTTAAATATGAATTTGAATTTATTGATTAAATTGAGCAGCCCTTATACAGGGCTGTTTTCTTTTAGGTTGTTCTCTAGAAGGGTTGAGTTCTGATCCAGGATGCTTTCTTTCCGCGTGGCGTGCGTTTCTGTTTAAATGTCCATGTGGAATAGACATTTACTTTTGTATTTATTATAATGAGTGTAAGATTTACACCGGAGGAAATTCTTATGAAAAATGATAAACAGTACTATATGGTAAGAGAAGATGTCTTATCAGAATCTATGCAAAAAGCTTTAGAAGCTAAATCTTTGTTAGATCGCGGTAAAGTAAAAACTGTTGCTGAAGCTGCTGAAAAAGTAGGTTTGAGCCGCAGTGCCTTTTATAAATATCGTGATGGGATTTTTCCGTTCCACACGATGGTGAAGGAAAAGATTATTACCCTGTCCCTCCATCTTGAAGACAGATCCGGTGCTCTCTCAAGTCTTCTTACGGTTGTTGCTTCACAAGGGTGCAATGTTTTGACCATCAATCAAACAATTCCTCTCCAAGGACGGGCGCATATTACACTCACGATTGAAACGAATATGCTGCAAGGAGATATTAAAGACTTACTAGCAACATTAAATCGAATGGAAACGGTTGAAAGAGTTGAGGTAGTAGGAACAGGAGCTTAATTGTAAGAAACCAGCGGATAGTAACCTGCTGGTTTTTGTTCGTTTTCGCTTATAATAAGTAACCCTTTTTGCGCAATGAAGAGCATGCTTTATCTAATTTCTCTTTAGAATCGGCAGATAGGGTGTGCATGTGTATCCCTTCTGTAAGCTCACTTAGAAGAGGAGCATTGGTTTCCTTTAGTCGCTTCATTAAATCCTCTACATCATTACGATTTGAAAGTTTAAGCGATGCTTTAATATCACCATAAACAGGATGATCAACAGTTACATCTTCAACCGTTACGCCATGATCTACAATTGTATATAATTCTTCGATTGTTTCTTCAGGTGAATGAACAGATGCGACAACGCAAGAGAATGAATTTCCTTTATCGGGTTTTATATAAATATAACCTTGAGCAGTTGCCATAATGGGTTCACCGCTTGCCTTTAAAAGCGACATATCTTGTACAATTACTTGTCTGCTGACATTTGTCTTTGCTGCGAGTGATGAACCGCTTAATGGTTCTGAAGATTCCTTTAGCCAGCTTACAAGCTGTGTTCTTCTATCATCGCCTTTTAATTTTTCTGTCTTATTCATTTTAATGCAACCTCTCTAATTGATAAAAATTGATCCGTTATCTCATTTAGCGCTTTGTAGATTGTGTGAATATCTTTTGCAGTAGTGAGGTGACTCAACGAAACTCGTACGAGACCATGTGCCTCACTATCAGTCCGTCCAAGAGCAAGTAAGGTTTTAGAAGGGGATTGTTGTCCATTCTTGCAGGCAGATCCTGTGGAAACAGCAATCTTTCTTCTGCTGAGTTCCTGCATAACAATTTGTCCCTCTATTCCTCTAACTCTTAATGGAATAATAAATGGTGAACCATCCTTACTTCCTTCTAAAATAACATCCTTGTTATTTAGTATAAGTGAAATAAACAGTTTTCGCATTTTTGCTACATGATCATAATGAGAGGATTGGTTGTTTAAAGATTCTTCAGCAGCCGTCACAAAAGAAACGATAGACGGGAGATCAACTGTTCCAGGCCTAAATCCGCGTTCATGTGTGACCCCTGCAAGAAGTGGTGATATGTGGATAGACGGTGATATATATACAGCTCCTGTTCCTTTAGGACCATGAATTTTGTGTGCTGAAACAGTAAATGAATCTATGTTTATGAAATTAAAGTTGTCTACTTTTGAAAAAGATTGAACACAGTCACTGTGAAACAAGATATTGTTTCTTTTAAGAAAATAACTTATAGACTTCAGATCTTGTTTAATCCCTGTTTCACTATTTACATGCTGTATAGTAGCTAATATAGTATCAGGTCTTACATTTTTCTTTATACGATCAATGCTTATCGTTCCTGATGGATCTACAGGAACCCGAGTAACCACAAACCCTTGTTCTTTTAAAAACTCTAGAGCGTACTCAACAGATGGATGCTCAACATTAGATGTAATGATATGTCTTCCTTTTTGTTTTGCACCAAACGCTAAAGATGTGATAGCTAAAAAGTTCCCATCGGATCCTCCCCCCGTAAAATAAATTCCGTTTGACTCTTTCCCAATCGCTTTTGCAAGAGCTTTTCGAGCATGTTCTAATAGCTCTTTCGCGTGCATCCCGCCATCGTGCAGACTCTCTGTATTTTCAAAGTAATTTCTTGAAGTATGGATAAATGCTTCAATAGCATTTTCTGACATAGGTGTTGTAGCTGCATAATCCAGATATACCAAGGCGTTCACCTCATTAAATAATAAAATTCTTGTAACAAGTTTAATTCTATGTAAATATAGGTGTCAAGACACATGTAAAGTCGAGGTGTTTATGATTGGACATAGTTGAAGCAGAAGTAATAATTATCGGAGGTGGCATTGCCGGTTTAATAGCTGCTGAATACTTAAGTATGAGCAAGAATGTGATAGTTATCACAAAGTCTGAGATTGAGCATTCAAATTCATATTTAGCACAAGGCGGAATCTCAGCTGTTATTGACCTGAATGATAAATGGCAAGAACATTATATGGATACCCTTCAAGCCGGACAGTTTCATAACGATCCGGAAATGACCGAGTTTCTTGTGAAAGAAGGAAATAAGGTTATTGATTCTCTTTCCTCTTGGGGAGTTCCGTTTGACCGTAACTGTAAGGGACAATTTTTGTTAGGAAAAGAAGGCGGCCACCTTCGCAATCGAATTGTACACGCTGGCGGTGATCAGACAGGAAAGAAGATCATGGAGACCTTAATTGGTCGTGTTAGTGGCAAAGTGAGAGTCGAAACGGGTCAATATGCTGTTGATTTGCTGGCTGCAAACGGTAATTGTTATGGCGTTTATTGTAAGGATGATGATGGCAGGATCACTTTATACAAATCCACTCATACCATTTTAGCCGGAGGTGGCTATGCAGGAATCTTTTCTGCAACATCAAATGCATATGGATCTGACGGAAGTGCAGTATGTATGGCTTACCGTGCTGGGGCTGAACTTGCAGACTTAGAATTTGTTCAATTCCATCCTACATTATTAAAAAGTGAAAAAATAAGCGGTTTGATTACTGAAGCTGTAAGAGGTGAGGGTGGAGTTCTAGTAGACTCAAACGGATCTCCTATTATGGAAGAGGTACACCCATTGAAAGACCTTGCACCAAGAGACATTGTTTCCAGAAGAATATTTGAGAAGATTCATTATCAAAGAACTTCTGTATTTTTAGATATAAAAGGGATCTCTAATTTCAAAAAAAAGTTTCCGGGAGTAACTGCATTGTGTGAAAATGCTGGAATATCTCTAGACGCTGGTTTCATCCCTGTAACTCCAGGTGCCCATTTTACGATGGGAGGAATTAAGACTGACCTATTTGGTAGAACATCTCTAGGAGGTTTGTATGCTGTTGGTGAATGTGCAAACACAGGTGTTCATGGAGCGAACAGACTTGCGAGCAATTCTTTGCTGGAAGGTGCAGTATTTGCTAAACAAACAGCTCAATATATTCTTTCTGTAAAGCATGAAAGGATACCTCCATTCTCCTTTTCATTCATGCAAGAATCCTATTCTGCAGGCAGCTCTTCAAATGATGCTCTTCTTGAAATAACCGATATCCAAGAAATAATGGATAAATATGCTGGGATTTGCAGAGAGGAAGAGGGTCTGAAAAAAGCTGAATATAAATTGCAGTTAGAGAATTTCAATCCTGCTCTTCTTGAACAGCCTATAGCGGCAATCAAAAGATTAAATATGCAGACAATGGCTTGGTTAACGGTAACCAGCTGTCTAAAACGAAAGGAAAGCAGAGGGAGTCATTATCGAAAAGACTTTCCCTTCGCACTAAAAGAGTGGGAACAAAAAAAGATAATAAGGAGTGTACTGCGTGATGAATCATTTACTACTAAAGAAGCAACTGCAGGAATTCTTAATTGAAGACATTGGGACTGGCGACTTATCAGCAGATCTTTTTCATGATGAAACAGAGATTACAGCTTCCATAATAGCAAAAGAGAGTGGAATATTTGCTGGATATGAAGTTCTGACTCTTGGATATGAATTAATTGATCCAAGTATTCAGACAAATCTCTATATAAAAGATGGTGATTATATCGAACCCGGAATGATTTTGGCAGGAATCAAGGGCAGAAGAAAAAGTATCTTGACTGGTGAGAGAGTATTATTAAATCTATTGCAGAGGCTTTCTGGAATTGCAACTGTCACGGCACAAGCTGTTTCCCTTGCGAATGGAAGAACACGCATATGTGATACACGAAAGACAACACCAGGATTAAGAATGCTTGAAAAATATGCTGTGCGCTGTGGCGGTGGCTATAATCATCGATTTGGATTGTATGACACGGTTATGTTTAAGGATAATCATCTTGCAGGATTTTCATCTATCCAAGAAGCATTAGAGACAGCTCGTGAAAAATTAGGCCACACAATAAAAATTGAAGTGGAAACAGAAACAGAAGAGCAGGTGATTGAAGCTGTATCAGCAGGTGCTGACATCATCATGTTTGATAATTGTACACCTGAAGAAATTATTCAAAGACTAAAACATGTACCACAAGGAATTGTAACAGAAGCTTCTGGTGGCATTGAACTTGATGCGATAGATGCATACTCCAGAACAGGCGTTCAATATATATCTTTAGGTTTTCTCACACACTCAAACAAAGCGCTTGATATTAGCTTAAACGTTAAAGGAGCCGTAAAAGCATGAGTATTTTAGAAACATTTATTAAGACTGCTGCAGCCATACCAGATCATTACTCTAAAATGACTACTTCCGAAATGGAGATGAGGATTAAAGAAATAAAGGATCAGTTGAGAGATAAATTATTTTTGCCAGCCCATCACTATCAAAAAGATGAAGTGGTTCAATTTGCTGATGTTACAGGTGATTCACTGCAACTGGCCAGAATTTCTGCACAAAATAGTAAAGCTGATTATATTGTTTTTTGCGGTGTTCATTTTATGGCAGAAACGGCGGATATGTTAAGCCATCCCAATCAAACAGTCATCCTTCCTGATTTGAAAGCAGGGTGTTCAATGGCTGATATGGCTGATATACATCAAACAGAAAGAGCATGGATAGAACTAACTAAATTATTTGGCGATACCATTCTTCCCTTAACTTATGTCAATTCAACAGCTGATATCAAAGCGTTTTGCGGTAAAAATGGAGGGGCTACAGTTACTTCTTCAAATGCTAAATCTATGGTTAGATGGGCATTTCAACAAAAAGAAAGACTTCTCTTCTTACCAGATCAGCACTTAGGACGAAATACAGCATTTGATCTTGGTATTAAACTTCAAGACATGGCTGTTTGGGATCCCATCCAAAACAAATTAATCTATGAAGGTTCTGATCTGGAAGATATCAAGGTGATTTTATGGAAAGGGCATTGTTCTGTTCATGAAAAGTTTACAGTCAAACAAATCCAAGAATTCAGACAAAATCATTCAGATTTTCAAATCATTGTACATCCAGAATGTACTCACGAAGTTGTAAGGGCAAGTGACTATAATGGTTCCACTCATTACATTATTGAAACGATTAAAAATGCAAACCCTGGAACAAAATGGGCGGTGGGAACTGAGATGAATCTCGTTAATCGTCTGGCAGCACAGTTTACTGATAAGGAAATAGTATCGCTAAATCCAAATCTTTGTCCGTGTTTAACGATGAATCGTATTGATTTGGCTCATCTGCTATGGTCATTGGAAAACATCATTGAAGGAAAACCTCAAAATATTATCTCTGTAGATGAGGAAACAAAAAAATATGCAATAATCGCTTTAAACCGCATGATGTAATGAATTCACCTCCTGTCATATCCTCCTTTTAACAGGCATAAAGTGATAAAGGAATAATTAATGACACTTCAATAAGATGTAGCAATATGCCCAAATGTTCATATACTGTAAGGAAATTTGGCAGGAGGGAGTTTTGCAGCGTGAGAATTCACATTGTGCAAAAAGGGGACACACTTGACAAAATAGCTGAAAAATATGATGTTCCTGTGAATGAACTAAGAAAAGCAAATCCTGGTTTTTCAAGAACGGATGTAATCGAGCGGGGGGAAAAGATTAAGATCCCTATAAAAATGCCGGGAGTTAAGAAAGAAGCACCCATAAAGGAACAGCCTAAACCTATGGCTCCTGTTCAAGAAGCACCAGTTGCACCTATTCAGGAAAAACCAAAGCCGGCACCAATGAAACCTGCACCACCGAAGAAAGAAATGAAACCTGCACCAATGAAGCCAGCGCCGATGAAACCTGCACCACTAAAGAAAGAAATGAAGCCGGCACCAATGAAGCCGGCGCCGATGAAACCAGCACCTGCGAAAAAGGAAATGAAGCCAGCACCGATGAAACCATCACCAAAGATGGAACACAAAGATGTTCCAATGAAAAAGGATACCTATACTGCTCCAATGAAAGCACCAATGGCGCCTTTGCATGACAAAGATTTTGCAGGAATGATGGAATCCTCAAACCTTGGTCATTATGTTCCGATGGGTTATCCTAATGCAGCAAACTTGCCTAATATGGCTAATCAGCCGAACATAGCAAATCAACCCAACATAGCGAATCAACCGAATATTGCAAATCAACCAAACATAGCAAATCAGCCAAACATAGCAAATCAACCGAATGTTTCAGGCAAACATGGTTTATATCCTTCCGGGAAAGACAGCTATCAACCGAATAAACATCCATTTTTAATGGAAGAATCTTCAGGAATGATGCAAAATATGTATGGTTCAATGCCGCCGATGTTCCCTAAACCGCAAACCTATTCACCTATTCCGCAAGGCTATGGGATGATGCCTCCGCAAGGGTTCAGTGGAATGCCGCAGCTATATGGCGGCGGATACCCTCAGAGCGGGCAGCAAGGTACAGGAATGCAACAGGGCGGAATGCCTTTTGGTGAATTTCCAGACTCTGATATGGATTTAATGCCAGCTGGTGAATATTCCCCAGGTGGACCGCAATCTCAGCAAGGTATGCCGATGGGCATGCAGCCAATGGGTATGCCAACCGGTGATATGTCACAAATGGGAATGCAGCCAATGGCTATGATGCCAGGGATGTCACAAATGGATCAGATGGGCATGATGCCAGGAATGCCACAGATGGGTCAGATGGGCACGATGCAAGCAATGCCGCAAATGGGTCAGATGGGCACGATGCCAGGAATGCCGCAGATGGGCCAGATGGGCATGATGCCAGGGATGCCACAGATGGGTCAGATGGGCACGATGCAAGCAATGCCGCAGATGGGTCAGATGGGCACGATGCCAGGAATGCCACAGATGGGCCAGATGGGCATGATGCCAGGAATGCCACAGATGGGTCAGATGGGCACGATGCCAGGAATGCCGCAAATGGGTCAGATGGGTATGATGCCAGGAATGCCTCAAATAGGTCAGATGGGAATTCCTCAAAACGGTGGGATGCCACAGTTCGGCCAAATGATGCCACAAGGCCAAGGTATGGGTAATATGCCAAATCCTTATTCTCAAGCTCAATCTCGTGAATCTGAACAAGGTGATGCAGAGGACTTGGACGAAAATGAATAGGGGTAATAGAGACGGTTTCCATGGAGATCGTCTTTTTTTAAAAAAGATGAAAGAGGTCGGTTTCGACATTGTTGATTTTGGCTTTTTTCGTGATAATGTAATTTGGATAAAAACATTAGAAGGAAAGTATGTTTTAAAAGGATTTCGGCGTGAAGAAACATGCAGGAAACAATTGAAGGTCTCGAAAATGTATAAAGGTCAGAAACCGAGAATTATGGGGACGTATACCGTGTTTCCGAACAATAAACGTTATATCCAATTTGGGGAATACTTTTGGGCTATCATGCCATTTTACAAAGGAGATGGTCTTCATTTCGGCAATCAGAAAGACGTTATTGCCGGAATGGATGCTATAAGTAGATTTCACAGCTTTTCAAAAAATCTGCCGTCTGATGTATATAACAGTCTTTCATCTTATTCACTCTATAAGAAATGGAGTGAAAGATATGATGCATTCAAATATCATGCCAAAAAAGCCAGATGGAGTAAAGAGATGCAGCCTTTGATACCAGAGATTCTTATGTGGGGGAAATGGTGCTTGGATCATTTTGATCACTCTGCTGTTGAATCCCTTGAACAAAAAGCACATAAAAGAAGAGAAATCACACATGGTGATGTTGCGCCTCACAATTTTGTACTGAATAGAGAAAAGTCTAAGGAAGCATATCTTATTGATTTTGACCTTTTTGCAGCTGTGCCGCAAGCTTATGACTGGCTTCAATATGCCAATCGGATACTTCCTTTTTGGTATTGGTCTTATTCGAAAATGGAAGAAATGGGCAATCAGGATTATTTGAAATGGTTTAATAAAAAGTGGTTCGTTATTTGCTTGGTCTTCCCAACTGATTTATATAGAGAGTGGAACCGTGCACTGAAATCTGGAGACCAAGAGATGATTGAAGGTGTAGAAAAGTTTACGCTACGTGATTTTTCGCACAGAAAAAAATTCGTGGATAGAATCTTAAATAAGATATATTGATTTCATCCTACATTTAACAGATTATTTCAAGCCTCCTCTTGCCACCCTAATAGGTGAAAGGAGGTTTTTCCATTGAAAACAATAGCGAAAACGCTCGCCTTTACAATACTCGCTGGAGGACTTGTGGGCTGTAACGGTGTAAATGAATCTCAGGACAGGAATGACAACGATGTTCGCCCAATTGGATATTATTCAAATGAGGGTGATAATCGCGGTGACCTTGACCGAGGCAGTGGATTCATTTCCGATATGGCAGATCGAGATACAAAAGATCATACCTCAACCTATCACGAGGATTATGATGGTGCACTTGCTGAACGTATCGCCAATAAGGTAAATGACATTCGTGGTGTAGACGATGCTCACGTTATTCTTGAGGATAACAACGTCATTGTAGGAGTAGACACGAAGGAGAACAAAAAGGAAGAACTGACGAAAAAAGTCAGGGAAACCACAGCTAAGATGGCACAAGATCGTGATGTAAAAGTTGTTTCAGATCAAAAGATTGTTGACCGTATTGAAACTGTCGATAATGATCTGCGTGATGGCCGTGCCTACACGGAAGTAGATACCGATGTCCGTGGAATCATGAAAGACATTGTAAATGCAGGCAGCAACCTTGGGAATGCGATAAAACGTCCTTTCGAGAATAATCGTTAGATTGTAAGAGAACAGTTCGCTGTTCTCTTTTTTTTATCTTTTGAAAAGAAATGAAAATGCTGTTCGATGAGGATAAGTGGTGTTTGATTTTTTAGTGCATACCGCAGCGGAAGCATTAGAAATTTAATTTTTCCCGTTTCTGCAACTTGCCAATTCATTATTAGAGCGGTGAATCTCTCTGAAGTGATAATATGCGCCTGTTCAAATTCTCTTTTTGTAAGGAATTAAGGGGTGCGCTATGTTACAATAAGAAATAGAAACATACGCTCGGGTAATGAGTTAAGGGGAGAAAAAATTGATAGAAAGCATTACAGGAAATGTAGATTACATAACGGCGGAATACATTGTTATCAATAATAATGGTATCGGGTATAAAATAATTTGTCCGAACCCATTCATATATAAAATGAACGAACAAAGAAGTGTTTACACGTATCATTATGTCAGAGAAGATGTACTGGCTTTATATGGATTTATTAATAGAAAAGAACGGGATCTGTTTTTAAAACTTTTAAATGTTTCTGGAATTGGTCCAAAAGGCGCTTTAGCAATTGTTGCATTCGGACAGCCGGAACAAGTTGTAAATGCGATTGAACATGAAGATGAAAAGTTTTTAACTAAGTTTCCGGGTGTTGGCAAAAAGACGGCCCGCCAAATGATATTAGATTTGAAAGGGAAAGTGTCAATTTTCGCTGATGCCGATATAACGGAAGGTCTTTTTGCAGAAGTTGAGACTACAGGTGACGAACTCGATGAGGCGATAGAAGCTCTAACGGTTCTAGGATATGGAAGAAAAGAAATACAAAAAGTTTTACCTGAGTTAAAGAAAGAAAAAATGTCTGCGAATGAGTATGTAAAAGCAGCTTTAAAAAAGTTAATGAATGCATAAGGACGTGAGGATGGATGGAAGAGAGAATAGTTTCTTCAGAAGAACGCAAGGATGAAGCGGTCATGGAACTAAGTCTGCGTCCCGAGGCCTTGGATGAATACATCGGTCAATCATCAGTTAAGGATAACCTTAAGGTATTTATTAAAGCTGCAAGACTAAGAAATGAGCCGTTGGACCATGTGCTTCTTTATGGTCCTCCTGGTCTTGGAAAGACGACGCTTGCTTCAATTATCGCGAATGAGATGGAAGTTAACCTTCGTACGACAAGCGGTCCTGCAATCGAACGGCCTGGAGACCTTGCTGCCATACTGACATCTCTTGAACCGGGCGATGTGCTCTTTATTGATGAAATTCACAGGCTATCACGTGCAATAGAAGAGATATTGTATTCTGCGATGGAAGACTTTTGTTTAGACATTGTTATTGGCAAAGGTGAAGTCGCCAGATCTGTGCGTTTGGATCTGCCGCCATTTACACTTATCGGTGCTACAACAAGAGCTGGATCTTTGTCTGCGCCGCTTAGAGACCGTTTTGGAGTGATGGCAAGACTGGAGTACTATAAGCCAGATGAACTTTCTGAAATCGTGAGACGTACCGGCGATGTGTTTGGAATTAAAGTGGATGATCTTTCGGCTGAAGAAATCGCTAGAAGATCAAGAGGAACACCAAGGATCGCAAATAGACTTTTAAGAAGAGTACGGGATTTTGTCCAAGTCGAGGGCAAAGATATGATTTCACTGCCGATTTGCCAAAAAGCACTGGAGCTGCTTCAGGTTGACCGTTTAGGTTTAGATCATATTGACCATAAATTATTACTAGGGATCATTCATACATACAAAGGTGGTCCTGTAGGTCTTGAAACCATATCTGCAACGATCGGTGAAGAATCCATGACGATTGAAGATGTATATGAACCATATCTTCTGCAGATTGGTTTCTTGCAGCGGACTCCTAGAGGGAGAATGGTAACTGAACAGGCCTATCAATATTTTGGACTGGAGGCGTCCACTGAATGAACCGGCTTTTTATTATTGCAGGGATTGTTCTGATTATTATAGGATTAATAGGTACGTTCATTGGGAAACTCCCAGGAGACATGGTGTGGAAAAAAGGAAACACGACAGTCTATTTTCCTATAATGACCTCTATTATCATCAGCGTTGTACTTTCCCTTATCTTTATGATTATTGGACGATTTAAATAGAAAGCAGGAATTATATCAATGAAAGTAAATGATTTTGATTTTCATCTGCCAGAGGAACTGATTGCTCAAACACCACTAGAGAACAGAACTTCATCAAGGCTGATGGTGCTTGATAAAGAAAACAGACGTATAGAACATGAACATTTTTACGATTTGAAGAGCCATTTAAAAAAGGGAGACTGCCTCGTATTAAATGATACACGAGTCCTTCCTGCCAGATTATTTGGCCAAAAGACGGATACTGGAGCTAAAGTAGAGATTCTGCTCTTAAAAGAAGAAGGTCAGGATACTTGGGAAACGCTTGTTAAGCCAGCAAAAAGAGTGAAAACGGGAACCGAAATCACGTTTGGTGATGGAAAGCTGAAGGCGGTTTGTGTAGGTGAGAGCGATCATGGGGGAAGACATCTTAAATTTATCTATTCGGGAATCTTTTATGAACTATTAGATGATCTCGGCCAGATGCCGCTCCCTCCTTATATTAAGGAACAGCTTGAAGAAAAAGATCGTTATCAAACCGTGTATGCAGTTCATCAAGGATCAGCAGCAGCTCCTACCGCAGGTTTGCATTTTACTGAAGAAATGATAGAAGAAATCAAAGCGTCTGGTGTTCACGTAACTTTTATTACGCTGCATGTAGGTCTTGGAACGTTCAGACCTGTAAGTGTCGAGGATATTCTTGAACACGACATGCATGCAGAGTTTTACCAAATTACAAAAGGAACAGCTGAGCTGTTAAATCATGTACGTGAATCAGGCGGAAGAATTATTACGGTTGGGACTACAAGCACACGTACGTTAGAGACTGTTGCAAATAAATTTGATGGAAAGTTTGAAGAAGATTCTGGATGGACAGATATATTTATTTATCCAGGGTATGAATTTAAAGCTATTGATGGATTGATTACGAATTTTCACTTACCCAAATCGACTTTAATTATGCTGGTAAGTGCATTTGCAACTAAAGAGTTTGTTATGGAAGCATACAAAGAAGCCGTTGAAGAAAAGTATCGTTTTTTCAGTTTCGGTGATGCGATGCTTATACTTTAAGGGGGATAATCTTTATAATGAAACCAGCTGTAACTTATGAATTAATAAAAACATGTAAACAGTCCGGTGCAAGGCTTGGTAAAGTACATACACCGCACGGTTCATTTGAAACTCCGATCTTTATGCCTGTAGGCACGTTAGCTACTGTTAAAACGATGAGTCCTGAAGAGCTGAAAGAACTGGGTGCTGAAATCATCTTGAGCAACACGTATCATTTATGGCTGAGACCAGGTCATGATATCGTTAAAGAAGCTGGCGGACTGCATAAATTTATGAACTGGGACCGTCCGATCCTTACTGATTCTGGAGGCTTTCAAGTCTTTTCTTTAAGTGATCTAAGAGAAATAAAAGAAGAAGGCGTTCATTTTAGAAACCATCTTAGCGGTGAGAAGCTTTTCCTGAGTCCTGAAGGTGCTATGGAAATTCAAAATGCTTTAGGGTCTGATATAATGATGGCTTTCGATGAATGTCCTCCTTATCCGGCTGAATATGAATATATGAAGTCTTCGGTAGAACGTACAAGCAGATGGGCTGAACGTTGTTTAAAAGGGCATGCTCGACCACAAGATCAAGCATTATTCGGCATCGTTCAAGGCGGGGAATATGAAGAACTTCGAAAGCAAAGCGCTCGTGACCTCGTTTCTTTAGATTTTCCTGGATATGCGGTCGGAGGTTTGTCTGTTGGAGAACCAAAAGAAGTGATGAATCGTGTTCTGGATTTCACAACGCCGCATTTGCCAGAGAACAAACCGCGTTACCTCATGGGTGTGGGCTCTCCAGACTCATTAATCGATGGAGCTATTCGAGGAATAGACATGTTTGATTGTGTATTGCCGACACGTATTGCGAGAAATGGAACATGTATGACAAGTGAAGGAAGGCTTGTCGTACGAAATGCCAAATATGCCCGTGATTTCCGTCCGATCGATGAAAATTGTGACTGTCACGTATGCCGTACTTATTCCAGAGCTTATATCCGTCACCTAGTAAAAGCGAACGAAACTTTCGGTTTTAGATTAACAAGTTACCATAATCTTTATTTTTTGGTAAACTTAATGAAGCAAGTCAGACAAGCAATTATGGAAGACAGACTTCTTGACTTTAGAAACGAATTTTTTGAAATGTATGGCTTTAACAAACCGAATGCCCGTAATTTTTAACTAATAGAAAGGGGTGAAGAAAGAATGGATGCAATTAAGAGTTTATTGCCGATTATTTTTATGTTTGCAATTTTTTATTTCCTGCTAATCCGTCCACAGCAAAAGAGACAAAAAGCTGTTAGAGATATGCAGTCTAACCTGAAAAAAGGCGACAAAGTTGTAACAATTGGCGGTTTACACGGAACATTAGAGAGTATTGATGATACGATCGCAGTTATTCGTTCAAATGATGGTGCTAAATTAACATTTGATCGTAATGCTATCCGTGAAGTGAAAGAAGAAGCTGCATTATAAAGAAAAAATAAGACCCGTCGATCGACGGGTCTTATTTATATGATTGTTTATGACTGCTCAAATTAACACCCATTATTCCTCCGATCATCGCTAATACAAAGAACAGAGCATGGTACATATATTGCGATGAGTTAAATGTACTTTGATACCCTAAATACTGTATGAGAAAAACAAGAAATGAAAACAGAAGACTTGTTCCACCACCGAGCAGCCAGCCTTTGCTTTGTCCTTTTTTCCCTGAAATAAATCCTCCGATAAATAAAGATAAAAAAGATAATCCAATTGTTACCCATTTTAATGACGACTCTGTCAGGCCGGTAAATCGCAATAAAAGTGAAAGAACTAAACTGCAAACCATAATCATAAGAAGAATTGCTGCCAAACCGCGTCCCATTGAAGAAAACATATGTTTCATCCCCATCTTGATCCTCCTTATCCACAAGCTTTCTTTATACCTTATTCATCTTTAAATAGAATTAGAAGTACAAGCAATCGATTTTCCCTCTACTTTCCATAATTTCAATACTTGGCAAAACCTTCGTATCATGATTTTTGATATCTGTGCCACACTAACAAAGAAATAACATGGAAGGAGGGGAATTTATGGAGTTATATACGATTATCTTCAGAACGCTTTTTATATATTTTTTAATTGTTGTGGTTTTTCGTATGATGGGTAAAAGGGAAATCGGTAAGTTATCAGTGATCGACTTTGTCGTATCCATCATGATCGCTGAGTTAGCCGTTATTTCAATTGAAGACCCAAAAATTCCAATGGTAAATTCCCTTGTTTCTATCTTTGTCTTGCTCGGTATACAGCTTATCTTGGCAATCATCTCCTTAAAAAGCCGAAAGATGAGAGAGCTTGTTGACGGTAAGCCTTCAGTCATCATTAAAAAAGGAAAAGTAGACGAACAAGAAATGCGAAAACAGAGATATAATTTTGATGACCTGCTAACACAGTTAAGGGAAAATAATATTAGAAGCCTGAATGAGGTCGAATTTGGCGTATTAGAAACAACTGGTAAGTTGTCAGTTATCAAAAAGAACGAGGACACTGAAAGAAGTCCTCTGCAAATGATCCTTCCTCTTGTGCTGGACGGAAAAGTTTTAGAAGACAATTTAGAAAAAGTAGATAAAACTGCGTTTTGGCTAAGGCAGGAATTAAAAAAAGTTGGATTTAAAGATGTAAAAAGCATTTCTTTTTGTACGTTAAATGAGGATGGATCCTTATACGTGGACGAAAAGAATGAAAAAAAATAACTGTACACTCCCATCAACTTGTCAATGAAGATGGTATATGAGATGACCTGAAGGGAACAATCAAAAAATAAAACAGCCTTTATTGGCTGTTTTAAATCCATCTTTTAATAATAGGTATATGCTTTAGATCATCTTTTCCTAAAAGCCTGAAGAAGATGAGCGTGAATAAATAAATTCCGCAAGTAGCTGTTATGCATATTACGAGGCCTTGAACAGGAGGGAACTTCGGCATCATGAAGCGGTATAGATAGACTGCACCAGCACCTGTAATAAAGATTGAAAACAGAGAATATGCAAAATCCTTAATCACAATCGTATAGCTGATGGCTTTAATAACGGTGGCAAAGTGAAGCAATGTTACGACTACAATGCTGATGACTATAGCAAGCGCGGCACCCATAATGCCGAATTCAGGACGAGTAGCAAGTGCAAAGATTGCTGCAAGCTTTACTAAAGCACCAATCAGGCTGTTGATCATAGCGGATCTTGCAAGATCGAGTGCCTGAAGAACAGCTTGTAGAGGACCTTGAAAATAAAGAAAAAAGAAAAATGGTGTCATGATTTTTACATAGGAAGCTGATGCTGGTGAATTGTACATTAAATCCATGATCGGCACCGCGAAAACATATAAGATAACTACGGCTATACCACCAGAAAGCATTGACAGTTTTAATGCCTGATTAAGTCTATGCTCAATGAGATGGTATTTTTTTTGTGCGTTCGCTTCACTTATAGCAGGGACTAGAGAAACGGAAAGCGAATAGGTAATGAACGTTGGCAAAAATAACAAAGGGATTACATAGCCTGCTAGTTCCCCGTATTGCGCAGTTGCAACAGCAGTTGTAACACCTGCAATCGCTAAACTGTTAGCAACAACGATCGGTTCAAAAAAGTATGACACCGATCCGATCAGTTGACTTCCTGTCGTAGGAAGTGCGATATTCAACAAATCCCTAAGTGTTTGATGACCTTGTTTCAATTGTTTGAAAAAACCTTTTCGGATGCGCATCTTCTTTTTAACTTTGAACATGGAAAACATGTATAGTAAAGATGCCAATTCTCCGATGATGACAGATATCATGGCTCCGGCTGCAGCGAAATGTACACCGTATGGAAGGAACAATCCTGTAAGGAGTGCAACCAGGGCGATCCTAACAACTTGTTCAATGACTTGTGAATATGCGGATGGCCGCATATTTTGAAGGCCTTGAAAATAACCCCGTAAAACGGATGAAACGGCAACAACAGGAACTACAGGTGCAATTGCAAGTAAAGGCCATAACGTGCGATCATCAGTAAAAAAATGCTTAGCCAACAATGGAGCAGCAATAAACAAACCTATCGTTATGATGAGGCTTAAAACTCCCGTAATCGCTAAAGATACGATTAAAATTTTCTTAACCTTTGTTCGATCCCCTGTTGCATCAGCCTCTGCGACAAGTTTTGATATAGCGACAGGAAGTCCTAGCCGGGTTAGAGTTACAGCAAGCAAAAAAGTCGGAACTGCCATCATGTATAGTCCGACACCTTCATGTCCCATTACCCTGGCCATAACAATGCGATTCACGAAGCCAAGAATTCGTGTGATCAGCCCCGCTAAAATAAGCAATAAAGTTCCTTGTACGAGTGTTTGTTTAGTCATGTTAACCTGTCCTTTCTGGGACAATCTCATAATTAACTATATGCATGATGAGTGAACCGTCATGACAGCTTGTTTCATTTTGAAAGGGAGTGTGAATGTGGAAAACATACATTTTACAGAATGGAAAGATGAAGTTCAGCCTGCAGTTCAAAGTAAAAAAGAAGAATTTCATTACATGGGGTATGAAAGTGTTACTGAGGAAGAGATTTGGAATTGTGTTTTGGCGAGGTTAAAGAAAAAGAAAGAAGATCCTCGTCTGCATACATTAGTAGATTACATTCTGTCTCTTTCACTTAATGATTTTATGACTTGGCTTACGATCCAGTCCTATACAGCGGACGTTAAGAAATAAAAGTGATGTTTTCAGCCTCACTTTTATTTTTTTTGTGTTTTATTTATGAATATTTCTAGGACAAATTGACAGAAAAAAACAACAATCGCTATAATGGGAAGGATTAGTATTCGTACTTATACATAGTGTTGTTTTTTGATGCAGCATGAAGGAGGTTTCTTGAAGTGGTAAAACGAGGTAAGATTGTTATCTTTTTTGTGGTGCTTCTTATGTTTGCCGCACTTATAGGGCTAACAACAGAAAAGATTGTAAAAGGTACAAAGCTTGGACTTGACCTTCAAGGCGGGTTTGAAGTGTTGTATGAAGTAAAACCAGTCAAAAAAGGTCAAAAGATTACAGAAGATACGCTAAAGAGTACTGTCGAAGCATTGAACAGCCGTATCAATGTTCTTGGAGTATCAGAACCTGAGATCCAAATCGAAGGAGATAACCGTATCCGTGTACAGCTAGCTGGGGTATCAGATCAGAACAAAGCACGTGAACTACTTTCCACACAAGCTGAACTAACATTCCGTGATGTAGATGACAAAGTACTCCTTGATGGTTCCGACCTGAAGGGGAACGGTGCAAAGCAAACATTCGAACCCAACAGCAATAAACCAATCGTGTCTTTAAAACTTAAAGATGCTGGTAAATTTGCTAAAGTAACTGAAGAGATCCTAAAGCGCCAGGCACAGGGAGAAAACCGTTTAGTTATCTGGCTGGATTATGAAAAAGGGGACTCATTTAAAGAAGAAGTTAAAAAAGAGATGGCTGGAAAAGAGCCAAAATATATTTCTGCTCCTTATGTTAATGAAGTATTGACTCAAGAAGATGTAACAATAACAGGACAATTCTCAGTTGAAGAAGCACAGAGTCTGGCAAAGATTTTAAATGCAGGGGCACTTCCTGTTAAACTTGATGAGATTTATTCCACTTCAGTGGGTGCTAAATTTGGTGAAAAAGCCTTGGATGAAACTATCCTTGCAGGCTTTATCGGTATTGCTGCGATCTTCTTGTTCATGTTGATTTTCTATCGTGTACCGGGAATTATTGCAGTATTAACCTTATCCATTTATATCTATTTAATCTTAGCGATATTCTATTTGATGAATGGGGTATTAACGTTGCCTGGTATCGCTGCTCTCATCTTAGGTGTAGGGATGGCAGTTGATGCAAACATCATCACTTATGAGCGAATCAAGGAAGAGTTAAAAAGCGGAAAATCAGTTTTGAGTGCCTTTAAAGCTGGTAACCGCCGTTCGTTCACGACCATATTTGATGCTAATATCACAACAATACTTGCTGCAGCAGTACTATTTGCCTATGGGACAAGTTCAGTAAAAGGGTTTGCTTTAGTATTAATCATATCTGTTCTGGCGAGTTTTATCACTGCCGTGTTTGGAACAAGACTATTCCTAGGTTTATGGGTACAGTCCCGAATAATGGATAAAAAGCCAGGTTTGTTCGGTGTAAAGGAGAGTGACATCCGTGAGCTTTAATTATGACTTCGTAAAAAACAGAAACCTTTACTTTATTATCTCTGCTCTCCTGACAGCTGCAGGAATCATCTTATTGTTAACAATTGGTCTAAAACTTGGTATTGATTTTGAAAGCGGATCACGTGTAAACATTCAAGCAAATGAGACACTTACAAACGAAAGAGTAGAGGAAGAGTTTAAATCATTAGGGCTTGAACCTGAATCCGTAGTACTTGCAGGTAAGAACGATCAAGCCAATGTCGCTTTTAAAGGTGTACTATCAAAAGAAGAAATTGCAAAGCTGAATACACATTTTGAAGACAAATACGGAGAACCACCAAGTGTGAGTACTGTTACGCCGACAGTCGGCCGTGAACTTGCTCAAAATGCGCTAATCGCTGTGTTGATTGCATCAGTTGGTATCATCATTTATGTTGCCTTCAGATTTGAGTGGTCGATGGCAATTTCAGCTGTAATTGCATTGCTTCATGATGCATTCATGATAATCGCGGTATTCAGCATCCTCCGCCTTGAGGTAGATCTGCCGTTTATTGCAGCTGTATTAACAATCGTTGGTTATTCCATTAATGATACGATCGTAACGTTTGACCGAATACGTGAGAACATGAAATTGGAAAAAGTTAAAACACAAGAAAAACTAGCTGAAATCGTTAACAGAAGTATTCGAGAAACACTTACCCGTTCAATAAATACTGTTCTTACTGTTATCATTGCAGCGGTAGCGTTGTTAATATTCGGTGCTGACTCAATCCGTAACTTCTCAATTGCACTTTTGATCGGATTAGCGTTTGGTGCTTATTCTTCAATCTTTATCGCATCACAGCTTTGGTACGTACTTAAGTCAAGGCAGATGAAGAGTAAAAAGTCACGTCCTGTAGAAGCAGAACCAGAAATCTAAACTAAATATTATTCATAAATTGTCACCTCTTATCCTGTTTTGTATAATGAATAGGTTAAGAGGTGATTTTTATGCTAGAGCCTAGAACGAGGTGGAAGATTCAAGAAACTTCGGAAGAAAAGGCAAAATGGTTGTCGCAAGAACTGGATATTCCGCTTTTGATTGCAAATCTATTAGCGATACGTGGAATAGATTCTATTGAGAAAGCTCAAGCTTTTTTAAAGATAGATACAAATCAATTTCATGACCCATTTTTATTAGATGGCATGAAAGAGAGTGTTGATCGGATACATAAAGCGGTTGAATCAAATGAAAAAATCCTTATTTTTGGTGACTATGATGCAGACGGTGTGAGCAGTACAACGGTTATGTATTATGCACTGAAAGAATTAGGTGCAGACTTCGATTATTATATTCCAAATCGGTTTACAGAAGGCTATGGCCCTAATGAGCCTGCATTAAGAAAAGCAAAGGATGAAGGATATACACTTGTTGTTACAGTAGATACAGGAATATCGGCTGTTCATGAAGCAGCAGTCGCAAAAGAGATCGGGCTAGATTTCATTATTACCGATCATCACGAGGCTCCGCCTGTACTCCCAGACGCCTATAGCATCATAAACCCTAAAAAGCCCGGATGTACCTATCCTTTTTCTGGTCTTGCTGGTGTCGGCGTTGCGTTTAAAGTAGCTCATGCTTTACATGGAAATCCACCGATGCACTTGTTAGATTATGCATGTATTGGAACTATTGCAGATCTTGTTCCTTTGGTAGATGAAAATAGAATCATAGCTAAGCTTGGAATTGAAGCTTTATCCAAAACAGATAAGATAGGCTTGCAGGAGCTTTTAAAAGTTGCAGGGCTTTATGAAAAAGATTTAACAGCAGAAGATGTTGGATTTGCTGTAGGTCCTCGAGTAAATGCTGCAGGAAGACTCGGCTCAGCGATGCCTGTAGTTGAATTGTTTACTTCAGATGATCGTGACCAATCAGCCATGCTTGCCGAAGAAATTGATTCTGTTAATAAAGAACGCCAGGCGATCGTAAATGAAATAACGAAAGAAGCAATTGCGATGGTAGAAGAGAGTTTTCCACCTGAAGAGAATGAGGTGCTTGTTCTTGCGAAAGAAGGCTGGAATCCAGGTGTAATCGGAATCGTTGCATCAAGACTTGTTGAGAAATTCTATCGTCCTACCATCGTGTTGTGTCTAGACCCTGAAAAAGGAACGGCGAAAGGATCAGCACGAAGCATACAAGGCTTTGATATGTTTGAAAATCTATCTGAATCCCGCGACATTCTTCCTCACTTCGGAGGGCATCCCATGGCAGCAGGAATGACTCTTGCTCTAGATGATGTTGGGATTCTCAGAGGTCGGTTAGTAAAGCAGGCGAAAGAAATTCTTAAGCCAGAAGATTTCTTGCCAGTGACGATGATCGATCTAACAGCTTCTTTGGATGAGATTTCTTTAGACACGGTGGAGATGCTTAGTTCACTTGCTCCTTTTGGTATCGGAAACCCTTCACCAAGGGTGCTCATCGAACAAGTCCCGATCCGGGAGATGAAAAAAATAGGAAGTCAGTCTAACCATCTGAAATTACAAGTCGGAAATGGAGAGATGTCTGTCCTGGATTGTATCGGATTTCAAAAAGGCCATTTACTTGATGAGATGACGCCTTATTCTATGCTTTCACTTGTTGGCCAAATACAGCTGAACGAATGGAACGGATATAGAAAACCTCAGATGCTGCTGGAGGACCTTTCAGTTTCACATTTTCAGCTGTTTGATTATCGGGGTTTAAAGGATGCAGGAAAAAGGCTGAAAGATCTGCCAAAAACAAAAACACACTATATCACATTTAACGATAACACATTAACAGATCTTGGATTGGACAGCTTGGCTCCGCAAACAATAAATGGAGTAGAGTTAGTAGGACTTCCAAATGACTTTTTTATTAATAAGTATATTGTCTTCCTAGATGTTCCTGTCTCACTTGCAAAGTTTGCTGAAATACTGGAAACAAAAGGTGGACCAGCTAGAATCTATGCTGTTTTTCATCAAAACACAGACCACTTTTTTACAACATTGCCGACAAGAGAGCATTTTAAATGGTATTACGGTTTCTTGGCTAAAAGAAAAAAGTTCGATGTTAAGAAGGATGGTACAGAGCTGGCGAGATGGAAAGGCTGGTCTAAAGAAACAATTGATTTTATGTCACAGGTGTTTTTTGAGCTGGATTTTGTTACAATAGACGATGGTGTAATTACAATAAATAGTGAACCAGGTAAAAAAGAACTTGATAGCTCTGAAACGTATCAGAAAAAGTTTGAACAGGCAGATATCGAAAATCAGCTCGTTTATTCTTCCTATCATTCATTAAAAAGCTGGTTTGCAGAGCAAGCTCGGCCAAAAGCGAGTTTGTAATTTTCAGGAGGCAAAGATTCATGGATTATAAGCCGTATATTTCAGTAGTAAATGATTTTCCGATCGAAGGTATTCGCTTCAAAGATATTACCTCTCTTATGTCAGATGGGGCTGTATATAAAAAAGCGATGGACGATATTGCAGAGTATGCAAAAGAAAAAGATGTTGACGTAATTGTCGGACCTGAAGCACGAGGTTTTATTGTAGGATGTCCTGTTGCATACACGCTTGGATTAGGATTCGTTCCAGTCCGTAAAGAAGGCAAACTTCCGCGGGAAGTGATCAAAGTCGATTATGGTCTTGAGTATGGCAAGGATGTACTTACTATGCATAAAGACGCTATCAAGCCAGGACAAAAAGTTTTAATTACAGACGACTTGCTGGCAACTGGCGGAACGATCGAAGCGACGATCAAGCTTGTTGAGGAGCTTGGCGGAATTGTTGCAGGAATTGCATTTATGATTGAGTTGACATATTTAGATGGCCGCAGCAAGCTTAATGGTTATGATATTTTCACATTAACCCAATACTAAGATTTAAAGAGAAAGAGCACTGATACTGTGCTCTTTTTTACATTCCTGTCACAAAAACTGCCCATTCATTCGACAAATTTCGTTTTTTGCTTTACATGAGGGTTCAATTTAACGATAATAGAAGCAATATACAATGACAACGTAAGGTGATTCCATGACGATTGAGCAAGTGTTGCAAAAAGCGGAAAGCTATCTGTCAAAAGACGATATCGCTTTTATAACAAAGGCTTATGAATACGCAAAAAGTGCGCATGAAGGACAGTTCCGTAAATCCGGTGAGCCATATATCCATCATCCTGTTGAAGTAGCGGGTATTCTGGTAAACCTGCAAATGGACCCTGTAACAGTAGCAGCAGGGTTTCTTCATGATGTTGTTGAGGACACGTCCATCACATTAAAGGACATTTCTAATCAATTTAATGAAGAAGTGGCAATGCTGGTTGATGGTGTTACAAAACTTAAGAAGATTAAGTTTAAGTCTAAAGAAGAGCAGCAAGCAGAGAACCATAGAAAAATGTTTGTTGCGATGGCACAGGATATACGCTGCATTTTAATCAAACTCGCTGACCGACTTCATAACATGCGTACGCTAAAACATATGCCAAAAGAAAAACAGATACAAAAAGCGAACGAAACTTTGGAAATCTTCGCTCCGCTCGCTCATCGTCTAGGTATTTCGACGATTAAGTGGGAGCTAGAAGATGTTTCTTTGAGATACCTTAATCCTCAGCAATATTATAGGATTGTAAATTTGATGCAGCAGAAACGTGCTGAGCGTGAAGAATATGTTCAGCAAGTTATGGACGAGATGAAATCCAAGCTGAAAGAAGTCCAGATCACTGTTGATATCTCTGGAAGACCGAAGCATATTTACAGCATTTATCGGAAGATGGCAAAGCAAGGTAAACAGTTTAATGAGATCTATGATCTTCTCGCTGTTCGGATTATCGTTCAGAATATTAAAGATTGCTATGCGGCTCTTGGTATTATTCATACATGCTATAAGCCGATGCCTGGCCGTTTCAAAGACTATATAGCTATGCCTAAAGCAAATATGTATCAGTCACTGCACACTACCGTAATCGGCCCTAAAGGCGATCCATTGGAAGTCCAGATCCGGACTTCTGATATGCACCGTGTAGCAGAATACGGGATTGCGGCACACTGGGCTTATAAAGAGGGAGCAACAAAAGCTCCTGTCAGCTCTTTTGAAAATAAACTGACTTGGTTCCGTGAAATATTAGAATGGCAGAACGATGTTGTTGATGCGGAAGAGTTTATGGAATCGTTAAAAGTGGACCTTTTCTCAGACATGGTCTTTGTTTTCACCCCTAAAGGGGATGTTTACGAACTGCCATCTGGGTCTGTACCGATTGATTTTGCTTACCGCATTCATACTGAAATCGGCAACAGGTGTATTGGTGCCAAAGTCAACGGCAAGATGGTTACACTCGATTACCGCTTGAAAACTGGGGATATTATTGAGATTCTTACGAGTAAACACTCCTATGGTCCCAGCCAGGATTGGCTTAAGATTACCCAGAGTTCTCATGCAAAGAATAAGATCCGCCAATGGTTTAAACGTGAGAAAAGAGAAGAGAACGTTGCAAAAGGGAAAGAGCTTGTTGAAAAAGAAATCAAGAACCGCGGTTACGATTTAAAGGAAATTTTCACAACTGAAAACCTGCAATATGTCGCTCAAAAATATAACTTTGCAGGCGAGGAAGATATGTATGCGGCAGTTGGCTATAATGGCATTACTGCAGCACAGATCGCAACTCGCTTAACCGATAAAGTCCGTCGTAAAAAAGAGCAGGATCCTGATAATTCAGAACTGCTGGATGCAATCAGAGATTCGGGAGATAAGCCTGAAGTAAAACGAAGAACAGACTCAGGCATCGTGGTTAAAGGCATCGATAACATGTTGATTCGTTTATCTAAATGCTGTAATCCTGTACCTGGTGATGAAATTGTCGGATATATCACAAAAGGACGTGGAGTTTCTGTCCATCGAGAAGACTGTGTCAACGTCCACAATGAAGATGCTCAAGTGCGATTGCTTCCGGTTGAATGGGAAGGCAACCTTGAACAGCCGAAGAATTATAATGTTGATATTGAGATTAACGGATTTGACAGACGCGGTCTGCTTAATGAAGTCCTTCATGCCGTTGCGGAAACAAAGACAAACATTACGGCTGTAAGCGGGAAGTCAGATCGAAATAAGATGGCCACGATCAGCATGTCTATTTCCATTCACAATGTAAGTCATCTGCAAAAAGTGGTTGAACGCATCAAGCGGATCCCAGACATTTATGCTGTAAGACGTATTATGCAATAGTAGCTATAGGAAGTGACTTCGATATGAAAATAGTGCTTCAACGAGCCAAAAATGCAGCTGTTTCTGTAGATTCTGAAGTAAAAGGACAAATAGACAGAGGTTTGATGCTTTTGGTAGGTGTCACACATGAAGATACAGAAAGAGACGCTGATTATTTAGCAGAAAAAATTATTAATTTACGTATCTTTGAAGATGAAAACGGCAAGATGAATTTTTCGTTAAAAGATACAGAGGGAAGTATCCTTTCAATTTCACAATTTACGTTATATGGGGATACTAAAAAGGGCAGACGACCGAATTTTATGGACGCTGCTAAGCCGGATCATGCTAAACAAATTTATGATTATTTCAATGAGAAGATGAAGACATTAGGGATTCATGTCCAAACTGGTGTTTTTGGTGCAATGATGGATGTTGAATTCACAAATGATGGACCTGTGACTTTAATTATGGATTCAAGAGTTTAAGTAAAAGAAAATGAATGAAACCTTCGCCTTGATGGACAGACTAACCAAAAAAGGCGGAGGAGTTTTTTTATGAGACAGAATCGCAAGGGCATTGAAGGTGTATCACAATGGAAACAGGTTAGTTTTCATGATTTTATTTCTTTAGAAAAATCGGCAAACAACATGGAGCTCGCTGAAGAATTCGGGTTGGATCTTTATCAGGTCAGTCAGCTGAAGAAAAAAATAAAACGAGAAAACTATTGACATGAAGCCCCTTTGAAAAGTATGATAATCTACAATTCCAAAATGATAAAACTGATGACGAAGAAAAGTACCTTTACCCCACAGGGTTAGAGAGGAAATGCCACGGCTGAAAGCATTTCTCCCTGATGATAAAGTGAAAGACACTTCATAGGTTTTAATTCGAACGGTTAGTTTAAACCTCAGTAGAGTTACACGTGGGCAATCGTTACTTGCATAAAGAGGAAGCTTTTTTTGGCTTCGAAGCAGGGTGGCACCGCGGGAACTCCCGTCCCTTATGAAATCGTTGATTTCATGAGGGATGGGAGTTTTTTTTATTTGGTTCTTATCTAAAAGATTGTTTTTTTTTGGATATTTTTTATATCTTCATTGACAAGTTGACTGGAGTGCAAGGTGCGTGCCTACCACCTGAGATGCTTCCCGTTAGGCATGCGACGAGGAAGCTCACATCTTAGCATTTACTTTTAGACGCAGGAGCAAGGATACGTCACGAAGTGGGACAGGTGAGACTCCTAATGGCGCAAAGCGCAAGGAGGCTCACCGCCCGCCCCGCGGAAAGCGAGCATCCTGGAACGGAAGTCAACCACTTCCAAAAGCAACAAAGTTTGCGAAAACAGCCTTTTATTTTTAATTAATTTTAATTAACATTCGGGAGGATGAAACGAAATGAGTATTAATATTCCAAGGGGAACGAAAGATATTCTCCCAGGAGAAGTAGAAAAGTGGCAGATAATAGAAGAAAAAGCAAAAGAAGTTTCTGCAAGGTTTAATTATAAAGAAATCCGCACACCTGTTTTTGAGCACACTGATCTGTTTCAAAGAGGAGTAGGGGATTCAACAGATATCGTGCAAAAAGAAATGTATACCTTCACGGACAGAGGAGACAGAAGCTTAACTCTTCGTCCAGAAGGAACAGCACCAGTCACACGTTCTTACGTTGAAAATAAAATGTTCGGACTTCCAGGGCAGCCTGTAAAGCTTTACTACATCCAGCCGATGTTCCGTTATGAAAGACCACAGGCTGGACGCTACCGTCAATTCGTTCAATTTGGAATTGAGGCCATGGGGTCAGCCGACCCAGCGATTGACGCAGAGGTTATTTCACTCGCTATGACGGTTTATCAAGAACTCGGATTGAAGAAACTTCGATTAGTGTTAAATACACTTGGTGATGCAGATAGCAGAAAGGCTCATAAAGATGCGTTAATTGCTCACTTCGAACCAAGAATTGAAGAGTTTTGTTCTGATTGCCAAAATCGTTTAACAAAGAACCCGCTTCGTATTCTTGACTGTAAAAAAGACCGCGATCACGATCTTATGAAGACAGCACCTTCTATTTTAGAGTATTTAAATGAAGAATCGAAAGACTACTTTGATCAAGTAAAAACATCATTAGATGACATGAACATTCAATATGTAATCGATCCTACACTAGTGAGAGGGCTAGATTACTATAACCACACAGCATTTGAAATTATGAGTGATGCTGAGGGGTTTGGTGCCATTACAACTTTAAGCGGCGGCGGAAGATACAATGGTCTTGTTGAAGATTTAGGCGGTCCTGCAACGCCAAGCATCGGTTTTGCGATGAGTCTTGAACGTCTTCTCTTAGCACTTGAGGCAGAAGGGATCACATTGAATACGGAAGAAGATCTTGATTGTTACGTTGTTGCACTAGGAGACGAAGCAAAGAAAAAGTCAGTCTCTATCTTGAATGACCTTCGGAATGCTGGAATAAAAAGTGATAAAGATTATTTAGATAAAAAAATGAAAGCGCAGTTTAAAGCGGCAGATCGCTTAAAAGCAAGATTTGTTGCCATTTTAGGGGAAGAAGAACTCTCTAAAGGGATTATTAACGTGAAGAATATGGAATCTGGCGAACAAAAAGAGGTTCGTATAGAAGAATTGAGTACATTTGTAAAGCAAGGAAATTAAGGAGGATACATCTTATGGAATATCGCACACATCAATGCGGAAAAATTACTGAACAATATATAGGTGAAAAAGTAACAATAACGGGCTGGGTCCAAAAAAGACGTGATCTCGGAGGACTGATCTTTATCGACCTGCGTGACCGATCAGGAATCGTGCAAATCGTATTTTCACCTGAAGTTTCAGCTGAAGCTCTGGAGACAGCTGAGAAAGTAAGAAGTGAATATGTGCTTACCGTTACAGGGACGGTTCTTGAAAGAGATCAAAGTACCATTAACCCTGCAATGAATACAGGTAAGATCGAAATTTCTGGAGAAGAAATTAAAATCCTAAACAGTGCGAAGACGCCTCCTTTTTCCATTAGTGAAGATATTGAAATAAACGAAGATATCCGTTTGAAATACCGCTATTTGGACCTTCGTCGTCCAGTAATGCAGGAAACTTTGAAAATGAGACACGAAGTTACCCGTTATATCCGTAACTTTTTAGAAACAGAAGAATTCATGGAAATGGAAACTCCGATGCTTACGAAAAGCACGCCTGAAGGAGCACGTGACTATCTTGTGCCGAGCCGCGTGCATCCCGGAGAATTTTATGCTTTACCGCAATCACCTCAGTTGTTTAAGCAGCTTTTAATGGTTTCAGGGTTTGAAAAATATTATCAGATCGTACGCTGTTTTAGAGATGAGGATCTGCGTGCAGACCGTCAGCCTGAATTTACTCAAGTCGATATTGAAACATCATTCATGGGGCAGGAAGCTCTTCTTTCCATGATGGAAGAAATGATGACAGGATTAGTTAAAAAAGTGAAGGGTGCGGATATTCCAAAACCTTTCCCTAGAATGACTTATAAAGAAGCGATGGACCGTTATGGTTCAGATAAGCCTGATACTCGTTTTGGACTTGAACTCATCAATGTTTCTGATGTTGTAAAACAGTCTGGTTTTAAAGTATTTGCTGCTGCTGTTGAAAACGGTGGAGAAGTTAAAGCGATTAATGTAAAAGGAAAAGCGGCTGATTATTCTAGAAAAGACATTGATGGTCTTACTGAGTTTACTGCTCGTTACGGAGCTAAAGGTCTTGCATGGATGAAAGTAGAAGCAGAAGGTTTGAAAGGTCCGATCTCCAAGTTTTTTAACGAAGAAGATGCGGCTAATCTTACAAATACCTTAAATGCTGAAGAAGGAGATCTGCTTCTGTTTGTAGCGGATAAGTCCTCTGTTGTAGCAGATAGCCTCGGAGCTCTTCGTCAAAAATTAGGAAAAGACCTAGGATTAATCGATCAGTCAAAATTCAACTTCTTATGGGTCGTTGACTTCCCGCTCGTAGAGTATGATGAGGATGCAGAGCGCTATGTGGCATTGCACCATCCTTTTACAATGCCAAAGACAGAAGATCTTCACTTAATGGATTCAAATCCATCAGAAGTTAGAGCACAAGCATATGACCTCGTTCTTAACGGTTATGAGCTAGGCGGAGGATCACAGCGTATTTATGAACGTGATGTGCAAGAAAAAATGTTTAAAACATTAGGATTTAGTGAGGAAGGGGCTCGCGAAGAATTTGGTTTCCTTCTTGATGCTTTTGAATACGGTACTCCTCCACATGGCGGTATAGCACTTGGGTTAGACCGAATGGTGATGCTGCTTGCTGGAAGAACTAACTTAAGAGACACGATTGCTTTCCCTAAAACAGCATCCGCATCATGTCTTCTGACTAATGCTCCATCACCTGTTAATGAAAAGCAATTGGATGAGCTTCATTTAGGTTTAAAATTAAAGCAAGAGTCAAATTAACGAAAATTTAGAAAAATAAGAATTGTTTTTTACAAAGACACATTTTGTCTTGTAAGTTACGATTTCCTATGATAGTATTTATTTAAACGATGGGTCCTATGATGACCGTTAACAACCCGAAAGTTTTGAGCCAACATTATTTACGAGGGAGCTTGTGTTTTCTCACAGCGTCCACGCCCTGAAAGATAGGGGACGGACAAAATGCGAAACAGGGCACCCACCTGCGAGAGCAGGTTCAAAACTAAGGGAAGACGGCATTTTTGGGGCTCATTTTTTGTGTGTCTAAATTAAACCTAGTAAGCATATTGATTTTGTTTTAAAAAGTGGATATGCTGATAAAGATGCATTTTCTTTATTCATGTGCACTTTGAAAGGAGATTTCAAACGTTATGCTTTATCAATTTTCAAGAAATGAACTTGCAATAGGAAAAGATGGAATTGACGTTCTAAAAAACACAACTGTAGCAGTACTCGGAATCGGCGGAGTGGGCTCTTTTTCAGCAGAAGCTCTTGCCCGTTCAGGTGTAGGACGTTTAATCCTTATAGATAAAGACGATGTAGACATCACCAATGTCAATCGCCAAATACATGCTCTAGTTACTACAGTAGGACAGCCAAAAGTAGATTTAATGAAAGAAAGAATCGCTTTGATTAATCCAGAGTGCGAAGTTATCGCCTTAAAGATGTTCTATACAGAAGAAACGTATGAACAAATCTTTGAATACGGATTAGATTTTGTAGTTGACGCATCTGATACGATTTCCTATAAAATTCATCTTATGAAAGAATGTCTTAAACGTAAGATTCCAATTATCTCAAGCATGGGTGTAGCAAATAAGCTGGATCCAACGAAACTTCAGATCGCGGATATTTCTAAGACAAGCTATGATCCGATCGCCAAGGTTATACGCCAGCGCTTAAGAAAAGAAGGAATTACAAAAGGTATTCCAGTTGTATTCTCAGATGAAAAACCCATTCAAATTCGCGAGGAGATCAGAAAAGAGATCGTTCCTGAGAACGCACCAGGGATACGTAAAGCGAAAATGCCTCCATCATCCAACGCATTTGTTCCATCCGTTTCAGGATTGTACATGGCTGGATATGTAATCAATAAAATTATTGAGAAGAATAACATTACAGTTGAAAGAATTCGATAAAATTGGAAAGCTGACTGTAAAGTACATGTCTGAATGTACTTTTGCAGAGCAGCTTTTTTGCTTTCTATGGATTTTAATAATCTAGAATCGTTCAAATAAAAAAAGGCTAAACTCAAACAGCATCTGAGTTTAGCCTTTGCTTTTTTATTTTGCCATTTTCTCCAAGTTCCCGTTTTTATCCATTCGGAAGCTTTGATTTGTTTCTTCATCCTGAAACAGAACCATCTTTCTTGCTCGGTCCATAATCTGAATAAGAGCTTGATAATCTTCTTGAACTGTCTGATGTTCTTTCTCAAGGACAGCGAGCTGTTCTTTCATTACCTTGTTCTGCTGAAGCAATTCGTTCATCTGCAAACGGAGCTCCATGTTTTCCTGTACAAGCTTTCCACTCGATATTCCGTTTCTTTTTAAGCCACTCAGGAAGTCTATTACTTCATCCAATGTTAATTCTTCTTGTTTACTAGGTTGCGGCGCTTGATAAGTAGAGTTGGCAGCTGCAGCCGGTATATGGTTTACTGCTGGTGAGGCAGGCTTTGCAGCAGGCTGTGTTTCATATGCATTTGAAGGTGAAGCTGCTCCTCTATCATACGTATAAGGAGTTTTAAAGAATTCCTCAGGATGATAGGTTTCATCATCATGCATCTGCGGTGTTTTAACCGGCTGAATAGCAGGTTTCGTTACAGATTTGGACTGTGGCTGCTGCTGTGACTTAGCTAGAGCGCGCTGTCGTTCTTTTCTTTGCTTTTTCGCAATCTTTAAAGCTTGTTCATATTTCTTTCTGACGATTGCATTCCATCTGAAACCAACTGCAGCACTCGTCCGTTCTAATTTATCTCCAACCTCTTCAAAGGCATGAAGCTGTGTACTACCTTCACGGACATGGCGCAAAACCGTTTCGGCCAAGAGCAGATCGTCTTCTTCTGACCAAGCGTCCTGTCTGATTTTTGACACGTAAATCCTCTCCTTAGCTTTTCAAAAATATCGTTTAATATTTTCATGTTTACCAAAGAGAGAAATTCCTATACACTTACGAACAAAAATTTTGCTAGTTTGATAAGACAGTTAAAAGAATGATAGATTTACTCACCTTTTTTCTTTCGGTCATTAAAATAGTCCAATCTCTTTTTTATGTTTTTTTCATAGCCTCGTTCTGTCGGTTCATAAAATGATTTCCCAAGCATGTGCTGCGGTAAATAATTTTGTGGTACATAGCCATCCTCAAAGTTATGAGGGTATTTATAATCTGCACCATGGTTCAATTCTTTGGCTCCTTTATAATGAGCATCACGAAGATGGATAGGTACAAGACCTGTTTTTTCTTTTTTTACCGCTTCCAATGCTTTATCAATACCTAATATAACTTTATTGCTCTTTGGAGCGGTTGCCAAATAGAGCGTTGCTTCTGCAAGTGGTATTCTTGCTTCTGGCATTCCTATAAAGTCAGCTGCATAACTGGCAGCCTGTGCAACAAGTAAAGCGTTAGGATCAGCCAGGCCAATATCCTCTGCTGCATGAACCATGAGACGACGTGCAATAAAACGTGGATCTTCGCCTGCATAAATCATTTTGGCAAGCCAGTAGAGGGCAGCGTCGGGATCGGAGCCGCGTATGCTTTTAATAAATGCAGAGACAGTATCATAATGATTGTCTCCTTTTTTATCATATTGTAGTACTCTTTGCTGGATGGATTCTTCTGCAATTTCGAGTGTGATGTTGATATCGCCGTTCTTATCCGGTTTAGTGGTAAGCACTGCGAGTTCCACAGCATTGAGTGCAGTACGGGCATCACCGTTTGCTATAGAAACGATGTGATCCAATGCTTCTTTTTTCATCTTAACGGGGTGCTTTCCATATCCTCTTTCATCATCTTTCAATGCTTGTTCGATAATTTTAGCGATATGATGGTCTGTTAATGGTTCAAAACGGAATAGTCTTGATCTCGACAAAAGTGCTGGATTGATTTCAAACATCGGGCTTTCCGTTGTTGCGCCTATTAAAATCACTGTCCCATCCTCTACATACGGAAGTAGGGCATCTTGCTGATTCTTGTTAAACCGATGAATCTCGTCTATAAAGAGTACTGTTTTCTTATCTTCCAATAAAAGCCGTTCTTTTGCTGCGTTCATTACAACTTTTAAGTCAGCCACTCCAGAAGTTACAGCATTCAATTGTTCGAACCATGCAGATGTTGAATTTGCAATGATTCTGGCTAAAGTAGTCTTACCTGTTCCAGGAGGACCAAAAAATATCATCGGAGTCAGCTGGTCTGCTTCAATCGCTCTTCTTAAGAGTTTGCCTTCTCCTGCTATGTGCTCCTGACCAATAAACTCATTGATCTTCCGCGGGCGCATTCTATTGGCAAGCGGTCGTTTTAATGAATGAGAATTTTCATCTTTATAGGAAAACAAGTCCATATATGTTCATCCTTCCGTACACTTGTTCTTAAATGTCATATGAACATACTATACATCAGTCCTTCATGCAAGGTGAAACTATTTCGTGCTATAATAAGCTTTAGATTTTCATTTTCGGTTGCTTAAAAAGCTTCAGCCAGGAAGGATTTTGCAGAATGAAAGACCAAAAGCAATCAAGACCGGGCAAATTTTTGTTTGAATGGTCTGTTTTTTTTGTGGGCTTATTTATAATGGCCTTTGGAATTGCACTCATGATTAAAGCTGAACTGGGCAGTGCCCCGTGGGATGTTCTTCACATTGGTCTGTTTTCACAGTTTGGATTAACAATTGGAACTTGGTCGATCATCATGGGCTTTTTCGTTATACTAGCAACTGCGATACTGACAAAGAAGTTTCCTCAAACAGGAGCATTTTTAAATATGATATTTGTCGGACTGTTTATCGATTTTTATCTATGGCTTCCTTTTTTTCATAACCCGATAACCATAGCAGGTAAATTGTGGTATCTCTTAATCGGAATACTAATCCTAGGGTTTGGGATCGGTCTGTATATCGCTTCTAATCGAGGTGCAGGACCGCGAGATAGTCTGATGCTTGCTTTAACAGAAAAATCAGGAATGAAAGTTTCGAGAATCCGATTATTTATGGAGTTGTTTGTGCTATTTTTCGGCTGGGTTCTGCATGGTCCTATTTCTTATGGGACAATTCTATTTTGTGTCACGATTGGTGCAATCGTAGGCAGAACATTGCCTTTATGTCAAAAAGCAGTAAAGTTTGTTTTAGAACGGAGTGAACAATATGAAAATATCAACAAAGGGCAGATACGGATTAACCATCATGATGGCATTAGCAAAGAGATCAGGTGAAGGTCCTATTGCTTTAAAATTGATTGCTAAAGAGCACAGCTTATCAGAACATTATCTTGAGCAGCTGATCGCGCCGCTAAGAAACGCAGGTTTGGTAAAAAGTATAAGAGGTGCGTATGGAGGTTATATTTTAGCTAAAGAAGCTTCTACTATAACTGCTGGAGACATTATTCGTGTACTGGAAGGACCCATTTCACCGGTAGAAGTAATGGATGATGAAGAACCGGCAAAACGTAATCTTTGGATAAAGATTCGTGACGCTGTAAAAGATGTGCTCGATTCTACAACATTAGAAGATTTAGCGAACTATGAAGACGAAGGCGCACAGGACGCCTATATGTTTTATATTTAGGAAGGAATCTGATGATGAAAAACGTTTATTTGGATCACGCTGCAACATCACCTGTTCATCCTGAAGTGATTGAAGAGATGATCCCATATTTAACGGAGCATTTTGGAAATCCTTCTAGCATACATCAATTTGGCAGACGTGCACGCAAAGTTCTTGATGATGCCCGTATTGCAATAGCCTCTTCTATTAATGCTACCAGAAACGAAATTATATTTACTAGCGGGGGAACAGAAAGTGATAACCTTGCAATACTGGGAACAGCTTCAGCTTTAATGGAAAAAGGAAAACATGTTATTACTACAAAAGTGGAGCATCATGCTGTTCTGCATACCTTTCATGAACTTGAAAGGAGAGGCTTTGAGGTTACTTATCTATCAGTCGATAAGAACGGACGAATTTCCCTTGATGATCTAAAAGCATCTCTGAAAGAAGAAACGATTCTTGTTTCTATCATGTATTGCAACAATGAAACAGGAACAACCCAAGACATTAAAGAGATCGGCAGCTTATTAGAAGAAAATAATATTATCTTTCATACAGACGCGGTTCAGGCATATGGTCTGATACCATTGGATGTTAAAGAACTTAACATTGATTTAATGAGTGCGTCCGGACATAAGATCAACAGTCCAAAAGGGACAGGCTTTCTTTATGTAAAAGAATCGGTACCATTTCTTCCTCAAGGCTTCGGCGGTGAGCAAGAGCGTAAACGCCGTGCCGGTACAGAGAATGTAGCTGGGATCGCGGCATTGAATAAAGCCGCAGCGTTATCAATGATAGAGCGGGATGAACGCTTCGATCAATATATGATTTATAGAGATACGATGAAAAAAATATGGACTGAAGAGAACATTCATTATGTAGAGAACGGCAGCAATGAACACTTTTTGCCGCATATCTTAAATGTCAGTTTTCCTGGCGTGAAAACTGAAGTGCTTTTAGTTAACCTTGATATCGCAGGTATAGCGGCTTCAAGCGGCTCGGCTTGTACAGCTGGTTCACACGAGCCTTCGCACGTACTGGCTGCCATGTTTGGAGAAGATGAACGTACAAAATCATCCGTTCGTTTTAGCTTTGGGTTAGGCAATGAATTGGAAGATATTGAATATGCTGCCCGTGAGACAGCAAAAATCGTGAAACGTTTAGCAAAATAAGTTACAATGTTTGTCATATGAAAGAAATGAGGTGGACAGCATGCAAACTGAATCAAACAAAAAGGCACCTCAAGATACACGAGTAGTTATTGGAATGAGTGGCGGTGTGGATTCTTCAGTTGCCGCACTTTTACTAAAAGAGCAAGGCTATGACGTTATCGGAATCTTTATGAAAAACTGGGATGATACCGATGAGAATGGCGTCTGCACAGCTACAGAAGATTACAACGATGTGATAGCGGTCTGCAACCAGATCGGCATTCCATATTACGCTGTGAATTTTGAAAAAGAATACTGGGATAAAGTATTCACGTACTTTTTGGAAGAATATAAAGCAGGAAGAACACCTAATCCTGATGTGATGTGCAACAAGGAGATCAAATTTAAAGCATTCTTGGAGCATGCCATGAATTTAGGTGCAGATTACGTTGCTACAGGCCATTATGCACGAGTGGCTGAAATAGATGGCGAAGTTAAAATGCTTCGCGGTGTTGATGAAAATAAGGATCAAACCTATTTTCTTAACCAGCTTTCACAAGAACAGCTTAAAAGAGTTCTGTTCCCGATCGGCGAGTTAAAGAAGCCTGAAATCCGCACGATTGCTGAAGATGCAGGACTTGCAACAGCAAAGAAAAAGGATTCCACCGGCATCTGTTTTATTGGTGAAAAAGACTTTAAAGAGTTCTTAAGCCAGTACTTGCCTGCAAAGCCTGGCGAGATGCAAACACTGGACGGGGAAGTAAAAGGTAAGCATGACGGATTAATGTATCATACGATCGGTCAGCGTCATGGTTTAGGAATCGGCGGTAGCGGAGATCCTTGGTTTGTTGTCGGGAAGAATTTGAAAGAAAACGTACTGTATGTTGAACAAGGATTCCATAACGATAAACTTTACTCAGACAGCTTGAAAGCAGTAAAACCGAGTTTTGTTTCGGATAAACCTGTATCTTCTGAATTCAAATGTACAGCAAAGTTTAGATACCGCCAGCCTGACATGGGGGTAACGGTTCATGTGATGGAAGACGAAACACTTAACGTTGTCTTTGATGAACCACAAAGAGCGATCACTCCGGGACAAGCTGTTGTATTTTATGATGGCGATGTTTGCTTAGGCGGAGCAACGATTGATACCGTCTATAAAAATAGTGAAGCGATCAAATATCTATAAAAAATGCTTAAAAGCTGGCAAAATCGGTTGGAATAAACCGAACGCCAGCTTTTTTTGCTATAAATAGATCATCAAGCGGCATTTATGCTCGCTGGATGATCGCCATCCGAGATTTATGATCGCCATCCGAGATTTATGATCGCCATCCGAGATTTATGATCGCCATCCGAGATTTATGATCGCCATCCGAGATTTATGATAAATACGCCAGAAACTCTGTGCGATTTTCGGCCTGGTTTGATATACTTTGGTAGGAAATAAGGATGGGGGTATAGAAATGGAGCCTTCAAAAGGACTTGAATACTTAAAAAAAGGAAAATTTGAAGAAGCGGCAAAAAGCCTCGAAGCAATGATCGAAGCCGATCCTCAAAACCCGGTTCACTATATTAATTTTGGAAATCTGCTATCCGCGGTACATGAACATGAAAAAGCGATACAATTTTTTGACAAGGCCTTATCACTCGATCAGAATGCTTCGGCTGCTCTATATGGAGCTGGAATTGCATGCTATCATCTTGAACAGTTTACAAAAGCAGCAAAGCTCTTCCAAGAAGCAATAAAAGGCGGACTTCAGGACTCGGACACATATTTTATGACAGGCATGTCGTTCGTATCACTCGGTGAAAACAAATTAGCGTTTCCATACTTGATGAGAGCGACTGAATTGAACGAAGATGACAATGAGGCACTTTTCCAGTTTGGACTTTGTCAGGGAAGAATAGGGGATGTTAAATCTGCTTTGAACTCATTCGAAAAAGTAACAAAAAAGGATGAAAAGCATGCAGATGCCTGGTATAACTTTGGTGTTTCTTTGAGTTTTTTTGATCGTAATGAGGAAGCTCTTGCTGCATTTGAAAAAGCTTTAAAAGTTCAGCCAAATCATTATTTGGCTGGGAATGGGAAAAGGAATATCGAAAGTAAGAATACAAAACAATAAAAGGGGATGCTTTATGGCACAGCAGCCTTCCTTTAACTTAGAGGATGGAACGTCTCAAACAACCCGTTATATTAAAGGAACATTGATTTCCACCGTATATCATCAATCTGAAAGTCTTTATACGGTAGCACGGGTGAGAATCAAAGAGACAAACGAAAATTATGATGAAAAAGAAGTCATGATTACCGGCGTCCTCCCGCCATTAAGGGAGGATGAACTCTATCTGTTCTATGGCAGATTTAAAGATCACCCCAAATATGGGAAACAGTATGAAGTTGAATATTTTAAAAAAGAGATGCCTCAATCGAGAGAAGCGATGGTTCAATATCTTTCAAGTGACTTGTTTAAGGGCATAGGCAAGAAAACGGCTGAACATATCGTAGAGGTTATGGGTGATGATGCGATCACGAAGCTCTTAGAATCTCCAGAATACATAAGCCAAATTCCAAAATTAACAGAAGAACAGGCACAAAATTTACATGAAGCACTGTTGCAGAACAGAGGATTGGATCAGGTTATGATGGCCGTACAGCCATATGGGATCGGTCCTCAGTTAGCTATGAAAATCTTTCAAACGTACCAGGATAAAGCGGTCTCTGTTGTAAAGAATGAACCGTATCTGCTTATTGAGGATATACCAGGTATTGGGTTTCACAGGGCAGATGAAATAGCAAAAGGCAATGGCATGCAAGTGAACCATCCTGAACGTATTCAGGCTGCATGCCAATTTCTTTTAAGAGATCAAGGGACTGATCTGGGACATTCATATCTGCCGGTCGAGGAACTTCTATCAGGAGTCAGAAAACTTTTGGCTGATGGAAAAGATACTGTAGACGAGATGAGTATTTTCAGGGAAATTCAAGGTATGGAAGCTGAAAAAAAGTTGATATTAAAAGAAAATGTAGTGTATTTGCCGTCTCTCTATTTTGCTGAACGAGGATTCGCTCAAAAAATTAATCATCTTTTGCAGAGTCAAAAAACGGATTATGATATTCCTGTTGAGCAGATTGAAACTGAACTTGAAAAATTAGAAAAACGTCTTAATATCAAATACGCTAACAGTCAAAAGGAAGCGATTAAAAAAGCGTTAACATCTCCGGTAATGGTGCTCACAGGCGGTCCAGGTACTGGTAAAACAACCGTTATTAAAGGAATCGTAGAACTTTATAGTGAGATACATGGGGTAGGTCTGAACATCGATGATTATCGCGGAAAGAAGGAACCATTTCCTGTTTTGCTTGTTGCGCCTACAGGACGTGCTGCAAAGCGCATGACGGAATCTACTGGTATTCCCGCTCATACCATTCACCGTCTATTGGGATGGAGAGGCGCAGGTCACTTCGAAAAAAACGAAGATCAGCCGGTCGAAGGAAAGCTTTTAATCGTCGATGAAATGTCGATGGTCGATATTTGGCTTGCATATTCACTTTCAAAGGCGCTTCCAGAGCATATTCAATTAATTTTCGTGGGAGATGAGGATCAGCTTCCTTCCGTAGGTCCAGGTCAAGTGTTAAAAGATCTGCTTGAATCAGAGCATATTCCGCAAACCCGATTGATTGATATCTACAGACAATCTGAAGGTTCTTCCATTATTCGTTTAGCACATGAGATGAAAAAAGGGAATCTGCCTCAAGACTTGATGATTCCTCAAAAAGACAGGCGTTTTTTTGCTTGTTCTGGAGAGCAGGTCTTTCAAGCTATCCTCCAAGTATGTGAAAATGCCATCAAAAAAGGCTATACATCAAGAGATATTCAAGTGCTAGCCCCAATGTATAAAGGCCCAGTAGGCATCGACCGGTTGAATACGGAACTACAGCGTCTGTTTAATCCCGAAAAACAAAAACAACGTCAGCTACAAGTTGCAGATGTTTTTTACAGAAAAGGGGATAAAGTACTTCAGCTTGTCAATCAGCCTGAAGATAACGTTTTTAACGGAGATATAGGAGAGATCGTAGCGGTTATATATGCAAGGGAGAACACAGACAAAGAAGATCAGATTGTCATTAGCTTTGATGAGATTGAAGTTACATATAAAAGAAGTGAGTTTAACCATTTTACACACGCTTTTTGCTGCTCCATCCATAAGTCTCAAGGCAGTGAGTATCCGATTGTCATTCTTCCTATTGTGAAAAGCTATTATAGAATGCTTAAACGCAACCTCATTTATACAGCAATCACGAGAAGCAAGGAATATCTGATCTTATGTGGAGAACAAGAAGCGTTCTCTTGGGCAGTACAGCGCTCTGATGAATCAGAAAGATATTCTGGTCTTAAACTTCGGCTGCAAGAAACCTTACTGGAAAAAGATTTTATGAATGATACGCTCTTTAACGAAACAAACTAGAAATGTTCGGAGGATGATAAAAAGCATCTTGTCGGACATTTCTTTTTTCATATCTATAAGCAGGTTGATACTTCAAACTCCACTTCTGGCGTATATTTTGGAAAGTTTCAGGACACCCTTGTAAAAGTATATTTAAAGGAGAGAGAGCAAGTGGAATGTCCGAACTGCAGCCGAAAAGATATTGGGAAAATCGGAGTGAACCAGTATTATTGCTGGAACTGTTTTATTGAGCTTTCCATTGTTAGAGGAAGACTGTCCCTTCATCAAGTGGAAGAAGACGGCTCATTAACTTCACTCGACGATTTATTTGAGGATCATGACCTGACTTATAGAGAGAGTACTTCATAAGTTTTTATTACTCTGATGTCGAGGTGATAAAGCATGAATAGGACCATGAGTTCTCTTTTCGCACTTGGTATTGGAGCGGCGACATATGCGATGAGAAACAGAAGGATGTCTAGAATGTCCAGAATGAATATGAATTTTTCGGATATCGGTGACCTTTGGACATCGAGACGCGCAAAAAAAATCCGAAAAAGAATCGCAAAAGCCATTTATTAAATGTATTCCCCGTCTATTAAGACGGGGTTTTTTAAAAAAAGGGTGAGGAAGAATGACAAAGGAAAATCGAATGAAGTGGATCTACCGGCTTGCACTTCTGTTATTGCTGTTTTTATGTTTATTCCTTCTCATGAAGTTAAATCCTTTGTATCAACCATTATTAAAGGCGCTCAAAGGGGTGTTTTTACCTTTCTTCCTAGCCGCTCTCATTACATACCTGCTTCACCCTCTTGTAGAATATGTGCATGAGAAAGGCGTTCCTCGGTTTGTAGCAATTTTAACGATATACCTTCTGTTTTTTGGAGGGTTAGGCTATACCATAGCTAAGGGGTTTCCTTATTTTGTCGTTCAATTGAAACAGCTCCTAGAGAATGTCCCAGCTCTTGCAAAAGATTATAAAGAGCTCTTGTCTAAGGTCGACAAAGGAACTTCAGCTCTTCCTTATTCCGTTCATTCCAAAATCGAACAATATATTGTTAAAATGGAGGTTAGTGCACAGAACATTTTAACGAACGCCATTTTTTCTCTAAGAAAAATTGTCGATTATTTTTTCGTCATTATCGTAGTACCTTTTTTGGTTTTTTATTTTCTGAACGATTTTGAAAAGATTAAAAAAGCTGCCTGGTATATTACACCACGCAGGTTCCGACATGAAGGCAAACATCTTATCGAAGATGTAGATAAATCGCTCGGGGGATATATTAGAGGACAGCTTTTTGTTGGAGCTATCCTTGGAGCTGCAGCTATGGTAGCACTCTGGATTGTTGGAATGCCCTATCCGATTCTTCTAGGGATCGTCATTGCTATTACAGACATCATTCCTTATTTTGGCCCCATCTTAGGTGCTATTCCTGTTATTTTGATTGCACTGACAATCTCTTGGAAGATGGTCTGGATCACCATTGGTATCATGCTTGTTCTTCAATTTATTGAAGGGAATATTCTCGGACCATTTATTGTCGGCAGAAACTTGCACATCCACCCAGTCTTTATCATCTTCTCACTCCTTTTAGGAAGTGAACTCGCTGGAGTACCTGGTATGATTTTGGCAGTTCCTGTATTTAGCGTAATAAAAGTTATCGTCATACACATTCGGGAACATCGATTACGACAACCGATTGACAAGTCAGAATAAATAAACGTATACTAACGCTAGAAGAACAAAAATCGTTGAAAGAGATAAGTACGTTTTAGTCCTTTCTATAGAGAGAAACATCCACCGGCTGAAAGGTGTTTCAGAAAGAAGGAAACGGAAAGCTACTCTGGAGTGCAGAAGGAAAATCTGCCGTTAAGCCGCGTTAAGGCTGTAATCAAGGTGACATGTCATTACATGTAACCAGGGTGGTACCGCGTGAATTTAAACTCTCGTCCCTGTTTTTTGGGATGGGAGTTTTTTATTTTAGCTTTTTTTATAAGAGGTAATTATTTTTGGATAATCTTCATTGATAAGTTGATTGGAGTGTAAGGTGCGTGCCTACCACCTGAGATGCTTCTTGTTAGGCATGCGACGAGGAAGATCACATCTGTAGCATTGACTTGTAGACGCAGGAGCAAGGATACTTCCCTGAAGCGGACAGGTGAGACTCCTAATGACACATCGTGTCAAGGAGGCTCACCGCCCGCCCCGCGGAAAGCGAGCACCTGAAACGGAGATCAACCACTTCCAAGGACAAAAAAGCTATAAGAACAGCCTTATTTTTAACAAAATTATTTAAAAGGAGAATGAAAACAATGAAAACTTTGACTTCAGCTCAAGTCAGACAAATGTTCCTCGATTTTTTCCAAGAGAAAGGCCATCGTGTAGAGCCTAGTGCTTCGCTTGTGCCGCACGAAGACCCAACTTTACTTTGGATCAACAGTGGGGTAGCTACGCTTAAAAAGTATTTTGACGGCCGTGTGATTCCAGAGAATCCTCGTATTACGAATGCACAAAAATCTATCCGTACGAATGATATTGAGAATGTTGGGATTACTGCAAGACACCACACTTTCTTTGAAATGTTAGGCAACTTCTCGATTGGTGATTATTTTAAAGTGGAAGCAATTCTCTGGGCTTGGGAGTTTTTAACGAGTGAAGAATGGATCGGATTTGATCCAGAAAAACTTTCTGTTACGATCCACCCCGAAGATGATGAAGCTTTTGATATTTGGACGAAGCAAGTAGGACTTCCTGAAGAAAGAATCATTCGTTTAGAGGGTAACTTCTGGGATATTGGGGAAGGCCCAAGCGGACCAAATACTGAGATTTTCTATGATCGTGGAGAGTCTTACGGAAGCGATCCGGCAGATCCAGAATTGTATCCTGGCGGTGAGAATGAAAGATACCTTGAAGTATGGAATCTAGTATTTTCTCAGTTTAACCATAATCCAGATGGCACGTACACTCCATTGCCAAAGAAGAATATCGATACAGGCATGGGGCTTGAAAGAATGGTATCTGTCATTCAAGATACGAAGACAAATTTTGAAACTGATCTTTTTCTTCCAATCATAAAAGAAACGGAGAAACTTTCAAATACGTCTTATGGACATAGTCCTGAAAGTGATACTGCTTTTAAAGTTATTGCAGACCATATCCGTACGGTAAGCTTTGCGATTGGCGATAACGCACTTCCTTCAAATGAGGGGAGAGGCTACATCTTAAGACGCTTGATTAGAAGAGCGATCCGATTTGCTAAAAAGATGAACATCAATAAGCCTTTCATGTATGAATTAGTGCCGACTGTAGCTGATATCATGGTAGATTTCTATCCAGAAGTGAAAGAAAAAGTACCTTTTATCCAAAAAGTTGTAAAGACTGAAGAAGAAAGATTCCATGAAACCATTAACGAAGGATTAGCTATCCTGGAAGATGTCATCACAAAAGAAAAATCAGAAAACAATAAGATTATTTCTGGTAAAGACGCATTTAAACTTTATGATACATTCGGTTTCCCATTTGAACTAACACAAGAGTATGCAGCAGAAAATGGAATGGAAGTTGACCAGGAAGGCTTTGAATCTGAAATGAAAGCTCAGCGTGAACGTGCACGTGCTGCGAGACAAGAAGTCGATAGCATGCAGGTTCAAGGCGGTGTTCTATCAGACATTACAGTGAAAAGTGAGTTCTCAGGTTATGAGTCCTTGAGCGGAGAAGCAAGAATCCTGGAAGTACTGCAAAACGGAGAGCGTGTTTCCATGGTTTCAGAAGGTGAAGAGGCACAGATTATTCTTGATGAAACGCCATTCTATGCTGAGAGCGGAGGTCAGATTGCTGACCAAGGTACAATTACAGGAAATAACCTTCAACTGCGAGTTAAAGATGTGCAAAAAGCTCCAAATGGGCAAAATCTGCATACAGTAGTCGTTGAAAAAGGTGTTCTAGAAAACAACATGCAAGTCTCGGTGTTAGTTGACAGAGAAACGCGTGCAAAAGTTGTAAAAAACCATACTGCTACACATTTGCTTCATCAGGCATTAAAAGATGTATTAGGCACACATGTTAATCAGGCAGGTTCACTTGTTCAAGAAGGCAGACTGCGGTTTGATTTTACGCATTTTGGAAGCATCTCTCCTGAAGAGCTTGAGAAAATTGAAGAGATCGTAAATGAAAAAGTTTGGTCGAACATCCCTGTTGAAAAAATGGTAAAAAATATTGCTGAAGCAAAAGCTATGGGAGCTATGGCTCTTTTTGGCGAAAAATATGGTGAGACAGTTCGTGTAGTTAAAGTTGGAGATTACAGCCTGGAATTGTGTGGTGGGTGTCATGTGAACAATACAGCTGAGATCGGATTGTTTAAAATCGTATCAGAATCTGGAATTGGTGCTGGTACAAGACGTATTGAAGCGGTTACTGGTGAAGCAGCTTATCGCTTGATGAATGGTCAAGTTCAGCTGTTAAAAGATACGGCTGCAAAGTTAAAAACAAACCTAAAGGATGTTCCTCAGCGTATTGATGCTATGAACGATCAAATTCGTGAGCTGCAAAAAGAAAAAGAATCATTAGCTTCAAAACTCGGAAACCTGGAAGCAGGAAGCCTTGTGGACGAAGTACAAACGATTAATGGAGTATCTGTTATCGCTAAAAAGGTAAATGCTTCTGATATGAACGGGCTGCGTTCGATCGTTGACGACTTAAAGAACAAACTTCAGAGCGGGATTGTTATTTTAGGTGCTGAAAGCCAAGGAAAAGTAAATATTGTTGCTGGGGTTACAAAGGATTTAGTGTCAAAAGGATACCATGCAGGCAACCTTGTTAAAGAAGTTGCAGTTCGCTGCGGCGGAGGCGGCGGAGGACGTCCGGACATGGCTCAAGCAGGCGGGAAAGACCCTGAAAAGTTAGAAGAAGGCATAGATTCTGCAGTTGAAATGATTAAAACGGTTTCCTAAGCGTTCATCTATCATGTACAATAGAGAAAATAACTAATTTGTCCCTTAAGGGAGATCTTCAGAAAGAGGTGTTCGCAAGTGAGTTCAATGGACAAGACGATGAAGTTTAATTTCAACGAGGATGATGCTTATAAGACGAATGTTGAAACTGTCCTGTTTTCTGTTTATGACGCCCTGCAGGATAAAGGCTACAATCCGATCAACCAGATTGTTGGTTATTTGCTCTCAGGTGACCCGGCATATATTCCGCGCCATAATGATGCGAGAAGTATGATTCGTAAACTTGAGCGGGACGAGCTTATCGAAGAGCTCGTAAAATCATACCTTTCAAATCAAAAAGAAGGAAGCCGTTAATGACAAGAATACTCGGATTGGACGTCGGTACTAAAACGATTGGTGTTGCCGTATCAGATTTACTAGGCTGGACAGCACAAGGCGTAGAAACAATTAGACGGCGTCCTAACCATCCTGAAGAAGATTTAAACAGAATTAAAGAGCTGATTTCCCAATATGAAATCGGCGAGGTTGTTGTCGGCCTGCCAAAGAATATGAACGGGTCGATCGGTCCTAGCGGTGAGGCTTGTCAAAACTTTGCGAAAGAACTTGAAAGTCTTACTGGTCTTTCGGTTATCCTATGGGATGAGAGGCTGACTACAATGGCAGCTGAACGTACACTTATATCCGCCGATGTAAGCAGAAAAAAACGCAAGCAGGTTATTGATAAACTCGCTGCTGTAATTATTCTGCAAGGGTATATGGACAGCCAAAAAAATAAAAATTGAGGTGAGCCTATTATGGCAAAAGAAGAACGCGAACGCATTATTATTCCAGATGAGAACGGTGACGAAAACCTATTTGAAGTTTTATTCAAATTCGATGTTGATCAGACTGGGAAATCATACATGGTTACAATACCTGTAGCAGATTCAGAAGATGACGATACGGATGAAGTAGAAGTATTCCCTTTCCGTTATGAAGAAAAGGGAGATGCAGATGATGATCTTGCTTTGTTCCCTCTTGAAACAGATGAAGAGTGGGATATGATCGAGGAAATGTTAAATACTTTCCAAGATGATGAGTACGAAACAGAATAATTTTAATGGGGCTGCTAAAAGTTACTTTTGGCAGCCCTAATTTTTTGTTTTCACATGTAAAACAGTGATGTCGAAAAATGTCTAAGAATGTAAACTCGTGGATATAAGGTTGTAACTTTTGGATTGGGGTACAAAACTTTTGGATTCAATCCCCTTTTTTGAGGATTCACACCAAAAACTTTTTGATTGGGACTCGCAGCACTTTCGAAAACCGCTTTCACTGAGCCACAAACCTCTCTTAAGTGCTGTTTCGAAAGAATGTCTCCATTACGAGTTATCCTATTTTTGTTATTACTGCTAATCTCGACAATTTCTGCTAGCAAAAGTATAATTAAACAGATGGAAGGGGGAAAAAGGATGATACAACTCCAGTCGTCTGGGAATTACATAGAAAATAAGAAAAAGAAACGCACAAAATCCATCATATTAACGATAATTGCTTTGTTTTTAGCAGTGATTGTTCTTGCTGCTGGCATTCTATATTTTTATTATAATAAGAATATCGGGGCATTTGATTCAGCTAATCAAGAAAAATTCACTGTTGAGATTCCGATCGGTTCCTCAACGGCAAATATTGGAAAAGAGCTTGAAGATAAAGGGATCATTAATAGCGGTCAATTCTTTAAAATTTATACGCGTGTTAAGGGAGAAGGAGATTTTCAAGCAGGAGTTTATCAATTGTCTCCATCCATGAACCTTACTGAAATTATCGCTGCTCTTAAAGAGGGAAAATTATTTAAAAAACCTGAACTCACTTTAACCATTCCAGAAGGGTTTAATGTTCCTCAAATTGCTGGAGAGATAAGCGCGAGAACTGGTTATGAAAAAGAAGAAATATTAAAAGTGATGACAGATAAGGCATTTCTAAAAGAACTTCAAGAAAAATATAAGAACATACCAGATGATATTTACAAAGAGGGTCTTTATTATCCATTGGAAGGATTTTTATTTCCGGCGACATATGAATTTGATAAAAAGAAGCCTGAGCTGAAAGAGATTGTGGATAAAATGGTAGAGCAGTCCTCGACTGTTATTGCCAAATTTGAGAATGACATAAAAAAGAGCGGATATTCATTGTTCGAGATGATTACGTTAGCCTCTCTTATTGAAGAAGAGTCTCAACGTGAAGACGATCGAAAAAAAATCTCTGGTGTTTTTCATAATAGACTAGAACAAAACATGAAATTGGATTCAGACCCAACGGTTAAATATGCTAGAAAAGATTTTGATGTACAAGTTTTATATGAGCATCTAGAAGTTGATTCTCCATATAATACGTATCGCTACAAAGGAATCCCGATCGGTCCTATCGCATCTCCTGGGGAAAAATCGATTGAAGCTGCATTGAAACCGGTAAAGATGGAAGAACTATTCTTCTATGCAAGGCCGAACGGAGAAGTAATCTATACGAAAACATTGCAAGAACATAATGCCGTATACAAGAAATACAGAGATGAATGGAAAGTATGGCAAGAGCAACAATAATATTTTGTGAGGATACTAACTTATAGTATCCTTTTTTTAAAATGTTCATAATAGGTTGAAATATCCTGGACTCTCGCCTTCATAAAAAGATTATGTTACAATATACCGGTTAGTGTGAAGGAGGCGTGTTACTTTGGTCTCAAATGAAGTAAACCAATATATTGAAAAGTTAATCCCTGCACGCTCTGAACATATTTTAAAAATGGAGCAGTATGCTAAGCAGCATGATGTACCGATCATGGAATTATCGGGTATGGAGACCCTTTTGACATATGTCAGATTAAAAAGCCCTAAACGAATTCTGGAAGTGGGTACAGCCATCGGTTACTCTGCAGTAAGAATGGCTCTTGCTAATGAGACAACCGAAATTGTAAGTATTGAAAGAGATGAAGAACGGTACAATATAGCAAAAGAAAACGTTACTGCATTACGACTCAACGATAGAATAACACTATTGCTCGGCGATGCGAATGAATTACAGAGTCAAGTAGAACAATATGCCCCATACGACTTTATTTTTATTGATGCAGCTAAAGGGCAGTATCAAAACTTCTTTGATCATTATTCAGCAATGCTGTCACATGATGGTATGATCATTACTGATAATGTACTCTTCAGAGGGTATGTCGCAGATGAAAGCGGCTTAGAGAGCAGAAGGCTGCGTTCTCTTGTTAAAAAAATTAGAAGCTTTAATCAATATATCATGCAGCATCCAGATTATTATTCTTCAATCTTGCCGGTAGGAGATGGTATGATGGTGAGCATTCGAAAAACCTAAAGGTTCAGCAGTTTGGAGGAGTAATAGAAATGGCACAAAAACCTATCGTAATTGGGGTTGCAGGCGGATCTGGATCGGGTAAAACGACGGTAGCCAAAGAGATTTACAGGCAGTTTGCAAATCAGTCGATTCTTATTATTGAGCAGGACGCTTATTATAAAGATCAATCTGAAAAATCAATGGAAGAACGTTTAAAAACAAACTATGATCATCCATTAGCTTTCGATAATGATCTGTTGATCCAGCATATCATATCACTTCAAGCATATGAATCCGTTGAAAAACCTGTGTACGACTATACAGCGCATACAAGAAGTGATAAAATTATCCCAGTTGATGCTAAAGATGTCATTATATTGGAAGGTATTCTTATACTCGAAGATGAACGTTTACGTGATTTAATGGATATTAAGTTATTTGTCGACACAGATGCTGATGTGAGAATCATCAGAAGAATGGTTCGTGATATACGTGACCGCGGCAGAACTTTAGAATCTGTAATCGATCAATATACTTCAGTGGTGCGTCCTATGCATAATCAGTTTATCGAACCTACAAAAAGGTACGCGGATATTATTATCCCAGAAGGCGGTCAAAACCGTGTTGCTATTGATTTAATGGTAACTAAAATTAAGACTATTTTAGAAGACAAAGCATTATTGAAAAAATGAGGAACTCTCCTCATTTTTTCGGTATAATTGGGTAATCTTTTCTTTAAAACGGCATGGCATTCAACTATTGTCCTATTTTTTATACATACCCTGCCGGAATTATCATATAACGTAACAAGGGTACTGATTATTGAAGGAGTGAATAAACATGGCAGACGAGAAAAAACACTATATGACCCTAGAGGGTAAGCAAAAGTTAGAAAACGAATTAGAATTTTTAAAAACAGAACGCAGAAAAGAAGTAGTTGAAAGAATTAAAGTAGCAAGAAGCTTCGGAGATCTTTCAGAGAACTCTGAGTATGATGCTGCAAAGGACGAGCAGGCTTTTGTAGAGGCGCGTATCGTTCAATTAGAAAAGATGATTCGTGATTCAGTGATCATTGAAGACAATAAAGACCAATCTGATAACGTTTCCATTGGGAAAACGGTTAAATTCCAGGAGCTTCCTGATGGAGATGAAGAAACATATGTGATCGTCGGAAGTGCCGAAGCAGATCCATTCGAAGGTAAAATTTCCAATGATTCTCCGATGGCTAAAAGTTTATTAGGCAAGAAACCAGGAGACAAGGTTTCTGTACAAACACCAGGCGGAGAAATTAACGTAGTCATTTTAGAAGTAAAATAATCAAGATCATCAGAAAGAAGGCTTGCCCCTCGTGGCAAGTCTTTTTTGTTTAAGAATATTGCGATGAGGCGAAAATGTGGTTAGGGAGGTGACCGCATTGTTATCTCGGAAAAGAACAATAACTGTAGGGGTTATCATATTATTATTTATATTCGGTCTGATGTACCGGTTAGCAGATATACAGCTTATTTCAACGAAATCTTTTTCAAAAAACAACGTTAATTTAATCGAAGAGAGTGTAAACCAGCGAACTCACCGTTTTACAATTAATGACGGGAGAGGTTATTTTCTAGACCGCAACGGTGAGCTGCTTTCTACAGATGTAAAACCTCAAATTGTTGTGTTTCCGAGTCTCTATGCCAGGGATTGGCCCTTAGAATCCATTTCAGAGATCCTTCAGCTTCCATCAAAAAAAATAGAAAAAATGATCAATAGGTTGGAAAAACCTGCTGCACTTTTATTGTCTAAAGAGCTGACGCTCCAGCAGATGAATCAAATCAATGAATTGGAAATCCCAGGTCTGTATGCACAGCTTGTGACCAAAAGAAAACCTCTGCCATTTGCAAATCATATAATCGGGGCAGTTGGAGAAGACCCGGAGTTAATAAAGCAAAAGTATAAAGACAAATTGGAAAAGGGAACTGTAAGCACATCAACGAAAACCGGAAAAAATGGAATGCAATATACGTTTGACCCTTTTTTAATATCTGAAGGGAAAACACAGTTTATTTATCATGTGGACAGACAAGGAAACCCTTTATTCGGGCTGGATGTAAAATATCGTGCCCAGGCGAATCCGCTGTATCCTTTGCATGTTATGACTACTATTGATAAAAAAATGCAGGAAGCTGTGGAGAAATATTTAAGCTATCACCAGGTAGAAGCGGGAGGCGCAGTCCTGCTTGACGTAGAATCAAATGAACTTCTTGCAATGGCTAGCCGTCCTGTATTTAATAGTAAGACGATCTATGAACATGAAAACAAGATGACCACCCTTCAAATTCCTGGTTCGACCTTTAAGATTGTAACAGCTGCTGCTGCCATTGAGAAAAACAAGATACAGAATGATAAACTTTACGACTGTAATCTAAATATTTATGGAAAAGAAGATGAGAGAAAATTAGGAATGCTTAATTTTGAGGAGAGTTTCTCTCAAAGCTGCAATAAGACGTTTGGAGACCTCGCAAATGAAATGGCAGCAGAGGATAATCATTTTATAGAAGAATATGCTTCCAAACTAGGTCTTCTCGAGTTAAACGGATGGAGAGGACAAGTATATCATTATGATAAATTTTCACATTTCTATCAAGAAGAACGAGGACAAATAAGAAATCCTCATAAAAAGATTCAGGACTATCAATCACGCCTCGCCATCTCACAGACCGCGATCGGACAGCTCGATGTAAAAATTACTCCGCTGGCAGCCGCCAATATGATGGCAACCATTGCAAGGGGCGGCATTTGGTCAGAAGTAAAAGCTGCTAAATCAGTGAATTTTGCCAATGGAACCGAATTGGTAGAATTTAAGAATCATACTGGCAAAAATAAATCATTATCTCCATATACGATGATGAGGCTGCAATCCTTACTGGTTAACACTGTAAAGGATGAAAATGGGACAGGACATTCTTTGCGATCACTTCCTTTTCAGGTAGCGGGCAAGACAGGTACAGCTCAAAAAGGAGAAGGATCGAATGTTTATAATAAATGGTTCGCAGGTTATTTTCCCGCGGACAACCCCAAATTCGCATTAGTAGTAGTTGATATGAAACACGATTCACTAAACAGAACAATTCCTGTTTATGCCGATATCGCAAAAGCAGTTATGGAGATATCAGACCGTCAAGAGCAATAATGGGATAATAAGAATGAAAAAGTGTCCTCAAACACTATGCTCGTGGTAAAATAAAATGAGCTTATTTACTGGGGAGGATAACATGAAACGAAATCAACGTTATGAAACGAGATTAGAAAAGCGAAAACAAAATCGTTTTTTAAACATAGCAATCGGCCTGGTATTTTTGCTAATTGTTGTGGTTGCGTTCAATCTTTTCTCTGGAGATGAAAACGATACGGCATCAACATCAGAAAATGAACAAACTGAGAGCAATAATGTAACGAAAGACGATTCTTCTATAGAAATGGAATCAGATAAGGAAGACACAAATGAAGATTCTTCATCTGCCGAATCCGAGAATGAGTCAGATGATACGGAAACAAATACAGACGATGAAACACAATCTGAAAGTCCTGAAGGCGGAGGTCCTGAAGGCCCTTGGGAACCAATCGGAACTTCCCAAGCAGAGCCTCATCAGAAATCATACGACGACCAGTCTCAAGACTGGAAAGAGATGATTCAGGCACTTTCGTACGCGACAAACATTCCAGAAGATCAAATGACAATCTTCTGGCTCGGTAATGGCGGTGGTCCTGATTTATCTAAAGGTACCGTACAATCCAAAACTGAAAAGATTAAGTACGACGTCGTTCTGCAGTGGATTACTGAAAAAGGATGGCAGCCGATAAGTGTTACACAAGTACAATAAGGACGAACTAGACAATCTGCTCATAGGCTGGTTGTCTTTTTTCTTTTCATTTTTTATGGTTAATGCTTCAATAAGGGTATGAAACAGCTAGGAGTAATTATGAAAAAAACAAACTATATCATTGGAATCCTATTCATTGCAGTCTTACTGACATCTTGCAGCGAAACTAGCCAGCAAAAGAAAGTCCTTTACATATCTGCTGCCTCTAGTCTGAAAGAACCTGTGACCGAGTGGAAAGAACGGTTTGAAAAAACACATGAGGATATTGAGATTAAAGCGAACTTTGGTGCATCAGGGGTTTTAATCAATCAAATAAAAAACGGCGCACCAGCTGATTTAATGTTTTCAGCACAATCCCTTCAGAGGTTTATGTCTGACGATAAAAAAATTGATATAAAAAAAGAAGGAATTATTGCATCAAACGAGCTGGTCTTTGTCTCAGGAACGAAGGTCAGAACACCGGTTGACTCGATAGAAGATATACCTTCGAATGCCAAACTCGGAATCGGTGACCCTGATTTGGTGCCTGCAGGGTTTTATGCCGAAAAAGCACTGCAAAATGTAAAACATAAACAATATAATGTTATATACAGCCAAAATGCAGTACATCTAAAGGGATTGGTTGAAACAGGAGCTGTAGAATATGCCATCATGTATCGAACCGATGCACTTGAAAATAAAAGGATTAACATTATTAAAAATATACCGATTGACTGGTATCCAGCCATTCATTATCCTGTATATTCGTTTACCGAAAAGAAAGCTGCTAAGACATTCTTAAATTACACTAGTTCAAAAGAAGGGCAGAAAATTTTAAAGAAATATAATTTTAGAGAGAGTGTTAAACATTGATTCATCCATTAGTACTATCTTTAGAAACTGCGTTTATTGCTACGGCTTTTGTAGTGGCAGCAGGCTTGCCACTATCCTATTTGTTTGCTCGTTTGTCTTTTAGAGGAAAAATAATCATTGAAACAATCTTTAGCCTTCCATTAATTCTGCCTCCTTCCGTTGTTGGATATATATTATTGCTGCTGTTAGGAAAAGATGGTTTAGGCAGCTTAGGCATACAATGGGTGTTCACTTGGAAAGCTGCTGTTCTAGCGGCGGCAATCGTCGCTTTCCCACTGTTTTTTCGTACAGCAAAAGCTTCATTTGAAAATTTGGATGACAACATCATTGATGCTGCACGGCTGGATGGATCGAGTTGGAATATCTTTTATAGGGTAAGCATTCCGTTAGCGAAACATGGAGTGATAGCTGCTATAATGCTTTCTTTTTTAAGAGCGATCGGAGAGTTCGGTGCAACTCTTATGATTGCGGGGAATATACCAGGTGTCACCCAAACAGCACCGCTTGCTATATATGACCATGTTCTTTTAGGAGATGAACAAACCGCTCTGGTTTTATCGTTGTTCCTCACACTGTTTTCATTTGTTATGTTGGCGATTAGTTCAATTTTTGCAAAAAAATCAATTTGACCATGACTCTGAATGTTTTTCAGAGTTTTTTATTTGATTTATTTACGGATTTTCTGGGATCCGCAGGAGTCTCGAACCTTGTACTCCAATCACCTTGTCAATAAAGAGAAGAATAAATGAACCCTAAGCAACAAATCTTTGAATGGTTAACAGGTTCATCCATTTGAAAAACACAAGAAATTGTGTTATTTTGGAACCTGTAAACATTTAATTCATAGTATATTGATAGGAATAATATATTTTATAATTTGGAGTGACAAAAATGGGACGAGAGTTTATTGAACTTTTTGATGAATGGTCTTCTTCTTATGATGAAACTGTGGCTGGGGAGACACAAGAATACAAGGAAGTTTTTCATAACTATGACTATATTCTTGAAACTGTGGTAAATAAATCAGGTCATGCAGTTTTAGAATTCGGCGTGGGAACAGGAAATTTAAGTGAAAAGCTGCTTTCAAAAGGTAAAACGGTTATTGGAATCGAACCTTCTAAAGGAATGCGAGAAAAAGCTTTAAAACGAAATCCAGAACTAGTGCTGCATGATGGAGACTTTTTATCTTTTCCCAAATTAGACAGAGAGATCGATACGATTGTCAGCACGTATGCGTTTCATCACCTTACAGATGATGAAAAAGACGAGGCTATCGGACACTATAGCCAGCTGCTTAAAAAAGATGGTAAAATTGTTTTTGCAGATACCGCATTCCTTCATGAAACAGAAAAAAAAGAACGCCATGAAAGAGTCAAAGAACAAGGATATTTTAATCTTTTAAAAGACTTGCAGACGGAATATTATACAACTCTGGATGTACTCGATGAAATTTTCAAAAAACACGATTTTGATATCACATTTGAAAAGCTAAATGAGTATGTCTGGCTTATGGAAGCGGTAAAAAAATAGATATTGGAGATTTAACATGAAGAGAATTGGAATTATTGGTGCAATGGAAGAAGAGGTTGTTCTGTTAAGAGAGCAACTATCAGACCTTCAGGAAAATAAGCTTGCAGGCTGTGAATTCTATCAAGGATATTTAAACGGTCAGGAAGTCGTTCTTTTGAAATCAGGAATAGGAAAAGTAAACGCAGCGATTGGTACTACTCTCATGATTCAGATGTATGAACCTGATGTAATATTGAATACGGGATCTGCAGGAGGTTTTCATACTGATCTGAATGTAGGCGATGTTGTAATATCCACTGAAGTACGACATCATGATGTAGATGCAACTATTTTCGGATACGAATATGGGCAAGTGCCTCAAATGCCTGCGAATTATAAGCCTGACCAAACATTAATCGAAGCAGCTGTTAAAGCGGGTGCTCGTGTTGAAAACATTCAAGTCGCAAAAGGTTTAATCGCATCCGGTGATTCGTTTATGAGTGATCATGAGAGGGTAGAAGACATACGCAAGAAATTTCCAGCATTGTATGCAGCTGAGATGGAAGCGGCAGCAATTGCACAAACATGCTATCAGTTTAATGTTCCTTTTGTTATTATCCGTTCATTGTCAGACATTGCCGGGAAAGATGCCCGTGTATCTTATGACCAGTTTTTGAAAACAGCATCTAAGAATTCCGCAGAACTTGTTCAAAAAATCGTAGAGGAGCTGAAATCATAATGACAAAAAAAATGAATGTTGAAAGCTTTAATCTTGATCATACAAAAGTTGTTGCACCATATATCCGTTTAGCAGGTACGACTACTGGAGCCAACGGTGACGTAATTCATAAATACGACATCCGCTTCTGCCAGCCTAACAAAGATCACATGCCAATGGAAGGTCTTCACTCAATCGAGCACTTGATGGCAGAAAATATCCGCAATCACCATTCTACTGTTGTAGATATCAGCCCGATGGGTTGTCAAACTGGTTTCTATCTATCTGTTATCAACCATGATAACTATGATGAGATACTGGAAGTTTTAGAAAAAACACTTAACGATGTATTAGAAGCCACTGAAGTACCTGCATGTAATGAAGTACAGTGCGGATGGGCAGCAAATCACAGCCTTGAAGGCGCTAAAGAGATCGCACGCAAGATGCTTTCTAAAAAAGATGAGTGGCACGTTGTTTTCGCTGAATAGAGGGCTGAAAGAATGAACTATTATAAAAATGTGCATGATTTGATCGGCAATACTCCTCTCATGGAGATTACGCAGTTTTCTCTTCCAGAGGGAGTACGCCTTTTTGCAAAACTAGAGTTCATGAATCCAGGTGGCAGTGTAAAGGACAGATTAGGAATGGAACTTTTAGAAAGTGCCCTCTCTTCCGGAAAGCTTAAACCTGGTGGAACCGTTATAGAACCAACTGCAGGCAACACAGGGATCGGCCTTGCGCTTGCTGCGATCAACAAAGGCATCAATGTTTGTTTTGTTATCCCTGAAAAGTTCAGTATTGAAAAACAGGAGCTCATGAAAGCTCTTGGTGCAAAAATTGTTCATACTCCAACTTCTGAAGGAATAAAAGGTGCCATAAAGAAAACAAAGGAACTCTTAAATGAGGTGCCGAACTCTTTTTCGCCTGCTCAATTCTCAAATCCAGATAATCCTAACACGTACTACAAGACGCTTGGTCCAGAAATTTGGAGGGACCTTGAGGGAAAAGTGGATGTTTTTGTTGCTGGAGCAGGCACAGGCGGTACGTTTATGGGAACGGCCCGCTATTTGAAAGAGAAAAATCCTGCTGTTAAAACGGTTATAGTTGAACCAGAGGGGTCTATTTTAAATGGAGGAGAATCCGGTCCTCATAAAACGGAAGGAATCGGTATGGAGTTTCTTCCCGAATATATGGATTCTTCTTATTTTAACAGCATACACACGGTAACAGATGAAGATGCTTTTAGACGCGTTGCGGAGCTTGCAAAAAAAGAAGGACTGTTAGTCGGCAGCTCTTCAGGTGCTGCTCTGCATGCATCTTTAGTAGAAGCACAGTCAGCCAAAAACGGTGATATCATCGTAACCATTTTTGCAGACAGTTCTGAGAGATATTTAAGCAAGAAAATTTATGAAGGAGGCATCTGATATGAAAAGAAAAACACAATTAATCCACGGAGGCATTCCTTCTGATAAAAATACAGGAGCGGTTGTCTATCCGATCTATCAGGTAAGCACATATAAGCAAGATGATGTTGGCGTTCATAAAGGATTCGAATATTCCAGAACAGGAAACCCTACACGCCATGCACTTGAAGAATTAATTAAAGATCTTGAGGGCGGAAAGCGCGGATTTGCTTTTGGGTCAGGTATGGCAGCTATTACGGCAGTCATGATGCTTTTTGATTCAGGAGACCACGTGATTTTAACAGATGATGTATACGGTGGAACTTACCGTGTCATGTCAAAAGTTTTAAACCGTCTTGGAATCGAATCAACTTTTGTAGATACAACAGATATCAATCAGATCGAATCCGCTCTAAAACCGAATACAAAAGCTCTTTATGTTGAAACGCCAACAAACCCATTATTAAAAGTTACAGACATTGAAGCAGCAGCTAAATGGGCTAAATCTAAAAACCTTCTCTTTATGGTAGACAATACGTTTAATACACCTTACTGGCAAAATCCAATCGAACTTGGTGCAGACATCGTATTGCATTCGGCTACAAAGTATATCGGTGGCCATAGTGACGTTGTCGCAGGACTTGTCGTTGTAAACGATGATAAGCTGGGCGAAGACTTGCATTTTGTGCAGAACTCTACTGGAGGGGTTTTAGGACCTCAAGATTCTTGGCTATTAATCAGAGGAATCAAAACATTAGGTCTAAGAATGGAAGCTCATGAAAGCAACACGAAGAAAATTGTTGAGTTCTTAAAAGAGCACCCTTCCGTTGAAAAAATATACTACCCAGGTCTTGAAGACCATCCTCAGCATGATATCGCAAAAAAACAATCTGGCGGCTTTGGCGGTATGGTATCGTTTGATGTCGGTAGCGAAAAAAATGCAGACGCACTCCTGAAAAAAGTGAAGTATTTCACATTGGCTGAAAGTCTAGGCGCGGTGGAAAGCTTGATCTCAGTTCCTGCAAGAATGACACATGCTTCAATTCCAGCAGATCGGAGAGCAGAGCTTGGAATCACAGACGGATTAGTTCGTATCTCTGTAGGAATTGAAGATGCAGAGGACCTGATCGAAGATTTAAAGAATGCATTAAACAACTAATTATAAAGAGCAAGCGCTGATGCGTTTGCTTTTTTTTTTTGGAGGTGGCGTCTTTTTCAGGCGAACATTTTTCTGTGGTGAAATTTTTTTGTACGGTTAAGTAGAAAATTTGTTCGGTTAACCGCTATTTTTGTTCAGTCCTATTTTATTTGCTTATTCCAGAGAGAACATCTAGAATCAAGTGCAAAATCTTAAGGAAAGACTGTGCTAGCACCGAAAGCTACTAATGAAGTGCGGAAGCAACAGCGGATTTTATCACTATTTAGCCATAGTTTTTTCACTAGATTGTCAAAAAGTGCTTGGCAGGTAGCTGACTTACCTATGTTATTCTGTTAATAGAGGTTAGGAGGTAGAAGCTGCATGACAAACAAAATTGAGAAAGAATTACAAAAAAAGATGGCTGACTACCAGCGCTTTGGCTTTATTTTGTTGGCAGTAAGCACATTCTTCTATTTAGGATTAGTACTTCCAGTGGAAGACAAAAACTTTATCCAATCGATTACTCTAGGTATCGCTTCATTAACATGTTTAGGCTTTACCGCACTTATGTACAATGTGGTTAGAAAGTGCAAAGTGCAATTACAGGAAATCACAAAATAAAAACTAATTATTAATTTCACGTACCGTCCCTTAAAAAGGGGCGGTATTTTTGTTTATATAGATTAAAAATAGGGGTATGAATACTGAATAACTGTAAAAGGTCATACTAAGTTTTAACAATTTCAAGAAAAGAGAGAAGTGGTTTTTTGGGTATTATATGGGCACTTATCACAGCGGTTTGCTGGGGAAGTATTGTATTAGTCAGTGAAAAACTCGGAGGTGACTTTCATAGCCAAACCTTTGGAATGACACTTGGAGCCCTGCTGTTTTCGCTTGTAGCTTTCTTTATTGTTCAGCCTGACCTTAGCTTGGCTGTCTTTGCCATCGGTGTGGTCTCGGGAATCTTCTGGGTAATTGGACAGCGAAATCAATTTGCGAGTGTTGATTATTTAGGGGTTTCAAAAATTGTTCCATTATCTACAGGAATGCAATTGTTTGGAACCACCCTCTTCGGAGTACTGGTTTTTCATGAATGGAAAACTACGACGGAGATAATGATCGGACTTGCTGCGATCTGCTCGATTGTGGCCGGGGCATTGCTGACTTCCCGCCGAAGCAAGAAAGGAAACGAGAAAGATAACCAAAATTTCAAAAAAGGCATTACGATCCTCTTAATTTCAACTGTTGGATATGTTACATATGTCGTAATAATTAGATGGTTTGAAGTAAACGGGTGGCAGGCAATTCTCCCTCAGGCTATAGGTATGTTTTTGGGAGCACTTGTGATGTCAATGAAACATAAACCCTTTAATAAATATTCAATGAGAAACATTTTGACAGGTTTGATCTGGAGCACGGGGAACTTGACACTGCTTCTTGCATTGCCACTGATTGGAATAGCGACAAGTTTTTCTTTATCACAAACAGGTATTATTATTTCCACTCTAGGCGGAGTTTTTATACTAGGTGAAAAACGCAGTAAAAAAGAAATCATTTGGGTTATTTCAGGATGTGTACTGATCATTCTTGGCGGTGTGATGTTAGGATTTACAAAAACGTAGAAAGAGGAGTGGATTGGATGTATCCAGATCTAGAAAGAAAAACGGTGATCATCACAGGAGCGGCTACGGGAATTGGGAAAGCTTGTGCCATACGCTTTGGACAAGAGCAAGCGAATGTAGTCATTAACTATCATTCTGATAAGCAAGTAAAAGAAACGGATGCAATTATTGATGAAATAAAGCAAAACGGCGGAAATGCAATTGCCGTTCAAGGGGACGTAACAAAAGAAGAGGATATCAAGAACTTAATAAAAAAGGCGGTAGAAGAATTCGGTTCGCTTGATGTGATGATTAATAATGCCGGAATTGAAAACGAAGTTCCTTCTCATGAACTTACTTTAGAGGATTGGAACAAAGTGATCTCAACCAACTTAACCGGTCAATTTTTAGGATGCCGGGAAGCGATTGATTATTTTCTGGAAAATGATATTCAGGGATCCATCGTAAATATGTCGAGTGTTCATGAAATTATCCCATGGCCGCATTTCGTTCACTATGCAGCAAGTAAGGGCGGTATTAAATTGATGACGCAAACCCTTGCTTTAGAATATGCGCCAAAAAAGATTAGAATTAACAGCATAGCCCCAGGTGCAATCAATACACCGATCAATGCAGAAAAATTTTCAGACCCAAAGCTCAAAGAAGGAGTATTGAAACTGATTCCCATGGGATACATAGGAGAACCTGAAGAGATTGCAGCCACTGCCGTCTGGCTCGCATCAAAACAGGCGAGCTATGTAACAGGATTAACTTTGATTGCTGACGGCGGAATGACGCTGTACCCGGGATTTCAAGCAGGAAAAGGCTAAAAAAACACGTCCTCCGATTCAGGAGGACGTGTTTTTTAGGCTCTTTTCAAAAAGATTGTTGCTTTTTGGATATTTTCTTTTTTTCTTCCTATGCAAGTTGATTGAAGCGTAAGGTGCGAGACTATCGGAGAGCAACAATGAATACGAAAACAGCCGTTTTTATAACAGAATACCTGTTAATGTTCCAATACATAAAAGAATTCCAAAAGCCATGTGAAGCATGGCAGTTAATCCTAGAGCCTTATTAAGCTGCTTGGCTTCCCAAGTGGATACTGCAATCTGCAGCCCTTTTAATGCGATAGGAAGTGTTATAGCAGCAATCAGACTCCAAGCAGGTAAAATATTTAAAAGCACTAAAGCAATTAAACTAACGTACGTACCAAGCATTAGAATATAGTACTCGATACGAGAGGCTTTCCTGCCGATCAAGCCTGCAATAGTCGTTTTCCCAATCTGTTTATCTGTATCGAAATCCCTTAAATTATTGGCATGCAGAATGGCCATTACAAGAAGAGCATTTGGTATGGCTGCCAAAAAGACTTCCATGTTCAGATTGAGTGTTTGTGTATAAAAGGATCCAACGACAGCTAGAATTCCGAGAGTACTGCCAGAAGCTATCTCACCTAATCCGTTATAAGCTAATGCATAACGTGTAGCCGTGTAAAAGTAACCTACCAATAAGGAAGGAATACCGATATAAAGAACAACTGGTCCGGTTAGTGCTGTCAAAATCAAGCCAATAATAATACTTAAGCTGAAGAAGATTAATCCTGTGATGTACACTTGACGAGGTGTCATTTCCTTTCGGTCGATAACACCAGACGGGCTTAAGGAACCAGGAATATCTGCACCTTTAACATGATCAAAATAATCATTTACAAGGTTTGTGCCGCATTGTAAAAATACAGCTCCAAAAAGCGTGAGTAAGAATGTAGTCCAGTTGATGCTTGTCCATTGCAAAGATAAAATCGTTCCGAAAATAACAGGTATGACTGATGCTGTTAATGAAAAAGGTCTTGTAGAAGCGAAAATGACCTTTGGATGTATCATTTGTGTTTCCCCCTTTACGCTTATTATTATAATAAAAGTTTGTGAAAGTGTACACATAAATAACTTTCATAAATATTACCCAATTTTTAAAAAAGAAGGAAACTTTTCTGAGCAGAATGAATATCCTTTTAGAGGCAAAAAAAATCTTTACAACACTTGGTAAATTGTGTATGATTTGCTAAGTAAAGTAAAATTAAAAAAGGAGGTTGAACAAAATGATTTTAAAGTTGCGTACAACAATTAAACTGAATAAAAATTTACGTTCGACCGCCAACTGGAGCAGTATGTCTATTTAATCTGTTTAAAAGACACCGCAGGTCGAATGCCTGCGGTTTTTATATGACCATTTTTGCACCGCAGGGATTTTCTGCGGTGTTTTTTATATAAAAATTTAAAGGAGGAGATTGCAATGATAATGGTAGGAATTACACTGCTTACTTGGCTGTTAACGGAGAAAAACTCGACCTAAACTAAAAAATATAATAACGAATTAGGAGTGAATAACAATATGTTTACATTACATTTGTTTTTTGTAACGATTACCTTTTCAATTAAAAGAACTCATAGATCAGAAGAACAGTACATGGCTGATAGGAGAGTAAAATCTCTATATGATCGGGCTAAAGAAAAGGCAGCATATAATATATCTTCAATGCTTTAAAAAAAATCAGCGCCCTCCACGATGAAAAGTGGATAGGCGCTTTTTATTTTATACAAGAGGGTAGATAGTAAGAAAGGTTATCGGTAATACGGTTTCCAACACGGTATCCGAAAGCACTTGGTCTGCCGTTAATGATAAATGTACCTGTCATACGGTGCCCTTCAATCGTTCCTTTTTGTGAATCGAAGTTCATTTTTGGAAGAGGAACGTACTTCTGATAAACACTCACATAATGTTCATACGTTTTATGTTTGTCTTGATCGAGAAGCTTACCTTCTCCATCAAATATTCGAACCGTATCCCCTTCGCGGCCAAATACAGGCTTTTGTACAAACATCTCTTTATTTTTCAGGAAAAGATCAGGTTCTAAATAGGTAGGTAAAAAATATTGACCGATCCATTCGTGTTCCTCTTCTGTAAAAAAAGCAGCGCGTTCTTCGTGCATACCCCATATGACTGCAAGTACAGCTTTACTCTGTAATAAAAATGCAGAAGGAGGATTCACAATTGCAAGCTTCTTTTGTATTACAAGATCAGTCAGCTGCAGACCGATCTCCTCATCTGTTGTTATGTCTTTATCCTGAATTAGCAATTCGATCGGAAATGTCTGACGGTACAAGACATCAATCTTTTTTCCTTTTGTATCATAAAGCCCTTCATTCTTCCTGATAATAAGCTGATCTAAAGGAATGTATTGAGAAGGGAAACCACAAAGATTTTTCAAAAAAAGTACGGTCTCTTTATCTTCTGTATTGTCATCATGAGATGTAAATACAATGTTTGGTGAATGCGAAGATTTTAATCCTCGATAGGAGGTAAGAATCGCTGATCGAACAGCACGTTTTAGTTCCTCTTCCGAACCTGTATTGGGATCATTACCCCCGAAATGTTCAGAAATAAGACCGTTTATTTTAAAGCATTCATAGATAAATGTAGGTGTATCACTGTTAAACTCCATCACTTTGTGTCCATCAAGAGTTTCAATAGAATCGATTCTGCCGATCACTGTTTTTGGGAGTTCTGTATGAAAGCGGAGAAACGAAAACAATGAATCCGGAAACCCTAAAAGTCTTAAAATATCATTTTCCAAGCTTTGTGATTGAAGAAGCTCTGCTGTTTTAAAAAGAATGTGACTCACTCTGGAACCGAATTCCTTAACTGAATCGGCTACTTCTTTTTCAATAAAGAAAGGTGAATACAACGCATACTCTTGTCCATACATATCTGCCCAAAACTCTGGAATCTTCTCATAGAATTTTTTTCTTTGTTCAATATAGCTCATGATTAAACCTCCGGCGCTACATACATTCATGAAAACTGATATCATAAACATAACAAATTATAAAAGGGATGAGAATAATGGAATTAACTTATTACATAGAAAAATCAGATGGATATGAACCTTTCTTAACTTATAAAATACCTGAAAATATGCACAATGATGAAAAATATGCGAGACAGTTATGTGAGTTTTTCGTTACAGGACAAAAAGAGTATGAACTGCAATCCAATGAAATGAAAGGGAGCGAAGAGATTTTAATCGTTAAAGAAAAAGGTCCTGCTAAACGTTTCTCAGATGAGACAAGCTACAAAGGAAGAGGAATCTTTTTAGAGTTCAGGCGATACCAGAGTACAGGTGATATGCCCCTTTTGCATGTACAAGCATTAAACAGCCATTGGGATGTTATGAGGTATCTTTTAAAAGACGTAGTTGAGATACCAAGACAAGGTCAATTTTTACGAGATTCAGCAGAGCTTGATGAAGACCGAGCAGTTTACGTGATGTATGTAGGGGAAAAAATATAAGCATGCGGCAAAAGCTGCATGCTTTTTATATTTAATATGTAAGACATTGTGCGATTACCCAGCCTACAGAAAGGCTAAGAAACATAACGAGCAATCCCACCGCTTTGTTATCAGCATCTATAGCTTTTGAAATACTTGAACGAATAGCGAGGTGTTCTGCAACGAAAAGTGCTGCAATTTGAGCAACGATCCCTACCGCTCCCCATATAAGCAGATCGATAATGCTTAATGAGTTAGCGATGGAGGAGCCGATTACAAAAGCAAGACCAAAAAGTCTTCCACCTAAAGACAGTGCAGCTGCTGTATTACCTTTGCTGATCAACTGAAGTTCCTTCGTCTTAGTTGATAATTCAAAGATAATAAATCCTGCAAATAAAAGGCCGAGGCCTGTAGCCGCATATAAAGCAAAATTAATAAATAAATTCATCATTACAACTCCTTAAATTTTATCCTCCGAAGCCTTTGCTGCTTCCGAACCCAGTACTTCCGCCTTTAAAGCTGGAGCTCTTTTTGTATGACTTATACTTTGAGTTTTTCAATAAACTGCTTGTTCCGCTGAAATATCTGCCTCCAAAGAAGTAATAACCGAAATAGCGGGAATTCGTATCATCACATTCATAGACGCCGTCATCTTCATCCCATTCCCAATCCTGGCATTCAGCATCAGTAGGTTCTGGTGGAAGCTCCTGTGCTTGATCGTTACAACCTGAAAGCATAACTGCTACAGAAGCAGATGAAACACCTGCAATAAGTTTCTTTGTTTTATTCATGTTTTCACCCCATTCAAGCCTAATTATAGATGTAATCCCAATTCTTGAAAACCATTTATTTCTATTACGTCAATGAAATAAAAAGGTTCCATTTTAGATGTACAGACACACCCAAGCCCAGCTTCGCATAAAGATAAAGGAGTAAGAATTGTCTTGGAGGTGCTGTTATGTCATTAGTAGGTGTGTTGGCCTATTTTTTTAAAGAAGTCATGCTCTTTGTGTCATATGTTAAAAACAATGCTTTTCCCCAGCCACTGTCTGAGAATGAAGAAAAGCAGTACTTAAAAGATATGGCGAACGGTGATGAAACAGCTAGAGGATTGCTGATCGAGCACAATCTTAGACTTGTCGCGCATATTGTAAAAAAATTTGAAAATACAGGGGAGGATACGGAAGACCTTATTTCCATTGGTACCATCGGATTGATTAAAGCCATCGAGAGCTATTCAAGAGGAAAAGGAACGAAGCTGGCGACTTATGCAGCCCGTTGCATTGAGAATGAAATATTAATGCACCTCCGTGCGTTAAAGAAAACCAAAAAAGACGTATCCCTGCACGACCCGATTGGAACGGACAAAGAAGGAAATGAGATTACGCTTATTGATGTTTTAAAAGCTGAGACTGAAGATGTTGTGGACGCCATTCAGCTAAAAATGCAGAAAAAGAAAATTTATGATTATATTCATGTGTTGGATGACCGTGAAAAAGAAGTAATCGTTGGACGTTTTGGCTTGGATCTGCAAAAAGAAAAAACACAAAGAGAAATCGCCAAGCAACTTGGTATATCAAGAAGCTATGTTTCGCGGATTGAAAAAAGAGCGCTGATGAAGCTTTTTCATGAATTCTATAGAAGCCGTCAGCAATCAGAACGGTGATAGATCAAAACAAGAGGCTGGTAACATTTACAGCCTTTTTATTTTTTGCTTCGGGCAAACTAAAGAAAAAAAGGAGTTTTTTAAATGGCTAGAAGAAAAAGACAGCCTGTCGTGCCAGAAGCACGTGAAGCACTTGATAAATTAAAAGCAAAAGTGATGAAAGAAGCAGGATACAACGTTTCTGAAAAATCTCCAGATGATGTGAAGTATGAAGTCGCTAAAGATATGGGGGTACAACTTGGCAAAGGTTATAACGGTACGATTACTTCAAAAGATGCAGGGCGTGTAGGTGGGCAAATTGGTGGCAGGATGGTTAAAGAACTTATCCAGCAAGCAAAAGCAAATCTAAATAAAGAAGTTCGTTAACAAATAAAAAAGAATTACTGTGTTTAAATCATATAAACAGGGAATAGAATAGGTAAAAACAGGAGGCGTTGATATGCAGGAAGCTGTTTTATATGGATCTTTCGTGGTGATGTTAGCCTATTTTATTTATGCGGCAATCGCAGAATAATAAAAAATCTCTCCAAAAAGGGGAGTTTTTTTATGCAAAAAAATAAAATTGATAAAAAATAAACTTCATAGTCGATTTTTGTTTGAATATTTTTTATAATAAGAAAAGAGTGTAAATACGTACATAATAGGGGGAAGAATATGTTATTACAAGATTTAAGGCAAACATGGGAACTTGATTCTGTTTTTCCTGGCGGCAGCGATTCAAAAGAGCTTCTTGCAGAAATAAAATGGGCGGAAGAGGAAGTTAAAGTCCTCGCAAAAAAATCGGAAGAATTTACTTTTACTAACGAAAGCTTCTTAAAGTTAATCTCAGAAATGCAAAGTTTCTCCGAAAGACTGTCAACTACAGGTGCATTTGTTGGCTGTTTGATCGCGCAAGATGTTAAGGATAAAAAAGCGATGGGACTGCGTGGACGATTAGAATCTGTATATGCCGCGTTTTCCAATGTGGGATCAGCACTTGATAAGCAGTTGATGGAAATCTCCGAAGATACATGGAAAGACGTAGTCAGTATGCCAGAGTTTAAAGATATTGCATTCACACTTAACGAGAGAAGAACACAAGCCAAAGAAAAATTGGGCATTTCCGAGGAATCTTTAATCAATGATCTTGCTGTAGATGGATACCATGCATGGTCCACGCTTTACGATTTAGTGGTAGGAAGAATTAATATTAAAGTCGAAATTGACGGCAAAGAAGAAGAATTATCCGTCGGTCAAGCAGAAAACAAATTTTCTAATCCTGATCGTAAAATACGAAAAGATACATTTGAAAAGTTCGTTGAGGCATGGGATAACGAAGGAGAATTTTGTGCAGCATCACTTAATCATATTGCAGGGTTCAGAAATGAGATCTATAAACATAGAGGATGGAAAGAAACACTGAAAGAACCTCTTGCGATCAACCGTATGAAAGAAGAAACACTTACGGCCATGTGGGATGCTATTTCATCACAAAAAGATATTTTTGTGAAATATCTAGATCGTAAAGCAGAATTACTTGGTTTAGAAAAACTAAGCTGGTACGACGTAGATGCACCGCTTTCTTCTGCAAACAGCAAAATGAGCTATGATGAATCAGCGCAGTTTATTGTTGAACATTTCCGTTCTCTTGCTCCTAAGATGGCTGATTTCTCTGAGAAAGCTTTTCTGAAAGGATGGATTGAAGCAGAAGACCGTGCTGGAAAAAGACCAGGAGGTTTCTGTACAGGTTTCCCGACTAAGAAAGAAACGCGTATTTTCATGACGTTCTCTGGGACACCAAGTAATGTATCTACATTAGCACATGAGCTTGGCCACGCATTCCATTCAGATGTACTAAAAGAATTACCTTATTATGCAACGAATTATGCGATGAACGTTGCTGAAACGGCATCTACTTTTGCTGAAATGATCGTAGCAGATGCTGCAGTTACAAATGCAAAAACAAAAGAAGAAAAGATTGCTCTTTTAGAAGATAAAGCACAGCGTTCTGTAGCATTCTTCATGAACATCCATGCACGATTCTTGTTTGAAACTAGAATGTATGAAGAAAGAAAGAACGGTCAATTATCTGTTGAGCGTCTGTGTGAGTTGATGGAAGAAGCTCAAAAAGAAGCATTTAATGGGGCTCTAGCTGAGTACCATCCATATTTCTGGGCATCTAAACTTCATTTCTACATTACAGATGTACCGTTCTATAACTTCCCATATACATTTGGATACTTGTTCTCAGCTGGGATCTACGCAAAAGCAAAAGAAGAAGGACCTTCATTCGAAGAGAAATATATCGCACTTTTACAAGACACTGGCAAGATGGAAGTAGAAGAATTAGCACAAAAACATTTAGGAATTGATATTACGAAACAAGATTTCTGGTTAAAAGGAATTGAATTAGCAGCAGCAGATGTAGAGGAATTCCTTGAACTAACTCAAAAATAATAAAAGCCTGTTTTCGTAAACTTTGTTGTTTTTGAATGTGATTAATTTCCGCTCTTCGGGCTCGCTTTCCGCAGGGCGTGCGGTGAGCCCACTCCGTACTTCGTACATAGAGTGGGCTCACCTGTCCCGGGTCGTCCTGCAGGACAAGGAAGGCTTCGGCAGCTTTACATCGCACGAAGAAAATGTGACTTTCCATTTTCGAGGAGTCTCGCCCTTCCGATCCAATTAACTGTTCAATGAAGAACTTTAGAAAATCCTTCAATAGCTACAATGTTTTAGAAATAAGCCTAAAAAATAAACCGCAGATTAACTTCTGCGGTTTATTTTTATCTTTTTTCAATGGATATGGTACTGATCATTAATATGGCTAAACCGATCGTCAGGAACATATAGAAGAATCCCGGTAAAAAGTTAATTGCCAGATAAGCGGCAGCCATTAAACAACCAGCTACCGTAATCGGTACTCCCACAAACGATCCTGTAAATTCTGTAATGTTAAATCGTGCTAGACGAATTGCTCCGCACACGATGAATATGATTGTAAATATGATGCCAGGCACGCCGAACTGATGAAGTTCAGCTTGATAAATCAAAAATGCAGGTGCGATCCCAAATGAAATTAAATCACAAAGTGAATCCAGCTGTTTACCGAACTCAGACTCAATATTCATTTTCCTCGCAACCATTCCGTCAAAACGATCAAACAAACCAGCTAAAAATATTAAGATAAATCCGATTTTTAAATCACCATTCATCATAAATAACAAGGCTAAGGCGCCAAGTGATAAGTTGATCAAAGTTAAGAAGTTTGCAGTTTGTCCCTTCACTTTCTTAACAGTTGAATCAATGCGCTCTCTTTCAATCATAAACATCCGATCACTCCTCAAATAGAACAACAAAGCAGGATATAAATATATATCCTGCTACGTTTAGTTGCTTAAAAGTATATAACTATTTTATTCATTATATTCCAATTAGAAAAGCTCGTTGTTTTTGAAAGTAGTTGATTTCCGTTCCAGGTGCTCGCTTTCTGCGGGGCGGGCGGTGAGCCTCCTTGAAACTACGTGTCATTAGGAGACTCACCTGCACCACTCGACCCGCAGGACAAGGAAGGCTTCGTCAGCATTACATCGCACGAAGAAAATGTGATTTTCATTTTTCGAGAAGTCTCTTGCACTCCAATCAACTTAGCAATGAAAAAAACACCATAAGTAACAATATTAGAAATAAGCCAATATTTATGATTCTTTGATGTTGTGCTTTTCTTCCAGGTGATTATAAACGGTCTTTTCAGATAACGGTACTCCTGTCCGGTAGGCAGCTCTAGAGATCATATGTCCTGCAACTGGTGCTGTCAGAAGAACAAAGAGAATGCCTAAGATCAGTTTCCCGCTGAATACATTCATATTGGAATAGACATAGATAGCAGAGCCGATTAGGACACCTGAGACACCTAAGGTTGAACTTTTAGTTGCTGCGTGGAGTCTTGAATAAACATCTGGAAATCGTAAAACACCTAAGGTTCCCGATATAACAAAAAAGGTGCCAATGATGAGGAAAAAACTAATCACGATCTTGATCAATAATAACACCCTTTTCCAAGAATTTTGCAACAGCGACAGTTGCAATAAAAGTCAATATTCCGATAAGCAGTATAATATCGTTTAATTGGACCGTATCCAAAAGAATCGCCATTAACCCGGTAATCGCAATTAGATTAATACCAATTGTATCAAGTGCAACAACACGGTCAGGATTCGAAGGGCCGACAACAGCTCTGTATAGAAGTAGAAGTATAGAGATGGTTATCACGAATAAACATATATAGACAACCATAGAGAACCAATCAGTCATCGTGTTACCTCCCTTATCGCTTTTTCGAAAGTATCTTTAATTCCAACAATCGTTTGATTCACGTCAGGCAGGTCTATAGCATGAATATAAATATATCGCTGGTCTCTTGAAACATCTACAGAAAGTGTTCCTGGAGTGAGTGTAATCAAGTTAGCGAGCAAAGTGATTTCCCAATTCTTTTTAACGTCGATCGGCAATGCAATAATACCTGGCTGGAAATCAAGTCGTGGCTTGTATACCCACTTTAATACCTCTAAATTAGCTAAGATTAATTCTTTTAAAAAGAGAAAGATTAAATACCCGATCGCTTTCACGTGTTTAAAGTAATAGGAATCAGGTATGAAACGATTAAGCAGAAACAGCAGCGCCGCCCCAATCACAAATCCTACCAAAAAACTTGCGAATGAGTAGCTCTCAGATAAAAACATCCAAATGACGCCGATCAGCAAATTTAAGATAAGTTGAAATGTCATTGAACTACTCCTTTAAGACAAAATCAATATAGATTTGAGGATCGATAAGGCTATCAGCTGCGGATTGGATATATGGATAGAACCATTCAGCTCCAACTCCAAGCACAATTGAGATAGCGATTAAAAAACCAGAAGCGGCAAGGCCGGAACGTCTGACTTTTTCCTTAGGCTCTTCTTTAACCTCACCCCAGAATGCTCCGATGAAAATTCTGATTACTGAAAACAAGATTAACAGACTGGATAAAAGACCGATTCCCGCTGCAAAATAATGTTCTTCGTCAAAAGCTCCTCTTAATAGAAGATACTTTCCGATAAAGCCGCTAAATGGAGGGATTCCCGCAAGTACGAGGGCAGCGATGAAGAACATCCAGCCCAAAAGGGGGGATGTTTTAATATATCCGCCCATCTTATTCAGATTAGAAGTTCCTGCATGCCATACAAGTAAACCTGCAAGGAAAAACAATGCAGCTTTGATTGCCATATCATGCACAAGATAATAAATCGTTCCAGCTAGGGATTCAGCAGAAAAAGTACCGATCCCAAGAAGCATGAAACCAATCGCGGGCATAATATTGTAGGCGATAATCAGCTTTACATTTGAAGTCGATAAAGCACCTATTACACCGATCAGCATTGTAATCGATGCGACCCATATGAAGAAGCTATGCGTCAGCTCAAGTTTGTGAGAGAAAATAAGTGTATAAACTCTAAGCATTGAATATACGCCAACCTTAGTCAGGAGCGCTCCAAATAAAGCTGAAACAACAGGAGATGGAACGATATATGACTTCGGCAGCCAAAAGTACAGTGGAAACAAAGCTCCTTTGGTGGCAAATACTACAAATAACAATATAGCGATTCCAGTTAGTACCCCTTGCTGCTCAACCTCTGCAACACGTTCACCTAGCTGTGCCATGTTGACAGTACCTGTTACGGAATAGAGGAAAGCAACTGTAGTTACAAATAGGATAGAAGAAAATAAGTTTAACAAAATATATTTTACTGATTCGCGAAATTGCTGTTTGGATCCCCCAATAATGATCAGTCCATATGAAGCCATCAATAGAACTTCAAAAAATACAAACAGGTTGAATAGGTCACCTGTCAAGAAAGCACCGCTCACCCCAGCGATCAATAGAAAGAAAAGGGGATAAAAATAATGCTGCACCATCTTGCTTGTAACAGAAGATGATGCAAAAATTACTGCAGCTAGAGCAATAACATTTACGGAAAGTATCATAATAACTGAGAGCTTATCTGCTACAAGGATAATTCCATAAGGTGCTTTCCATCCTCCTGTTTCAAGAATCAGTGGATTATTTTTAAACACATAATAACTTAAGTAGATCGATACTCCTAAATTTAGAATTACAGTTAAATATGAAATTTTCATTGTCAGCTGATGCTTTTTATTAAAGAAAACGAGAAGAGCACCAACGAACAATGGAATAAAGATTGGCAAAAATACTAAATTACTCATCATCCGTTCCCCTTAGCTGATCCATCATATCGGTTTTATTGCTCTGGTATGTCCGGTACGCAAGCACCAGCAAAAAGCTGGTTACACCGAAACTGATTACGATTGAAGTCAATATAAGCGCTTGAGGAAGAGGATCCGTATACTCGGTGATTCCCTTTTCCAAAATTGGCGGAGCACCGCGGTTTAATTTCCCCATAGTCAATATAAAGAGGTGAGCGCCGTGAGAAAGCAGCGCTGTTCCCAGAACAATTTTTAAAAGTTGTTTTTGAAGCAATAGATATACGCCGGCTGCAAATAAAGTTCCGGCAAGTATAGACATTACAATTTCCATTATTGATTCATGTCTCCTTTATCCCGGTATTTTATCATGGCAAAAATGCCAAGCGCAGCTAGTCCAAGAACTGCTATTTCAAACAGAGTATCCAAGCCACGGAAGTCAACTAGAATTACGTTAACGATGTTATCTCCGCCGCCAAGCTTATATGAATTATCAACAAAATACTTTGAGATGCTCTTGAACGACTTTGAGCTGTGCGAAGCAATCGCTACTATTGTAAGTAGTGCTCCTGTTGAAACAGCAATCGTTAGGTCGATTAGTTTTTCAGATTTACTTTTATCTGATTTTTTAAGTTTGGGCAAATGTGCAAAACATAATAAGAATAAGGCGACAGTTATTGTTTCAACGATAAGCTGTGTTAATGCGAGATCAGGTGCTCTGAAGAAAACAAATAACAGGGAAAGACCGTAACCTACGACTCCAATGACAATTATTGCAGCAATGCGCTGATTCATCCATATGGTTGCAATTGCAGCTACGGCCATTACGAAGCCTACAAGTACTTCTGGCCATGTAACAGGTGCCAGATCATCAAACGAAATTGTAAAACCATCTGTGTAGTACATGAAGATTGAAGTTGATACAACCAAAAATACTAAAATGATAGAGAGATACAGACGCAATGAACCTGTCATATAAAACTCAGTAATAGATTTAGAAGATTTTAATAATCCATTAACCATTGTCTGATACCAATGATCAGATGAAAATTTCCCTGGAATCTTATTATAGACAGGCTGCCATCTCTTTAACGTATAGGCAAGTAAAGCACCAACACCTATCACTATTAACGACATATAGAACGGTGTGTTCAGACCATGCCAGAAAGCCAGGTGTGTATGTGGCAGATCTCCTGTTACTGCAGCAACTGCTGGAGCAAGTAACGGCTCATTTATAAGATTTGGAAGCAGACCCACAGCGATAACAAAGATAATTAGAATGATTGGTGATAATAGCATACCAATCGGTGCTTCATGGGGCTTTTTCTCTAATTGATCTGTTTTTTGTTTACCGAGGAATGTTCCAAATACCAAATACATGGAATAAACAAAGGTAAAGATGCTCCCTAAAACGGCGAAAATAGGGATCCATTCAGCAAACGTCCCGGCAAGTCCACCGGATTGTTCCAATTTCAATGAAGAATCAAAGAACATTTCTTTACTTAAGAATCCATTGAAGACCGGCAGGGGTACACCAGCCATTGAAAATGCTCCGATAAACGCAAGCGTAGCTGAAATCGGCATAAAGGTATATAATCCGCCTAGTCTTCTTATATCTCTCGTTCCTGTTTCATGATCTACAATACCTGCAATCATAAAAAGACTGCCTTTGAATGTAGCATGATTAAAAATATGAAAGATCGCAGCAAGAATAGCCACACCGGTTCCAAAACCGAGCATCGCCATGATCATACCCAGCTGACTGATTGTGGAGTACGCCAATATACCCTTTAAATCGGTTTGTCTTGAAGCTAGAAATGAACCTATGCAAAGTGTAATCAGCCCAATTCCTGAGACGATAATAAAGAACTCGTCTGTTCCACTGAAGATTAACGAGAAACGTGCTACTAAATATAACCCCGCTTTAACCATTGTCGCAGAATGCAAATAAGCACTGACAGGTGTTGGAGCTTCCATTGCATCAGGAAGCCAGCTGTGGAAAGGGAATTGTGCTGATTTAGTAAATGCTCCAAGCAAAAGTAATAGTAGAATAGGTATAAAAAGGTCACTTTCTAAAATGTCTGACCGGTTAGCGATCATCATCCGAATGCTGTTAGTTTCTGCTGTGATCGAAAGGAGAATAAGAGCACCAAGCATCGATAATCCGCCAAACACTGTTACTAGCATGGATTTTTGTGCACCGTATGTTGACCGTTCACGGTAGAACCAAAAACCGATTAATAAGAAAGATGATATACTCGTAAATTCCCAAAACGTATATAAAACAAATACATTATCCGACAATACAACCCCGAGCATTGAACCCATGAATAAAAGCAAATACACATAAAAATGAACGAGCTGTTCTTTTCGCGATAAATAAAAGATGGAATAGAGTACAACGAGTGAACCGATTCCGGTGATTAATAGCGAGAACAACATGCTTAGTCCGTCCAAATAAAAGCTTAACTGGATATCTAATGACGGGATCCAATCCGCAGTGCTTTGTACAATTTTTCCTTTCGCTAAAACAGGTAATTTAGAACAAAAAATAATAAATAGAACAGCTGGAACAGGCAATACTAGCCATCCAGTATGTATCCGGTTCACTTTTTTTGCAGACAATCCTATTAGGAGAGCTGCTAAAAAAGGAAGCAGTATGTAAAAATGCAGCATAAAAACCGGTAAACCTCCTTAAAACCTAAAAATAATCGTCATTTGTCCATTACATTGTAAGCAAAACCTTTCCGGTTTAGCAAATCATTTACTGGAAAAAAACACTCTCAAAATACGGTTTTAATTAAACTCTTGAATATCCTTCCCAAAAAATACCTAACCTATTTGAGAGGTGATTATAAATGAGACGTCTCATTACATACGGATTACTAATCATTTTGTTTCAATTAACAGGATGTTTTAATGATTCTGTCTACAAAAAAGACAAAGACAGCCCTGTTTTTCAGCCGAGAGAGTATTACAGAAAACATATAAGTTTCTCTGAAACAGGCGTGTTTACTGCTTCCTCTCTTGCTGAAGAAATGAAAGATGAAATTACAAAAGACACGTTTGTAAAACATGCAATAGTAATTAAGCAAGATAACAAATATTTAGTAGCGATAAAAATTAAAGCGTATCATCGAAAAAAGGCAGAGGCAATAAGCAAACAATACAAAGAGTACTGGGAAGAAAAATGGAAGATACCTGTTGAGGTAACATTTAGTCCAAATGATTATCGAAAAGCGGAATTAATGCTGAGAACAAAAAAAAGAGCGTAAATTACGCTCTTCATTAAACCTACATTAGAATCTGCTGCAACCTAACATGCAGTGATCTTCTATCAATTTCTTTTTTTATAAGTAGAATAAAGTCATTGCTAAGTTTAAGTTCTCTAGCTTTCAGGTAAGATTCAATTAACAGGTCGTCCGAGAGTTTTTCCATAATAGAGCCGTTTTTAAGCGGCTTGGTCACCTCCTGTTTTCATGGTTAATCTTCAATTTTAAGTATTCTAAAATGCTATGGAATTCATAAAATGATAAGTTAATGTTTTATGTATTTGAAGCTTACCATGTATTGTAAAATAGAACAATCGTTCGTTTATCCACAGTGTTTGGTGGATAAGTTGTGGGTAAAATGTTAACATCTTTAGAAAAGGTAACTAAATACTAGGTGGACAATGTGAATAAGCTTATCCACATTGTAGAGCAGGGGAACAATTTGTCGAAAACTTTTTTAGCGAGGGCGAAAAAGGAGTTCTTTTGTCTAATTAAGTTGAAAAACCGTTTGTTCTTCCTCACATTACTGGTAAAATAGAAACGTTCATTAGGAAATGTGAAGAGGTGCTAGAATGTTAAAACATTTTTTGCCGGATCAGCATGTTCAAAATATATTGGATATTACACCGGAAATGTTAGTAGAACGTGGAGTGAAAGGGATTATCACAGATTTAGATAATACGCTTGTGGAATGGGATCGACCTGAGGCAACTCCTGAATTGATTAAATGGTTTACTTCTATTAAAGAAAAAGGCATTTTGATAACAATTGTTTCAAATAATACTCAGCATAGAGTAAAAAGCTTTTCTGATCCTGTAGGGATTCCATTTATCTACAGTGCAAGAAAACCGATGACTAAGGCTTTTAAAAGAGCGCTAAAAGATATGAAATTAAAAAATCAAGAGGTTGTTGTCATAGGAGATCAGCTGCTGACAGATGTTCTTGGTGGAAACAGAATAGGATTACATACGATTCTTGTTGTTCCAGTAGCGAGCAGTGACGGATTCTGGACAAGGTTTAACCGTAAAATTGAACGTATTATATTGTCTTGGATGAAACGAAAAGGCATGATCCATTGGGAGGAATAGGTTTGGAACAAGTAAAGTGTGTGGGTTGCGGTATTTCCATACAAACCGAGGATAAAGAAGCGCTTGGATACGCACCACTTTCGGCATTAACGAAAGAGCTGCCTATTTGCCAGCGCTGTTTTCGTTTAAAACACTATAATGAAATTCACGATGTGAGTTTATCAGATGACGATTATCGCAAAATTGTCTCCAGTATTGGAGAGGAAGATGCACTTGTTGTAAAGATTGTAGACATTTTTGATTTTAATGGAAGCTGGCTGCCTGGACTTCACCGCTACGCAGGTAAGAATCCTATCTTACTGGTAGGTAATAAGCTGGATCTCCTTCCTAAATCAGTAAACCCTAACAAAGTGATTCATTGGATGAAGAAGGAAGCCAAAGAGCTCGGACTGAAGCCGATCGATGTGCAGCTTATTTCTGCTGAAAAAGGATATGGAATCGAGGAATTAGCGGATAGCATTGACCATTACAGACAGGGTAGAGATGTTTATGTAGTAGGCTGTACAAACACAGGTAAATCTACATTCATTAACAGATTGATAAAGCAGTTTGGAGAAGAAACTTCCGACTTTATCACAACCTCTCACTTCCCTGGTACAACTCTGGACTTAATTGATATTCCCCTAGATGCACAAAGTCACATGTATGATACCCCTGGAATCATTAATCATCACCAGATGGCTCATTATGTATCTAAAAAGGAACTGGGTATCATAATGCCCAAAAAGGAAATCAAACCAATAGTGTTCCAGTTAAATGAAATGCAGACTTTATTCTTTGGAGGACTTGCAAGGATGGATTATTTGAAGGGTGGTAAACAATCCTTTGTTTGTCATTTTTCTAACCATTTAAGCATCCATCGCACGAAGACCGAAAAAGCAGATGATCTTTATGAAAAGCATCTTGGTGAAATGCTGGCTCCCCCAGAAGATACAGTTAATTTTCCAAAACTGAAACGTTACGAATGGATGATCAAGGAAAGCAAAACCGATGTGGTTATTTCAGGATTAGGATGGGTTACATTCCCTGAAGCAGGGGCCAAGGTTGCTTTCTATGCTCCAGAAGGTGTATCAGTAACGATTCGAAAATCCTTAATTTAAGGAGGATTTTTTTAGATGGTAAAAGCACTGGTTATCGGAGACCCTATAGAACATTCGTTATCACCCGTGATGCATAACGAAGCTTTTCAACAATCAGGAATACAAGGTTCCTATGAAAAAAAGAGGGTGACTTTAAGTGACCTACCCTCTTTTTTACAATATTTAAAAGAGAGTGATTACGCGGGCTTCAATGTTACCATTCCGCATAAAGTCGCAGTTATTCCTTTTTTAGATGAGATCGACCCAGAAGCTGAAAAAATAGGAGCGGTAAATACCGTTGTAAATAAAAATGGAAAACTAATTGGATATAACACTGACGGAACAGGCTTTTTATTGGGGCTCAAAGAAAAAATCAGCCGTCCTATAAGTCAGATGAATATTCTAATAATCGGAGCAGGTGGAGCAGCGAGGTCGATTGCTTATGCCCTGCTAAAAGAAAATCCTGAAAAGCTGTCTATTGCAAATCGTTCAGCAGAAAGGTTAGACCTTTTAGTAAAAGATTTAAACAATCCTTGTATAGAATCATTATCCTTAAAGAAAGCGGAGAGTGAGGTTTCCCGCTTTGATGTTTTGATTAATACTACGAATGCAGGCATGTACCCAAACATCGATACAGAGCCTATACAATTAGCACAATTAAAAAATAATGCGGTTGTATCTGATATTGTCTATAATCCGCTTCAGACGAAGTGGCTGCAAACGGCAGAAAATAAAGGTGCCATAATAGATAACGGTGTTTCAATGCTTGTCATGCAAGGCGCTATGGCATTTGAAAAATGGACAGGTACTTTTCCGGATACGCATAAAATGAAAAAAGCAGTCATTGAACAACTCAGGAGGTAATTATGTTAACAGGAAAACAAAAGAGATTTTTACGATCAAAAGCACATCATATTCAGCCTATCTTTCAAGTAGGAAAAGGCGGAGTGAACTCGAACTTAGTTAAGCAAGTTGAGGAAGCGCTCGAAGCTCGAGAATTAATTAAAGTAAGTGTCCTTCAAAACTGTGAAGATGATAAAGAAACGGTCGCAGAAGAACTTTCAACTGGATCAAAAGCTGAACTGGTACAGGTTATTGGAAGCACGATCGTGCTTTATAAAGAATCCGTTAATCAGAAACGTATTGAACTCCCTTAAGGAGTGAGTAACTTGTATAAACATATCGGGCTTTTTGGAGGAACGTTTAATCCGCCACACATCGGTCATTTAATTATTGCCCAGGAAGCATTAAAACAGCTGAAATTAGATGAAGTGTGGTGGATGCCAGCTTCAAATCCTCCACATAAGAAGAAAGTTGAAGATGTTTTAGATGAACATCGTATCGAGATGGTTAAGAAAACGATTGGAAACAATAATCAATTCTCCCTTTCTTTACTTGAGTTTGAGAGAAGCGGTCCATCATATACTATTGATACAATCCGACTGTTGATAGAGAAATTTCCAAGTGCGGATTTTACATTTATTATGGGCGGGGATATGGTTCACTCTCTAAGCAGCTGGCATCAAATCGACCAGCTGAAGGACCTTGTCCGATTTGCAGGAGTCGGCCGTGAAGGTTTTCCGGTTGATGAACATTGGGAAAGGTTTAACGTAAAACTTGTAGAAATACCTAATATCGGGATCTCTTCTACATTTATTCGTTTAAGAGCAAAAGAAAATAGCAATATTCGTTATTTTGTTTCAGATGACGTCTGGAAATACATTAAGGAGCACCAGCTTTATGGATAGAAATTTGGCGCTGGAAACAGTAAAGAAACACTTGACTGAACATCGGTATGTACACACGTTAGGTGTGTTAGAAACGAGTTTGAAACTAGCTCAGCTGTATGGCGCAGATTTTAAAAAAACCGAAACCGCAGCGATCTTTCATGATTATGCAAAATTTCGTTCTAAAGATGAGATGCGAGAGATCGTAAAAAAAGAAAATCTTCCGCAAGATCTTTTGCTTTATGGAAGTGAAGTACTACATGCTCCAGTAGGTGCTTTCTTAGTAAAAAAGGAAATCGGAATATACGATGAAGAAGTTTTAAGTGCCATTTATTATCATACAACGGGTAAAGGTAATATGAACACCTTAGAAAAAGTTATTTTTTTGGCCGATTACATTGAACCTAACAGACAATTTCCAGGTGTGGAAGAAGTAAGAGAAGAAGCTGGAAAAAATCTAGATTCAGCCTGTTTAATGGCGGTAAAAAACACCATAAATTTTTTGATGAGGCAAAACCAAAAAATCTATCCGTTAACCCTTGAAACTTATAATGGGCTAATGGACGAAACTCAAGTTAAAAAATAGGAGGAGTGCATTTGATGAATGTTAAAGATCTTATGGAATTAGTTGTTAAAACAGCAGATGATAAAAGAGCGGAAAACATTGCTGTTTTAGACATGGAAGGAATTTCTTTAGTTGCGGATTATTTCGTAATCTGCCATGGTAATTCGGAAAAACAAGTACAGGCAATATCAAAAGAACTAAAAGATGTAGCTCTAGAAAACAATATTCAACTGCGAAGGATGGAAGGGTATGACCATGCACGCTGGGTATTGATTGATCTTGGAAATGTAGTCGTACATGTTTTTCACCGCGATGACCGCAGCTATTATAATCTAGAGAAATTATGGGGAGATGCAAATTCTGTGGATGTTGATGCTATTCTTGCACCCCAAGAAAACATGTAATGAGTTATCAGCAGTTCGCTTATCTTTATGATGAATTAATGGCAGATGCACCATATTCAAAATGGCTGTCATTTATTAAAAGTGCTGTATTTGCTTATCACCCGAATACCATCCGGTTATTAGATGTAGGCTGCGGAACCGGTTCAATGCCAATATTGCTTGCCAAAGAAGGATTTGAAGTGACTGGTGTTGATCTCTCTTCTGATATGCTTATGGTCGCAAAAGAAAAAGCGGATAAAGGTAATGTTGCACTTTCACTTTTTCAGCAGGACATGAGGGAACTAGAAGGATTGGGAGCATATGATTGCGTGACAATTTTATGCGATTCCCTTAACTATATTTTAACGGAAGAAGACGTAAAACGAACCTTTCTTTCAGCATGGAATCATTTAGAACCAAATGGTCTATTTATTTTTGATGTTCATTCCTTACATAAGATCAATGATATATTTATTGGCAGTACTTTCGGCAGTAATGATGAAGCACTCTCATACATCTGGCAATGTTATCAAGGTGAATACGAGAACAGTGTCGAGCACGATCTATCTTTTTTTATATTAACTAATAATGATAATTATGAACGATACGATGAATTACACATTCAAAGAACGTTTTCAGCAGAAGACTATTCTAAATGGCTTAATGAATGTCAATTTGAAGTTTTAAGTATAACAGCAGATTTTGAAAATCATAAACCATTAGAACAAAGTGAGAGAATATTGTTTATTGCTAAGAAATCTTAAAGACAGCTATATGCTGTCTTTTTCCATATGAGAAAATATTCATTGTACGGTACAATAATATACAACTAAAAGCACTTAGGTTTTCAAGGAACGAGGTACAAGATCATGTTGAATAATGACCCATTATTAAAACATAATATTTTAGAGACGATTATTGACAGTGCTTACGAATGGATTGTTGTTGTAGATCATGAAGGTATCGTTCAATACATGAACAAGACCTATTGTGAGTTTTTAGGTGAAAATCCGGAAGAAGTTATCGGTAAGCATGTAACAAATGTGATCGAGAATACAAGGATGCATAAAGCGGTGCTTCAAGGGAAAGTTGAAATTGCTGATTTGCAGTTCATCAGGGGTAATTACATGATTGCCAACCGAGTTCCTATATTTCATGAAGGAAAAGTAATCGGTGCAGTAGGTACTGTCATCTTCAGAGATACAGAACAATGGAAGAAAATGAATTCCCATATAAAAGCCCTTTTGCATGAACTTGATTTTTACAAAAAAGAATGGCATGAAATAAATGGAGCAACTTATACCCTCAATGATTTTATAGGGATTTCTAATGAGGTTGACAGTATTAAAGAGCGTGTAAAAACGATAGCAAGTGGTGATCTGTCAGTCTTAATCCGCGGTGAAAGCGGCACAGGAAAAGAATTGTTGGCCCATAGCATCCATCAGTTGAGTGAAAGAAGCGCTAAGCCATTTATAAAAATAAATTGCGGGGCGGTACCAGAACACTTATTTGAATCTGAGCTTTTCGGTTATTCTGAAGGTGCATTTACCGGGGCAAAAAGAGGCGGGAAACCAGGAAAGTTTCAGATGGCTGACGGAGGCACATTATTTTTAGATGAAATCGGGGATCTTCCTCAAAATATGCAAATTAAACTTCTTCGTGTACTACAAGAAAAAGAGGTAGAGCCTGTTGGTTCATTAAACTCCCAAAAAGTAAATGTCAGGGTAATCGCTGCAACTAACCGGCCCCTAGAGCAGCTTATAGATAATAACAAATTTCGAGAAGATCTGTTTTACCGGATCAATGTTTTACAAATTCAAATTCCGCCGCTTCGTGAGAGAAAAGAAGATATATGGCCCTTAGCCGAAAGTTTCATTCAGTCAATCTGCAAGGAAACGGGGAAAAGGATTATAAAAATTGATGATGATGTTAAAGAAGCTTTTCTTCAATACACTTGGCCAGGAAATACGAGAGAGCTGAAAAATTTTGTTGAGGCTGCCATTCAGCTTACACAAAGTGACCAAATTTCTCTTAACGCTTTTCCAGACTTTCTTCGAGATAAATTAGGAGTTCAGGGAACTAAAAAATCATTAAAAGATTATGTTCATGAAACAGAGAAAAAAGTAATTTCATCTTATTTAAAAAAGATGGACGGGGACATTAAGGCAGTAGCTAATGCTCTTGGTATCGGAAAAACAAATTTGTACGATAAAATAAAAAAATATAAAATATGATTCGAAATTTCTTTATTCCGAAAATCCGGAAAACCATTCCGTTTTTTCGGAATTGTTCATTTTGTTAACTTTTGACTCCTTGTATGGAAAAAAAGTTAAAAAAAATAGTAAAGAATCATATTCCTATTTATTTTTTCCGATTTCCCGGAAAAAATAGGAGGCGAATCCCTTCAAACTGCCGGTTTATAATTGGCACAGAACTTGCAATAGAACTAATGGGAGTATATAAGTAGAAAGGAGATTACTTGTTTAAAATGTAAGCGCTTTTAAAATTTAAGAACTTTTATTTTAGAAATGGGGGAAGAAAATTGGACATTATTATAATTTTATTATCATTATTTTTCTTGATGTTTGTAGCTTATCGTGGTTTTAGTGTCATCTTATTCGCTCCGATTGCTGCCTTGTTTGCTGTTTTACTTACAGAGCCGGCCCATGTACTGCCGTTTTTCTCGGGTGTATTTATGGAGAAAATGGTCGGTTTTATTAAGTTATACTTTCCGGTCTTCTTGCTGGGAGCAATATTTGGTAAAGTTGTTGAGATGTCTGGGTTTGCCAAATCAATTACTCAGTTTGTAATCAAACTAATCGGACCATCTCGTGCCATGCTGGCAATTGTACTTGTCGGAGCTATTCTTACTTACGGCGGTGTATCACTTTTCGTTGTGGCATTTGCACTTTATCCATTTGCAGCCGAACTATTTAAGCTTGCAGATATACCAAAGAGGCTTATTCCTGGAACAATCGCCCTTGGTGCCTTTACATTTACGATGGATGCTTTTCCTGGAAGCCCGCAGATTCAAAATATTATTCCGACATCATTCTTTGGAACAACGACGTGGGCTGCACCTTGGTTAGGTTTTATCGGCGGTTTGTTCGTTTTTGCCCTTGGGATGATTTACTTAGAATGGAGAAGAAGGCAAGCAGCAGCTAAAGGTGAAGGTTATGGTACTGGCCATAGCAATGAACCTGAAAAACTCGAATCTGAGAAGCTTCCAAATGCTTTTATCGCGATCTTACCGCTTATATTAGTAGGTGTTTTTAATAAGTGGTTTACGGTTCTTATTCCCAAATATTATGGCAAGACATTTGATTTCTCAGCAATTGGGATGAAAAATGTTCCGGAGATCCAAATTCCAGCACTTGCAGCGGTATGGGCTGTTGAAGGAGCTCTAGTCATTGGGATTATTACTGTATTGCTATTCTCTTTTAAAAGAATCAAAAGCAACATTAATAAAGGAATCAATTTATCCATAGGCGGTGCATTGCTCGCTACTCTTAACACAGCATCGGAATATGGATTTGGTGGTGTAATTGCAGCACTTCCAGGTTTTGCGGGTGTAAATAATGCGATGTCAAATACGATCAAAGATCCATTAGTTAACGAAGCTGTTACAACCACTACGTTAGCAGGTATTACAGGTTCAGCTTCAGGCGGTATGAGTATTGCGCTTGCCACGATGAGTGAAACCTATATCGAACAAGCAAATAAACTTGGAATTGATACAGAAGTTCTTCACCGTGTTGCTTCCATGGCGAGTGGGGGCATGGACACATTGCCTCACAATGGAGCAGTAATTACACTTTTAGCGGTAACTGGTTTAACTCATAAGCAGGCTTATATCGACATCTTTGCAATGACTCTTATTAAAACAGCAGCTGTATTTGTTATCATCGGACTGTACTATATGTTCGGGATTGTATAAGTCATTTTAGTTAAGGGGCGGATATCTGTGGAATCGTTCGTACAGGATAAAGTTGTTTTTATTACTGGTGCAGCAAGCGGAATCGGACTTGAGTTAGCTAAATCATTTGCAATGAACGGAGCAAAGGTAGTAATTAGTGATCTGAATGCTGAAAAAGCAATGGCTTCTGCAGATGAACTGAAAAATAAGGGGTTTGATTCTTTAGGCTTGGGCTGCAATGTAACAGAAGAAGATAATTTGAAGGGTGCACTCGATGAAGCTCTTCAGCACTATAAACGGATTGATGTATTGATCAATAATGCTGGACTGCAATATGTATCACCGCTAGAGGAGTTTCCTACTGAAAAATTTCAGCAGCTGTTAAGTGTGATGCTTACAGCTCCTTTTATGGCAACGAAGCATGTATTTCCAATCATGAAAAAACAAGGGTTCGGGCGTATTATTAATATGGCATCGATAAATGGACTCGTTGGCTTCGCAGGCAAAGCCGCATACAATAGTGCTAAACACGGTGTGATCGGTTTAACGAAAGTAGCTGCTTTAGAAGGGGCTGAATACGGCATAACGGTAAATGCTGTTTGTCCTGGATATGTAGATACTCCACTTGTAAGAGGCCAGCTTGAAGATCTTGCAAAAACACGTAAAGTAGAACTTGAAAAAGTTTTAGAAGAAGTTATCTATCCTTTAGTTCCTCAGAAACGCTTATTAGATGTTCAGGAAATTGCTGATTATACGCTTTTTCTCTCAAGTGAAAAAGCGAAAGGCGTTACTGGGCAAGCGGTTGTAATTGATGGAGGCTATGTAGCTCAATAAAAAATACTTTTTCATTGACAAATACTATATTTGGTGTCAAAGTTAATATCACAAACCTATATATGGAGATTTCAGGTGCCGGATTTTTCCGGCTTAAAAGGGAATTCGGTGGAAGACCGAAGCTGTCCCCGCAACTGTAATTGTGGACGAAATGGAACTGCCACTGTACAGATTAGCTATGAAAATGGCTGCTGTATGGGAAGGCCCAAAGTAGGATGAAGCATAAGCCAGTAGACCTGCCTGGATCTCTTGTTTTCTTTTCCTCGGGGATTGGGAGAAAGAACGGTATTTGACTCAAGCAATGGTCTTGTAAGTTTTCTATACGTTCTATACCCCTCTTCCTGAAGAAGAGGGGTTTTTATTATTGGCTCTTTTCTAAAAGATTGTTGCTTTTAAGTAATTTTCCTTCACTGAAAAGTTGTTTGGAGCGAAAAGCGGCGAGGGGACTCACTGCAAGCCCGAGCTTCCTGGAACGGAAATCAACTACTTACAAGAGCAACAAAGTTTACGAAAATAGTCTAATTATTATACTAAGGAGTGGATTTAACATGGAAAATACAGCAGCAAAATCTTCTCTCGGGGAATGGCTTCAAGATTGTGTTGCATCATTTCCTGAACTTCAGGGAGGACTCTTTTTAACAAGAGCTGAAGAATTAGAATTGAAAAATAACGATCGTTCTGCGCTATTCAGGCAGTTGATCATGGAGGCTTTAAATTGTTTAAGTATGGAAGAGCCGCAGTGGACTTTTGTAGCCGCACGCCTCTATTTGAAACAGCTATATGAAGAAGTGCAATCAAATAAGGGATTTGGCGAGAAGCCATATTCTAATTTATATGGACTTATTGAGCATTTAGTTAAACTAAAAATATATAATACAGAACTGCTCTCTTCTTATAGTGCTCAAGAAATTAAAGAAGCCGAAAGTTGTATTGTTCCTGAAAAAGACGAACTTTTTACATATATCGGGTTAAAGACACTTGCTGACAGGTATCTCGCTAAAGGATTCAACCATGAGTTATATGAACTGCCGCAAGAACGCTGGATGGTGATAGCTCTATTCTTAATGAAAGATGAAGATCGCAAACATCGGATGGAGCTTGTAAAAGAAGCATATTGGGCACTTTCAAATCAGTACATGACAGTTGCTACTCCAACTCTAGCGAATGCAGGTAAAAGTTATGGTCAGCTTAGTTCTTGTTTCATTGATACAATCGACGATAGTCTTCGAGGTATTTTTGATTCAAATACAGATGCGGCAACTGTATCAAAAGGAGGAGGAGGACTTGGGATTTATCTTGGTAAAATCCGGTCAAGAGGTTCTGATATCAGAGGGTTTAAAGGCAACTCTTCCGGAGTGATTCCATGGATGAAACAACTGAACAATACAGCAGTGTCTGTAGATCAGCTTGGACAAAGGCAAGGGGCAATTGCAGTTTATCTGGACGTGTGGCATAAAGATATTTTAGAGTTTTTAGATGCAAAATTAAACAATGGCGATGAAAGAATGAGAACGCACGATCTTTTTACAGGAGTCTGTATTCCGGATTTATTTATGGAAAAAGTGGAAAAGCGTGCTGACTGGTATTTATTCGACCCGCATGAAGTAAGACGTTTTAAAGGCTATTCACTTGAAGATTCTTATGATGAGCAAAAAGGAAATGGCAGTTTTAGAGAAAGATATACGGAGTGCATAAACGATGAAAGAATATCAAAAAAGTGTGTTCCCGCAATAGAAGTAATGAAAAGAATAATGAAGTCTCAGCTTGAAACAGGCACACCATTTATGTTCTATCGGGATACTGTTAACAGACTTAATCCCAATCCGCATAAAGGCATGGTTTATGCATCTAATCTATGTACGGAAATTATGCAGAACATGTCAGCAACTATAGTCCACTCAGAAGAAACGAAAGATGGAGAGATCCTCATTCGAAAAACTCCGGGAGACTATGTTGTCTGTAATCTATCATCTCTTTCTCTAGCAAAAGTAGTTGGAGATAATGTTTTGAAAAGAGTGGTAGATATACAAGTCAGAATGCTTGATAACGTTATTGACCTTAATTCTATAGATGTTCCACAGGCAGTTCTTACAAATAAAAAATATAGAGCTATAGGAGTTGGAACGTTTGGCTGGCATCATCTTCTCGCAAAAGAGGGGATCAAATGGGAAAGTGAAGAAGCCGTCTCCTTTGCAGACAAACTCTATGAAAAGATTAATTATTACGTTATTAGTGCGAGCAGCGATCTGGCAAAAGAAAAAGGTAAATATCCTGCTTTTGCAGGCTCGGATTGGCATTCTGGAGATTATTTTGCAAAAAGAAATTACGAAGCTGAAGAATGGTGTGATTTAAGAGAAAAAGTAAGAAGCCAAGGGGTACGGAATGGCTACCTTATTGCGGTTGCACCTAATTCATCAACCTCAATCATCGCTAATTCAACGCCAAGTGTAGATCCGATCTTTAAAAAGTTTTATTCGGAAGAAAAGAAAAATTATAAAATACCTGTAACTGCTCCAGACTTGAACGTAGAGACTGCATGGTTTTATAAATCAGCTTTTCATATTGATCAAAGATGGAGTATTGTACAGAATGCAGCTAGACAGAGACATGTGGATCAGTCTATATCATTTAACCTTTATGTAACTCACAACATAAAAGCGAAAGAACTGCTGGACCTTCATCTGCTTAGTTTTGAAAAAGGACTTAAAACAACGTATTACACAAGATCGACGTCAATCGAACTTGAAGGGTGTGAAAGCTGTGAAAGTTAAAGCGAACATAGAATTACAAGAAAGAAAAATATATGATACAAGTGCGCCAAATGCTTCTACAAGTGTTATTAATGGACTTAGCTCCAACATCTTGAATTGGGATGACGTCCGTTTTCCGTGGGCGTATCCTTTATATAAAAACATGCTGTCAAATTTTTGGACGCCATTCGAGATCAATATGTCCAGTGATAGTAAGCAATATGTTAATCTTTCTGAGAAAGAGAAGGATACATTCAATAAAATAATCGGGCTTCTTGCTTTTTTGGACAGTGTACAAACTGACTATTCAAGCAGAGTTTCAGCATATTTAACAGACTCGAGCCTTTCAGCGCTTATGGCAACCCTCTCCTTTCAAGAGGTTGTACATAATCAATCGTATTCTTACGTTTTATCATCACTTGTACCCAAGTGGAAACAGGATGAAATCTTTGAATATTGGAAAACAGATGAAGTATTACGTGAAAGAAATGATTTTATTGCAATGGGCTATGAAGAATTTATAAAGAACCCTAACCCAGAAACTTTCATCAGGTCTATTATTTATGATGTGATCTTAGAAGGATTAAATTTTTATTCAGGGTTCAGTTTCTTTTATAACTTAGCAAGAAATCAAAAGATGGTATCCACTTCAACGATGATCAATTATATAAACAGAGATGAACAACTGCACGTTTACTTGTTTTGTAAAATATTCAAAGCTGTTCTGCAAGATTTTCCAGAACTTAATAATGACGAACTGCATCAATTTGTAAAGAAAACGTTCAAAATGGCCGCAGACCTGGAAATCAAATGGAGTAAATACATTATAGGAGATTCATTTGAAGGGATTAATAACACAGACTTGGAAGACTATATCAAGTTTATGGCAAATAAAAGATTAAACGAATTGGGATTTGAAAAATTATATCCTGAATACAAGAAAAACCCCCTTCCTTGGATAAAAGCATATTCAGATGTTAATTCAGGAAAAAGTGATTTTTTTGAACAGAAATCGAGACAATACACTAAGGTTTCTGACGATAATGGATTTGACGAATTATAAAAAGCCGGATATTCATTCCGGCTTTTTTCTTTAAACTCTTTTATAATGAACTGCAAAAGAAATTACTTTAATTCTTCCTTCACCTCAAATTGCTGATTAACTTTTTCACATTCTTCGTGATATTTTTCATGTGTCCGCTGTATGACTTTATCAAAGACTTCATCCATTTCACTGCTTAAGATCTTAATTCCTTCTCCAGTAATACCACCTTTAACACAAACTTTTTGTATAAGCGCAGGCAGCGTATAGACTTCTTTTTCAAGTAATTTACCCATCCCGATAATCATGTCACTGGCTAGCTGAGTTGCTTGTGCCTTCGTTATGTCGGTTTGATCAACCGCGCTGTTAACAAAACATTGCAGCACGTAGCCGATAAAGGCAGGACCGCAGCTTGCAATATCAGAAGAGACCCTTGTGATGTTCTCATCGATCAATAAAGGGGTTGAAATGAAAGACATTAGAGCAATCAACTTTTCTTTGTAGTCAGGGTGGCAGCGGCTTCCAAACGAAATAAGTGAAGATCCAGATAATGCTCGATTATTAATGCTGGGAATGGCTCTCGCTATATTGCAGTCAAGAAGGTCTTCAAGCTGTTCACATGAAATAGGACTTGTAATAGATACGAGCAGCTGATGTTTAGAAATATAGTTTTTATTAGTTGAAAGCAAAGAATAAAATTCATGAGGCTTAACACAAATAAATACGATATCAGCGAACCGAAATACTTCTTCTGGTGTATTCCCTATCTTAATCTTTGGATAGGCGTGCTGCAGCCTTTCCGCTTTGGACAGGGTGCGGTTAGTAACCATTAACCGTGATGGGGAAATGGCTGAAGATTCTATGAAAGAAGCAACGAGGACGCTTCCCATATTCCCGGTTCCGATAATTCCGATCTTCATACCTTAACCTCCTTCCTCTACCTTAAAATCTATGCGCTCAATGTTTTGTTTATGATTTTGTAACATTCCGCATTCATATAAAAAGGGGTGAACAATTGTGATTCAGCTGAAAAAACATATTAACTTGGTGCTCGGTGCGGTTTTTTTACTTTTCATTTTTTTAGGTTTGTTCATTTACAAAAATATTAACAGTCAGCCTGATACTGTGATTTCACCCGGACAAATGCCTGTGATAAAAAATGAAACTGAAACGATTGACTCAAAAACTGAAAAAAATGAGGAGGAATCTGTTCTCTCAAGTCAAATCATGGTCGATGTTCAGGGAAGTGTTCATAGACCTGGAGTGTATGAAATGAATAATGGTAATCGCGTGATTGACGTTATTAGAAAAGCTGGTGGTTTTTTAGAAGAAGCAGAAGCGCGATCAGTAAATCAGGCTGAGAAAATTGTGGATGAAATGATTATATATGTTGCAGCTAAAGGGGAAGAAGTTCATCCTTTATCATCTGATAAGGGAAATGATAAAGATGATTTGATAAATATTAATTCTGCTGATCTATCTGAACTGCAGACCCTTAGTGGTGTCGGTCCCTCTAAAGCTCAAAGTATCATTTCCTACCGTGAGGAATTTGGACCGTTCAAAACCATTGATCAGCTTTTAGAAGTTCGGGGAATTGGTGAGAAAACGATTGAAGAATGGAAAGATAAAATTAAATTCCAATAAGGGTTTTTATTGACCCGCTTTTTTGCTGAGTCTACACTATACATTATAGGATAAGGAGGGATAGGAATTGAAACGTATTTCCTGGAATGAATATTTTATGGCGCAAAGCCAGCTGCTTGCGTTGCGCAGTACGTGTACCCGCTTAGCTGTAGGTGCGACGATTGTAAGAGATAAACGGATTATCGCAGGAGGTTATAACGGTTCAATATCTGGCGGCGTTCATTGTATAGATGAAGGATGTTATGTCATTGATGGCCATTGTGTAAGAACCATTCATGCTGAAATGAATGCTCTTCTCCAATGTGCCAAGTTCGGTGTTCCGACGGATGGCGCTGAAATGTATGTAACACATTTTCCTTGTCTGCATTGCTGCAGATCAATTATTCAAAGCGGCATAAAGAAAATTTATTATGGTGAAGATTACAAAAATCATCCATATAGTATTGAACAATTTAAGGAAGCAGGAGTGACTGTTGAGAAAGTTGAAATGACTATCCCTCCATCAGCTTTTATACCAAGCTGATTAATGAATCATAGGCTAGCTGTTCTTAGTGCGCTCTTTGCTTTGATAGGTGTATGGACTTCAAAAATGATATCGGTAACTGGGATCGTTCTAATTACTTTCCTGGTTATCGTAATCATCTTTCAGTTTAAAAGAAAAACCATTGTTGTTCTCATGATTCTTCCGCTTTTCTTTCTTTATACTCAATGGTATGAACAAAAAAACACCTCCATATTTCCTCCGCATATGACCGATTTTCAAGGTGCAATTGAAACAATCCCAAAGATAAATGGCAAAGTGATCTCTTTTCAATATAAAACCTCACGAGAAATTCTTGTTGTCCGATATAAAATGAACTCAGCCGCTGAAAAACGGTCTTTGAAAAACCTTGAAATCGGCACATATTGCTTTCTTAATGGAACACTTAAAGAACCTGAACCACGATCTCATTATTATGGTATGAACTACCGTGAATTTCTGCATAACAAAAACATTCATTGGATTCTTGAACCTTCTCAAGTTGATACCGGCAGTTGTGTCAAAGACAATAAGAAAAGTTTAATTTCCAGTATAAAAATATGGAGAAGTAAAAGTATAAAACAATTAGAAGCTCATTTTACTAAAAATACTGCAGGATTGATGAATGCTCTTGTTTTTGGATACCGTGAGAAGATTGAAACGGAGACACTGGAATCCTATCAGAAATTAGGATTGACACACCTTTTAGCTGTTTCAGGCTTTAACGTCGGTATCGTTTCTTATTTCTTATATTTATTGTTCGTTAGACTAGGAATGGTAAAAGAACTCGCTTATGTATTAATAGCGATTTTTCTGCCTGTTTACATTATATTAACTGGTGGAGAAAGCTCAATAGTCCGGGCAGGAATTATGGGGATGATTGCGTTATGTTTCATAGTTTTTCAAAAAAAGATTAGTCCGGTAGTACTTTTGTCAATTGTTTGTATCACGATGCTCCTGTGGAACCCTCTGTATGCTTTTGATCTTGGTTTTCAGCTTTCCTTCTTAATGACCTTCGTTCTGATAACGTCAATTTCTTTGTATAAAACCACATCAAACACTCAACTGCTCTTAATCACTTCTTTTATATGTTCTTTATTTTCATTCCCTATCATTTTGTATCATTTTTTTGAATTCTCAATTTGGTCACTTCCGATAAACATCGTGTATATTCCTTTTGTATCACTTGTTTTATTTCCTGTTGCTATTGTTGTAGCAGCTGTCGCTCATTTCATTCCTAGTTTTCTGTATGTACTGAAAATTCCTGTTCAATTTCTTTTTGAAGGGTCTGTTTCCATTTTAGAAATGGTGCAGGGAATCAACGGAACCCTTCTTTTAGGACGTCCGTCTTCATGGCTTTTTTTATTTTATTTTTTAGCCATACTCTACGTATTTTATGAATGGGAAAGAAAAGATCGCTTTCAACTTCGCTTCTGCATACCCTTAATTATTGTCATAATGCTCCAAGCCTGTTTTCCATATTTGAATCCTTCTGCTAAGGTTTCTTTTATAAATGTAGGTCAAGGTGACAGTATTCTAATAGAACTTCCTTTTCGGAAGGCGGTGTATCTAATTGATACTGGAGGAACAATCGCTTTTGACAAAGAAGAATGGGAAGTAGCTGATGAAGAATATGATGTGACAAAAAAAATCGTTCTCCCCTTTTTAAAAGGAAGAGGAATCAGAAGGTTAGATGGTTTAATTTTAAGTCATGCTGATATGGATCATGCTGGCGGAACGGAATTCATATTAAAAAATTTTCCGGTTGGAAACCTATATCTTCCTGAGAATAAAAATCTTGGCGAACTCGAAATAGAAATTATTGAATCGGCGAAACAAAATAGGATTCAGATGAGCTATTTGAGAAAGGGGATGCAGTGGGGTATTGGTAATTCTCAATTTGTAGTTCTTCATCCTAGCGAAAAAAACTCTTCTGCGAATAATAGATCTGTTGTTCTCTGGGTAAAGCTTTACAAGACCTCATTTTTATTAACAGGTGACATAGAAAAGGAAGCAGAACACGAAATCATTAATCATTTTTCGCGGCTAAAGGCAGATGTATTGAAAATTGCACATCATGGAAGCGCTACTTCTACAACAAACCAGTTTTTGGAGCTTACAGAGCCTCGATTTGCAATTATAAGCTCTGGGAAAAATAACATTTATGGACATCCTGCAAAAGAAGTAATGAATAGATTAAAAGAGCAAAAAGTGACTATTTACAGGACAGATGAAAATGGAGATATTATTTTCGAAGCGACCAAAGGAGATTTAAAGATAAAATCAGTTAAATAAAAGGCTATTTTCGTAAATAATGTGGCTATTAGGTGTTGTTGATCCAGGTGCTCGCTTTCCCCGGGGCGTGCGGTGAGCCTCCTCGGCGCTTTGCACCATTAGGAGTCTTACCTGTCCCGCTGATCCCGCAGGACAAGGAAAGGCTTCGACAGCGTTGCATCGCACGAAGAAAATGTGATTTTCATTTTCGAGGAGTCTCGCACCTTGCTCTCCAATCAACTTGTCAAAGAAGCGTACTCAACTATAAATGTTCAGAAGCACAGCAACAATGTTATAGAAATGGACCAATAAAAAAGAGCCGAATACGAGTATCCGGCTCTTTTTTATGTATTATGCAATAGCTTTAAGAATGACCCCGATGGCAAATATAACTGTAAAGAATCCAAATGATACAACAAAGCCAACTCCGGAATCAATTAGGTCGTTACGCTTGCTCTGTACATCTTTTTCGAAATGGTTCATGTGACAACCCTCCTAATCCATCCTTAGTATACGTTATCATTTTCAAAAAATCCATACTGAAAATGCTTTCTTTCACGCTTTTATCAAAAACTTACCAGAGTTGCTATTCGTTGTCACCCATAAAAATTTTCAGCATAGGATATCCTAATTAAAGCTGACACGAGAGCTGTTACAGTTCATGTGTTAGTGTTTATCATAAATGAAGGAACGGGCTCTTGCTCTGTTCCTTCTTTTGCTTGCAAAACGCTTCTATTCACCATAGGATTAAAGGGGGGTGAAAAAGGTGCTTACAGTCGACGCATTGAAAAAAAACATAAAGAATAAAAACACATCTCCAATTTACTTAATATGGGGAACTGAACTTTACTTAGCGGAGGAAGCCATAAAAACGATTTCTTCCTTGTTAGCTCCTGATGAAAGAGACTTCAATCTAAGTATACATAACCTGGATGAAATTTCGGTTCAGGAAGTTATGGAAGATGCCGAAACGATGCCTTTTATAGGTGACCGCCGGATTGTTGTCATGAAAAATGCTGCTTTTCTTACAGCGGCTAAAGATAAAGCCAAGATCGAACATGATATCAAAGTGTTTGAACAATACATACAAAATCCAGCAGAATACACAACGCTTGTAATCGTTGTTCCTTTTGAGAAACTTGATGAACGAAAAAAGATAGTCAAACAATTAAAATCACAGGCTGAAATCATTCAAGTCTCCCAGTTAAGCAATGAGACGGCAGAAAAGTGGCTCTTTAAGGAAGCGCAATCCTTGAAAGTATCTATTGAAACGGATGCAATTGAACTTCTTCTCTCTAGATTAGGCACAAAAATGTCTGTATTAGCAAAAGAAATCGAAAAAATGGCATTGTTTGTCGGGGAGAACGGAACGATTTCAAAAGATACTGTGGATGAGCTAGTTGCCAGAACTTTAGAAGACGATGTTTTTGGACTCGTGGATCACGTTGTACATAAACGTACAGAGCAAGCGTTAAGAAGTTTTTATGATCTGATGAAACAAAATCAGGAACCAATTCAAATACATGCTCTCATTACACGTCAGTTCCGCATCATAAATGGAGTGAAAGAACTTCAAAAAAAGGGATATGGAGAGAAGCAGATTGCTTCTGCGCTCAAATTGCATCCATACGCAGTAAAATTAGCAGCTAAGCATGCCGGTCAATTTGATGAAAGCTTTTTAAGGAATTGCCTGGATGATTTTGCGGAAACCGATTATAAGATGAAAACAGGTCAAATGGATAAGACATTGCTGTTAGAAATGGAGATTATCAAACTCTCACAAGCTCAAAAAAACAGCTCCCTCGTTTAAAAGAACACTGAAAAAGTCCATCAATAATAATGTTGAATGTGGAATATCCGCTACAGGGTACTTCCTTTTCCCGGGGCGGGCGGTGAGTCCTCTGCCGCTACGCGCCTTAAGGGATCTTATCTGTCCACTCGTTCCGCTGGAGTAAGTACCCTTCAGCTCCAATTCTTACATGTGTGTATGCAAAAAAAGAATCAAACCAGCTCTTTATCGAGCTGGTTTGATTCTATTTTTAATGATTAAAAGAAAATAAAAAAACGACCTATTGGTGTAAGGCCGTTTTTCAGGTTTCATCCTTAAATTTATGCGTTAACACCGTTTAAAGCCTTCGCTAGACGAGACTTTTGGCGAGAAGCTGCATTTTTGTGGATAAGTCCTTTGTTTGCTGCTTTGTCAATCTTCTTAGAAGCAGTAACAAATGCCGCTTGAGCACCTTCTGCATTGTTTGAAGCTGCAAGAGTTTCAAAGTTTTTGATCGCAGTACGCATGCCAGACTTTAGTGAAGCGTTGTGAGCACGACGCTTTTCGTTTGTTTTTACACGTTTAATCGCTGATTTAATATTAGCCAATCCATTCACCTCCCTAAATGAACCATGATGCAACAAAATTGCTATCCGTTGCAAAAAATAGGACACAAAGTATTCTATCAAAATCGTGATTTAAATGCAATACAAGAATGAAAAGGAACAGTTGCGGCAAAAATACTTCTTAAAGGATGGTGGCAGATTATGGGTAAAGATTTAGATCTTCAAGCATATTCGGTTCGAACTGATTTAGCCATTGAAGCTCACGATATGCTGTTAAAAGAAGATGAAGTTATAAATAAAAGCACTATTGAAGGTGTCATTATAAATGAAAGAGATGAAGATGGCATTAAATGCGTAAGGGTAGAGATCGACGAAAAGGGTGCTGAGGTTACCGGTAAAAAAGCAGGACTGTATGTAACCTTTGAAGTTCAGGGGATACGTGAAAAAGATTCAAAGCTCCAAGAAAGAGTACAAGAAGTATTCGCGAGGGATTTTAATAAATTTTTAAAAGAAGAAGGCGTGAAACAGGACGATACGTGTTTAGTTGTGGGGTTAGGAAACTGGAATGTGACGCCTGATTCACTTGGACCTCTCGTTGTAGAAAACTTAACGATTACTAAGCACCTTTTCGAGCTGGCACCTGAAAATGTTGAAGAAGGTTTCAGACCAGTCTGTGCAATCTCCCCAGGTGTTATGGGAATCACGGGAATTGAAACTAGCGATATCATTGACGGGATAGTAAAAAGGGTGAATCCAGACTTTGTAATTGCAATTGACGCATTAGCTTCCCGGTCGATCGAAAGAGTGAATGCAACGATTCAAGTATCGAATACTGGTATACACCCAGGTTCCGGAGTCGGAAACAAGCGTAAGGAATTAAGTAAAGAAACACTCGGTATCCCTGTTATTTCAATTGGAATTCCTACTGTTGTTGATGCGGCCACTATTACAAGTGACACAATCGATTTTATTTTAAAGCACTTCGGCCGGGAAATGAATGAAAAAGACAAGCCCTCTAAGTCCCTTCTTCCAGCTGGAATGACATTTGGAGAAAAAAAGGTATTAACAGATGATGATATGCCGTTAGATGAACACAGAAAATCATTTTTAGGTATTGTGGGAGTTTTGGAGGATGATGAAAAGCTTAGATTAATACGCGAGGTATTGGCGCCGATCGGGCATAATCTGATGGTAACCCCAAAAGAAGTTGATGTCTTTATTGAAGATATGGCGAACGTTTTGGCCAATGGTCTAAATACTGCACTTCATGGCCAGATAGACCAAGGAAACACTTCTTCGTACACACATTAAAAATAGCTAGTTATTTTCTGAGACCTTCATCAAAAAGATGATTGCAGTGGGAATCAACCACTGCTAATAACAACAAAGTTAAAATAACCAGTCATGTTTGGACAAGCTACTGCATAAATTTGAATCGTACATCCTCGTAAACAAGGAGGAAAACCAATGACGAAATTTATGTTAAAGTGTTTTGGAATTACAGCTCTACTTTTATTCGGTGTTCTATTTGGTATTCAAAAGGCACATTTTGAGATGAATGAACTAAAAGGTGCTTCTAATAAAGAGAGCATAGAATCAATGAACGACAGCTTAAATTTAGATGATAACGGTCTTGAAAAAACATCCAGTCATGATATAAAAGCGAAACAGGAGACGTTAAATAAGATTGATTCGTTTAATGTTTTTTCTGCTTTTGGACAAAAGCTCACTTCTTGGATCTCATCTGCTTTCAGTGTCATGATTTCAGTGCTGGGAATTATCATTCAAGAGATGCTTGATGTATTTTCTCCATAAGAACCTTTAAAGGGCAGATCTTTAAAGGTTCTTTTTTGTTCAGATCCCTATTTTTACAGGTTGTGATTGAAAGAGGTATCTTGTATTGCTATAATCAAAGCTAGTGACTTTTCCTAAAATTGTAGGAGTGAACGTATAATGAATAGAGAAGAAAAATTAAAAAGACAATCTAGAATACGGAATTTTTCCATTATCGCACATATCGATCATGGGAAATCCACTTTAGCTGACCGTATTTTAGAAGAAACAAGTGCATTGACTCAGCGAGAGATGAAAGAACAGCTGCTGGATTCTATGGATCTGGAACGTGAACGTGGAATTACGATCAAATTAAATGCTGTACAGCTTCAATATAAAGCAAAAGATGGAGAAGTATATATCTTCCACCTTATTGATACGCCTGGACATGTAGATTTTACATATGAGGTATCTAGAAGCTTAGCTGCTTGTGAAGGAGCTCTATTGATTGTTGATGCAGCTCAGGGAATCGAAGCCCAAACGCTGGCAAACGTTTATTTAGCTCTTGAAAACGACCTTGAGATTCTGCCAGTCATCAATAAAATCGATTTGCCAAGTGCAGAACCAGAGCGAGTTCGTCAGGAAATTGAAGATGTGATCGGCCTTGATGCTTCAGAAGCTGTGCTTGCTTCTGCAAAAGCAGGGATAGGTATTCAAGATATCTTAGAGCAGATTGTTGAAAAGGTACCGGCTCCACAAGGAGATCCTGAAGGACCTCTTAAAGCGTTGATTTTTGACTCTTTATATGATCCTTACCGAGGCGTAGTAACGTATATCCGTGTAGCCGAAGGAACGGTGAAAATCGGTGATAAAATTAAGATGATGGCTACTGGCAAAGAGTTTGAGGTTCTTGAACTCGGAGTATTTACACCAAAAGCCGTTCAAAAAGACTTTTTAACAGTCGGTGATGTAGGTTATTTGACTGCATCGATTAAAAATGTTGGTGATACACAAGTCGGTGATACCATTACTAGCGCTGTTAAAGGAGCATCAGAACCGCTGCCAGGATACAGAAAGATGAATCCGATGGTGTACTGCGGTCTTTACCCAGTAGATACCGCAAAGTACAATGATCTGCGCGAAGCGTTAGAACGACTTGTTCTGAACGATTCGGCACTTCAGTATGAGCCGGAAACATCTCAGGCACTTGGGTTTGGTTTCCGCTGCGGATTCCTTGGATTGCTCCACATGGAGATTATCCAAGAACGTATTGAACGTGAATTTAACATTGACCTTATCGCTACTGCACCGAGTGTTATCTATAATGTTACGATGACTGACGGTGAGAAGATCATTGTGGATAATCCGGCTAACATGCCAGAAGCGCAGAAGATCAGTGTTGTTGAAGAACCTTATGTAAAAGCTTCTATTATGACACCGAATGATTACGTGGGCGCGATTATGGAAATCTGTCAAAAGAAGCGCGGTATTTTCCTGACAATGGATTATTTAGAGAACAATCGTGTTAACGTGCTGTATGAGATTCCGCTATCTGAGATCGTTTACGATTTCTTTGATCAGCTAAAATCCAGTACAAAAGGATATGCATCACTTGACTATGAACTGATTGGTTATAAACCTTCAAAACTGGTTAAGATGGAAATACTCCTGAATGCCGAGAAAATTGATGCTTTATCTGTAATCGTTCATAAAGACTTTGCATACGAGCGTGGTAAAGTAGTCGTTGAAAAGCTAAAAGAGCTTATTCCCAGACAGCAGTTCGAGGTGCCGATTCAGGCAGCTATCGGTCAAAAGATCGTGGCCCGATCTAACATTAAAGCGTTACGTAAAAACGTACTGGCAAAATGTTATGGCGGAGATATCTCCCGTAAACGTAAGTTGCTTGATAAGCAAAAAGAAGGTAAGAAGCGTATGAAGACGATCGGCCGTGTAGATGTTCCTCAAGAAGCTTTCATGGCCGTGCTTCGTATGGATGACACGAATAATAACAACAAATAAAAGCAGTAAAAGACCGCAAAGGCAATTCTGCGGTCTTTCCTCATTTTTTGAGAAAAGGCGGTGATAGGATGCTTAAAGCTGTTTATCTTCACATTCCGTTTTGTGTTCAGATCTGTAACTATTGTGATTTTAATAAAATTTTCATTCACCAGCAGCCTGTTGATGAATATATCCTTTCGATGAAAAAAGAAATGCTCAACACGACGGCTCGTTTTCCGAACTATAGCATGGAAACCATTTTTGTTGGAGGAGGCACTCCTACATCTTTGAGTGAAAGCCAGCTGGATACTTTTTTACAGAATGTTAGTTCGGCTTTTTCAAGTGAAAATCTTCAAGAGTTCACCGTAGAAGCAAATCCTGAACAAACAACAAATGAAAAAATAGAAGTGTTAAAAAAGAATGGCGTTAACAGACTGAGTATCGGTGTGCAGGCTTTTCAATCATCCTTATTAAAAAAACTTGGAAGAACACATGATAAAGAGGATGTTTATCGGACCGTTTCAGAAGCTAAAAAAGCAGGCATTGATAACATGTCCATCGATTTAATGTTTGGTTTACCCGGCCAGACGATGGAGATGTTTAAGGAATCTGTAGAACAGGCTCTTGCTCTGGATGTTCCTCACATTTCGTCCTATTCATTGCAGATTGAAAAGAAGACTGTATTTTATAACCTTGCTCAAAAAGGGGAATTGATCCTTCCTGAACATGAGCTTGAAGCGGCGATGTATGATTATTTAATCGAAGCTTTGGATAAAAAGGGTTACCGTCAATATGAGATCAGTAACTTTGCTATTCCAGGGTTTGAAAGCAAGCATAATCTCCAATACTGGAACAATAACGAATATTTTGGGATTGGAGCAGGTGCTCACAGTTATGTTGAAGGTACTAGAAGAAGAAACGCAGGTCCTCTAAAACAATATATGAACTTAATAGAGGAGCATGGCTTTCCTTATATAGAAGAGCATCCGGTTCCGGTTACAGAAAAGATGGAAGAAGAAATGTTTATGGGCCTTCGTAAACAAGAAGGTGTTTCAGATCAAGATTTTATTAATCGGTACGGCCGCTCGATGTTTGATGTATATGGAGAACCCATTCAAAGATTGATACAAAAAGGCTGGCTTAAAACTCATGATGGAAGACTGTTCCTCACAAAAGATGGAAGACCTCTCGGAAACGAAGTATTCCAAGAATTTATTGGTGTAGTTTTAGATTGACAACGAAGACTACCTTTTGGTAACTTATATTATAGATTTAGCACTCGCTTCTAATGAGTGCTAACAAACGGGGTGATGGGATGTTATCGGAACGCCAACTCTATATCTTACGTGTTTTAATAGATGATTACATTAAGCATGTTGAGCCTGTAGGTTCCCGTACAATCTCTAAAAGAGAAGACATTACCTACAGTCCTGCCACGATTCGCAATGAACTGGCAGACCTTGAGGATCTTGGATTCTTAGAGAAAACCCATACTTCTTCTGGAAGAATTCCTTCTGAAAAAGGCTATCGATTCTATGTCGATCATCTGCTGCCTTCCCTGTCTGTTTCACCGAACGAAATGGACAGAACGGAACTTTTATCTACTGAAAAAGTCCAAGAAGCTGAAGTTTTATTTGATCAATCAGCCAAAATCTTATCAGATCTAACAAACTATACTTCTGTTGTTCTTGGTCCGAACGCGCTTGATATGAAGCTTCGGCACATGCAGATCATTCCTTTGTCATCACAGATGGCAGTTGCGATATTTGTAACGAACACGGGTCATGTTGAAAACAGACAGATTGTGTTGCCGAATTCTATCGAGCCGTCTGATTTGGAGAAGCTCGTTAATATCCTGAACGAAAGACTTGCAGGTGCACGATTAATAGAGCTGAACAGCAGAATTCAGATGGAACTGTCCGCTGTATTTAAGAAGCATATGAAGGATTATCAAAATATGGGCGTTTTCCTGGATCAGCTTCTCCTATGGAGCAAAAAGGAAAAGCTGTTTTACGGCGGGAAAACAAATATGCTCTCACAGCCAGAATTCAGAGATCTGGATAAGGTACGACCGCTGTTAGACTTTTTGGAAACACGAGACTTGATGGAAAAACTTGTTTCTTCCACTGAAAAAGGTGTAACGGTAAAAATAGGAACTGAGAACGAACATGAAGCGATGAAGAATTGCAGTGTCATTAATGCTTCTTACACGATGCATGGCAAACATATCGGTACGATTTCTTTAATCGGACCGACAAGAATGGAATACAGGAAAGTAATATCTTTACTTGATTCCTTGTCAAGAGAAATGACGAATCGATTAAATGATTTTTCTAAGTAATGTATTTTAGGGAGGTGAAAGCATGAACAAAGAAGAAACAACACAGAATCAAACAGAGACTGATTTGAATGAAGAAACGGTTGATCCTGCAGTTGAAGAGGTTCAAGAAGATAACGATTCTGAAGAATCTGTTGAAGAAACACTAACAGAAGAGCAGCAGCGAATTCAGGAGCTTGAATCGAAGCTCGAAGAAGTAAGCCAAAAGAACCTTCGCCTGCAAGCGGATTATGATAATTTCCGCCGCCGTACAAGAGAAGAACAGGCAGCAAGCCTAAAATATAAATCTCAAAGTCTCCTCGAACAATTATTACCTGCTCTAGATAACTTTGAGCGTGCTTTGAAGACTGAAGCTACGAACGAACAAGCCAAGACCTTGATCCAAGGAATGGAAATGGTGTATCGCCAGTTAGCTGATGCATTAAAGCAAGAAGGTCTTACAGAAGTACCATCAGTTGGCGAAAAGTTTGATCCAAATATGCACCAGGCTGTAATGCAAGTGGAAGATGCAGAGTACGATTCAAACACTGTTATCGAAGAATTACAAAAAGGCTATATGTTAAAGGATCGTGTCATACGTCCTGCTATGGTAAAAGTAAACGCATAAAAACTACATATTATTATGGAGGGAAAAACATGAGTAAAATCATCGGTATTGACTTAGGTACAACAAACTCTTGTGTGGCTGTTATGGAAGGTGGAGAAGCGGTAGTAATTCCTAACCCGGAAGGTAACCGTACAACGCCATCTGTTGTAGCTTTTAAAGATGGAGACCGTTCAGTTGGAGAAGTAGCGAAGCGTCAAGCTGTTACAAACCCAAACACAATCATGTCCATCAAGCGTTATATGGGTACTGACCATAAAGAAACAGTAGAAGGAAAAGACTATACTCCTCAAGAGATTTCAGCGATTATCTTACAGAAGCTAAAATCTCATGCTGAAGATTATCTTGGAGAAAAAGTTGAAAGAGCTGTAATTACTGTACCAGCTTATTTCAACGATGCACAGCGCCAAGCTACTAAAGATGCTGGACAGATTGCTGGTCTACAAGTTGAGCGTATTGTTAACGAGCCTACGGCAGCAGCTCTGGCTTATGGTCTTGAAAAAGATGAAGATCAAACGATTCTAGTATTCGACCTTGGGGGAGGTACGTTCGACGTATCAATCCTTGAACTAGGAGACGGTTTCTTCGAAGTTAAGGCAACTTCTGGTGATAATAAACTTGGTGGAGATGATTTTGACCAAGTAATTATCGATTACTTAGTAAGTGAATTTAAGAAAGAGAACGGCATTGACCTTTCTAAAGATAAAATGGCTCTTCAGCGTTTAAAAGATGCAGCTGAAAAAGCGAAGAAAGATCTTTCTGGAGTAACTTCTACACAAATTTCTTTACCGTTTATTACAGCGGATGCATCAGGACCGAAGCACTTAGAGTTAAACTTATCCCGTGCTAAATTTGAAGACTTATCTTCTGATCTAGTTGAACGTACGATGGGACCTACACGCCAAGCATTAAACGATGCTGGAATGTCACCATCTGACATCGATAAGGTTATTCTTGTTGGTGGATCAACTCGTATCCCTGCAGTTCAAGAAGCCATCAAGAAGTTTACGGGTAAAGAGCCTCATAAAGGAGTTAACCCTGATGAAGTAGTAGCGCTTGGAGCTGCGATTCAAGGTGGGGTTCTAGCTGGAGATGTAAAAGATGTTGTTCTTCTTGACGTTACACCTCTTTCACTTGGTATCGAAACGATGGGTGGCGTATTCACAAGATTGATCGACAGAAACACAACGATTCCAACGTCAAAATCACAAGTGTTTTCAACAGCTGCTGATAACCAGACATCTGTAGACATCCATGTTCTGCAAGGTGAGCGTGAGATGGCAGCACACAACAAGACTCTTGGAAGATTCCAATTATCTGAGATTCCTCCAGCACCACGTGGAGTTCCTCAAATCGAAGTTAGCTTCGATATCGATGCGAATGGTATCGTCAATGTTCGTGCGAAAGATCTTGGTACGAACAAAGAGCAATCCATCACGATTAAGTCTTCTACTGGACTTTCTGATGATGAGATCGAACGCATGGTGAAAGACGCTGAGGAAAATGCTGAAGCTGACAAGAAGAAACGTGAAGAGATTGACACAAGAAACGAAGCAGATCAGCTTGTATTCACAGTTGATAAAACATTGAAAGACCTTGAAGGCAAAGTAGATGAAGCTGAAGTTAAAAAAGCAGAAGAAGCAAAAGAGAGCTTGAAGAAAGCACTTGAAGGCAATGACATCGAAGAGATCAAGAAAGAAAAAGAAGCATTAAGCGAAATTGTACAGCAGCTATCTGTTAAACTTTATGAGCAAGCGGCACAACAAGCACAAGCTCAACAAGGCGATGCAGAAGGCAAAGCTGATGATAATATCGTAGATGCTGATTATGAAGAAGTAAACGACGATAAAAAATAAGAACTAGCAATAAAAAGTCAAAGTCAGGATATCTTGACTTTGACTTTTTTTCATAAAAGGTTTTTTTGCAAAGCTTTGATGCTTTTGGAAGTGGTTGATTTCCGTTCCAGGATGCTCGCTTTCCGCGGGGCGTGCGGTGAGCCTCCTTGGCGCTTTGCACCATTAGGAGTCTCACCTGTCCCGCTGATCCCGCAGGAGTCTCGCACCTTGCACTCCAATCAACTAGTCACTGAAGAGAAAAGAGTTAAAAGCAACAACCTTTTAGCGAAGATCCTTTTTAAAAGCAAAGGTTTTTACAGGCTCACGACTCGCTGTTGTTTGCAGTTTCGTCTTGAGTCAGGTGGTATTCAATGGTAAGATAATTTTTATGTGAGAATTCGGGAGTGTCCTATTATGAGTAAAAGAGATTATTACGAAGTACTTGGATTAGATAAGAACGCCTCCAATGACGAGGTGAAAAAAGCATACCGTAAGCTTGCTAGACAGTATCACCCTGATGTGAACAAAGAGGCAGATGCGGAAACAAAATTTAAAGAAGTAAAAGAAGCATATGAAACGCTAAGTGATCCACAGAAAAAAGCACACTACGACCAATTTGGGCATACTGACCCTAATCAAGGTTTCGGCGGAGCGGGAGCTGGCTTTGAAGGATTTGGCGATATTTTTGATATGTTCTTTGGCGGTGGCGGCGGAAGACGTAATCCAAACGCACCGCGGCAAGGAAACGACCTGCAATATGGTCTTCGTCTTTCATTTGAAGAAGCTGTGTTTGGCAAGGAAACTGAGATTCAGATTCCAACTGAAGAAACATGCGGTACATGTCATGGTTCAGGAGCTAAAGCAGGCACTAAACCAGAAACATGTTCACATTGTAATGGCAGCGGCCAGCTGAATGTTGAGCAAAACACTCCATTTGGACGCATCGTTAATAGAAGAGTATGTAATCATTGCAGTGGTAAAGGGAAAATTATTAAGGAAAAATGTAATACATGCCACGGAGCTGGTAAAGTACGCAAGAATAAAAAACTTTCCGTAAAAGTTCCTGCAGGTGTAGATAATGGTCAGCAGATCCGTATGTCAGGACATGGTGAACCAGGAGTGAACGGCGGTCCAGCTGGTGACCTTTATGTTGTTTTCCAAGTGGCTGATCACGAATTTTTCGAGCGCGATGGAGACGATATCTATTGTGAGATGCCTTTAACATTTGTTCAGGCTGCACTAGGTGATGAAATAGAAGTGCCTACTCTGTACGGGAAAGTTAAGCTGAAGATTCCTGCAGGTACTCAAACTGGAACACACTTTAGGCTGAGAGGAAAAGGCGTGAAGAATGTTCATGGACGCGGTCAGGGAGATCAGCATATTCAAGTGAAAGTTGTTACGCCTAAAAATTTAACAGAAAAACAAAAGCAGCTGCTTCGAGATTTCTCTGAAATAAGCGGCAGTCTGCCAGATGAACAGCAAGATGGATTTTTTGATAAAGTAAAACGTGCTTTTAAAGGTGAGTAAAAGAAACCTTCTTAATCTTAAAAACGGAGTTGATATGATGAAATGGTCAGAGATTAGCATCCACACTACTCAGGAAGCTGTTGAACCAGTATCAAATATTTTGCATGAAGCAGGAGCAAGCGGAGTTGTGATCGAGGATGTGGATGACCTCTCAAAAGAGCGCCAATCCGTATTTGGTGAAATCTATCAGCTTAATCCTTCTGACTATCCTTCTGAAGGTGTCATTTTAAAAGCATACCTTCCTGTAAATAGTTTTTTAGGAGAAACCGTTGAAGAGATTAAGCAGGCCATTACAAACCTAGTGAAATACGATATCGATATTGGTGCGAATACCATTTCAATATCTGAAGTGAACGAAGAAGAATGGGCGACTGCTTGGAAAAAATATTATAAGCCAGTCAAGATATCTAAGAGGATTACGATTACTCCGACTTGGGAGGAGTACGTACCTGTCCATTCTGACGAGTTAATTATTGAATTGGATCCAGGAATGGCGTTTGGAACGGGGACTCATCCCACTACTGTCATGAGTCTGCAAGCAATCGAAAAATATATACAAGAAGACGATTCGGTAATCGACGTAGGAACCGGATCTGGAGTATTAAGTATTGCATCTGCAATGCTCGGTGCAGACAAGGTTGATGCTTACGATCTGGATGAAGTGGCAGTAAACAGTGCCCGATTAAATGTAAAGCTGAATAAAGTGCATAATAAAGTTCATGTTGATCAAAATGATCTACTGAAAGGTATATCAGGTCCTGTTGATCTTATTGTCGGCAATCTTCTTGCAGAAATTATTCTCTTATTCGTTGATGATGCTGCCAAAGTTTTAAAACCAGGTGGCTATTTCATTACTTCAGGCATCATTCAAGGCAAGAAGCGTGATGTTAAAGCGAAGCTAGAACAGCAAGGGTTCCGAATTGTTGAAATCTTAGAGATGGAAGATTGGGTGGCGATCGTCGCTCAAAATCAGAAATAAGAATAGGAAGTGCTCGAAATGCAAAGGTATTTTGTTCCCGCTGCAAGCTGGGAAAGTGACCGTATTTTCGTAAAGGATGAAGATGCGAAACATATTTCTAAGGTTATGAGAATGCAGCCGGGAGACAACATTATATGCTGTGACAACAATGGCAGGTCAGCAGTCTGTGAAATAATTGACCTTGGCGGAAACGTTGTAGAAGCGCATGTTTTAAATGAACTGGAATCAGATTCTGAGATGCCGGTTTCCGTTACCATTGCACAAGGGCTTCCGAAAGCAGATAAGCTTGAATACATCGTTCAAAAAGGGACAGAGCTTGGGGCATCAACTTTCTTTCCTTTTTCTGCTGACCGTTCAGTTGTGAAATGGGACGAAAAAAAAGCGGTTAAAAAGAAGGAACGTCTAGAAAAAATCGCTAAAGAAGCAGCTGAACAATCCCACAGGAGCAAAATTCCAGAGATATTGAACCCTGGGTCTTTTTCTGATTTGCTAAAATTGGCTGAACAGTATAATATAAAAATCGTTGCATATGAAGAGGAAGCTAAACAGTATGAATACAGCCGTTTTTCTTCCGCTTTAAAGAAGATTGAGAAAGGTGATAATCTTCTTTGTGTTATAGGTCCAGAAGGCGGGATAAGCGAAAAAGAAGCGATGGTCCTTCAAGAACATGGATTCGAATTATGCGGACTGGGTCCAAGAATTTTAAGGACCGAAACAGCCCCATTATATATTTTATCTGCTATTTCTTATCATTTTGAATTAAAGGGGTGACGAAAATGCCATCTGTTGCTTTTCATACTTTAGGCTGTAAAGTCAATCATTACGAAACAGAAGCAATCTGGCAGCTGTTTCAGTCAGAAGGCTATGAACGAACTGACTTTGACAGTTCTGCGGATGTTTATGTGATAAATACGTGTACGGTTACGAATACAGGAGACAAAAAGAGCCGGCAGGTAATTAGACGTGCTATACGAAAAAATCCGGATGCAGTCATTTGTGTTACAGGATGCTATGCTCAAACCTCACCTGCTGAAATCATGGCTATACCTGGAGTAGATGTTGTTGTCGGTACACAAGATCGGTCCAAGATGCTTTCGTATATTCAGCAGTATCAAGAGGAAAGAATGCCTATCAATGGTGTATCCAACATCATGAAGGCCAGAGTATATGAAGAATTAGACGTACCAGCATTTACGGACAGAACTAGAGCATCTTTAAAAATTCAGGAAGGCTGCAATAATTTCTGTACTTTCTGCATCATTCCGTGGGCAAGAGGATTACTGCGTTCAAGAAAACCAGAAGATGTTCTGTCTCAAGCCCAGCAATTAGTGGATTCAGGCTATAAAGAGATCGTTCTAACGGGAATTCACACTGCAGGGTACGGCGAAGATATGAAAGATTATTCTTTTGCGAAATTGCTCCGTGATCTCGATGAAAATATTGCAGGACTCAAACGTATTCGTATTTCATCAATTGAGGCGAGCCAGATCTCAGACGAAGTGATTGAAGTGATGGGGAATTCTGAAAAAATTGTTCCTCACCTGCATATTCCTTTACAATCAGGTTCGAATACGGTTCTACAGCGAATGAGAAGAAAATATTCTATGGAAATGTTCGGTGAACGTCTTGACAGGCTAAAAGAAGCTTTGCCAGGACTTGCCATTACTTCTGATGTCATTGTAGGTTTTCCTGGAGAAACAGAAGAAGAATTTATGGAAACATATCATTTCATTGAAAATCATAAATTTATGGAGCTTCATGTGTTCCCATATTCAAAACGGACGGGTACACCTGCTGCTAAGATGGAAAATCAGGTTCCTGAAGACATAAAGAACGAACGTGTTCATAAATTGATTGCTCTATCTGATCAATTAGCTAAAGAGTATGCATCTGCTTATGAAGATACGGTGGTCGAAGTCATTCCTGAAGAAGAGTTTAAGGATGAACCAGGTAAGCATTTATTTGTAGGATACACGCCAAACTACCTCAAGGTAGTCTTCGAAGGTAATGAAGACATGATTGGCAAATTAGTGAAAGTGAAAATCACACAAGCTGGGTATCCTTATAATAAAGGTATATTTGTTAAACAAGAAATGGAAGAAGTCTTAAAGCAAGCTGTATCAAGCTAACATCCTGGAATTCATTTCAGGATGTTTTTTATCGGGCCATATAAAAGCTGCTCGATTTATCTCAAATATTTTGGTATGATACTACGGTATTTAATTTTTAAGTTCAGAAAGGATTGTTTTTATGAGCAATTTAGACGTTGCAAGAATGATTGATCACACAGCTTTAAAAGCAGAAACTACAAAGAAAGAAATTTTGACTCTTTGTGAAGAAGCTAAAAAATATAATTTCTTTTCTGTATGTGTTAACCCTACTTGGGTTTATACAGCTTTCGAACAATTAAAAGATTCTGAAGTAGCAGTTTGTACAGTAATCGGATTCCCTCTTGGTGCAAACACTCCTGAAGTAAAAGCATTCGAAACGAAAAATGCTATCGAAAATGGTGCAACTGAAGTTGATATGGTAATTAACATCGGTGCTTTAAAAGATGGCAACTACGAGCTTGTTGAACAAGACGTTCGTGCTGTCGTTGAAGCTGCAAAAGGCAAGGCGTTAACAAAGGCAATTATTGAAACTGCTCTTTTAACGGATGAAGAAAAAGTTAAAGCGTGTGAGATCGCTGTAAAAGCAGGGATTGATTTTGTTAAAACATCTACTGGATTCTCAACTGGAGGAGCTACAGCAGAAGATATTAAATTAATGCGTGAAACTGTTGGCCCTAACATCGGTGTAAAAGCTTCAGGTGCTGTACGTGATCGTGAAACAGCCTTGGCAATGATTGAAGCAGGCGCTACACGTATTGGAGCGAGTGCAGGAATTGCGATTGTTGAAGGCGGAACATCTACTTCTGATTATTAAGCCGAGACTAAAAATAATTATTTTTACTCTCCTAAACAGCCTGTTCAAATTAAGTTGACCGCATGACGCGGATATATTATAATGGCAAAAGATATGTGACGCATTCTTACGATTTTTGTAAGGGTGGTCTGGAGGGAGGGAAATACAAATGGCAGAAACACGTGTTCGCAAGAACGAATCCATTGATGATGCTCTTCGTCGTTTTAAAAGATCCGTTTCCAAAGATGGAACATTGGCTGAAGTTAAAAAGCGCAAGCATTATGAAAAGCCAAGCGTAAAGCGAAAGAAGAAGGCTGAGGCAGCAAGAAAGCGTAAGTTCTAAGAGAGGTGTAAGATATGAGTCTTCTTGATACATTAAATCAAGACATGAAGCAAGCGATGAAGAACAAAGATAAGCAAAAGCTTTCTGTAATTCGTATGTTGAAGGCATCTCTTCAAAATGAGGCCATCAAACATGGACGCGAATTAAATGAGGAAGAAGAGCTCACTGTGCTTGCACGCGAGATGAAACAAAGAAAAGACTCCCTCCAAGAATTCGAAAAAGCTGGCCGCGAAGATTTAGTCGCTGGTCTTCAAGATGAAATTGCTGTTCTTACGCCATATCTTCCTAAACAGTTGTCAGAAGAAGAACTTCATGAAATTGTTGCTCAAACAATTTCAGAAACTGGAGCTGCTTCTAAAGCTGACATGGGTAAAGTTATGGGTGCACTTATGCCTAAAGTTAAAGGGAAAGCCGATGGCGGTCTCGTTAACCGTATAGTGCAGCAACAATTATCATAATTGAAATTGACAAACGCTCTGTATTTATACAGGGCGTTTTCTTATTGTATGGCTTTGTTCCTGTTGTTCATGGCCCTTATTTGAAAAACCTTCGTGAACGAGTTGATTAAAGCCAATGGTGCGAGACTGCGGCTGGAATACGTGCGGCATATCTTCGTAAGTTGGATACAATTTCACGGTACGTGTTTTTATATTTATTACACGTTCGCTCAGACTCATTTGAGTTTCGCTCAAAAACGCCGATTTACGCTCAAGATCATCTTGTTTCGCTCAAACTGCCATTAGTTTTGCTCAAAAACTTCTCTTTTCGCTCAAATTACCTCCACCGCAACAAAATGTGCGAATATCTGAAGCGGAAATCAGCCACTTCATTTGATAAACAACAATAAAGTACTGTCAAACCACTTTTATTGAAACTTTTTCCTCAAATTAACGTAAAATAGAAGAAGAAGGGGGGATTTTCGTGAAAAGGACCCGATTGCTGATCTATACCTTATGTTTTATATGGGGTTTTTACGGTTTATTATCCACTCAGCATGTTTTTTCAGCTGGCCAAGGAAAAACCGTAACATTTATTCCTGTTGAGCATGAAGTTGAGAGAGGTCTTGAGGCTTTTTTAGAAAGAAATATAAAAAAAGCTGAAGACGATGGTACTGACCATATCGTACTCGAAATTTATACTCCAGGCGGACGTGTAGACGCAGCTATACATATAGCAAAATTGATGAGAGAAACCGATATACCTATTACTGCGTACGTTGTGAAAAATGCCTTTTCTGCAGGTGCTTATATAGCACTTAATGCAGATGAAATCGTTATGAAACCTTCTACTACGATTGGTTCAGCCGCTGTTATAGACAGTCAGGGAAATACAGCGGGTCAAAAGGCAGAATCAGCATGGAAGGCAGAGATGCTGGCAGCCGCAGAACTAAACGAGCGTGATCCACTATATGCAGAGGCAATGGTCGATCCTGATGTTGAAATTCCAGAGCTTGACTTAAAAAAAGGTGATCTTCTGACATTAACTGCAAGCGAAGCATTAAAAGTGGGGTATGCTGAAAAGATTGTAGAGGATCGGCAAGAACTTTTAGCCCATTTAGACCTGGAAGATGCCAAGGTTTTAGAATCGGAACCTACTTTTGCTGATAAGATAGCCCGTTTTGTAACAAATCCAGTTATCGTGCCGATACTGCTTTCTTTAGGCAGTTTAGGACTTGTACTTGAATTATACACACCTGGGTTTGGTATTGCAGGATCTATAGGAGCGCTGTCATTATTTTTATTTTTCTATGGTCATATGATAGCTGGTTTAGCAGGCTGGGAAGCAATCATATTATTCGTGATAGGATTTATATTAATCATAATGGAGATATTTTTGCCCGGAGGTATTATGGGCATAATTGGGGTGATCGCCATGTTAACTGGTTTGATACTTGCAGGAGGTTCTTTATCAGGAATCCTGTTCGCGATTGCTATAGCCATTATTGTAACCATCATTGGCTCGTATTTCTTTATTCGCTCATTTGGCTATAATGGTCCGCTAAAACGTTTAGTGCTCTTTGATTCAACAAGTTCTGAAAAAGGGTACCTTTCACACAGTGAGCGTATTGATCTTACCGGGAAAACGGGAATAACTGCTACACCGTTACGGCCAGCTGGCAGTGTAAGAATTGATGACGAGTATATTGATGTTGTATCTGAAGGGTCTTTTATTGGAAAAGATGAAAAAGTTAAGATTGTAAAAGTGAGCGGCGGCCGTGTTGTAGTGAGACTGGCTGAAAATGAAGAATGAATGGAGTGTGTTGTTGATGCTAGAATTTAGTTCGATTGCAAGTATTGTGATTATTGGTCTAATTGTTATTGCACTAGCAGTATTGTTTACTTTTGTTCCTGTTATGCTTTGGATATCTGCGTTGGCTGCAGGAGTAAGAGTCGGTATCTTTACCTTGGTGGGGATGAGATTAAGAAGAGTTATTCCCAATCGTGTTGTAAATCCCCTGATCAAAGCTGTTAAAGCGGGATTGGGATTAAGTACGAATCAGCTTGAGAGCCACTATCTTGCAGGAGGAAACGTTGACCGTGTAGTTAATGCGTTGATTGCTGCACACCGTGCTAACATCGAACTTAGCTTTGAAAGAGCAGCAGCGATCGATTTGGCTGGACGTGATGTGCTTGAAGCCGTACAGATGAGTGTTAATCCAAAAGTGATTGAAACACCTTTTATCGCGGGTGTAGCTTTGGATGGTATTGAAGTGAAAGCTAAAGCAAGAATCACAGTAAGAGCAAATATTGATCGTCTTGTAGGTGGTGCTGGTGAAGAAACAATCATCGCACGTGTCGGTGAAGGTATTGTTAGTACGATCGGTTCTTCAGAAACACATAAGAAAGTACTTGAAAATCCAGATTTGATCTCACAAACGGTTCTTTCTAAAGGTTTAGATGCAGGAACAGCTTTCGAGATTCTATCCATAGATATTGCGGATATTGATATCGGAAAGAATATTGGTGCAGAACTTCAAACAGATCAAGCGATGGCAGATAAGAATATTGCGCAGGCAAAAGCAGAAGAAAGACGCGCGATGGCAGTAGCGAACGAACAAGAAATGAAGGCGAGAGTTCAGGAGATGAGAGCCAAAGTTGTGGAAGCGGAAGCCGAAGTACCAATGGCTTTAGCAGAAGCACTCCGTTCGGGTAACATGGGCTTTATGGATTATATGAATATGAAAAATATCATGGCAGATACAACGATGCGTGAATCCATCAGCAAATCATCAAATCCTGAAAAAGATAATGATGATAAAGGACGGAAATTATAATCATGAATATCGTTGAAGCGATTATTGATATTCTGATAGCAAATATCGCTTTTGTCATTATTATCGCTGGCGGATTATACAGCTTCTTTAAAAGATTGAATGATACTAAGAATACAAATAGACCTGCTCCTGTAAAGAGAACGAATGAGCAGCCCAAACAACAGGCTTCTCCATTTGGAGTTCCGAGTGCATCTGTTAGTCAGCCTGAAAGAGAGGTTGCGATCTCACCGGAAAAGAAACCCGACAGAAAAGAAGCGATCAGTAAGAGATATGAGGATTTAAAGCATAAAAACAACTCAAATCGTTATCAGGATAAAGAAGAAGCTATTCTAGGCAGCTTTAAAGCAGACCAAAAAGAACTTCAAAAAGCAGTAATCTGGTCAGAAATTCTTTCAAAACCAAAAGCATTGCAAAAACGATTGTAACTAAAAGCATACAAAGAAAAGTGATAGTTTACCCCCTTCTCTCATAAAAATGGAGAGAGGGGGTTTTTTTATGGGAAAATTGCGGCAGCAAGTAAGCAAATGGATGATGCAGAATCTTGAGTTACCAGCAGACGTAGTAATGGATTTACCCCGGATCACGATGATTGGACAACTACACATTTATATAGAAAATCATAGGGGCGTAAAAGCTTTTTCTAATGAACAGCTTAAGCTCAAATTGAAACAGGGCACTCTCGTCATTTCCGGAAGAGAATTTGTCATTAAAACCATTCTTCCAGAAGAGATTCTTTTAGAAGGAACGATCTCTTCAGTGGATTTTGAAAACGATTAAAAGTATAAAGGATATGGAGGGAGAAAATGAAAAGCAAATGGAACAACAATTTAAAAGGATATGTGCGAATTGAAATTATTGGACAAGAGTCCAGCTCTTTCATCAACACTTGTATCCAGTCAGGAATACAAATTTGGGACATCAAACCTATCGATGGTGATCGAGTACATGTTTCAATATCCGTTCCTGATGTCCAGAGAGCAAAAGCTATTTTAAAACAAAATAAGCTAAAAATTAGAATTAAGGAAAAAAAGGGGACCCCTTTTCTGATTAAAAAAATGTGGAAGAGAAATGGTTTTATACTGGGCATAGTCTCATTTATTTTCATTCTGTTTTTATTATCTAATATGATTTGGAATATTAATGTCATCGGGGCAAATCCTAAAACTGAATATGAACTAAGAAAAGCTGCATTAGAAATAGGTGTTAAAAAAGGTAAGTTTATTTTTTTGCTGCCGAATGTAAGAGAAATCCAAAGACAGCTAACGGAAAAAATGGGAAACGTCACTTGGATCGGTGTGACACAACACGGAACATCCTATCGATTTGAAGTCGTAGAAAAAGAGATACCGAAGGAAAAACAAATTACAGGTCCGAGACATCTCGTTGCTACAAAGCAAGCCGTTATCCATTCTTTATTCGTTGAAAAAGGACAACCAGTTGTAACTGTAAATGATTATGTTCAAAAGGGAACTTTATTGGTGTCAGGATATATCGGAAAAGAAAAAAAACCGGAATTAGTAAGTGCAAAAGGAGAGATTTTTGGTGAAGTCTGGTATGAAACCAAGGTGGAGATCCCTTTAAATACTTCGTTTCAAACATACACAGGCAAATTTGAAAATAGGCATTATGTTTCTTTATTTGGTTTAGATATTCCGATTTATGGATTTTCCGATGGAGAATTTCAGGATAAAACGGAAACACTAAACGAAAGCCCTCTTTATTTGGCTAAGTGGAAGATGCCCGTTTCTTATATAAAAAAAGAGATCCGAGAAACCGACGGGGTAAAGCGATCTTACACGAAAGCAGAAGCGATAGAAGTTGGAAAAGAGATGGCTAAAAAAGAATTACTTAAAAAACTGCCTGAAGATGCAAAAATTAAAGGTGAAAAAGTTTGGCAACAAAAGGTCTCGAATGGTAAAGTAAAATTAACGATGCTCTACCAAGTAATTGAAAATATTGCATCTGAACAACCTATACCTATCCAACAAGGAGAATGAGTAGTTTGTCAGAAACGAAAAGACTTAATTCATTACAACTTGAAAATACAACAGAAGCCGCATCACTTTTTGGGCCGAACGATGCCTTTTTAAAGGTTATTGAACATAAGCTCAACGTAGGTATTGTCACCCGGGGAGAAGAAATTTTAGTAACAGGGGAGCTAGCGAAAGCTGAGATGGTCGAGGAAACGCTTTCTGTGTTATTGAAATTAGTGCGCAAAGGCATAAAAATATCTGAGAGAGATATTGTTTATGCCGTTCAACTCGCAGAAAAGAACATGCTGGATGAATTAAGTGAGTTATATGAAGAAGATATAGCAGTTACGGCTAAAGGTAAGCCGATTCGCGTTAAAACGCTTGGGCAGAGGCATTATGTTCAATCCATGAGAAAACGTGACCTGGTATTTGGCATTGGACCAGCCGGAACGGGTAAAACCTATCTTGCAGTCGTCATGGCAGTGAATGCCTTAAAAGACGGCCGGATTAAAAAAATTGTTCTTACACGTCCTGCAGTGGAAGCTGGTGAAAGCTTAGGATTTTTACCAGGAGATTTAAAAGAAAAAGTCGATCCTTACTTACGCCCGCTCTATGACGCGCTTCATGATCTTCTTGGGGCAGAACATACGGAGAGACTCATCGAACGGGGAACGATTGAAATAGCACCCTTAGCATACATGAGAGGCCGTACCTTGGATGAAAGCTTCGTCATTTTAGATGAGGCACAAAATACATCCCCTGAACAAATGAAAATGTTCCTGACACGTCTGGGATTTGGATCTAAAATGGTGATTACTGGTGACCTTACACAGATTGATCTGCCAAGAGGAAAAGAGTCTGGATTAAAAGTAACCGAGAAAAGACTAGAAGGCGTTAATGGCATTGATTTTATATACTTAAAACAATTAGATGTGGTAAGACATCCGCTCGTTCAGCGGATTATTGAAGCATATGAAACATATGATAAATAAGGACTCCTGTTTCAGGAGCCCTTTTTTACTTTTTAATAAGTACCATATTTGTCCAACTTTTGCTAAGATTAGTATAGGATTCACAGTTTAGGGAGTGGTAGCGTTTGGCCAACTTGAAGCACGTCCTTTCAAATTATTTCCGTTTAAGCGTAGCAACCGTATCATTTATCCTTATGGGAATTATTCTATTTGCTATATTAGTCAGCAATGTAACTCCTAATGTCGTTGATGTAAACGTGTATGAGCGTGCTCCTCGCGATATACAATCTCCAATTACGATTCCATTGGAAGAGCAGACCGAAGCCAGAAAAAGGCTTGCTGAAGAAAATGTGAAAAATGAATATACTTTCAATAACGACATCGCATTTGAACAGGCTGACGCGATGAAAATACTGATCAATACAATTATTTCAATAAACAAAACAGAAGAAAAGAAAAAAGATGATGAACCGCTTTTAACCCGCGAACAAAAGATTGATCAACTGGAAGATTATATCGATACATCAGAAATTTCTGATGAGACATTTGACACGTTGTTTCGGGCTAGTGAGACTGAGCTGACAAATGTAAGGAATCTAGGACCCGATGTTGTTAACAGTGTACTTGAAGAACCAATCATGGTTGAAGAGGTTGATGGAAAAAAAGATGAAGCCGTTCGATTAATCCGCGAAAATGGAAATTTATCTTACTCCCTCAGGAACGCAACAGAGGAAATAACAAGAACGTTTATCATTGCGAACCGGACACTCGATACAGAAAAAACAAGACAAAAACGTAAAGAAGCGAGTGAAAAAGTTGAAGAAGTTTTTATAAGAGAAGGGGAAGTTTTAGTTAAAAGCGGTTCAGTTATCACACCTGAAATATATGAAAGACTTAAGAAGGTCGGCCTGCTTGATCAAGAAATGAAAACATATCCGTACTACGGGCTCTTCTTATTTGTTTTACTTGTAATGGCGGGACTTTATTACTTTATGAAAGAAGAACGGAAGAAAGAGCATTTCAGAAAATATGTAACGATTTATGCCCTGCTTTTTACACTCACACTTGTAGTGATGAAGCTGATCAGTATAAGTACTGAAATTGGATTGAACAGTTTAATGTATCTTGTTCCAGTAGCTGCCGGTGCGATGATGATCAAAATGCTGTTTAATGAGGAACTTGCTGTCGTTACATCCGTAATTTTTGCACTTAGTGCTGCACTTATTTTTAATGAACAAACAACAGGGAACTTTAATTTTATAATGAGTCTGTATGTTTTATTTAACGCCATTTCCGGAATCGTATTCTTAGGAAAAACACAGCAGCGATCGAAAATTCTTCAAGCAGGATTTTTCGTCTCTTTTATAGCCATTCTAACAGTAGCGAGTGTACTTTTGCTTCAGAATGGGAAATTCACCTCCTGGCAGATTGGATTGGATCTTGGCTGTGCTGCTTTGTCTGGGTTTATATCAGCAGTACTCACATTAGGGTTGCTGCCGGTGATTGAATCATCTTTTAATATATTATCTGTTACGAAACTGATCGAGCTTTCAAATCCGAATCACCCGATTCTGCGGAAAGTCCTTATGGAAGCTCCTGGTACTTATCATCATAGTATCATGGTGGCAAACTTATCTGAAGCTGCCTGTGAGTCGATCGGTGCTAACGGGCTTCTAGCAAGGGTGGGTTCCTACTATCATGATGTCGGTAAGACAAAACGGCCGCATTTTTTCATTGAAAACCAGATGAATATGGAGAATCCGCATGATAAGATCGCACCTCAGTTAAGTAAAACGATCATCACGGCTCATCCTTATGATGGAGCGGACATGCTTCGGGCAGACAAGATACCTAAAGAGATTATTGATATAGCCGAACAGCATCATGGGACTACGCTTCTGAAATTTTTCTATCATAAGGCTACTCAATTAACGGAGAAAGAAGTTTCCGAATCGGATTTCCGTTATCCTGGACCAAAAGCACAAACGAAGGAAGTAGCAATTATAGGTATTTCAGATGCTGTTGAAGCTGCTGTAAGATCTTTAGCAAAGCCCACACCAATAAAAATCGATCAGATCATTCGAAAAATTATAAATGACAGACTTGAAGATGGGCAGTTTGATGAATGTGATCTTACGCTAAAAGAGTTGGATACCGTGGCAAAAACCTTAACAGAAACGCTTCAAGGAATATTTCATTCTAGAATCGAGTATCCAGAAGAAACGAAAAAGGTGGAAAAACAATGACATTACATGTTGAGTATTTAAATGAAATGGACGAAAACAGTGAAGAGTTCCAAGAGTTATTAGCCAATGTACTGCAGAAGGCCTCAGAGATGGAAGAAACGGGACCGGCAGAAGTGTCTGTGACGATCGTTACGAAAGAAAGGATCCAGGAAATTAATAGTGAATACCGGCAAAAAGATGCGGTGACAGATGTTATTTCTTTTGCCATGGAAGAAATGGGAGAAGATGAAACAGAGATTATCGGCGGTGAAGAAACAAGATTCCTAGGAGACATCATCATCTGTTTAGACGTTGCAAAAGAACAAGCAGAAGAATATGGGCATTCTATTGAGAGAGAAATGGGATTCCTTGCTGTTCACGGATTCCTTCATCTTTTGGGTTATGATCATATGAATGAAGCAGATGAGAAAGCAATGTTTGGCAGACAAGAGGAAATTTTGGAGCAGTACGGATTGAAAAGATGATTGCATGGAAAAAGTTATTAAACAGTTTTCTATATGCTTTTACAGGAATAATAAAAACATTTAAGAGCGAGCAAAATTTCAAAATACACATTTTTGTAAGTGTAATCGTTGTCTTAACAGCGGTTACACTTGATTTTTCTGCCCTGCGCATGACGGTTTTACTGATAGTAATTGGAATTGTACTCGCTTTAGAACTCATGAATACTGCTGTCGAAAAAACAGTTGATTTAATAACTATGGAAAGTCATCCGTTAGCAAAGGAAGCGAAAGATGCTGCAGCAGGTGCAGTTTTGGTTTTTTCGATATTTGCTGTTATAATCGGTGTACTGCTCTTTATAGAACCTTTATTAAAAAGCATAGAAAGTTAAGAAAAAGGTGAAATGTATTATGAACAAAGATCAATTAATGGAACAAGCAAAAAAAGCAAGAGAAAAAGCCTATGTACCTTATTCGAAATTCCAGGTAGGTGCTGCATTGCTTTCCTCTGAAGGAAAAGTTTATCATGGTGCAAATATTGAGAATGCAGCTTACAGCTTAACTTGCTGTGCTGAAAGAACCGCTTTATTTAAAGCGTATACAGAAGGCGATACTACATTTACTGCGATTGCTGTCGTTGCCGATACAAAACGACCTGTCCCACCTTGTGGTGCATGCCGTCAGGTTATTTCAGAATTATGTCCTCCTGACATGCCGGTCTACTTAACAAACCTCCATGGAGATGTTCAGGAAATTGCGGTTAAGGACCTGTTGCCAGGTGCTTTTTCACCGGAGGATTTAAATGATTAAACCTGGGTATAAATCAGGATTTGTAACGATAATTGGCCGTCCAAATGTAGGTAAATCTACATTGTTAAATCAGGTGATCGGACAAAAAATCGCTATTATGAGTGATAAGCCTCAGACCACTAGAAATAAAATTCAGGCAGTTTACACAACGGATGAAGCTCAGGTGATATTTATTGATACGCCTGGAATTCATAAGCCTAAGCATAAACTTGGGGATTTTATGACAAGAACGGCCCAGCAGACATTGAACGAGGTTGATCTCATTCTTTTCGTAATCAATGCTGAAGAAGGCTATGGCCGGGGTGACCAATTTATTATAGACAGATTGCAGAATGTACAGAACCCTGTTTTCTTGGTGGTAAATAAAATTGATAAAGTCCATCCAGATGATTTACTGCCATTGATCGATATGTACAGAAACAAAGTGGATGTTGCAGAAGTTGTTCCAATTTCTGCATTGAAAGGTAACAATGTAGATACTTTATTGAATCAGATTGTTTCCTATATGGAAGAAGGACCTCAGTTCTATCCGGAAGATCAAGTAACGGATCATCCTGAGCGATTCATAACAGCAGAATTAATCCGTGAAAAAGTTCTCCATCTAACACGGGAAGAAATTCCTCATTCTGTTGCTGTAGTAATTGAAGAGATGAAAGTACGGGAAGAGAAAAATGTTGTTTTTGTCAATGCTACCATAATTGTTGAAAGATCATCTCAAAAAGGCATTATCATTGGAAAACAAGGGAAAATGCTAAAAGAGATCGGAAAAAGGGCGAGAGCTGATATCGAAACTCTTTTAGGATCCAAAGTATTTTTGGAGCTTTATGTAAAAGTGCAAACTGACTGGAGAAACCGTCAGAAACAGCTAGCTGAGTTTGGTTTTAATGAGGATGATTATTAATAGTAAAAACTGTTAATTTTTCCTTCACATGAAAACAATGTTTAAGGTGAACCTAGTTATATCAGGAGTAAAAACAAATAGAAAGGTGTGTCCAAACCATGAAAGAATTTACTTGGAAAGTATTCTGTGAAACGGGCAATATTGATACCTATTTGTTATACAAAGAGCTTGACCAAGAAATAACAGCACTATCAGCAGTTATTCCCTATGATGAGTCTCTAGAGGAACCTCCATTTCATTAATTAACTAAGGTGCCTTCTTAACGAGAGGGTGGTGATATACCTTGCTTTATAAAGTGGAAGGAATAGTCATTAAAACCGTTCCGTATGGAGAATCAAATACGATTATTACTCTATACACGAAGGAACTTGGAAAAATAGGCGTAATGGCAAGAGGAGCAAAGAAACCTAAAAGCCGCTTCACTTCCATTACGCAGCTTTTTACATATGGAATATTTGTTTTTCAAAGAGGAAGAGGTCTGGGAACTTTGCAACAAGGAGAAGCATTGTCTTCCTTCCGGCATATTCGTGAAGACTTAGTTAAGACTGCCTATGCAGCTTATCTTTCGGAGCTTCTTGATCGGTTTACTTCTGAGGAAGACATGAAGCCTGACTTGTTTGGCTGGCTGAAGCAGGCTTTAGAATATATAAACCATGGGGTTGATCCTGAGGTCATTACCTTTTTATTCGAAATGAAAATGATGAAAACAGCGGGGATTGTACCAGAGCTTAGTAGGTGTGTCTCTTGTCATGCGGCTGAAGGGAATTTTTCTTTTTCCATTCGAGAAGGAGGTTTTCTCTGTGAAAGATGTGCATACAAAGACCCTTATAGAATGAATATTTCTAAAGGAACTGCACGGCTGCTAAATATGTTTTATCATCTCGATCTTGCCAGACTTGGAAATGTATCTTTGAAAAAGGAAACGAAAAGAGAGTTGAGAATGCTTTTTGATGCTTACATGGAGGAGTATTCTGGTGTATTTTTAAAATCAAAAAAGTTTTTAAAACAACTTGATGACCTAACGTAAATTCAACTGTGAAGACTATCTTTACAGTTTTTTTGTTCGCATTTTCTACTTAATGAGTTATAATAATGAAAAATAAGTATAACACATTGGATGCAGCAAAAGGTGGTGTACAAAATCGAACTAAACAAAAGGCAGCAGAAGATTATTGAGATCGTCAAGGATCACGGACCTATTACAGGAGAACAAATTGCTGAACAGCTTGATTTAACGCGGGCGACACTTCGTCCAGATCTAGCCATTTTAACCATGGCAGGTTATTTGGACGCTAGACCGAGAGTAGGCTATTTTTACACAGGCAAAACAGGTTCACAGTTACTGACAGAAAAAGTGAAAAAAATTAAAGTAGCTGAATTTACTTCTATGCCAGTAGTCGTACAAGACTCTGCAACAGTATATGAAGCGATCTGTACCATGTTTTTAGAAGATGTAGGAACATTGTTCATTATCAATAAAAACGGACATCTTGCAGGGGTCGCTTCACGAAAAGATTTATTGAGGGCTAGTATGGGGAAACAAGAGATCAACAGTATTCCAATAAATATTATCATGACAAGAATGCCTAATATTACGTATTGTTATAAAGAGGATTTCCTGTTGGATATCGCTCATATTTTGATTGAAAAGCAAATTGACGGGCTCCCGGTAGTGAAACGTTCTAATAATGAGAGCGGCCTAGAGGTAGTTGGAAGAATCACTAAAACTAATATTACTAAGGCTTTTGTAGAACTTGCTCATGACGAAATACTTTAATAAATGGGGAGGTCAATATGACAGGACGTCCAATCGTATATGTCGTTTCTGATTCAGTTGGAGAAACGGCAGAACTGGTTGTAAAAGCGGCTGCTAGCCAATTTAATTCAAATGGAATAGAGATAAAAAGGGTTCCCTATGTAGAAGACAAAGAAACGATCGATGAAGTCATTTCTTTAGCAAAGGATCACAATGGGATCATTGCCTATACATTGGTAGTTCCTGAAATCAGCGAATATGTAGCTAAGCAGGCTGCTGCTAACGGAATTCCAACTGTGGATATTATGGGACCTATTATGAATCAGCTTCAATCCAGGCTAAATCAGGTGCCGAGATATGAACCTGGAGTCGTACATAAACTAGACGATGAATACTTCAGAAAAGTTGAAGCTATAGAATTTGCAGTTAAGTATGATGATGGAAGAGATCCAAGAGGAATTTTAAAAGCTGATGTTGTACTAATTGGTGTTTCAAGGACTTCAAAAACACCACTTTCTCAATATCTTGCTCATAAGCGCCTAAAAGTAGCAAACGTACCTATTGTTCCTGAAGTGGAACCGCCGGAAGAATTGTTTAAAGTATCGCCTAATAAATGTTTTGGGCTAAAGATTACTCCCGAAAAGTTAAATGATATTCGCAGAGAGCGTCTGAAAGCTTTAGGACTAAATTCAGAAGCTAACTATGCAAACATGGAAAGAATCAAACAAGAACTCATATATTTTAATAAGATAGTAGACCGAATTGGTTGCAGAGTAGTGGAAGTATCTAATAAGGCGGTTGAGGAATCAGCTAATGTCATATACAACCTTTTTCAAGGGAAATCCTATAAATAAAAGCGCAAATTTCTGCGCTTTTTTTATTTCAATCTTTTTACTGGTAAAATCATTCCGTTTTTATTATAATATTACATTGTGATTAAAAATAAAAACTTTGACTAAAATAGTGATACATTCAGAATGCAATTTTTATGTAAATGCCAGCAAATAAAGGAGAATCACTGGAAAAGTAGAACATAAAAATATGGAAAAATTCAAAGCTGATATATATGTAGATGCAGATGCCTGTCCTGTAGTGATAAAAGAAGAGATTAATAAATATTCAAAGGTGTATCGGTTCGAACCTATTTTTGTGACTTCATTTGCACATGCAAGCAGTACAGACCAACCTGGACGCTGGATCCTTGTAGATGCCCGTCCAGAGGAAGTTGACATGTACATACATAATCATTCTAAAAGAAATGACATCGTAGTAACCCAGGATCATGCTCTTGCAAGTCTTCTTATTCCAAAAGGGGTTTATGTTATCACCCCAAGAGGGAAACATTTTCAAGAGAATGAAATGGAAAGAGTTCTTCATGAACGCTATCTGTCTGCAAAAGCAAGACGTTCAGGAAAACATTCTAAAGGTCCTGCTAAATTCACAAAGGAGGATGCAGAAAGGTTCAGTTCAGTTTTTTGCGAAATCCTGTCGAATGTTGAAGGAAAATAGACTTGGGGCACGAATATATATCTAGTGTCAAAAGAAACAGAGATTTTGTGGTGGTCATATGGAACGTATACCAGAAGATTTAATTGAAAAAGTAAGGTCATCAAACGATATTGTAGATGTGATAAGTGATTATGTACCTTTAAAAAAGCAAGGACGAAATTATTTTGGTTTATGCCCTTTTCATGGCGAAAAATCACCTTCATTTTCTGTATCACCGGAAAAACAAATCTACCACTGTTTCGGATGTGGAGCAGGAGGAAATGTTTTTTCATTCTTAATGAATATCGAAGGATATTCTTTCATTGAAGCCGTAACACAACTCGGGAAAAAGAGCTCGATCGAGCTGCCTCAAATGCATCAGCAAAATTACTCCTTAAAAAGTACTGACGAAAAAAGAAAAATGGCTGATATTCATGAGTTGCTGGCTAAGCTTTACCATCATTGTCTCCTTCATACTAAGCAGGGAAGACCAGCACTGGACTATCTGGAAAACAGAGGTTTCACAAGAGAGTCTATCGAACGCTTTCAAATAGGATTTGCTCCTGATTCATGGGAAACAGCTTCACAATTTATTCAAAAGCGGGAATTGGATATTACACTTGCCGAGAAAGCTGGTTTGATTGGAAAGCGGCAATCTGATGGAAAACCTTATGACCGTTTTCGAAACAGAATCATGTTCCCGATATGGGACCGTACTGGTGCAGTGGTTGCCTTTGGAGGAAGAGTTTTAGATAGAAACGATGAACCGAAGTACTTAAACAGCCCAGAATCAAAAATCTTTCAAAAAGGGAAAACTCTCTACGGTTTGAACCTTTCTAGAGCAGATATCAGACAGAAACAACATGCCGTTGTTTTTGAGGGATATGTCGATACCATTGCCGCTTATCGAGCAGGTGTTACAAATGGAGTTGCGACACTGGGGACTTCATTAACAGAGGATCATGCTTCCATATTGAAAAGAAATGTTCAATCTGTCACAATCTGTTATGATTCTGATCGAGCAGGTGTTGAAGCCGCTTTTCGTGCATCAGAAATACTGACGAAACAAGGCTGTACAGTTAAAATTTCGCAGATGCCAGACGGAATGGACCCCGATGACTATATCTCCAAATTTGGAGGCGAATCATTCCAAAAGGATATAATAGGGGCTAGTCTTACAGTTATGGCATTTAAAATACAATACTATAGACGCGGTAAAAACCTTCGTGATGAAGGAGAACGGATGATCTATATCGAAGAGGTTATCAGCGAAATAGCCCGTCTTCCAAAAGCGGTTGAAAGAGATCATTATCTCCGTCAGATCGCTTCAGAATTTAATTTGTCATTAGACGCATTAAAACAACAGCAAATACAGACTTTCAAGCAGCAGCAAAAGTCAAAGGATAACGGCCCAAAAAAACGGGATAATAATTTTAGAATACAAACACTTTTGCAGAAGTCTTTATTGCCGAAAAATTTAAATGCTGAAAGAATTGTTCTAGCTCACATGCTTAAAAGCGAAGAAACAGCTTTCCTCATTCAGGAAAAGCTTGAAACAGGCTTTAATGTAGAAGAACATAATGCAATCGCTGCCTACCTGTATGCCTTTTATGAAGAAGGAAATAAACCCAATGTAGGGCTGTTCATGCAGCGGATTGACGATGACAAATTAAGAAAACTAGCATCAGAATTAGCAATGCTCACCATCAGTGATGAAATGAATGAAGTTGAGCTTGCAGATTATATTCGAATTATTTCTAGCTATCCATTATTGCGGGAGATACAAGAAAAAGAAAAACAGCAGGAAAACGCAATAAGAAGGAATGAAATAAAACTGGCAGCCCAAATTGCCCAAGAAATTATGAGAATGAAAAGATCTCTAAAATAATCGGGACGCAAGATGGTTGAAGTTTTGGAAGGAGGGGATCGAATGGCTGAGAAACCAAACCGTCAAGGGACGGAAGGCGAATTAACCATCGATCAAGTCAAAGAACAATTAGTTGAAGCCGGTAAAAAGCGAGGTCGGCTGACATATACAGAAATCACAGGCAAACTTGCTCCATTTGAACAAGATTCAGATCAAATGGATGAATTCTATCATTATCTAGAAGAGCAAGGTGTTGAGGTAGCAGAAGCCTCAGAAGATTCAGATGATGAAGATGATCCAAAGTTCGAAATGGAAAAAGACGAGGAAGAGTTTGATTTAAATGATCTTAGTGTTCCTCCTGGAGTCAAAATTAATGACCCAGTACGTATGTACCTCAAAGAAATCGGCCGGGTTGACCTGCTTTCTGCTGATGAAGAAATTGAACTCGCAAAAAGAATTGAAAATGGCGATGAAGAAGCAAAACGCCGTTTGGCAGAAGCGAACTTGCGACTAGTTGTAAGTATCGCAAAACGTTATGTCGGACGCGGAATGCTGTTCCTGGATCTTATTCAAGAAGGTAACATGGGATTGATCAAAGCGGTTGAAAAATTCGATTATGATAAAGGGTTTAAATTCAGTACGTATGCGACATGGTGGATTAGACAAGCTATTACACGCGCAATCGCTGACCAAGCTCGTACAATTCGTATCCCGGTTCATATGGTTGAGACGATCAATAAGCTAATCCGTGTTCAGCGTCAGCTTCTTCAAGACTTAGGCCGTGAACCTTCTCCTGAAGAAATCGGAGCTGAAATGGAACTTACACCAGAAAAAGTTCGTGAAATCTTAAAGATTGCTCAAGAACCAGTTTCATTAGAAACACCAATCGGTGAGGAAGATGACTCCCACTTAGGTGATTTTATTGAAGACCAGGATGCACTTGCTCCATCCGAAGCAGCGGCGTACGAGTTACTAAAAGAACAGCTAGAGGATGTTCTAGATACTCTGACAGACCGTGAAGAAAACGTTCTTCGTCTGCGTTTTGGTTTAGACGATGGACGGACACGCACTCTTGAAGAAGTAGGTAAAGTTTTCGGAGTTACGCGTGAGCGTATCCGTCAGATCGAAGCAAAAGCGCTTCGTAAGCTCCGCCATCCAAGCAGAAGCAAACGATTAAAAGATTTTCTAGAATAGAAAGCTTGCCATTTATGGCAGGCTTTTTTATTTGTTTTTATTTTACTGATTATTCCACTTCAATGCAAACACCCCAAAATCTCAATTATTACTTCATTTTGCTTGCAATTACTAGCATATTCTTATGTATTCTTCTCATTATTAAATTTAAAATCGTTTAAATCTTGTAAAAATTCAGCCTTTATATCTATAATAAATATGAAAGCGTATACAATAGAGAGTAATAAATTTTAAAAGGGTGGGATACAGCCATGAATTTTACTTTAACAGAAGAGCAATTGATGATTCAGAAAATGATGCGGGAATTTGCGGATGAAGTGGTAGCACCGGGTGCAGAAGCAAGAGACAAAAATAAGGAGTTCCCAGTGGAGATTTTTCAAAAGCTTTCTAAGCTTGGTATGATGGGACTTCCTTTCCCTGAGGAGTATGGCGGCGGCGGAGCTGATACGATCAGTTTTGCGATTGCCGTTGAGGAACTAAGCCGGGCTTGCGGCTCTACAGGTATTACATATTCTGCACACGTTTCTTTAGGAGGAGCACCTTTAAATTTATTTGGTACCCATGAACAAAAGGAAAAATATTTAACGCCGATCTGTACAGGTGAATCGTTCGGTGCATTTGGGCTGACAGAGCCAAACGCTGGATCTGATGCAGGAGGTACTGAAACTTCAGCTGTCGTAGAAAATGGTGAATGGGTAATTAACGGAAGCAAGTGTTATATAACGAACGCAAGTTATGCGAAACACTTGGCTCTTACCGCAATCACTAATAGAAATGGCAATGATAAAGAAATCTCTGCGATTATCGTTCCTACTGATGCAAAAGGCTTTAAAGTAATTGACAACTACGAAAAAATGGGACTTCATTCTTCAAACACTACAGAACTTTTTATGGAAGATGTAAGAGTTCCTGAAGAAAACTTATTAGGGAAGCGCGGAGACGGCTTTAAACAGTTCCTGGTAACTCTTGATGGAGGAAGAATAGGGATTGGTGCTATGGCGGTAGGAATCGCTCAAGCAGCCTATGAGAAGGCGCTAGCTTATGCAAAAGAACGCAAGCAGTTTGGAAGATCAATATCAAAGTTTCAGGCAATACAATTCAAGCTGGCTGATATGGCTATGAAAATTGAACTGGCAAGAATGATGGTGTATAAAGCTGCATGGCTGAAAGACCAAGGTAAAAAGTTTTCAAAAGAAGCATCTATGGCGAAATTATATGCCTCCGAAGCTTGTATGCAGATTTGTTCCGAATCGGTACAAATTCATGGCGGAAATGGGTATATGAGAGATTATCATGTTGAGCGCTACTTCAGAGATGCTAAGCTTCTTGAGATCGGAGAGGGAACATCTGAGGTTCAGCGCATCGTTATAGCGAGAGAGATCGGCTGCTGATTTTCATAATTTAATATGATGGGGTGAATTATGGCTGAGTTAATGAAAGTAACTGTTGGAGATTGTTTAAAGGAACAAGCACAGAAGAACAAGGCTCAAGAAGCCATTGTTTACAGTAAACTTGGAATTCGCTACACCTATCAGGAATTTTATGAATTAACGACAAAAGTCGCAAAAGGCTTAATGGCTATGGGAATCAAGAAAGGTGATCATATCGCTGTATGGGCTACCAATGTTCCAGAATGGCTGCTTCTGCAATTTGGCTCTGCAAGGGCTGGAGCTGTTTTAGTTACGGTGAACACAAATTATCAAAGTGCAGAACTCGACTATCTGCTAAAACAATCTGACTCAAAAGCTCTATTTTTTATAGAAGAATTCCGAGCAACTTCTTACAGGAAAATGATTGACGCTGTTAAGGAGAGAATAACAGAGTTTCCGCATCTTAAACATTTTGTTCAAATCGACCATAATCATTCTGCAAATTACGATACGTTTCAGGATATGTTGGAAGCAGGTGAAGCTATTTCTGATGAAGAGCTTCAGATACGAGAGGGTTCTCTGCACTATGATGACGTTATAAATATGCAATATACCTCAGGAACAACAGGGTTTCCTAAGGGAGTAATGCTTACTCATAACAACATTGTGAACAACGCACGCCAGATTGCTGAGAGCATGAATTTAACTAATGCTGACAGGTTGTGTATACCTGTTCCGTTCTTCCATTGCTTCGGATGTGTTCTTGGAACACTTGCAGCTGTATCCGTTGGTGCCACTATGGTGCCGATCGTTCAATTTGATCCAAAAGAAGTTTTAGAGACTGTAGAAAAAGAAAAATGTACTGGGTTGCATGGCGTTCCTACGATGTTCATAGCAGAACTGAACCTCCCTGACTTCGAAACGTATAATTTAAGTACACTGAGAACTGGAATAATGGCCGGGTCGCCTTGTCCGATAGAAGTAATGAAGAAAGTGATCGATAAGATGGGTATGAGTGAGATTACAATTGCCTACGGTCAAACAGAAGCTTCTCCTGTGATCACACAAACAAGAACGGATGACCCAATCGAAAGAAGAGTAGAAACTGTCGGTAAGAAACATGCACAGGTAGAAACAAAAATAGTGAATCCGATAACTAACGATGAAGTAAAAGCTGGCGAACAAGGAGAGCTTTGCACTAGAGGCTATCACGTAATGAAAGGGTACTACAAAATGCCTGAAGCGACGAAAGAAGCCATAGACAGTGATGGATGGCTGCACACCGGGGATCTAGCCACTGTAGATGGTGATGGGTATTACAGAATAACCGGCCGCTTAAAAGATATGATTATCCGGGGAGGAGAAAATGTCTATCCAAGAGAAGTTGAAGAATTTCTTTATTCTCACCCTGCAATCTTAGATGTGCAAGTCGTTGGAGTACCCGATAAAAAGTTTGGTGAAAAAGTAGCTGCCTGTATACAGGTAAAAGATGGTCAATCACTATCATCTGATGAACTGAAAAATTATTGCAAAGGCCAAATAGCTAATTTTAAGATACCTGAATACTTTTTATTTGTTGATGAGTATCCGATGACAGCTTCAGGGAAAATACAAAAATACAAACTTAGAGAACAAGCATTAGAGGCTCTATCTGTAACCCATGAATAGCCACCAGTTGTGTGGCTATTTTTACTTTGGGGTCAGCTCACGCTAAAGATGGGATATTTGCTATTATAGGTTTAAAATAAATTCTGTAATATCTTGTGACAAAACTGGGAAAAATATAGTTTGCCCTTCCCAAGTAAACGCTTTTAAAGTACAATAGGTTATGGATTGTTAACCAATACATAGTAAGATTTGAAGACAACAACAAATGTGCTGTACAGAAGAAGGAGGAATTTGAATGAAACGTAATCCACTCATTCCTTTTGCCATTATAGGAGTTATTGGAATTGTTCTTATGCTAACAATGGGCGGATATGGTATCAACAAGATTCATCAAGCAAGCCAGGATAAAGAAAAGGCTGCTATGGATCCTGAAGCTATTTTCAAACAGAACTGTGCTTCATGTCACGGGCAAAACCTTGAAGGCGCAACAGGGCCTGCACTTGATAAAATTGGCGGAAAATACTCAGAAGAAGAGATCGCCGATATCGTGAAAAATGGTAAGTCTGGTGGAATGCCTGCTGGTGTTGTTAAAGGTGAAGAAGCAAAAATAGTAGTGAAATGGCTCGCAGAAAAAAAATAAAATAAAAGAGAGCTTCTTGTTTTTTGGACAAGAAGCTTTTTTTCATTCAGCTTTGCAATAAATGCTGAGGAAGACAAATACTATACTATCGAAAATTAAAGCGGTGATAAAAATATGAATTCTGAAAAACTATCTCAAAGGCTTGAAACAGTCTCAAATTATGTATTAGAGGGATCCGTAATGGCTGATATCGGATCAGACCACGCTTACCTGCCTTGTTATTTAGGTCTGAAAAGGAAGATCAAAAAAGGAATTGCGGGCGAAATAACAGATGGCCCATATTTATCAGCAAAAGAGCAAGTAGTGCTAGATGGATTATCCGATATCATCGAAGTTAGAAAAGGAGATGGACTTTCCGTTCTTAAAGAAAATGAAGCCGAAGTTGTAACAATCTGCGGCATGGGTGGATCTCTTATTACTTCCATCCTCGAGAAAGGGAAGGATAAACTTGGGAAAGCAAAAAGGTTAGTTCTGCAGCCAAATATCGGTGCTAAAACCGTAAGAAAATGGCTTTTGAAAGAAGACTGGGTACTTTCTGCTGAAGAAATTATAAAAGAAGATGGTAAAATCTATGAAATTTTAGTGGCAGACCGGTCTGGTGAACAGCCTTATACAAATAATATTGAAGCGGAACTTCTGTTTGGCCCATTCTTATTAAAAGTTCAAAATGAAGCGTTTAAGGAAAAATGGACCGGGGAAGTGAAGCAATGGAAGGCAATCTTGGCTCAGATGGAAAAAAGCCAAGGGACAGCTGCAGATACAAAAAGAAAAGAGCTGTTAGATCATATTAATCTTGCAAAGGAGTGGGTCGATTGAGCAAATCAGCTAGCGGACAGTTTGTTATTTCGCTTTTGGAAAGCTTCGCACCTAAAAAAATGGCAGTCGAAGGTGACCCAATCGGATTGCAAATTGGGTCATTGAACCGTCCTGTCAAAAAAGTAATGATAGCGCTGGATGTTCTTGAAACAGTTGTAGATGAAGCAATAGAAAATGAAGTAGATCTGATTATTGCTCATCACCCCCTGCTGTATCGGCCACTAAAGAAAATTGACACAAGTACGTCAAGAGGAAGAGTCATTGAAAAGCTGATTAAGAACGATATAACTGTTTATGCAGCTCATACGAACCTCGATGTTACGGCTTCAGGAGTTAACGAATGGCTCTCACAGCGATTAGAACTTAGTCAAACTGAGGTATTAGCCCCTACATTTGAGGACCAGTTAGTTAAACTTTCCGTTTTTGTTCCAACTTCACATGAAGAAGCTTTGAGACAAGCTTTGGGGGATGCAGGAGCTGGTCATATTGGAAATTATAGTCATTGCAGCTTTTCATCAAGCGGATGGGGGACATTTAAACCGCTAGAAGGTACAAACCCATACATTGGAGAGCGAGGGAAATTAGAGCGTACAGAAGAAGTAAAGCTTGAATCCGTTTTTCCTGCTTCTATCCAGCATTCAGTTTTATCTGCCATGAAAAAAGCACACCCATACGAAGAAGTGGCTTTTGATCTTTATCCATTGCTTAACAAAGGAACTGAACTTGGAATTGGAAAGATCGGAAATCTGAATAAAGAGATGAATATCGAAGAATTTGTTCAGCATGTTAAAAATGTTTTTAGAATCTCGTGTGTTCGGGTAATCAAAGGACACAATCACCCAATAAAAAAAGTTGCGGTTGTTGGCGGTGATGGCAACAAATACATTTATCCTGCTGTCAGAAAAGGGGCAGATGTTCTAGTGACGGGGGATATTTATTATCATAATGCTCACGATGCACAAGCAGAGGGTCTGACGATAATTGATGCTGGTCATCATATCGAAGAAATAATGAAAAGTGAGCTTAAAAACGTGCTTGAGAAAGAACTTTCAGATAGAAAGTACGATACAGTTGTTATAGAATCCACTATAAAAACTGAGCCTTTTATATTTATGTAATAAACCTTCCCAATTCTCAGTTTCTTGTTGATTTACGGTACGTGTTTTTATATTTATTACACGTTCGCTCAAAATTACCGAGCTACGCTCAAGATTTTTAAGCTACGCTCAAACCCCTTTAGTTTCGCTCAAAATCTTCTTTTTTCGCTCAAAGAAGCTATGTAAAAAGCAAAGCTGACGATTCAGCTTTGCTTTTTGTTATTTTTTTTCTTTTACTTTTGGAAGGATACGGTTTAATTGAACTTTGCGTTCTGTTTTCCAAGTTTCTTGATTGTTTTGATCATAATTTTTAAGGAAATCGATCACTTCTTTCGTAATCGGTGTTGGCGTAGACGCACCAGACGTAATCCCAACTTTTTCGACGCCTTCTAACCACGCTAAATCGATCTCAGACACATCAGAAATTCGATACGCTTTTGTCCCGGCAATCTCTTCGGAAACTTGTGCGAGACGGTTAGAGTTATTGCTTCGAGGGTCACCCACTACAAGCACTAAGTCACAGTCTCCAGCTTGATTTGCGACTGCTTCTTGACGGACTTGTGTAGCTAAACAGATTTCTTTATGCACTTCAGCACTTGGATAACGGATCAACAGCTGCTTGATAAGTTCTGCAACATCCCATTGACTCATAGTTGTTTGGTTGGTAATAAGAATCTTTTCACTTTTTACATCCAATGATTCTAAGTCTTCCTGATTTTCAACAAGATGAACGATATGAGGTGCGATTCCGATAGCCCCTTCAGGCTCAGGGTGTCCTTTTTTACCAATATAAATAATTTCATAGCCTTCTTTTTCTTTTTCTCTGATCAGGTCATGCGTTTTTGTGACATCCGGACATGTTGCATCTATTTCATAGAGTCCTTTTTCGTGAGCGATGCGTCTAACTTCTGGAGAGACACCATGCGCCGTATAAATAACAGTTCCTGATTCAATGTTACGAATGATATCTAAACGATTGTTTCCATCAAGCGTAATGATTCCTTCGTCTTCAAAGGCATCAGTTACGTGTTTGTTATGAACAATCATCCCAAGAATATAAACGGGTCTTGGCAGAGTTGGATCATTTGCTGCTTGACGAGCCATGACCATAGCATCTACGACACCATAACAATATCCACGGGGAGATATTTTAATAATTTCCATATTGGACCTCTCCTTTATTCATATAAAAGACAGCACAGATGTCTATGCTGTCTTGGGAGATTTACTTCTGTATTTCTTTATTATAAAGGAGAGAACATAAGAACTCAAACACTATACTTATACGTACAGTTTCGGTCCTGAGAGGTGATAACCTTTAGGTAAATTCGTTTTTGGCGCTGCGGGTACTAATTTGGTATTAGCCGGTGCCTTTTTTAATTTTTGAGCTTGCTGCTTAGTTGTTTTTGACGATTTTGGACCTGAAACAGTTACTTTTTCTTCTGTTTCTTTCTTTCTTTTTTCCTTCTTTTTTTCTTTTGGTTCTGTATTTTCTTCCACTTCAGCAATTTTATCATTATTTTCCGCTTTTTTGGAGGTGTCTGCCTCAGGGCTGTTCTCGGCTTTAGTTTCTGAACCACCATTTTGAAAGTCTTTTAATGCTGTCATTATGGATGGCAGGTTTCTCATCGCCGGTCCGTATTGTTTAATCATCGGCCCCATGGTTTCAGCAACTTTTAAAACCTTTTGTACGTTATTTAGCATAGTGAAAATACTTGTTCCGCCAGTTATACTTCCTCCACTGCCAATGGTCCCTAAGAATCGGTCAACAGAGCCCGCATGACGCGGCATACCATGCATACCATTCATATTCTGCATATGAGGATTTACCTGAAATGGCTGCATGGGATGCTGAGGCTGAGTTGGGTATCTGTAAAAAGGCTGCATAATTCCCCCTCCTTTCCAAAATAATACGCTCATAAACAGAATATGAATTCATGAAAACATGTGTGATATTTATCCCTGTTTTCTTAACGAAAGCTGTTTTCGTATACATTGTTGTTTTTGAAAGTAGTTGATCTCCGTTTCAGGATGCTCGCTTTCCGGGGGGGGCGTGCGGTGAGCCTCCTCTGCGCTTTGCGCCGATAGGAGTCTCACCTGTCCCGCTAATCCCCCAGGAGTCTCGCACCTTGCACTCCTATCAACTTTTCAATGAAGAAATGTATTGAAAGCAACAATCTTTTAGAAAACAGCCTAACGAAAATACAAGGATGATTGGCGGAAATACAAAACTTACTCTATAATACTAAAAGTGAACAGATTTATATTTGAAAAAGAAAAGGTGAGCGTATGAAATCTCCGTTCGAACGGTTAAAAATAAATGAATCGCTCCAAGCTGCATTAAGTGGTATTGGATTTGAAAAACCAACTGATATTCAAGAACGTGTAATTCCTGGAATCATTAATGGACAAGACATGATCGGGCAATCTCAAACAGGATCAGGAAAAACATTTGCATTCTTGCTTCCGTTAATGCATAAGATCGATATACAAAAAGATGAGGTTCAAGCTGTAATTACAGCACCTACACGTGAACTGGCACAGCAGATCTATAATGAATTCTTGAAAGTTTCAGAGCAAATGCCTGAAGATAAACAGATCAAAGCAAAAGCAATAGTCGGAGGAACCGACAGAAAAAGGATGGCTGAAAAGCTGAAGGCGGTACCTCAGCTTGTTATAGGTACGCCGGGACGGATTAAGGACCTAGTGAATGCACAAGAGCTAGTTGTTTATACGGCAAACATGCTCGTAGTTGACGAGGCTGATCAGATGCTGGACATGGGCTTTATTGAAGATGTTGATATGATTGCATCCCGCATGGCTAATGAACTTCAGATGATGGTTTTCTCAGCAACTGTGCCAGAGAAGCTGCAGCCATTTTTGAAGAAATATATGAAGACTCCAAAGCATGTTCATGTTGAACCTCAACAAATTACAGCTAAAGATATAAAGCATGTACTTATTCAGACTAAACATAATGATAAGCTTCCTATGCTTATTAAAACTGCAAAGAATTATAATCCGTATTTTGCTATTATTTTTGCAAATACCAAAAAAACAGTCGATGAAATTGCAGATGCAATGGCTGCTGAAGGATTGAGCGTAGAGCGTTTACACGGCGATATCCCTCCTCGGACGAGAAAGAACATTATGAAGCGTGTACAAAAGGCTGAATTTCAATTCTTGGTTGCAACTGACCTAGCTGCACGAGGAATCGATATTAAAGGTGTCAGCCACATTATTAATTATGAGTTTCCAAAGGATCTTGACTTTTATATCCACAGAGCCGGCCGGACAGGCCGTGCAGGTATGTCTGGTATTTGTGCCTCTCTGTTTGAACAAACGGATCAGCATTCTGTACAAAAACTGAAAGAGAAAAAAATCAGTTTTACGTATGAACAATATAAGAATGGTGAGTGGGTAGCTGTAAAGCAAAGAGAAAAGAGTACAGCTTCCAAAGAACAGGAAGGTATTTATGTACCTAAACCTCGTAAAGTAAAACCGGGTTATAAAAAGAAGATGGATGAGCAAAAGAAAAAGTTAATGAAAAAGAAAAGAAGAAATCAAAGATAGAGATTATTGCGTGGGGAAGAGGGGAAAGTATGATTAAAATCGGTTCACATGTCTCAATGAGCGGAAAGAAAATGCTTTTGGCTGCAAGTGAAGAGGCTGTTTCTTATGGTGCAAACACTTTTATGATCTATACCGGAGCACCTCAAAACACGAGACGAAAAAAGATTGAAGACCTTAATATCGAAGCAGGAACAAAACACATGATTGATAACGGCATAGCTGATATTGTCGTTCATGCACCTTATATTATTAATATAGGGAACGCTGTGAAGCCTGAAACCTTTGAACTGGGTGTTGACTTCTTACGAAGAGAGATTGAACGAACAGAAGCTTTAGGCGCAAGACAGATTGTGTTGCATCCGGGCGCGCATGTAGGGGAAGGGTCCGAAGTTGGCATTAAAAAGATTATTGAAGGTCTCAATGAAGTGTTAACGAAAGAACAAAATGTACAAATCGCTTTGGAAACGATGGCGGGTAAAGGTTCCGAATGCGGAAGATCGTTTGAAGAATTAGCACAGATCATTGATGGAGTTACCCTCAACGAAAAACTATCTGTGTGCTTCGATACGTGTCATACACATGATGCAGGGTATGATATCGTAAACGACTTTGATGGGGTTATGGATCAATTCGATAGAATTATCGGCAAAGACCGAATTAAAGTTTTCCATATTAATGACAGCAAGAATATATGCGGTGCTTCCAAAGACAGACATGAGAACATTGGCTTTGGTCATATCGGTTTTGACGCATTAAGCTATATTGTCCACCATGAATCGTTTAAGGATATCCCAAAAATTCTTGAAACTCCTTATGTTGGGACAGATAAGAATAATAAGAAACCGCCTTATCAATTAGAGATCGAGATGATAAAAGCAAAAGAGTTTGATCCAGATCTGCAGAACAAACTTCTAGTTTAATAAATGGGCATTATAGAGCAAACTGTGTTGTTTTGAAGTAGTTGATCTCCGTTTCAGGTGCTTGCTTTCCGCGGGGCGTGCGGTGAGCTCACTCGTTACTTTGTGACATTGAATGGTCTCACCTGTCCCGCTGATCCCGCAGGAGTCAAGCACCATACACTCCAATCAACTAGTCGAGGATGCGAATCGACAAAAAATGTTCAAAAAGCAATATGACCGCATAGCAGTTGGCGGTCACTGAAAAACCGGTTGAATTTCACCGGTTTTTCTTTTTAAACAGAAAAAAACAAGGACTTCGCATGGAATTCACTTGCACAGCCCTTGTTTTTTATTCTTGCCTTACCCTTGTTTATTTCATCAACTTCATGATTTTTTAAATTACCGTAAATATCATGAAGGATCATGCATTTCCATACCAATCAGACCCGAGGATGGAGCCAACAGATAACACCTACTCGTATTTGATTTTTTTTATACAGAAAAAAAGATCATACCACCTTGTTAATACGAGATGGTTTGATCCTTCTTTTGAATTTGTGATACAAACATGTACCCTGGAGCGGAGATCACCGCAATCAAAATTTTTATCTGTCAATGTATGTCTGGATTAAGTACTGAATATAGTTGGCTTTTTCAGGGCTGACTTCTTTTGCGATCGTTGCGATAATTTGTTTACGCTGACTAAGATTTTTTATATCAATTGTCTGCCGGCGTAATATGTTTACGATTTGAACGGCTTCTTTTTGTGAAATGGGAAGCTGATATTGTGCTGCAAGAGATATTAATTCGTTTGGACTGATTGTATTCAGTTTTTGGTTAACAAAGTGCACAATAATTGGATTCATAAGGAACTCCCTCCTGACTTTTTTATTGTATGAGTCAGGAGCGGAGAAAGTGCTAAAAAAGACTCTGGAAATTATCCAGAGTCTTAAAATTTCACATTTAAATGATGGTGTGAAGTACAAAGTTCATAAAGAATAAGAACGCTATTACATACATAGTAGCGGGAACTTGCTTTTTCTGACCAGACATCCATTTAATCAAAGGGTAGGCAATAAATCCAAAAGCAAGACCATCAACAATACTGTATGTTAGTGGAATCAGAGCAATAATTAAAAATGATGGAAACATTTCAGTGAAGTCCGCTAAGGGAATATGCTGAATCTGCTGAACCATCAAGCCGCCGATTATGATTAACACGGGCGCAATGGCACCATCGGGAATATAAGCAATGAACGGAGCAGCAAAAATGGAACCAATAAATAGGACAGCAACTGTAATACTTGTTATACCAGTTCTTCCGCCTTCCGTTATTCCAGAGGCACTCTCTACCGTTGAAATAGTCGGACTAGTACCAAATAATCCAGATACGATAGAAGAAGCAGCATTGGCTTGAAACGCTTTAGGAAACTTTTTCTGATCTGGAAGCAATCCATACAACAATCCCATGTTTTCAAACGTAATAATCATGGTGAGTGAAAAGGTAGCGATCCAGAAAGATAATTCAGTAATTCCAGAAAAATCAAAAGCGAACAGCAATTCACCGAATGGCTTGAATGAAAATCCTTCAGACATTTTTTTAACTTCTTGAGTGTGTCCCATCATGAAGCCTATCAAAGTTGTTAAAGCAATACCGATAAGGAAACTTCCTTTAACGTTTTTTAAGAACAGAGCAAGTGTTATTGCAAGTCCAACCATAGTGAGAATAGCATCAGGACGGTCTAAATGTCCTAATTTCACAAAAGTAGCAGAACTAGCTTCAATGATACCGCCTTTTTGAAGTCCGATAAACGTCAAGAATAAACCGATTCCTACAGTAATGCTATGCTTTAAAGATTGAGGGATACTTTTAGAAAGTATGTCCTTTAAAGGGGTAGAAGCAGCTATTAAAAAGAAAACACCTGATAGAACAACAGCAGCTAGCGCTTCTTGCCAGCTTAAGTTCATTCCCTGAACAATGGTATAGGTGAAAAATGCGTTCACACCCATTCCAGGAGTCAGAATAATAGGAGCATTTGCATACAGCCCCATGATTAAACACCCAACTACAGAAGTAAGAATTGTCGCTAATACTACACCTTCATAAGGCATTCCAGCATCGGCTAAAATTAATGGATTAACAATAATAATATAGGCGATCGTGAAAAATGAAGTTATACCTGCGAGCACTTCTTTTTTAATCGAAACTTGATCTTGTTTCATGTATTCCTCTCTTAAAACTAAAAAACAAACCCTCTCCCACCCAGCAGTTGCCTGCCAGAGATGATTATATAGCAAATGTAGAAATATGGCTAGAAAAAATCATTTACAATCTTGTGTCCACACTATATAATTTGACTTAAGTAAAAAAGTTGCCCGAAGGAAACTTTTCTTTTATTCAAATTAGTCACTTACATCTATTTCGACACATACATTGTGAAGGGATTATTTTTTTAATTAAAAGTTGCGTTAAGGCAAAAGAGGTTGCCAAGCGAAAAAGGAGGTCTTTTTTCTATGGAACATGCATTAGAGATCGAGCGATTGTTCGTCTCATATTTAGGAAATCAAGTTGTAAAAGACATTACGTTTTCTGTGAAAAAAGGAAGTCTTGTCGGTATTATCGGACCAAACGGGGCGGGTAAATCCACCTTAATGAAGGCGACTTTAAACTTAATTTCAAAAGATAAAGGCGATATAAAAATATTCGGTGAACCGTTAAAGAAGTGGAAAAAGAACATCGCTTATGTTCCTCAGCGTTCAGATATTGACTGGGATTTTCCTATCACGGTAATCGATGTAGTGCTGCTGGGTACTTACCCAAAGCTAGGTTTGTTTAAACGGCCCACCAAAAGTGATAGAGAATGGGCGCAAGAATGTCTAAAGACGGTAGGAATGGAGAATTTCAGTGGTCGTCAGATCGGAGAACTTTCAGGAGGGCAGCAGCAAAGGGTTTTTCTGGCGAGAGCTCTTGCTCAAAAGGCAGAATTATTTTTTCTCGATGAACCTTTTGTTGGTATTGATGTGGCGAGTGAAGAAACCATTATTAATATTCTAAGAGATTTGAAAAAAGAAGGAAAAACAATACTTGTCGTACACCACGATTTAAGCAAAGCGGAGTCTTATTTTGACCATCTGCTCTTACTTAACCAGCACATGATCCATTATGGTGCATCTGAAGAAGTGCTTCAGCCGGAAGTGATTACGAAAGCTTATGCAAATCAATTTTCATTTCTTCAGCCAAAAGGGGTGAACGTTACATCATGAAAATGAATATGATCGATTTTTTTGAAGCTTTGTTTCAGTATGAATTTCTTCAAAAAGCGTTGTTTACTTCCGTAATGGTTGGTGTCATATGCGGAATCGTAGGATGCTTCATCATTTTAAGAGGCATGTCATTAATGGGGGACGCTATCTCCCACGCTGTTCTGCCTGGAGTTGCAATCAGTTATATGCTTGGAATCAGCTTTTTCTTCGGAGCAGTAATTACAGGAGTTTTAACTGCCATTGGAATTGGTTATGTCAGTCAAAACAGTCGAATTAAGCATGATATGGCGATCGGCATCATGTTCACCAGTATGTTCGCAGTAGGGATCGTAATCATTACTTTCATGAAGAGCAGTGCGGATTTGTATCATATCTTGTTTGGAAATGTTCTGGCTGTTCGGATGAGTGATATGTGGATAACAGTTGGAATCGGCGTTCTGGTCATAGGGCTCGTTACCTTATTTTATAAGGAACTGCTTGTTTCAACATTTGATCCGACAATGGCAGAGAGCTATGGGCTTCCGAATAAATGGATTCATTATGCCCTTATGGTCGTTCTTACAATGGTCACAGTAGCTTCTCTTCAAACAGTCGGGATCGTCTTGGTAGTGGCAATGTTGATTACTCCAGCAGCAACGGCTTATCTGCTTACAAATAGACTGTCAGTCATGATCTATTTTGCTGCGTTGTTCGGGATAATCGCTTCTGTGTTCGGATTGTACTTTAGCTTTATTTATAATCTTGCATCAGGTGCAACGATTGTTTTGGTTTCTGCATTTATGTTTGCTATGGCATTCTTCTTTTCTCCTTCTCAAGGATTAGTGTGGAAAGCACTAAAAGCGAGAAGGAACAGAGCCGAGTTGATGCGATAAAAGGGAGGTTTATAGATGTTTAAAAAAATGGCAAGTATTATTTTAGCTGGAGCATTATTGGTGGCATCTGCAGGATGCAGTTCAGGAAAAGATGATTCTGAAAAGGTAGAAGTAGTTACGACCTATTCCATTATCTATGATTTAGTCAAAAATGTAGGCGGAGATAAAGTGGATGTACACAGTATGGTGCCGATCGGCTCTAATCCGCATGAATATGATCCGCTTCCTGAAGACGTCTTAAAAACCACTGATGCAGATGTTGTATTTTATAACGGGTTGAATCTAGAAGAAGGCAATTCTTGGTTTAAAAAGCTTTTAAAGACTGCAGATAAAGATGGGAAAGATGCACCTGTATATCGGGTAAGCGAAGGCGTAAAAGCGATTCATCTTGAATCCAAAGGGTTGGAGAAAGAGCCTGACCCTCATGCATGGATGAATATTAATAATGGAATCATCTATGTTGAAAACATAAGAGATGCGCTCATAAAAGAGGATCCAGATAACAAAAAGTACTATGAACAAAATGCAGAAGAGTATATCTCAGAATTAAAGAAGCTGCACGATAATACCGTCACTGAAATTGCTAAGATCCCAGAAGAAAAACGTGTACTGATTACAAGTGAAGGTGCTTTTAAGTATTTTGGAGAAGCATATAATATAAACACGGCATACGTTTGGGAGATAAACTCTGAAAACCAAGGTACGCCACAGCAAATCAAAAGTCTGGTTGACTTTATTAAACAAGGAAATGTTTCCGCTCTATTTGTAGAAACAAGTGTTGATCCAAGAAGTATGGAAACAGTATCCAAAGAAACCGGAGTACCTATTAAAGGAAAAGTCTTTACTGATTCTTTAGGCAAGCCAGGTGAAGATGGTGATTCATACAAAGAAATGATGGAATGGAACACGAAGACTGTAATAGAGGGATTACAATAAAGATATCAAATAGAAGCTGAAACTAAGATTTCAGCTTCTGTTTTTTTAATATCGGACATTTTGTTCTATAATAATGAAAGATTTATACATAAAAGGCAGGTTGGAATAATGAGTATTAAAGCAGTTTGTTTTGATATGGATGGAGTTGTCGTCCATACGATGCATCACCATGTAGAAGCATGGCGCTATGCATTCAATCAAAAAGGATACGATCATAATGACCTTGAGTTTTATCTGAGAGAGGGGATGCCTGGCCGAAAAACAATAATGGATATTTTTAAATCCTCCCAAGTGCCAGTATCCGAGGAAGATATTGAAGAGATTTATGTGCAAAAAAGAAATTATTTTAAGGAAAATGCAAATTATACCTTTATAAAAGAGACCTTATCACTTTTAGAATACCTATATAAAAAAGAAATACCAATTTCTTTAGTAACAGGAAGCAGGAGAGAATTTGTCCAGGAAGTGCTCGAGAAACTCCCTGTTACATTCAATTCTGTCATAACAGGTGATGATGTGAATGAGGGGAAACCATCACCAGAACCTTACATAAAAGCAATGGGTAATCTTTCATTTGGTCCTTCAGAATGGCTCGTAATTGAAAACGCTCCTCTTGGAATAGAGTCGGCAAAACAAGCTGGGGCTTTTTGTCTGGCTGTTGAAACAACACTTGAAGAAAAATATTTAAGGAAGGCTGATGTGATTGTTTCACCGTCACAATTAGAACATACGGTGAAAGGTTTATTTACAGGACTATAAATATTATGGAATTGAAAGTGACACAGCATAGGCATGTTGTTTTACTTTCTATTTTTTTCGTGTATACTATGAGACAGTTTTAAATCGTACTCATTACTACTTATAATTATTACAGGGAGGATTATTGTGGAGAAAAAAATAAATAATCCAGCGATTCTTGTGGATGATCTATCCTTCCATTATGGTGAGAAAAACGTTCTTGAACATGTAACAATGGAAGTGAAACAAGGTTCTTTTTTAGGACTTGTAGGTCCGAATGGATCAGGGAAATCAACCCTCATAAAGTGTATTCTAGGGTTATTAAAACCTCAGCAAGGCAGTGTATCCCTTTTTGGAGAAAAAGTTCAAAAATTTCAAAAGTGGGAAAAAGTAGGTTACGTTTCCCAAAAAGCAAATAGCTTCAATACCGCATTTCCGGCGACTGCATTTGAAGTGGTTTCAATGGGGTTGTTCGGAAAGGTTGGTTTATTCCGCTTTTTAAAGTCTTCTGATAAGGAGAAGGTTTGGAATGCATTAAAAGCTGTCAATATGGAAGATTTCGCTAACCGAAATATTGGGGAACTCTCCGGCGGCCAGCAGCAGCGAATCTTTATAGCTAGGGCTTTGGTCAGTGACCCCGAACTTCTTATTCTAGATGAGCCTACAGTTGGTGTTGATATTGAATCTTCAGAGTCATTTTATAAAATGCTGAAAAATTTACATCGTGAGAATAAAATGACACTCGTTCTAGTCACACATGATGTAGGCGTTATGACTAACTATGTCACTGATGTAGCTTGTCTAAATAAGCAGATACATTTTCATGGGAACACAAAAGAATTTGAAGAAAGTTCTTCAGAAAACATGTCTGCTTTTTATGGACATCATGTTCATGTCATTCATCATGATCATGACCACGAGTAAGGGGATGAACGGATGTTACCTTTTTTAAAATATGAATTTTTACAAAATGCTTTCTTAACAGGAATTATGGTTGGTTTGTTAGCACCTGTGTTAGGCGTATTTATCGTTGTTAGACGGCAGGCTCTTATTGCAGATGCACTTTCCCACATAACACTGGCTGGGATTGCAGCAAACTTGCTGCTCGGAAAGTGGTTTGCTGTATTTGCCGGTGCTAACCCAGTATATATGGGTATGGCTTTCTCTGTGGGAGGAGCTGTTTTTATCGAACAGCTTCGAAAAGTTTATAAGCATTATGAAGAATTAGCAATCCCGATTATCATGTCAGCTGGGATAGGATTAAGTGTTATTTTTATTTCGATGGCAGATGGATTCAATACAGATCTGTTTAATTATTTATTCGGCAGTATTATAGCGGTCAAGCAATCAGATGTCTGGACTGTATTCGCAATTTTAGTGGTTGTACTAGCATTTGTTTTTCTTATGTATAAGGAATTGTTTGTTCTCTCATTTGATGAAGAGCAAGGTAAGCTTTCAGGAATCAGAAGCAATTGGATATTGATTGCATTTATGGCGATTACAGCGTTAGTTATTGCTGCCTCAATGAAAATTGTAGGTATCCTTTTGGTTTCTTCTCTCATGACTTTACCCGTAGCAGCAAGCATTAGAATAGCTACTGGATTTAAACAAACCATTTGGCTTTCAGTTCTTTTTGGCGAAACTGCGGTCATTGCGGGGATGTTTTTATCATATTATCTGGATCTCGCTTCTGGTGGTACAATTGTAGTGTGCCTGATTATTATTTTAAGCTTGTCAATATTCTATAAGAAGCTTATGGGTTCACGGAAGGCGGGATAACTGTGAAATTCACTTTAACAATTGAAGATGCAATGGATTTGTTAAAAGAAAAAGGATACAAATACACAGAAAAACGTAAAGATCTTCTTACTCTCTTTGCACGTGAAAAAAGGTATCTTTCTGCAAAAGATGTTCAGGAATCCCTAAAGAATCAATATCCTGGGTTAAGTTTTGATACGATCTACAGAAACTTAACAACATTCGTGGAACTTGGACTGCTTGAGGAAACAGAATGGGAAGGCGAACGAAAATTTCGTTTCACATGTTCTCACAATGAGCATCATCACCATTTAATTTGTTTAACTTGCGGAAGTACAAAGTCCATTCATACATGCCCTATGGAAGTGTTGAACAGTGAATTAAATGGGTTTGATGTGACTGGTCATAAATTCGAGATCTATGGATATTGCAGAGATTGCAAAGAATAAAATTATGATTATTTTAAGTATGCTCCTCCTTTATATTAGCCAAGCTATAAGTAAAGGAGGTTTTTTTATGCCTGATGTTAAATGTAATGTATCAAATTGCACCTATTGGGGTGAAGGAAACAACTGCATTGCGGATGCAATCCTTGTTGAGATTGACAAGCATGCAAATAACTCTTACGGCATGAGTGCTGATGGTGATCTAATTGGAGATGCTGCTCACAAAGATCATGCACATGACCCAGCCGAGACCTGTTGTCATACTTTTAAATCAAAACATTAAAAAAGGGGCCTGTTAATAGGCCTCTTTCTTTATTTAGATCAATCCCCATAACTTAACATCTATGAAATGTATCAAATAATGCCATAATAAGAACGCTCCTTAAGACTAAAAGAGGGGGAAACATGATGGCAGATGACAGATACGAACGTAATATAAATGAAGCTGACTATCGGGAAGAGATGGCAGCCGAAGCTGTACCAGTAAAAAGTGACATGGTTTATCCTGAAAGTGAACGTCCGCGATTAGCAGACAGGGACCATAGACGCGGGCATGAAGAAGAACGTGAAAGAGAAGGCGGAAAAGCGGCAGGAGTCATCGCTTTAATCCTCTCTGTTCTCTCTTTGTTTATTGCTCCAGTTTTGTTTGGGGCAGCAGGTATTATCGTTGGATTTGTGGCCAGAAGACAAGGTTCGCATACGCTTGGGAACTGGGCAATCGGACTCGGTATCGTTTCCATAATTATTTCCTTGTTTTTCGCACCATTCTTTTAACGTAAGAAGGAGCAAAGAAGAAGCTGAGGCTTCTTCTTTTTTATATCTAGGAGTACACCGTTTTGTCGAAAATTCGATAAATAAAATTTAACGTGTGATTTTAGGTGTCTAACGTGGGATTATTTAAAATAACGTGGGATTTTTTCACACTAACGTGGGATTAATTTTTTCTTAATAAAACTGTACATTACATATAAACAAAATTAAGTATTATACATATAGAGCAGACATTATCCTTCTTTTGACTTCATAAATATACTAAATCATGCATTTCTTACTATTAAGCAAAAAAAGCCCCCAGAATGGGAGCTTTTTTTACGCTTGCTGTGCTTTTAATTTTTCTTCGTGTGCTTTGGCCAAAATATCGACTTCTTTTTTTAGCTCATCCAGCAACTGATCCTCTGGAATCTTTCGTACGATCTCACCATGTCTGAAAAGCAATCCTTCTCCTCGAGCGCCGGCAATGCCGATATCAGCTTCTCTTGCTTCTCCAGGACCGTTAACTGCACATCCTAATACGGCTACTTTAATCGGTGCACGTACTTTTGAGATATACTCTTCAACTTCATTTGCGATTGAAATAAGATCTATTTCTATACGTCCGCATGTTGGACATGAGATTAAAGTTGCAGCATCTGAAAGAAGACCAAAGGATTTTAATAATTCCCGGGCAACTTTTACTTCTTCAACAGGATCAGCACTCAGTGAAATACGAAGTGTATTTCCGATACCTTTATGCAGAATTACGCCAAGGCCGGCTGCACTTTTTACGGTTCCTGCAAAAAGTGTGCCTGATTCAGTTATCCCGAGGTGCAATGGGTAATTGAATGCTTTAGATGCCTTTTCATATGCTTCAATAGCTAAATTAACATCAGATGCTTTCATGGAAACGATAATATCATGAAAGTCCAGTTCTTCTAAGATACGGATGTGTTCCAGAGCACTTTCTACCATACCATCTGCAGTTGGATAACCGTATTTTTCAAGATATTTCTTTTCTAAAGAACCAGCATTTACACCAATGCGGATAGGGATACCTTTTTCTTTTGCTGCTTTAACAACGGCTTCAACTTTTTCCCGTCTTCCGATATTCCCCGGATTGATTCTGATTTTATCTGCTCCGCCTTCAATTGCTTTTAAGGCAAGCTTATAATCAAAATGAATATCTACAACCAAAGGTATGCTGATCTGCTTTTTAATATCTGCAATTGCTTCAGCAGCACGCATATCCGGACATGCAACTCGGACAACCTGGCAGCCAGCTTCTTCTAAACGTTTTATTTCAGCGACTGTAGCTTCAACATCATGTGTTTTTGTAGTCGTCATACTTTGTACGATGACCTGATCAGTTCCTCCGATTGTTAAAGGTCCGACTTTTACAGGTCTTGTTTTAGAACGGTGGGTGATTTCACTCATTTGGTGAATCGCTCCTTTTATCAAATTGACAGTATTATTCTGTCCTATCATCAGTTCATTTTAGCAGGGATTATTTTGTTTTGACAAGTATTGTTACCTTCCTGCTTTTTTATATAACGGAAATTTATATGTTTTTCCTAATTGAATGTTTTCAGGGTTGACTCCTGGATTCAGGGTTGTAAAGTCTTTAATCATTGATGAGATCGTATAACCACCATGAGTATTTAATTCCTCTACAATTGAAATTAATGTATCTCCAGGGCCAGCCTGGTAGCTTTTGTAATTGTAAGTATGATTCTTATCATTTGTTTGAATCTCAGCATTTACGGGCTGAGTTTGAGGGAGTGTTCCAATTTTAAGATCGTAAGCAACCACATATAGAATTAGAAGAATTGTACAGCCTGTTAAAAAACGTTTCATTTTTTTCCCTCTCCTTTCTCATATTGAACTATATGCTTGTCCCTTTCTTTTATGACAAGTTAAAAGTGACTTTCATACGAGCATTGGTGTAAAATGGAAAGGTGTAATGGACAGAAAATAAAATTTTAAACGTATCATTGTAGTTGTACCGAGGGGAGAGGTGAAACTGTATGAAAAAGGCAAAAATATTTGCATTGCTTTCAATAATGGCTGCTGCTTTATTAATCGCTCCATTAAAGATGTTTGCAGATGCAGCTCCAGGAGATGTAATCGTCACGCTTGGACAAAATCTTACAGACGAACAGAAGAATTCTCTTTTAAAAGAGATGGATGTGCCAGCTGATGTCCAAACCGTAACGGTAACAAATGAAGAAGAACACAAGTACTTAGGTGATTATATATCGAAAGCTCAAATTGGTTCGAAGGCTATATCATCTTCTAAAATTACAGTAGGTGAAAAAGATCAGGGGCTTTCTGTTGAAACGAACAATATCAACTGGGTGACTGAAGAAATGTATATGAATGCATTGACTACTGCAGGAGTTACAGATGCAGAAATCTATGTAACAGCACCATTTGAAGTTTCTGGAACCGCAGCATTAACTGGAATTCTTAAAGCATATGAAACAACAGCGCAGATCGAAATACCAGAAGCTCAAAAGCAGGTAGCAAATGAAGAGATGGTGAAAACTGCAGAGCTTGGGGAAAGAATTGGCGCAAAAGAAGCAACCGAGCTGATGACTCGAGTAAAAGAAGAAATTGCAAAAAATCCGGTACAATCTGAGGACGATCTTCGAGCATTAATCGAAAAAGTTGCGAAGGATATGGGAATCGAACTTACCGAAGAAGAATTAAATGGACTGATCGCTCTCTTTAATAAAATGAAAGACTTGAATATTGACTGGGATCAGCTTCAAAGTGATTTGAAGAACATAAGTGAAAACTTAGGAGACTTTTTAAATAAAGAAGAGACACAATCGTTTATTCAAAAGATTCTTGAATTTCTTAGCGCATTAATCGAAGCGATCAAATCACTATTTAAATAAAGGCATTATAAAAAGCGGCTGCTCAGCCGCTTTTTATTTTTTCTCTTTTCTAAAAGATAGTTGCTTCTGGCTTTTTCAATTCTCATCATATACAAGTTGGTTGGAGCGCAAGGTGCATGCCCTACCACCTCCCAACCTTCTCGCTAGACATGCGACGAGGAAACTCACATCGGTAGACGCAGGAGCAAGGGTTCATTCTGAAATGGTCAGGTGGACACTCCCCGCGGAAAGCTAGCAGCCTGGAGCGGAAAATCAACTACTTTCAAAAGCAATGTATGCGAAAACAGCTTATTTCTTACCTGGAGACTTATAAATGGCACTAGCCAAAATGATAAAGGTGAGAACCCAGAATAAGAAAAATGAGTAGGGGATATGAACATTCACTAAAAAGATGATTGTTAATAATACCACGGGAAGGGTAATTGAATAACAAGACATAACCCATAAGTGCCGGTATGAAAGTTTTTTATTGAATAACTTTGAAAGAGAAAGACCGATTCCTGACAATACGGATACTCCAGAAAACAATATACCTGAAAATAGGATATACATCGCTAGGTAAATGACGATCATTATAATAGGTAATACACCGTTTACAGAAGAAGCAAATTCCTGCATCTGATCCGGGTTTAGGCCATAGTTTTGAAAATTTTGTAGTGGTTTATCCTCCGCGGCAAATAAATTGAACAAGAAAACTAAGAGTACAGGAAGTATACATATAAAAGTTAAGGACAAAACATATATTATGGTGCTTCCAACTCCGAATAATCGGTAATTTGAAATGGCTTTTGCAGAAAATAAACTTTTTAAAAATCGAATATGTAATTTCATTTAAAAAGCTCCTTTGCAGTATGGCTTTTTTAGTGTACATGAAGCACTTAAATCCGACAATATCTAATTGATTGTAAAGGAAATGTTACAAATTGCGAGTTTTTATTTACATAAACCACACAAATCGAGATAATGGCAAAGGTCGATAAAAGATGGATAATAAGGAGCTGTAAATATTGAATTATCAAGAGATGTTATTTCAATTTATCGGAGGACTGGGGATCTTCTTATTCGGTATTAAGTATATGGGAGAAGGTCTTCAAAACTCTGCTGGAGACCGTTTGCGGGATATACTTGATAAATTAACGACAAATCCTTTTATGGGAGTTTTAGCGGGAATATTTGTAACAGTATTAATACAGAGTAGTTCTGGTACAACCGTTCTTACAGTCGGACTAGTTAATGCAGGGTTTTTGACATTACGTCAGGCTATCGGAGTAATTATGGGTGCGAACATCGGAACAACGGTGACATCGTTCATAATCGGGTTTGATGTGGGTGCATATGCGCTGCCTATTATTGCTATTGGTTCTATTTTGATCTTCTTCTTTAAAAATCCGAAGTACAACTATTTCGGGCAGATTACATTTGGATTCGGTGCACTTTTCTTAGGTCTTGAACTTATGGGTGACGGAATGAAGCCTCTTCGCAGTCTTCAAGCATTTCAGGATCTGACGGTATCAATGAGTGACAACCCAATACTAGGTGTGGTCATTGGTACTTTATTTACGGTAGTTGTTCAATCTTCAAGTGCTACGATTGGTATTTTACAGGAACTGTATTCACAAAATATGATTGATCTAAAAGCCGCTTTACCTGTTTTGTTTGGTGACAATATCGGTACTACGATTACTGCTATTCTTGCAGCTATCGGAACAACAGTTGCAGCAAGACGTGCTGCATTAACGCATGTTATCTTTAACTTGCTTGGAACTTTAGTATTCTTAATCATTCTTGTTCCATTTAGACACTATATTGAATTCTTATCAGGAAAATTAGACTTAGAACCAGCCATGCAGATCGCTTTTGCACATGGTACGTTTAACGTTGCAAACGTGTTGATACAGTTCTGGTTTATAGGATTGCTCGCATTAATAGTTACCAAAATCATTAAAGGTGAAGATACGTTAATTGAGTACAAAGCCAAACATCTTGATGAGATCGTTCTAGAAACTTCACCTGGAATGGCGATCAGCCAGGCTAAACAGGAAATCATCAGAATGGCTAACTATTCACAAGCTGGTTTAAAAGAAGCAATTGCCTATCTTAATGAAAAAGATAAAAAGAATTCTGATTTAGCTCTTCAATATGAAGAAGCCATAAATAACTTAGACCGCCAGATCACATCTTATCTTGTGAAATTATCTGCGCATCCATTAACACCTCAAGAATCAAACGAACATTCTATGCTTCTTGATACTTCACGTGATATTGAACGTATTGGTGATCATATGGAAAACATTATTGAGCTGGTGGATTATCAGCTTCGTAATAATGTGCGCCTTACAGATACTGCTAAACGAGATTTAGATGAGATGTTTACGTTGACTGTATCTACAGTTGATAAAGCTGTAAAAGCTTTGGAAGAAAACAATATTGATCTTGCGAAAGAAGTTCTTAGTCAAGAAGATAAGATAGATAAAATGGAGCGCACGCTTCGCAAACAACATATTATTCGGATGAACGAAGGTGCATGCGATGGAAATGCCGGTATCGTATTCGTTGATATCATTAGTAATCTGGAGCGAATAGGTGACCATGCAGTTAACATTGCAGAAGCTGTATTAGAGAAGTAAACTAAAACCAGGAGAGTTTTTTCTCCTGGTTTTTATTTGTTGCATTCGCATCAATTACAAAGGTGAAAGGTGAATAATATGGAAACGGTATATTGGACATTAATAGCTGTTGTATTTGTTATCAGTTTTTTAGCATTGGTCTACCCAATCCTGCCAGGAGTATTATTCTTAGCAGCTGGATTCTTCATTTATGGAATTGCTTTTTCTTTTGAACCATTTTCACCATTATTTATTATCATTCAGGTCTTATTGTTGATCAGCTTGTTTGTTGTAGATTATGTAGGTAATGCTTATGCGGTAAAAAAGAAAGGCGGTTCTAAAGCAGCGTTGTGGGGAAGTACAATAGGGCTGATCGTTGGTCCATTCGTTATACCAGTAGCAGGAATACTCATCGGTCCATTTTTAGGTGCTGTTCTTGCTGAACTGATTTTCCATAAAACGGGTTTTAAATCTGCAGTTTCGATTGGGATAGGGACTGTTCTGGCTTTTGTAGGAACGACTATCATCAAAGTATTTACGCAGGCTTTAATGATCGGTTATTTTTATTACCAAGTACTATAAATCGACCTTGCTTAATCCTCTTTCGCATGCTATATTATTTTTGTTCTAAAAAAGTACATCTGTTCGTTTGAATAACTTTTAAAATGTTATTGACATTAATCAAGGCAACATGCTATAGTAGTTCTTGTCCTTAAATAATGTTAATTCATTATTCCACAGTAGCTCAGTGGTAGAGCTATCGGCTGTTAACCGATCGGTCGTAGGTTCGAGTCCTACCTGTGGAGCCATTTTGGCGGTGTAGCTCAGCTGGCTAGAGCGTACGGTTCATACCCGTGAGGTCGTGGGTTCGACTCCCTCCGCCGCTACCAAAATGTTTTTTCTTCACGATGGCGGTCGTGGCGAAGTGGTTAACGCATCGGATTGTGGTTCCGACATTCGGGGGTTCGATTCCCCTCGTCCGCCCCATTTCTAATTTTACATAACCTATATTTTCACATGGACCCTTAGCTCAGTTGGTCAGAGCGGTCGGCTCATAACCGATTGGTCGTAGGTTCGAGTCCTACAGGGTCCACCAAAGTCGAGGAGGTATACCCAAGTCCGGCTGAAGGGATCGGTCTTGAAAACCGACAGGGGTGTAACAGCCCGCGGGGGTTCGAATCCCTCTACCTCCTCCATATTTTTTGTCTCGATAGCTACGAACGTTACAGCACGAGTATACTGTTGTCTCGCTGGATACATTCCGACGAGAAACGTGTAGAGGAAGAGACACAGTAATTAAATAAGACCAAAAAATTTGGTTTTGAAAATTTTTGGCTCGATAGCTCAGTCGGTAGAGCAGAGGACTGAAAATCCTCGTGTCGGCGGTTCGATTCCGTCTCGAGCCACCATATGTATACATACTAAACCTTACGTTTATCGTAAGGTTTTTTTGTTATATAAAAAAGGGTACAGTGTTTAAGAATTGAAAGTTTAGACTAAATTTGATAAGGTAAAATTGTTAAGTCACTTTTTAAACAAGTAAGTTGATTAAATGGTTTCACTTTTCAAGATTATCCTTGAAAATGAAAATAAAAACATTACATATTATAAGGAGGAAATGAACATGGCTAAATTTGAACTGCCTGCATTACCTTATGAATCAAACGCATTGGAACCGCATATTGACAAAGAAACAATGGAGATCCACCACGGTCGCCACCACAAAACGTATGTTGATAACCTTAATGCTGCTCTTGAGGGTCAATCTGAATTTGAAAGTAAGTCTCTAGAAGACATTCTTTCAAACCTTGACTCTCTTCCGCAAAACATTCAAACGGCTGTAAGAAATAATGGCGGCGGACATGCTAACCATAGTCTTTTTTGGGAAGTGATCGCACCAGGCGGAGCGAACGCACCATCTGGAGAGCTTGCTGATAAAATCAACAGCAAGTTTGGAAGCCTTGAAGCGTTTAAAGAGGAGTTTGCAAACGCTGGTAAAACAAGATTTGGATCTGGCTGGGCTTGGTTAGTTGTAAACAATGGTGAGCTTGAAGTTACAAGCACTCCAAACCAAGACAATCCAGTTATGGAAGGTAAGACACCAATTCTTGGCTTGGATGTTTGGGAGCATGCTTACTATTTGAAATATCAAAACAAGCGTCCTGATTACATTGCTGCGTTCTGGAATGTAGTAAACTGGGATGAAGTTGAAAAGCGTTATAACGAAGCAAAATAAGTTAATGAAAGCTGCTGGCATCCCGGCAGCTTTTTATTATGCCTTTATCATGGATCTCGTAATTTTTTGCCAATTTTATTAGTAAATCATCGAGTACTAAATTTCCGTCTCCAAAAGGGATATTTGACTGAATGACAAAAAGGTTTTTTGCTTTAAAAAGCCATATACGGTCCCCGTTATTCTCTGAAGCTTCTTCACTTTTTCGCGAATATAAATCTTCTTCTAGCCCCAAGGGTAAAGCAAAATCCTCATTATGATAAATCCAATATTCAAACATATTTCTGTCTCCTTATACAATAAAAGCCAATTATTTAAATGATGAATAGCTCTTTTACTCTTGAAAGACACTAACGACGATATGTAAAGGGGCGAATAACATGATGTGGAAAAAATTCATGGAGGACGACCAATACCCTAGAGATCTTTTTTTACTTCTGTTTGTCGGCGGTTTATTTACGTTAAGCACGGCTTTATCTAACACATTTGTTAACATTTTTTTGTGGAAGCAATCCGGTGAACTGACAGATATCGCTTTCTATAATTTATCAATTGTAGTCATGCAGCCTGTAGCATTTTATTTGGCTGGGTGGTTCGCTAAAAAAATTGACCGGGTCATTGTGTTAAGGATTGGTGTTGTCATTCTTGCGTTGTTTTATATAGGTGTTCTTTTTATGGGTTCCCTTGCAAGTCATTATTTGTTTGCGTTAGGGGCTATGTTAGGTTTCGGTCTTGGATTTTATTGGCTTGCCTTTAATGTTCTGACGTTAGAAGTAACTGAACCTGAGACCAGAGATTTTTTTAATGGCTACCTGGGTGTATTGAATTCGTTTTCTGGTATGATTGGTCCTTTAAGCGCAGGATTTATTATTACAAGGATGGACAAACATTTAGGATATGAAACCATTTTTACCATTTCAATGGTTTTATTCCTAGTTGCTGTAGTAATCAGTTTCTTTTTAAAAAGAAGGAAAGCCGATGGGCATTTTGGATTAAAAGAAGTTTTTCAAGAAAGACGAGAAAACAAAGCTTGGTTCCAGTTATTAAATGCCCATTTCTTTCAGGGTTTGCGGGAAGGGACATTTGTTTTCTTGATTGTAATCTGGGTTTACACGACCTCACAGAGCGAATTTGCACTTGGAACATTCGGATTTGTTCAATCGCTCGTGTCATTTATTGGATACTATATCGTTTCTCATTATCTAAAGCCATGGCATAGGAAAAAAGGAATATTCGCTGGCGGTTTATTATTGTTCATCTCTCCATTTATGCTTCTTGTACCTGTTTCTTTCACTCTGCTTATAATTTACGGTATATCTGTATCTATCGCTTATCCGCTTCTTCTTGTTCCTTATGTTTCATTAACGTATGACATCATTGGGAAATGCCGGGGGATTTACGAAAAAAGAATTGAGTACATTGTAGTTCGGGAATTTTTCCTTAATGCAGGAAGAATCCTTTCAATTCTTATATTCTTGCTTGTCATAAATGTTCTTTCAGAAGAAGAGGGTATTCCGCTACTATTGCCAATACTGGGTGCGGGGCATTTTCTGATCTATTTTTGTCTAAGAAATGTATCAGTACCATCTAGTCCAACCAATCAAACGATAGAACTTGCTGAGACTCAGCAAGATGGCAATAATCCAAATAAACAATAATTAACTTTTGACATACGAACTAGTCTAAGGATACTATTGTTATGTGAAGATAATAACCGGTTGGCTTTAAGACACCTTTTTTAAAGGTGTCTCTGCTGTTTTAAAGGGAGATTTACAATATTATGAAAACAAAATCAAATAAAAAGAAAAATCATGTACCGATTCGAATGAATGCCTTGTTTTTATCGGTATTTTTTCTCTTTTCAGTGCTTGTATTAAGATTAGGCTACATACAAATTGTCAAAGGTGAAGAGTACAAACGGACTGCCTATCTGACTGAAAATGTTACGACAAAGCTTGATGCCCCACGTGGCAAAATGTTTGATGCGAACTATCGGGTAGTAGTGGATAATGAACCAGTTTTCTCGATCACTTACACAAGAACGCGTGAAGCTGACGCGGTAAAAAGACACGAAATCGCGAAAAAGCTCGCAGAACTGATCGAAAAAGAATCAGAAGAATTAACCGAACGAGATAAAAAGGACTATTTTATCTTTTTAAATGAAGGAGAAGTGAAAAAGAGAATTTCCACCTCTGAAAATGAAAATACTCCTCCAGAAGAGCTTTATGATTTAATGCTTGAAAAAGTAACTCAGAAAGACATTGATTCATTAACAGAACAGCAGCTTGAAGTGCTGGCGATTAAAAGTGAAATGGATAGAGGGTATACACTTTCCCCACAAAGAATAAAAATTGGTGCAACCAAAGAAGAAATCGCTTTGATCAGTGAACACCTTCCTGAGTTAGAAGGTGTGGATATAAAACCTGATGCAGAACGGTCTTATCCATTTGAAGAATCCTTTAGGGATATTTTTGGACAGGTGAAACAAATTCCCAAATCAAAGATGGATTATTACACTTCGAGAGGTAATGACCGAAATGATATGGTTGGTACGAGCTTTTTAGAAGAGCAATACGAATCGGTTCTGCGTGGCACGAAAACAAAGATCAAATATGTAACGGATAAAGTTGGGAATCCGGTCGGTGATCCGGTCGAAGAAGATGGTGCAAGAGGCAGTGATCTTGTATTAACGGTTGATATGGAACTGCAGCAAGAAGTAGAAACGGTTATCGAAGAAAAATTAAAAGAAGCTATTAGAGGTAAGTATGCTTATGACAACAAAGAATTAAAAAATGCTTATGTTGTTATGATGGATCCGAATACAGGCGAAATCTTATCCATGGCTGGAAAAGAGTATAATCGGAAGACAGGCAAATTTAGTGATATTCCATTCGGTAACATTTACCATTCTTATGCGATGGGTTCAACTGTTAAGGGAGCTACTGTTTTAACTGGATTACATGAAGGTGTAATTGATCGAAATACTATAATAAACGATGCTCCGCTCAAGTTCGGAGATGGAAGACAATTAAAATCACATGCGAATATGGGACCTGTTGATGCAGTAAAAGCATTAGAAGGATCATCAAACGTTTTTATGTGGCATATTGCGATGCGTCTTTCAGGCTATGATTACTCAAACAAACGATTTAATGAACATAATGTTAGAGAAGCTTTTGAAATTCTGAGGAATTCTTATAGTCAATTTGGTCTTGGTGTGCCTACGGGTATTGACCTGCCATCTGAAGCAACAGGCTATAACACTGGAATGAGCAATGAATTGTTCCAAGCTATGTTTTTCTCGATCGGACAATTTGACACATATACACCTATGCAACTGGCACAATATGTTTCAACTATTGCAAACGGCGGTTTAAGAATGCAGCCTCATTTATTAAAAGAGATAAGAGAACCATCTGTAGATCCGAATAAACTAGGTAAACTACAATATCGCTTTGAACCGAATGTTATAAATAAAATTGAAATGAGCCCAAGTGACATTGAAGTCGTTCAAAAAGGATTTTACGAAGTAATGCATGGATCTAATGGAACAGCGGCTTGGATCTTTAAAAACAAAGATTACAACCCTGCAGGGAAGACCGGAACGGCAGAAGTCGATAAGGAAACTGGTTTAGTTAACAAAACACTAATCGGGTATGCACCGTACGAAAACCCTGAAGTGGCTTTTGCGGTAGTTGTACCAGACATAAGAGAAGGTTATACAAACAATGAGATCGCAGAAGGTGTTCTCGACGCATATTTTTCAATGAAAAAAGAAGGGGTACCAACTAATCCTGAATCTAAACAAACGAACGAGGAGAAAGAATCGCGCTAATCAGTGCGGTTTTTTTTTGTATAGTTTTAGGAAACAAGTAAAAGAATAGAAATATTCAATTGCAATTCAGTCTTAACAATCTCTTTACAATTCATTAAAACCTAATTAATATTCCAGGTTTATTGTAGTAAGTGTAAGAAAGAAACAAGCTTTACGGGATTCATGGCCCGAGAGATAAAAGTCTCTAACATGAAAAAGTTGAAAATTACATTTAGGGGGACCTATCAAGATGAAGAAAATGAAGTCTGTGTACCTATTAGCTGTAATGTCACTAATCTTAGTTTTCGCAGCAGCTTGTGGAAATAAGAGCGAAGATGGAGCAGCTGGCGGCGGAGATCTAAGCGGAAAAATCAAAATTGATGGATCATCCACAGTATTCCCAATCATGGAAGCTGTTTCTGAAGAGTTTCAAGCTGCGAATCCTGATGTGAAAGCAACAGTTGGAGTTTCAGGTTCTGGTGGTGGTTTTGAAAAGTTTGTTCGTGGAGAACTTGATCTTTCAAACGCTTCTCGACCAATTAAGGAAGAAGAAAAAACAGCAGCGAAAGAAAAAGGAATTGAATTTACAGAATTTGAACTTGCAAAAGACGGTTTATCAGTTGTTGTTTCAAAGGAAAATGACTTTATTGACCACCTTACAGTAGACGAACTTAAAAAGATTTTCCTTGAAAAAGATGCAGCAAAAACTTGGGCTGACGTTCGTGAAGGATGGCCGAAGGAAAAAATTGAAGTTTTTGCTCCTGGTACTGATTCTGGAACATTTGACTATTTCGATGAAGTAATCCTTGAAGAACAACCTATGCGTCGTGATGCTCAGCTTTCTGAAGATGACAACGTTCTTGTGCAAGGTGTAACGGGTTCTAAAGATGCGATTGGATTCTTCGGTTATGCCTACTACCAGGCAAATAAAGATAAATTAAAAGCTGTTCCTATTGATGGCGGAAATGGTCCTGTTGAACCGAATCCAGAAACAATAGAATCCGGTGAATATGCTCCACTTTCACGTCCGCTATTCACATATGTGAACAACAAATCAGTGAAAGAGAACGAAGCGGTTTATGAGTACATGAAGTTTACTCTTGAAAATGCTGGTGAGCTTGCATCATCTGATACGATCGGATACGTGTCTCTTCCAAAGGAAAAATACGAAGAGCAAATGAAAAAGCTCGATGAACTTGCAGGTAAATAAATTTCTTTATGGAATAACTTAACAAAATAATAAGGGTGAGGAGAATTACTGCTCCTCACCTTTCACCTGTTTAGTATTATCGAATTATAGGAGGGCTTGTTGGTGTCAAGAGATAAATCAAACCAAAAATCGATCCGCTCCATGATTCAGGAGAATAAATCTTCAAGAAGTCAATCGGCGGTAATGGAAAAGGTAGTTCCAAAAATCTTTTTGATCTGTGCAATTATATCTATTTTTACTACATTAGGTATTGTCTTTACTTTACTAACAGAAACTTTTACTTTTTTTAATAGAATCTCAATCGTTGAATTTTTTACAAATACAAGATGGTTTCCTTTTACTGCTGACAAAAATGCAGACTATGGGATCCTAGCGCTGGTCATGGGTACTTTGACTATTACAGCCATTGCTATGGTTGTTGCAATCCCTGTAGGTCTTGCTGTAGCTATATATTTAAGTGAGTATGCATCAGCTAAAACGAGAAAGTTTATTAAACCTATTCTAGAAGTATTGGCTGGGATTCCTACAATCGTTTACGGATTCTTTGCGCTCACATTTGTAACACCGTTATTAGACAAGATCATCCCTGGAGGAATCTCCATTTTTAATGCATTAAGCCCAGGTATTGTTGTTGGAATTATGATTATACCTATGATTGCTTCGTTATCTGAGGACGCAATGAATGCTGTGCCAAATTCTATGAGAGAAGGTGCAATGGCATTAGGAGCAACCCGTTTTGAGGTTGCAATGAAAGTCGTTTTACCAGCCGCATTATCTGGTGTTATTGCTTCCTTTGTACTTGGTATTTCAAGAGCTATCGGTGAAACGATGATTGTTACTATTGCTGGTGGGTCAAGACCTACTGCAGATATCAATGTTACAGAATCTATTCAGACAATGACTGCCTATATAGTCCAAGTCAGCCAAGGAGATACTGGATATGGAACGACGATTTATTACAGTATTTATGCGGTAGGGATGACATTGTTTGTTTTCACGTTAATAATGAATTTACTTGCTCAGTTTATTTCTCGCAAGTTTAGGGAGGAATATTAATGGCTTTGATTAATAAAGAGTTCGTTAAAAAGAGAATGGGAAGCAGAATTGCGGCGAACGGATTTGCTAAATTTCTTTTTATTCTTGCAACATGCTTCTCTTTACTTGTATTAGGGGTATTGATTTATAGAATCCTATCGGATGGATTACCTTATTTAAGCTTGGATTTTATAACGAACTTTGCTTCTAGAATGCCGGTACGTGCAGGAATTTGGTCTGCTTTGTTAGGAACGATCTGGATTATGGCAGTAACTGCACCAGTATCATTTATCCTTGGCGTAGGCACAGCAATTTATTTAGAGGAATATGCAAAGAAAAATGCTTTTACAAAATTTATTCAAATTAATATATCGAATTTAGCTGGTGTACCCTCCATTGTATTTGGATTACTTGGACTTACTATTTTTGTACGCTTGGCTGGGCTAGGATCAAGTGTACTAGCTGGCGGGTTAACCATGAGTCTATTAATACTTCCTGTTATTGTTGTAGCATCTCAAGAAGCCATTCGAACGGTGCCAAGAGAAATAAGAGAAGCTTCATTCGGAATGGGTGCTACTAAGTGGCAAACGATTAGAAGAATTGTCTTTCCTGCTGCTCTTCCTGGAATCTTGACTGGTACCATTTTAGCTTTATCACGTGCAGTAGGGGAAACAGCACCATTATTAGTCCTTGGCGCTCTAGCTTATGTAGCGTTTGTACCAGAAAATCTGTTTTCACAGTTTACGGTTCTTCCAATACAGATTTACAACTGGACTAGCAGGCCGCAAGAAGATTTCCATATGCTGGCTGCAAGTGGGATTATTATTCTAATGATTATTTTACTGATCATGAATTCAATCGCTGTTTATATCCGTAACAAGTTTCACAAGCGTTTTTAACTGAGAGAGGGAGGACAAAAACATGGATATTACAATTAATAAGCAATTAGTTCAAAAAGTAGAAAAAGAGCAGGAATTTAATCCTGTTTTTAAAATAAATAATTTGAATTTATGGTATGGACAGGATCATGCCCTAAAAGATATTAAATTTAATATACCTGAAAAGCAAGTTACAGCAATCATCGGACCGTCTGGCTGCGGAAAATCAACTTTTATTAAAACACTGAACAGAATGGTGGAAATGGTTCCGATCGTTCGTATGTCCGGGGAAATTGTTTACAGAGAAAAAAATATCTTTGATCCTAAATACGGTGTAGAAGAACTTCGTACACAAGTAGGTATGGTGTTTCAAAAGCCAAATCCATTCCCAAAATCGATCTATGACAATGTAGCTTACGGACCTCGAATCCATGGCATCAAAAATAAAAAAGTACTGGATGAAGTGGTTGAAAAAAGCTTAAGAGGCGCAGCGATCTGGGATGAAGTTAAAGATCGTCTGAATGAGAATGCTTATGGATTATCCGGCGGTCAGCAGCAGCGTCTATGTATTGCACGCTGTCTTGCTATTGAACCAGACGTAATCTTGATGGATGAACCAACATCTGCACTTGATCCCATTTCTACATTAAAAGTTGAGGAACTTGTACAAGAGTTGAAAAAGGATTATAGCATTGTTATCGTTACACATAACATGCAGCAAGCAGCTCGTATTTCAGACCGTACAGCTTTCTTCCTAAATGGGGAAGTTGTAGAATACACAGATACCAGCACATTGTTCTCAAATCCAACTGATAAACGAACAGAAGATTATATTACAGGACGTTTTGGCTAATAAAAGGAATAGGAGTGGGATAAATGGTTGTTCGTGAAAATTTTCAGCTTCAATTAGAAGAAATGAAACAAGCCGTTATTCAGATTTCAAAGCTAACTGAAGAAGCTTTGCTTGAATCGGTAGAAGCTTTAAAAAATCAAGATCTAGATAAAGCATTAGAAGTAATTGAAAATGATAACAGAATTAATGTCTTAGAAGATGAGATAAATGATTTGGCAATCCTTTTGATCGCAAAACAAGCTCCTGTAGCATCAGATTTAAGACGAATTATCGCAGCTATTAAGATTTCATCTGATATTGAAAGAATGGCTGATTTTGCAGTAAATATTGCAAAATCTACGATTCGAATCGGTAAACAAGAGTTGATTAAACCTCTTGAAGAACTTCCAAAAATGGCGCAACATGCGATTAAGATGCTGACTGTGGCTACTAAAGCTTACGTGGAAGAAGACGTTGCCCTTGCAAAAGAACTTGCAGATATGGATGATTTCGTTGATGAAACATACGGGAAAATTATTAAAGAGCTTCTAGAGTTAATGACCAAGAATCCTGATCACCTTTCGCAGATTAGCCAATTGTTGTTTGTATGCAGATACATCGAACGTACTGCGGATCATGCAACGAACATTGCTGAGAGTATTATTTTCTTAGTAAAAGGCAAGCGATACGGATTGAATGATTAAACTAGGCTGTTTTTAAACGAGCTTCGTAGCTTATGGAAGTGGTGAAATTCCGTTGCAGGACTCGCTTTCCGCAGGGTGTGCGGTGAGCCCATTCGTCGCCTTGCGACATTGAACGGTCTCACCTGTCCCACTCATCCTGCTGGAGTCTCGCCCTTCCACTCCAATTCACTTTTCAATGATAAAATCTCTCAGCAGCAATAATCTTTTTGAAAAGAACAGTAAACAAAGAGAGCAGGCGTGATACGCCTGCTCTTTCTATGTAATAAATTTATGAACTTGTAATCTCTTTAGCTAGTTCATCAAAGTTCATGTTGCTGTTCACCTGATGAGATTCAGCTCTCACGGCACCTTCTAAATTATTGGACCTTAGATACTTTAAGAATTCTTTACTGTCTTTAATGATGTTTCCTTTTTGCAGAAGGTCACAAACCTCGCCAGTACTCATACCTTGTGTGATCGTTAAAGTCATTTGATAGACTTTTTCTTCTTCCTTTTCTGGTTCAGTCTTGGCTTCTTCTTTTGCAGGAGCAGCGGCTGCACTCTCAGCTTCTGTTAAAGAAGTATATTCATCTTTTGAAATTGCCAACTCGCCTTTTTCAGAAAGATATTCTTCCACTGCAGTATCCGTCAGTTCAGTACGGTTTTCTGTATCCGCTGTGTAATATACACCAGCTAATATTCCAGTAGAAATTATAATACCAGCTGAAAATCCGCGAAGGTTTTTGCTCGTCATACTAATTTCCCCTCACAAATTTAGTTCTTATCGTTTATCATCATTTCATCTTCAAGAACTTTTAACTTCTTTTTAATTTGATAAATTTCTTTCATTAATTGGATCGTAAAATTTTCAAGCTGTGTTTCAACTGAGTTTTCACGATTTTTTCGAAAGGAAAGAATCAAAAGAATAATACCAACTAGCAATAATCCGAAAATTGCAAACTCCATAATATCCTCCCTATTAGTAAAGCTATACCCTTTACTTTTATAACATAGTATCTATTTGCGGTATAGGTTTTTTCACAAAAGTTTACACAAAATACAACATTTCGACTATTTTCATGACATTCCACAAAAATAAATTCCATAAATTAGAATAAAAGGGTTCTTTTTGTGTGATTTTGTCTTAATTTCAGAATAATCTGATGAAGCAACCGGTTACAAAAACTTTACATAAACTGTAATCCCATGCAGGATAAAGAACCGTCAATTTTCGACTTTTTTGACACATTGTACATAAAAATATCTAGTGATACGATTGTTTAAAATCTATGAATAAGTATAAGTTTACTAGAATAATTGATTAAGATGAGGTGATGAACTTGATCGAAGATATTGTGAAATTAAAGGAAAGAGGACTTACGCTGCAAGAAATTGCTGAAAAAATGAATATGTCTTTAGGCAAGGTTCAATACCGCTGGAATAAGTACCGGCAGCAGCAAATTGAACCACAAGAGGTTCCTGCTTCTTCAAAAGGAACGGAAAAAGAAAAATGGTCAATGCCGTTTGAGTATACGGAAGCAAATGCATGCCTCATGCCTCGTACTCCTGAGAGTTTATATGTATATTGGAGTTTTTCAGAATCAATCAAGAATATGGCTGAACACCACTTCCGTACAAAGTGGGAGGAGCTTCCGAGTGTTCTGAAAATATACGATGTTACGGATATTCTATTTTATGGGCATAACGCACATAGAACATTTGAGATCGATCTTCCTCCCATGACAAACAACTGGTTCTTGCACTCGTTAGAGCCTGACCGCACATACATTGCAGATATTGGTACTCGCACATTTGACGGCAGCTTTTTTACATTGTTGCGTTCAAATCCAGCTGAAACTGGTGCAGCCGAAGTGAACAGTTCTTACGATGAAAAGATAGACCGATGGAAACAGCAGAACATAACGCAGCCAGAATGGCTTGAGAATTTTTCTACTTATTCATACTATCAAAAAATCAGATAGGAGAGTATACAATGTCTAACGGGTATTTCGCATTGATTTTGCACGCTCACCTTCCCTATGTGAGGCATAATGAAGCAAATAGATTAGAGGAAAGATGGGTATTTGAGGCACTTTCTGAGTCTTATATCCCGTTAATATGGGTTCTCGAAGAACAGCCTGAATCTTTATCTTGGACCTTATCATTTTCCCCCCCATTACTCGAACTTTTGAATGATCCAGTTATTCAGAAACGCTATTTAGAGCATCTCGATTCTACTTTAAAACTCATCAAAAAAGAAAAAAGCTTCTCAAAAAACAAACAAGAAAAAGAAATTATAAGCTTTTACGAAAAACGCTATAAAAAGGTTATGGATACTTATCAAAATCATGACTGCCAGATTATCCAAGCATTTAAATCCTTTATGGATGAAGGGAAAATCACATGTATTACATCCGCTGCAACTCATGCTTTTTTACCGTATGTTCAAACTGAACAAGGAGTAAAAGCGCAGATTCTTGCTGGTATAAATACGTATGAGAAATATTTCGGAAGTAAACCAACAGGATTTTGGCTTCCAGAATGTGCTTATTCTCCAGGTGTGGATAAAATATTAGCTGATGCTGGTATTCGTTACACGTTTGTTGATGAACAAACACTTCTTAAGAGCAAACCTGTTCCAAGTAAAGGAATAGGAGCACCTGTATATTCCCCTCATGGGGTAGCGTTATTCCCTAGAAATCAGTTTATTTCTGAGACTATTTGGAATTCTTCTATTGGATACCCAGGTGATTTTGATTACAGGGAGTTTTATCGCGACGTAGCTTATGAACGTGACTTTGATTATATAAAAGGGTTTATTCATCCAGACGGTATCAGAGTAGATACTTCGCTGAAATATTGGCGAATTACAGGTGATACCGAAAATAAAGACTGGTATAACAGAACGTATGCTGAAGAAAAAGTAAAACAGCACTCCAATGATTTTAACATCCGCATCAAAGACTACTTACATAACAACAAACAATCTTTTCCTCCTCAACTTATTACGGCGCCTTTTGACGCAGAACTTTTTGGACACTGGTGGTTTGAAGGACCCGAGTTTTTACTGCAATCCATGAAAGTTTCGAATGAAAGAAGCATCAGCTGGATCACACCACAAGAATTTTTACACAGACATTATCAAGACCTTGACACCGTCAGACCTAGCTTTTCAACATGGGGAAGGAATGGGACTGGAGAAGTTTGGCTGAACAATGAAAATGCATGGATGTATCGACATCTCCATTATTGTGAGAAGAAATTAGTTGAACTAGCTGCTAAGCTTTCAACAGAAAAAGTGAATATTGTAATCGAACGTTATGCTAACCAAATGGTAAGAGAATGGATGCTTGCGGCAAGTTCTGATTGGGCTTTTATCATTGAAGGAAATAGCGCTGCACAATATGCAAAAGATAGATTTCAAGAACACATTGAAAGGTTTCATACATTATATGAAGCTATTCAGAATGAAAGCTATAACGTTAAAGAAATCTCAGAATATGAAAATGAATATCCATTTATCATGATAAGTTTATGGCATTACTTTAAAAATCAGCATGATTTATATGTGAATATGCAGTATGCAGAGGAAGACCGTAAAGGCAAAAAAATACTCATGCTCTCTTGGGAATTTCCGCCGATGGTAGTTGGCGGGTTGTCGAGACATGTATTTGATTTATCAAGAAAACTAACTGACTTGGGGCATGAAGTGTATGTGCTCACTTCGTCAGTAGACGGCTATCCAGAATACGAAATTAATAATGGCGTTCATGTATACAGGATTAAAGGGAAACAGCCATCTTTTGAATCTTTCTTTCATTGGACGGGTAGCTTGAATCTAGCAATGGCCGATTATGCTATTGAACTATCCAAGAAAATTAAGTTTGACTGTATTCATGCTCATGATTGGCTCGTATCTGTTGCTGCGTTAGCGGTAAAAAGAGATTTAGAACTTCCGTTAATTACGACAATACATGCTACAGAACATGGAAGAAACAATGGGATCACTTCACCTCTTCAATATGAGATTAATCAAAAAGAGTGGGAGCTGATGGATGGTTCTGATAGCCTCATTGTCTGCAGTACTTACATGAAAAAAGAACTTACGGATGTTTTTCAAATACCTGAGGATAAAATTGCAATTCTGCCTAATGGAATAGATCCGCAGCAGATTATAGCTGAATCATCGAATGATGAACTTAATGGTGATAATCGATCTGATAATGAACTATTGCTATTTTCAGTAGGAAGGCTCGTAAAAGAAAAAGGCTTTCAAACGATTGTTGAAGCTGCAGATATTTTAAGAAACAAAGGACTTCAAGTGAAATTTGTGATTGCCGGTAAGGGACCTCTATTTGATGAACTAAATGAAATGGTGAGAAAAAAACATTTAGAAAATCATGTTCATTTGGCCGGTTTTGTCAGTGATGAGGAGAGAAATACGTGGTTTGCAAAAGCGGACGCAGCACTTTTTCCAAGTCATTATGAACCTTTTGGCATCGTTGCACTTGAGGGGATGGCTGCTGGAAAATTAACGATTGTCTCTGACACCGGAGGATTAAAAGAAATTATAGAGCACGAGGAAACCGGCCTGAAAATCTATCCGAATGACCCTCACAGCATTGTATGGGCAGTAGAATATATGATTGCTAATCGTGAACATTGCAAAGAAATGACTAGAAAAGGTGAAGAAACAGCTAGAACCGTTTTCAGCTGGGATTCGATTGCAGAAAAAACTGCTGACTTATATAACAAAGTTCAAAATAATACAGCAAAAGTAGGAGGAATGGTGTAATGAAAGGTGTAATCATGGCTGGCGGAAAAGGAACACGTTTAAGACCTCTTACATGCAACATGCCAAAACCTATGGTGCCCATGCTTCACAAGCCGGTTATGGAATACGGCATTGAGCTGTTAAAAAGGTACGGAATAACGGATATTGCTGTTACCGTTCATTATCTTCCAGATGCCATCAAAAACTATTTTGGAGATGGTCGGAATTTTGGAGTCAATCTCCATTATTTTGTAGAAGATTCCCCTCTTGGAACTGCAGGTTCGATTAAAAATGCTGAAGATTTTTTAGATGAACGGTTTATTGTCATTAGCGGAGATGCTTTAACTGATTTTGACCTGGAAAAAGGGATTGATTTTCATGAAGAAAAGGATTCTCTTGTTACAATTTTTATGAAACAAGTAGAATCCCCTTTGGAATATGGTGTAATCATGACGAATCAGGAAGGTAAGATCATACGATTCTTAGAAAAACCAAGCTGGAATGAAGTTTTCAGTGATACAGTGAATACTGGTATCTACGTTCTTGAGCCAGAGGTTTTCCAATATATCGAAAAAGATGTACCTGTTGATTTCAGTAAAGATTTATTTCCTTTACTAATGAAGGAAGATAAAAATCTGTTCGGGTATCAAGCAGATGGTTACTGGTCAGATATCGGAAGTCTGCAGCAATATCGCCAGTCTCATTATGATATGTTAAATGGCCTTGTCAATCTTCCCATTGTTGGAAAAGAGGTTGAACCTGGCATCTGGATTGGTGAGAACGTTTTTATTGAAGAAGGAGCTAAGATCGAGGGTCCTATAAGTATTGCAGATGGCGCTGTCGTACGAAGAGGAGCTCATGTTGGCAAACTGTCTGTTGTGGGAAAAAATAGTGTGGTGAGTTCGGGAAGTTCATTGAAAAAAACAGTTTTATGGAATGATGTTTTTGTAGGCGATCAATGTGAGCTGAGAGGTGCTACTATTGCCAATGGTACAAAAGTTGAGAAAGATGCATCGATATTTGAGCATGCTGTAGTAGGGAATCATTGTACGATCGGCAAAAGTGCAACTTTAAAACCGGATGTGAAAATATGGCCGGAAAAAGAAATCTTTGAAGAGGCACTTGTTCATACTTCAATCGTGTGGGGAAAAAAGGCGACCAAGTCTTTGTTTGGTTCAAGGGGAGTTTCAGGGATAGCGAATGTTGAAATTACTCCTGATTATATCGCAAGACTAGCGTCTGCATACGGTGCGGTTCTTCCGTATGGTTCACAGATTCTGATCGCAAGTGATTCGCATGATTTTTCTGTAATGATCAAGCAATCTTTTATCCAAGGACTTCATTCTTCAGGTGTACATACACTTGATATCAGCCCGACGGTGGCACCAGTAGTCAGATTTTCAATCGAGGAAGAGCGTTTGGAAGGCGGGGTTTACGTCCGTTTCTCAAACCCTACTGGTGAAAAACAATTAATGATCGAGTTTTATGATAACAAAGGTTTGCCGATCCACTCCGATCTTGAAAGAAAAATTGAAAATGCATACTGGCAGGAAGATTATAGACGGGCATCGTTTGATAGAATTGGTAAAGGGGCGGTACAGGCCAATAAACACGAGGATTATATTTCTGCACTGCTTGAAGAAATACAGGAAAAAAGAATACAAGAAGCAAAATTCAGGGTTGTTGTGAATTATAATCATCAGCCGTATTTGAATTTTATTCCGAATCTCTATAATAGGCTTAACTGTGAAATTCTAACTGCTCCTTATCAGACGAAGCCTGAAGAAATGGCTTCATTTGTTAGAGTAACAAATGCCAACATTGGTGTGTTGATTGGTGAAGCAGGAGAAACCTTGCGATTGATTACAGAAACTGGTGAAGTCTTAGACGAAGAAACCATGCTGGCTCTTTACGTTTTCACAGCTTTTTCTCAGGGCAAACAAAAGGAAATGGCTATTCCTGTTTATGGATCTTCTGCTTTAGATTCAATCGCAGAACGGCTAAAAGGGAAACTGATCCGTACCAAAGCCAACCCAAGATCCATAATGGAAGTTGGCGAAGGGGTCCTAAACTATCAATACGATGCACAATATGCATTTGTTCATATCCTTGAAGTGATGGCGATGCAGCAAATAACACTTTCAGAGCTCGTAAAAATGCTGCCTGATGTGCATATGTTGAGAGAATATGTACCATGTCCAAAGGATAAAAAAGGACGCGTAATGCGAAGGCTGATGGAAGATATAAGGGATAACAATGTAGAGCTTCTAGATGGAATAAAGGTATTTCATCCAGAAGGGGGCTGGACATTAATTTTACCTGATGTAGAACAACCTGTTTTCACAGTTTATTCTCAAAATACGGATCCCGAACAAGCAAAACAGGCTGCTTCACAATACATCGAAAAAATTCAGCTGTATCAGCGGGTGTAAAGTATGCCAAGACATTTAGTTTTAGGTAACGGTAATTTACTTATCAACTTAGATGATTTTTTGCAGATTAGAGACATCTATTTTCCTTATGTTGGTCAGCAGAATCATGTTCAGGGACATGTAAACCGAGTAGGAGCCAGTATCAATGGCTCCTTTTCTTGGCTTTCTTCTAGAGAATGGGTGGTAGAACCTGGTTACCGCAGTGACTCTTTAGTCACTCAGTCCTTCGCAAGGAATAAAAAAGAGGGTGTGTGCCTGAAGATTGAAGATGCTGTACATCAAAGAGAAAACATGTTTATGAGGAAGATCAGTATTATGAATGAAACAGATGTAGAAAAGAATATTAAGCTTTTCTTTCACCAGGATCTTTCCATTTACGAGACCGAGGTCGGTGATACTGCCTACTACGATCCTCATAAGTCAGTCATTATCCATTATAAAAAGAATCGATATTTTTTGTTTCATGCTTCTTTAGATGGAAAAGGAATGGATCAATACACCACAGGTATAAAACGGTTTTTAAGCGCAGAGGGTACATGGAAGGATGCTGAAGATGGCCATCTTCATGTGAATCCAATTGCTCAAGGATCGATAGACAGTACGTTCTCGGTCACTGGAGTCATACCGCCCAATGAAACAAAAGAAGCATTTTATTCCCTGACAGTTGGGAAAAGCAGAGAAGAGGTTTTTTCTCTTTTTGATTATCTAATGGAGATCGGCCCATCATTAACACTGGACAAAATTGATGTTTATTGGCGAAGATGGGTTAACAAAACGAAGATTAACCCATGCAATCTTTCAGACGAACTGCTCGATCTATACAACCGCAGTCTGCTTATTTTGCGTACGCAAACGAATGAGAATGGCTATATCATCGCAGCAAATGACTCTGATATACAACAATATAACCGCGATCATTACAGTTATATGTGGCCAAGAGACGGAGCGTTAATAGCAGCAGCTGCTGCGAAAGCAGGATTTCACGGCATGGTTAAAAATTTTTATAGAAGATGTGCTGAAGTTCTTACGAAAGAAGGGTACCTGCATCATAAATATAATCCAGACGGTTCCATTGGTTCTTCATGGCATCCGATGATCGATAAAGATGGAGCAAGCCAGCTTCCTATTCAAGAAGATGAAACTGCACTTGTTTTGTGGGCGTTCTGGGAGCACTATAAAGAAACGGGTGATATTGAATTTGCTCAATCTCTTTATCGTTCACTTGTCAGACCAAGTGCCAGATTTTTGCTCCAATATATGCATAGTGAACTCGACCTACCTCTGCAATCTTATGATCTTTGGGAGGAAAGGAGAGGGATATTTACGTTTACAGCAAGCAGTGTATATGGGGGACTGATGGCTGCATATTCCTTTGCAACACTTTTTGGAGAAGATGATCGGGCTGAACGATATAAAAAAGGTGCCGAACGCATTAAAGCAGGTATGGAAAAACATCTGTATGATGAAGGTGCGGGCAGATTCATCAGAGGCATCTATTTATTAGATGATAATGCTTATAAAAAGGATTTTACGATGGAATCAAGCATGTATGCCTTATTTGCCTTTGGTGTATTTCCAGCAGATGATGAAAGAGTGATCCGTACGATGCATCAGATGGAAGAGGATTTAAGTATAAAAACGAACGTCGGTGGGATTGCAAGGTACACTAACGATTACTATTTTCAGCAAACACATGAAGTTGGAAGGGTTCCAGGAAACCCATGGCTGATTTGTACACTTTGGGTAGCAAAATGGTACATTCAAAAGGCAAAAACAGTATATGATTTAGAACGGCCACACGAAATTTTGCGCTGGGTCCAAGAGCATAGTTTTTCAACGGGGGTATTGCCAGAACAGCTCCACCCATTCACAGGTGATGCATTATCAGTGGCTCCTCTAACATGGTCGCATGCTACTTTTGTCGATGTTTTAAAAGAATATACGACCGTATATCAGAAACTTTCACAAAACTCTCTTGCCCGTTAGATAAGAATTTGTTATCATGTTAAAGTATGGTTTAATAGAGAATAATGACTGTTAGTAACCATTAATATGTACTTTGGTAAAGATGTGGAGGGAAACAACAATGCGTGTAAACATTACTTTAGCTTGTACTGAGACTGGTGATCGTAACTACATCACTACTAAAAACAAGCGTACAAATCCAGACCGTTTAGAGCTTAAAAAATACAGCCCGCGTTTAAAGAAATACACAGTTCACCGTGAAACGAAGTAATTTCACTTAAGAACGCCTGACTCCCATGAGAATGAGGAATCAGGCGTTTTTTCGTACATAGAACTTAATAAAAGCTAAGGATTGGGGAGCGGATAGAATGAAAATTGGGATTTTAGGCGGTTTGACTCCACAGGCTACGATAGAATACTACAAGCTGATTATAAACAAGTATCAAACGGAGATAGACTCCTCAGCTTTTCCTGAGATGGTTATTGAAAGTGTAGATGTGAGTAAAGTGCATCATTTAACAACGGGAAAGAAGGATCAGCAGCTCATACAATATTTATCTGAATCCATGAATGATCTAATGCAAGCTGGTGCTGATGTTATCCTTATTGCTTCGAATACTCCTCATCTCTTTTATGAAGAAATTACAAGGAATGTTAGTGTTCCTGTGATCAGCATATTAGATGCGACCTCTGATGAAGTAATAAAAAGCAATAAGAACCGGATCGGCCTATTAGGGACGATTCCGACTATGCAGAGCAATCTATACAGAAAACCTTTTATAAACACTGAAATCCAAATTTTTGTTCCTGAAATAACCGAGCAAGACTTCTTGCAGGAAAAGATTTTCAAACAATTTTCCAGAGGCATATTCATTAAAGAGGATATAATGGCCGTAGAGAACATGATTCAACAGTTAAATAGTAAATATAAAATTAATGGATTGATTTTAGGGTGTACTGAACTTCCAATCTTTCTAAAACAAGATGACTGGAAAGATATTGAACTATTTGATACTACATCGATTCACGTAGATAGCTTAATTCGTTTTTTGAAAAAGAAGCCTTAAAAAATACTGGCGACTCTATCACTGTTTTTTTTTTGTCTCTTATAGGACACGTGCTATGATTAAGGCATAATTCAATTCATAAGAGGTGCTGCAAATGACGAAGTCTGAATGGCGAAAAAAGATAAAGAATGAATTACTCTCTATGGAGGCAAATGATCGAAAGGTACTGAGCGCAAAAATAGCGGGACAATTATTTGAAACAGAACTCTGGCAAAATTCAAACTTTATCGGAATTACTGTTTCCAGGAAATTTGAACTAGACACGACAACTATTATAAAGAAAGCATGGGAGGAAGGAAAAACTGTTTGTGTACCAAAATGCTATTCGGCTGACAAAATGATGGAATTTAGAGAACTGAATTCCTTTAATGATTTAGAGAATGTGTATATGGACCTCTATGAACCAATTGCTGAAAGAACAAATGTAATCCCTAAAGAAACGATCGACTTGCTTATCGTACCTGGGCTGGTTTTTGACAAAAAAGGATACAGGATTGGTTACGGAGGCGGCTATTATGACCGTTTCTTAAAGAACTATCAAGGTTCAACATTATCGATCTGCTACTCATTTCAAACGGCAGAACAACTGCCTTTTGAAGAATTTGATGTACCAGTTGAACAAATTATTACTGAAGAAGGACGCTATATATAATGGAAGTTTTCTTTTTTGTGGGGATTGGTCTGCTTTGTATGGTCTCCTTTATTTTTAAGCTGCTTACACTTAGGGGAAGTACAGCAGCATTTATTACAGGTGCTCTTATCTTTTATTCTTTTGCATGGCAGGGTTTAGTTATTTTAGCGGTATTTTTTCTAACATCATCCCTTTTAACAAAATGGAAAAGAGAAGTGAAAATAGATTATAATGCAGAACCTTTAGAAGACAAGAAGGGGCGCACAGCCGGTCAAGTGTTTGCGAACGGAGGTACATCTTCTCTTGCTGCAATAGGGGATATTTTAATGCCAGACCCATTATGGTTAATGGTATTTGCAGGTGCACTTGCGACCGCTACAGCAGATACGTGGGCTTCTGAGATCGGAATACTGTCCAAAACAAAGCCCTTTCACTTAAAAGAGTGGAGAAAGGTTGAAGCAGGACTTTCAGGAGCTGTTACGGGATTAGGAACGATCGCTGCGGTTTTAGGTGCTGCAGCAATTGGGGCAAGTTATTATTTTCTATTCGATTCATCAACTTTCATGGGAACTCTTATTATTATTTTTGCGGGTTTTTTTGGAAATGTTGCTGATACCCTTTTTGGAGCTTGGTTCGAACAAAAGTATTATTGCCAAGTTTGTAAAACAGAAACTGAGAGTAAGTGGCATTGCAAAATGAAAACAGTGAGAATATTTGGTTTACCATGGGTAACAAATAATCTTGTTAATTTTAGCTCTACGATTATTGGCGCGTTAATAGCGGGGGGATTATACACATGGACAGTTCAGTGATTTGTGCAGGTATCGTTTTAGCTGGCGGCGAATCCAGGAGATTTGGAAGCCCGAAAGCATTAGCAGAGTGGAATAATAAAACGTTTGTAGAGTATTCAGTGGAATCACTGACGCCTCATACGGATGTGATCTTAGTTATTTCACGTGAGGAGCTACGGTACACTCTAACGAAAAATAGCTCAAAGTCCATACGTATTCTTGAAGATGTACCACGCTACAAAGGAAAAGGTCCGTTAGCAGGTATTTATACCGGAATGATCAGCCAAAAAGCTGATTACTATCTTATCGCCCCGTGTGACATGCCTTTAATGAGCAGCAGTATGTATCGAAAATGGCTTACAGCTGCACAAGAGGGAGAATATGATTGTGTTATCCCTGTATTAAACGAAAAAATATATCCATTAAACGGAGTATATAAAAAAACATGTTTACCTGATATTACTTCCTGTTTGCAAGAAAATATCTTTAAAGTATTAAAGCTCCTTCAGAAAAAAAACACCAAGTATATAGAAGTAGAAGAAGAGGAAGAACATTTTTTTAAAAATGTGAACACAACAAACGAGCTAATCGGGATCATTGAGGAGGCAGCCAATGAATCGGTATGAAAAACAAGAGCTCTTCCGTCCAATCGGTAAAGAGGGACAGGCTATCCTGCAAACAAAAACTGCTGTGATTGCAGGAGTTGGAGCTCTTGGTTCAGCTTTAGCACATCAGCTGGCGCGTGCAGGCATAGGACGATTAATATTAATAGACCGCGATGTAGTAGAAGAATCAAATTTACAGCGACAGACTCTTTTTATTGAAAAAGACTCAGAAGATATGGTTCCGAAAGTTATTGCAGCGAAAGAACGTCTAAACGCTATTAATTCTTCAGTAGATATTGAAGTACATTTTAAGCAACTTACAGGGCATAACGCAGAAAAGCTTGTGGAAGATGCGGATGTGGTCTTGGACGGAACTGACAATTTTGAAACGCGGTACATACTGAATGATGTATGTATGAAAAATAACATCCCATACGTTTATGGAGGGGTCGCTGGTTCTACAGGGACTGTGGCGGTATTTCTACGAGATCAGACTTGTTGTCTTCGCTGTTTATTAGGAGGACGGATGTTAGGGGAAACGTGCGATGCAAATGGTGTGATTATGCCAGCAGTTGAAATTACGGCATCCTATCAAACGGTGGAAGCGCTTAAAATTCTTACAGGCCAATCAGCCTTAATCACACCAAAGATGTTAACATTTGATGTCTGGACGAGAATGAATATGGAAACAAAACTTCCTCTTTCTAAAGCGGATTGTCCAGTTTGCATCAAGAATATATACCCGGCTCTTCAAAAAGATTTTTTGGAAGCAATCGTTCTATGCGGGAGAAAGACTGTGCAACTATCAACGAATAGATTATTTGATCTTAACCAGCTAGAATCAGAACTTGCACTGCACCACCCTATCTTAACTCCCTTTTTGCTTAGAGTCACAATAAACGGATTAGATGTTGCAATATTTAAAGATGGTCGAATCCATGTAAAAGGGACAGAGGACACAAAAATTGCCCAAGAAATGTATGAAGAATATTTCGCAAGACTTGTTTACGAATAAAAATACCATCAAACACAGAAAGTATAAGCAAGGAGGTTTTTTTATGAAAGGATTTATGATTAAAGGCTTTTTGTTATTCCTTGCTGTAATGCTCGGTTATAGAATGCGTTATCGTCTGATCAACATGGCGCTGGGACAACCTTTTATTAGACGTTTTGTTGTAGGGAGTGCTATGTCTTTTCCGGGATTGCGTTCAAAAATGATGGATGAATTGATCTAATATGAACGCTTCAAATAGCAAAGCTTTCTTTTTTGATCTGGATAATACGTTATTTGACTATGAAGCCTCCTTTAAGCAGGCTTCTTTATTTGCCTTTAAATCAATTTTTCATCCTGTTCTGAAGAAGCCGGTAAAAGCCGAAGAATGGTTTGCAGCATATAAAATCTATTGTGATTTGTATTGGCCAGCTTATGAGGATAAAAGTTTAACACGTGAGGAATATCAAAGAAACAGGCTTGTTTCTTCATTGTTATCTTTAAATATCCAATCGGTTGATATAAAACGGATCGATTATTTTCGAAAACTTTGTGAAGAGAAGATACCTTCATTTGTTATACCTTATCCTTGGATCAAAGAAATTATTGATTTAACACAAAGGCAAGGGTGTGTAGCAGGGATCATTTCAAATGGAGCGTCCGAACTGCAAAGAAAAAAGCTAAGTATGCTGGGTCTAAGTTTCTCAGACAATATTTTTATTTCCTCAGAACTTTCTTGCGCCAAACCTAGCATTGAAATATTTGAATATGTAAAAAGCAGAATACAAGCGGCTCATTTTTATTATGTGGGCGACTCATACAGTTTTGATATCCACCCAGCTGTAAAAGCTGGGTGGACAGGAATATGGTGGAATCCTTTAAAACTAACCCAAGCACAAACAAATACACACATATTCAACTGCAATTCTGCAGATGATTTAAGAAGTGTAATCAGGAAATGTATTGAATGAGCTGAATGTTTTCCCCAGCTGGGGTTTGAAACAAAACAAATAAGTGTGTTTTATCTTTGCTCAACAATATATAAGGCATGCTGCTTCTTATGGGGCTGATCTTCTTGCCAGTTTTTGTTGTGATGTTTATAAAATAATTTTTATAAAGTCCCTCCCATAGTTTCCCTATAATCTCCTGGCTTTTAACCTGGTTAAATCCGGGCAGTGCTTTTTCGTTATAGCTTGTTAATGACTGAAGTGAAATCACATAATAATTGTTTCTATTTATTTGATAATAATCCAGAATCTCTTTTAAAGTATCTTGAAGGTATTTATTTGTCTCTTGATCTAAAGTGTTTTTCAGACGCCTTTCTGATGGAGAAGCAGTTTTTTTAAATCCGGTAAATGTGTTATTTGGTTTAACGGTGTATAGAAAATCACTGCTCATTTTTTGAACGGAACGGTATTTTTCTTCATTAAGATGAATTTCACCCTGATGATAGGAGATGGCCTCCCATAACCCAGGAGTTTTTCCCTCTATATTTTTCTCCAGGTCTATCGATTTTGCAGTTGTTTTCCACTCAGTCATCTTGTTTGTAAGTTTTCCGTTTTCAAAGATCATGGCGATATCTTGTCTTAAATAGACATTTTCGGAAGACTCCGATTCTACGTCCCATTTAAATTTATAGTTTGAAGCAGTTCCTTCTATAAATTTTAGAGATGTGACTGCTTCAGTAAAAGAGAAAGAGTTGTCTATCGGAAAAAATGTAATACTTTCACGAGCCTCTTTTTTGATAAACGGCTGGTAGATGATACCTATTACAAGTATAATTATCAGCGTGAATATCGAAATTTTCCTCTTCATTACCTGTGCCTCCTCTAGGACAAACTAGTTCCTAAATTGTATGCGCTTTCGAGTAAATTAGAAGGTGGAAAACGAAAATATCACAATGTAATGTTTACACATAAGGAGGAGAAGAAAATGGAAATACAAACAGATGAGATTGTAAGATTTATTAAAGAATTAGTACATATACCAAGTCCTTCTGGGAATACAGAAGCTGCTATTCATCACATGAAGCAGTTCTTTGAAAAAAACGAAGTACCTTTTAAAGTCACGAACAAAGGAGCTTTGCTTGCAACAATTAAAGGAGAAGATGATACTAAACACCGTTTGTTAACAGCTCACGTGGATACACTTGGTGCGATGGTAAAAGAAATAAAAAGTGACGGACGCTTAAAATTAGATAAAATCGGCGGTTATTATTGGAACACGGTCGAAGGGGAATATTGTACGATTCATACTTCAAAGGGCGATCGTTTCTCGGGGACAGTCTTGATGCATCAGACATCAGCACATGTGTATAAAGGTATGGGGGATTTGAAGAGGGATGAAAAGAACATAGAGGTAAGGGTAGACCAAGAGTTTCATTCAAAAAAGGATGCTGAGGAAGCAGGGGTTTCCGTTGGTGATTTCGTTTCTTTTAGTCCGCGTTTTGATGAAACGGAAAGTGGTTTTATAAAGTCCAGGCATCTTGATGACAAAGCAAGTGTGGCCATTTTAATGCACCTTGTTAACGAAATTCAGAAAACATCAACTAAATTACCTTACACGACACATTTCTTGATCAGTAATAATGAAGAGATTGGGTTTGGGGGCAACTCCAATATCCCAGAACAGACTGTCGAATATTTAGCAGTAGACATGGGCGCGATCGGTGATGGACAAACAACAGATGAGTTTACTGTCAGTATTTGTGCGAAGGATTCTGGTGGACCTTATCACTTTGGATTACGAAAACATCTGGTTGAATTAGCTGAGAAGAACGGAATTGCCTATAAAGTAGACATCTATCCTTTCTATGGGTCAGACGCTACTGCGGCTATTAGAGCAGGTGCTGATGTGGTACATGGTTTAATCGGACCTGGGATCGATGCATCACATGCATATGAGCGGACACATCTTAAATCATTGGAACATACAGCTAATCTAATAAAGATATACCTACATTCAAACCTCGTATAGAAGATCTGAAATCCCAGCCAAACGCGCTGGGATTTTGTTGTTTGGAGGTATGAAAAGATTAGAGAAAGTAAAGGATGATAGGCAGAGGAGTGATGAAAAATGTCTTATCTGCCAAAAAAACAGCCTCTTTCACAGGATTTTGACGAAAACGTTCAATATATGAAGAAACAACTAGGTGTAGATATTAGTTTTGACTGCATCCATTTGGACTTAGAATATGCAGGCAGAAGAATGGCACTGTTCATGGTGGATGGATTTGTGAAAGATGATATTCTTCACTATCTAATGAAGCTCTTAGCAGACCTTGAACCCGAACAGCTAGATCCGGATCCGCTTTTGAGATTAATGAAAACGTATATCCCTTATGTTGAGATTTCTAAATCTGATGATCTTAACCAGGGGATCGATTGGGTTTTGAGCGGACCAACTGTTCTTATCGTTGAAGGCGTTCCAGAGATCATACAGATTGATGCCAGAACATACCCCGTCCGCGGACCAGAAGAGCCTGATGTTGAGCGTGTTGTAAGGGGAGCGAGAGATGGCTTTGTAGAGACGATTATATTCAATACAGCATTGACGAGAAGAAGAGTACGTGATCGGTCATTACGAATGGAATATATGAGTATCGGAAGGCGCTCCAAAACAGATATATGCATCTCCTATATAGAAGACATAGCTGACCCGCATATCGTGGGACGAATTAAGGATTCCCTGAAAAAGATTGATACGGATGGACTTCCGATGGGAGAGAAAACGGTTGAGGAATTTATTTGCGGAAGGCACTTGAATCCTTATCCGTTAGTGAGGTATACAGAACGTCCTGATACTGCAGCTGTGCATCTATTTGAAGGACATGTTCTTGTTTTTGTAGACGGATCACCTTCTGTTCTTATAACGCCAACTACATTTTGGCATCATCTTCAACATGCAGAAGAATATAGACAAAAACCAATCGTAGGTGCGTATTTAAGGTTTGTTCGTTTTTTAGCTGTATGGATTTCCATTTTTCTGCTGCCGCTTTGGTATTTGTTTTCTGTTCAAAAAGACCTGCTGCCCATTGGTCTCAGTTTTATTGGTCCCGAGGAGATTGGGGTTGTTCCGCTTTTTTTACAGTTTATCATCATTGAACTTGGTATGGACATGCTCAGGATGGCAACCATTCATACCCCTACATCTGTATCGACAGGATTAGGACTTGTTTCGGCTATCGTAATCGGACAAGTTGCTATCGAGGTCGGGTTGTTCGTGAATGAAGTCGTGTTATATATAGCAGTAGCCGCGATCGGAACTTTTGCTACACCAACTTACGAACTTAGCCTTGCTAATCGATTATTAAGGCTTTCATTATTAGGACTTACAGCTCTTTTTGGAGTACCTGGCTATATGGCAGGGTTTACGTTAGCCATTTTATTTTTTGTTTCTTTTAAATCATTTCATATTCCATACTTATGGCCGTTCATACCTTTTAACTATAAAGCCATCAGAGACGTGATATTTAGAATTCCAATGCCATTAAAAAACAGAAGACCTGTTGTTCTTCATCCTAAGGATCCAGATCGTTAAAACGTAAAACAGGTAGATAAAAAAGAGGGCACTGAAAAAGTTCCTAAATAAAATATTGAATTCGGGGATCTCCGCTCCAGGGTACATGCTTTCCGCGGGGCTCACCTGTCCCACTCGTCCCGCAGGACAAGGAAGGCTTCGGCAGCTTTGCCTTGCACGAAGAAAATGTGAATTTCATTTTCGAGGAGTCAGTACCCTCCCGCTACAATCCTTACATGTTTGTATGCAAAAAAATGGATCAAACCAACTCTGATCGAGGTGGTTTGATTCTTTTTTGTTCAACAGGTTTTTCGGCATCCTCAGAAATAATGGCCTGTTTTTTGTGAGAATAATGTGCAAAGGCTTGCATTCGGTCCCGTAACTTTTGTTATAATGACGTAGGTGATAGAAAATGAAAACAATGTATGATGTGCAGCAGTTATTGAAAAGATTTGGAACCATTATTTATACAGGAAACCCAGCTGCAGATTTAGAACTAATACAAGAAGAAATTCGTGAACTCTATAATCAGAAGCTTATCGATGTAAACGAATACAAAACAGCAATTCTTATTATTCGTTCAGCAAACAATAAATTACAATAGAGGATGAAGCAAAATGGAAAAATGGCTAGTTGGCGTAGACTTAGGCGGAACAACAATAAAAATAGCTTTTATAACACTTGATGGTCATATTGTCGAGAAGTGGGAAATTCCAACTAATATTTCTGAAGACGGCAAACATATTGTCAGTGACATTGCCGATTCAATCAGTGCCAAATTAGATCAACTTTCTGAAAAAAGCGAAAAACTCGCTGCGATCGGTATGGGTGCACCAGGATTTATTGACATGAAAACGGGGTTCATCTATCATGCCGTTAATATTGGATGGCGAAATTATGCCTTGAAAGACGAGCTTGAAAAAGCTACAGGTCTTTCGGTTACGATAGACAATGATGCAAATATTGCAGCGATAGGTGAAATGTGGCGCGGTGCAGGAGATGGCGAAGGAAATCTACTTATGGTTACGCTAGGAACTGGTGTCGGAGGCGGAATTATTGTGAATGGCCATATCATGCATGGCACGAATGGGATGGCAGGCGAGATTGGACATATTACATCTATTCCAGAAGGTGGAGCTCATTGTAATTGCGGAAAATCCGGATGTATTGAGACCATTGCATCTGCTACAGGAATAGCTAGGATCGCGAAAGAAAAAGCAGCAGGTGATGTATCTTCATCTCTTAATGAAATTTTAAAGAATCATGGGGAACTTAAAGCAAAAGATGTTGCTGAAGCAGCTGAGAATGGTGATCAGGCAGCAATTGATACCTTAGACGAAGTAGCATTTCATTTAGGACTTGTCATCGCAAACCTTTCCAACAGTATTAATCCTGGGAAAATTGTTATAGGTGGGGGCGTTTCAAAAGCTGGTCACGTACTCATGTCCAGACTTAAAAATGAATTTAAACGTTTTGCACTTCCGCGAGTAGCAGAGGGAGCAACGCTTACTGTTGCAACTTTGGGCAACGACGCTGGTGTAATAGGTGGAGCTTGGCTGGCAAAACATAACCTATAAATACTATATAAAAATAGAGAGCCACAGAAAGTGGTTCTTTATTTTTTTGAAACTTTTTCGGCAAAGGTTCGTCTAATTGTTTATGGATGAAAAAAAAGGGTAAAACTAATATAGTTTTGTTGTCCTATTTGTCAGAATCTTGAAATAGTACGTTAGGGTATTGAATTCTTGTGCAAAACCATTTATTATACTCTTTATGTAATCCTTTAGTTAAGGTTTTGTAAATGGTGATTTACATTCCCGATGGATACAGCGGATAAGGAACGTATAAAAAATAACATTTAAATTTCACTGCACAAGTTCTTTTTGATTGAGGAGGTCAGAGAACATTATGAAGGAAAAAATGAAACAAGCTTTTGCTGATTATAAGTTTTTCTTTATAGCAATTGCTTTATTATGGGTTAAAACATATATCGTTTATAAAACTGCATTTGAACTGCCGATGGACAATAAAATTCAGGAACTGATCCTATTTATAAATCCAATCAGTTCGGTCATCTTATTCTTAGGTATTACGCTTTATTTTAAAGGTAAAGCTCATAGAAGAATGATTATTGCCATTAGTGCGATCATGAGTTTTATTATGTATGCAAACATGGTATTTTACAGATTCTTTAACGACTTTATTACCATTCCTGTTTTGTTTCAAACAAGCAACATGGGTGATCTAGGTAATAGTGTTTTTGAATTGATCCAGCCTACAGACGTTTTAGTGTTTGTTGACATCGTAATTTTAGCTTATTTTATGAGACGTGCTGATTACCGTCCTGCTCGTGCATCACGCAAACAGATCACACTGACTTATGCAGCGGCGATCGTATTATTTATTGTTAACGTTGGTATTGCTGAAACGGAGCGTCCACAGTTATTAACACGTACATTTGACCGTGAGATGCTTATTAAGAATATTGGATCATACAACTATCATATTTACGATTCAATCATTCAATCTAAAGCGAAAGCTCAGCGTGCATTCGCGGATGGCAGCGAGATCACAGATATTGAGAACTATACACGTGCCAATTATAAAGAACCAAACCCTGAAATGTTTGGTAAAGCTAAAGGCAAAAACGTTTTCATTATCTCTGTAGAATCCACACAAAACTTTGTTATTAATGAGTCTGTAAACGGAAAAGAAATTACGCCGTTTATGAATGACTTGATTAAAGACAGCTATTACTTCCCGAACTTCTATCACCAAACAGGGCAAGGGAAAACATCTGATTCTGAGTTCTTATTAGATAACTCACTATATCCGCTTCCAAGTGGAGCAGTATTCTTTACACATTCACAAAATCAATACAATGCGACACCAGAGATCTTGAAGGAGCAAGGCTATTACTCTTCAGTACAGCATGCGAACAACAAGAGTTTCTGGAATCGTGATATCATGTATGATAATTTCGGTTATGACCGCTATTACTCATTAAAAGATTTTGATGTTACACCTGAAAATTCAATCGGCTGGGGATTAAAGGATAAAGATTTCTTTAAACAATCTATTCCTCACTTGAAAGAAATGCAGGCTATGAATAAGCCATTCTATACAAAATATATTACTTTAACGAATCACTTCCCTTTCACTTTGGAAGAAGAAGATGAAATGATTCCTGAATGGACTTCAAATGACGGAACAGTAAACCGATATTTTACAACTGTACGTTACACGGATGAAGCCTTAAAAGAATTCTTTGCTGATGTAAAAGCAGCTGGATTATATGAAGACTCAATCTTCATCATGTATGGAGATCATTATGGTATTTCTGAGAATCATAACGATGCAATGGGTCAATTCTTAGGTAAAGAAATTACACCGTTTGAATCAACTCAACTGCAAAAAGTACCATTGATTATCCACATGCCAGGTGAAAAAGGTAAAGTTATGAATACAGTAGGCGGTCAAATCGACTTAAAGCCGACTATTCTTCACTTGCTGGGAATTGATACTAAAGGTGACATTCAATTAGGATCAGACTTATTCTCTAAAGACCGCGAAGATTTCGCAGTACTTCGTGATAACTCTTATATTACGAAAGATAATGTCTTTACTGATGGAAAGTGCTACGACAAGGCAACTGGAAAACCGGTTGAAGGCGAAGATAATGCATGCGAGCCTTATGCTGAACGTGCAAAAACGGAGCTGGATATGTCAGATCGAATCATCTATGGTGATTTGCTGCGCTTTTATGATAAAGACAAGGCAAAACAAAACAAATAACCATACAAAGCACTTAGCTTCGGCTGAGTGCTTTTTTTTGCATATATGTGCACAGCTATCATACATCTTTAAGAGAACGTTTTTTGGGAGGGCTTTGATTGGAAATTCTAGTTAGGAACGGGGACTCACTTTGGTACTATTCCAGACTTTTGTCTATCCCTTACACTTTAATTAAAGATTCAAATCCAAATGTGCATTCTGGAAATATAGAAGCCGGAAAAATAGTTCATTTGCCTGGGGTTGCTGTTCAGCGCTATAAGATAAAAAATGGTGACACCTTCTTTAAAATTGCGGAGGAAAAGGATATACCGATCGATGCACTTTACTTATTCAATCCAAAAGTCGATCCTAAAGAGATATTTGTAAAAGATGAAATAAACATTCCTTATGTCCTCCCGTTTCCTTGTATTCAAGGAAAACGAAAATATGACAGCCGAGTGCTGGAGAAAGACATAGATCATTTAATGGAAACTTATCCGTTTATTAAAAAACAAACTATTGGGCATTCTGTTCAAGGGAAACCCATTGATATGCTTATCATTGGTAAGGGAAAGAAAAAAGTGCACATCAACGGTTCTTTTCATGGAAATGAATGGATCACATCAGCAATCCTGATGAAGTTTATTAACGAGTATGCTCGTGCCTTAACGGTGGAAGAGTCCTTGAGTGATGTCTCTTCACTCGATCTTTACAAAAATACTACGTTATTTGCCGTACCAATGGTCGATCCTGATGGAGTTGACCTTGTTTTACATGGTCCTCCAAAGGACGCAGAAATAAAAGACTTTGTATTGAAATTAAACAAAGGGAAAAAAGACTTTTCATCATGGAAAGCCAATATTAGAGGCGTGGATTTAAACAATCAGTTCCCTGCAAGGTGGGAACTAGAACAGCCAAGGAAACCTAAGCAGCCAGCACCTAGAGATTATCCTGGAAAAGCACCTTTATCTGAACCAGAAGCGATCGTTATGGCTCAGGCTGCACAAAAGTATGATTTTGACAGGGTAGTTGCTCTTCATACGCAAGGAAAGGAGCTTTACTGGGGTTTTGAGGGGGAAGAACCTATGCCTGAATCCCAGCATATTGCAGAGGAGTTTGAACGTGTCAGCGGTTATAAAGCCATCAGGTATGTTGACAGCTATGCAGGATATAAAGACTGGTTTATACAGGAGTTTAGAAGACCAGGTTTTACTATCGAACTTGGATTAGGAGTTAACCCATTGCCATTAGGCCAGTTTGATAAAATTTATGAAGAAACACGAGGTATACTGATTGCCAGCTTGTATATGTAAGTTTGTTTGTATAGAAAAACCATCAGAATAAAGATTCTGATGGTTTTTCGGATTTTAATGGCCTGTTGAACCGCCGCTGCCAACTAATACGTCAAGTACAGTCATGACTGTAAACCAGCCAAATACAGCAAACGTTAAGAACGCAAATCCTGCTGCCATTAAGTTTTTAATTTTTAACGAACGTAATAGTCCCAATGCAGCTAGAATAGCTACTAAGCCGAATATAATGGCTAATCCCATTATTCTGTGCCCCCTTGCTTTGGAGTAATACCAATCCTATGTATAACGCTTTCACACAGGTATAACCTTGTATTATTTTACTTGTTTTATCCTTATTTGTCGAGTGAACATTTACAACAATATGAATTCGAGCTTAACCTCATAGGATGATGCCCATTTCAGTATAAGCGGTTTATTATGCTCGCTGAAAAAATAAATTGACTCTGTTTCATTTTCAATGGCTATTAATTCTTCTTCAGCTTGCAGAAGAAACATATTTCTTTGCTTCTGTTCCCCACCCTTCATAGTGAAAGCACAAATCATATCAAGATATAAATAACATTTCCCACTTTCAGAAAAGAATCCATAATCCTCAAAAAGGAGAGAAGTTTTACACGGCTTTATTAACAGTAAAGGAATCGCTTCGTTTGAACCAGCTGTGCAATGATCCGTAATGATGAGATCGTCATCGCGGTCGAGAACCGAAAAACCTTCTGATGAAATGTTTTCATAACCATAATAGACATCCATGCATATCCTCCGTATGTTTGACTATTTTAGTGTAAGATAGAAAGAAAGAGCTTGCAATTGAAACTGGAGGTACAATCATGAGATGGAAAAAGCTAACTGTAGGACCTGTTCAGGAAAATACATATATTCTTTATGATTCAAAGAATGAGGCGGTCATTATAGATCCAGGCAGTGAAGGTTCTAAAATTATTCAAAATATAGAATCGCTAAAGTTAAAACCACTGGCTGTTTTGCTTACACATGCACATTTTGATCACATTGGTGCAGTAGATCAAGTCAGGGGAAAATACCAGCTGCCCCTATATATCCATAAAAAAGAGCAAGATTGGCTCACTGATACAAAAAAGAACGGGTCTAAGTATTTTGGACAAAATATCACAGCTAAGCCTGCGAGTAACCTATTAACGGATAATGATAGAAGCGTAAAGATTGGCTCGTTTTCTTTTGATATACTGACTACTCCTGGGCACTCACCAGGGAGTGTTTCCTATTATTTGAAGAGCGCTGGAGCTGTTTTTTCCGGGGATGCATTGTTTGCAGGAAGCATTGGGAGAACCGATCTTTACGGAGGAAGTCAGGATATATTGCTAAAGAGTATTCATGAGAAATTATTGAATCTTCCTGAAGAGACTGTTGTACTATCTGGTCATGGACCGGAGACGACGATTGGAATGGAAATGGACTCAAATCCTTTCTTAGGCGGGTTTTAAAATTGAGCCTGCAAGATGTTGTGAAAAGTTATTTGGGACGGAACGACTGGATGACGATGGAGCAATTTATGGAATGGGCTCTTTATCATCCTGATTACGGATATTATATGAGTGAACAGAAGAAAATTGGGAAAAACGGTGATTTTTATACATCCAGTTCAATTTCAGATGTTTTCGGAAAAGTTTGGACTGATGTTTTTGCAAAGACCATTCATGAACAAGAACTAGATCCTATCGTAGTAGAATTTGGAGCAGGAACTGGACGGTTCGCAAAACAAGTTTTATTGAGCTGGAAAGAAAAAGGTTTTGGGCAGCAACTGTCCTATATCATCGTTGAGAAAAGTCCTTACCACCGTCAGCTTCTCCAAAATGAATTAACAGGTTTCTCTTCTGTGACCATTTTTAGTTCATTTGAAGAAATGAAGGATTCTTATCCGGATTTTAAAGGTATTATTTTTGCAAATGAAGTACTAGATGCCTTTCCATTACGGATATTTCAAAAACAAAAAAACAACTGGTTTGAGAAAGTTGTTCGATTTGATGCAGATAAAGATGAGATTCGATATAACTATATAAAAACATCTGACAATTCTTTATTAGATAAGCTATTCGCAACAAGGAGAAGTGATTTTGATCTTGAAATGTCGTTTCAGATGATGAACTGGCTAAAAGATCTTTATGAATGGACAGCCGGGAACAGTGTCTATTTCTTTGTTGATTATGGCTATAGAGGAGAAGAATGGAATAGAGATGCATTAAAAGGAGGCAGCATACGCGGATATCATAAACATAAAATTGAAAATAACCCCCTTGTTTATCCAGGTGACATGGATATAACTTATCATGTAGATTGGGATCAAGTTGAAAATGCTGCAAAAGAACAAGGAATCGAAACTATCTATTTTAGCATGCAAGGAGAATTCCTCTTGAAAGAGGGTATGTTAGCACTTTTGAATGATGTCGAGGGAACAGACCCATTCTCTGCTGAACACAAAAGGAACAGGGCGATCCGGTCATTCCTTTTAGATAGTACACTAGCCAATGGCTTTCAAGTTATGGTGCAACAAAAAAAACAGACCGTTCTATAACGGTCTGTTTTTTATTTGCTAGTATCAACTTAATGGCCTCCGCCAGCTCCAGGAGTCATCATAAATGTTGACCAGTATGTAAATCCGACAAAGAAAACTGTTAAATAAGCACCAAAGATATAAATATACATACGTTCAGATAAGTTCAAATAACCTAATGAAACGAACATAATCGTTTGTCCTAGGAACAATAACGCCATGTCCTGCATATCGCCAAGATAAGCCATGACACCAATGATCCCTGTCCAAAAGCCCAGTACCTTATACATTCTTGACATATGTATCCCTCCTTTTTTCGCCAATACTTGTATCCTTTAGTATTATATATGAGTTTCCACTCTCTTGTAAATGACAATTGTAAGCGGATAAAAAGACAGTTCAAATATATTTACTCAGAGTAGGTTAATTTTGGTTTATTATGCCTCTTTTAAAGGTAATGTAAACCAAAAGGAGTGAAGTCATATGAATTCAATTACGTTTTACACATATCCCAGCTGCACTTCATGTCGGAAAGCGAAAATGTGGCTTAAACAAAATAAAGTATCATTTGAAGAAAGACATTTATTTAAAGAAACACCTTCAGTCGAAGAGCTCAGAGAGTTGCTAAAGCTGACGAAAGCGGGTACTGAAGATATTCTGGCTAAAAGGAGTCAATCTTTTAAATCGCTTGATGTGGATATTTATGATCTTTCTACAAACGAATTGCTTGAACTTTTAACGAAGAATCCTAAGCTGCTTAAACGTCCGCTCGTAACAGATGGAGAACTGCTGATTGCCGGATACAGTCCTGGCGATATGAAAAAATTAAGCCATAAAAAAGAAAAAGAACACATCTCAAGTCATGTGTCCTGATATCTTGCACTCTTAAAACCTTAAGAGTGTTTATTTTTTTTGGCTGGGCTAGCTGGATTCGAACCAACGCATGACGGAGTCAAAGTCCGTTGCCTTACCGCTTGGCTATAGCCCAATGCAACAATAATAGTATGAGCCGTGTCGAAATTTATATGCGGTCATTTCTAAAAAAATTGAAGGGATTTTTACTTGTGTGAAGTATTGTTATAACACGAAACAAAAAGGAGGCCGATAATGCTTGCCAATCAAAATTTTAGGCAGTTCTATTTTGAATGATGCGGTAAAACAAAACGCATCAGACATCCATTTCATACCACTAAAGAAAGGAGGAGTAGTACAATTTCGCATCGATGAAAGATTGCTCGAATACAGATCACTTAGTTTCGAAGAGTACGTCCGTGTCATTTCTCATTTTAAATATTCAGCAAGAATGGATATTGGTGAACACCGTAAACCTCAAAGCGGTGCTATGGATGCATTTATAGATAATAGTAACGTACATCTTCGACTATCTTCCATTCCTTCTGCAATTAATGAATCTCTTGTCATCCGCATACTTCCTCAGCAGGAATCCTTTTCGATTAATGAACTATCTCTCTTCCCGCATAGACTACAGAAACTCATTTTTCTTCTTAAACGTTCAAGCGGTTTGTTGTTATTTACTGGCCCTACTGGTTCAGGAAAAACGACAATGCTCTATTCTTTGCTTCAATATCTCCAACAACATTACAAGCGTCAGGTAGTCACTTTAGAAGATCCTGTAGAACGAAAAGTTGATACATTTCTTCAAATGGAAATTAACGAAAAAGCTGGTGTAACTTATGGTGAAGGATTTAAATCGTTATTGCGCCACGATCCTGATGTAATCATGATAGGAGAAATACGTGATGAAACTGCAGCTCGGCTTGTTATCCGTGCGTCTTTAACAGGACATTTAGTTCTCTCAACCATGCATGCTTCGGATTGTATAGGCTGTTTAGAACGTCTTCGGGAATTTGGAATCAGTGAGGCAGAATTGAAACAAACATTAATGGGGGTTGTTTCGCAAAGGCTGATTTCCATCCCATGCCGTTTTTGTGGTGATCAATGCAGTGACTTCTGTTTTAAATCAAGGTCTTTTAGAAGAGCTGGAATTTATGAAATATTAAGCAATCAAGACTTGGAAACCGCTTTTAAACAAGACATTTCTGTGCCGCCATTTTATAAAAGTCTCGCATATTATTTTAATCACGCATATGCAGCTGGATTTGTAACGAAAGAAAGTTATGAAAGATGGATGGGGTGGCAAGGAAATGTTTAAGAAGAAGTGGAAAAGAGCTTCTCAAGGCATTTTCCTTTATAAACTCGGGCTTTTATTAAGTCAAGGCTACTCGATTAATAAAAGCATAGAGCTCTTAAGATCGCATTTACCTAATAAAGAACAGGAGTTAATTGAGAAATTATTAGAAACGTTGTCTGCAGGTAGCCCTGTTCTGGAGGTTTTCTCAAAACTTAATTTGCCGGATGAAGTCATAAGTTCATTGTCAATAAACATCGTTAATGGAAATTTAACAGATAGTTTAATGGAAAACGGGAATTTCATGAAAAAAAAGGCAGAATGGCAAGAGCGATTAAATAAATCGATTCGATATCCTTTGTTCTTGTTATTTCTTACAGTTTGGATCGGTATCCTTTTTTACTATTTTTTGTTTCCTCAATTTTCTCTTCTGTTTTCTTCGTTGGAAGTCAAGACACCAGCATTCACCTCAATAATGCTGTCTTTTCTATCTTTGTTCCCTTACCTCTTGATTGCGGCTTTATTAACTTTTCTACTTGGCTGGATTGCTGTTTACTATGTAAGAAGAAACACAAGCTATTCTAATCAGATGAGGTTATTAACAACGATCCCCTTTTTAAAAAAATTTCTTTTCCTGATGAACTCACATTATTTCAGCATTAACTTTGGTTCCATGTTAAAGAGCGGTTTACCTGTAACAGATGCATTAATGGTCATGGAAAGACATATGAAAAAAGGTTTTTTTCAAGAAGAGAGTATCAGGCTGCAAAAAGGTTTAATGGATGGAAAAACATTGCCTGAACTTTTGCTTCATAAACCTTTTTATGCAAAAGAAATGACCGATATCATTCGTTTCGGACAAGCAAACGGGGCACTAGGTTTTGAACTCATTCAATATGGAGAGTGGATATTTATAGAATTGGAGGAGAAGATTCTTTCTGATCTGCAAAAAATACAGCCTGTCCTTTTTGCTATTATTGGTGGTTTTGTCCTGCTTATGTTTGCTTCAATGCTTTTGCCGATGTTTCAACTAATGGATGCTTTATAGGGAGGAAAAAGCTTTTATGAGAAATGAAAAAGGTTTTACCCTGATTGAAATGATGATTGTCTTACTCATTATTTCAGTTTTGATGCTGATCGCATTGCCAAGTATGACTAAGAATAATGCTATCGTTAAATCCCTTGGCTGTGAAGCTACGATTGATCTCGTGCAAGGGCAGGTAGGCGCTTATGAAGCGGAAAAGAATGAACTGCCTACAATTGAACAACTTTTTGATGATAAATATATCGATACAAAAGTCTGCCCCGATAAAGAACCTTTGCTCATCGATAGTGAAGGAAAAGTGTATGTGAATAAGGATGAAGAGGATGAACAACCTGAGTAAATATAAACAGTCTGGTCATTTATTGATTGAAATGATGATCGTTCTCTTAATCATTGGACTGATAGGCTCTGTTGCTTATCCGAAGTTCAATTCGTTTATAAAAAACAGAAAGACCGTGTACTTTTTAAACTCTCTTGAAAAGGACATTATGCTTATGCAGCAAAAAGCAATTAATGAAAGCAGTGTGTACCGCTTAACGTTCAATAATGATAAAGATATGTACCAGGTAGGAACCTATAGTTCAAATAAGGTATTGAACCGGCCTATTCCAAAGCATATTACTATAGAAGGACAAGCAATGGAAATGACGATCCAATACAATCAAAACGGAAACATAAGCCGTGCAGGAACACTTTATATTTATTCAGAAGATGCTGTCTATAAAGTGGTATTTCAGCTTGGCAAGGGGAAATTTTATGTTGCGAAACAATAATGGATATTTGCTGCTTGAATCCATGCTAGGTTTATTGCTGTTTTCTGCAGTAGCTTCTATTTGTCTTCCCTATGTTTATATATTGAATCAAGAGCAAAAGACTACAAGGCAACTAATGTTTGCTATAGAAGAGGCTGATCGGCTTTCTTTGTTGAAGGTCCAATATGATATGCAGTGGACGCAAAAGGGCACATCATATTCATTAATAACTAAAAAGGGAGTTACAGATGAGTATGAAATCTGTATTAGTTTTGAGGGATCTAACAAAAAAGAGTACAAAGCATGTTCAAGCTATTATTAAGTATGCTGATTCTCAAAAGGGTTATAGCTTGATGGAAGCTTTCATTGCTTTGACAGTACTTCTTATGCTCTCCTCGCTCATACCGTTATTGTTTATTCCTATCCAAAAGCCGCCTCCGATAACGCAACTGGAAGAAACCTCCCTATTTTTTTCTATGTTAGGAAAAGAAATAAGAGAAGGAAAGTCTATTGAAGTGAATAACAACTCTTTGTCCGTAACACTTTCGAACGGCAATGTACTGAATTTCTCAAGATATCATTCTCTTATTCGCAAGCAAGTAAATGGGTTTGGACATGAAGTGTGGGTACAGAATATTAGTGAGATGGTATTAAAAAAGCATTCGGATGCATTGTTTGCCGTAAAGCTTATTGATACACAAGGAAAAGAATATGAGCGTTATTTTCGGAGGATCGAGTAATGAACAATGAAAAGGGGATCATCTATCCCCTCGTAATTACAATGTGTTTAATAATCCTTATCTTTTTTTGGTACTTCACAGGGAAGGTTTCATCTGAAAGACAGTTTGTTTTTATGCAGGAAGAACAATTAAAACAAACTCGGCTTCTGCAGCAAGGGGTAGAGCGAGCAATCCATTATGCAAAGGATGCTTCTGTGTTCTTGCCGGTGGAGAAGAGTTTTATCTTGAATGAAGGAATGATTAACTTGGTGATTGAACAAACGCCAGAAGACGAAAGATTGATCCTGATTGAAGCATTTACAGATAAGCGACATACAAAAAAGGTAAAAGTATATTATAATGTAACCCAGAATAGCGTTACAAAATGGGTGGAGGGTTAAAGTTGAACACCATATATTTAGTAGGCTTTATGGGGTGCGGTAAAACATCTGTTGGAAAACACCTTTCCAAACAGCTTGAAGTTCCGCCATATGATGTAGATTCTGCAATAGAGAAGCAAAGAGGACAAACGATAAAAGAAATTTTTCATCATGAAGGAGAAGAAGCCTTTAGAAACTATGAATCTCTTGCTATTCGTCAGCTTCCTCTCGAACATGCCGTTGTCATGACAGGAGGCGGAGCTGTTGTTCGTGAAGAAAACCTTACTTATATGAAGAGTAAAGGAACAGTTATTTATTTAAAAACGAGCTTTCCTGTATTGTGGAATCGGTTAATGAAAGAAGAGGAACGAAAGAAAAGACCATTGTTGCTGACAAATACGAAAGAAGATATTTTTCAGCTTTATAACGAGCGGCGAAAGCATTACGAAAAAAGTGATATCACAATTTTAACAGACGAACTGACTGCACATGAAGTATGTGAGCGAATACTTGTTGAGTTACAGTGGTTTAATTCCTGAGCAAATAGACAAGACTAGACAGTGAATGGTGAATTAAAGGAGTTTTGTTGATGGCTGCGGGAAATGATGTTGTAAAATATCTTACTCAGAAGATAGTGAAATATTTTGACGAGCCGAAATCGGTCCGAAAAGAAAGAAAACGTACACGAAAAAGCGAAAAAGAACCGTTATTAACATACCTATTTGGCGTTTTGCCAATGAGTTTAGGTCTTATGTTCCGGAAGAGAAGAAAAAGATAAGTTATGGCTGGAAAAAGGAAAAAAGCCGGGTGCCTAACCCGGCTTTTTATTGTGGTTACATGGTTTATATTAAATGATTGTTGCTTTATGAAAGATAAAAAAGCCCTCCATTTATAATTTCTACTATGATCTTCGGTTCGTATTGCGTTCGAAGTGCTTCTTTTTCTACATGGTAAGATTCTGGTTTCGTTAAAAGATCTTCATAAAAGCTCTCTAAAAGATCTTGATCTTCTTTCCAGCGATTTTTTGCATCATCTGCCCAAGTATGATCATCTCGGTCGATCACTTCTTGTATTTTCGTTTCAAGTCTCTTAATCGCACTTTCTGGCTTAATAAAAGGAGTGAGTGTGTAACAAAAATCAGGAATCCTTTTCGTTAATAAAAGCTTCTGAAGACGATTGTGAAACTGGTCTTCTATCGTGCCGTTTATGAGCTGGATGCCATACGATAGCACTTGATCCTTCTTCTGATCACATTGATAGGTAACTTTCACATTTAAACATAGCCAGGGTTGAAGAGGAACTTGTGCACCTTGATGCGGAACAGATTCGTATAACCGGATAAAGGAAGCCAGTTTCTTTGTAGATGCAAATATTTGATGAAGACGGGGAGAGCCAAAATGAATAAACTCTCCTTTACCATCTGGTGACTGCTGCTGGCCTGTGACCAGTGTTAATGTCATGGGATTAGGTGTCCCGCCGGTTTTTTCAAGGTAGTGCCAATAGAATGGACGATTCATTAGTACTTTGTCCAGCTCAGTCGTTAATTGAACTTTCATATAACTGAAATTTTTCTCTAGAATCCGGCATTCGTTAGCATCAAAATACCTTTCAAGAAATCGATGTATCTCGTGCTGCTGCATGCTCTTCCCATCCTTTCTGCTTTATTCCTCCATCTAGATTGATAAGGGAAGCAAGGTTATCCATCTTTATCCTGATTTCGCCTTCACTGTCTGAAGTGTTCAAGATATCAGAAATATGGCGCTCAATATTTTTAATTTCAAATTTCGTCAAGATCTCATCCAGTTCCCCAATGACACTCTCAAACAAATTAATCTTGTTGTAAAGCAGGTTTAAGATATGTTCTTCAATTGTGTTCTGCGTTGCAAAATTATAGATGTGAACATCTCCCTGCTGGCCAATTCTATGGATCCGGCCGATACGCTGTTCAATCCTCATCGGGTTCCAGGGCAGATCATAGTTTATAATGTGCTGGCAAAATTGAAGGTTTATTCCTTCGCCTCCAGCTTCAGTAGCGATTAAAACTTGAGCACGTGTCTTAAATAGATGAGTCATCCAGTCTTTCTTGCTTCGTTTAAAGCCGCCTCTAAAAGGAACTGAAGAGATGCCGTGCTGCTGGAGAAACCATTGTAGATATAATTGGGTTGCACGATATTCAGTAAAGATAATAACTTTTGAGTTGATGGACTGAATAAGCTCAAGCGCTTTTAATGCTTTTGAGTTTTGATCCACCAATTCAATTTTCTTCATCAGTTCAACGATGCGGTTTTCCATCAACGTTGATGGAACATCTTTTTGAAGCATATTTTTAAGTGTTAAAAATACAGCTTCTCTGGAACTGCAGGCTTCACGCTGCAAAGTAACAACAGAGAACTTGCTTCTGTCAAAGTAGGATTCTCTTTTAAGTTTTGATATTTCATCATAAAGGTCCCGCTCTGTTTTTGATAATGTTATAGGGATCGTTTTTACTAACCGTTTTGGCCATTTTAAGCCAGTTTCTTCTCTTCTGTTTCTAACCATTACTTTATTGACCAGTTGCTTTAATTTTTCTTCGTTTTTCAAGGAATACTTATCTTCTTTAAAGTCTTTATCAAAATTTTCTCTATTGCCAAGATGCCCCGGCTTTAGCAGAGAAACAAGATTGAAGATTTCCTCAACTCTATTCTGTACTGGAGTAGCGGTTAACAATAAGCAAAACTTCTTCTTCAGAAGCTGTACAAATTCATAGTTTTTCGTTTTCTTATTCTTCAATTTATGAGCTTCATCGATAATGATGAGATCGTATTCCTGATTCAAAACAATATCGCGGTGCGGTGCGCGTTTTGCAGTATCGATCGATGAAACGACAACATCACATTGCTCCCAAACATATGCTTTCTTTTGAGCAATCGCAGGTATAAAGAATTTTTGATTAAGCTCATTCGTCCACTGAATAACTAAAGAAGCTGGTACTAGGATCAAAATTTTCTTCGCTAGGCGACGAATCATGTATTCTTTTAAAATTAATCCAGCTTCAATCGTTTTTCCTAAACCGACTTCATCTGCTAGGATCGCTTTGCCGTTCATTTGTTCAATAACGGTTGTTGCAACGTCCAGCTGATGAGGCAGAAATGTCATCTGTGGGAGATGAGCTGGAGCTTGCAGCCCCAAAAACTCAGGTATTGCAAGATGGTGTTCGGCCTCAAGTGCCAAGTTGTACAACTCCCAGTTGGCCCATGGTCCATCTTCTTCCACGCGCTTTAAAAAGTCTTCATGCCATTCTCGCTGAAACTGAACGTCGATTTTCATACCGGATTTCCTTTCCATAAAAAAGTTCATTGCCATTCCATTTATAAAAATGATAGGATAATAATGTAGTAAACATAGTAATAGTATGTGCGACCTTGGACAATAACATACTCGCGAATGAAAGTAAGAGGAGAGACTGCGTAAGCGGCGCCGAAGGAGCAAACAATTGTGAAACTCTCAGGCAAAAAGACTCTTGCTAGACGCATCTCTGGAGAGAGCTTTTAAATAGATGAAAGCCACCAACGAAGAAACTCATGGAATATTATGAGAAACTTACCGGTTGCAGGACAGAGGATTCCTATTTTTAAGGGGTCTCTCTGTCCTTTTTTTGTCCAAAATTAATTGAAAATTTTAAAGTATGAAAAAGGAGGAATTCACATGGCTACATTGTTGCGCACACCGTTATTTAACACATATAAAGAACACGGTGGAAAAGTTATTGATTTCGGCGGCTGGGAATTGCCAGTTCAGTTTTCAAGTATTAAAGAGGAACATGAGGCTGTACGTACTCAAGCAGGTTTATTTGATGTTTCTCACATGGGTGAGTTCGAAGTGAAAGGACCAAATGCACTATCATTCTTGCAATATACAATGACGAATGATGTTTCTAAACTTCAAAACGGACAAGCTCAATATACGGCGATGTGCTATGAAAACGGCGGAACTGTAGATGATCTCTTGATCTATAAAAGAGATGAAAATGACTATTTGCTAGTTGTGAATGCCTCAAATATAGAAAAAGACTTCGAATGGCTGAACAGCCACAAAACAGAAGGTGTAGAGCTTGTTAACGTGTCACCTGAGTATGCTCAGCTTGCTATTCAAGGGCCAAAGGCTGAAATGATTCTTCAAAAGCTAACAGATACTGACCTTTCTGAAATCGGTTTCTTCCGTTTCAAAGAAGACGTATCGCTGGCTGGAATCCCTTCTTTAGTATCAAGAACAGGCTATACAGGTGAAGATGGATTCGAGATCTACTTAAAAACAGCTGATGCTGAAAAACTATGGAAATCTGTACTAGAAGCAGGAAGCGAAGATGGATTGCTCCCAGCTGGTCTAGGAGCACGTGACACGCTTCGTTTTGAGGCGAAACTTGCACTTTACGGGCAGGAGTTGACAAAAGATATCACGCCGATTGAAGCTGGTATTGGATTTGCAGTGAAGACAGATAAAGAAGCAGACTTTATCGGGAAAGAAGTGCTCACTGATCAAAAGAAGAACGGAGCACCTCGGAAGCTTGTTGGAATTGAGATGATCGATAAAGGTATTCCTCGTTCCCATTATGAAGTGTTTGCAGGTGATAAAAAAATCGGTGAAGTAACTACTGGCACGCAATCACCTTCCCTTAAGAAGAACCTGGGACTTGTCCTGATTGACAAGGAATACAGCGAACTTGGAACAGAAGTTGAAGTGCAAATACGCCAAAAACGCTTAAAAGCAAAAGTGGTAGCATCACCATTTTACAAACGTGGAAAATAAATCGTTCTAATAAGGAGGAGAAACAATGACGTTCCGTTACTTGCCGATGACAGATCAAGATAAAAAGGAAATGCTTGAGACGATTGGAATCGAAACTACAGAAGAACTTTTTAAAGATATCCCTGAAGAGGTACGTTTTAAAGGCCGCCTCGACATCGAAGAAGCATTACCAGAACCACAGCTTGTAAAAGAAATGGGAAGACTTGCAGCAATGAACAAGAACACGAAGGATTATGCTTCCTTTTTGGGTGCAGGTGTTTATGACCATTACACACCATCCATCGTTAACCATATGCTTTTACGTTCAGAGTTCTATACGGCATACACTCCTTATCAGCCGGAGATCTCCCAAGGGGAACTGCAGGCAATCTTTGAATTCCAGACAATGATCTGTGAATTAACTGGGATGGATGTAGCCAACTCATCTATGTATGATGGTGGAACTTCATTAGCTGAAGCTGGTTTATTATCAGCAGCACAAACACGAAGAAAGAAAATCGTCGTTTCAAAATCCGTGCATCCGGAATCAAGAGACGTTCTGAAAACCTATGCAAAAGGGCAGCACCTTGAAGTAGTGGAAGTAGATGCTGAAAACGGGATGACTTCATTAAACGGCTTGCGTTCTGCGGTTGATGAAGAAACAGCTTGTGTTATTGTTCAATATCCTAACTTCTTTGGTCAGATCGAGCCATTAAAAGAGATTGAAGAAATCATTCATGAAAATAAAGGGATGTTCGTCGTTTCATCTAATCCACTTGCATTAGGAGCTTTAACTCCTCCTGGTAAATTTGGCGCGGACATCGTTGTTGGAGATGCTCAGCCTTTTGGCATTGCTCAAGGTTTCGGTGGACCTCACTGTGGATACTTTGCTGTAACAAATAAGCTTATGCGTAAAGTGCCAGGAAGATTGGTGGGTCAGACTGTTGACGAAGACGGCAAGCGTGGATTTGTATTGACTCTTCAAGCGAGAGAACAGCACATCAGACGTGATAAAGCAACAAGTAACATATGTTCAAACCAGGCTCTAAATGCACTGGCTGCATCCATTGCAATGACTGCTCTCGGGAAAAAAGGCGTTAAGGAAGTTGCGCACCAAAATATTCAAAAAGCTCACTATGCGAAGAAAGTACTTGAAGACAAAGGTTTGAAAACCGCATTTACAGGACCATTTTTCAATGAATTCGTTATCGAACTTAAATGTACTGCCAAGGAAGTAAACCAAAAGTTATTAGAATCCGGTATTATCGGAGGATACGATCTTGGTCTTTCTTACACTGAATTAAAAAATCATATGCTTATCGCGGTAACTGAGATGAGAACAAAAGAAGAAATCGATCAGCTTGCAAATGTATTGGAGGGGTTGTCATGCGTACAGAACATCAGTCACTAATTTTTGAATTATCAAAGCCGGGCCGAGTTGGCTATAGTATTCCGGAACTTGATGTACCAGAAGTAAATGTAGAATCGATGATTCCTTCCGATTATTTGCGTTCAGAAGAACCGGAACTTCCTGAGGTTTCTGAACTGCAGATCGTCCGTCACTACACGGCATTATCAAATCGTAACCATGGCGTGGATTCTGGTTTTTATCCATTAGGATCTTGTACGATGAAATACAACCCTAAAATCAACGAGGATGTTGCCCGCTTCCCTGGATTTGCTCATATTCACCCGCTTCAAGAAGAGGAAACAGTACAAGGTGCAATGGAAATGATGTACCGTCTGCAAACTTCTTTAGCTGAAATTACGGGCATGGATGAAGTAACATTACAGCCTGCTGCTGGAGCTCATGGTGAGTGGACTGGGCTTATGATGATTCGTGCATATCACGAAGCAAATGGTGACTTTAACCGTACAAAGGTAATCGTACCTGACTCTGCCCACGGTACAAACCCTGCATCTGCAACAGTTGCTGGATTTGAATCGATCACAGTAAAATCAGACGAGCGCGGTCTTGTTGATTTAGAAGATTTGAAACGTGTTGTGGATCAAGACGTAGCAGCATTGATGTTAACGAATCCAAACACTCTTGGCCTTTTTGAAGAGCATATTTTAGAAATGGCGAAAATCATTCACGAAGCTGGCGGAAAGCTTTATTATGACGGAGCAAACGCAAACGCTATCTTAGGTTTTGCTAGACCTGGAGATATGGGCTTTGATGTAGTTCATCTTAACTTGCATAAAACATTTACTGGACCGCATGGAGGCGGAGGCCCTGGTTCTGGTCCTGTGGGTGTAAAAGCCGATCTTATACCGTTCTTGCCGAAACCAGTTCTGGTAAAAGAAAACGATGTATATAAGTTTGAATACAACAGACCGCAATCGATTGGGCGTGTGAAGCCGTTTTACGGAAACTTCGGAATCAATGTTCGTGCATTTACGTACATCATGACAATGGGTCCAGATGGTCTGCATCAAGTTTCCGAGAATGCTGTTCTGAACGCTAACTATATGATGCGCCGATTAGAGCCGCATTTTGATCTCCCTTTTACACAGCACTGTAAGCATGAGTTTGTATTGTCGGGTCGCCGTCAGAAAAAACTTGGTGTAAGAACACTTGATATTGCAAAACGCTTGCTTGACTTTGGCTACCACCCGCCAACGATCTATTTCCCTCTTAGCGTAGAAGAGGCAATTATGATCGAGCCGACCGAAACGGAATCTAAAGAAACCCTTGATGAATTCATTGAAAAAATGATTCAAATCGCAAAAGAAGCTGAAGAAACTCCAGAATTGGTGCAAGAAGCACCTCATACAACAGTTGTTAAACGACTGGATGAAGCAACTGCAGCGAGAAAGCCGATTCTAAAATACAGCAAACAAGTATAAGCGACCAAATAAAGAAGCAGCCTTTAATGGGCTGCTTTGTTTTTTTTAATTTGATTTTACACGGCCAGTCCATTTACGAAAGCCGCCTTGCAGATGATGCAGGTTGCCGTATTTCTTCTTCTTTAAGAAGTTCGCGGCACGAGCGCTTCTAAATCCACTCTCGCAGTATAGGTATACTGGCTGATCGTTTCTAACTTCCTTTAATCGCTGTCTCATTTGAGACAACGGAATATTTCTAGCTCCAAGAATGTGGCCTTTTTTAAATTCTTCTGGTTCCCTTACATCAATTAGCTGAGCTTTACGATAACCAGCTTTAAACTCTTCTTCGTTGAGAGTTTTTAAAAATTTTTTTTGGTAAAGGCCCATCGTAACAACGTAAGCAAGTATTGCTACAACAATAACGATTAAAACAATCCATCCCATAATGCTTGCACTCCTTTAAACAATCTACCCCAATTATAGCGGTGCTGGACACGATAGGCAAAGAAAATAATAGGATTTAAGCGATTGTTTTTGACACGATCACCGAATTTGGTACACTAGTTACGATAGAATTGCAGGGAGACGAAAACATGGAAAAAGAAAATTGGTATTACATTGACTCAGGTAACTGTGAACCAGCCATTAATATGGCAATGGATGAAGCTTTATTAACGTGGCATAGCGAAGCGAAAATCCCGCCTGTAATCCGTTTTTACGGCTGGGATCCAGCAACATTGTCCATTGGATATTTTCAAAAAGTAGAAAAAGAGATTAATCTTGAAGCTGTAAAAAAATACAATTTAGGTTTTGTTAGACGGCCAACAGGCGGTCGAGGGGTTCTTCATGATCAGGAGCTGACATACAGTGTGATCGTTTCTGAAGATCATAAGGCGATGCCTCAATCTGTTACAGAGGCTTATAGAGTAATCTCTGAAGGCATTAAAGAAGGTTTCCAAGGACTAGGACTAGATGCATACTTTGCGGTTCCAAAAACAGATGAAGAACGTGAGGGCTTAAAAAATCCCCGTTCAGCCGTTTGTTTTGATGCACCTTCCTGGTATGAACTAGTTGTTGAAGGAAGAAAAGTGGCCGGAAGCGCTCAAACCAGACAGAAAGGCGTCATTCTTCAGCATGGTTCTATTTTATTAGATCTAGATGAGGATAAACTCTTTGATTTATTTAAGTACTCCAGCGACCGTCTGCGAGTAAGAATGCAGGATGCCTTTAAGAAAAAGGCAGTAGCCATTAATGAGCTGCTAGATTCACCTGTAACGATTAATGATGCAAAAACAGCCTTCAAAAAAGGATTTGAAGATGGTTTGAATATTAATCTCATACCCTATACGTTAACTGAAGATCAATGGGCTGAAGTAGAACGTATTGCAGATACAAGATATCGGAATGACGAATGGACTTTTAGAAGATAAAAACAGAAAATCGAAACCTCAAATGAGGTCTCGATTTTTTCTTTTGGGAAAAGAAGTAAACAAAAGGGAAGTCAAGATATTAATTTTTTTTGAGAAAAAGAAGGATTTTGAGAAAACCTTTGTCTTATATAGGGTTATAAAAATTCCAGATAATACAAATCTAGTATTTGGCCAAATAGTAACTAAAATCATATTAATTATTCTTTTCTCTTTAATATTCTAGTAATTACTCTTGATTTCAAGTTTGACAAGATTTTTTCTTTGACATGACGTTTACGTATATATAGTATAGGGGTAGAAGAAATACATACAAGATATAGATATTCATCGTGTGTGAGAATATGAAAAAGGAGGAGAAATATGGACGCAGTTGCCACTGTTAAAAAGGGTATCGACTACGAAGCTCTTAATCAAGATATAGCACAGTTTCCACAAGTACATCCCGTATCATCCACAATGAAAACGACGCATAAAGGTGTTTCACGACTGGTGATGCTTGATCGATACAGTTTTAAAGACACAGAAAAGAAAACACTCAAACCGGGTGATTTTGTTGTTTTAACGGTTAAAGAAGATCCGAAATTTCCGGCGAGAGGGCTTGGTTACATTCAATCAGTCAACTGGGACGATAAAAACGCAGTAGTCTTGGTTGAGGATGAATTCAAAGCAGTCCTTGAAAAACCGGAAGAAGCAGAAACAGGACTTATTACACGTTCACTCGATGTGATGGACAAGCCGCTGGAAGTATTCTACGAGCAGATTGCATTAAGGAATGCGACAGGGTTAGCATCAGTTGAAACAACAGAGGAAAAACGCCAGGAGTCGTTCGAGAGGTTCTATAAAGAACTTTCGGAAATGAACTTCGTACCGGCTGGTCGAGTTCTTTACGGTGCAGGGGCAGAAACGGATGTAACGTATTTTAACTGCTACGTGATGCCATATGTAAAAGATTCGCGTGAAGGAATCTCAGATCACCGCAAGCAAGTAATGGAGATCATGAGCCGAGGCGGCGGTGTTGGAACAAATGGTTCAACACTAAGACCAAAAAATGCACTGGCACGAGGCGTAAACGGTAAATCATCAGGATCAGTATCCTGGCTGGATGATATTGCGAAACTGACGCATTTGGTTGAGCAGGGCGGAAGTCGTTAACACCATGGCGACTTAATCTCGTGAACTGCTGGAACACCCTAAAGCTTTAGGAGCTACAACGTGGCTGGCAACGGCGAGCGTGAATGCTTAAAAATTCTAAAGATAGTACAATGGGCAATCAGCAGCGAAGCGTCTTTGGAAACAGAGATGAACGTTCAACGACTATTAAAAGTTCCTAAGGTTTAAATCCTAATAGCGGAGGTAAACGATGGAACGAGTAAACCATAATCATCGGCAACGAGGTTACGGGGCACGAGACAAGGAAGATATACTTCTTTGATGATATAGTCTGATCTTACATGAAAGTGTAAGAGGGTGGCAGAAATGTCCATCCCCTCATTATGAGAGTAACAAAAAGCGTGGGGCCCAGATGATCATGCTTGCGGACTGGCATCCTGACATTATTGACTTCATTATTTCTAAAATGCAAAACCCTCGTATTTTGCGATACTTGATTGAAAATACGAACGACGAGAAGATTAAGCAAGTCGCACAAGATAAGCTGAAATTCACACCGTTAACACCAGCTCAAAAAGCAATGTACGAAGGAATTCTGCGTTACAAAGATATTCCGGGAACAGGCGGTTTTGACTCTGATGTTTTACGCGATGCAGAAACGATGCTTCGCGACGGAGGTACTTACAGTGTTCATAATTCTGAGTTCCTTACAGGAGCTAATATCTCAGTTACGATAACGAAAGAATTCATGGAAGCTGTTGAGAACGATGGAGAATATATGCTCCGTTTCCCAAGTGTTGAAGCATATTCTCCTGAAGAGATGGAAGCTTACAACAATGAGTGGCATGAAATTGGAGATGTTCGTGTTTGGGAGGAAAAAGGTTACGGAATTCGCGTTTATAAGCGCATTAAAGCACGTGAACTTTGGAACTTGATCAACATTTGTGCAACATACTCTGCAGAACCTGGAATCTTCTTTATCGATAATGCCAATGACATGACGAACGCTACAGCCTATGGACAAAAAGTTGTAGCTACTAATCCATGTGGAGAACAACCACTTGCACCATTTTCTGTTTGTAATTTAGCTGCTGTGAACCTTGGAAATATGGCAGACAAAGAAAACAAAAAAGTCGACTTTGAAAAGTTGAAACAAACGGTTGAAGTCGGCGTACGTATGCAAGATAACGTTATTGACGCCACACCATATTTCTTAGAACCAAACCGTGTTCAGGCATTAGGCGAGCGACGTGTTGGACTTGGAGTAATGGGTCTTCACGATCTACTCATCTACTGTGAGACAGTTTACGGTTCTGAAGAAGGCAATAAACTTGTTGATAAAATTTTTGAGACAATTGCGGTTACTGCTTATAAAACTTCAATCGAGCTTGCTAAAGAAAAGGGAAGTTTCCCATTCTTAGAAGGTGAATCAGAAAAAGATACTAATGACCTTCGAAATCGATTTGTGGAAACAGGATATATGAAGAAACTTCCTGAAGATGTACGAAAAGATATTTTACAATATGGAATTCGCAACTCCCATTTGTTAACGGTGGCTCCTACAGGAAGCACCGGGACCATGGTTGGAGTCTCAACTGGCCTTGAACCTTACTTCTCATTCTCTTACTTCCGCAGCGGACGTCTCGGGAAGTTTATTGAAGTAAAAGCTGATATTGTAAAAGAATATCTCGATAATAATCCGGAAGCGAATGAAAACGAACTACCTGAATGGTTTGTTGCAGCGATGGAGCTTGCCCCAGAAGCACATGCGGATACACAATGTGTCATCCAGCGCTGGGTGGACAGCTCAATCTCCAAAACGGTAAATGCACCTAAAGGATATACTGTCGATCAAGTCCAGAAAGTTTATGAGCGTTTGTATAAAGGCGGCGCAAAAGGCGGAACTGTTTATGTTGATGGAAGCCGTGATGCGCAAGTTCTGACACTTAAAGCTGAAGAGACTTTTGAACAAACAGAGATCGATCTTGGAATGGAAGAAGAAAAGAAAAAAGTCGTTATTCTTGATACGATTACTGACCTTCGTTCAACCGATGTTACAATCGGCAACGAAGTAGGCAACACATGTCCTGTATGCCGAAAAGGAAAAGTAAAAGAGATCGGCGGCTGCAATACGTGTACAAACTGCAACGCACAATTAAAGTGCGGCCTATAAAGAAATGGGAGAAGGAACTGGAAATGGTTCCTTCTTTTTATATTTTCATATTCGGACATACTAACCTCATCATTTGTGAATTTTTGGGGGTATATAATATGGCCGGTGCTAATAAACCGTTTATGCCGCAGCTCATTTATTTTGAACCGCGTGCACTTGAATATCCGTTGGGGAAAGAGCTTTTCGATAAGTTCAGTAAGCTTGAAGTAGAAATAAGAGAAACAACGTCTCATAACCAAATACGTGATTTGCCTGGAGATAACGATTTTCAAAAATATAGAACAGCAAAATCAACGCTTGTTGTCGGTATTCGAAAAACTTTAAAATTTGATACGTCAAAACCGTCGGCAGAATACGCAATCCCGCTTGCAACTGGATGTATGGGACATTGTCATTATTGTTATCTGCAGACCACACTTGGCAGCAAGCCTTATTTAAGAACGTATGTAAATACAGACGAAATTTTTGCACAGGCTGAAAAGTATATGCGGGAGAGAGCACCAGAAGTTACGCGGTTTGAGGCGTCATGTACATCAGACATCGTTGGAATTGATCATCTTACCCACTCTCTGAAAAAAGCGATTGAATTTTTTGGTCAAACGGACTTAGGCAGACTTCGTTTCACAACAAAATATCATCATGTTGATCATTTACTGGACGCTAATCATCAAGGACGGACCAGGTTTCGATTTAGTATTAACTCACATTATGTGATCAAAAACTTTGAATTAGGGACAAGCCCGTTAGAGGAAAGAATTAATGCTGCCATAAAAGTAGCTGAAGCTGGATACCCATTAGGTTTTATTGTGGCACCGCTTTATCTTCATAAGGATTGGGAAGAGGGGTATAAAGAGCTTTTTGATATTTTAGAGGCTAAGCTCCCAAAACGTTTAACAAACGATTTAACTTTTGAACTGATTCAGCACCGCTTTACAAAACCGGCAAAAAGGGTAATCGAAAAAAATTATCCGAAAAGCAAGCTCGAAATGAACGAGGAAGAACGTAAATACAAGTGGGGCAAATATGGAATAGGCAAGTATGTGTATCAGGACGATCAAGCCACAAAGCTCCGAGAAACAGTAGAAAATTATATTAATACCATGTTTCCACAAGCGAGGATCGAGTATTTTACGTAATATTCAGGTAAAGGGTATTCCCTTGTCACTCAAACATTTCTATAGTATCCTTTTTATAGAGACCAATCGGTTTTAGTATAGGGAGGGAACATTTTGCCGCCAACCCCAAGTATGGAAGATTATATTGAACGCATCTATGCCCTAATAGAAGAGAAAGGATATGCAAGAGTATCAGACCTTGCAGAAAACCTTGAGGTGCATCCCTCTTCTGTAACCAAAATGATTCAAAAACTCGACAAAGGCAAGTATGTCGTTTATGAAAAATACAGAGGCTTTGTTTTAACGCCAAATGGAAAAAAACTAGGTAAGCGTTTAGTATACAGACATGAATTATTAGAAGAATTTTTGAAGGTAATCGGGGTAGATGAGGAAAACATCTTTCAAGATGTTGAAGGAATCGAGCACCACTTAAGCTGGAATGCTATTGATCGAATAGGAGATCTCGTGCAATTCTTTGAGGAAGACAAAGATCGCCTGAATGAATTAAGAGAAGTACAAGCGAAAAACGAAGAACAAGGACAATCATAAATTTTTATGGTTGTTTTTTATTTGTTTGTCATTTCAAAGTTTGATGATCTTGAAAGTGGTTGATTTCCGTTCCAGGCGCTCGCTTTCCGCGGGGAGTGCGGTGAGCCTTCTCGGCACTATGAGCCATTAGAAGTCTCACACCTTGCACTCCAATCAACTTGACAATGAAGGTAAAAATGAGTCAAAAGCAACAATCTTTTAGAGACTATCTTTTTATTTTGAAAAAATTGGTTATAAAGGACATCTTCTTGCGATTAGGATAGTAGTGGAGGAGATGGTCAATGCGAATAGACGGCGTGTTTTCAGGTGGAGGAATTAAAGCTCTTTCGCTGATCGGTGCGGTTGAGGCGGCAGAGAATAGAGGGCTTTCTTTTGAAAGGGTTGCGGGTACAAGTGCCGGTGCGTTAATGGCCGCTTTAGTAAAAGCAGGGTATAAAGCTGATGAGATGAAAAGTATAATTGATGGACTTGATTTTAAAAAGTTTTTAGACACGAGTAAGGTTCCCATACCGTTAATGAATTGGTTAAAGCTCTATTGGAAGCTAGGTCTGTTTAAAGGAGATTATTTAGAGAATTGGGTGGCAACGCTTCTTGCAAACCGGGGAATCGTAACGTTTGCTGATATTCCATATGGAAGTTTAAAGATTATCGCTTCAGATATAACCCGGGGAAGACTTATTGTCCTTCCGGATGATCTTGAGGAATACGGTTTGCTTCCAGAGCGATTCCCGATAGCCAGGGCTGTTCGGATGAGTTGCAGCCTTCCCTACTTTTTTTATCCGATTAAGCTGTTTAATCGAGTAGGACAAAAAAGTTATATTGTGGATGGCGGTGTATTGAGTAATTTTCCGATGTGGCTTTTTCAAAGGAAAGACCGGGTACCGATACGTCCGGTTTTAGGATTTCAGCTTAGTTCCTATATCAATGATCATATTCCGACACACCAGGTAAAAAATGCAGTACAGCTTTTTAAAGCATTGTTTGAAACGATGATGCAAGCACATGATAATCGTTATATTGATACCCACGATGCAAGAGATATTATATTTATGCCAGTTAAGCATGTATCTGTTATCGATTTTCAGTTGTCTGCTGAAGCGAAAAATGAACTTTATCAGTTTGGATATGATAGGGCAGAGCACTTTCTGCAGAGCTGGATCGCAGGTAAATCATATCCGCATCCAGCATACAAAAATCGAGCCTGATCCTTAAAAGGAGGCTCGATTTTTTTTCTTGTTCTTTTTCCCTTCAATAACAGTTAAGTGATGCTCTCTTGACCGTTTTTTCTGAGCTGTACTCTTAACTTTCTTGTTTGAAAATAACGGTGAGGCTTTTGAAGGCTTCTGGTTGGAACCATACCGTTTTTTTGATTGTTTTACTGCTTTTCTATATTTGCCGTTTACTCCTGATGAAGTTCTGCGAAATATAAAGTAAAAAACGGCGACCACTGCTGCTCCGATCAGAAGGGTTGTAAATAGTTGGCGAGGTGAAGTGATCAGTTGATATAGGATTCCTACAACAGCCAGTGAAATGACAAACCAAATGATAGGATGCAATCTTCTGCTATTCTGTTGCAACAGGTTCACCTCCTTAAAATTAAACGATTTGATTTTGTTGTTTCTCACTCTCATAGGATGCGTCACGTTTAAGCATTTCATTAAAAGATAGTATAGAAACTTCTAATTGTTTTTCGTCAGGTTCTTTTGTTGTCAGTAATTGCAGCCAAAGTCCCGGATATCCTAAATAACGAAGTACAGGAACGTCTCTTAATTTGTTGGTCAGCTGTAATACTTCAAAAGATACCCCTAAAACGACAGGAATAAGCGCAAGTCTGGATAAAATTCTTTGCCAAAGTACGTTAGAAGGTACAAAATAATAGATCACCATTCCAACAAGTACTGTAAATAGGATAAAACTGCTGCCGCAGCGGTAATGAAGCCGTGAATGCCGTTTAACATTTTCAACAGTCAGTTCATCTCCAGCTTCAAATGCATTAATTACTTTGTGCTCGGCCCCGTGATACATAAACACCCTCTTAATAGCGGGGGTCAATGAAACAAAATAAATGTAGCTTAATAAGAAGATAAATTTAAACAAACCTTCTAAAAGATTTTGCCCAAGATGTCCTGGCACAATGAACCGAAATGCTTCTGCCAGGAACACAGGAACAAGTGTAAATACAAATTTTCCGAACAGAAATGATAGGACACCAATTATCGCCAGACTAAAGAAAAAAGTTAACTTCGAAGGTTTTTCCTCTTCTTCATCTGCCTGTTCTTCACCAGGATTAACCCCGAATCGTTCAGCGGAAAAATTCAGATGCTGAGTGCCGTTCATACTTGCTTCTATAATAGCGATAAAGCCTCTTACAAAAGGAATCTTTTTAAGCATTGCTAATACAGGTGCGGGTTTCTTTTTAAGTTCAAAATACTCAATAGAATCATCGTTTCTTCTAATTGCCGTGACATATGTGTGTCTTCCGGCAAACATAACCCCTTCTAGTACAGCTTGACCGCCGTACACGGGCTTTTTCTCTTTTGTCATGTTGGACCCCCAGCCTAAAATTTTGTAGGTACTTTCTATTCTACAGTAAAGCTGGATATTCCTCCAGAAGGTATGATTTATTTGTATTTTTCCCATTTTATACATATTTTACACGGTTTATGAATGAATAAGCTCAATAGAGTTTGACGTGTTATTTTATGGACATACTATAGTGTGTTGGAGGTGTTCGTTTATGGACGAAAAACAATTAGAGCAGAACAAACAAGAATCTCAATCTTCTTTTATGAGCCGAGTTGTGGGAGTAGGTTTTTTTGGAGGATTGATTTGGGCTATTTTTGGATTCATTGCATATTATTTAAATTTTTCTAAGGTAGGTCCTGCTCTAGTATTAGCACCATGGGCATTAGGAAAATGGAAATCTCAATGGATCGGACAGCTGATCAGTATAGTAATTATTGCGTTGCTCTCTATTTTAGTGGCGATCGGGTATCGTTACGCATTTGCGAAAATTAAATCCATGTGGGGTGGAATTGTCTTTGGAGCTGCATTATGGGGCATCGTGTTTTATTTGCTCCATCCGATCTTTCCCGGATTGGAGCCAATGAATACAATCGGTAAGAATACAATCACAACAACACTCTGTATATATATATTATATGGTGTTTTTATAGGGTATTCTATTTCATTTGAATATAGAGAACGATATGGTGAGGCCCAGGAAAAGAAACAGCCTGCACAAAGTTCCTAACTATCCAAAAGATCAAACGCTATGATAGAATGTTGTAAGAACATTCTATTTTTTTTGGTGTAAAGGCGAGGTGGCGTTTGTGGACTATAAAAAGTCTATTCTTGTTATTAACGGTCCTAACTTAAATCGCTTAGGAAAACGGGAACCAGGAATCTATGGTGCGAAAACATTAGAAGACCTTCAATCAGAACTGGAAAGAACAGCATCAGAGCTTTCCTTTCATGTCTCATTTTATCAAAGTAATTCAGAGGGAGAAATTATTGACTGCATTCATGAATCATCCGGTAAGCATGAGGGAATCGTTTTAAACGCAGGGGCTTATACTCATTATAGTTATGCGATTAGAGATGCAATTGCCAGTGTGGATGTCCCTGTAATTGAAGTTCATTTATCAAACGTTCATGCCAGGGAGGAATTTCGCCGTGAATCTGTAATTGCTCCTGTTACGATAGGACAAATCTCAGGCTTTGGATTCGATAGTTATAAACTTGCGCTTCAGGCTTTTAGCAATCATGTTAAATTGGGGGAATGAAAATGGATCGTGTAGAAAGAGCAAGACAATTATTTGAGAACTTCGATATTGATGCATTACTCGTGACTTCTTCTTCAAATCGATTCTATTTAAGCGGATTTAAAGGAAGTTCAGGAGTTCTTCTTATTACAAAAAACGCCGCTGTTTTGGTAACGGACTTTAGATATAAGACACAGGCCGCAGAACAAGCAAAAGGTTACCGCGTAGTTATGCACACTGCACCTATTCCTGAAGAGGTTGCTAAATTAGCAAAAGATTTATCTATTAAAAAACTAGGATTTGAACAAGATGATGTTACTTTCTCTACATATCGTACATATGATAGCCAGTTAAATGAAGCGGAAACAAAGCTCGTGCCTGTTACAGGTCTAGTGGAAAAGTTGCGCTTGATAAAGGATGAATCAGAGATTAAGATAGTAAAGGATGCCGCGTCTATTGCAGATGCCGCTTTTTCACATATTATCGAGTTTATACGCCCTGGTTTGACTGAAAGGGAAGTTTCAAATGAACTCGAGTTTTTCATGAGAAAAAACGGAGCGATCTCTTCATCATTTGATATTATAGTCGCTTCGGGTTATCGTTCAGCTCTGCCTCATGGTGTAGCATCAGATAAAACGATCGAGACTGGTGAATTAGTAACTTTGGATTTTGGTGCATACTACAAAGGTTATTGTTCTGATATTACACGTACAGTGGCCATCGGCAATGTCTCAGATGAACTAAAAGAAATTTATCAAGTTGTATATGATGCACAAATGCTAGGCATGAAAGGTATTAAACCAGGAATGACTGGTAAAGAAGCAGACGCGTTAACAAGAGATTATATAGCTTCTAAAGGTTATGGAGATTATTTTGGACATTCGACAGGCCATGGAATCGGGTTAGATGTTCACGAAGGCCCTGCTCTGTCAGTTAAATCTGATACACTCTTAGAACCAGGCATGCTTGTAACAGTGGAACCTGGCATCTACATTTCAGGTCTTGGTGGAGTGCGAATTGAAGACGATGCCCTCATAACAAAAGATGGTAATGAATCACTTACCCACTCTCCAAAGTCTCTTATAACGATAAGTTAATTATTCAGGAGGAAAAAACATGATTTCAGTAAACGATTTTAAAACAGGCTTAACCATTGAAGTTGACGGAGGAATTTGGCAGGTACTAGAATTCCAGCACGTAAAACCAGGAAAAGGTGCAGCTTTCGTACGTTCAAAATTGCGCAACTTGCGTACTGGCGGAATACAGGAAAAAACGTTCCGTGGCGGAGAGAAAGTATCTAAAGCACACATTGAAAATCGTAAAATGCAATACCTGTATGCTTCAGGTGACACTCACACATTCATGGACAATGAATCTTACGAACAGATCGAACTTCTTTCATCCCAGATTGAATACGAACTAAAATACTTGCTAGAGAACATGACTGTTCATATCATGACTTACCAAGGTGAAACAATCGGTGTTGAGCTTCCGAACACGGTTGAATTAGTAGTAGCTGAAACAGAGCCTGGAATTAAAGGTGATACGGCTTCAGGCGGTACAAAGCCAGCTACTCTTGAAACTGGTTTGATTGTACAAGTTCCTTTCTTCGTTAACCAAGGAGACAAACTTGTGATCGATACTAGAAATGGAGCTTACGTTTCACGCGCATAAAAAATTAGATTTGAAAGTCTTATTCCGTTACGGAATAAGGCTTTTTTTATTGAAATAGATGTCGAAGTTTGACGAAAGACCTAATTATTCACTTTTAGACTTAATGTTCATGCTATCAGACCTAATTCTTTTTCACTTAGACTTAATTATCTTAAATCAGACCTAATTAAAATACTCTGCAATTCTTTCCCCTACTTAATTTAACCCCCTCTTTATTGGCATAAAGCTTAAGGATAAGCCATACGTTTATAGTACGAGCCTTTAAAAGGAGACCCCTGGTATGGAAAAAATATTCAGATTGTTTCCAGATGAAATTCAGTGTTTGCTGCGTAATCTTCCTGCAGCGGTTACTCAATCTATGGAAGAAATAAGAATTAGGATCGAACAGCCACTAGAAATTGTATGTTCAAGCAATCCGATCTATCCATCAGATAAGCCAGTTTCTCCAGAAGAAGCACAAATTGTATTAAATCGATTGAGTCAGCACTCTCTATATGCATTGGAAGAAGAATTGAAACGCGGATATATTACGATTTCTGGTGGTCATCGTGTTGGACTTGCAGGAAAAGTAATAACGGAACAGGGATTCGTAAAAGCAATTAAAGAGATAAGTTCTTTTAATATCAGGATTGCCAGAGAAAAAATAGGTATTGCCGAGCCGCTTATTCCCTATCTTTTTCAAAAAAAATGGCACAATACGTTGTTAATCGGACCTCCGCAAACAGGAAAAACAACACTTTTAAGAGATATCGCCAGAATCGTCAGCAGCGGGATAAAACAAAAAAACATTCCATCATATAAAGTAGGGATCGTGGACGAGCGTTCTGAAATAGCAGGATCTATTAAAGGAATTCCTCAGCATTCACTTGGTAAACGAGTTGATGTGCTCGATGCTTGTCCAAAAGCAGAAGGAATGATGATGCTCATACGCTCGATGAGTCCCCAAGTCTTAATTGTGGATGAAATAGGAAGAAAAGAAGATGGTGAAGCAATCCAGGAAGCTATGCATGCAGGTGTACAGATGATTTTCACCGCTCATGGCAGCAGTTTGGAAGATGCTCTTAAAAGACCGGCGATGAAACCTTTATCTGGTCTTTCATTATTCCAAAGATATGTTATCTTAAGCCGCGAAAAAGGCCCAGGTACGATTCAGCGTATTTATGACGGTTCATTTAATGAGATTTACAGGTCGTCAGGCGGTGCAGCATGTTGAGCTGGTTCGGTGCTATAGCTATATTGTCAGCTACAACGATTTTTGGTTTTGAATGGGCTAAGCGTGTTAGAGAAAGACCAAAACGGCTGCGCGAACTAAAGGTTACCCTGCAAGCACTTGAAGCTGAGATCATGTATGGTTCAACTCCGCTTAGTGAAGCATTCCAGCATATAGGAAAACCTTTAAAAGAGCCGTTAGCTTCTTTTTTTCTTACCATTTCTGACTTGTTAAACGGTGGAGAACATACTGTTCAAGAAGCTTGGGAATGCCAATTGGAGATTTTGGCAAAAGAAACATCATTCAAAAGCGGGGAAATCGAAGTGCTTCGCCAGTTTGGATCTACGCTTGGCAGACATGATAAAGAACATCAGCAGAAGCAGATTCAACTTACTCTAGCCCATCTGAATCGTGAAGAAAAAGAAGCAAGAGATATACAGGAGCGTTATGAAAAAATGTGCAAGAGTCTCGGCGTACTGATGGGACTTTTAATCGTAATCCTTTTAATGTAACAGGGGGAACTTTACATGGGACTTGATGTTAACGCGGTGTTTCAAATCGCTGGTCTAGGCATAATCGTGGCTATGCTGCATACCGTCTTAAAAATGATTGGGAAAGAAGATTATGCACACTGGGTAACGTTATTGGGGTTTGTGGTGGCTTTATTCATGGTGATCACTTTGCTTGATGATCTTTTCCAGAAAGTAAAAGGAGTCTTTTTGTTCCAGAACTAAGGAGGGGGACCAATTGGAAATTATCCAAATCGTTGGTTTTGGACTGGTCGCAGCTTTCTTAGCCTTAGTCCTGAAAGAGCAGAAAGCAAATTTTGCTTTTTTGATCACCCTAATGGTAGGCGCGGGAATATTTTTATTCCTGATTGATAAAATCGGACAGGTTATTACGATGCTTCAAAGGCTGGCAGTTAACGCCAATGTAAATATGGTTTATGTTGAAACACTGTTGAAAATTATTGGAATTGCTTATATTGCAGAATTTGGGGCTCAGATTACGAGAGACGCTGGTCAAGGTGCAATCGCTTCAAAGATCGAGCTTGGAGGAAAGATACTCATTTTAGTCATGGCCATTCCAATTTTAACGGTAATTATTGAAACCGTGCTGACGCTTATTCCCAAATAAGAAAGCGGGTCGTAATGATGAGGAGAAGTATGATGCGGACAAGCTTTTTTGTACTCATATTTGTGATAATGATAATTCTCGGCAGTCCTGCATCTGTTTCTGCAGAATCCATTACTTCTGAAATAGTAGAGCATCAGATCTCATCTATGCAGCTTGATGAAATTAAGGATTTTTGGGACAGCGTCTCTAATGAATACGGAGGCTTCCTGCCAGAGAGCCAGAAAGGCACTTTTTTTGAATTTGTAAAAGGGGATAAAGAATTCTCTATAAAAGCGTACTTTATGGGTCTATTGAAATTTATGTTTCATGAAATGGCTGTTCACGGAAAACTTCTCGGTACACTGATCTTATTGACGGTGTTCAGTATGCTTTTGCAATCTATACAAAATGCATTTGATAAATCAGCAATATCAAAGGTAGCATATGCGATTATCTATATGGTTCTGATCATATTGGCACTAAATAGTTTTCATGTCGCCATCTCGTATGCTGTTGACGCGATAGATACGATGCTTAGTTTTATGATTGCACTTATCCCCCTCCTTCTTGCGTTGATGGCGACTGTAGGAAGTATAGCTTCAGTCGCTTTTTTTCATCCAGTCATCTTATTTTTAGTTAACACCAGTGGTCTGCTGATTAAAAACTTTGTACTACCTCTGCTTTTTTTATCTGCTTTATTAAGTATCGTCTCAACAATGTCGGAACATCACAAAGTTACTCAGTTAGCAAAGCTGCTGAGAAACATCAGCATAGGCTCACTGGCATTCTTCTTTACCATTTTTTTAGGAGTCATGAGTGTTCAGGGGGCAACAGCAGCGGTAGCTGATGGAATTACAATAAAGACTGCAAAATTTATTACTGGCAATTTTATTCCGGTAGTCGGGAGAATGTTTACTGATGCAACCGACACAGTCATGAGTGCCTCTATTCTTCTCAAGAATTCTATCGGAATTATTGGGGCGGCACTCTTATTGATGATTGCTATTTTCCCAGCTATTAAAGTATTAATCTTAGCTTTCATTTATAGTATGGCGTCAGCCTTGCTTCAGCCTCTTGGCGGAGGACCGATCGTAGAGTGTTTAGGAATTATCGGAAAGAGTGTCATGTTTATCTTTGCAGCTCTAATGACGGTGTCTATTATGTTTTTCCTTGCGATTACCATCATAATAGCTGCTGGCAATGTCACATTGATGGTTCGGTAGGGGGGCGTTAATAATGGGATTCTTAACAGAATGGATCACAAACATCATAGTACTCGTTCTTCTCGCAGGAGTAATCGAGCTCTTATTGCCGGGTAACCAATTTCAGAGTTATATCAAGATGGTGATCGGTCTTCTCATTTTGCTAGCCATGCTGTCTCCTCTATTTAAACTATTAAATTCTGACATGGATCAAGTGTTTCAAGCGATGGATCTGCCAGCTGCTGCGAAAGAAGATGAAATAAAAAATTCGATAGAAAAAAATAAAAGTGAAATACAAGGCGCACAACGTGCATATATATTAGAGCAAATGGCTGTCCCAATGAAAGAGAAAGTTCAGGAGGAGTTGAATAAGACGTATGAATTAGAAATAGTCGATCTTCAAATCCACACGAATAGCGGTACGGAGTCTTTAAAGCCTGAAGATATAACAGGTGTAAAAGTTGTACTAGCTAAACATCATGAATCCGCTGGTATCTCAGAAGTATCAGAAGTGGAAGTGAGTATCTCTGATAAAAGAGATCAAGCAGATAAAGGTGAAATTCCTGAAGAAATCGTAGAGTTCTTGGCCAGCCAATGGCAGCTAGATGCAAAGCAGCTTGAGGTGGAAATGGAAGGGGGAGAGGAGTCATCCCAATGAAACATTCATTTTGGGAACAGATAAAAAAATGGCTGCAGCTGAGTGATAAAGCAGGGAATAAACAAAAATACTTACTTGTACTGCTTCTTTTGGGAATCGCTCTTATGTTTATAAGTAAAATGATTGACTCCCCTGCTAAAAATGTTTCCATGCAAACACTTTCTATCAACAAACAGTCGAATGAATCAGAAGCCGTATTCAAGGATACAAAAGAAGTCACCAACAAGAACATTCGATCTTATGAAGACAGATATGCGAATCAGCTAAAAGATCTGTTAGAGCAGATCCAAGGAGTGGAGAGTGCTTCCGTTTATGTAGAACTCGAAACAACGGAGAGAAAAGAAGTTGCAACAGACGAAAACATTCAAAGACAAACAACTTCAGAGACAGATAAAAGTGGAGGGAAACGGACGATTGAAGATCAAAAGACAGAAGAAAAGATTGTGATCGTTCAAAACGATGGAAGAGAAGAACCTATTGTAATAACAACTGAAAAACCGAAAATAAGGGGTATAGCGGTTGTAGCTCAAGGAGCGGAAAACCTGCAAACAAAAGCAATGATCATCGATGTGATAACAAAAGTATTTGATATCGGCAGCCACAATGTATCTGTGGTCCCAAAAAAATACGAGGGGGATTAAAAGAATGTTACTTAAAAAACAAACAGTTTGGCTTTTAACAATGCTTAGTCTGATTATTGTATTGTCAGTGTATTACATTACTGCGCCAGGTGGAACTGATGATCTTGCGTACTTGGAGGCAGGTAAAAAATCTGGTAAGGATGCCACAGTTTCAGGGGTTGCCAACGATGATATGTTCACAGCTCTTCGTTTAGAGCGTGATGAAGTACGTGACGAGATGAGTGCTGATTACGTAGCTGTAGCAGGTTCAGAAGATGCGTCAGCTGAAGTGCAAGCGGAAGCGTGGGCTAAAATGACAGAACTTCAGTCACTTACAATGAAAGAAGCTACTCTCGAAACACTGATCAAATCAATGGGCTTTAAAGATGCACTTGTCAGCACGATGAATAATGAGATCAAAGTTATTGTAAAAGCAGATAAACTATCCAAAAAAGAAGTGGTTGAGATTATGAATTTAGCAAACGAACACCTGGGTAGCAGCAAAACTGTAGCAGTTGAATACCATGCCGCAAAGTAGATTAAAGCCGGAGTGATTCCGGCTTTTTTTATTTTGTGTCATTTCGTGTTATATTTTTAGAAGAATGATATGTATTTCCGGTTTGTATTTATTTTTTATAGGTAAAAATAGAATAATAAAGTATTCATAGCGGTAATCGCTTACAATCTCTTTCTGAATCGTGTACTATTAGATTTGAACATGAAACTAATGTATCCATGAAAAAAGAAATATGGTATATTACTTTTGTTAAGACCTAGTCACAATAGAAGGTGCTAAACCAAAATAACCCTGGATAGGAATGTTTAAAGGAGTCGAGATTTTATGCTGAAAATACAAGAAATCCGAGAACTAATTAAACTTATCGACAAATCAAGTATTAATGAATTCAAATATGAAAATGACGGTTCAAAAATCGTTCTTAAAAAGAATGCTGGAACTGCTGTTTCATACCAGACAGAAGAAGTGCCTGTACAGCCAGTAGTTAATCAAGCACCACCTGCAAGAGAGTCAGCTCCTGCTGCAGAGCCGGTTAAGGCTAGCCCGGAAGTACAGCAAGAGACAAAGGCTTCAGAAGAAGACTCATCATTACATAAAGTAGTTTCACCTATGGTTGGTACTTTCTATGCGGCATCATCTCCAGAAGATGATCCTTTTGTTAAGCCTGGAGACCAAGTATCTAAAGACAGCGTCGTCTGTATCATTGAAGCTATGAAATTGTTTAATGAGATCGAATCCGAAGTGAACGGTGAAATTGTAAAGGTATTGGTGGAGAACGGACAATTAGTAGAATATGGACAACCTCTGTTCCTAGTGAAAGCAGAATAGGAGGGGATGTCGATGATTAATAAGCTATTAGTAGCAAACCGTGGTGAAATTGCAGTACGGATTATTCGAGCATGCAAAGAACTAGGTGTTGAAACAGTAGCCGTTTATTCAGAAGCTGACAAGGATGCATTGCATGTCCGTTTGGCAGATGAGGCTTATTGTATCGGACCTACTGCATCAAAAGACAGTTATTTGAATTTCACAAATATTATGAGTGTCGCTACATTGACAGGTTCAGATGCCATTCATCCTGGATATGGATTTTTAGCTGAAAATGCCGATTTTGCTGAACTTTGCAGAGAATGCAATGTAACATTCGTAGGACCTAGTGCGGAAGCCATCAACAAGATGGGAATTAAAGATGTTGCCAGAGCAACAATGGCAGATGCAGGTGTACCAATCGTTCCCGGTTCTGAGGGGATTATCAGGGACAAGGAAGATGCCATTGAACTCAGCAATAAAATTGGGTACCCCGTCATTATTAAAGCAACTGCCGGCGGCGGGGGAAAAGGTATTCGTGTAGCTAAAAATGAAGCTGAGCTGTTGAAGGGTATCGCTATCACTCAGCAGGAAGCTGCAACTGCTTTCGGAAATCCAGGTGTATATATCGAAAAATACATTGAAGATTTCCGTCATGTGGAAATACAAGTTCTTGCGGATAATTACGGACATGTTATTCATCTCGGAGAAAGGGACTGCAGTATTCAAAGACGCTTACAGAAGCTCCTAGAAGAAACGCCATCTCCTGCGATCAGTCCGGAAAAACGCCAAGAAATGGGAGAAGCAGCTGTTAAGGCTGCTGAAGCCGTTCAATATTCCGGTGCAGGTACCGTTGAGTTTATTTTTGATCATAATACGGGTGAATTTTATTTCATGGAAATGAACACACGTATTCAAGTTGAGCATCCTGTAACAGAAATGGTTACGGGAATCGATCTTATAAAAGAACAGATCAAAGTGGCATCAGGTGAAAAATTAAGATATAAACAGGAAGATATTGAGTTTAATGGATGGTCGATCGAATGCAGAATCAATGCAGAGAATCCAGAAAAGAATTTCATGCCTTCTGCTGGAAAGATTGACATGTATCTGCCTCCTGGTGGACTTGGCGTCCGCGTTGATTCAGCCGTGTATCCTGGATATACAATACCGCCATTCTACGATTCTATGATTGCTAAGGTAATCACTTATGGAAACACTAGGCAAGAAGCGATCAATCGTATGAAGCGCGCATTAAGTGAATTTGTGATTGAAGGAGTCCACACGACCATTCCTTTCCATCTGCGTCTTCTAAACCATGAAACATTTGTGAATGGCGACTTTAATACTAAATTTTTAGAAAATCATGATTTAACTTCAAAAAGTGAATAACAGTGGAGGTGCATAAAATGAATGAACTGTCATTTGAGATGGAGAGCTATTCATCAGAGTTAGGTAAAGTTGAAATCTCACCTGAAGTGATTGAAGTTATTGCAAGTATTGCAGCTTCAGATGTTGAAGGTGTAGCATCCATGAGAGGGAGCTTTGCAAGTGGTGTCGTAGAGCGGCTTGGAAAGAAAACCCATGGTAAAGGCGTTAAAGTAGAGCTGTCCGAGTCAGGTATTTCAATTGATATTTATGTATCTATGAAATATGGCGTTGCGATTCCGGACGTAGCTCAAAAAATCCAAGATTATGTCAGACAGGCATTATTGGACATGACAGCTCTTGAAGCAACGGACATTAATGTTTTCGTAGTAGGCGTTCAATTCGACTCTAAAGAAAAACAGTATGAAGCACCAGAAGTAGATTGATACAGAAATCAAAGGGGGATTCCTCCTTTGATTTTTTTCTTTCTTAGCCTTTTTCTAGGCTTTGTTATTAAAGGCAGTTTTCTCTTGGATCATCATTTGAAAGTTGATTGTAGCGGAGGATGCGAGACTCCTCGAAAATTGAACTTCAAATTTTCTTCGTGCGATGTGTCGCTGCTGTAGCCTTCCTTGTCCTACGGGACGAGCGGTCAGGTGGAGACTCCTAATGGCGCGAAGCGGCAGGAGGCTCACCGCACGCCCCGTGGAAAGCGATTAGCCTGGAGCGGAGATCAACTACATTCAAAAGCAACATTGTATGCCGAAACAGCTTTTTTCTAGATAAAAAACTGAATGTTTTGAAGGGTTTTAGTATTAAATGTTCGGATTGTAACCTCTCCTCTGAATATGGTATTATGCTAGTTAGAAATTGTTCGCATATAGAAAGGAAGTCGAATCATGAAACGTAGACTTGCTAGAGAAAAAGCCTTTCAATCGCTTTTTCAAATTGAAGTGAGTGACATTAGTGTTGAAGAAGCAATGGAGCACGTATTAGAAGGAGAACCATCAGATGATTTTCTAAATGAGATCGTGAATGGAACCGTTGAAAATAAAACAGAGATAGAGAAATTTTTAACTCCTTATTTAGAAAAATGGAGTTTTTCAAGACTTGCCAATGTAGAACGTGTAGTTCTTCAAATGGCAGCATATGAATGGCTCTACATGGATGAAGTTCCGAAAAATGTAACGCTGAACGAGGCGATAGAAACTGCTAAAATATTTGGCGGTGAGGAAGCAGGACGCTTCGTCAATGGTGTATTAGGAAAGATAATCTCAGATATCCGAAAAAAATAATAATTTTTGAGGGGGAACTAGAATGACTGTATTAGATGGAAAGCAAATTGCAAAAGAGATAAGAGAGCAGCTGGCTAGAGAGATACAGGAACTGAAGCTGGAAGGAAATGTTCCTGGACTGGCTGTTATTCTAGTAGGCGATCACCCTGCATCACGTTCATATGTTCTTGCAAAAGAAAGAACATGTAAAGAATTAGGGATGCATTCAGTATTAACTGAATTGCCAGAGTCCATTTCTGAAAATGATTTGTTAGACTGCATTCAATCCTTTAACAATGATGAACAGATCGACGGAATTCTTGTTCAGCTCCCCTTACCCTCACATATAAGTGAATCAAAAGTTATTGAAACAATCCTGCCTGAAAAAGATGTTGATGGCTTTCATCCAATAAATATCGGAAGAATGCATGCTGGTGACGAGCATGCGTTTATTCCATGTACACCACTTGGAATATTAGAGATGGTTAAACAGACAGGTGAAGAGATTTCTGGAAAGCATGTAGTTGTGGTTGGTAGAAGCAACTTAGTAGGGAAACCTGCAGGGCAGCTATTTTTGCAAGAGAACGCAACTGTAACGTTTTGCCATTCAAGAACAAAAAATCTGGCAGCACAGACACAGCAAGCTGATATTTTAATTGCCGCGGTAGGAAAACCAAATATTATTACCGAAGATATGGTTAAGCCTGGTGCAGTTGTTATTGACGTAGGTGTAAACCGTCTTGAGAACGGTAAATTATGCGGGGATGTAGATTTTGAAGCTATTAAGCCAAAAGCAAAACATATTACTCCTGTTCCAGGGGGAGTAGGTCCAATGACAATCACGATGCTGATGAATAACACTGTGCTTGCTTCAAAATGGAGAAAGAAGACAAAGGAAGTTCACTAATGCAAAACGATCGGTATGTACCAATATCTGCTGTAACCAGATATATTAAACGGTTATTTGAAAATGACGGCAACCTGCAGGATGTATGGGTTAAAGGCGAGTTATCAAATGTAAAGCTGCATAGCAGAGGTCATCTGTATTTCACTTTAAAAGATGCAAATAGCAGAGTAAGCGCAGTTATGTTTGCTGGGAATAACAAATATTTAAACTTTAAGCCTGAAGAAGGCATGAATGTTTTGATTCAAGGTTCTTTTTCCGTATATGAACCCCAAGGACAATATCAGCTTTATGCAAGAACGATGCAGCAGGATGGTGTTGGCAATCTGTTTTTAGCATATGAAGCATTGAAGAACAAGCTTGAGCATGAAGGGCTTTTTGATGCTTCCCGCAAAAAGATGCTGCCAAAGTTTCCAAAAAGAATCGGAGTTATCACCTCCCCAACAGGAGCTGCGGTCAGGGATATCATCACTACGATAAAACGCCGTTTTCCTTTAGCGATCGTTACGCTGTTTCCAGTTCTCGTACAAGGACCGGGTGCTGCTCCATCCATTGTTCGCGCTATTGAACAAGCGAACGAAACAAGTGAAGCAGATGTATTGATCGTTGGCCGTGGCGGAGGTTCGATCGAAGAGTTGTGGGCATTCAACGAAGAAATCGTTGCACGTGCAATTTCTTTTTCACGATTACCTGTTATTTCTGCAGTTGGGCATGAAACAGATTTTACGATTGCTGATTTTGTAGCTGATCTTAGAGCGCCGACTCCAACCGCAGCAGCTGAGTTAGCTGTTCCACATTTGGATGAACTCAGAGACCGGTTGCACCAAAGAAGTGTAAGACTGAAAAGAGTTGTGGGAGATTTTTTAGCTGGCCATCAGCACCACTTAAGCCGTCTTCAGAAATCATATGCTTTTAAATATCCGACTCAGCTTGTAAAGCAAAAGGAACAGGAACTGGACAGGCATATCGATAAGCTCAAAAGAACGGCAGAAACCTTCCTTGGAGAGCATCAGAGGGGATTAACTCAAATACAGCGTCAGCTAGCACTGTTCTCGCCAGCTGGCCAGCTGCAAAAAGCAAATGAAAAAGTAAATGTGCTTCATAAGAACTTAATGAAAGAAACAAACAGGCATATAAGACAGCACCAAACGAACTTTTCCAATAAAATTTCAAGACTGTCTGCATTAAATCCGTTAGCTGTAATGGATAGAGGATACAGTCTTACTTATAAAAAAGGAAAAAACGAACTCGTCAAATCAGTAAAACAAGTTAACTCTGGTGAGTCGTTAACGATAAAACTTAAAGACGGGCAGATTGATTGTCACATCACTGGAACGGAGGTTCTTTAACCAATGGCTGAAAAAACGGAAAAAAAGTTAACATTTGAAGATGCAATGGTACAGCTTGAAGAAATTGTTGAGAAACTTGAACAAGGTGATGTTCCACTAGAAGAAAGTATTGATCTTTATCAGCAGGGAATGAAGCTTTCAAAGCTATGTCATACAAAGCTTAAAAATGTTGAAAAGAAAATGGATACGATCATGCATGAAGATGGGAAGGAAGAACCATTCGTCATCCAGGAGGAAGATCATTGATTGATTTTGAACAATATCTGCAGGATAAGAAACAGTTAGTAGAAGATCGGATGCTTGGTTATCTTAATGGACTTAATGCTCCGGCTACTTTAAAAGATTCTATGCTTTATTCCATTTCTGCAGGAGGAAAAAGATTGCGCCCGATATTAGCTCTTGCAGTCATGGAATCCTTTCAAAAAGACCCGGAATTTGTTTTAGATGCAGCTTGCGCCATTGAGTTTGTACATACGTATTCTCTTATACATGATGACCTGCCATCTATGGATAATGATGATTTTAGAAGGGGAAAGCTTACTTCCCATAAAGTGTTTGGTGAAGCGCAGGCCATTTTAGCAGGAGATGCCCTATTAACAGAGAGTTTCTCAATGGTTACGGACAATGTATTCCTTAATGCAGACCAAAAGGTGAAATTGCTTTCCGTTCTTTCTCGTGCAGCTGGTGCAGAAGGCATGGTTGGCGGACAGGTAGAAGATCTTGAAGGGGAAAATAAAGAACTTACCCTCAAAGAACTTGAGAGCATTCATGAAAAGAAAACAGGTAAAATGCTGGAGTGCTCTGTATTAACTGGAGGAATTGCGGCTGATGCGACTGAAGGGGAGCTTTTAGCTTTACAGTTATATGCTCGGCATATAGGAATCGCATTTCAGATTCAAGATGATATATTGGATATTACAGGTAATCAGGATGAACTTGGCAAGCCGGTCGGCAGTGATGAAGCAAACTTGAAGACGACATATCCGAAATTACTGGGTCTTGATGGCGCACAAAAAGAAATGAAAAATCATATTCGGGTTTCTTTGGAACATTTAGGTAAAATCAATAGAAATACAGGCATATTAGCTTCGATTGCGGACTACATTATAAAAAGAAATCACTAAGAGATTGTTGAGCAATTGGAAGTATGATATGATATTATTTGCTTTGGAGTGGTGCAGTATTCTAGTCAGCCCCCCGTTCCTGAAGGCGGGCCTAAAAATCCGCCAAAGGGCACATCGATGAAGTTCCTTGTGTTGGCTTGAGGCGCCCAGCCTTGGGTTAACGCTGGGAGTTAAGGTTGAAGGGCGATCCACAATGGCATGTGGGCGATGACCCTTCTTCCGCGGAGGCCCCCATATTTGCGGTTTGTGTTCAAAAGACCTTACTGCGAAATGGGGTTTGAACCTGCTTTGCCGCTTTTCTTGATCTTCAGGAAAAGAAAAGGCGAGCAGCGTAGCCTGCCTTGAGTGGTGCTAGAGGGGATTATGGTGTGAAAAGCCTGTATCGGTTGGCCGCTGATTTTGAGCTTTATACCATATGAAATCTACTCTGCAAAAGAGGCTAGGGAATGTGCGAAGGGCTGTTGAGGAAAACTCCTAGACTGTTCTGCTATCTAGACACCTGTTAGGGATTATAGTGCGGACTAAGTGGTAATCTAGTCTAACGTTTGGTGACAGCGTTAAGAAGAGAGTAAAGGGAAACCGCGAATATGGCGACATTTCGTACTCTTCTGGGAAAACCTACTGGACCTAAGCCGCAGTCTTTACTTAATAAGGTGACCACTCCTTATTACATAAAGTTACCAAAAAAGAAGGAGTTATGCATGAAGCATTCCTTTTCTAAAACACTTAAATGGAGTACAAGCATTGCCGTTATCACTCTTGTGTTAGCGGCTATTTTTACAGTTGTCTCTTCTGCCCTCCTTAACGGTGTTTCGTGGGGCATCGGGATGGGAATCGTCTTTCTAATCGTGTTAACAGGTGTAATCTTTGATATTATCGGAGTAGCATCCACAGCAGCTCAAGAAGTTCCATTTCACGCCATGGCTTCAGAAAAAGTGCCAGGTGCTAGGCATGCTATTCTAATAACAAGGAACGCTGACCGTGTAGCGAACTTTTGTAATGACGTAATTGGGGATATATCTGGTATAGTTAGTGGTACAGCATCTGCTGCCGTGGTGGTAGAGCTAACGCTTTCAATGGGGCAGAATAATGGTTCAAAGCTCGAATACTTGATTACAATTATCTTCACAAGTGTTGTTGCTGCACTGACAGTCGGCGGTAAAGCACTGGGTAAATCTTATGCGATCAATCACTCAACCTTTATTATTTTTCAGGTTGGGCGTTTATTATATTTTATAGAGGAAAAATTAAGAATTAAACTGCTATCGCCTGCTAAGAAAGAGAAAAAAAGGCGTTAATGGAAAGAGAGGCATATTCCATGAACCTGGAAGACATTCAGAATCCTCATTTTTTAAAATCATATGAGACTGAACAATTAAATAAATTAGCCGGTGATATCCGTTCTTTTCTAATCGAGAAACTTTCTGTAAGAGGTGGTCACTTAGGTCCTAACCTCGGAGTTGTTGAATTGACACTTGCTATGCATAAGGTATTCGAGAGCCCGAAAGATAAATTCATTTGGGATGTCGGGCATCAGGCGTATGTTCATAAAATTCTGACAGGAAGAGCATCTCAGTTCGATACGCTGCGCCAGTATAAAGGCTTGTGCGGATTTCCTAAGAGAATTGAAAGTGAACATGACGTATGGGAAACAGGACATAGTTCAACATCTCTTTCTGCTGCAATGGGAATGGCAATTGCACGTGATCTTAAAAAGACGGATGACAAAGTGATTGCAGTAATCGGAGACGGTGCGTTAACAGGCGGGATGGCTCTGGAAGCATTGAATCATATTGGCCATGAAAAGAAAGACCTGATTGTCATCTTAAACGATAACGAAATGTCCATTGCACCAAATGTCGGTGCTCTGCACAACGTTCTTGGACGCATGCGGACAGCGAGAAAGTACAATAAAGCCAAGGATGAACTTGAAGCATTAATCCGTAAGATCCCTGCGTTTGGAGGCAAGCTTGCCGCTACTGCGGAACGTGTTAAAGACAGCTTAAAATATCTATTAGTGTCAGGCATGTTCTTTGAAGAGCTTGGATATACGTACTTAGGTCCTGTAGACGGGCACGACTTGGACGACTTGATTGAAAACCTTTCATATGCAAAGAAAACAAAAGGTCCAGTTATCATTCATGTCCTTACAAAGAAAGGTAAAGGATATGAGCCTGCTGAAAGTGATAAAAAGGACAGCTGGCATGGTGTTGGACCATATAAGATCGAGTCCGGTGAACAAATAAAACCACAACAGACAGGTCCTTCTTACAGTGGTGTTGTAAGTAAAACATTAGAAACGCTCTCACATAAAGATCAGAGAATAGCAGTTATTACACCGGCGATGACAATCGGTTCTAAACTTGTGGACTATGGAAAAGTTTTTCCAGACCGCCTGTTTGATGTAGGGATTGCTGAACAGCATGCAACTACTATGGCCGCAGGACTTGCCACCCAAAACATGAAACCGGTGCTTTCTATCTACTCAACTTTCTTGCAGCGGGGATACGACCAGGTTGTTCATGATGTTGCGCGGCAAAACTTGAATGTACTATTTACTATTGACCGTTCAGGTTTAGTTGGTGCTGATGGTGAAACACACCAGGGTGTTTTTGATATTGCATTTTTGCGCCATATACCAAACATGGTGCTAATGATGGGTAAAGATGAAAACGAACTTCAGCATATGGTATATTCAGCGCTAAAATATGAAGATGGTCCAATCGCTATCCGTTTCCCGAGAGGCAATGGAACTGGTGTTCAAATGGACGAAGAGTTTGAAAATATTCCAATTGGATCATGGGAAGTCTTAAAAGAAGGCGATGATGTTGCCATTCTTACTTTTGGAACAACGATACCAATGGCGCTTGAGGCTTGGGAAATTCTCGCGAAATCTGGAGTATCTGCCCGGGTTATTAACGCACGGTTCATTAAGCCGCTTGATTTTAAAATGCTGAACGAATTGTATGCTCAAAACTTGCCGATTCTTACTGTGGAAGAAGCAATTTTGCAAGGCGGGTTTGGAAGTGCTGTACTTGAGCATGCTGCTGACAATCAAGCGAATGTATTAATAGACCGCATGGGCATCCCTGACTGCTTTATCGAACACGGAAGTGTAACGAAACTTCTTGAAGAGATTGGTTTAACAACTCCGGATCTGGTTGAACGTGTTAAAAAGCTGGTTAAGAGAAAAGCGGAAAAGGGTCTTTTTACATGAAGAAAGAACGTGTAGATATATTGCTTGTCAGCCGCGGTTTGTGCGAAACAAGAGAAAAAGCTAAAAGGTCTGTAATGGCAGGCCTTGTTTATTCTGGCACTACACGGATGGACAAGCCTGGAGAAAAAATTGAAACAGATGCCCCTTTAAATGTTAAAGGCGATTTAATTCCTTATGTGGGAAGAGGCGGTTTAAAGTTAGAGAAAGCATTAAAAGTCTTTTCTTTTGATGTTAACGATAAAACAGGTATGGATATCGGTGCTTCCACTGGCGGCTTTACGGATTGTGCCTTGCAGAATGGAGCTAAATTTATCTATGCCATCGATGTGGGCTACAACCAGTTAGCCTGGAAACTGCGTAATGATCCTCGTGTTGCAGTAATGGAAAGAACTAATTTCCGTTATGTAACTCCTGATCAGCTTGAAGATGGCATTCCGGAGTTCGCTACAATTGATGTTTCCTTTATCTCACTGAGAATCATACTTCCAGTTCTCGCTCAGCTAATGAAAGAAGGAGAAGTAATAGCTCTGATTAAACCTCAATTTGAAGCTGGCAGAGAAGAAGTAGGTAAAAAAGGAATTGTCAGAGATCCGAAAGTTCACGAAAGAGTTATTTTTGAAATCGTTGAATTCGCGAAAAAAACAGGCATCAATCCTATAGATTTATCTTATTCTCCAATAACAGGTGGAGACGGCAATATTGAATTTCTTCTTCATGGTGAAGTAAATAAAGAGGAAAGATCAGCGATCTCTGACGTAAGAATTAAAGAAGTGGTTATTGAAGCACATAATACTTTTAAAAAAGAGCGGGAATAGCTAAAGTCCTGCTCTTTTTTAGTTGTTCATTTAGTTGTATTCTCTTCATCGTTAATTAGTGGAGCGGAAATCAACATCTTTTAAAGCAAAAAGAATACGTAAAAAGCCTTTTCTTTTTATTCCATTAATGAAAAATTTACATCCTATGCACAATAGTATAAGATAAAGGCAGAATGTGACAGTGTAAAAATTGAGGTGTATTTACTAGTGAATAAAGGACAGCGACATATTAAAATCCGAGAAATGATCAGCAATCATGATATTGAAACCCAAGATGATCTTGTTGAACTTTTAAAGAAAGCAAACTTTAATGTTACACAAGCAACGGTTTCGCGTGATATTAAAGAGCTTCACCTTGTAAAAGTTCCAATGAATGACGGACGTTATAAATACAGTCTTCCGGCTGACCAGAGGTTTAATCCTCTTCAAAAGCTTCGAAGAACCCTGACCGACAGCTTTATAAGCATAGATCATGCAGATCATTTAATTATTATGAAGACTCTGCCAGGTAATGCAAATGCCATTGGCGCATTGATCGATAAGCTGGATTGGGAAGATTTAATGGGTACGATATGCGGTGATGACACAATCTTAATCATTTGCCGTTCAAAAGATGTAAGTTCTGATATTTCGCAGCGTTTTTTAGATATGCTGTAAATCTTTTAATAAGGTGTGATGTACTTGTTAGCAGAATTAAGTATTCGTAATTTTGCTATTATCGATTCTTTAAGTGTTTCTTTTAAAAAAGGGCTAACCGTTTTAACTGGAGAAACCGGTGCAGGGAAATCGATTATCATTGATGCTATAGGTCTTTTAATCGGAGGACGCGGTTCAACCGAGTTTGTTCGTTATGGAACACAGAAAGCAGAAATTGAAGGTTTGTTCCATATTCATGAAGGGCATCGTGTTTATGAGAAATGTGAAGAAGTCGGGATATCCATAACGGATGAAATGGTTGTACTTAAACGTGACATCACGGATAGCGGTAAAAGCATATGCCGTGTAAACGGAAAGCTCGTCACACTTTCTGTATTAAAAGAAATCGGTCAAGCTCTAGTCGATATTCACGGACAGCATGAAACACAATATTTAATGCAGCCAGATAAACACTTATTTTTACTAGACAGCTTTGGCGACAAAAGTTTTAAAAAAGAGCTTATTACGTATGAAGAAGCCTATAAAGAATATAAAGATATTAGCAAACAGCTTTCCGAACTCTCAAGAAATGAGCAAGAGATCGCTCAGCGAATAGATCTATTAGAGTATCAATACGAAGAGATTTCTGGGGCTAATCTGCTAGAGGATGAGGATATCAAGCTCGAAGAAGAAAAGAGAATGCTCGGCAACTTTGAAAAAATTCATGGACACCTTCAGGACGCATATCACAGTTTGTATGGAGAAGGTAAAGGTCTTGAACTTATTTCAAGTGCCATGGCTGATTTTTCACAGGTAGCAGCACTGGATGAATCACTTAAGGCTGACGAAGAGCAGTTTGGCAGCAGTTTCTACGTGCTCGAAGAACTAACATACAAAATTCGAGATATGTTTGATTCACTGGAATATAATCCGGAAAGATTAAACAGTATTGAACTTCGTCTTGATGAAATCAGTAAACTGAAACGCAAGTACGGTTCTTCTGTAAAAGAAATCTTAAATTATGGAGAAAAGATTAAAAAGGAACTTGAACTCATCCAGAACAAAGATAACCATATAGAAGAGCTAAAAGCGAAGCAGTCGAAGGTTATCACAAAATTGGAGACCTCTGGCAATAAGCTAACAAAAAAGCGCTCAGAAACAGCGAAAACCTTAAAGAAAGCAATTCAGCAGCAGCTTAAAGAGCTTTATATGGAAAAAACAGAATTTGAGGTTGTAATGGAGAGAACTGAAGAAAATCAGTTCTTAAAGACAGGTATGGATTCAGTAGAGTTTTTTATCTCTCCCAATCAAGGGGAGCCTTTGAAGCCTTTATCAAAAGTTGCTTCTGGAGGAGAATTATCTAGGGTAATCCTGGCATTAAAAACCATTTTTTCTGAAAATCAAGGTATTACAGCTATTATATTTGATGAAGTGGATACAGGAGTATCAGGACGAGTTGCTCAGGCTATTGCTGAAAAAATATACCGCGTATCAGTCGGTTCACAAGTGCTATGCATCAGCCATCTTCCTCAAGTTGCTGCTATGGCTGATACACATCTGCATATTTCAAAATCAACTCTCCAAGGCAGAACTGTGACAAAAGTGCTTTCTTTAAAAACTGATGAAAAAGTTCATGAAATCGGCAGGATGATTTCTGGTGTTGAAATTACTGATTTGACCAAACAACATGCACAAGAACTGCTTCAGCTTGCAGAGACAATAAAAAAATCATCTTAAAACAATTATGCATGAAAAAGCTATCCATTTAAGGAATAGCTTTTTCTTTTTTGCTGGTTATAATCTTAAGGTCCATAGGCTAAATTAAAGGTACAGCCATGGTGAGGGTGTGAGCTTGGAGCGAGGAGAGTGAAAGATGTTTAAGGATTTACTTCGGCGAATGATCGGCGTTATTCTCCTTGGAAGTTTAGTGGGAATCGGTTTTTTGTCTCCTGTGCGTGATTATGTGAAACTGCCTGAATCTGTAACGATTTTTGAAGGACAAAATTCGATTCAGTCACTTCCTGCAGGTACTTCGATTCAACAGGAAGAGAATGAAATTTATACAACAGCAATGGAAAGTGAAAAGATCGTTTCGATACAAGCCAAAACAAATGGTGATGGTATGGCAACTCTCGAAGCAGCAAGTTTTCCCATTAAAAAGATGGATGTTAAAGTACTTTCCGATCTAAAGGTTGTACCCGGGGGACAATCTATAGGTGTAAAATTAAATACACTCGGAGTTCTTATTGTTGGTCATCATCTTGTGAATACGAGTACGGGTAAGCAGTCTCCAGGGGAAATTGCCGATATTCAGGTAGGAGATATTATTACCAAAATCAATGGAAAAGATATAAAAAAGATGGGCGACGTCAGCCCTTTTGTCAGAGAGTCTGGGGAAACTCATAAACCGCTGGATGTAACAATCATCAGAGACGGCAAATCCCTGCACAAAACACTTAAACCCCTTCAGGATAAAAATGATCAGTCATATCGAATTGGATTGTACATTAGAGACTCAGCTGCTGGAGTCGGAACCCTTACTTTTTATGATCCTGCATCATTTAAGTACGGAGCTTTAGGACATGTTATTTCAGACATGGATACTAAAAAGCCGATCAAAGTAAACAATGGGGAGATCTTAGGTTCGACAGTAACATCAATTGAAAAAGGTTCGAATGGACATCCTGGAGAAAAATTAGCACGTTTCTCAAACGATCAGCGTGTTCTAGGTGATATATCAAAAAACAGTCCTTTTGGAATATTTGGAAGATTAAACGATAAGATATCTAATGGTAGCTGGAACAAGCCTCTGCCAATCGCATTGTCTGAACAAGTAAAAGAAGGTCCAGCAAAAATCCTTACCGTAGTAAATGGTTCGAAGGTAAGGGAATTTGATGTAGATGTGATTAGTTCTGTTCCACAAAAATTTCCGGCAACAAAAGGGATGGTAATTAAGATCACTGATCCTGAACTTTTAAAAATTACCGGTGGAATCGTTCAAGGTATGAGCGGGAGCCCAATCATTCAAAACGGGAGAATTATTGGTGCAGTAACCCATGTATTTGTAAATGACCCGACTTCAGGATATGGTGTTCATATTGAGTGGATGCTGGATGAAGCTGGTATAAATATATACGAAGAAAGAAAACAGGCGAGCTGATGCAGTTGCCTGTTTTTTTATTTGCAGTTTTGCATAAGGGTTGTGGCTTACAATTTTTTTCACTTCAACTGTTGGTGTACAAGGTGCGAGACTCCTGAAGGAGCAAAGCAGCAGGAGGCTCATCGCACGCACCCGTGAAGCGAGCGATCTGGAACGGAAATCAAAATACAGGCTAATGAAAAGGTTTTCTTTATTGTTTAGACATCTTTAGCAAAATTTTGTATAATGAATGTTATAAAGAAAATTCGACAAAGATATTTGTTTACATACTAATAACTGTCGAAATTCGAAGTAAATTGAAGAAAACAGCTTTTTCTACAACAAAAATAAAATAATTTTAAAAAATTTAAAACAAAATAAAGGGATTTAAGATTTATTGTTGAAATCTTACAATGGGAAAAACAAGAAATTGTTGGATGGGGAGGAATTAATGGTGCAAAAAGTTAAAGTGTGTCTAGCTGATGATAATCGTGAACTAATTAGTCTTTTGAGGGAATATCTTTCAAGTCAAGATGACATGGAAGTAATAGGGGTAGCTTATAACGGTCAAGAGTGTCTTTCCGTTTTAGAGAATAAAAATCCTGATGTACTCGTACTCGATATTATCATGCCGCATTTAGACGGATTAGCTGTTTTAGAAAAAATCAGATCAAGCGATGATCTGCCTCAGCCTAATGTAATTATGCTAACTGCTTTTGGACAAGAAGATGTTACGAAAAAAGCTGTTGATCTTGGAGCTTCTTATTTTATTTTAAAGCCGTTTGATATGGATAATCTAGCTAGTCAGATCCGCCAGATTTGCGGATCAGAGAAAACAACCGTTCAGCGTGCATCCGGAAATAACCGAAGCAGTTTCCAAACAATAAATAAACCGCGGAATCTAGACGCAAGTATCACTAGCATCATCCACGAAATCGGAGTTCCTGCTCATATAAAAGGATATATGTACTTGAGAGAAGCGATTTCAATGGTTTATAACGACATTGAACTTTTAGGATCAATTACAAAAGTGTTGTATCCTGATATCGCTAAAAAGTTTAACACTACTTCAAGCCGTGTTGAACGCGCGATACGCCATGCGATCGAAGTTGCTTGGAGCAGAGGTAACATAGACAGCATCTCATCTTTATTCGGTTACACAGTTTCTATGTCTAAAGCAAAACCAACCAACAGTGAATTTATCGCAATGGTCGCTGATAAACTGAGAATTGAACACAAAGCTGGATAAAACAAAAAGAGCTAACTCATTTGAGTTAGCTCTTTTTTTGAATGAAAACTTAATATTCAATCACCATACAAAAGTTACGCTCAATCTGCCTGCATTTTGCTCAACTGAAAATAACCAGCCAACTTCTCTAAGTGGTCTGGTTATTTTTTCTTAAACTTTAACTGTACTTTGTTCCTCTTTCGATCTCTATAGAAAATAAATCCTCCTACAAAGGCCAATCCAGCAGAAAAGCTGATCAATCCTGCTATAAACTGCAGCCATAAAAAAGGGAAAGGAAATTGCAGTACTCCAAATAAAGTGTCTCTCATCCATTTTATGCCCATTACGGCCATGATACCAGGAATTAAAACGATTACTAAAGCTGCGTACCTGCTCATGATTGTGCTCACTCCTCTACATGTATTGTACATAAAGTTTAATTTCTTGTCGATGAAATTACAGTTTGCAAACCCTTTCATGCTAAGGTATGATTAAAGTGTGAAAAATATTGCACATCCACTTTACATAGAATTTGGAGGGGTAATGTTGCAAAGTGTATTGTTAATGACCGCTCCTGAAGAAACACAAAAGATTCTTCGTTTTATAAGTTCTTCAGTTTATTTTGAAGTAATCGGAATTTTTGTGGTTGAAACGGGTGCCGAAAGAACGCATGATGATGTGCCGGTTTTTTCATATTCATCACCCCCTAAGCTTGAGGCAGATTACGTGATCTATTCGCCTTCAAATAAAAAAATTGCCATTCAGCTGCAGGAAGATGTTTATCAGGAATCAGACATTATTTCAGATTCTCAATTTTATAAGATAGCAAATCATCTTAAACAATCTAAGAATGCAGAAGCAAATCTTCAGCAGTTCAAAACGATATTAGATAATACTCATGACGGTATGATCGTTATTGATCAAAAGCTGAACATCACGATTTTTAATAAAAGTGCCGAACGAATGACCGGACTATCTGCTGTTGAAGCATTAGGTAGATCTATTCTGGAAGTAATGCCAAACAGCCAGCTCCCAAGAGTCTTGGATTCAGGAATTGAAGAGGTAAACCAGGAACAGATTCTTGGTAACGGTACAAAGATTTATACTACAAGAACGCCCATATTAGATCAAAATGGACGTAAACTTGGTGCATTTGCGGTTTTTAAAGATATCACTGAAATCGTAGACCTTGCAGAGGAAGTTACCAACTTAAAAAGTATTCAAATTATGCTTAGTTCAATCATTAATTCATCAGAGGAAGCAATATCTGTTGTAGATGAAGAAGGTAAAGGGATCATGATTAATCCTGCTTACACAAAACTTACTGGCTACACAGCAGAGCAGGTGATAGGCAAGCCGGCAACAACAGACATTTCTGAAGGTGAAAGTATTCATATGCAAGTATTAAGAACGAGGAAACCAGTCAGGGGTGCCAGACTTAGAGTTGGTCCTAAAAGAAAAGATGTAATCGTTAATGTCGCGCCGATAATCGTTGATGGGTTATTAAAAGGCAGCGTTGGCGTGATCCATGACGTTTCTGAGATTAAAGGCTTGACTGAGGAATTGAATCGAGCAAGGCAGATTATTCGTACACTTGAAGCTAAATATTCTTTTGAAGACATTATTGGTGAATCAGATGAGATGAAGTTTGCGGTTGATCAAGCTAAGCTTGCGGCTTCAACACCTGCAACTGTTCTTCTGCGCGGTGAGTCTGGTACGGGAAAAGAACTTTTTGCCCATGCGATTCATAACGCGAGCGACCGGAAGTTCAATAAGTTTATTAGGGTTAATTGTGCGGCGCTCTCTGAATCACTCTTGGAAAGTGAACTCTTCGGTTATGTAGAAGGTGCATTTTCAGGTGCATTAAGAGGGGGTAAAAGAGGTCTTTTTGAAGAAGCTAACGGAGGAAGTATCTTTCTTGATGAAGTGGGAGAACTTTCACAGAATACACAGGCAAAACTGCTTCGGGTATTACAAGAAAATGAGATTAGACGCGTGGGGGGCACAAAAGCGATTCCCATAAATGTCAGAGTTATTGCCGCCACGAATGTTAACCTTGAAAAGATGATAGCAGATGGTACGTTCAGACAGGATTTGTATTACCGTTTAAACAGGATGCCAATATATATTCCACCACTTAGAGCTAGGAACAGTGATATTTTAATGCTGGCGAATCATCTTTTGCAAAAACTAAACCAGGATTATGGACGTAATATTGATGTTATAAGCAGTGACGCGGCTGATTTCCTGCTTAAATATCATTGGCCGGGAAATGTTAGAGAACTTGAAAATGTTTTAGGTCGGGCGATCATCCACATGAGTCATACGGATTCAATCATTAATCGAGAACATATTTCTCTCCTTCAGCAGAATGATCATAACAAGTCGAATTCAGACTCAGGCAGTTCTTTTAACGAAATAACGGAAGAGATCACTTTAGCAGAACAGATGGATAAGTTTGAAAAGACTATTTTAACAGATGCTATAAGCAGATATAAAGGCAATAAAACGAAAACAGCAAAAGCTCTAGGAATCTCATTGCGTAATTTCTATTATAAACTTGAAAAATATGGTTTAGATGATAAAGTGCGCAAATAATTTCATGCAAAAAATTACACAGTTATTGCAAAGTATTGCAAAGTATTAAGGTTTTTATTAGTTATTCAAAATAATTAACTTGGCATGAAACTTGCATACCTATATTTGTGTTTAACAAGGGGGGATAACATGCTTTTGGAAGACTTGGTCAGCCAAGCCAAAAATCAGCAAGTGAAACCAGTCATCGCAGTGGCAGAAGCAGGCGATCAAGAAGTTATGGAAAGTGTTTTACGGGCTTATAAAGAGGGCATTGCCCATTTTATATTATTTGGAAATGGGGAAGTAATTTCTGACTGGCTAGAAAAGAATGCAAGCGATTCTACACCTGGAATTGAAATTGTTTCAACAAATACAGCGGCAATAGATGCTGTAAAAGCGGTACATGGTGGTAAAGCGGATATTTTAATGAAAGGACTCGTTTCAACCTCTGTACTCTTAAAAGCTGTATTAAATAAAGAATTTGGTTTAAGGACAGGTAAAGTTCTGTCACATGTAGCTGCGTTTGAGGTCTCTGGGTACGACAGACTGATCTTTGTTACTGATGCAGCAATGAATATCAACCCTGACCTAAATCAGAAGAGTCAAATATTACAAAATGCAATAGATTTTGTGCAGCAAACAGGTGTGTCTCAGCCGAAAGCGGCTGTGTTAGCTGCAGTAGAAAATGTTAATCCTGCCATGCAGGCTACTCTGGATGCTGCCAGCCTTACAGTAATGAATCTTAGAAACCAAATTACTGGCGGAGTTGTGGAGGGACCTTTAGCTCTCGATAATGCGATCTCATTGGAAGCGGCAGCACATAAAGGGATTTCGGGAAATGTGGCTGGAAAAGCGGATATTTTACTTGTTCCGACCATTGAAACGGGCAACATTTTATACAAATCACTCATTTACTTTGCGCGTGCAAAAGTTGGAGCAGTCATTTGCGGTGCGAAAGCTCCAATTGTTCTAACTTCAAGAGCTGATTCTTCTGAGAGTAAATACCTCTCAATTGCTTTGGCTGTGAAATCTGTCATCACTGATAAGAAACTTTAGGAGGAATATAAAATGGAAATTTTCAAATATATGGAGACTTACGATTACGAACAAATGGTGATCTGCCAAGATAAACAATCTGGTTTAAAAGCGATTATCTGTATACATGACACAACATTAGGTCCTGCTCTAGGCGGAACAAGAATGTGGACATATGATTCTGAAGACGCAGCAATTGAAGATGCACTGAGACTTGCACGAGGAATGACTTACAAAAATGCTGCAGCTGGTTTGAACCTTGGCGGAGGAAAAACAGTTATCATTGGTGATCCTAAGAAAGATAAAAACGAAGAGATGTTTCGTGCATTCGGACGTTACATCCAAGGTCTGAACGGCCGCTATATTACGGCAGAAGATGTTGGTACAACAGTTGAAGACATGGACTTAATCTATCAGGAAACACCATTTGTTACAGGTGTTTCACCAGCGTTTGGTTCAAGTGGAAATCCTTCTCCAGTGACAGCTTATGGTGTTTACCGCGGTATGAAAGCGGCGGCAATGGAAGCATTTGGAACAGATTCTCTTGAAGGAAAAGTGATTGCCGTTCAAGGTGTAGGACATGTTGCTTATACACTTTGTAAACACCTCCATGAAGAAGGAGCTTCACTTATCGTAACGGATATCAACAAAGAAGCTGTACAGCGTGCTGTTGAAGATTTCGGTGCTAAAGCTGTAGACATCGACGATATTTACAGTGTTGACTGTGATATCTTTGCTCCATGTGCACTTGGTGCGATCATCAATGATGATACGATTTCGAAGATTAAAGCGAAGGTTATTGCAGGTGCTGCAAACAACCAGTTAAAAGAAACTAGACATGGTGATGCTCTTCATGAAATGGGCATTGTCTATGCTCCAGATTATGTTATCAATGCTGGCGGAGTAATAAATGTTGCAGACGAACTTAATGGCTACAACCGAGAGAGAGCACTTAAGAAAGTTGAAACCATTTATGACAATATCGCAAGTGTTATTGAAATCTCTAAGCGCGATAACATTCCTACTTACCTTGCAGCTGACCGTCTTGCTGAAGAGCGTATCGAGCGAATGAGAAAATCAAGAAGTCAATTTTTATTAAATGAACGACACATTCTGTCAAGCCGAACTCGCTAAGAGTTTGTATTAATGGAGGTTTGAAACGTGCATCAAAAAGAATTTCGCATACTAGTGATCAATCCGGGCTCAACCTCTACCAAGATAGGTATTTATGATAATGAACGGCCTGTTTTTGAAAAATCAATAAGACATGATATAGAAACGATTAACCAATTTGACTCTGTTATTGATCAATACACATTTAGAAAAGAAACCATTCTAGAAGCATTGGATTATGAAGGAATTAACATTTCAAAATTAAGCTGTGTGGTTGGCCGCGGAGGACTGTTAAGACCAATCGAAGGTGGAACTTACAGCGTAAACGAGCCAATGCTTCATGATTTGAAAACAGGTTTTAATGGAGAACATGCTTCTAATCTAGGCGGTATCCTAGCTTATGAGATTGCAGAAGGATTAAATATCCCATCATTTATTGTGGATCCAGTTGTAGTTGATGAAATGGATGAGATTGCTCGTATATCAGGTGTACCTGATATCGAACGAAAAAGTATATTTCATGCATTAAATCAAAAAGCTGTAGCAAGAAGAGTATCAAAAATACTTGATAAATCCTATGAATCACTTCGTCTCATTGTTGTACATATGGGCGGAGGGATTACGGTAGGGGTCCATAAGAACGGCCGGGTAATTGATGTGAACAATGGGCTGCATGGAGAAGGACCTTTTTCTCCTGAACGTGCAGGTACAGTTCCGATTGGTGATTTAGTCTCTCTTTGCTTCTCTGGAGAATATTACGCGGATGAAGTTATGAAAAAACTTGTGGGACAAGGCGGACTTGTTGCTTATCTCGGAACAAATGATGCAAGAACAGTGGAAGAGAAAATCGAGAACGGCGATCAAAGAGCAGCACTTGTATATGATGCAATGGCTTATCAAGTCGCTAAAGAAATTGGGTCAGCGAGTACGGTCCTACACGGTCAAGTTGATGCGATCGTTTTAACAGGCGGGCTAGCGTTTGGTAAAGAATTTGTCAAAAAGATAACAGATCGTGTTGAGTGGATTTCAGATTGTATCATTCAGCCTGGTGAGAATGAACTTCAAGCGTTAGCAGAAGGCGGACTTCGCGTTTTGAGGAATGAAGAGAAGGCGAAGGAATATCCAGGAGGGAAGACTCCTGCAGAATTGCCGCAGGATTAACAGCAAAAGGAGATATGAGCGATGTCAAAAGATTTTGATTTGGTCATATTGGGCGGAGGAACAGGCGGCTATGTAGCCGCCATCCGTGCTGCTCAATTAGGTAAGACGGTTGCAGTTGTTGAAAAAGGTAAGCTCGGCGGAACATGTCTGCATAGAGGCTGTATTCCGAGTAAGGCATTGTTGAGAAGTGCTGAAGTCTACAAAACAGCAAAAAAAGCTGCAGATTTTGGTGTAGATATAGAAGGATTGGGTCTTAATTTTTCAAAAATGCAAGAACGAAAACAATCAATCGTGAATCAGCTCCATATGGGCGTTCAAAGCCTCATGAAGAAAGGTAAAATAGAAGTTTACGAGGGAACAGGACGCATTCTCGGTCCTTCTATCTTTTCTCCAATGCCAGGAACTGTATCAGTAGAGTTTAATGATGGCACAGAGAACGAGATTTTAATCCCGCAAAATGTAATCGTTGCCACAGGATCTAGACCCCGTTCGCTACCTGGGCTAGAGATTGACGGTAATTTTGTTATGTCAAGTGATGAGGCTCTAGAGATGGAAACACTTCCTGCTTCTATCATTATTGTTGGAGGAGGAGTCATTGGAATCGAATGGGCTTCTATGCTTAATGATCTTGGGGTGGAAGTAACCGTATTAGAATATGCAGACAGAATCGTACCTACCGAGGACGAAGAAATCTCTAAAGAAGCAGCTCGTGTTTTAAAGAAAAAAGGCATTAAACTTGTTACATCTGCAAAAGTGCTTCCTGATACATTGGAAACTGGAAATGGCGTTATGATCTCTGCAGAACATAAAGGCGAAACGAAACAGTTTTCAGCTGAAAAAATGCTTGTTTCGGTTGGCCGTCAAGCGAATACAGAAGGTATTGGCTTAGAGAACACCACCATTAAAGTTGAAAACGGATACATTCAGACAAATGAGTATTTCCAAACAGCCGAAAGCCATATTTATGCCATTGGCGATGTCATTGGAGGTCTTCAGCTCGCACATGTAGCTTCTCACGAAGGAATCACAGCTGTTGAGCACCTTTGCAATTTAAAACCGGAACCGATTAATTACGAAAATATCTCAAAATGTATTTACTCAAGCCCGGAAATGGCCAGCGTAGGTCTTACAGAAAAACAGGCGAAAGATCAGGGCTTCAATGTTAAAATTGGAAAGTTTCCATTCAAAGCAATTGGAAAAGCGCTTGTATACGGGGAAAGTGACGGTTTTGTAAAAATTGTAGCAGACAAAGATACAGATGATCTTCTAGGGGTCCATATGATCGGTCCTCATGTAACAGATATGATCTCTGAAGCAGGGCTGGCAAAAGTACTTGATGCAACGCCTTGGGAGATTGCACATACGATCCATCCGCATCCTTCGCTTTCAGAAGTTTTTGGTGAAGCAGGATTAGCTGTTGAAGGAAAAGCAATTCATTTTTAAGGAGGTAAAAGACAATGGCAGAAACACGTCATGAACAATTAGGTTTAACAAATGAAGATGTTATCCATATGTTTAAAACAATGCTTTTAGCAAGAAAGATTGACGAGCGTATGTGGCTATTAAACCGTGCTGGTAAAATCCCTTTTGTCATCTCATGTCAAGGCCAGGAAGCTGCACAAGTGGGTGCTGCAATGGCACTTGATAATGAAAAAGACTATGTACTCCCTTACTATCGTGACATGGGTGTTGTATTGCAGTTTGGAATGACTGCAAAAGATCTAATGCTTTCAGGGTTTGCAAAAGCTGAAGATCCAAACAGCGGCGGACGTCAGATGCCAGGTCATTTTGGATCGAAAAAACTTCGTATTGCTACAGGTTCTTCTCCTGTTACGACACAAGTTCCTCATGCCGTAGGAATCGCACTGGGTGGAAGAATGGAAGGAAAAGATATTGTAACGTTTACTACGTTTGGAGAAGGCTCTTCTAACCAAGGAGATTTCCATGAAGGAGCAAACTTTGCCTCAGTTCATAAATTGCCTGTAATCTTTATGTGTGAAAATAATAAATATGCAATTTCAGTACCAATTTCAAAACAATTGGCATGTGTGAACGTTTCTGACCGTGCCATTGGCTATGGGATGCCTGGTGTAACTGTTGATGGAAACGATCCATTGGCAGTTTACGAAGCGGTAAAAGAAGCGGCTGATCGCGGAAGAAGAGGAGAAGGTCCTACACTTATTGAAACGGTTGCTTATCGCTTAACACCTCACTCATCTGATGACGATGATCGTGCATACAGAACGCGAGAAGAAGTAGAGGAAGCAAAAGCAAAAGATCCAATTCATACGTTTGCAGCTTACTTGAGAGAGAATGGTATTTTAACGGAAGAGTTGGAAAAACAGATCGCTGAAGATATTCAAAAAGAAGTGGATGAAGCGACAGAATACGCAGAGAACGCAAAATACGCTGATGCTGAAAGTGCGCTTCTGCATGTTTACGCAGAGTAAAGGGGGAAAACGAGATGCCGGTAATTTCATATATTGATGCTGTAACGCAAGCGATCCGCGAAGAGATGCAGCGTGATAAAAAAGTTTTCGTTGTAGGAGAAGATGTTGGGGTACGCGGAGGAGTTTTCCGTGCAACTACTGGTTTGATCGAGGAATTTGGTGAAGAGAGAGTAATCGATGCACCGCTTGCAGAATCTGCAATCGCTGGAGTAGGAATTGGTGCAGCTATGTATGGCATGCGTCCGATCGCAGAAATGCAATTTGCTGATTTCATCATGCCAGCTGTAAACCAAATTGTTTCGGAAGCTGCTAAAATCCGCTATCGTTCAAATAATGACTGGTCTTGTCCGATTACGATTCGCGCTCCTTATGGCGGCGGTGTACATGGTGCACTGTATCATTCACAGTCAGTTGAAGCGTTGTTTGCTAATGTTCCTGGTTTGAAGATTGTTATGCCTTCAACACCTTATGACGTAAAAGGTCTGCTAAAGGCAGCAATTCGTGATGAGGACCCTGTATTATTCTTTGAACATAAGCGTGCATACCGTTTGATTAAAGGTGAAGTCCCAGAAGAAGAATACACATTGGAAATTGGTAAAGCAGATGTTAAACGCGAAGGTGATGACATTACAGTAATTACATATGGACTTTGTGTTCATTTTGCTTTACAGGCTGCTGAGAAGTTAGAAAAAGACGGAATCTCTGCTCATATTCTAGATCTTCGTACTGTATATCCATTGGATAAAGACGCAATCATTGAGGCAGCTTCTAAGACGGGTAAAGTACTTCTTGTTACAGAGGATAATAAAGAAGGAAGCATCATGAGTGAAGTTGCAGCGATTATCGCTGAAAACTGCTTGTTCGAATTGGATGCCCCAATTCAGCGTCTTGCTGGTCCTGACGTTCCAGCAATGCCATATGCACCGACTATGGAAAAACACTTTATGGTGAATCCTGATAAGGTAGAAAAAGCCATGAGAGATCTTGCGGCATTTTAACAAAAGGGAGGGAACTTAAATGGCTACAGAACAAATTACTATGCCTCAACTCGGGGAAAGTGTAACAGAAGGAACGATCAGCAAATGGCTTGTACAGCCTGGTGACACAGTGAAAAAATATGATCCTCTAGCTGAAGTGATGACGGATAAAGTTAACGCTGAAGTCCCTTCATCGTTTAGCGGCACAATTAAGGAACTTGTTGCTGGAGAAGGAGATACATTATCTGTAGGAGAACTCATTTGCTATATCGATACAGAAGAAGGAAGCAGTTCTGCTGAACCTGCTCCTGCTAAAAAAGAAGAAAAAACGGCTGATAAAGCACCCGCTCCAGCGAATAATGCAGCGGCTGCACCTAAAAGAGATACAGCTGCAAGAGGCCGTTACTCACCAGCTGTTGTCCGCATGGCGTCTGAGCACGGAATTGACTTGAGCCAAGTTGAAGGAACAGGCCAAAGCGGAAGAATCACAAGAAAAGATCTGCAGCAGATTATTGATTCTGGTCAGATTCCAACTGCAGACAACAAACCAGCAGCTGTATCTGCTCCAGCAGTTTCTAATACGAAACAAGAAGCTGTTTCACAATCAAAGGAAACTGCATCAGGTTTAAAACCGATCTCTGTTGAATCTATGCCTGGAGATGTGGAAATTCCTGTTACAGGTATCCGAAAAGCGATCGCTCAAAACATGGTTCGTTCAAAACACGAAGCACCTCATGCTTGGACGATGGTAGAAGTAGATGTTACAAATCTTGTGGAATATCGTAATTCTGTAAAAGGTGATTTTAAATCAAAAGAAGGCTATAACATTACTTTCTTGCCATTCTTTATAAAAGCAGTAGTTGAATCGTTAAAAGAATTCCCACAATTAAATTCTATGTGGGCTGGAGATAAGATCATCCAGAAGAAAGATATTAATATATCAATCGCGGTAGCTACTGATGATGCTCTATATGTGCCAGTAATCAAGAATGCAGATGAAAAGTCAATCAAGGGAATCGCTCGGGATGTTAAAGAGCTTGCTGATAAAGTAAGAACGAATAAACTTTCAGGTGATGATATGAAGGGCGGCACATTTACTGTAAACAATACAGGCTCTTTTGGATCAGTTATGTCAACGCCAATCATTAACTATCCACAGGCGGCGATTCTCTCAGTTGAATCCATCGTGAAGCGTCCAGTAGTAATGAATAATGGCATGATTGCTGTTCGTGATATGGTAAACCTTTGCTTATCACTTGATCACCGTGTGCTTGACGGACTTGTTTGCGGACGTTTCTTAGCACGTGTAAAAGAACGTCTTGAAAACATGACGAAAGAAAACACATCAATTTATTAAAAAATATTTAGAAAGTGGTTTATGCAGGTTTGAAACGGGGTAGAGTTTAACATCAACACCTCCAAACCCCATAACCCCCTAAGAAAAGTGCCGTAAAAGTTACGGCATTTTTCTTTTTTATATTCCTTTTATTGAGTACAATAAGAAGGAAAGGAGCTGACGAAATGAACTTTCAATTTAATTTATTTAACGATGTAGTAGAAACGGCTCGTAAAGAAATGGCCGAAGCTGGCTATACACAGCTTTTTAAGCCAGAGGATGTAGAAGAAGCATTTAACCAAAAAGGTACAACACTTGTGATGATTAATTCCGTTTGCGGATGTGCGGGAGGAATTGCGCGTCCAGCAGCTTCATATTCAGTAAAACAAGATGTTCGTCCAGACCATCTCGTTACCGTTTTTGCGGGTCAGGATAAAGAAGCGACAGAGAAAGCACGCTCATACTTTACAGGGTATCCTCCTTCATCGCCTTCATTTGCTCTATTAAAAGATGGAGAGATTCAAATGATGGTTGAGCGTCATGAGATCGAAGGTCACGAACCAATGGAAGTCGTAAATAAATTAAGAAGCGCTTTTGAAGAATATTGCAAAAAAGAAGCGTAAAAAAGGTGATAAGCTGTCTCTTATTCAAAGGAGGCAGCTTGTTTTTTTGTATTTTTAGCTCATAAATCGGAGCGTTCGCAGAGATTTATGAGCGTTCGCAGAGATTTAATGTTGTCTCTACAGCCCAGAAGTGTGATGAATGAAAGAGAACTTGTTTAGCTTCATCAAGCTCCATCCAAACAAGTTCATGATCATCCTCTACAGGAGGTTTTATATAATTTCCGAACCTTCCTGCATAAAAATACCCATTATTCACTATGTACTCATTTTGTCTTGATTGAAAATATTGTTTCGCATTCCCAATATATCTTTCAATGTTTATCTGAAAACCTGTTTCCTCTACACATTCCCTCATAAGACACGACAGTTGTTCTTCCGTTTTTTTCATTCCTCCGCCTGGCAGAAAGCCTTTTCCGTTTTGCACCATTATAACGGCTTTTTTTCTATCAGCATTCAGGATAACAGCATAAACTGCATCTCTTCTTCGATACTCGATTCCCGGAATAACTTCGCCAAAGTCCATTGTGGTCCCACCGTCCTTTTGAATAAAAATACATTCAGAATTATTAAAATACTTAATTTCTAAATTTTTTGTGTTAATATTCATCTTAACGAATAAATATTACATTGTATAAGGGGATATGCAAAATGAAACGCAATTTATTAAGCATTTATTTTATCATAATCATCGCTATTCTAGCGGGATGTGGTGCAGTAGAAGAAAAAAGTTCATCTGACACAGGTAGTGATGCTTCAGGAAAAAAATTGATCATGGCTACTTCTGCAGATTATCCGCCATATGAATTTGTTGATACGGCTAAGGGCGGCGATGTTGTAGGATTTGATATTGATGTAGCTAATCAAATCGCAAAAGAATTAGGTTATAAATTAGAGATTAAGGATATGGACTTTAATGGTCTTATTCCAGCTTTAGACAGCGGAAAAGCAGACTTTGTTATCGCAGGTATGACCCCTAATGAAGAACGTAAAAAAACAGTGGATTTCTCAGATGAATATTATGCAGCACAGCAATTAATCGTAACAAAAGACAAATCAATCAAGTCAGTAGGAGATCTTGAAGGTAAAACACTAGGAGTCCAACTTGCTTCTATCCAAGAAAAAGAAGCGGACAAGCTGTTAAAAGATCATAAATTTGAAGTGGTACAGCGCAACAAAGTAACTGAACTGGTACAAGAAATGAAATCTAACCGCGTTGATGCCGCGATTATTGAAGATGCTGTAGCGTATGAGTTTTTAAAGAAAAACAAAGAACTTTCTTCATTTGCTTTGCCGAACACAGATGCTGCAGGTTCAGCTATTGCATTCCCGAAAGATAGTGAACTGACTAGTGAATTTAACAAAGAACTAAAGAAGATGAAAGAAGACGGTACTTTGGACAAACTCGTTGAAAAATGGTTCGGAGTAAAAAAATAATAGAGAAAGAGAGTGATAGGCATGAACTTGGATTTTGCCCAACTCGTGCCTTCTATTCCTTATATATTATACGGAATATGGGTCACGTTGCAGTTTGTGGCGGTTTCATTAGTACTTGGTTTCTTATGGGGGACAGTACTTTCCTTATTTAAGATTGGAAAAGTAACGATACTGCGGTGGTTTGCAGATGCTTACACATCGGTATTCAGAGGAACGCCGTTAATCTTACAAATGCTGATCATCTATTATGCAGTCCCGCAGCTGACAGGAATGGATATCGGCGCTTTTACAGCAGGAGTACTCACATTTGCATTAAATTCAGCGGCTTATATCTCAGAAATCATTCGTGCAGGGATCAATGCTGTTGATAAGGGGCAAAAAGAAGCGGCAATCGCTTTAGGTGTTCCATACCGTTCGATGATGCTGAAAATTATTCTGCCTCAAGCGATGAAAAATATCTTACCAGCACTTATGAATGAATTCATTACACTGACGAAAGAATCTGCGATCGTATCCGTCATTGGTGCGCTCGATATTATGAGACGTGCTCAAATCGTTGGAGCAAGTAACTACCGCTTTTTTGAACCATTGCTGCTGGCAGGATTAATCTACTATCTGCTAGTCATGATGTTAACCTTAACAGGACGTGTGATGGAGAGGAGGCTAGCCAAAAGTGATTGATGTGAACGGATTAAGAAAAAGTTTCGGACCCAGTGAAGTTTTAAAAGGCATTACTACCAAGATCAGCAAGGGTGAAGTAATTGCTGTAATCGGCCCTTCTGGATCTGGGAAATCAACTTTCCTTCGCTGTTTGAATCTGCTTGAAACACATAATGCCGGTTCAATCAAAATTGACGGAAAAGAGATCGATCAACTAGAAAGTAATCTTCGTAAAAAGATAGGAATGGTATTTCAGCATTTTAATCTCTTTCCTCATCTAACGGTTTTAGAAAATATCACTTTTGCACCTCAGCAAGTCTTAAAGACCAACAAGAAAGAAGCTGAGAAAAATGCTCTTGAACTGCTCCAGGCTGTCGGACTTTCTGATAAAGCGCATGCTTACCCCTCAAGACTATCAGGTGGGCAGAAACAGCGTGTTGCAATTGCCCGGGCTTTAGCCATGAACCCTGAAATTATGCTCTTTGATGAACCGACTTCAGCTTTGGATCCTGAGATGGTAAAAGAAGTACTTCAAGTTATGAAGAACCTTGTGAAAACGGGCATGACGATGGTTATTGTAACGCATGAGATGGGATTTGCTAAAGAAGTGGCAGATCGTGTTCTATTCATGGATGACGGAAGATTGGTAGAAGATGAACAACCTGCAATATTTTTTGAAAATCCGAAAACTGAGAGAGCTCAAGTTTTCTTAGAGAAGGTGCTATAATGACGAAAGGACTTCAAGCCGAGGTCCTTTTTTTATTTTGGTTCATTCCAAAACGACTTTTCTAAAGGATTGTTATCATTTGCTTGTTGATTGGAGTGCAAGGTTGCGAGACTCCTACGGGACGAGCGGTCAGGTGGAGTCTCCTAATGGCGCAAAGCGGCAGGAGGCTCACCGTTTGCCCCGTGGAAAGCGAGCAACCTGGAGCGGAAATCAACTACTTTCAAAAGCAACAATGTAAGCTAAAATAGACTGTTATATATTATATTTTTTAAATAAGGGAAAAGATGAAGAAAGTAGCATGAAAGGGCGTCTATTCATGAAATTTACGATTGGATACAGGACTTTAAAAACTGCAATCGGTGCAGGACTTGCAATTGCCATTGCAGAATGGTTAAAGCTGGACTTTTACACGTCAGCCGGTATTTTGACGATACTTTGTATTAAAATTACAAAAAAACGCTCCGTAATCAGTTCATGGGAGCGATTTGCAGCTTGTCTTTTAGGCATCTTGTTCGCAGCTTGCTTTTTTACTCTGATAGGCTATCATTTTTATGCATTAACTTTGCTATTGATTTTATTTATACCAACAATCGTAGCTTTTAACCTGAAAGAAGGAATTATAACTTCTTCAGTCATCATTTTGCATCTGTATACGCTGCAGAAAATCTCCTGGTCTATCGTTTTAAACGAAGTGAGTATCATAGTCATTGGAATTGGAATGGGTCTTATTATGAATTTATACATGCCTTCGGTGGAGAAGACACTTCTAAACATGCAGAAAGAGCTGGAGACTAGATACAAGAAAATTTTTCATGAATTTCATCTGTATCTCGCTCATAATAACCATGAATGGGACGGGAAAGAAATCACAGAATGTGCAGATCTGATCTCTAATGCGAAAAGTCTTGCGTTCCGTGATATTGAAAATCACTTTTTGCGTTATGAGAATCAGTATTATCACTATTTTAAAATGAGAGAAAAACAATTTGAGATCATTCAGCGGATGCTGCCTATCCTTTCTTCTATTGATAAAACGTATATACAAGGAGAAAAGTTGGGAGAGTTCTTCGAGCGTCTGGGCGCAGCGGTCCATCCAGGCAATACGGCAGCATTATTTTTAGATGAACTTGAAAGGATGCGTCAGGAATTTCGTGAGATGCATCTGCCGAAAGACAGACAGGAATTTGAAACACGGTCTAAATTGTATCAACTGCTTCAAGATATAGAAGATTATCTGCTTATTAAAAAAAGATTTAAAATAAAGGACAGTATCGATTCATGAGAAACCCTGTCATAACTAATACTAAGTAAAAAAGACAGGGTGGATGCCATGATAAACTTCAAGATTGTTTTTCTTTTGTTTTTATCACCTATGTGGCCATTAGGAAATGCCGAAGACCTCGGTGACCCATATGTAATTGTTAATAAAGCAAGCAATAGATTGGCTTTTATAGAAGAAGGAAAGGTAGTAGAAGTCTATAAAGTGGCAACAGGTAAATCGAGAGAATTAACACCAGAGGGGCAATTTACGATTACAGTAAAGGCTGTAGATCCTTATTATCGCAAAAAAGATATACCAGGAGGGGACAAATCCAATCCGCTCGGAACTCGGTGGATTGGGTTTGATGCAAATAACACAGACGGACGGACTTTTGGGATTCACGGAAACAATAACCCTTCATCCATCGGAAGATTTGTAACGGCGGGCTGCATCAGAATGTATGAAAAAGACGTACAAAAAATCTACAGCAAAATTAAAGTAGGCACAAAGATTAAAGTCATCTCAACCGATAAGAGCTTTCAGGAATATATAAAAGAACGCTCGGAATAAAAAACGAACAAACCCCAGTAAGCTGACTGGGGTTTCAATTTTATTAAAGCTCTTCTAAAGCTTTTTTGCTTTATAGGATTTTTTCATTTTCTTCTTTGATCAGTTGGTTGGAGCGGAAGGTGCGAGACTCCTCGAAAATGAAAAAATCCCATTTTCTTCGTGCGATATAACGCTCTCGAATCATTCCTTGTCCTGCGGGATGAGTGGGACAGATGAGACTCCTGACAGCACAGAGTGTTAGGAGGCTCACCGCACGCCCTGCGGAAAGCGAGCCCAAAGAGCGGAAATGAACCACATTCAAAAGCAACTAAGTTTACGAAAACAGCTTATTTATAAGAACAATGCTACTCCAGTAAGCAGACTGCTTAATACAAGAGAAATAATCATAACATACACAATCGTTTTCATCATTTTTTGAGACACAGCAGATTCCCTCCTATAGCTTTTCCTACTCAATTGTATCGTTTTTGAAATTAAGAAACAAGAATTCTATAGACTGACACTTGCAATTTTCGTCGAAAATTTGCGGATACAAGCAGGAAAAAGCGCTTTCAAAACGAAAGATGTTATGTTGAGAATATTTTTCTTTGTTAACAGGAGGCCTCTAATGGATAAACAACAGCGTTTAAAGAACTGGCAAGAAAAAACTGAGCAGTCAATGAATAGATTTCCTGAACGAAAAGAACGGTTTCATACATCATCAGATATTGAAATTAAACGCCTTTATGGTGCGGAAGAAGAAAACTATCCTTTTGATACTTTAGGGCTCCCTGGCGAATATCCATATACACGCGGCTCACAATCGACAATGTACCGAGCTCGTTTTTGGACGATGAGACAATATGCAGGATTCGGTTCTGCAGAAGAGACGAATAAACGATTTCGCTATTTGTTAGAGCAAGGTCAGACAGGTCTTTCTGTTGCTTTTGATCTGCCTACACAGATCGGCTATGACTCAGATCAACCGATGGCACGCGGTGAAGTTGGTAAAGTAGGTGTGGCTATCGACTCATTGGAGGATATGGAAGCTCTATTAAAAGATATACCACTTGATAAAGTCAGTACTTCCATGACGATCAACGCACCTGCCTCAGTACTGCTCGCGATGTATATAGCAGTCGCACAAAAGCAGGGAGTAGAAGCAGATCAGTTATCTGGAACGATTCAAAATGACATTTTAAAAGAGTATATAGCTCGCGGTACTTACATATTTCCGCCTAATCCATCAATGCGCTTAATTACTGACATTTTTGCTTATTGTCAGTCACATGTACCAAAATGGAACACGATCAGTATATCTGGCTATCATATCCGAGAAGCAGGAGCTAATGCGGCTCAAGAGCTGGCTTTTACGATCGCTAATGGTCTTGCATATGTTGATGCAGCACTGGAAGCGGGTCTACAGATCGATGACTTTGCACCGCGTTTAGCATTTTTCTTTAATGCTCATAATCAATTCTTTGAAGAGGCTGCAAAATTCAGAGCGGCACGAAGAATGTGGGCAAAATTAATGAAAGAACGTTATGGAGCAAAAAATCCGAAATCCTGGCAGCTTCGTTTTCATACACAAACAGGGGGATCGACTCTAACAGCACAGCAGCCCGATAATAATATTGTAAGAGTTACGACACAAGCATTGTCTGCTGTACTTGGAGGAACGCAAAGTCTTCACACAAATTCTCGAGATGAGGCTCTTGCCCTTCCAACGGAAGAATCAGCAAGAATAGCTCTGCGGACTCAGCAGATTCTAGCACATGAAACAGGAGTGGCTGATACGGTTGATCCTCTTGCTGGTTCGTATTATGTAGAAAGTCTTACAGATGAACTGGAAAGAAAAGCAAACGAATATCTCGATAAGATTGAACAGATGGGGGGAGCGGTTTCAGCTGTTGAACAAGGTTATATGCAGCGTGAAATTCATCATACTTCCTATGAAACACAGAAGAAGATTGAAAATGGCCAGGAAATTATCGTGGGTATGAACAAATTTACGATAGATAATGAGCCTCAGCCAGAGCTTTTAAGAGTAGATCCTGAATTAGGTGAAAAACAGAAAGAAAAACTTAAAGCATTAAAGTCAAATAGAGACCAGAACCGAGTGAGCGCTCAGTTGGAAATGCTGAGATCGGCCGCAAAAGGTCAAGACAACTTAATGCCTGTCATTTTAGAGTGTGTAAAATCCTATTGCACAGTGGGAGAAATATGCGGTGTGCTTCGTGAGGAATTTGGAGAATATACCGGCGTCTAAGAAATAGGAGGAGTGGAGAGAGATGAAAAAAACAATCCGAGTATTAATTGCGAAACCAGGACTAGATGGTCATGATCGAGGTGCTCTCGTTATATCTCAGGCACTTAGAGATTATGGAATGGAAGTTATCTATACTGGCTTAAGACAAACACCGGAACAGATTGCAGCGGCAGCTATACAAGAAGATGTGGATGCCATTGGGTTGTCTTGTCTTTCTGGTGCACATAACGAACTCTTTCCAGAAGTGATGCGTCTTCTTCAGGAAAGAGGAGCAGATGATATCATCGTTGTGGGCGGAGGTGTCATTCCATGGGAAGACATCCCTTTCTTAGAGTCAAAGGGAATTAAAAAAGTATTTACTCCCGGAACACCGACTATCGAAACAGCTAAATATATTGAGAAAACCGTTTTTGAACGCGATGGAATTTCTACTTCTCAAGTACCCGTAACACCGCCTGAGAGAATCGACCATATAGGTATTGCTGTATCTTCACTAGACGAAACACTGCCTTTTTATGTGAACCAATTAGGGCTTACGCTTGAAGCGATCGAAGAGGTTCCTTCACAGAGAGTAAAGGTGGCTTTTATAAAAATTGGGGATACCCGTCTTGAATTATTAGAAGCAATGTCTGAAGACAGCCCGATCGCTCAATTTATTGAGAAGCGCGGTCAAGGAGTACATCATGTCGCTTTGGGAGTTTCAGATATACAGAGCCGTATAGACGAATTGAAGTTGAACGACATCAAAATGATTAATGAGGCTCCTGTTATTGGTGCAGGAGGGGCTCAAGTTGCATTTATGCATCCTTCTTCTTCCCATAAAGTGCTGTTCGAACTTTGTGAAAAGAGCAAAAAGGAGGAGGTTTAAGAATGGACATCTATGAAAAGATAAATGAACTTTATGACAAGAAGACTGAGATTGAACTAGGTGGCGGAGATGACCGTATTGATAAACAGCATGAACGGGGAAAACTGACCGCACGAGAACGAATCGACCTTTTATTGGATGAAGATACCTTTGTTGAACTTAACCCTTTTATGGAACACCGCACTCATGACTTTGGGCTTTCGGGTATGAAAGCACCAGGCGAAGGGGTTGTAACAGGCTATGGAAAAATACATGGCCGTCCTGTTTACTTATTCGCACAGGATTTCACCGTGTTTGGCGGTGCGCTAGGTGAGATGCATGCCAAAAAAATCGCCGCCGTAATGGACCTAGCAGCTAAGAACGGTACTCCTTTTATCGGGCTTAATGATTCGGGCGGTGCACGAATTCAGGAAGGTGTCATGTCGCTTGATGGCTATGGGCATATCTTTTATAGAAACAGCATCTACTCAGGAGTAATTCCGCAGATTTCCGTTATTATGGGACCTTGTGCAGGTGGAGCCGTGTATTCTCCAGCGATCACTGATTTTGTTTTTATGGTTGAAAAAACAAGTCAGATGTTTATTACTGGTCCAAAAGTAATCGAAACGGTAACAGGAGAGAAAATCTCTTCTGAGGATTTAGGAGGTGCTGAAGTCCATGGATCTAAAAGCGGGAACGCGCACTTTACAGCACCATCTGAAGGTGAAGTCCTAGAAGATGTTAGAAGATTAATTTCATATCTTCCGCAGAATAATAAAGAGAAGACGCCTGTACTGCCTTGGGGCGATGAAGAAGATTACCGTCCTGAACTTACTGAGATCACTCCGTTTGATTCAACAAGACCTTATGATGTTAGAACGGTCATAAAGGAAGTTGTGGATAAAGATTCATTTATGGAAGTGCATGCGCAATTCGCAAGAAATATAGTTGTAGGTTTTGCCAGAATCAAGGGTGAAGTGATAGGATTAGTATGTAATCAGCCAAAAGTCATGGCTGGAGGACTTGATATTGATTCTTCTGATAAAGCATCACGTTTTATAAGGTTATGTGATTCATTTAACATTCCGATCATCACTTTTGAGGATGTGACTGGATTCTTCCCTGGTGTAAAACAAGAACACGGCGGAATTATACGGCACGGAGCAAAAATTTTATACGCGTATTCGGAAGCTACTGTACCGAAGATCACGATTATTCTTCGTAAAGCATATGGCGGAGCATATGTTGCACTCAACAGTAAATCTATTGGTGCAGATTTGGTTTTCGCTTGGCCGAACGCTGAGATTGCAGTAATGGGACCTCAGGGAGCTGCCAATATTATCTTCGCTAGAGAAATAGAAAACAGTGAAGACCCTGAGAAAACGAGAGCAGCAAAAATTGAAGAGTATCGCACGAAGTTTGCTAATCCTTATATTGCAGCTGCAAATGGGATGGTTGATGATGTGATTGATCCAAGAGAAACAAGAATCAAGTGTATTCAGGCGTTGGACATGCTGCGCAACAAGAAAGAAGACAGACCTTACAAAAAGCATGGAAATATACCACTATAGAAGCGAGGGAATACATATGGTAAACGCGGATCGTTTATTAAACGAGTTTTTAGAGCTTGTTCAAATTGATTCTGAAACAAGATATGAAAAAGAAATTTCTATCGTACTTAAGAAAAAGTTTGAAGAGCTTGGAGTCGAAGTATATGAAGATGATGCTGAGTCTAAAACAGATCATGCAGCAGGAAATTTAATCTGTACGTTAAAAGGCAACAAAGAGGGAGTGGACACCATCTATTTCACTTCTCATATGGATACTGTAACTCCAGGTAAAGGAATTAAGCCCTCTATAAAAGACGGCTATGTTGTTACAGATGGTACAACAATTCTTGGCGCAGATGATAAAGCAGGTCTTGCTGCTATGTTTGAAGCGATTAAAGTTCTAAAAGAAAAAAATATCTCTCATGGCGATATTCAGTTCATCATCACAGTTGGTGAAGAATCGGGCTTAGTCGGAGCAAAAGCAATGGACACTTCTAAAATTACAGCAAAATACGGTTTTGCACTAGATAGTGACGGACCTGTTGGCGATATTATTGTAGCAGCTCCTACTCAGGCAAAAGTGAGAGCGACCATTTATGGTAAATCTGCCCATGCTGGTGTTGCGCCTGAAAAAGGTGTTTCAGCTATAACAATTGCGGCAAAAGCGATTTCACGCATGCCTTTAGGCAGAATTGATGAGGAAACAACAGCAAACATTGGTCACTTCCATGGCGGGGGTCACGGTGAACAAACAAATATCGTTTGCGACACGGTATTTGTTTTAGCCGAAGCGCGCTCTTTGATTCATGAAAAGATGGAGGCGCAAACTCAAAAGATGAAGGAAGCTTATGAATCTGCAGCGGCTGAAATGGGCGGACGAGCTGATGTTAAGGTTGAAGTGATGTACCCTGGATTTAAGTTTAGTGATGGAGACCATGTTGTAGAGATTGCTAAAAAAGCAGCTGAAAAAATTGGACGTCCGCACAGACTTCTTCATAGCGGTGGCGGCAGTGATGCTAACATCATTGCTGGTCATGGTGTCCCAACCGTAAACCTTGCTGTAGGCTACGAGGAAATTCATACAACAAACGAAAGAATGCCTCTTGAAGAACTGACAAAAACTGCTGAAATGGTACTGGCAGTAATTGAAGTTGCTTCTGGAAATTAAATAACAATGACGAAACTTGGCGAATTTTCGCCAAGTTTTTGTTTTCTTATAGGTCAGGATGCCTGTTTTTGTCATAAAAATTAACAAATTGATCTTTTAAAGTTGACAGTCTAATTAAGCATTATGTAAGATGTTTTTATCATGTAAAAGAAAATATTGGTAATTATTTTAAATCTTATTTCAGGGGAGGAAATGGGATGAGTCAGTTATCGGATATGCATATGATGGTTAATTATATGCGTGGCGTTTATAAAGTCCTGGAAGAGGACTGGCAAAAATCCGCAAAAGCAATCGGATTAACGCAAGCAGAACAGCATATCTTATGGATTGTATCTCTTGAAGAGGATATTACAATCTCTAAGATCGCCTATTACGGATTATGGGATGTTTCTACTGTTATGCAGGTGATTAAACGCTTAAAAGACAAAGGTCTTGTCACACTAGAGAAAAAAAATGATGACCGTCGTATCTCTTATGTTTATTTGACTGAAAAAGGTATTGAAAAACATAAGGAATCAACAAGCTTTAATTGCCAAATATATGGTTTCCTGCAAAAGTGGCTTGAAGACGGAGACAAACGTGAATTTTATCGGGATCTTATTCAATTACATAAGGATTTAAATAAGCATTTTCATGGCGAAGAGTTTGTTGATTGGGTTGAGGATACTGGAAAAAGGCTGCATGAGGCAAGGTAGATACCTTGTCTTTTTCTTTTGTTTTTAAAGCTCATTCGCTAACATATACTAATAAATAAGTTTAAAAGGCTTTCTCTAAAAAACGGGGTGAGGAAAAAGCTTCGGTGCGGTTTGTTGAAAAATGTCGAGGATTGGAGACTTGTCGATATATTGGTCAAAATGGTGAATATATCGGTTCCTTTCTTCAATATAACAGCATTATTGGTGAAATTATGGCACTCAGGGGTGAAATTATTGGTAGATTGGGTGAAATTAATTCGACTAGGCTCATTTCTGCTAGCTCTAGAGCCATCAAAACCGATGATCTGTAGCTCGGCACCTGCCAAGCACCCTATTATGTTCAATTTCGCATTGAAACTACTCTAAGTTTCTTGCGAGAACCCAAAGTTTTCCAAAACAGCCTTTTAAAAAAGGAGTTTTCATGTTGTATCAATCTCCCACACCAAAAAGAAGAATCATATTTCATGTCGACATGAACAGCTTCTATGCATCTGTTGAAATGGCAGAAAACCCAGATCTGCGTGGAAAACCACTTGCTGTGGCAGGTAATGTGGAGGAACGTAAAGGGATTATCGTAACCTGCAGCTATGAAGCAAGAGAAAAAGGAGTAAAGACGACAATGCCGCTTTGGCAGGCTAGAAAGCTATGTCCAAACCTGATTGTTGTTCCGCCTGACTTTGAAACGTATAAAAGTTATTCCTCGAGAATGTTCCAGCTTTTGCAAGAATACACGGAATGGGTTGAACCTGTTTCAATTGATGAAGGCTATATGGATGTAACTGATAGAGAACAACCGTTAGAGGCAGCTAAAGAAATTCAGAACAGGCTTTTGAATGAGTTGAACCTCCCTTGCTCCATTGGTATCGGACCTAATAAATTTTTAGCCAAGATGGCTTCCGATATGAAAAAGCCGCTAGGTATCACTGTTTTAAGAAAAAGAGATATTACTCAAAAACTGTGGCCTTTAAAAGTAGGAGATCTTCATGGCATCGGAAAGAAAACAGAAGAAAAATTAAATAAATACGGAATAATTACTGTTAAAGACTTAGCTGAAGCGGCAGATTATGAACTCAAACAGCGTTTCGGCATCAATGGTCTGAAAATGAAGGAAAGAGCCAACGGCATTGACCCTCGGCCCGTCGATCCAAGTTCTGCAAGTGATTATCGTTCAATCGGAAGTTCCACAACTTTAAGTGAGGATATTATAAGTACTGGTGAAGCCGAACCGGTATTTAAAAGACTTGCTGAAAAAGTAACGACTCGTCTAAAGACAAAGGGATATGTGGCATTAACTATTGCCATCACCATTAGATGCTCTGATAGAAAAACAATTACACGAAGCAAAATGCTTCTTAATGCAACTCAAGATCAACATGAGATTTCAAAAACAGCTCTACAATTGTTTAAACAACACTGGAACAGAGAACCAGTGAGATTATTAGGTATAACTGCAACAGAGGTTGTAGAAAGAGAGAATGCTACTTATCAGCTAGATCTTTTTTCTGTAGAAAAAAATGAAAAAGAAGCTTTACTGCATGACGTACTATCATCTATCGAAAGAAAACACGGTGAAGGAATAATAAAAAGGGGAAAAAATAAATAGGAGCTGGAAATTTTAATGAGCTTTAATAACAGCGTGAAAAGAACATTCATTTTAATTACTGTTTTTATGGTTTTCTTTATGATGTTCGCCTATATGTACCACAAGCCCTTTATAGAATCCATGGATGTGTGGTCGATGAAGAATGTATCAGACTTGCATCAGTCACGATTAAACTCTCTCTTTATGTTTATAACTGATTCAGCTTCCCGGCCGTACCAATATGGAATCTTGATTTTCTTTTCGGTGATTTGGCTATTGGCTGAAAGGAAATGGATAGAGCCGTTAGTTTTATGTATATGTCTGATCGGGGTGAGGTACGGAAATCATTGGTTTAAAATATCGTTTGAGAGGATCAGACCAGATTTTGACCGTGTAATCGAAATTACAGGCTATAGCTTCCCGAGCGGCCATGCGATGATCTCCATTGCTTTTTTTGGAACGCTATCATACTTACTTGTTCAAAATTATTCATTCCTGCAACCTTATAAAAAAATAATCTATATCCTTACCGGCTTTTTCATTTTACTAGTGGGATTTAGCCGTGTTTATTTAGGTGTACATTATCCAACCGACGTGTTTGGAGGTTATCTTGCAGGTGGGACGTGGCTGCTTGTATGTGTTTTGCTGTATAAATGGTTAAAGATGAGATGGAGCAGCTGAAGTTGAAGAGCTTGATGCCGCATCATACGGTGCTTTGTCAATTCGTGGTTTTTTATTTATTTTCCGTGGGATTTTGTTTGTTTTTCGTTGGATTATTTAAATTAGCGTGGGATTATTTGCGAAAACCGTGGGATTATTAAAATTGTAGACTTATTACACAAAAAAACTGGCATCTCTACCTGCTTACTAGGTGTGGATGCCAGTTTTCTTATCTTCTTATCCTTTTTTACCAGCCGCGCTCGTACTGTTTCGGACTCTCGAGGTCGTATCCTAGATCTTCTGCTGCTGATCGAGGCCAATATGGATCGCGTAAAAACTCACGGCCGATAAAGATTAAGTCGGCTCTCTGGTTTTGCAGAATTTCTTCTGCTTGGCGTCCTGTTGTAATTAATCCAACAGCTGCTGTAGCAATATCTGCAGAGCTCCTAATCTTTTCTGCAAAAGGTACTTGATAACCTGGATATACATTTATCTTTGCTGGAACAACTGCGCCTGAGCTGCAGTCGATCAAATCGATTCCATCTTCCTTCATCCAGGAAGCATACGTTACAAAATCTACTGGGGTGTTTCCTTCAGGATGATAATCATTCGCTGAAATTCTTACAAATAGCGGTCCGTCCCATTCAAGTCTCATCGCAGCAATGATCTCCTGCAGGAAACGGTATCTTTTTTGCTGATTCCCGCCATAAGAATCTGTTCTTCTATTAGATAGTGGAGACAGGAATTCGTTAATCAAATATCCGTGAGCTCCGTGAATTTCAATAATATCAAACCCTGCAGCCTTAGCTCTTTTTGCTGCAGCTCTAAATTGATTTACAGTCTCTTCAATTTGCTCCAACGTCATTTCTTCTGGAGTTTTCATCTTTTCCGAGAAAGCAATAGAGGAAGGAGCGATAATCGGTCCGTCAATCATTGCTTTACGGCCAGCATGTGCAATCTGAATGGCAGCTTTTGATCCCTGTTCATGAATGGATTTTACAAGAGCGGATAGTCCTTCAATATGATTGTCATCCCAGATGCCGAGGTCTTCCGGACTGATTCTCCCTTGAGGACTTACAGCTGCTGCTTCGGTCATGATCAGACCAGTCTGACCAACTGCTCTAGACGTGTAATGAGTCATATGCCATGGTGTTACTATTCCATCTTGTTCATAGCAGGAATACATGCACATAGGTGACATTACGATACGGTTTTTTAAAGTGACACCCCGGATCGTATATGGTTCAAATAATAACGGTTGAATAATAAACATCTCCTTTATCTGCTAAAAAGAAACTTTAGTTTCATTCATTGTAAAACGAATTACCACCATTTTTGAAGAAATCTGCCTTTAGGAGATGGCCCATCCCCATTCCGTACATTTCTTGCGATTATTGGATAATCCGTAATAATCGCTTCGATTTCCCATTCAAACAGGTATGCCATCCATTTTTGGCTGTTTACCGTATAAGGACGTATCGGTATATTATGTCGTTTAAATCCTTCCAAAATGTATGGATGCAAGGACTTATAGTTTGGATGAGCGGATTGTGAACATACTGCTTTTACATACTCCCAAGGTTCAAAAATACCTGATGAATAAAGCGGTGCAGTTTCAATGTAAGGGTTCATCTTTCGTATTTTCACCAGGCTGTAATGATTAAACGATGAGATGACCGTCCGTTTTTCCATTCCATATTGGTATAAGAGCTGCAGTGTCTTTTCTTCAAGACCACTGTATTCTATCACGTTGTTTTTTAATTCTATATTAAGAAGCATAGGCAGGGGAGAGATCCATTCTAAGAACATTTGCAATGAGGGCACATGCTCATTGTTAAACTTCTTTGAAAACCAACTGCCTGCATCCATTTTAGCAAGTTCTCCATATGTAAAATCTGCTACATTGCCTTTAGTGTTCGTAGTTCGATCTAGTTTTTCATCATGGATAATAACAGGAACACCGTCTTTTGAGAGCTGTACATCGAGTTCGATACCATCTGCACCGTCTTCAAAAGCTTTTTTAAATGCCGCCATCGTGTTCTCAGGGCAATCTTTGCTTGAGCCTCTATGGGCAAAAATATAAGTCATTTAATTGAGCTCCTTTCTCGACAGTTCATTTTAGTTATAGATAGTATAGGCGAAAATAATTGGCAAAGGAAATAAAATAAACCCCTCCTGTCGCAGGGAGGGGGATGATTATTTTCGCCGTTTTGTCCGTTTTTTTGGTTCTTCTCTTTTATGTTCTTCAACGTTGGCACCTTTTTCCGTAAGCCAGCGGATAAAAACCAGTTCTTTTTCTGTAAGAGATCGTTTCGTGAATTTTTCAAACTGAATGCGCAATTCAAGGTATCTTTGGGAAATTTCCGTTTCTACCAACATAAATCCCTCCCTAAATCTAGCTCTTCTTTAAATGATAAGAGCGAGGAAGTGGGCTTGTCAATTTTTTCTAATCGGCAATTTTCGCAGAAAAATCAGGGATTTTGAACAAAATAAAAGAAAGGAGCTGATCAAAATGAAAATTTTTATTAAAATATTTCCGTTGCTGGTAGCAGGCGTTCTGGTATCATCTTCTGTTGCCCCCGTTGTTCACGCGGCATATCCCGGCATGCAGGAGCCAGCCTATGCAAAATGGGGAAGGTTGGCTGTTTTCGAAACAGGAAAACGCTATCCAGATTACGATATTGTAGATTATTTATATTTGGGTCGAAATTTAGCTCAAAATGAAGATATTGTCGAAAAGTTTAAGCTGTGGCTCAAAAAAGGTTCCTCTGAAAAAGGAGTGATCATAACCATTACGCTGACTCCTAATGGTGTATTTAAAACAATAGGCTTTCAAGAAACGGACCGTTAAATTTATTTCATATTGCCTAATTCTTCAGATCGTCTTACTGCTTTCTTAATACATGCTAAAAAAGCATCGTGTACTTGGTATTGATCCAGCTTTCCTATACCCGCTTCAGTCGTTCCACCGGGGCTTGTTACTCTTTTTCGAAGTTCTATTGGAGATTCTGATGTGTTCTTCAGCATGAGAGAAGCACCGAGGAGTGTCTGAGAAATTAATGTTTTGGCCTCTTCATGGGACAGACTTAAATCTTCAGCTGCTTTTTGCATCGCTTCAGCAATATAATAAATATAGGCCGGACCGCTGCCAGAGAGTCCTGTAACGATATGAAGCTTTTCTTCTGGTACAAGCGTTACAGTCCCGATCGTTTCAAAAAGTTCAACTGCTTTTTGTACATGAACATCTGCAGCATATATACCTTTGGAAAGAGCGGTTGCTGAGTATCCGATTGATGCTGATGTATTAGGCATCGCTCGAAGTACAGGATTATCTTTATTCGTCCATTCTGTAATGGTATCTGTAGATACTCCTGCCATAACAGAAATAATGAGCTGACCTTTCTGTATAAAAGGTTCAAGACTTTTAACAGCTTGCGAAGCATCCTTAGGCTTAACTGCTAAAATGATAATGTCAACATCGGACACTGCATCCTTTATTGTTGGAGCAGGGATTACACCGTACTTTGTCTGAAGCTCTGTCAGCCTCTCAGAATTGCTGCGGTTTTTAATCGTGATAAGATTCGCATGCCATTTATTTGTTTTAATTAGCCCCTCCATGATCGCTTCCGCCATCGCTCCTGCACCAATAAATGCGATTTTTTCTTTTTTCACGACAGATCCCTCCCTCAAATTTTTGAGTATAAAAAAACTCCCAAGTCCTGTTAAAGGACGGATGGGAGTGATCCGTGGTACCACCTTCATTGGCAAAAGTTCTTGCCCGCTCGAAACGCCTGTATCGCAGAACTGCGCTGGATTTCTCCAGATGCTCTAAGGGTAGGTTCAGCATTTCCTTTTCCGGTGAAATCTTGCAGCCTTCGGATTCCACTCTCTGATCGGGGGAGAATACTTACTGATCCCTTTCAACGCAAATTATATTTTCCAAATCTTTTATATTTTAAAAAACATTATGCTATGATTTCTATATGTATGTCAACAAGTAATTATTTGGAGGAAATCATGACAAAAGCTGCAACTATTATTCCGATAACCCTGCCTACACCATTTGATGTAGGTCCTGTCAATTGCTGCCTCCTTATAGGTGATGCGGTTACTCTTATCGATTCTGGTCCAAGAACAAAGGAAGCGAGAGAAGTTCTTCAATCTTCTTTAAAAGAAAACAGACTCTCATTTAAAGATCTGGATCAATACATATGTACCCATTATCATCCTGATCATGCTGGTCTCTCGAAAGAAATCCAGCGGGCAGGTGTGGATACACTGATGCTTAAAGAAGCTGTTCCTTATGTCAGCGGCGACAGTGATTTTATGAAATGGGCCGATTCATTCTATATAGACCTTTATCGTTCTTTCGGTGTGCCAGATTCATTAGGAAGACTAGAACTAGTGAAACTGAAAAAATACCGGGAGTTTATTTCTCCTTTCATGCCCGATCTAACACCATTGCCAGGGGAAAGTGTTCCAGGACATGATGGATTTATTTTCTTAAAAACGCCGGGACATGCTCCTGATCATTTGTCTCTTTACAATAAGGAGCAAGGAATTTTTATCGGCGGAGATGTTCTTTTGCCGCATATTTCATCTAATGCACTCTTAGAGCCACCGACACTTCATGAAAAGGATCGGCCAAAAACTTTGCTTCAGTACCGTGAGACCCTTCAGAGTCTATTAACGTTAAATCTTGAAACGGTGTATCCTGGGCATGGCGAACCTTTTGAAAATGCACATGAATTGATACGTAAAAGGCTGCACGATCAGAACGAGCGTGCTAAAGCTATTGAAAAACTGTTAAGTGATGAGCCGCTAACCGTATTTGAAATGTGTGTCCGTCTTTTTCCAAAACTGTATGAAAAGCAGCTCGGTTTAGTCGTATCTGAAGTATCAGGACATCTTGACCTTCTTCAAGAAGAGGGTAGAATCATAAAAGCGGAAGAAGAAGGGCTATTTTATTTTAGACAGACAGGAGCAGTTCGATGAGTACACTTAAAAATAAAGTGGTTGCAATTACAGGAGCTTCAGGGGGACTCGGAGCACACCTTGCGCTAGATGCTGCAAAGAAGGGGGCTTTGCCGGTATTGTTCGCAAGAAGGGAAGACCAGTTGAAAATCGTTCAAGACACAATCCTTAAAGAAACCGGAATAAAAGCCCCTTTCTATACATTAGATGTTTCAGATCCTGATAGTGTTGAGAAAGTTTTTAATCAAGTTTTAATTGATCAAAAGAACGTACATATCTTAGTGAATAATGCTGGCTTTGGAGTCTTTGAAGAATTTGCAGATGCTCCCTGGACAAATATCGAGGGCATGTTCTCTACAAATGTCTTAGGTTTGATGGCCTGTACTCGCGCGGTCCTGCCGCATATGTTAAAGAGAGGGAGCGGGCACATCATCAATATCGCATCACAGGCTGGAAAGATCTCAACACCAAAATCAAGTGTGTATGCAGCAACAAAACATGCTGTTCTTGGCTTCTCCAATGGGTTGCGGCTTGAAGTAGCGCATAGAGGTGTTCACATAACAACAGTTAATCCAGGCCCGATCGCTACAGATTTTTTCACGCTTGCTGACAAATCCGGTAATTATGTAAAAAATATTCAAAAGTTTATGCTTCAGCCTTCTCACGTTTCACAAAAAATCTTAGAAGCTATGCAGCGCCCTGTACGTGAGATTAATCTGCCTTGGTGGATGAATATTGGCAGTACTGCTTATCAAGTTATGCCGCGATTAGTTGAAAAACTCGGTGGAAAATCATTCCGGCAAAAGTAGATTACCGTAATTTTGTTATGTAAACTAGAAGATGAATTTGTGGATTCACAATCAAAACTCGTGGATTGAGACCTGAAATTTTTGGATTGAGGTCTAAAACTCGTGGATTGAAGCCCGAAATTTTTGGATTGGCATCCAAAACTCGTTGATTAAGGGTCAAATCCTCTGGGAAAAGGTCCAGAACTCCTCACATACTGGCAGGTTCTGTTTACTGAAGCAGAACCTGTTATTTATTTGTAAAATAGTCATAAACAACGTCCTGAATGATAGCGTACATCGCTTCTTCCTGATCTTCCTCTGTGATTTGCTCCATTATTTTCATTTCCAGCTGATCCCATTCTTGTTCGGTCAGCACACAGTCCTCTTCATCCCATAAATAATCCTTTAATGTTCGTAAAATCATTTTGCGAAGCAATGAACGATTCATTTTAGCACCTGCCTTTCCTTATAAATCCTAGACTTATGAGCTCAAAACGTCAATCTGCAAAAAATGCTGAAAAAATTACCATTGTTATAGGAACATATATTCGGTTAAAATAGGTATACATATAAAGAACAGATGTTCGTATTGTGATAAGGGGGCTTGTGACAAATGAACTATGAAGATATGCCTGAGCGTACCATTTTGTGTATGGATATGAAAAGCTTTTATGCAAGCTGTGCCGCTGTTCGCTTAGGATTAAACCCGCTCACATGTTATTTAGCAGTGGTGGGAGATACAGAGCGGCAGGGTAGTGTCGTTCTTGCTGCCTCTCCGCGATTGAAGGCAGATTTCGGCATCCGCACTGGAAACCGCTTGTTTGAAATTCCTAAAAATAAAGACATCATTGTAGTGAACGCTCAAATGTCCTTTTTTCTCGAGAGGTCAATGGAAATTACAAAGCTGCTGCACCGTTATGTTCCGCCTGAATCCATCCACACATACAGCGTGGATGAAAGTTTTCTTCAAGCTGACGGAACGGAAAAGTTATGGGGAAGTCCTCAGGAATTAGCTGAAAAAATCCGCCGGGATATCTGGAGAGAGTTCGGATTGCCGTGTGCGATCGGAATTGGACCGAACATGCTGATGTCAAAGCTTTGCTTAGATCTTGAGGCGAAGAAAAAAGGTGTTGCCGAATGGGGGTATGAAGATGTTGAAACAAAACTCTGGCCTCTATCTCCCTTAAGCAAAATGTGGGGAATCGGGTCAAGAGTTGAGCGTACCTTAAACAGAATGGGGATTGTGACAGTGGGCGATCTGGCACATTATCCGCTCGAACTTTTAGAGAAAAAATTCGGGATCATGGGAAATCAGCTTTACTATCATGCATGGGGAATCGATTTATCCGAAATCGGTGCTCCCATCATGCAGGGACAGATCAGCTATGGGAAAAGCCAGATTTTGCTCAGAGATTATACAGATATCACCGAGATCAAACATGTCATTCTAGAGATGTGTGAAGAGGTGGCAAGACGTGCAAGAAGAGCAGGGAAAGCAGGGAGGACGATAAGCTTTGGAGTAGGGTACAGCAAAGATGAAGGGGGCGGAGGTTTTTATCGCTCTAAGACGATCGAGCAGCCATCTAATATTACGATGGAGCTCTATCAAGTTTGTCTGGAATTGTTTCGCACCTTTTATCAGGGTCAGACTGTACGAAAAATATCGATTGCTCTATCAAACGTGTGTGAGGATACAGAAACACAGCTCACTCTCTTTTCTTTAGATCATCCGAAAAAAAGACAAATCGGCTATGTTATGGACGAAATCAGGCAAAAATATGGTTCGAATTCTCTCTTGCGGGCTGTTTCCTATACAAAAGGAGGGACTGCTCTATACAGAAGCCGTCTATTAGGTGGACATAAAGCATAAGGAGTGAGAAACGGTGATTCGTGACAGAGGAACAATAAAATGGACTGCTATGATGCTCCCGGAACATGTGAAAATGTTAAGAGAACATCAGAGTGGTCTGGATTATGGAAGAAAACCAGAGCTTGATGAACAAAGATATGAAGAATTTAATGAAATCATTTGTGTCGCGATGGAGGAAAACCGGGAACTGAAATTCAAGTATTACCAAAAAGGAAAGATAGCCGAGCTTGCTGGCCATGTTCATTATGTGAACGAAATAAAAAAAGAATTGCGTGTGATGGATAAAGTGAACACGATGCACCTTTTAAAAGTAATGGACATCGTGGATATCGAATACACCTATTGAAAAAGAAGCTGGCTCAAAATTCTGAGTCAGCTTCTATGTACGTCAGCCAAAAATTTGTGTTAGATAAATCATGATTAACAGTCCGGCTATAAATGATAATGTTGCTGAGCGGGCATGCCCGTCCCCATGGCTTTCAGGAATAAGTTCTTTATAAACAATAAACAGCATCGCGCCAGCAGCAAAAGACAGTCCATAAGGCACAAGGTTTTCAACGTATGAAGTTAAAACATAACCGATCATAGCTGTAACGATTTCAACAGCTCCAGTTAAAGTAGCTATTAAAAATGCTTTTAACCTATTCATCTTTTGATGTATTAAAAAGAGTGCAACAAGCAAACCTTCAGGAGCATTCTGCAAACCGATCGCAAATGCGATCAATCCTCCAAGACCTGTGTTATCACTCGCGTAGCTTACACCTACTGATAGTCCCTCAGGAAGGTTATGAAGCGTAATGGCAGCAATAACTAAAGTTGCTTTCGCATCAATGCCTTTAAAAATTCTCGTATGATCTAAGTCTACATGGGGGACGAATCTTTCTAAGATCAAAAGTGTCAATGTGCCAAGAGTGATGCCGATTGTAAGCACCGTTAAGTTTGATAGTTCAAGCGCTTGAGGTATTAAACTAAAAGTTGATGCAGCGACCATGATACCTGCGGTAAGCGCAAGCAGTATATCACGGAACCGGTGTGTCACCTGAGACCAGAAAAGAACAGGTAATGCACCAAAACCGGTTGCTAATGCAGATAAAACACTTCCAAATAAAGCAGCTTCCATTCAGTTACCCACCTTAGTCAAACATCCATTTTTGATGAAAATAGTCATATGGCTCTTTTAGTATACCTTCTTTTCGTTTTTAATAGAAGTAAGCGCAACTAAAGCGTTGGAAATGGATTAAAAGAAGGTGACACTTTGAAAGTCATTATTATAGATCCGGGTCATGGAGGCAACGATCCTGGCGCGGTAAATAAGAACAGTTTTGAAAAAACATATAACCTGAAAATCGCCAAAAAAATTCAGTCTTATCTGCAGAACAACTATGAAGTGAAAATATTGATGACCCGCAGCTCAGATGCAACTGTTTCATTAGATGAGAGAACAGATTTTGCTAACAAGCAGAAGGCAGATTTTTATCTATCGATTCATCAAAACAGCGGTGGCGGGGAAGGTTTCGAAAGTTATGTATATATAAACGTCGGAGCTGAAACAAAAAAAATACAAAGTGCAATACATGCACGTACTGCATCAGTAATGAATAAATACGGAGCTAGAAACAGAGGACAGAAGCAGGCGAATTTTCATGTGCTGAGAGAAACAAGGATGCCCGCTGTGCTTTTAGAAGTTTTGTTTATCGATAATGCCGGGAACCTTTCTTTATTAAACAGAGAAGATTTTCAAAATGAAGTGTCCGCTGCCATTGCAACAGGGGTTGCTGCCGGGCTTTCATTAAAACAAAAACAGCAGGAAACGAAGGATCTTTTTATCGCGATAGCCGGTGCCTTTGAACAAAAAGAAAATGCTGAAGCAAGAGTTAGGTTTTTAGCAGATAAAAAGATTTCAGCATTTATTGACGAAGAGACAATAAACAATAAAAAGTATTACAGAGTACAAGCTGGAGCTTTTCAGAAAAGAGAAAATGCTGAAGCTCACGTCGTGAAGATACGCGCTTTAGGAGTAACGGATGCCTTTGTAATAGTAAAAGGAGAAGACAGGGGGCAAGGACCTGTTCCTGAACCTCCAAAACCAGAACCTCCAAAGCCAATACCTCCAACTGGACTATCCATACAAGGAGCAACATTGCTTACAGCCGATGAAATAGAAAGATTTGTTCGTAAAGTAAATCCGAATGCACCACGATTAGCTGCATTATATGTTCAGCTCGGACAAGTATACGGCATCAGAGGAGACGCAGCATATGCACAAGCTGTGCATGAAACAGGATATTTCCGCTTTCAGGGGAGTGTAAAAGCTTCTCAAAATAATTTTGCAGGAATTGGTGCAACCGGTAAGACAGAAGGAGCAACATTTAAAACACCAGAAGAAGGTGTTTTGGCTCATATACAGCATCTATTTGCATATAGTTCCACAGAGTCTTTACCTCCGCAATATCCTTTGGTTGATCCAAGGTTCAGTCTCGTTCAAAGGGGAAGTGCAACGGCATGGAACCAATTAAATGGAAAGTGGGCAGTTCCGGGTACAAATTACAGCAATATGATACTCGAAATCTATAAATCAATGCTCAATGAAACAAAAGCACCTTTGCAGGAAAGAATAAATCAGATAGACCAACAACTAAAAGAAATTTAAAGCCGGATTATTTCCCGGCTTTTTTTAATTATAGGAAAAAATAGCCAATAAACGGGGAAGATTATATAATAGAAAATGCTGAATTTAATATTACACGTTACAGGAAGCAAAAAGCCCTGATGAGAGAATCTTCTCTTTCAGATGAGTGCTGGGCGGATCACAAACAATTTCAATCGGATCATCTGGATAGATGGAAAGAGCAATAATGCCTAAGAAACTCTTTCCATCAGCTGTGCGGTCTCCTTTTTTTAGATAAATAGATTCTTGAAAACTGCCTGTAAGCTCTACAAGTTTTGCGGCACGGTCTGCAAAAATGGGTGCTGTTGCTTTTACAATCACAATATAACCTCCTTTGCCATCACACATATGTATGGATATGTGCAGAAGAAGGAAAAATGCTTACTAAATTAGATTTCTCATGGAGGAAATATGAAAATCACAAAAAAGTGGCTGTTCATCATGATCAGTTTGGCTATTTTAATCTTATTAATCGTATGGCTGCAAAAAAATTATAAAGGATTTAGTCCTGAAGAATTTAGAAATTGGATCATGCAATGGGGGTTGCTGGCACCGTTTCTTTTTATACTGCTCTATACATTGAGGCCGTTTGTATTATTTCCATCGTCTATATTTGCAATAACAAGCGGTCTTTCTTTTGGTTTCTACTGGGGTTGTTTGTATACGTATCTCGGCTCGCTTGGAGGTGGGCTAATCACTTATTATGCTGTTAACCGGTTAGGCCGATTTAAGAAAAGTAAGCAATGGAAAAATGAAAGGTATAATAAAATACGCAGCAATATTGAGAGAGAAGGGTTTCGATATGTACTGCTGCTGAGGCTTCTTCCTGTATTAAATTATGATCTTGTAAGCTATCTAACGTCGATTACGAAAGTGAAATTTAAAGATTACGCGATTGCAACAGCAATCGGTATAATTCCCGGAACGATAGCTTATACCTATCTGGGAACTTCAATGACATCTCAAAGCAAGGAAGTCATCTGGATCGGAACAACCTTGCTTTTTGTTATTGTAGGATTACCTCTTATATTCAAAAAGAAGATGAAGGCAAGGATTGGATTATAAAAAAATCTAACGGATTAAAAAGCTGTATCTTTTGTAATGACATTCATAGCTGATTCAGCATCTGCTCCTTCAACGATATACAGAAAAGAATCGCCTTCTTTTAAAGTAAGGAAAAACGATACGAGCTGGGAAAGTCCTGATGCGTGAACGGTATGGCCGTTTTTGGACAAAAAAAGCTGACTGTTGATAGATTTAGCAGATTGCATAATTTCAAGAGCTTTATTTACGGTATATTTAGCTGTAACTTTAACTTTTTTTGAACATATCTGTTTCATTTTTATAGCCTCCTGAGGTTGTGAATTGCTGATATATTTCCCATTAATTTTAAAAGTGAAACATGGCCTTTAGTCCCAAGTTTACCTCTGGCAATAAAAATTACAGCAATTCGGCTCATATAAAAAGAGTACCGCTCCTCGCTGAGGTCGGTACTCTTTTAAAATTAACCAATATTTTTTGCTTTTTCGCGTTTTGCTTGTCTTCTAAAGAATAGTTCGTACAGCACTGGGACAATAATTAATGTTAGCAGAGTGGAAGTAGTGAGTCCTCCGATAACCACAATTGCAAGTCCTTTTGAGATTAATGTTCCAGAAGAAGTAGTCAATGCGAGCGGTATAAGGGCCGCAATTGTAGCAAAGGCTGTCATTAAGATCGGTCTTAGACGAGTTTTTCCTGCTTCAAGAAGTGCTTCACGCACTGGCATGCCCTTGATTTCTCTGTTCTGTCCGATACGGTCAACCAGTACGATGGCATTCGTTGTTACGATACCGATAAGCATCAATATTCCAATCATGGCACTCACTGATAGTGGTTCATTGATTAAGAATAATCCACCGATTGCTCCGATGGGAACAAATAATAGAGAAGAAAGAATAATAAACGGTATACGTGCACGGCCAAATGTAATCAGCATTGTTAAGTATACGAGACCAATCGCAACAAGCATTGCCAGACCGAGGTCTTTAAACGTATCCATTGTTTCTTCACTTCCGCCGCCGCCTTCTGTTGAAACAGAAGATGGCAGATCAACATTATCTTCTACACCTTTTATTACTTCTTGTGTAACTTTTTGAACATTATCACCTTTTACTTGTGCAGAGACTTGTGCATAGACTTTGCCATCAAGCTTCTGGATGGCTGTTACCGTTTCTTTTTCAGAGACCTCTGCAACATCAGAAATCTTTACAGGTCCTGATGATCCAAAGACAGTGAGATCTTTAATTTCATCAAGAGATCTTACAGCCTCATCATATTCAACTCTTACATTCTTTTCGTCGCCATCAAGAGTCATTTCCCCGACTTCAACTGGCTTTGTAACATCAGAGACAGCACCAAGAACAGCGAATCCTGAGACACCTTTTTCAGCTGCTTTTTTAGTATCGATATCAACAGCCCATTGCTTTTGTGTATCTTTAAAATTGTTTGACACATATTTGATGGAATCAAGGGTATTCATATATTCTTCAACTTGAGCTGCTGCTTGTTGAAGATCATCTAAATCATTTGAATAAAGATCAATGTTAACTTCATTGTTAGAAGGAGGTCCTCCGCTAGACACCTCTTGTACGCTAAGAACTGTTCCTTTAGCTTTTTCGTCTGTAATTTCTTTTATTCCGGATTCTAATTCTTTAAGTTCTTTTTCAACGTTTGTTTCTTTTTCAAGATTAATAAAATAGTTTGCTACGTTCTGACGTTTAAGACCGGTTTGGAAATCACGAGAACCGATTCCTGCAGTAACATCTTTAATCGTATCGCGTCCGGCTAAATATTCTTCTACTTCCAGGGAAATTTCATTCGTTTTAGAAACATTCGTACTCGCTGGAAGTTCAACATTGACTGTTAATGTTTTCTGCTCTTCGTTTGGAAGGAATACCATTCCAAGTTTTGTAGCAAGGAAGAATGATCCTCCAAGAAGAATAAAGGACGTTAACAGAACGATAATTTTATGATTCAGTGATGCTTTAATCAGTTTTTCGTATCCACGCTGCATAGGACCGTCATTTTTTTCAGGCTTAACCTTTTTAAATGCATATTTTGCAAGAATAGGGACGATTGTAACAGCTACGATCAGTGACGCCAATAAAGCAAAAACAACGGTTAATGCAAATGGAAGAAAGAATTCTCCCGTTACACCGCCAACAAGACCAAGCGGTAAGAAAACTACTACTGTTGTAATGGTTGAAGACACGATCGCCTTTAAAATCTCCCGTGTAGAATCAATGATTAATTCATCACGGTCAAATGCACCATCAGTTTTCCTGATTCGTCTGAATATATTTTCGATAACTACGATACTATCATCTACTACACGGCCGACAGCTACGGCCATTCCCCCGAGAGTCATAATGTTAAGCGTAATATCAAGACGGTCTAAGAAAATTGCCGATACTAACAATGAGAGCGGAATAGATATAATCGCAATAATTGTTGCACGAAAGTTTCTTAAGAAGATGAGTACAGCAAGTGAAGCGAAAATGGCACCGTAAAGACCTTCTTTAACGAGCGTATTTACAGAATCTTTAATGCCTTCTGCCTGTCCGAAACCAATTGCATAATTTAATTTATCATCATATTTTTCCTTGTTAAGAACTTCAATAACCTTTTCTGCTACTTCAACCGTATTTGCATCTTGTTTTTTAGTAACAGCCATAGAAAGAGAAGATTTTTGATTGTACCGTGTAATTTCATTTACATCTTCTGTTTCTTTAATTTCAGCTATGTCTCCAAGTTTCAGAGACGATCCAGGTGCCTGGGCTTGTGCAGGAGCTCCTTGACCTCCGGCAGCAGGGGGGGCTCCGCCTTCTTCAGGACCTTCTGTTTTGCCTTGGCTTCCTGATGGAGCTGCAGCAGCGCCTGATATCGTAATTTGTTTTAATTCTGCGATCGTATCAACCGTTTCTTCTACACGAACAGGAACAGTAATAGAATCATCTGTGACGGTTCCAGCTGGGAATGAGAGATCACGGCCTTTAATGGCATCTTTAACAGCATTAAGTGAAACACCAGCTTGTTTTGCTTTCTCACGATCCAGTGTAATGGATACGAATGTTTCTTTTACACCGCCGACAGATACGTTATTTACACCCTGAATCTTTTTCAGTTCAGGTACGAGTTCGCTGTCAACAAAGGCTTGAATATCCTCGCTTTCCTTTTCAGGGAACAAAGAGATGTTATAGATCGGAATAGTACCAAAAGAAAAGCGGCTCACATCTGGCTCAACAGAGTCTGGCAGATCAGCTTCTGAAATAATGGATTTTACTTGATCTTCTACTTCATCCATGTTTGCGGAAAAAGGAAAATCCATACTAATGATCGAAACACTCTCTAGTGAAGAGCTTTTTACAGACTTTACATCTTCAACTTGTTTTAATTGCGTTTCAAGCTTATCGGTAACTTGCTTATTTACATCCTCTGGTGAAGCTCCAGGGTATACCGTCTGAATGGTTAGCTGGGGAAACTCAACATTTGGAAGTAAATCCACTTTTAAATTTGTGAAAGAAAAAACACCGCTCACAATCAATAAAAAAGAAAAGATGAATATTGCTACCGGGTTTTTCAAACTAAATTTTGTTAGCCAGTTCATAGGTTCCTCTCCCACATTTAGAATTAATATGTGTATTTTCACATATGTTTAACTATAATATAATAAAAGTATCAGTTTTATATCAAGTATATTGAATAAATAATTTGTGAAAAGTATGTTACAATTCAATTCAGTATAGTGAGAAAGAAGGGTAACAAATGGCGTTAAGGTATGCGCTGTTAGGTTTATTAGCAAAAAATGAAGCAACAGGTTATGAGCTTACACAGCAATTTAAAGAAACAGTTATCCATTTTTGGACAGCCCACCATACCCAGATCTACCGTGAACTTCTTAAGATGGAAGAAGAACGGCTGGCAGAATCCAAAGTTATTCAACAAACTGATTATCCAGATAAAAAAATATATAAAATAACTGACAAAGGATTTGAACAGCTGCTCGAATGGATGCTGAACAAACCTGTAAACGTTCCTAAACTGAAGGACGATCTGCTCTTAAGAGTTTCCATGTTTCATTTTATTCCGGTCGAACAAGCGATAGCTTTTCTGGAAAAAAGCAAAGAGCACCATCAGATGGGACTCAGGATGACGAAAGAATGGCAAGATGAACATTTTCCAAATGGTACTTTTAAAGAAGACGAACTTGGAGAATATTTAACGAGTGAATTTGGAATTCGTTATATGGAGAGCTGGCTGTCCTGGTGCGAGTGGGCGATAGACGTTTTAAGAAAGAAAGGTGAGTTTTAATTTTATGGAAGTCGTGTTTACTGATTCAGCGCTGGAAAGACTACAAAACAGAATGCAAGGCAATAAGGGATTCTTAAAACTGAAGCATGATACAGAAGGATGTGGATGTGTCGTGAGCGGTGTTGCTGCACTATGGCTGATCGATAAAGCTGAGGATAATGATACGAGAATCATGACCAACGGGCCGGACCTATATTTAGATTACAACACGGAGGTCTTCTTTGATGAAAAGATGACGATCGATGCACCGGCAGGCAATCATTTTTCCTTGAAAAGTCCAAGCGAGATCTTAAATCCTGGGATGAAATATTATAATAAAACAATGCAAAACACGGGCAGCTATTAAGCCCGTGTTTTATTTGTTTTCTTAGTGAAACATTGTAGTTCTTGTAAGTGGTTGATCTCCGTTCCAGGATGCTCGCTTTCCGGGGGGCGTGCGGTGAGCCTCCTCGCGCTTTGCGCCATTAGGAGTCTCACCTGTCCCGCTTCTAGGAAGTTATTCTTGCTCCTGCGTCTACAAGCAAATGCTACCGAATGTGAGCTTCCTCGTCGCATGCCTAGCAAGAAGCTTCTCATATGGCAGGCACGCACCTTGGACTCCAATCAACCTGTCAATGGAGCAAAAGAAAAATCTTCTCAAGCACTCAAGCAACAATCTTTGGGAAAGAGCCTCGAGTAAATATGGACGCGTTTGAAAGTGGTTGATTTCCGCTCAAGATACACGATTTCCGCGGGGTGGGCGGTCAACCTCCTCGAAAATGAATTAAATAACTCTAAAGCAACAAACTTATTAGAGAATAGTCTTTATTTAATTATCCCTGAAGAACATTATTCATAAGACCGAATTGCTTGCTTGATACTGGTTTTGAAAGAAGCGGTGAGATAAACGCAGATGCTTCTAAGAGTTTATCAAGCTGTATGCCTGTAGAGATTCCCATTTGGGACAGCATGTAGACTACATCTTCAGAGGCAACGTTTCCTGAAGCGCCAGGTGCAAAAGGGCATCCTCCAAGTCCTCCGGCAGATGTGTCAAAACGGTCGATCCCAGCTTGCATACTCGCAAAAATGTTTGCAAGTGCCATTCCCCGCGTGTCATGAAAATGTCCGGTTAGAAGTGTAGTAGAGCGAAGGTGATGTTTTAATAATGTAAACAGTTCAAAACATTCAATAGGGTTTGCCATTCCAATCGTATCTGCCACACTGAGTTCATCAACACCCATCTCCTCAAAGTCCTGGCAAACCTTTAAAACAGCATGCTCATCTATTTTTCCTTCGAATGGACAATAGAAGCTGGTAGAGATACAAGCTCTTACAAAATATCCTTTTCGTTTCAGGTCCTCGATCTGCGGTCTTAACTCGTTCATACTTTCTTCTGTTGTCTTATTGATATTCTTTTTGTTAAATGAATCACTTACTCCTACAAAGACAGCAATGTGTTTCACTCCGGCTTCAACTGCTAAATCGATCCCTTTTTTATTCGGTGCCAGAACAAAGTTGCGCAGGTCATCCATGCAATGTTCAATAACCGTGCCAGCATCCTGCATCTGAGGGACCCACTTCGGTGAAACGAAAGAGGTGAGCTCCATCTCTTGAAAACCAGCTGTCTTTAATAGGGAAATGAATTGGATTTTATCCTTTGCGGTTATAAAGTTTTTCTCGTTCTGAAGTCCGTCGCGTGGGCCAACTTCGATCAGAGTGACTCTCTCGGGTAATTCCATAGTTTTAAAAACTCCTCCTTGAAACCGTTTTCTTTTTCTTATTTTAACTGCAAAAAATCACAGGTTGCAATACTTTTGAATTGTTATGGTATGATATAAAGGAATTTTCAGAAATTTTTACGTTTTAAAGAGGAGGAGACTACAAATGGTTTCAAGAGAGAGAGAAGCTGTCATTGTAAGCGCTGTCAGAACACCGATTGGAAGCTTCATGGGTAGTTTAAAATCGGTAGCAGCGACAGAATTAGGAGCAATTGCAATCAAAGACTCTTTAAAAAAAGCAGGTATCCCGCATGATGCTGTTGATGAAGTCATTATGGGAAATGTTCTCCAAGCCGGATTGGGACAGAATCCTGCACGTCAAGCAGCGATTAAAGCAGGACTTCCGATCGGTGTGTCAAGCATGACAATCAACAAAGTATGCGGCTCTGGATTAAAAGCACTCCATCTTGCTTGCCAGGCAATTTGGCTGGATGAAGCAGATGTAATTGTCTGCGGCGGTATGGAAAATATGAGTCAGGCTCCATATTTACTGAACGGAGCTAGAGATGGTCTGCGTATGGGCAATGCCCCTATGGTTGACTCCATGATTCATGACGGCCTATGGTGCGCATTTGGTGATTATCATATGGGTATTACAGCTGAAAACTTATGTGAAACGCATTCGCTTTCTCGTGAGGAACTGGATGAATTTGCAGCTGAAAGCCAAAGAAAGTGTGCTGAAGCTCAGGAACAAGGGAAGTTCAATGATGAAATTACAGCAGTGGAGATTCCTCAAAGAAAAGGAGATCCATTGGTCATAGATAAGGATGAATATCCGAAAGCAGGGTCTACGAGTGAAAAGCTTGCGAAACTGAGACCTGCCTTCAAAAAAGATGGAATGGTTACAGCAGGGAATGCTTCAGGCATTAATGATGGCGCCGCTGCGCTTGTTGTAATGAGCAGAAAAAAGGCAGAAGAACTTGGATTAAAACCACTTGCTGTCGTAAAAGCGAATGCAAGTGCTGGGGTAGCTCCAGAAGTAATGGGCATAGGGCCTGTTGAAGCAGTGCAAAAAGTGCTGAAGAAAACGAACATGAACATGGATGAAATTGATCTTGTCGAGGCGAACGAAGCTTTTGCGAGTCAGTCACTTGCTGTTGGTAAAGATCTTGGTTTTGATAAAGAGAAATTAAACGTAAATGGCGGTGCGATTGCCCTTGGACATCCGATTGGAGCGAGTGGTGCAAGAATAGTTGTTACTTTGCTTCATGAGATGAAGAGAAGAAAATCGAAAAGTGGTTTAGCGACGCTTTGTATCGGTGGTGGCCAGGGAGTAGCCTCTATCTTTGAAAACGAAGAAAATTAATGTTTTAGAAGAAAAGAGATCCGGCACTTGTAAGACATTAAAAAAGGAGAGATAGGTCATGAAACCAATATTGAATTCAGCTCTAGAAGCTGTAGCGGACATTAAGGATGGATCAACTCTTTTAGTAGGCGGTTTTGGATTAGTAGGCATCCCCGAAAATTTAATTCTTGCTTTAGTTGAAAAAGGAACAAAAGACCTTACAGTGATCTCAAACAACTGCGGAGTAGATGACTGGGGATTAGGTCTGCTGCTTAAAAATAAACAGATTAAGAAAATGGTAGGATCATATGTTGGGGAAAATAAAGAGTTTGAAAGACAAGTGTTATCGGGTGAAATAGAAGTAGAACTTATTCCGCAGGGAACGCTTGCTGAAAGGATTCGTGCAGGCGGTGCTGGAATTCCAGCATTCTATACACCCGCTGGAGTTGGGACACCGATCGCAGAAGGAAAAGAGACACGTACGTTTAACGGAAAAGAATACTTGCTTGAAGAAGGAATTATTGCAGATTTTAGCTTGATTCGTGCCGCAAAAGGAGACAAAGCAGGAAATCTGATATATAACAAAACAGCTCGCAACTTCAACCCGATGATCGCTGCTGCAGGAAAAGTAACGATTGCAGAGGTAGAAGAGCTTGTTGAAATCGGTGATCTTCATCCGGATTACATACATACACCTGGTGTGTACGTACAAAAGTTAATCGTAGGAACTCAAGAAAAGCGCATTGAACGCTTAACAGTAAAACAAGGCTAAGAGGAGGGGGAACCGTAATGAATATCAGAGAAAGAATCGCGAAACGCGCAGAAAAAGAGATTGAATCAGGTTTTTATGTGAACTTAGGAATCGGGATGCCGACGATGGTAGCTAACTTCATCTCGGATAATAAAGAGGTTGTGCTTCAATCGGAGAACGGGCTCCTCGGCATCGGACCGTATCCACTTGAAAGCGAAGTTGATCCTGATCTGATCAATGCTGGTAAAGAGACAGTAACGGCTATTAAAGGTGCATCCTATTTTGACAGCTCTGAATCATTTGCCATGATCCGCGGCGGCCATATTGACATTGCTATCTTAGGCGGAATGGAAGTTTCAGAGAATGGTGACCTAGCCAACTGGATGATTCCGGGAAAGATGATCAAAGGAATGGGCGGGGCGATGGACCTTGTTCATGGCGCGAAAAAAATCATCGTAATTATGGAACATGTAAACAAAGCAGGAGAAAGCAAAATCTTAAAGAGCTGCCAGCTCCCTTTGACAGGAAAAGGAGTAGTTGAAAGAATCATTACTGACAGAGCTGTAATGGATGTATCCGAAAATGGTCTGGTTTTAAAAGAGGTTGCAGAAGGATACTCCGTTGATGATGTTTTAAGTTCAACAGAAGCTAAACTTACAGTCTCAGATGATATTAAACTAAACGCGTATTAATAGGAGGGTGTATAATGTTCCAAGTATTGACCCGTGCTTCAAATAAATTGATGCAGCGGTACTTGCCCGACCCTTTTATATTCGTTATTTTACTGACAGGAGTTGTATTTTTACTCGGACTGGCCATTACCGGTCAGTCCCCGGTAAAAATGGTTTCTTTCTGGGGAGACGGTTTTTGGAAGCTTCTCGAATTCTCCATGCAGATGGTGCTTATTTTAGTTACTGGATATGTACTGGCGAGTTCTCCATTCTTTAAAAGGATGTTAAGAAAACTAGCTTCAATCGCACGTACACCAGGTCAGGCCATTATCAGCGTTACGCTTGTAGCACTATTAGCGAGTTGGATCAATTGGGGATTCGGCTTAGTAATTGGAGCTATTTTTTCGAAAGAGCTTGCTCGGCAGGTGAAAAACACTGATTACCGTCTGCTTATCGCTAGTGCATACAGTGGATTCGTTATATGGCATGCCGGATTATCAGGTTCGATCCCGCTTACGATTGCTACTCCAGGACACTTTATGGAAGAATCGATGGGTATCATTTCGACAAGTGAAACGTTATTTGCACCTTTTAATCTGTTTATAGTTGGTGCGTTGCTTATTGTTTTACCAATTACAAACAGGTTGATGATGAGTAAAGAACAGGCTTATCAGATCGACCCCTCCTTGCTGGATGACAGCGTGGAAGCTGCAACGTTAGCTGACGCGGATACACCCGCTGAAAAGCTTGAAAACAGCATGTCGCTTTCAATGATCATCGGAATTTTAGGCATTGCTTATATGGTTTATTTCTTTGCAACAAACGGCTTCAACTTAAATATCAATTTTGTGAATTTCCTCTTCTTATTTTTAGGTATTCTTCTTCATAAAACACCAAGAAACTATATTAATAGTGTTGCAGAAGCGGTTAAAGGGGCTAGCGGAATAATCATACAGTTTCCTTTTTACGCAGGTATCATGGGGATGATGGTTGGCTCAGGACTTGTTACTGAGATGTCGGAATGGTTCGTAGCCATTTCAAACGAATACACACTGCCTTTATTTACTTTTTTAAGTGCTGGTATCGTTAATATTTTTGTTCCTTCTGGCGGAGGACAGTGGGCTGTTCAGGCACATGTAGTCCTTGATGCGGCAGATGCACTTGGTGTATCTCAAGCCAAGACAGCTATGGCTGTGGCATGGGGAGATGCTTGGACGAACTTGATCCAGCCATTCTGGGCGCTTCCTGCACTTGCGATTGCAGGCTTAAAAGCAAAGGATATTATGGGATTCTGCTTAATAGCTCTTTTTGTAAGCGGAATCATCATTTGTGCAGGGTTCTTAATCTTTTAAAAGAGGTGCAGAATTGATATGACTATCTATTTAATCGATGGTGCTAGAACGGCATTCGGTTCTTTTGGCAAATCTTTAACAGATATATCTCCAACACAACTAGGAGAAACAACGGCAGTTGAAGCGATGAAGCGTGCCAATGTAACTCCTTCGGATGTTACGGATGTGGTATACGGAAATGTTATTCACTCTAGTAAGAATGCAGCATATGTGGCGCGTCATACAGCGCTGAAGGCAGGTGTACCTGCAAGTGTTCCCGCAATGCTGGTCAACCGGCTATGCGGATCTGGGCTGCAAGCTGTTGTCTCTGCTATGCAGAATCTTCGAGATCAGGCAGGGGGCATAGCTTTATGCGGTGGAATCGAAAACATGTCCCAGTCTCCTCATGCTTCATTTACTCACCGGTTCCACAATCAAAAGTTTGGTGCAATCTCTTTTGAAGATATGCTCCTTCAAACACTAAGTGATGAGTATATAGGTTGCGGGATGGGGATTACTGCAGAAAATCTAGCAAATCAGTATAACATCTCAAGAGAAGAACAAGATGAATATGCAAGTCATAGTCATCAAAAAGCTGCAGAGGCACGTGAAAGTGGCCGGTTTAAAGATGAAATCGCGCCGGTAACCTTAAAGAATGGTGAACTGTTTAATGAGGATGAAGGAATTAAACCACAAACATCATCTTCAAAGCTCGGGCAGCTGCGTCCTTCTTTTCAAAAAGATGGAACAGTGACCGCAGGAAACTCTTCATCTATTAATGATGGTGCTGTTTCTTTAATACTCGCCCATGAGAAAGATGTACTTGAAAAGAAATTAAAACCCCTGGCAGAGATTGTTTCATGGGCTGTTACGGGTGTAGATCCTAACATCATGGGAATCGGTCCTGTTCCAGCGATGCGGTTAGCTTTGGATCGAGCTGGTCTGTCTATGGGTGATATTGGACTGTTTGAAATCAATGAGGCATTCAGCTCCCAGTACTTAGCTGTAGAAAAAGAACTGAAGCTTGACCGTAGCCGTACGAATGTAAATGGTGGAGCTATTGCTTTAGGTCATCCCGTTGGAGCAAGCGGTGCGAGACTTTTGCTATCACTTGCATACGAAATGAAGAAGCGGAATGAAACTTATGGCGTAGCGAGTCTTTGTATCGGCGGGGGCCAGGGGATTGCAATGATTTTGAAATTGTCGAAATAGAAAAAAAGGATGACTCCAGATTTTTGGAGTCATCCTTTTTTGCATAAGCTTATGTTTTTTGTACCCGATGTGTTTCATAAAGCTCAGCCGGAAACAAAGCCTCAAGGTCTTTTCTTTCACTTTCTGTGAGCTCTGGGGAATTAAAGGTATTGATATTTTCTAGGAGCTGTTCAGTCGAACTCGCTCCAGCTACAGCGGTTGCTACAACTGAGTGACTCAGAATAAATTTTAATGCTGTTTGAGTAAGTTTTTCGTCTTGAGGGATGAGCATCTTAACTTTCTCTAACTTTTTCTGGATATCGGATCCGGCATGAGATAGAAACTTGTCTCCGCTATTCTTCTTAAACGCTTTCTCGCTTAGCCACCCTTTTGCGACAGGTCCCCTTGCTGCAACACTGATTCCTTTAGTTTTTAAGTAAGGGAATAGTTCTTCAGGTCTTCTGTCAAGCAGACTGTACTGCATCATCACACTTTGGATGTTAGAATGCTCAGCATAATACGAAATCGTATTCGGACGGATGGATGATATGCCATAATAACGAATCAATCCCTCAGATACCAGTTCTTCAAAAGCTTCAATCGTTTCGTCCATCGGATCTTCAATCGTTCCGCCATGCAACTGATAAAGATCGATATAATCTGTTTGCAAACGACGGAGACTTTCTTTCAGAGCAGACTTTATGTACTTTTTAGATGGATTCCAATTCCAGCTATCTTTTGATTCATTCCACTCATTACCGCCTTTAGTTGCTAAGATTATATCTTGTCTAACATCTTTTAAAAGCTTTCCTATGAATTCTTCATTCCAGCCAAAATTATATAAGTCAGCCGTGTCGAAATAATTGATGCCATGATCAAGGGCTGTCTTTACAATGTTCTCGTTTTCCTTCCCTAGGTCGGGAGAAAGGGACATACAGCCAAGTCCAAGTTCACTTGCATAAAGGTCAGATGTACCTATTCTTCTTTTGTTGATCACCTTTTTCACCTCCAATGGTATTTTACCGGAATTTTTGTTTATTAAACGTATCACATAAATACACAAAAATAAAAACTTCCCGATTTCTGGGAAGCTACTTTTTAGGCGCGGTTGCATCAATCCAGTCCTGAACAAGTTCGTGCTGGCGCATATAATTTCTTAAAATATATTTGATCTGCCATGCTTTACCTACTAGAGTAATTCCTTTTGGCTGCAAATAGATCTTCACGATTAGCCCCCCTTTTACTTGCTAGTAATGGAAGTATTCCAAAGTATGATAGACTTTATGTAGCGAAAGAAATAAATAGACCATTGGAGTGTGAAAAATGGAAAATTTGACAGAGAAAACGATAAGTAAAGAACAGATATATAGTGGAAAGATTATAGATTTATATGTGGAAGAAGTGGAATTGCCTAACAAAAAGATCGGAAAACGTGAGATTGTTAAGCACCCAGGTGCAGTAGCAATATTAGCTGTAACAGATGAAGGGAAAATCCTCATGGTGGAACAATTTCGCAAAGCTCTAGAGAAGACCATCATTGAGATTCCGGCTGGCAAACTAGAAAAGGGAGAAGATCCGTTGGAATGTGCAAAACGAGAACTGCTTGAAGAGACAGGATACAGCTGTGAAAGAATGGAGTCTATGGGTTCTTTTTATACTTCACCAGGTTTTGCTGATGAGCTGATTCATTTATTTTTCACAGACTCCCTAATAAAAAAAGGTGCACAGATGACAGACGAGGATGAATTTTTAAATGTAATGGAAGTAAGCGTTGATGAAGCGAGACAAATGGTGCGAGACGAAAGAATTCATGATGCAAAAACTGCCTATGGTGTCATGTATATGGAGCTTGCTCGTGCAGAAAGCAGATAAACTTCGTCCATTTTTTGCCGATATGCATATCCATATCGGTGCATCACGAACAGGAAGACCAGTAAAGATAACAGGTTCTCGCACCTTAACACTTTCGAATATTTTATATGAAGCAAAATATAAAAAAGGTATGGATATCATCGGGATCATAGATTGTCATGCACCAGAAGTTTTAGATGAACTAAAAGAGATGAAGGAAAACGGGCAGTTGAATGAACAAAAAGACGGTGGCTTAGACGTGAATGGACTCACTCTCATTCCCGGTACTGAAATTGAATTAAATGATGAAAACTGTCAAGGTCCCCTCCATGTCTTGGTCTATATGCCTGATTTGAACAAAATGGAATCATTGAGCTCCTGGCTGGGTAGTCGGATGAAAAATATTAATTTGAGTTCACAGCGAATGTACGGGAGTGCAAAAGAGCTGCAAAATGTAGTTCATCAATTAGAAGGATTATTTATCCCGGCTCATATTTTTACTCCATTTAAAAGCTTGTATGGAAAAGGGGTTAAATCTTCAATCTATGAAGTTCTTGAACCGAATTTAATAGATGCTGTAGAGCTGGGACTAAGCTCAAACACAGAAATGGCATCTTTGCTAGATGAACTATCGTCTTATCCGTTTTTATCAAACTCAGATGCTCATTCTTTAGAAAAAATTGCCCGCGAGTATCAGATGATTAATCTAGCAGTACCGACCTTCAAGGAATTTAAAATGGCATTAGAAGGAAAAGAAGAAAGGGGGATCATTGCTAACTACGGGTTGAATCCTTACCTTGGAAAGTACTATAACTCCGTATGTGAAAAATGTTTGGATGCTTTCGATTATAAGAATATAAATACTTGCGTGAAATGCGGCAGTAGCAGGTTCATTAAAGGAGTTCATGACAGAATACAAGAGCTGAAAGGCAATTCAAAACAAATTTCGATAAACCGCCCGCCATATATACATCAAATTCCATTGGAGTTCATACCAGGTCTTGGTCCGAAAACGCTTCATAAATTACGTGAAGCATTCGGTACAGATATGGATATCATTCATGCTGCCCCAGTTGAGAAGATGGAAAAAATCGTAAAACCTTCACTTGCAGCTCACATCCTTTCTGCGCGTTCTGGAGAACTTTCCATCCAGAGGGGCGGAGGGGGAACATACGGAAAGATAGTAACAAGTAAACCTATTAATTAATAAAAAAGAGACATACCTCTTCTGCTGATTCATAGAATAGAAATAAGAGTTTTGGTAGAGGAGGCAGGCAACATGGATAATCTTCGTTACTATATGCATCAGCACTTGCAGGAAAATAAAACGCTGTACGCTTTTGTTGGCGTTTTATTTTTAATGGGAGTAATATTTGGAGCAATCATCGTTAATTCCTTAAGCCTTAATCAAAAGCAAGATCTTTATACGTATTTATCCCGTTTTTTCATCCAAGCTTCTGAAGGTGGATTTACTAGTAGATCGGATATGTTCTTTCAGAGTTTTGGACATTATTTAAAGTACATGGGGCTTATGTGGCTGTTAGGCTTATCTGTTATCGGCCTTCCTGTCATTCTGATCATGCTATTTTTAAAAGGCGTAGTGATCGGGTTCACTGTGGGATTCCTTGTTAATCAGATGGGCTGGTATGGTTTTTTACTATCATTTGTATCGGTGCTGCCGCAAAATGTACTTTTAATCCCTGCGTTTATTATCGTTTCAGTAGCTGCGATTTCTTTTTCGATTAAAATGATCCGCCAGCTCGCTTTCAAGAGACACCATGTTCCTTTTTTGCCGCAATTGCTTCGTTATTCCCTGCTTGTAGCAGGAGTCGGCATCATGGTATTTTTAGCCTCCACTCTAGAAGCATTTTTCACGCCTGCCCTAATGGAACAAGTCATAAAGTGGTCAATACAATAGATAATAATAATTGTTTTTTGATAATAAGTTTAAATCGTTATTTAAAATGACTTTAAATTGACAACTTTTTTTTCCATGCTTATAATTATGTTGTGTATACATAAGGAGGAAACGGGTATGGAAAGCAGAATCGACCGTATCAAAAAACAGCTGCATTCTCAAAGTTATAAGCTGACTCCACAGCGTGAGGCGACCGTGAGAGTCCTCCTCGAAAATGAAGAAGATCATTTAAGTGCGGAAGATGTGTATTTACTTGTCAAAGAAAAAGCGCCAGAAATTGGTCTTGCGACAGTCTATCGTACACTGGAACTTTTAACAGAACTTAAAGTAGTAGATAAAATAAACTTTGGTGACGGTGTTTCCCGTTATGATCTTAGAACAGAAGGGGCCGATCACTTTCATCACCATTTGGTGTGTATTGAGTGTGGAGCTGTTGATGAAATACAAGAAGACCTTCTTGGCGATGTGGAAAAAGTTGTTGAAGAAGGCTGGAATTTTAAAATTAAAGATCACAGACTGACATTTCATGGAATTTGTCACAGATGTCACTCGGACGATGATAACAAAGATGAAGGAAGCGGAGAGTAGCGCTTCCTTTTTTATCATTATTCCTTACTTTTTCTAAGGAAAGAAATATTTACAAAAGTTTAGGAATCAGGTAACGTATGAGGTGTAGTTTTAACTTTTACGTATAATATGGGAGCATGTGGGCATAACCTGTACTATTAGAGGACAGGGGTGGACACGATGGTTTCCTGGATAAAGATCGTTTGGAATACGGCGAAAGTTTTTGTGGCTTTTTCTTTATGCACGCTGGTTTTCTATTTTGGTTTGCTCTGGATTAACCAGGAGTATGAAAATTATCATAAATATGACGAACCTAAAGGGAAAGCGGTTAAAGTTTTCAATTTAAGTACGGACAAAGATTCGAATATAATAAAGCGGCTTTTTTATTTCTATCAGACGGGTGAATAAGGAGGGGTATGGTGAACGATCATGTTCAGGATTTTCTTCAATATATCATTGTTGAACGAGCCCTCTCAAAAAATACGATAGACTCTTACAGAAGAGACTTGACTCAATATGTACTTTTTTTAGAAAAAGTAGAATCAATAGAAACAATTGATCAGATTGAACGCAATAATATAATAGGTTATCTTTTATTTTTAAAGGAAAATGGTAAGGCTTCCACAACACTAGCACGTAACATTGCATCGATACGTTCATTCCATCAGTTTTTGTTCAGAGAGAAGGTTTCGCTTCAAGATCCTTCTGTACATATTGAGACGCCAAAAACAGAAAGAAAACTCCCAAAAGTGCTGTCTCCCCAAGAAGTTGAGGCTTTGCTTGAGACGCCAGCTTCGAACGACCCTTTCTCGCAAAGAGATAAAGCCATGCTTGAGCTTCTATACGCTACAGGTATTCGGGTATCTGAATTAGTTCAATTAAACATTAGTGATATCCACCTTAATATGGGGTTCATACGCTGTATGGGTAAAGGAAGCAAGGAGAGAATAATACCGCTCGGAAAAATGGCTCAATCAGCGATAGAACGGTATGTTAACAACGGACGATCGGAAATGTTAAAAGGCAAGAAAACAGAAGCGCTGTTTTTGAACCATCATGGTAATCGCTTATCTAGACAAGGCTTTTGGAAAATATTGAAACAGTTAGCGAAAAAGGCTAGAATAGAAAAGGATTTGACTCCTCACACTCTTCGTCATTCTTTCGCAACACATCTGTTAGAGAATGGCGCAGATTTGCGTGCAGTACAAGAAATGCTTGGACATGCTGACATTTCAACAACCCAGATTTATACACATGTCACGAAAACTAGATTAAAAGATGTTTACTCCGCCTTTCATCCGAGGGCGTGAGCATCTTTTTTGTTTTTAGTTGTCAGACTTCTGACATCATAATGAATTTGTTTGCTGCACGCTTTAAAAGGAAATAGTATATAAAATGTAGGCAAGAATTTTCAGGAGGAAAGTATGGAACAATCACGTTTTAAACGCACATTTTTAATCGTAATGGATTCTGTCGGTATCGGTGAAGCACCAGATGCTGAAAAGTTTGGTGATAAAGGTGCTCATACACTTGGTCATATTGCAGAACATATGAATGGACTGAAGGTACCGAACCTAGAAAAGTTGGGTCTTGGAAATATTGATTCAACAATGAAAGGTATTGAAAAAGCGGAAAACCCGCTTGCACATTTTGCAAAACTTCCTGAATTATCAAACGGAAAAGATACTATGACAGGACACTGGGAGATCATGGGTCTTCACATTCAAGAACCATTTCAAACGTTTCCTGAAGGATTCCCTGACGAGTTAATAGACCAGCTGACTGAAAAGTGGGGAAGAGGCATTCTTGGAAATAAAGCTGCTTCAGGAACGGAGATTATTTCTGAACTTGGAGAAGAACATATGAACACTGGGAAACTCATCGTATATACATCGGCTGATTCTGTCTTGCAGATTGCAGCTCACGAAGATATTGTTCCGATCGATGAGTTATATGAAATCTGTGAAACAGCGAGAGAAATGACACGCGAAGGAAAGTATATGCTAGGACGTATCATCGCTCGTCCATTTACAGGAAAACCAGGTGCTTTTGAAAGAACGGCAAATCGCCATGATTATGCATTAAAACCTTTTGGCAGAACCGTAATGAACGAACTTCAAGAAAGTGGGTTTGACAGCATCGCCCTAGGTAAGATCTCTGACATCTTTGATGGTGAAGGTGTAACAAAAGCAATACGTACGAAATCAAATATGGATGGGATGGACAAACTGGTTCAATCAATGGAAGAAGATTTCAAAGGTCTTAATTTCTTGAACCTGGTAGATTTTGACGCCCTGTATGGCCACAGAAGAGATCCAAAGGGATACGGTGAAGCGCTCCAGGAGTTTGATCTTCGACTGCCTGAAGTACTGAATAAATTGAAAGATGATGATCTGCTCATTATTACAGCTGATCATGGAAACGATCCCGTTCATCATGGGACTGATCATACGCGTGAATTTGTGCCTTTGTTGGTCTATCACAATAGGATTGGAAAAGGAAAAGAACTAAACACAGGAAATACATTTGCGGATATAGGTGCGACAATCGCAGAAAATTATAATGTAAAAAAACCTGAGATCGGAAAGAGCTTTTTAAGCCAGCTTTAAGGGGGATATAACATGTCAACTAAATTACAAACATCAGCAGAATTTATTCAATCTAAATTAGATTCTTCACCTAAAATCGGACTGATCCTTGGATCGGGTTTAGGGATTTTAGCTGAAGAAATCAATAACCCTGTTGTAATTCCTTATTCAGAGATTCCTGAGTTCCCTGTTTCAACAGTTGAAGGACATGCAGGTCAGCTTGTGATTGGTGAACTTGCTGGAAAACAAGTTGTAGCCATGCAGGGTCGCTTTCATTATTATGAAGGCTATTCTATGGAAAAAGTTACGTTTCCTGTACGTGTAATGAAACTGATCGGTGTAGAAACAATCGTAGTTACGAATGCTGCGGGCGGAGTGAACAAAGACTTCGAAGCTGGTGACCTTATGCTGATTACTGATCATATCAACAACATGGGAGATAATCCTCTAATAGGTGCAAACGATAATTCGTTTGGTGTTCGTTTTCCAGATATGAGTGAAGCATACACGATTTCATTGCAGGACGTTGCTAGGAAAGTATCAAATGAACTTGGTATCAATTTAAAAGAAGGAGTTTACGCAGGTAATACAGGTCCTTCATATGAAACACCGGCTGAAGTGAGAATGCTTCGTGTTCTGGGAGCAGATGCAGTCGGAATGTCTACCGTTCCTGAAGTAATCATCGCTCGCCATGCAGGAATGAAGGTACTTGGAATCTCTTGTATCTCGAACATGGCAGCTGGGATTTTAGATCAGCCGCTTACTCACGACGAAGTAATGGAAACAACAGAGATGGTAAAAGCTAATTTCCTTTCATTAGTTAAAGGAATTGTAAAAGATATTTAAGTCATCAAACTAAACAGATTAAATACAATTGGTAAAACGATTCGCATCAGATGTTATCGTAATAAGAAAGTGGTGTTTTTTATATGAGAATGGTTGATTTAATACAAAAAAAACGTGATGGAAAAGAACTGACGAAAGCAGAGATCGATCATATTATTCAAAACTATACGAAAGGCGAGATTCCTGATTATCAAATGTCAGCTTTCGCGATGGCTGTATATTTTAATGATATGACAACTGAAGAACGTGCTAACTTCACGATGGCTATGGTGGAATCTGGGGATCAGATCGACCTTTCTGCAATTGAAGGCATTAAAGTAGATAAGCACTCAACTGGCGGTGTTGGCGATACTACAACACTTGTACTCGCTCCATTAGTCGCAGCTCTCGGTGTACCGGTTGCAAAGATGTCAGGTCGCGGGTTAGGTCATACTGGAGGAACAATCGATAAGCTGGAAGCTGTTCCTGGGTTTCACGTAGAGATCGACAATGAACAGTTTATTGAACTAGTAAATAAAAACAAACTGGCTGTTATCGGTCAAAGCGGAAATTTAACACCAGCTGATAAAAAGCTGTACGGTTTGCGAGATGTTACAGCAACAGTAAATTCAATTCCGCTTATTGCAAGCTCAATCATGAGTAAAAAGATTGCTGCAGGTGCAGATGCGATCGTACTTGATGTTAAAACAGGTGCGGGCGCGTTCATGAAAACTCCTGAAGACGCGGAAGAACTGGCAAATGCAATGGTTAAGATCGGAAACGCTGTTGGCAGAAATACAATGGCGGTTATTTCGGACATGAGTCAGCCGCTTGGACTTGCAATCGGTAATGCACTTGAAATCAAAGAAGCGATTGATACGCTAAACGGCAAAGGACCTAAAGACCTGGAAGAGCTTTGCTTAACATTAGGGTCTCATATGGTCTACTTGGCTAAAAAAGCAAACTCACTCGAAGAAGCAAGAGAAATGTTAAAAGACGCGATCTCTTCTGGAAAAGCGCTCGAAACATTGAAAGTTTTCTTGAAAGCTCAAGGAGGAGATGATTCAGTTGTTGATAATCCTGAAAATCTTCCTCAAGCTGCACATACATTTGAGTTAACAGCAGATGAAGAAGGTTATGTGTCTGAGATCATTGCAGATGAAATTGGAACTGCAGCGATGATCTTAGGTGCTGGAAGAGCAACGAAAGAATCGGTAATCGATCTGGCAGTAGGTTTAATGCTGAACAAAAAAGTTGGAGATCAGGTATCTAAAGGTGATTCTCTTGTAACCATCTACAGCAACACTGAAAATGTTGAAGATGTTAAAAATAGAATCCGCAGCGCTTATACAATTTCGAAAACCGCTGTTGATGCACCACCGTTAATTTATAAAGAAATAAAGCAATAATCATAGAAAAATGAGGCTGACTCAATGGAAAAACCCATGAGTTCACGCCTCTTTTTTTGTTTAATCTAAAATACATAAACAGATCTTAAGTGTGTTCTTGAGGAGTACATAATTAAGCCATTTTGTCTTCACCATGAAGTCTTTAAATATCTTTAAAACCACCATCCGGTAGAATCGCACGTTATTTTATATATATAACTTTCGAAAAAATGATAGATTATAGACCGAATATAATTACTTCATACATATAAACACGCTCGAAAATTAAACTTTTCTTATCCATTACAGATGGCAAATACGGTATAAAGTGAAAAATTATGGAAAAAATAAAGCTATATGAATGGAGGGAAAAGTATGAAAGCCTTGATTTCGGGTTTATTGAGTTTGTGTTTACTAGCGTCATTTTCCGTTCCAAAAGCGGAAGCTGCAGAAAAAGAAAAAGTAAAACTAGCTGAAAAAAGTCATTCTGCTATATTAATGGAACAAGACAGCGGAACTGTATTATATGAAAAGAACAGCCACGAGAAGCTTCCGCCAGCGAGTATGACTAAGATCATGACGTTAATATTAGTCATGGAAGCGATTGATAAAGGCAAGATCAGCTGGAACGATAAAATTCGTGTAAGTGAGTATGCTGCAAGCATGGGCGGATCGCAAATATTCCTGGAACCTGGAGAAGAAATGCGAGTAGAGGATATGGTTAAAGGAATTGCAATTGGAAGTGCCAACGATGCTTCGGTAGCAATGGCGGAGCATATCGGGGGATCTGCGGATTCATTTGTAGGTCTGATGAACGAAAAAGCAAAAAAGTTAGGATTAAAAGATACTTTCTTTAAGAATGCTACAGGTCTTCCGGCAGCTGGTCATTATACATCTGCACATGATATGGCGATTATGGGGAAAGAGCTTCTTAAACATGAAGAGGTAACAAAATTTACTGGACTATATGAAGATTATTTACGTGAAGACACTGACAAGAAGTTCTGGCTAGTAAACACAAACCGCCTTGTTAAGTTCTATCCTGGTGTCGATGGATTAAAAACAGGTTTTACGAATGAAGCGAAATATTGTTTAACCGCTACGGCGAATAAAAATGGAATGAGAGTTATAGCTGTTGTTATGGGAGCTCCGACACCTAAAGAAAGAAACGCACAGGTTACGTCGATGCTTGATTATGCTTTTACTCAATTCTCAACAAAAAAGTTATTCGATCGTCATGAAATCGTGAAAGAAGTAAAAGTACAAAAAGCGGACAAACCTAAACTACCAGTAGTGACTTCAGAGAATATATCTCTTTTATTGAAAAAAGGAGAAACTGCCAAAAAGATAAAAACAGAGGTCACTGTTGATAAAGATTTGAAAATGCCTGTTAAAAAGGGCCAGCAGATAGGTTCTTTAAAGATATGGAACGGAAAAGACCTCATTACAGAAAGTCCTGTATTGGCTTCAGAAACAATAAAGAAAGCTTCCTGGTGGAAATTATTTAAACGTACAGCAGGACAAATGTCAAAATCATTATAAATCATCGTAATTCTTGACATTTATAGGCGAATTCCCACTAGTTTTGTCATCAGTGAAGGAATTCGTCTATTTTTATAGAAAATCACGTTATCCAAAAAAGAAGGAGAGGATAGCGTGGGATTAGCTGTCAATCTGGAACTTAAACACACCGTTTTGTGTATCCGTTTAGACGGAGAACTTGATCACCATACAACAGATTTGCTCAGATCACAAGTGGAAGATTACTTGAAAAAGCATACCGTAAACCACATTGTTCTTAATTTAGAAGGATTAAGTTTTATGGATAGCTCTGGTCTTGGTGTCATTTTAGGCCGTTATAAACAAATAAAGAATCAGAATGGAGAAATGGTGGTATGCGCTATTTCGCCTGCTGTGAAAAGACTTTTTGAAATGTCAGGCTTATTTAAAATAATCAGGCTTGAAGAAGATGAAGAGCTTGCGCTGCAGGCTTTGGGGGTGGCTTAATATGAGAAATGAAATGAAGATTCAGTTTTCAGCATTAAGTCAGAACGAATCCTTTGCACGGGTGACTGTTGCTGCATTCATAGCACAGATAGATCCTACGGTGGACGAATTAACTGAAATAAAAACTGTGGTATCTGAGGCCGTTACAAATGCCATCATTCATGGCTATGAAAATAAAGCAACTGGCATGGTTTATATCGAAGCAGCAATAGAAGAGGATACGATCCACCTGACGATTCGTGACGAAGGTTTAGGGATACCAGATCTGGATCAGGCGAGACAGCCCTTATATACTTCTAAGCCAGAGCTGGAGCGATCAGGAATGGGCTTTACCATCATGGAAAATTTTATGGACGAAGTTGAAGTCATCTCAGAACCGTCGTACGGAACTACGATTCATTTGACAAAATACTTAACCAAAAATAAAGCTATGTGTAATTAAGGGAGTATGCCTATGGATGTCGAGGTGAAAGGCAGCAAAAGCGAACCGTTTCTTAAGGATGAAGAGATTAAATTGTTAATTAAACAAAGCCAGGAAGGTGATCAACATGCCCGCGATACAATTGTTGAAAAAAACATGCGGCTTGTCTGGTCTGTGGTTCAGCGCTTTTTAAACAGAGGTTATGAGGCAGATGACCTTTTCCAAATCGGCAGTATTGGTCTGTTAAAATCAGTGGATAAATTTGATCTGTCATACGATGTGAGATTCTCGACCTACGCAGTTCCGATGATTATCGGCGAGATTCAGCGTTTTATACGTGATGACGGTACTGTAAAAGTAAGCCGCTCTCTGAAAGAGACGGGCAACAAGGTCCGAAAAGCTAAAGACGAGTTATCTAAATCGCTTGGACGAACACCGACGATTAATGAAGTTGCTGAATACTTAGAGGTAGCGGTGGAAGATGTTATTATGGCCCAGGATGCTGTAAGGGCACCTCAATCTATTCATGAGACTGTTTATGAAAATGATGGGGATCCAATAACCCTTTTGGACCAAATTTCGGATCATGCAGAAAGTAAATGGTTTGATAAAATTGCGTTAAAAGATATTATGGACAAGCTAGATGAGCGGGAGCGCCTAATCGTGTACCTGCGCTATTTTAAAGACCAGACTCAATCTGAGGTAGCAGAAAGGCTTGCGATCTCACAAGTACAAGTATCAAGGCTTGAAAAGAAAATATTGTTATTTATGAAAAACCAGATGGAGACTTAACAAGTCTTATCTGGTTTTTTTGTTTTTATTGGTAGTTATTGGATGTTTTCCCTTGCTAAGCATGATTAGAAATAGCAAATCGCATACTAAACACAAATGTGCTGATGAAAAGAGGCGAAGCAAGTTGGATAAAGTCATATACCTTCGTATGCGGCAACGCGTTCAAGTCCTTCAGCATCAGAAAGTAACGATTGGAGATGTAGCGCAAATCGTCGCATCTGACGAAAACGAAAGGCAGATTAAAAATTATATCATCCATGAAGTAACTCCAGAAGATAAACATTTGATCGTAATTGATGTAATGAGGGTGATAGGCACCATTCAAAAGAATAACTCGGAAATCGATGTTCAGATCATCGGACCGGCACAGTCTATCTTAGAAATTCAGATGAAACAAAAGTCACTAGCCCCTGTATATTTTGTGCTCGTATGGCTCCTCCTTTTTACCGGTTCAGCTCTTGCTATCATGAATTTTCATGAAGATGTCAGTATGCAGCTTGTTCATCAGAAAATTTATTACATGATTACAGGGCATTATAAGGAGCAGCCGCTGCTTCTGCAGGTTCCTTATTCATTTGGTCTGGGGCTCGGAATGATTCTATTCTTTAATCATTTGTTTCGGAAGAGGCTTAATGAAGAACCAAGTCCGCTGGAAGTAGAAATGTTCAATTATCAGCAAGACCTCGATCAGTATGTAATCGTACATGAAAACAAAGAAACAGAGAAGAAAATCAATGACAATTAAAGTTTTGCTTATCGCGTTTATTGGATTTGGCGGGGGGATAACGGTAGGTTCAGGACTCGTTGCATTGATAACTGTTCTGGGGATTGTACCAAGGCTGATGCAGCTTTCAAAAACCTACCGCTTCATAAGAAGTTATGAGATAAGCATTATTCTTGGTGCTGTTTTAGGGGGATGGTTGAACTTGAGGAATGCTACATTCTCACTTTCTCCGATTATTCTTGCTCCGGTCGGATTATTGGCTGGTATTTTTGTAGGGATGCTTGCTGCTGCATTAACAGAAGTATTAAATGTTTTGCCGATTTTAGCGAAACGAGTGGGCTTTGGTGAAAAAATAATCATTATATTAATGGCCATTGTTTTCGGGAAAATTACGGGGTCCTTGTTTCATTGGATCTATTATATAAACCATTAAGAAGTGGAGTGTAAAAAATGGCAACTAAAGAAGAACAACAAGCCTATGCTGAAAAAATTAAACCGATACAGCCCAAACCACCATATGTAATCAATTGCTTAAAAGCATTCTTTGTTGGCGGTTTAATCTGTGTAATCGGTCAAGGAATACAAAATTTTTATATGACGTTCTTTAATTTTTCTGAGGAAACAGCTGGTAATCCAACTGTAGCCACATTGATTTTAATCGCTGCCCTTCTGACGGGTCTTGGTGTATATGATAAGATCGGTCAGTTTGCCGGAGCGGGATCTGTGGTGCCTGTAACCGGATTTGCCAACGCTGTAACGAGTGCCGCTTTGGAACATAAAAGCGAAGGGTTAGTATTGGGAGTCGCAACAAATCTGTTTAAACTAGCCGGAGCTGTAATTGTTTTTGGAGCGGTTGCCGCTTACGTTTTTGGAATGATCAGATATATATTTCAGCATGTGATGTGAGGAGTGAGCTGATGAATTTATTAGGCAGACAAACTTGGAAATTCGCGAACAGCATCTATTTGAACGCTGCTGGTACTGCCGTAGGCCCTATGGAAAGTGAAGGTCCGCTTGGGAGTTATTTTGATAAGACTTATAACAATCTTCATTGCGGACAAAAAAATTGGGAGCTGGCTGAACGGCAGCTGATGGAAGATGCAATCGATTTCTGTTTAAAGAAATCGAAACTAAACCCTGAAGATATTAATTTTTTGCTTGCAGGAGATCTATTAAATCAGATTGTATCCTCAAATTACACAGCGAGAGGTAACGGTATTCCTTTTTTAGGGGTATTTGGAGCTTGTTCCACATCAATGGAATCACTTGCACTAGGAGCGGCTTTAGTAGATGGCGGTTATGCTAACCGGGTTATTGCTGCGGTCAGTTCACATAATGCAACTGCTGAGAGACAATTTCGATATCCAACCGAATACGGCGGACAAAAACCAGATACAGCTACATTCACCGTAACTGGAGCAGGTGCAGCCCTAGTAAGTAAAGAGGTATCAGATATAAAGATTACCTCAGCTACTGTCGGAAAAGTTGTAGATCTAGGTATTAAAGACCCTTTTGATATGGGTTCAGCTATGGCCCCTGCAGCAGCTGATACGATTGCAGCACATTTTAAAGAGCTGAATGTATCTCCTGACGAGTACGATCTGATCGCTACGGGAGATTTGTCAGGTGTCGGAGCTCCAATTGTAAAACTGCTTCTTAAAGAACAAGGATATGACATTTCGGATAATCATCGTGACTGCGGCCTGATGGTCTATCGCTCCGATCAGCAAGTGTTTGCCGGCGGAAGCGGATGTGCATGTTCAGCAGTTGTAACTTATGGCTATATCTTGGATGAAATACGAAAAGGAAACTTAAAGAAGGTTATGATGGTCGCTACAGGTGCTTTGTTAAGTCCTGTGATGGTCCAGCAAAAAGAAACGATTCCAACTGTCGCTCATGCTGTAGTTTTAGAGCGGGCGGAAGGAGGTATGTAAGATGGAATTTCTATGGGCTTTCATTGTAGGTGGAGCGATCTGTGTAGTGGGTCAATTAATGATGGATATCTTAAAGCTGACACCTGCCCATGTTACCACTTCATTTGTTGTAATCGGAGCTTTTTTGGATGCTTTCGGAATATATGATAACCTCATTAAATTTGCCGGTGCAGGGGCAACGGTGCCTATTACCAGCTTCGGACACTCCTTGCTGCACGGAGCTATGGCAGCAGCTGATGAACATGGATTTATCGGTATAGCAATGGGAATTTTCGAGTTAACTTCTGCAGGGATATCCTCTGCGATACTTTTTGGATTTTTAGTTGCAGTTATCTTCGAGCCAAAGGGGTGATTGAGGGTGAAAAAACGGATTATTTTCATAACGGATGGAGATCTCTATGCGCTTCGGGTTGTTGAACATGCTGCCAAGATGATTGGCGGAAGATGTATTTCTCAGTCCTGGGGAAATCCAACAAAAAAAAGCGGTGAAGAACTTGTGGAAATGATCCGTAAAACCCCTCATGATCCTGTGCTTGTTATGTTTGATGACTGTGGCTTTAAAGGTGAAGGTCCTGGCGAGCAGGCAATGAGGATCATTCATAAGCAAGAGGACTTTGATGTTATAGGAGCTGTAGCAGTCGCATCTAAAACGCATTTTGCAGAATGGACAAAAGTTCATTGCTCGATGGACAGATATGGTGAACTCACTGAATTTGGCATTGATAAAAGCGGATTGCCTGATCTGGAAACTGGAAGGATCAATGGAGATACCGTTTATATATTAGACGAGCTGAATCTCCCTTTTGTTATCGGGGTAGGCGATATTGGAAAGATGGCTGGGTTTGACTCTGTTGAAAAAGGAGCCCCAATTACCTTAAAAGCAATCAATCTCATTCTAGAAAGGAGCGGATCTCATGGCAAACACAAAGAATAAAACACCGATCAGTAAAAATATAGAAGAGAATGAAAAGTTCTTAAAAGAACGCCTTGGTATCGGGGTAAGTTTTGATGTAGGTGTCCGGAAAATATTTGTACTTAAAAAAGAGCTTCAGCTCTATTATTGTACGGGTCTTTGTGACAGTGAATTTATCATTATGCTGTATCGCGAGCTTATGGATATGGATCATGGCCACAGATCTCCAGGGAAAGTAAAAGATCTCGTACATAATCATCTTGCTCATCAGCAGGTTGAACTAACAAAATCACTTGATGAAGCAGTAGACCGAATGCTCTCAGGTTTAATCGTGATCTTCCTTGATGGGGAAGAAGAAGCCTTTGTAGTTGACGTGAGAAGCTATCCGGGAAGGTCTCCTGAAGAACCCGATATTGAAAAAGTTGTAAGGGGTTCACGAGACGGTTATACAGAGAACATCATAATCAATACAGCTCTTACTAGAAGAAGGATCAGAGATGAAAGGCTGAGACATGAGATCCTTCAAGTCGGTGAACGTTCGAAGACGGATATCTGTCTTTCCTATATTCAAGACGTAGCAGATCCTGGTTTAGTCGATCTCATACGAGATGAATTAGGAAAGATACAAATCGACGGAATACCCATGGCGGATAAAACAATTGAAGAATTTATTGTGAAACAAGGATGGAATCCGTTTCCGTTAGTACGTTACACAGAACGTCCTGACGTTGCTGCACAGCATTTGATGGAAGGACACGTACTCATTATCACAGACACATCCCCAAGTGTTATTATTACGCCAACTACTCTCTTTCATCATGTCCAGCATGCAGAGGAATATAGGCAAACGCCATTTATCGGTGCATTTTTACGATGGATCCGGTTCATGGGTATCTTGGCATCAGTATTTATCGTGCCAATGTGGATGCTCTTTTCACTAAATAAAGAACTTCTTCCGCCGTTTATCGATTTTATCGGACCAAATAAAACAACGAACATACCTCTATTTTTGCAGATCATACTTGCTGAAATAGGTATTGATATTCTTAGGCTTGCGGCTATTCACACCCCTAGTGCCCTTTCAACAGCTATGGGGCTGATCGCAGCAGTTTTAATCGGTCAGATTGCTATTGATGTGGGTCTTTTTATCCCTGAAGTTATTTTGTATGTAGCGATCGCCGCAATCGGATCATACTCAACACCTAGTTATGAACTGAGTGTGGCTAACAAAGTCTTGAGGCTTTTTCTGATTATTCTTGTGGTGCTCTTTAAAGTTCCTGGATTCATGATCGGAGTTACTTTAATCATAATATATATGAGTAATATCAAAAATTTGAATACACCTTACCTTTGGCCGTTCTTACCGTTCAACCCAAAGGCGTTTTTCCAGATTGTTATTCGAGTTGCGGTTCCACTTTCCAAAGTGCGCCCAAGTATTGTTCATCCGCAAAACCCTAAAAAACAGCCGACTAATTAATCTGTCCCTTGTGAATTAACGGAAATTGTGCTAAAATTCATAACTAATTCAATAAATGCCTCATTTGAGGTAGAGGCGCAAAACGAATAAGTAGCATATGGAGTTCATGGAAGACGATGAAATATGTCGAAAGGTCAATTTGCCGAAGTGTAAAAGGAGGTCCATTTCTTTTTATGCTGGGCCGTTGCTGAACAAGCAACGGACTGTCACTACAACAGTAGTGGAGAGCTATTCCGACATGAGGGCACGGTCATGACAGCCTGCCTTAATTGCGGCTGTCTTTTGTTATTGTCGGGATTGAATTCTCCATCATCATGGAGAGGGGATTAATTGTGAAGTTACATGGCACAGCTGAAATCGGAAAAAACAATCATCTTTGGATAGGCGGAGCAGATACAGTGGAACTGGCAAAAAAGTATGGAACACCGCTATATCTATACGATGTTGAATTAATAAGAACGAGAGCAAGAGGATTCAAGAAAGCATTCGAAGAAAAAGGTGTCGGCTATCAGGTAGCATATGCCAGCAAAGCATTTTCTTCTATTGCGATCATTCAGCTTATGGATCAAGAAGGGCTAAGTCTGGATGTTGTTTCAGGCGGTGAACTCTATACGGCGCTCCAAGCAGAATTCCCTGCAGAACGCATCCACTTTCATGGAAAC